>NZ_SZPQ01000107.1 GCF_005217455.1 Martelella alba
CGATACCGCCCGGTAAACCGGCTTCAGATCGGCCATGAAGGCTTTGTGGTGCTTGGATGCCACGTATTTAATTGAGTTGCGTATCTGGTGAATGATGCACAACTGGACTTCGGTCTGCGGGTAAAGGCTGTTTATCGCCTCAGGGAAGCCGGTCAGCCCGTCCACGCAGGCAATCAGGATGTCCTTGACGCCCCGGTTTTGCAGGTCGCACAGCACCGACAGCCAGAAGTTAGCCCCTTCACTTTCAGACAGATACAGCCCTAATACCTCTTTTTTACCCTCAAGGTTCAGCGCCAGCATGGTATAGACCGCCTTGCTGACATAGCGGCCATCCTCGCGGATTTTGTAGTGAATGGCATCCAGCCAGACAAAGGGATAAACCGGCCCCAGCGGGCGCTGCTGCCATTGTTTCAGTTCGGGGATAATCTTGTCAGTAACGGCGCTGATGGCGGCGGTAGAGACGCTAAAAGCATACAAGTCTTCGATTTCCTGGCTGATGTCGGCGTAACTCATGCCGAGCGCGAACAGACGAATAATATTGTGCTCAATCTCGTCGGACAGGGTAGTCTGGTGTTTTTTCACCCGTTGGGGTTCGAAAGTGCCGTTGCGGTCGCGTGGCGTGGCTAATTCGAAGTTGCCGGTGGTGGTTTTGATGGTCTTTTTGGCGGAACCCTTTTTACGATTGGCCTCCACATCCTGAGCCAGATGGGAGTCGAGTTCGGCGGCCAGCGCCGCTTCGGTTAACTGTTTGATTAACGGCGTTAAGATGCCATCTTTCCCGGTCAGGGCTTGGCCGGACTGTAGCGCTTTCAGCGCCTTGTCGAAATCGAAGGGTTGGGACATATATCATTCCTTTTTAAGATATATTACTGGAATGACACAGAATTTCTAACGCTCTCAAGATATCCTCTGGACCGAGCCTGTTAAAAGTGAGATTGCAGCGATGGCTTTACGTATACGATGCGATGAGCTTCAAAGCGAAGCGGCGTTTGAAAGCGGTTGGGATAATTTTTCCACTGCCCGCAACCTTAGGCACGAAGCGAGAGCGCTGATGCTTGCTGATGTTGCGTCTTTCTGGCGCAATCACCCAGAAGTACTGATGATTGTGGCAAGTTAACACGCAGCTTTTTTTTAACACTGCCGCCAGCCTTTGACTGGCGCATTTTTCCATGACAGACTTGATGAAGATGATGTCAAGTCTGCAATGTCACGGAGGTAAACATGACTAATCATACTCGGTACGAGGCTGATGTCGTGGCTTGGGCCAACGAGCAGGCCGCACTGTTACGCTCCGGCAAATTTTCAGAAATCGACTTCGAAAAGATTGCAGAGGAGATTGAAGACGTGGGTAAGAGCGAACAAAGGGAGCTTGCCAGTCGAATGGCCGTATTGATTGCCCACCTGCTTAAATGGAAATTTCAGCCGAGCCATAGAGGGACGAGCTGGGAAAAGACCATAAAAGCGCAGCGTAAAGATGTACGGTATGCGTTAAAAGAGTCTCCAAGCCTTTACACTAAGCTAAACGATCCTGAATGGATGGATGTGATCTGGTCCAAAGCAGTTGCAATGGCTTCCAGCGAAACAGGACTGGATTGTTTCCCGGATGACTGTATTTGGTCAGTAACGGAAATTTTATCTCCGGAACACTGGTTGCCCTGATTTCCAAAGGCTTCGATGGAATCCCCACTTCAATATTTCAAACAAACGCCGGTAACCCGGCGTTTGTTTCGAGAACCCTCTATAATTCAAGTCAACGGCAAAGACGACAGGGCCGGATAATCCACTAGAGCTTGTACACCATTCTAATGGAATGGACGCCCCCATTTAACTGGCATCAATGTGCCAAAATGGTTGTGTCATAGCACACCATTTTACAACAGGAGCGTCCACCATGAAGATTACAACGA
>NZ_SZPQ01000108.1 GCF_005217455.1 Martelella alba
TCGATGTATCGTCCGAATATCCGCATAAGGATCACGCTGATGACCAGCATCGCCACCAATACGGCAAGCCAACGGGAGATTTTAGGTGGTACTTGCCGAGGATAACATTCCGGAAGATCTTTCAGGGAATACGACATTCACACTCTCATGCTTTAAAATTTCCAAATTTTAACTAAGGCTAGTCACCATCAAATGAAATGCTCTCAAGCAATTTCAATGTTTCTTTAGATAGATCTTCACCTTTATCATCCGAAGAATTAACACCAGAACCACATAGGGCATTATTTTTATGTATCAAACAAAAATAAACACTCTGGCCTAGTGTTCCATCTTTAAGTTTCGCCATGGCATTAACAGCCATAAAACCAGATGCATCTTTGCTTTTAACCTGCAATAGAGATAGATGATTTGCCTTCCCATTTTTCACATATGTAGCATCCGGAATTGATTTCCATACCTTATTTTTGTAGTCATAAACAATTTTATTATCAGCGGCACTAACACTGGCACCCTTGTTGTTAACTTGCTGTGCATCATATCCTGCTTCAAATGCTTCACCAGAATACAGGCAAGTCCACTCCGATATTGGTGATTTTTTTTGGAAGTACTCATCATCAGACAATGCCGGGTATTTAAAATCACTAAAATTTATATTGCATGCATCAAAACTGGATGACGAAGAAATATCTGCGTTAGAATCTGATGTCAACGCCCTAGTTACGGAGACACCTTCCACTTTAGCAACTGGTGCTGAAGCCATAGCGAAGGAGCTAACGCTAAGAAAAACTGATATATATAACAATTTCATAATTTTTACTTCCTATGTTTATATCCTTCCGGGAAGTTCAAAACCAAACTTCCAGAAGCATTCGGGAATTTATTTTCCGTTAAAATTGCAAGGGCAACTCCGTAGGCACAACATCTCGAGTCGAATCCGTTTAGTGAGTGATGGTAAAGCGAACCAATCCTACCAGGCAAATTAACTGCGGCACTTGCTTCCCAAAAACCAGGGCTTCGGTAGTAATACTTTGTTCCAAGATTTGTATTAACGGAAACCCTCTCTAAAACATGCTCCTCATCAGCATATTTTGCCATCTTATTTTTCACCCAATAAAACCCCGCACTATCTGCAGCTAGCGTGCTATGTGAATCACTAACAGCATTTCTTAGCTCTATAAATTCTGTTGTAAGCGTAGGGAAATGGCGATCTTGCAATGTAGCATTGGATCTATTCGCAGGAGGTTGAGCTGCAATTGATGCATATGCATCAACCAAACTCTGTTTTAATGGCTCTTGAACTGTTCTACCAATATATACAAAATAGTTAAGGTAATTTTCTGGGTTAGTTAATTGCAAAAAGCCACGTCCGTACCATGGGGCGTACCAGAGATTACTGCCGTTTCCTTTATGAAGCGTACTCAACCATCCAGTTTCTTGTATTGCATTACCTAAAAAACACGAAACTCTAAATGGAGTATTAATACAATACTTTCTCATGGAGGAGTTTAGATTTGAAATCTGTCTGCTCAAAATCGAGCCCGATGTTCTTAAGTTTGTGTTAATAGCTTCCCAGGCAAACCGATTTCTGCCTGATTGGCGAAGAGCATGGCTAGGTACTATTTGTTTCATTTCAGAGAAGCTTAACCACCCACAATTTCTAAAATGGTTAATTATTGCCTTTGGCTCAAAATACCACAAGCTTCCGCTGCTAAGTTCCCCAGTATCGAAACACAATGCTTCGGCATGAGCCTTGAATTTTGCATAATCTTCTTCCGTCATCGGATCATGCTCATCACTACCCGTTTTCAGCCACGAGAAGCGGGTGTCGATCGTACTTTTTTCCCATTCAAACGGGAAATGACAGATTAGCTTTCC
>NZ_SZPQ01000109.1 GCF_005217455.1 Martelella alba
ATATCGAGATCTCGACGCTCGGTGGCCAGCATAATCAGATCAGCGCGTTTAACCTCGGGGCTCATTGCCTCCGGCAGCCCAAACCGGCGGCGGATTACGGCATCAACCCGATTCTCGACAGCGTGATAGTCAGGCAATAGCCGTTTCAGTGGCGCCGGGATGTCTTTGCAATATGCCTCGGCGGCATCATGCAACAACGCCTCCAGAGCAAATGCTGGTGGGACAATCATGCTGGTCAGTACGGAATGCTGTGCCACGCTATAAAACTGCGAACAATGGCCGGCATAGCGGCATTCATTCGACAATGCGTGAATGATGTCGGTTATGCAGATCGAATTAATATCAGGATCGGCATAATCGAAATGCCGGCCGCTAAATGTGGTTATCCACGTCATTATCGTTTTCCTATTTTCGGGCAAAGCCGCGCCCTTGCCGTGAGGCAATATTTAATTTGTGGTTTATTCAATGCCCCTGGCGGGGCATCAGGCGATTACGCGGTAAATTCGCCGATAAACGTTTCGACGTCAGTTTCGTTAAACTGCGCGACCAGCAGATCACGGAATTCGCCGGCGATTTGTTCCAGCACGGCTTCGAGCTGGACAATACGCAGAACCAGGACCGGAACATCGCCGCCGGTCAGTATGCTGTAACGCAGCTTAATGCGCCGCTCGTTCAGGCCCTCGAACGGCACGCATTGGAATTCGAACGCCGCCGGCATAACCGCCTTGCTTTTCGCCTCTACGCTTTGCATCAATGAGCGCTTGCCGCTGAAATCCTGCTCTTCATGATCCTGGCTGCTGACCGACTCAATGGTGATCTGCCTGACGCCGACCACAGCCTTTTTGATATCCATCACCTCGCCATCACCGGAAAACGCCAAGAGATATTCGTTCCAGTCCTCCAGCCATTCGGCCAGCTCTTTCTGGACCGTTTTCCGGCCGTCGATTTCCAACAGGGCGGCAAAGGGCGCTGTTTTCTTAAGCTTCAGTGCCGCGGTATTATCGGCGTGGCCCGGGACTTCCAGAGTGCCGAGGTTGAAAACGGTCACCGCGGACATTTCATCTGCGTCGATAAAGCACCGCACGCCGTCGGATGTTGCATATTCTTTGCAGTAGCGGACATAATCGGGGATGCTGGCGGTTTTCAATTTTCCCCGGAAGCGGTAACGGCCATCTTTCAGACTTTCCAAGTTTTGGATTTTGATGCCATCCGGAACGGCGGCAACGGGGCAATCGGCCTGGCTGAGTGATCCCGGTAGGTTGCTGGCCAGCACCAGGTCCCGGATTTGGGTGATAGCGCTCGCGTCTAAAGTTTGCGGCATGTTCAGGTCCTTATTTTAATTGGGTTAGGGATAGAGTTAGATTTTTCCGGCCGGTTGGCCCTTGATGTCGAATAGTTGTCCCTGGTCTTCCGGCAACATGGTGAGTTTCCCGCCGCGGTTGACATACATCGGCGTTTCCGTGGTGTCCTCTTCGGACGTCTTTCCCCGCGGCGTGGGAATAACAAACGTCAATTTATGCGAAATTTTCACCCGGTTTTCATCCATCGGACTGAAACTGAGCTTAATATTGACTTCTCCTTTTGCCCGGGTGTTTATGACGGCTTTAGCAACGTCATTCAGTACAGCAGATAATTTATTTTCGAAGACCCCGGCATCCAGTTCACCAATAAACTCCGGGATATTTGTTTCGCGACTTGTTTCAGACATGGATACCTCGCGTTAGCGAAAAAGGGCGGACTGCGCCAACCAGAACATTATCTTCTCCCCTTATGAGTTGAAGAGCTGGCGCCACCGCCAATGACTACACACAGCAATTGCACTATCACGGTACAGGTGATGG
>NZ_SZPQ01000110.1 GCF_005217455.1 Martelella alba
GGCTGCATTCCCGGGGCGTCAATTTTTTCGGGTTTGCAGAACACGCGATATAGCAGGGAGATGTGTTCCTGCCATTTACACATCACCTGGTAACTGGTTTCGTCCAGTTCCTGACGTTCCTGGATATCGATCACTCCATCCGCCGTGGCCTCGCGCACCCTGGACGAATGGCGCCCTATCCACTCGATTGACTCCATCAGCCGTTCGTTGATGTCCGCGTTATCGATAGACTCAATGTCCACCAGCGGCACGTTTACACTGTTTGATGCCCGGGAAACGGCGTCGGCGATATATTTCGCGTTGCTTGCCCGCTGGAGCACCAGCGCCCAGCCCAGAGGGAATATCTGGTCCCCATCAGCCCGGAGACGATTGAATATGGCGTTCTCGGTGACGCCCAGCCATTCGGCCGCCTCAGCGTAGCCGCCTGGCAACGCGGCGATGGTTCGTTTGATTGCAGCCACCAGCCACGCGGGCTGTTTTTCTACCTGCCATTCTGATTTACCCACGGTTAGCCCCTTGTTTCAGTGGTGTTTGGTCGCCTACTGTTTGGGTAATATCTGGATAATGTTCTGGCTGAAATTTCAAAGCGCCATTCGAGACTTTCTCGATCAGCAATGCATACTTCCAAGGGATGATTTCTTTCCACAGGCTTACTGTTGGTTTTGAAACACCAATCGCGGCAGCCACAGCGGTGGCGGTCTCGTAGAATTTAATGACGTCTGATTTGTACATGCTCCCTCCAGGGAAAAACCTACCCCTAAAGTTTAATGTTTCAAACAAAATAAAGTCAAGATATTAAACGAAAGAGTGTTTAAGTTATTAAACATGCAAAAAGAAACCATGAGCGACCGCATAAACCTGCGAATGCGCGCGCTGAAGCTGAAAAGCAAAAATTTGATGGATGCTACAGGGGCGTCGAAGGGTACTGTTAGCCAATGGGTTAACGGCGGTTCCGAGCCATCCGCTAAATATATTTCGCTTTTGGCCGATGTACTGAAGGTCAGCGAAAAATGGTTAATCGAGGGCGGCCTGATTGAGGAAACCGGTGGTAATAGCTATCCTGGTCCCGAAGTTCGACGCCGTGTTCCGCTGATTTCGTATGTACAAGCTGGAGCATGGAAAGAAATAGTGGAACAGCAGTTTGATGACTGGACAGACTGGATTGAGACGACAGCGAAAGTCTCACCTTACTCATTTTCATTACGGGTAATAGGTGACTCAATGTTTAACCCATCTGGTCATGGTGTCTCGATTCCTGAAGGGGCGCTAGTCATTGTAGATCCTGAGATTGAAGCTTTAAGCGGGCGCATTGTAGTAGCAAAGATTAACGGCTCAAATGAAGCGACAATCAAGAAGTTAGCAATTGATGGTCCTCACACATATCTCATGCCATTGAATCCCAATTACAGACCGATAGAGCTCAATGATGACTGTGAAATTATCGGTGTTTGCGTGAGAGTAGAGATGGATTTAGTTTAACAATCTGATAGCAAAAATAACCGGTGAGAGCCGGTTTTTTTATGTCCAAACTTTTTAGTTTAAACTTACGAACAATGTTCTTGACTTTATAGTTTGAATAATTAAACTTGCATTAACTAAACAAAACGGCGTCTCCCGGTTTGGGCACCAGCAGCACGCGGAGCGCTAAACAGTGGCACGACACGACCGCGGGGATCTGGTGAGTAATCGCGGAGAAACAGCGCCAACCCGGGTAACCGGGCGAGCCGGTGGAAGGCCGGCATATCACAGAGGGCTTTGAGAGGGGTAACAGAGTGCGGCGTGATTAACCGTTGCTCATAGTCAAACATCCAACAGCCGGTGG
>NZ_SZPQ01000111.1 GCF_005217455.1 Martelella alba
TTTATCCGGAACAACGCTGATTTTCCCTTTCCCTTCTTCGGCACGCATCCCGCACGCCACTCTCGTCTCTCTCTCAGACACCTTAGGTGTTGTAAGGTTAAGCCTCACGGGTCATTAGTTTCGGTTAGCTCAACGCATCGCTGCGCTTACACACCCGACCTATCCACGTCATCGTCTCTGACGTCCCTTCAGGAGGCTTTAAGCCTCAGGGAAGACTCATCTCGAGGCAAGTTTCCCGCTTAGATGCTTTCAGCGGTTATCTCTTCCGCACGTAGCTACCGGGCAATGCCATTGGCATGACAACCCGAACACCAGCGGTGCGTCCACTCCGGTCCTCTCGTACTAGGAGCAGCCCCTCTCAATCTTCCAGCGCCCACGGCAGATAGGGACCGAACTGTCTCACGACGTTCTAAACCCAGCTCGCGTACCACTTTAAATGGCGAACAGCCATACCCTTGGGACCTACTTCAGCCCCAGGATGTGATGAGCCGACATCGAGGTGCCAAACACCGCCGTCGATATGAACTCTTGGGCGGTATCAGCCTGTTATCCCCGGAGTACCTTTTATCCGTTGAGCGATGGCCCTTCCATTCAGAACCACCGGATCACTAAGACCTGCTTTCGCACCTGCTCGAGCCGTCGCTCTCGCAGTCAAGCCAGCTTATGCCTTTGCACTAACCTCACGATGTCCGACCGTGATTAGCTGACCTTCGTGCTCCTCCGTTACGCTTTGGGAGGAGACCGCCCCAGTCAAACTACCCACCAGACACTGTCCCCGACCCGGTTTACGGGCCCAGGTTAGAACATCGAACATTCAAGGGTGGTATTTCAACGTCGGCTCCATGCGGACTGGCGTCCACACTTCATTGCCTCCCACCTATCCTACACATCAAGGCTCCATGTTCAGTGTCAAGCTATAGTAAAGGTTCACGGGGTCTTTCCGTCTTGCCGCGGGTACACTGCATCTTCACAGCGAGTTCAATTTCACTGAGTCTCGGGTGGAGACAGCCTGGCCATCATTACGCCATTCGTGCAGGTCGGAACTTACCCGACAAGGAATTTCGCTACCTTAGGACCGTTATAGTTACGGCCGCCGTTTACCGGGGCTTCGATCAAGAGCTTCTCCTTACGGATAACCCCATCAATTAACCTTCCGGCACCGGGCAGGCGTCACACCGTATACGTCCACTTTCGTGTTGGCACAGTGCTGTGTTTTTAATAAACAGTTGCAGCCAGCTGGTCTCTGCGACTGGCCTCGGCGCCGGACGCTACGTCCTTTACCTACCGCCAGCGTGCCTTCTCCCGAAGTTACGGCACCATTTTGCCTAGTTCCTTCACCCGAGTTCTCTCAAGCGCCTCGGTATTCTCTACCTGACCACCTGTGTCGGTTTGGGGTACGATTGCGCGTGACCTGGCGCTTAGAGGCTTTTCCTGGGAGCCGAGCATCAATTCCTTCGCCACCGTGGTGGCTCGTCGTCACGCCTTGGTGTCATGAGAGCACGGATTTGCCTGTCCTCCCCACCTACACGCTTGAACCGGGACAACCGTCGCCCGGCGAACCTAGCTTTCTCCGTCCCCCCTTCGCAGTCACGCCCAGTACAGGAATATTGACCTGTTTCCCATCGACTACGCTTTTCAGCCTCGCCTTAGGGGTCGACTCACCCTGCCCCGATTAACGTTGGACAGGAACCCTTGGTCTTCCGGCGAGCGGGTTTTTCACCCGCTTTATCGTTACTTATGTCAGCATTCGCACTTCTGATACCTCCAGCCGCCCTCACGGGCCGCCTTCGCAGGCTTACAGAACGCTCCCCTACCCAAC
>NZ_SZPQ01000112.1 GCF_005217455.1 Martelella alba
GCCGTCAGCGTTGCGTCTTGCGCGAACGTCGCATCCCATTGCCCGAACGGCAGGTTACTGGTCACGATTAAACTGCCCTTTTCGTACAGCGCCGCGATCACCTGGAAGAACAGATTGGCCTGCTCGCGGTTCATCGGCAGGTAGCCTATTTCATCAATGATAAGCAAGCGGTAGGTCTTGATGGCCCGGTGCATCACCGTTTTTAAACTGTTTTGTGCATGCGCCGCGCTCAAGACCAGCAGCAAGTCCGATGCCGTGGTAAAACGCGTTTTGATGCCGGCCTGCGTCGCTTTGTAACCCAGCGCCATCGCCAGGTGGGTTTTGCCAACGCCGCTGGGACCTACCAACACCACGTTCTCGTTACGTTCGATAAATCCCAGTCCGGCCAGCTCTTCGATCTGGCTGCGCTTAACGCCTTTGGCGAAGTCGTAGTTGAACTCATCCAGCGTCTTGATCGCCGGGAAGGCCGCCATGCGCGTCATCATGCTTTGTTTACGCACGTTTCGCCCCGCGACTTCCTCACGCAGCAGTGCTTCCAGGAAGTCGCTGTAAGCCGTCTCCTCTTTGGCTGCCTGCTGAGCCGCCGCGCCGTAGCCTTGTGCCACGAAGCTGAGCTTCAGCGTTTCGCACAACTGAGCTATCCGTTCATGTTGCAAGTTCATGCCCTCACTCCTTGCCGGACATTAAACAGCAGTTGTTCATAGACCGCCAAGGGGTGCTGCGCAGGTGCCGCTTCTGCCAGACGTTCCATCACGATCACCGGACGGGGGGCGGGCACCTCTACGGCTTGCGTCTGCGGGCGCGCAGCGGCGATATCGCCGCGCCAGGGCACCGCCAGCGCCTGCAAGTGAGGTTGTTCCTTTACCAGTCGCGCCGCCGGTTTTTCCTGTGTCGTGCCGTGTACCCGATCGTTGGCGACGTCACGCAGCCAACGCGCCACTTCGGCATTGGCGGTGACGACATCAAGCTGCAAGCCGCCCTGTCTGAGGCGGCTCGCCAAAGGCACGTAAAACGAGCGGCGTAAATAACCGTTGAAACGCTCGACCTTGCCCTTGGTCTGTGCACGGTATGGCTGGCATAGCTTGATGATGAACCCGCTATGTTTGGCAAAGTCGAGAAAACCGGCATGGTAACGATGCTGACCCTCTCCGTACGCATCGCGTTCGAGCACCACGGTCTTCATGTTATCGTACAAAACCTTGCGCGGGATGCCGCCGAAGAAGGCAAAAGCCCGCTCATGACAGGTGATAAGCGTCGTCACTTTCATGTCGCTGACGAACTCAACATAACTGGCCCGGCTGTAGCCCATCGTGGCGCAGAACGCGTACAGTGGGGCAGCGCCTTTGCGGAACTCGACCCAATCAACCTGCAACTGTTCGCCCAACGCAGTCTCGAAGCGTACCTGCGGCTCTGCCGGCAGCACCGGGCGCAGTGAGCGCATGAATGCCCGTAGTTGGCTCAAGCCGCCCTGGTAGCCGCGCTCGACGATCTCGCGATGCAATACGGTGGCCGGTATCCAGTCTGGCCGTGCCGCCGTCTGCCGTTCGCGCAGATAGGCTTCGTACTCGGCCAGCTTGGTGACACGCTTAACCTTGCGTTCATATTTCGGCGCAGCCGTTAAAGCCAAGTGCCGTCGCACCGTGTTCACCGCGCAGCCCACTTCAGCGGCGATCTTGCGCAAACTAAAGCCATGTTTATTCAACAGTTGAATTTCCACACACACCTCGTTGGGTTTCAAGGCTGC
>NZ_SZPQ01000113.1 GCF_005217455.1 Martelella alba
AAAATGAAGGTGCGAAGTTCTGGCTGAACGTGCTGACAGAACTGAAAAATCGCGGCCTGAACGATATCCTCATCGCCCGCGTTGACGGGCTGAAAGGCTTCCCTGACGCCATTAGCGCGGTGTATCCGCAGGCGAGGATCCAGATGTGCATCGTGCACATGGTGCGTAACAGCCTGCGGTTCGTCTCCTGGAAGGACTACAAGGTAGTCACGCAAGACCTGAAGGCCATCTTATCAGGCTCCGACGGAAGAAGCAGCGCTACAGGCCCTGGATGCGTTCTGCGATACCTGGGACAGTCGCTACCCACAAATAAGCCGGAGCTGGCAGGCAAACTGGGCTAACCTGGCAACGTTCTTCTCTTACCCGGCAGACATCCGCAAGGTGATATACACGACGAACGCCATTGAGTCGCTGAACAGCGTGATCCGGCATGCCATTAAAAAACGGAAAGTGTTCCCGACCGACGACTCAGTGAGAAAGGTGGTGTGGCTGGCAATCCAGGCTGCGTCGCAAAAATGGACGATGCCACTGAGGGACTGGCGTATGGCAATGAGCCGATTTATTATCGAGTTCAGTGACCGCCTGGACGGTCACTTCTGAGAAAAGGCATTTACAGATACATGGACGCCCCCTGTTTGCCAGACAATCGTTTTGTTATGCTCAGAACAAGGTTGAGATTGCTGTCATACATCCGGACTTTATTCGAGACCGTCGTCTCTGTCCCCGATGGAATTCGCTGACCGGGTTCTTATCAGAATCACGCGCTTAAAGCGCTTGTGTAAATACAGAATTTCCCGATCACGGTCTTACCTGTTCTGCCATCACTTACGGTTACCTGTGCAACCTCTGGGAGCTTCACTAAAACTGAATTATGCCCCTAACTCGTCAGAGACTGGCTCCTGTACTACAATAGTCAGCCTTAAATCCTCTTTTATGAGCAAGTAATGCCCATACTATCCGCACATTTTTATTCGCTACCGCCACCACCGCAACATTTGTATTACGTCGGAGAAGTAGGCTATTCAGCCAGTTAGCTGTCTGCCCCGTTTTCTGAGCGATATGTTGCACCACTGCTCTTGCTCCATGGATGAGCAGAGTCCTGAGATATTTATCACCGCGTTTACTGATACTTTGCAGGACGGGCTTGCCGCCACTCGAGTATTGTCGTGGTACTAGGCCCAGCCACGCCGCCAACTGCCGTCCACTGGAGAAATTTCTGACATCCCCGATGGACGCGATTAAGGCACTTGCCGTTATCGGGCCGATACCGGGTATCTCAGATAATCTTTGACTATCCGCGTTATTACGATGCCAACGCTGAATTTCTTTTTCCAGTTCAATAACCTGCCGATCAAGCTCTTGCAGGTGTTCGCCCAGTCGTTGCAGTAATTGTCTGAAAGTGCCTGGCAAGTTGTTATCGGCATCTTCAAGAATAGCAGGCAGGCGTATTGCAATTTGCCTGATCCCTTGAACGATGATGATCCCAAATTCATTTAACAAACCACGAATAGCATTTGCCTGCGCTGTACGGGCTTTAACAAACCCCTCCCGGGCGCGATGTATTGACAATATGCTTTGTTGCTCCTCTGTTTTTACTGGCACAAAACGCATAGTTGGCCGTATCACAGCTTCACATATCGCTTCTGCATCTGCGGCATCGTTTTTATTCGTTTTAACATAGGGTTTAACGAATTGGGG
>NZ_SZPQ01000114.1 GCF_005217455.1 Martelella alba
CTGAGTTCACAGCAGAAGGAGAGTGTGAGTGCGCTGTCGACGCTGACGTCGGGGATTGCGGCCGGGGTAAGCGGCGACAGCAGGGCGAGTGCCTTGACCGGGGCGCAGGCAGGGAAGAATGCGGTGGAGAATAACTTCCTGAGCGTGTCGGAGAAGTCAGCGCTTGAGAAAGCCAAGCATATCGTCAAGAGCAGCAAAGATCCCGTCGAAAGAGATAAGGCCCAGCAGAAAGTTGATGAGCTAATAGAATTAGATATCAGCAGGGATAAAAAAGTTATAGATGCCTGTGGAAATGGTCAGGCAGCCAGTGCCGGTTGTGCCAACGCTAGACTGGAAGTGATTGAAACAAAGCAGGAATATACAAGTACTGGCAATTATAATTCGAAAGCCAGCCAGCAATATTCTGATGCTTATGGTCAAATACTCAACCTGCTCAAAATCACCAGTGTAAATGCGCAGAATCAGCAGCAGGTAAAAGATGCGCTTGTCCAATATGCCATAGATGTTAAAGGAGTTGATCGTCAGACTGCGCAAAAATATGCAGAGACTAAGCATGGTATTGATATAATAGTTGCTTCGGTAACACCAGTGCTGGGTAGCGCGGCAGCGAGTCGGCTTGGTAATATAGGTAAACATGCAGCGTTACAAACGAGCATAGCTGGCAAGCCGATAAAGTTTGATGGTGAATTTTATTCGGTCGATAATTTAAAATTTAGTAAAAATTATTATGAAAAATTGTGGAGCCAAGGACGTCCAGCTCCATTTATACAAGCAAAAGAGGTTTTAAGTAGCAACCCTAAGATTCAAGCAGATCCTCGGGGGGCACCAGGATATTTTAGATATGGAGGCTCAGGGCTTGAGATGATATACAATCCTACGACAGGTCAGGTTGGACATATTCAACCGATCAAAATTAAGTAGAGGTGAATATGGAACTATGGCCTGATTTTGAAGAACAGCTAAAATGCTACCAAAACAGTAAGTTATTAATCAAACAATATATTAGAAAATATGAGGCTCGTTGTACTGAGCTAATAAAAAACATTGGAGCTAAAAACTTCGATAACTGCCAAGAGGATTTTGATGAGCTGTTTGATATTCAGCAACGGTTTGCCACGATGCTATATAAGTATGATTATCAACCAGAAAAAAAAATAACTGACTTAATATATCATCTGGATCGTGACGATGTTTTCTCTCGACAGTTTTGGCATAAGAAATTTACAGGAGGTCAGCAATGGCCTACTGAGTAATATACAAACTGATAAAAAGCATGATCCCGGCCATCTCGCCGGGATACCACGTTTTTTATTTAATTAAGCGTTTCACAGCTTATCCCTAAGCGCCAACCCCTGTATCACCTGTTCGAGCTCCAGCCGCGACTGGGCCGACAACTGGTCGGACTGTTGCAGCACCTCATTGAGCCGTGAGCCGGACTGGGTGGTGATAATCAAACACCCCTCCATCACTCTAACGATCAGCGAAATGCCGGTTAAAAAACCGTCCTGCTCCAGCCACTTGCCCTTAAGTTTAACCTGGGGGTAGCGGTAGGCAGTAAGCGGTAGCTGTCAACGAAGTTGACAGCTACCGAGGGCTGGCCGGCGGAGATATCAAGGCGGCGCTGGCCCAGGGCGGCGCGCCGTATTTGGCGGCCAAGGTCAAGGGGC
>NZ_SZPQ01000115.1 GCF_005217455.1 Martelella alba
TAGGATATAAGGTAGCATCGCAACCAAGAAAATCCACCCATTTACAAAAAAAACCGTTTGATAGGACACCAACGACAAACCCTTCAAAAGGATTGTCACTAACGGGGTTCGAGGGCCAATGATGTAAAAAACCACGTTAAGAGCATATCATGCTGTTTTACAAAGCTAATATTAGAGGTCACAGTGTCAGTTATAAAAAAAGCCACGTAATTCGCGTAGCTTTCTGATTATACGAAACAGTTGTGACCACTGGGCTTAAGTTGCTTTGCTGCCATTTAAGTTAATCAGCATTTCTGTCACGAATCAGGCGCATCCAGTTACTGTGAGCAAAAGCCGCTTTATCATTTTCATTAAGGTTACATTTTTCCAGAAATTGCCTCGCATCATTACCGGGGCGATATTGAAAAGGATAATCGGTCGAAAAAAGAATACGTTCCGATCCTACTATCGCAACCGCTCTGTCGAGAAAATGAGGAAGGAACATTCCGCTCGCCGTAACATACAGATTTTCCCGCAAGTATGATGCGATGGGTAATTTCAGATTTGCAACCCGGCTCATTGCTGCCAGGCGTTCTGCATAAAATAATACCAGCTCTCCCCAGTGCCCAAGGATCATCTGGAGGCCCGGAAGGCGGTCAAATGTGCCCGACAACACTAGACGGATAAACTGAATTCCCGCATCATAGTGCCAGCCAAGGCCATAAGTGGCAAAAGCCGTATTAACCTCCGGACTAAAGCCTGAGTAATACGCAGTTCTGACGGCTTCATCCGGCGTTCCCGGATGAATTAATACCGGCACATTCAGGATTTCAGCACAGCTAAGAACAGGGAAATATGCAGGACTGTCTAAATGTTCTGCCCCACCGCTGCATAGCATCGTTCCTTTAAAACCCAGGGTCTTAATACAACGTTCCAGTTCGATAGCGGCTTCATCAGGCATAGAGACAGGCAGGGTTGCCAGTGCCTGAAACCGATCTGGATATCTTGCGACAACTTCGGCAATACTATCGTTGATTCGCTGCGCCATATCGAGACTCTCCGGCCCCAGGCCCTGAAGCGCAGGTGACGTCAGAGACAGTACCTGCACATCCAGACCCGTTTCATCCATCAGGGCAATGCGCTCATCAGCGAGATCAAACAGTCGGCGCTTAGTGATTCCGGAGTTAAACGCAATACTGGGGTCTTTTGCTTCCAGACCCGATGCTTTCCAGGCCTCACAGACATCTTCTGTCAGAAAATGCTCTTCAATACCAATCAGCTTCATGCTCTCTCCTTTCTGAAACGTCGGGTCTAAGCTTATCACCACGGTACCGTTTTGCCTTCACGGTCGAGGTATTGCAGTCCTGGCTTGCCCTGCTGTAAAAGTATGACGTTTACGACTTTCGGAATGCTTTGCTCAATGCTGAGTGGCGCATCAGGCCCGCCTAAATCAGTACGCACCCAGCCAGGAGCCATTAATAGCAACGTCCGCGAGTCTCCGGCATGGCGAGCGGCGTAGCTTCTCATGTACATGTTCAGCGCGGCCTTTGAACCCCGATAAACTTCATGCCCACCATTCGTATTGCTGCTCACGCTGCCCTGTCCTGACGACATAATACCGATAGTACCTTTTTCAGGCACAAGGTCCTGCAGGCTTTCAATGACGCGCATTG
>NZ_SZPQ01000116.1 GCF_005217455.1 Martelella alba
CATTCCCGCCGGTCCAGCATTACCCCGGCAAACATCCATGCGAGAAACCGGCGGCAATGATGCGCCATATCATCCAGGCCAGCAGCCGGCCCGGTGACGTAGTGGCCGATTTCTTTATGGGCTCGGGTAGCACGATAAAAGCCGCGTTGAATCTCGGGCGCAGCGTCATTGGCGTAGAGTTGGAAGAAGAACGCTTTCTTCAAACTCAGGAAGAAATTAACGCTAAAGTAAACAAAACTGTTGACTAGGTAAGCATTATTGTTTACTATAATCCCATGTTTAACAGACAGGTGGAGAGGTGAAGCAACGCGAGTTCAGGCGGTGGCTTGAATCTCAAGGGGTAGAAGTTTCAGACGGCACCAATCATCTGAAACTCAGGTATCAGGGCCGACGCAGCGTGATGCCGAGGCACCCCGGAGATGAAATCAAAGAGCCGCTCAGAAAAGCAATCATTAAGCAGTTAGGATTGTAAAGCACCAGCCCTCCGGGGCTGGTACTCGCGCAGATTCACCCAGACAATATGCGATATCCAGTAAAACTACAGCCAGACACCGGCGGTTTCGTGGTGTCGTTCCCGGATATTCCCGAGGCATTAACACAGGGGGATAGCCGGGATGAAGCGCTGGCTGCCGCGCTTGATGCGTTGGTGACGGCGTTTGAGTTTTATTTCGAGGACAACCAAAAAATCCCAGTGCCCAGCGAGGTGACCGATGATTATGTCGATGTGCCGTTGAGCGTGGCGTCAAAGGTCATGTTGCTGAACGCGTTTATTGATTCCGGGTTGAGCCAGGTTGAACTGGCGGCCCGGATGGGCGGTAAAAAACAGGAGGTGACGCGCCTGTTTGACCTGCGTCACTCCACGAAAATCGATACCGTTCAGCGCGCCATGTCGGCGCTTGGCCGGAGGTTGGAATTACAGGCTGCTTAATTGGTGGTGAGCATGAAAAAGGCCTCATTCAAGTGAGGCCTCTCATGAAAAGTCAAAATCTTGTTATAAAACTCCAAGATCCACCGCAACACCAACAGTTTTTATTTCGATGATTTTTTTGAGATCAGAAAAGCTTTCACATTTAAAATTGAAAGTTTTTTGCACATTTTTTTTCTGAAAAAAACACAACAACAATTCAGATAGATTTTTTAGAGAAAAATTTTCGTTCAATCTAAAACGAATCTTAGTTTTAAAGAAAACTTTTCTTGGTTTTTCATAATTTTCAGGGAAATTTATTCCGTCACTGAACTTTGATACAGTCACGTGATGTGGAAAAAAATCTTCATGACTTGATGAAAAATTCTTTAAATATTCATATAACTCATTAATAATGGAGTTATTGCATTGATTTTTACATGAAATATTTACCCGACACATTTTGAATGGCTCCTGTTTGATTATAGAGATTTTATTCAATCACAATATAAAACACATGACAAGCTATTGACGGATTATTTATTTAAATTATAACTGTTGCTGAGATGCACCTCATGAAAATGAGGAGGACGGAGCATGAAAATGCCTGAAAAAATATCGACGGCCGGGGCGTATTCGTCATCTGGCCTACTGATCGCGCTAGGGAAAATCATGGACTGGTTTAATCACATCGACTGGAGCCAGGCGGCGGTCATTATCGGGATCGT
>NZ_SZPQ01000015.1 GCF_005217455.1 Martelella alba
AGTGTTAGACATGTATCCAAGCCTATCTCTTAAGTTAAGAGACTTCTACTGTCTGGTTTCGCAGGGGGCCTACTCAGCATTATTATACGCCAAATGGTTTTGATCGCCGGGTGTTTATTTAGCTTAGTAGCTTACCGTTGAATTTTGTTTATTCATAAATCAATTTTGGAGGGAGATTATGCGACTATCTGAATACTTTACCTGTTGGCCACAACGGGTCATCGTTGATGATGGCGAGTACAGGTTAGACGATTGGGCTCCCGATTATGATGGCGAATGGGTCCGTTGGGCTAAAGAGGCCTGGTTTGAGGAAAAAAGGAATCGTCAAGTGGCTTTGGAGAAACTATTGTATTGTTTGCAACATCAACAAGAAGAATTGGATCTATCCCATCTCGGACTGCGCTGCCTACCCCTCATACCCAAACATGTCAAAACTCTCAATGCCGGCCATAATAAATTGACCCAATATCCTTTTCCTTACAGTCAAACCCTAGCTAAAGTTGATTTAAGCTATAATAAAATAAAAGATATACCTGGATTATTGCCCATAAAATTAAAAGAGTTAACACTCACAGGGAACCCTCTTAACGAGGATACAAAAATGATGTACTATCGCGACAATCTGTCTTGCGTAATATTTGATGAGGCCCCGTCGGTTAGCCAATATCATACAGGTTGTTTTTTTTCGCGGAACAGGCCCTCGTCAAGTCTTGAGGACATTCGATTGAATTCAATAATAAATGACGGCAAGGATGCCTGAAAACGGCCGCATCGCTATTACAATTATGCGGGCCGCTTGTAAATGGCGATTTTTAACCGAAATTGAGGGTAGGGCCGCATCCGTTGCGTAATCGAGGAATTCTTGATAAATCGGCTAATGGGGCGTGCGGGCGTATTCAATGTAAATGGCGGTTGCCAGCGTTATTTCCGATAATAGGAAACAGGCCGCGCGGGGGCGGCGATTTTTAACGCAAACCCGGTCGAACCGGAACAGGCGCGCAAGCGCGCCGAAAATCACAGGTTAACCAGCCGTTCCATAAATTCAAGACAATGGCGTAATTGCGCCAGTTCAATATATTCGTCGGCCTGATGGGCCTGTGCGATATCGCCAGGGCCGCATACCAGCGTCGGGATACCGGCCTGCTGGAATAATCCCGCCTCGGTGCCGAAGGATACCGCACCGAAATCCTTTCGGCCGAGCGCGGCGTTACAGCGGGCTTTCAGGGCATCCAGCGCCGTATCATCATTTAACCCCGGGTATTCCACCAGCCGTTCAAACTGGATATCCGTATCGGGGCTGGTCAGGCGCATCCCGGGTAGGAGATGTCGCTGGGCGAAAGACGCCAGCGCCTGGGCCAACTGCCCGTGCGACGTACCGGGCAATGAACGGATCTCAAAGTCGAACACGCAGCGGTCCGGCACGATATTCACCGCGCTACCGCCTTGGATCAGTCCCACCTGCACGGTGGACCAGGCGGGCTGATAACGGTCGTCCAGGGATTGCCGCTGCCAGTCTCGGCCTTGCTGTCGCAACCACAACACCAACTCGGCGGCGATGTCGATGGCGTTGACGCCGCGCTGCGGGTAGGACGAATGCGCCGCCTGCCCGCGCACGGTGCAACGCCAGGCGCTTTTGCCTTTATGGGCGGTGATAGGGCGCATCAATGTCGGTTCGCCCACCACGCACCCTATGGGACGCGCTGCGTCGGCGGCCAGTTCGTCCAGTAGCCCCCGCACGCCCACACAGCCGATTTCCTCGTCATAACTGAAGGCAAGGTGGATAGGCGGCGCGCCGGACCGCGAGACGGCGCGCTGAAAAACCGGCAGGGAGGCGAGCATACAGGCCAGGAAGCCTTTCATGTCCGCTGTGCCCCGGCCATACAACCGATCGCCGCGCCGCGTCAGTTCGAACGGATCACTGCGCCAGGGCTGGCCCGCCGTCGGCACCACGTCGCTATGGCCGGAAAAGCACAGACCGCCGCGATCCGCGACCCCCAGCGTGGCGTACAGATTGGCGCGCAGTCCATCCTCGCTGTAAACGCGCCGCGCCGTCACGCCGTAGTCCGCCAGATAGCTTTCCACATAATCCACAAGCGGCAAATTCGTCTGCCGGCTCAGGGTTGGGAACGCCACCAGACGCTGTAAAATCGCCATGACCTCGTTCATACCGGTCAGCCTCAGGGTTTCACCGCAATGACGTCGATTTCCACCCACCATTCCGGCCGTGCCAGCGCGGTTAGCATTAAACCGGTGGAAACCGGAAATACGCCCTTCAGCCAGCGCCCCATAATGTTATAGACGGTTTCGCGATAACGCACGTCGGTCAGATAAACGGTAACTTTGCAGATATCCTCCAATTTGCTACCGGCTTCTTCCAGCAGCATTTTGATATTGGCCATGGCTTGTTCGGTCTGTTCCGCCACGCTGCCGATCCCCACGGATTCCCGGGTATCCAGGTTTTGGCCAATCTGGCCGCGCAGAAATACCATATTGCCCGCCACTACCGCCTGGCAGAGATCGTTGTTCAGGTTTTGCTCGGGATAGGTCTCTTTGGTGTTAAAAGGACGAATACGGGTGTGTACCATTGATATGTCTCCTGTTTGATAACATCAGCCTAGAAACTGCTTAAGTTCCGCGGATTGCGGATGCTCGAAAATGTCTTGCGGCGTGCCCACTTCATGGACTTTGCCTTGATGCATAAACACGACCCGGTCGCTGACTTTGCGCGCGAAATTCATTTCATGGGTCACCATGATGATGGTCATACCGTCGCGGGCCAGCGCCTCCACCACTTGCAGTACTTCACCCACCAGTTCCGGATCCAGCGCCGAGGTGATCTCGTCGCACAGCAACACTTCCGGATCCATCGCCAAGGCGCGGGCAATCGCCACCCGCTGCTGCTGCCCGCCTGACAGGCTGTCGGGCCAGGCGTCGAATTTTTCCTCCAGCCCGACTCGCCGTAACAAGTGACGCGCTTGACGCTCCGCTTCACCGGAGGACTTTTTTTTCACCAGCGTCGGCGCCAGCATGACATTACGGCCGACGGTGAGGTGGGGGAACAGATTGAAACTCTGGAAGATCATGCCGACGTTCTGGCGTAATTCACGCAGCGATGCCGGACTGTCGTGTTCGAGCGCTTGACCATCAACGGCCAGATAGCCTTCCTGAAATGCCTCCAGACCGTTGATGCACCGTAATAGCGTGCTTTTGCCTGAACCGCTTTTACCAATAATGCACACCACTTCCTGGCGTTTGATTTGCAGGTCGATGCCTTTGAGGACTTCGTTGTCGCCGAAGCGCTTATGCAGGCCGCGAATGTCCACTTGGGCGAAAACGGGCGTTTGAGCTGTCTCGGTCATGGTTTGCGGCTCCCAAGAGTGAATTTATGTTCCAGATGCCGGCTTAACAGCGATAAGGGAAAGCACAGCAAAAAATAAAACAACGCCACGCTACCGTAGACCAGGAAAGGCGCGAAGGTGGCATTGGCAATGATTTGTCCGGAACGGGTCAGTTCCACAAAACCGATTACCGAGGCCAGGGCGGTGGCTTTAATGGCCTGAACCAGAAAGCCGACCGTGGGCGCGACGGCCAGCCGCGATGCCTGGGGCAAAATCACATAGCGTAATTGTTCGCCGAACGACAGCGCCAGACTGGCGCCGGCCTCCCATTGCTGGCGCGGTACGGCGGCCACGCAACCGCGCCAGATTTCGGTCAGGTAGGCGCTGGCATAGAGGGTCAGGCACAGGCAGGCGGCGAACATCGGCGAGGTGTCGATGCCCAATAGCCCCAAGCCGAAATAGGTTAAGAACAGTTGCATCAAGAGCGGCGTGCCCTGAAATAGCTGGACATACAGTGCTATCAGGCGCGTCAATTTGCGCCGTTGCAGCAAGCGCAGCACCAGCAATGTGCCGCCCACCAGGCTACCGCCGGTAAAAGCGATGGCCGAGAGACCCACGGTCCAGCAAAGTGCCCACAGCAGATTGCGGTAGATATCCCATAATGAAAAATCGCTCATGACTGCCTCCGGCGTTCACCGGCGAGCGATCCGCGGCCGAAAATAAAGCGCGGACCGAACCAATGCAGGGTTTGATGCACCGCCACCGCCAGGCCCAGATACAGCGCCGTGGCGACGATATAGGCCTCGAAATTGCGAAACGAACGGCTGGCGATCAGATTGGCGCTGTAAGACAACTCTGTCGTGGAAATCTGGCTGCATACCGCCGAGCCCAGCATGATGATAATGACCTGGCTGACCAACGCCGGCCAGACGCGCGCCAGCGCGGGGGGCAGCACTACCCGGGTAAACACCTGCCAGCGATCCAGCGCTAAACTTTCCGCGGCCTCTCTCTGGCTGCGCGGGGTGTTTTGAATTCCGGCACGGACAATCTCGGTGGCGTAAGCGGCCAAATTGAGCACCAGAGACAACACGCTGGCGTTCAGGGCCGACATCTTTAAGCCAATGGCGGGCAGGCCGAAGAAAATAAAAAACAATTGCACGATGTAGGGCGTATTGCGAAACAGTTCCACATAGCCTGCCACCAGCCAACCAAGCCAGCGCGGCCCTTCGGCGCGCGCCCAGCCGCAACCGATGCCCAGCGCCAGGCCGAACGCCGTGGAGAGCAGGGTCATCAGGAGGGTGGTGAGCAGACCGGCGACCAGTAGCGGCCATTGACTCAACACCGGGCCGAAATCGAATACCATATCGTTACTCCTGTTGGCGTGACGGTACGCCGAGCAGCCAATCCAGCGAGGTAAGGGTCGGGGCGGACCAGAGACGCCGTAGCACAGCGCCGGCTTCCTGCTTGCCGATGACCGGACCGGCGCACTGCATAAATTTGCGTTCCAGCGCCGTGTCATCCAGCGGATGCGCCGCCGTACCGTAAGCCTGGTCCACGCGGTGGCAATACGCCAGGCCGTCCTCCAGCGTGATGGTGACCTCGGCGCCCTCGGGGGCGTCCCGCGCCAGCGTGGGATCGCGCCAGTACGAACCGCTTTTCATCACCACGCGTTCCATCAAGTGCCGCATACGCGGGTCCGCCAGCACGCGGGCATCCAGATGTGAAAGCGTCAGATCGCCGAAGCACAAGGCCGCCGCCAGGGCGAATGGCATGCTGAATTGCGCCTGTTGCGGGGTGGCCGGGTGGTCATACGCCAGATTCGCCCGGACTATGGGCGGCACGTCGCATTCGATACGCCGAATGGCCGCCGGCGAGAAGCGATGCCGCTCGGCCAGGTACAAGACCGCATCCACCGCCGCATGTGACGACAGGCATACCGGTATGCGTTTAATATCCACGCCCGGGTTCAGCAAGCACCAGCGGTGGCCGCCGGCGGCCAAGGCGCCGCCATCCAGTCGGCCATCGTTGCACAATGCCGCCAGCCCGTACCGACCGGATAACGCGTCCGCCGGCGCGCTGGCGCCCAGACGGGCCAGCATGGCGCTACGAACGCCGGCTTCGGCGGCCTGGCCGGCCAACAGCGGTTTGGCGTCGCTGCCGAACACGGACTTGGCGCCGCCGGCGCCGGCGATCGCCAAGCCCAGGGCATGACCGAATTGCTGTTCAGTTAAGCCCATCAACCAGGCGGCCGCGGCCGTGGCGCCGATCCGGCCCAGTAATCCGGTGGTCCACCAGCCGCGATCGTATAATTTGCGTCCCAGGGACAAACCGATCCGGTATTGACACTCGGCGCCTACCGCCAGCGCCGTGATAAGCGCTGAGCCGCTAGCGTCAAGCCATTGCGCCGTTGCCAATGCCGCCGGCGCGATGACCGCCGAACCGTGGACGAACCCGGCGTAGCAATTGTCGTCGAAATCCAGGGCATGGGCGGCGACGCCATTGGCGAACGCCGCCGCCGGCGCGCCGCAGACGACCCGGCCGGCGGCCAATTGCGCCGGGCCCGCGGCGCCGGTTTCCAGCGCGTGCCGTTGCGCCAACTGCCCTTGGCGCGTTTTTGCGCCCGCCAGCATGACGCCCACGGTATCCACCAGGCAGCGCAGCGCGACATGGCGTACCTCGGCGGGTAGGGCCTCTTCCGTCAAGGATGACAGCCAGACGGATAAGGGCGTCAGCGACGCGTCAGGCGAGGTCGTCATTCGGGTAAATCGCCGGCCGGCGCGCCGAGCCATTTTTCGGAAATCTTATCCAGGGTGCCGTCTTTCTTGGCGGCGCGCAGGATCTCATTCACTTTGGCGACCAGCGCCGGATTGCCCTTTGGCATCCCTACGTAACAAGGGGAGTTGGACAGGATGACCTTTAATTGCAAATCCAGATTCGGGTTCTTTTGTTTCAATGCCCCGGCCACGGTGGTGCCGATGGCCACCAATTGGGTTTGTCCCGATAAAAACGCTGAAATGGTGCTGTTGTTGTCTTCAAATCGGTCGGCCACCGCCTTGGGCGCCAGTTTGCTCAGCTCATCGTCTTGCATTGAACCGCGGGTTACCGCTACGGTTTTGCCGGCCAGTTCGGCAAAAGTGTTCGCCTGAAGCGCCTTATGGCCGAATACCGCGTCGAAGAACGGCGCATAAGCGATGCTGTAGTCAATCACTTTGGCGCGCTCGGCGGTCTTGCCCAGCGAAGAAATGGTCATGTCCGCCTTGCCGGTTTGCAGATAAGGCACGCGGTTGGGGCCCGTGACGGGGATCAGCGTGACTTTGACGCCCATTTTTTCGCCAATTAAATGGGCGACATCAATATCCACCCCCTGTGGCTGCATATCCGAGCCCACATAGCCGTATGGCGGATAATCCACCGGTACGGCCACGCGCAGGTTTTTATGCTGCATAACGGTATCCAGAACATCGGCCGCTCGGGAAGCGGCGGAGAAGAGCGACAGCGCGCCGAGCAGCGCGGTAAATACCAGACGATTTCTCATTGCTGTATTCCTGTATTGGAGGATGAAATGACTCAATGTCATCAATAACATCGAAACCGGACCCTGCCGGCGGGGTTATTTGTTGAAATAGCCCGCCTGTACGGCCTTGCCGATCAGATTGATAAAAAAACGGCAGGCGGTGATGGCGGTGATTTGGTTAACATCTTTTTTGGGGGTGATTTCCACGATGTCCATTCCCACCACCCGGCCTTTCTTTACCAGACCGTGTATGATTTTTCGGGCTTCGCTGTAGGTGACGCCGCCCAGCGCGGGACCGGCTACCGCCGGCATGATGGTCGGATCGATGCCATCGGCGTCCATGGTGATGTAATAATTGCCGCCGTCGGGGATGCGGTTAAGGATGGCGTCGGGACCTTCATCGTGCAATTCGTGCGCGGTGATCAGGTGCGCGCCATAGGCCAGGGCGGCATCCACCTCTTCTTGCCGGGCGGAACCGTTGGCGCGCAGGCCGATTTGAAATATCTCGCCGATATGGGCCATCTCCGATGCGCGGCGGATTGGGCTGGAATAGCCGTCGGTCACGCCATTGACCTCCTGCCGCCAATCCAGATGGGAATCGATATGTATTAATGTGATGGGGCCCACTGAATCCAGGGCGCGCAAAACCGGGATGGGCACGCCGTGATCTCCGCCGATCACCAGCGGCATACCGCCTAGCGCCAGGATCTTGCGGACCACGGCTTCCGCCGCCGCGTAGTGGCCACCCAATTCGCGCGCATCGCCGGCAATATCGCCGACATCCACCATGCGGATGGGCTGATTGCCCAGCATCGGGCCGTTGATATCGAAATCGTAACGTTCAATGCTGCGTAGCGCCCGGTCGGTGGCCTGGCGCACCGCGGTGGGGCCGTTGGTCTGGTCGTTGGTGACTTCGTCTATGGAATAGGGCGAACCATAGGGAATGCCCAGTACCGCGATATCCACCGACGTCAGCGTGTCGAGATCCGTGATCACTTCGGCGTACAACAGGCTTTTGTGGCCATGTTTAGGCGCGGTGGTCAGGTTAGCGTGATAGTCAGTCATGACCTTATCCTATGTAATGAGTGTGTATACCCGCCATACTCCACGTTGCCTCTTTGTTGGCCGCGCTCGCTTGCCGCCGCGATGCAACGCGAAGTATGTAGAGTGTATAAACATCGCCAAGCGTGAACGATCATGGCGTTGGTTTGACCCTAAGGGCGACAGGTGTGACGTTCGGCCTCGAGACGAGTCAGCGGTGATTTCCCGCATCGTCTGCGACATGCCGTCACCGCAACCCCTGAAAACCGCTTAGCCGAGGCTCCACCATTCCCCCATCGCCCATAATTTTTCTTCAGTGTTATTGACCAGTTTGCGGACGTCTTGTCTGGATGATGCGGCAAGCAGCGCCACCAGCAATTCGCTGACAAAGAAGGCCGGCGTCAGGATGTCGAAGAACGATGTGGAGCTTTTTTGCACCAATATGGTTTCGCTAGCCATGCGCGCCACCGGTGAACTGTCGTTGTCGGTGATGGCGATGACTTTCGCCTTCTCCTGCGCCAGATAACGCGCCAGTGCGATGGTGCGGCGCGCATAGGGCGCAAGGCTTGAGACGAGCAAGACGTCTTTCGGGCCGATATTGCCCATCAGCGACATCACGCCGCTTTCGCCGGCGCCTTCTATCAGCCGGACGTTATCCTGGAAATACGACGCCACATGGCTAAAATGGAATGCCACGGGAAACGAAGAGCGCATGCCCAGGCAGTAGATGGTGCGCGCCGAGGAAAGCAGTTGCGCGGCGCGCACAATAGCCGCCAGATTGTCAGTCTGGCACAGTTGCTGGACATGGCCGGTCAGGGAATTCACCATATCCATGACCAACGAGGCGTCGCCCATTTCCCGTTTCATCGCCACCAGCCCCGGTACGCGGGAACCGTATTCATGCCCCTGAGCGCGTACCGCGTTGACGAACATCTCGCGCAACTGATCAAAACCGGCCAGACCCAGTCGCTTCGCCAGACGCGTCATGGTCGATGGCGGTACGCCGGCCAGACGGGCCTGTTCGCGCATGGACATCACCGCGACTTCCTGTGGATGGTCCAGCACAAAACTGGCGGCTTGACGCTCTTGTTTCGGTAAGCTGTCATAGACCGCTTTGATATGGTGTCGTAGCGTCGCGGAGTCCATTGTCTTTCCTCGCGTTGCGATGGGGCGAATAAGTATGAAATTGCAACACCTATGCCAAAAATGATTCATAATGATTCATTTGATTCACTTCATGCATAGAGTCATTCGCATTATGTATTGCTTTTCAGCTATAAAAACGACGCGAATGATTCGATTGATTCATTTTTGACGCGAAAAAATGATTTATGGCGAACAATTACCGTCTGCTGGTTCGGGGAAAATGGGGTATCGCGGCCGCCAATGAAATATTGTGGTGCGTCTGCGCACCGAAACGGTGCAGACAGGCGAGCCGTTATGGGATTATGCCGCGTCCGGCCTGGGCGGAATGCCTAGGCGGAGGATAAGGGGTTCAGTGGCGGAAATACCTATGCCATGACCGTCGCCGCCAGGTATTGAATGAATAAAACGCCAATTTACCCGGCAATCTGGCGCCAAGGTGCAAATCGAAATGACGGTATTCACAAACTCCCCCCCTGGCGATAAACACCCGGTGGCAGGCGCATATACTCGCTTCACATCCTGGCTGTGATAAAGAACAAGAACCTTGCGGAGCGTATATGAACAACGAGTGTCCACCGATAAAGGCCAATCAGGCGAGTTTCGGCTTGCTGGTCTCTATACTATTAATTTTATTAGGTTGTGTGCTTTTCTTTTTTTCCTTTGACAGACAAATAGTCTCCATTCTGAAAACGACCCTGATGCATGAAATGGGCGTCAGCAATATCGATTATTCGATATTGATTACCGCCTTTATGATTCCCTACACATTCATGTATTTCTTTTCCGGTATTCTGGTCGATCGCTTCGGCAGCCGGTATGTCATTACCGCATTGATGGCGTTAATGGCCCTGGCGACCCTTATCACCGGCCTATCGCATTCCTTTATGGGCCTTATCGTCGGCCGGATACTGCTGGGCATGGCGGAGTCGGGGATTGTGCCGGCGCTGACGCTGGCGATATTCACCTGGTTCAAAGCGGAACAGCGCGCCTTCGCTTTTCAATTGACCAATATTATCCAGTCCCTGGGGCTGATTATCGCGCCGCCGTTCGTCGCGTGGGTGACATTGGCCGCCAACTGGCGCTGGTCCTTCTTTATTCCGGCGGTTGCCGGCGTTGTGGTCGGTATTCTGTGGTTTGTCTTCAGCCGGCGGTCGCCGGTGGTGAGTGATGGCGAACCCGTGCAACAAGCACCGGAACTGCCCATCGCCCAGCGTTATAAACTGGTTTTGGCATCCGCGCCGATCTGGACGCTGATTGTGGCGCGGTTATTGACTGACCCGTTCTGGTTCTTTTACCAGTATTGGCAGGTGGGCTTTATGCAGGAAAAACTTGGATTAAGCCTGGCGCAGGTGGGAAAAATGATGTGGTTGCCGCCGCTGGTGGCGGTCTTCGGCGTACTCCTGGTTTGCCGCATTTCCGACAAGCTGGTGGCGCGCGGCGTTGAGGCCACTCGGGCGCGACTGATTATTATCTGGTCGGTGACCTGCCTGGCGCCGTTGGTCTTCCTGCTACCGTCGGTCACCCATCCGTGGGCGGCGCTGGTTATCATGACGATAATCAATTTTATGTGCACCGCCTGGCTCAGCATGGCGACCATCATGATGGGCGGCCTGGCGCCCCGGGTCGCCATCGGTACCGCTATCGGTATTATGAGCGCCCTCGGCGGTATCAGCTCCATTATATTCAACGGGTTCGTCGGAACGATAATCGATCATTTCGGTTATTCGCTACCCATCTATGTCGGTGCGGTGCTTCACCCGTTGGGCGCCATTATATTGGCCGGTTATTTCCTTAAGCGTAAAAAAACATTCACTCATCAGGAGAGCAGTATATGAGATCAGAGGTGACCGTTTCACAAGTGGGTGAAGCTTGTGCGGATTTTACGGTGCTTTATTCTCTGCTTTGTTATCACGACTATTTGTTTGCCGCATGGTATGACGCGCAACATCGTCTTACCGTGGGCGCTCGACGGCCGGGGGAAAAGCACTGGCAGATTGTCCGGCCTGAGGGATTTGAGATAGCTGAACGGCAGCGGTTGTCGACGGTGACCGATCATGATTCCCATAATTATCTGACGATGGCCATAGACCATGAGGGTTTTCTGCATGTGTCGGGGAATATGCATGTTGATCCGTTGATTTATTTTCGTTCGGCGCGCCCGCTGGATATCGCCTCATTGCGTTGCGTGCGGGCAATGACCGGCGATCGGGAAATGCGGGCGACTTACCCGTTGTTTTTCAAAGATCGACAAGGGCGGCTGTTGTTCCGTTACCGGGATGGTTGCAGCGGCAATGGCGATGATATTTACAATATCTATGACACGCGGACCCAGACATGGTCACGGCTGCTGGATCGGCCGTTACTCAATGGCGAAGGCGCGCGCAATGGCTATGCCCGGCCGCCGCTGGCTGGTCCCGATGGCTATTGGCATATGATCTGGATGTGGCGGGAATCCCCCCATTGCGAAACCAACAATAATTTATCCTATGCCCGCAGCAAAGATCTCCTGCACTGGGAGACGTCAGCCGGCCAGTCGCTGTCGTTGCCCATCACACGGGAAACGGGGGAAATCGTCGACGCCGCCGCCCCCGGCGAAGGCCTTATCAATATGGTCCAGGAAGTGGGGTTCGATAACGCAGGCAAGCCGGTGCTCATCTACCATCGTTACGACGAACAGGGCCATTCGCAGGCTTATCTGGCCCGCCCGGACGGGCTGGGACAGTGGCAAAAACAGCAAATCAGCGCGTGGACATTTCGTTGGGATTTTCAGGGCCCAGGCTCAATTCCCCCTGACGTAACGCTAACCGCCCCTCGGCCGGTGGGCAACGGGCGGCTCGAAGTGGAGTGGTATTCCCAGTGGGTTGGTCAAGGTATCTGGGTTATCGATGACGTGACATTGCGCGTACTTGAGACCCTTCCCGCGCGACATGTTCTTAGCGCGCAACTTCTGACGCCGCATCAACAACTGCACCCCGATGCCCAAGTGCAGATCATCGCCGCGCAAAACAGCGACGGCCGGCCGGAGGACAGATATTGGCTGCGTTGGGAATCGCTGCCCATCTGCCGCGATATTCCCCATTCCGCCACGGTGGGCGCCGGACAACTGGAACTGATCGAGCGGATTTGACGGTAATGGCATCATCGGGCGCCATACGGCGCCTTTGTCCCGCCTAAGCGCGAAAAGAGACTAAACACAGGTTTTATTTTCTACCCCTGACACTGGTTGGGTGAAATACCGAAATGCTTACGAAACAGACGGGAAAAATAACTGATATCGCTAAAACCGCAACGTTGGGCCACCTGCGATACATTCATTTGGCAAAACTGCAAATAATATCTTGCTTGCAATAGTTTAGTGGTGGACAAATATTGTTGTGGGGAAACACCGGCATAATCCGTAAATCCACGCTGGAGGCTACGCCTGGAGATAGCGAACATACGGCACAGACCATCAATATCCAGTGGTTGGTCCAAATGACTTTTCATCCAGATAATAATCTGGCTGATACGGTCATCGCAAGAATGAAAATCATGGGTTTTATATCGCCACTCGCTTAAGGTATGCAGTGCCTCAAGAAACATCATTTCCTTATGACTTTCCGCCAGATATTTATTGGTGAACTCACCCTCATGATGGGTAGACAGCTTGTCAATAACCTTACGTATTATGCGGGTATCGATTTGCCAAACGTTGGTCTCTTCCGGTCCAGGCAGCAGATGGTCAATCCCCTTGATCACATTGAATTGATCACGACCTAAATAGAGCAGGTTGACCTGATTCAGATCTTTCATTTCCTCGAAGAGGTGGTAATCCTGCCGATTGAGATAGCACAAGGTACCCGCCGTCAGCAAACAGGGTTTTTCATTGATGACATGCACGCCGCTACCGCTCTCAACGAGAAAAAGCTCACAATATTCATGGGTATGCTCCTGGCTAATGCTTTTTTCAGGCTGCCAGAAGTGAAACACCACTTTTTCCAGCGGATGGTGGAAATGGGTGTCGCGCGGGAGAGTAAGCGTCATGGATAATTTCCCTCATTACGGACAAGGTAACCGACTGCTTTCAGACAGAGTAAAATTTGAAACCATGTTTCATTATTTATCAATTGGTGCCGTCATTATTTGCTCAGTATCACAAAATGGTGAAAAATTATGGGGAATTGGCCCCTTTTTTTACGCACCTTCGAAGACGGTTAACATTGTCTTCAGCGCCAAATATCTCAAAAGAAAGTATTACGCCAAATAGCGTGACATTTTGGCATCATACTCCAAATGAGCTTGATGGTTTTCACAGTTAGTTCATCGAACGGTACTAAAGCCATTTTGTTGACATTATAGTGGCTCTGCCGATGCGGCAGGTAACCGCCGGCATAGAGAAAATGAAAAAGACCTTCCCTCATCTTGTCTGTTTACGGACAGGGCAGAGCATATCTATTGAAAACATTGACAGGTTTGGAGTTATCATGATAGCTAAAAAATCAACAATAGCGTTGTTGATCCTTGCCGGCGCCACCTCCGTGCAGGCCGCGGAAATATATAATAAAGATGGTAACCAATTATTACTGACCGGTGCGGTACACACAAGATATTATTCCAGTAACGATACATCCCTTGATGGGAATAATACTTTCATCCGTTTTGGTTTTAAAGGTCGTACCCAAATCAATGACTGGATGTCAGGTTATGCGCAATGGGAAACCAACATTCAGGCGAACCACACGGAATCCGGTAGTGACGTACAAACCGGCAATGCCACCCGCCTGGCGTATGCCGGTTTGAATATCGGCCGCTACGATTCGGTGGATTATGGCCGCAATTGGGGGATCGACTATGATGTTGCGTCATTCACCGACTATGCACCGATTTTCAATAACCTGACTTACAGCGGCGGGGATAACTTCATGACCGGCAGGGGCACCGGCATGTTGACCTGGCGCAACCGCAATGCCTATGGTCTGGTGAAAGGTTTGAATTTGGCGTTGCAATATCAGGGCGCCAATGACGATAACAGCAATAACGCCACTGGCCGTCCGGTGATAAAGCAAAATGGCGAAGGATATGGGGTTTCCGCGGCGTACAATATCACTGATAGCATCACGTTCGCCGGCGCGTATTCATCCTCCAAACGCACGGCTGACCAGCAGGAACTGGAACTGGGTAAAGGTAAAGATGCGCAAATCTGGACCGCGGGGATAAAATACGCCGGGCCGAAATTGTATATGGCGTCAATCTATGCGCAAACCTATAACCTGACGCCGATAAAATCGCTGGGGTTCGCCAACAAGACCCGTGATTGGGAAGCGGTGGCGGGGTACCTGTTTGATTCCGGCATTAAGCCGCAGGTGGGGTATTTCTGGTCCAAGGCGACGCAAGTGGAAGGTTACGGCGACGTGGCTTTGATGAGGTATATCGACCTGGCGGTGATGTATTATCTCAATGATAATATGGTGACCTATGTGGACTATAAAATCAATCAGTTGGGGGATAATACCGCGCTGGGTATCACTAACGACAATGTTATCGGGTTTGGTTTGACCTATCATTTTTAAAGAAGACCAACGGAAAACTTAATCAGTTGTTTCGTCTATCCTCTCAATACGTCGAGTTGCATCGCGGCCAACCAAGAGGCAACGTGCAGTATGACGAGTCTATAACATTGGGTCTATAGTCAAGCGCTACGAATACGCTGTCGTGGCGTCTGTGATCGGGCGCTCGCCGCCCGCAAGGCAAGGATTCACTGGCGCTTTGATTTATTACGTTATAACATAACCATTTTCGCCGCTGGTAAAAATTCACCGGATCGCTGGAGGGGTTAACGCCCAAAAAGGCATCACTGGGAGGAACCGTTGGAAATGTCGCACGAAGCTATAGCCATCTCTAACGATAAACGCCCGCCCGTTACCGTCTTATCCGGGTTGTTAGGGGCGGGTAAGACTACCTTGCTGAATCCCTATTTTACATAATCGCGAGGGCTGGCGAGTGGCGGTGTTCGTTAGCGATATGTCAGAAGTGAATATCGACGCGGCCTTGAATCGGAGAGGGGGACGATGGCGTCAATCTTTCCCGCGTGGCCCGTCTGGACACCATGATTACGGTGGTGGACGCCTATAACTTCTTAAAGGATTATCAATCCGATGACAGTAATGAATCCCGAGGGGAATCCCTGGGTGTGGGAGATGAGCGCGGCATTGTGGATTTAGTCATTGATCAAATCGAATGTTGCGTTGTTCTGGTGCCCGATAACACCGATTTGATTAATGAGGAATTCTGGCACGCTATTTTGCCCAACTGGCTGGACGGGGGCGGCGATGCTCGCCGGGCGCTGATGTTTATCGGTATGGATATGGATGAGAAACCCCTGCGGGCAAAGCTGGATGCCGCCTTGCTGGCCGATCGCGAAATGGCCGAAGGACCAGAAAGAGGGCGGAGTTGTCCGGACCCCATTGACCCCGGTTCGCACGGTAAAGGTTAATAATGCCTCGCCCTGCCGGCAAAGGGGCAACGTGAAGTACGGCGGGTATCGAGGTATTTCAACGGAAAAGATTATTCAACACTCGGCAATAAACTGAAACGTCATCCTTCAGTAAAATCCGGGTTGTATCAAAAACGCGATGTCGAGGGGATTTTGCGCCGGAATTGTTGGTGGGCGAATCCGTTATGCGATCGTCGGGCGTTTTCAGATCAAATAAACAGTTTGGGATCTGGCGAGTATTTTGCAGTCGTTTTGGGCGCTGATTAAAGCATTACTATGACCAGGGATATTATCCGATATGCCGCCCAATTCGTCCAGCCTGAAACACATTGGCTTACAAATACCCGACAGGTAGTCAACTTTGACGAAGGCTGAAGAGACAATGTCAGATAAACATTTGTTGAACAGATTAATCAACCGGCGTCGGCTTCTTTTGTCAGGACTGGCATTATGCGCGCCCGCGTTGGCGCGAGAAGAATTTGCCTCGCTGCATTTCCATCCAATCCGCCAGGGGCGCCAACCCGCCCAGATGGGGGCGACACACATTTCCGCGGCCCACGACCAGGCGCAAAACAGACTGATACGGGTCATGATCGATCCCGGCCATGGCGGAAAGGACCCCGGCGCCATAGGGGAAAACGGTTCGGAGGAAAAGCATGTCGTTTTGGAAATTGCAAATAATATCAAACTATTACTTGAACAAAACAAACGAATGAATGTGCGTCTGACCCGAGAGGAGGATCATTTCATTCCGCTTTATGAAAGGGTTAACATCGCTCATCGGCATGACGCCGATATTTTCCTTTCAATACACGCCGACGGCTTTACCCGACCGGAGGCGCATGGCGCATCGGTATTCGCGCTATCCACCAGTGGGGCCAGCAGCGCAATGGCCCGCTACCTTTCGCAGAGGGAAAATGCCGCCGACGATTTTGCCGACATTGATGTGAAAACAAAAGATGCCGAGTTACAACGCGTACTATTCGATTTGGTACAACAGAAAACCATCGATAATAGTCTGACCCTCGGTCATCATCTTATCAGTCATATCCGCGAGGTGCATCACCTGCACAGCCAGCATACTGAACAGGCGGCGTTTGTGGTGCTGAAATCGCCGTCCATCCCCTCGGTGCTGATTGAAACGTCGTTTATTACCAACCCGGCCGAGGAAAAACTGTTGGGTACCAAGGCATTCCGCATGAAAATCGCCCGAGCCATTGCCGGAGGGGTTTCCAGTTTTTTCGATGTTCAACGGGTATGACGGTGTTCGAACCAAGATTATCCACGCTGTCCCGCGGTGATTGCCGATACGGCCGGAAACGGCCATACGCATCGCCTTGCGCCACGGGATGTCAGCGGGACTGTGCCGCCAAGCCCGAGGCCGCGGGGGCGTGGGAGATGAGTAAATATTCATCTTCTGCCATTTCTAGCGTTTCCCGAGGCCGCGGAGGCGTGGGAGATGATCCCGGCGCGGCCGTTTTCGGCACTGGGTAAAGCATTGCCGGGCATGGCGGATTGTCTGAAAAGCGCAATTGCGCAATGGATGAAAGGGTGGCGGGAATAGGCGCCATGCAATTCGACGTAGGTAGAGTATATGGATCAGTTATATTTTAGATTTGAAATAATGAGTTTGTAATAAAAGATTGTATAAATATTTTGATAGAGTAATTTAAAATTCAAAAAAACCTATTGCAAATAGGCCGATTTTCGGTTAATTATTACTTGTCTCCGGAGATAAATTACCGTATTCATTCCACTAAGGAAGGTTATGATGAAAAAACTCAATCCCGCAAAACTGCTAAAAATTAAATCCCCGTTATCCGGTTGGTCGTTTAGTAAATGACGAATCAAATTCGGATTAAATAATAAATCACGCTCATATGAGCGTGATTTTGAGGAATTGATATGTTTGATATTGTATTGCCGGGGTACGATCATATCGCGGCAAGGGAATATTTTTCCGCAAACTTGCTTGCTTCAATCAATTATCTTAGTGAATTTTATGAGCTGAAAAAAACGGTAAAACCCCCGCCGCTGACCTGGCAGGTTTGTGCCGCGCATTATCTTGCTATGCGATGCGCCGAGTCTGAAGCCCATGGCGAGGCAATCAAGTACCTGGAATATCTGAACACGGTCTCGCCCGCGGAAGGCATCGCCGTCTCTCCTTTGACCGTCGACGACCATTCTTTCCAAACCGCAATGATGTTGAAGATCATCAAGGACGATCGCGAGCTCGGTTTCGGGTTTTGCAATGACTTGCAACTGGCGGCCGTTGAAACCGAAAAAATCTATCAGGCCCTTGATGTCATCCAGGACTATGCGCCGGCGGCCTATGATGAAATCCATACCTACCTGCATGCCGTCCATCTGACCCGCGAGACGGAGGATGGCTCGCGATTTATGCGTTCGGGCACTAATTTTTATATGTGGGGCATGATGTTCGTTTATGTTCATAACGAACACACGGTGCCGTATTACATTGATATTTTAGCTCATGAGTGTGGTCATACGGCGTTGAATATTCTCAATGCTTTTGATGAGCTTGTGCTAAACGATCCCTCGGAAACCTATGAGGCCCCTTTACGGGCGGATAACCGGCCCATGATCGGCTTGTTCCATGCATTTTTTGTCCTATCGCGGATTTGTTCTGTCTTTAAGCAAATTTCCCGGGCGGATGCCGACCAATATACCGAAGAATGTCGAGAGCGATTCAATGGCGCACTGGCGAAACTCCAGGCTACGTATGTTATCGTCAAGAAAAATGCGCAATTTACGCAAGTGGGGGAGAGGATTTATAACGGTATCTGCGAATTGTGGGAGCTTGACTAAGTTCGAAGGGAGTTTTCGATTTTTTTCAACTGAGAGATTGGCGTGCGCTTATCCACTTATTTATTCGGAAAAGAACATATAAGTATTAATTTGTGTTTCTTGTTCAACGCAATGGGCACTAATTTGTTAATGCCGTTGGCGTTATTGTATCTTGCCGGTACCAGCTTAAGCACACAGGAGTTTATTTATCTCGGCACAGTAAAATTTTGGGCGCATGCAGTCTTTTATTTTTTTGTGGTTCCATGGATTTGCCGATTCAATATAAAGAAAACAATTGGTTTTGCGCTTTTTATTAAATTCATTTCATTGGCGATCTTTTTTTACGGTAGTAATTTTACCGTCTGCTTGGTGGTTATGCTTGTGAATGGTTTGGCGGCCTCAATATTTTCCACTGCATCCAAATTTTATATTCGCGCCACGTCGGAGAATATCAGCGAAAGTTTCTCTGTTCGCATGACGCTTAACAATACCGGGGCGGCTATATCGCCACTGATCATCAGTGCGCTGGTATTTTTTAACATGACCTTCACCACCGCCTTAATCGCCTTGCTTTTCTTTTTTATGGTGGGCGCGCTGGCGGCGGTGGGTCTTAAGCGTTGCGAGCGAACGCAGGAACCGCCGGCGATGGCGAGGCAATTAACAGGGGTTCTCAGTCGGGAATCCGCACTGGTTGCTACGTTAAGCATCGCATTTGCCATGCTTTATTATACGTTTGAAACGATCGTACCCCTTGAATTGGTGAAATTGGAGCTGAAAGGTCTGGTGGGGCCGGTGATGCTGCTTAATACCGTGGTCATCATCTTATGCCAAATACCGCTCTATCGGTTCATTACCCTCAAAGTGGGCGTTATCAATGCCATGATGTTGTTTACGGCGATTTGTATTGGGTTTTTCCTGCCATACCATTTCCATTGGGTTGATTGGCCGGGGCTGTTGCTGATTGTGCTGGGGGTAACATTCCTGGAAATATTCTACGGGGCGGGGATAGAGACCGTCATTGCCTCGGCGGAAAGCGAACCTAAGGTGGCGTTGCTTGACGGCATTTCCAGCCTGGCCATCGCTATAGGTTCGGCCATGGCCGCTATGGTTTATGGCCGTTTCTTGATGTTTTTACCCTTGGTTATAACATTATTAGCGTTATCGTTTTACTTCACGCGAAGCCGCATACCGAAGGCATGCGTATGAGCACTGTCTTGTCACATATGTCGGATAACCACTTGCTATTATTGATATTTTGGGGATTAGGTCGCAAAAGGGAAACTTGATGATCTAGGGGTGGCCGGGCCTGAAGACCCGGCCGGTAACACTGACTCGTTTACAACTCACAGCAATGAATGCCTAATTATAGTGGCATTTATCGACTAAACCTTGCCTAAACGTTATTGTGCTGTGGGCCATCGTCATGGCTAAACGTATAATTTCCCGGCCAGTACTGTACATGCTTCCCCCGAAAGCAGCACCCTTCCCGACCCGGTAACAGTTAGGTGCAACGCGCCGCCGCGAGAGGATGCTTGATAAGCGGACAGTTTTTGCTCACCCAGCTTGGCCGACCAATAGACGGCCAGGGCGCAGTGCGCGGAACCGGTGACCGGATCTTCGTTAATACCGACCCAAGGCGCGAAATAACGGGAAATTATGCTGTACTCGCCGCGCGATTTCGCCGTGACGGCAATACCCCTTCCCGGAAGGGACAAAAGTTTTCCAAAATCCGGTTGAAGCGATGTCATTATCCGTTCGTCATGCACGACTATTAATTGCTTTTCGCCAAACAGGCCGTAGTCGGCAATTTCCGAAACAGCCAATCCAAGTGCTGCCAGCCGGTCTTTGTCCGGCGGCAATGACATATGGGGAGTTAATTGCGGAAAATCCAATTGAATCGACCGGCCGGCAACGCGGGCTTGCAAAGGGCCGGACAGGGTGGTGAATGTGGCCGTTTCCCCGTCGTCCAGACGCCCGCTTTGCCGCAAAATATGGCCTGTCGCCAGGGTGGCGTGACCACATAAATCGACTTCCGTTCTGGGCGTAAACCAGCGCAGCCGATAATTATCCAATGATAAAAACGCGGTTTCGGATACCGCCATTTCCGCTGCGATATTTTGCATCAATATCGGGTTCAAGGCGCTGGGAGTGATGCAGACACCCGCGGGATTACCGGAGAAAGGACCTGAACTGAAAGCATCCACCTGATAAATATCAAGTTCCATGGGTAATTTTCCTTGCAATGGCTTACCGACGACAGCGCTTATACGGGATAAAGCGATTTTACTCTGAGGCATATATCCCGACAAGTATGCCTGTCTATCATTGGCGGTTCAAAAAACCTGGGGAATTTGTTGCTCGTTGACACCGCGAGGCAACTTGAATTGTCTAGAGTATATTGATTTATTCCCTGCTTCGGCCCGATTTGTCAGATTGAGCTGTGTGGGGAAGGCTGTTTTGAATTGTTTGTAAATAGGGGTGGCCGGGTTTGGCGACCCGGCCGGTATTACTGACTCTTTTGAATCTTATAGCATTGAATGCCAGAGTATAATGGCATTCTGGAGTTAAACAATTCCTTAACAGATCGTTTTTACCGCAAAACAAGTTCAATACGTGAGCAGTGCAATCGGGGCTTTGCTGCTATTTCCCTTGCCGTGCGCACTTGCGCAAACTGTCGGCTTTCCATGAAACATTATCCTCCCCATACCGGCTCATGCATTGCACGGCTGCTGCTTTACCCGGAACGGGGGCATTCGATGAACCATGGCGACTCTGTCATAGGAAATACTTGTGGAGGATAGAACGGAATCACAGATGTTCCACAAGGGGAATCGATCCTGAAGACCTTTCATGTGAACCGGTGGCGCGGCTATGGCGGAGTTTGTGCGATATGACGTAATGGGGGTCCCGCCGTGAAGAGATATTGTCATTTCCTATACTATCATCGTAAGCTGATTGGAATTTTATACTCTATAAACTCGATTTACTAGGTTAATATTTTTGATAAATCCACTATGAGAATCTTTCGGGTCTCAAGACGGCAAAAATACAGCCATAAGCCATGTTTAATCCCGAGAGAATTGGTTAATTTTGCACCTATTTACATGCTATACGTTCTAGTTTAGTCTTCAGGAATCGCTCTTATCCCAGTTTTATTACACCTGCTGCATTCCGGTCGGCACTGTCGGAAATAAAAAAACCAACACGAAAAATAACATTATGGAGCCTGATATGTCCGCAATTATTGGCAAGTTAACCACAATGACCTCAGTGGGCTTGTGTGCCCTCTTGACCGCATTCACGCCACTCGCCCATGGGGCGGATTCTGCGAAATGCGATAAAATGTATACCATTGGTTTTAGTCATCCGGTCGGCGAGTCGCAATTTGCCATTGCCTTAAAAAAGAAAGTGGTAGCCGCCGGGCAGCAGCGAGGCTGCGTTAAGGTTTTGCTGGATAATACCCACCAAAGCAATCTCGAATCCCAGCGCGCCACGCTGGAAAGCTGGGTCACGCGACGAGTCGACGCCATTGTGGTATTGCCTGTCGAGGCCACCGCGTTGGACGGTTTACGCGTCAAGGCCCAGAAGAAAGGCATTAAATGGCTGACCTATGCGGGCGCGACGCCGGGTTCGGACGGGGCCGTCGGTTTTGATAATACCCAGAGCGGCGACCTGGTGGCCAAAGATGCGCTGAGCTGGGTTAAAAAACGTTATCCCAACGGCGGCATTACCGCGGCGGTGACCACTTTGACGCCGTTGAAAGGCTTTGCCGGCCGTTGGGAGGAACCCATTACGCTATTCAAGGCGGCGGGTTTGCCCATTGTGTCGCAGCAAGATTGCGCGACCCAGGCTTGCGGTATGCAAATTGCCGAGGATGCCCTGCGCCAGCACCCCAATCTGCGGGTATTCATCGGCATCAATGATGACGCGGCGCTCGGCGCGTTGCGGGCGTTCAAGAATGCCGGCGTTAACCCCGGCGATGTGTATATCGCCGGCCAGGATGGCACCGTCGAGGGGTTGGAGGCGGTGAAACAGGGCGGCGCTTATCGCGCCTCCGCCGCCATCCTTCTCGACGACCTGGCGAAATCCATTATCGACAATTCCATTGCCGCCATTACCGGCAAAGGACGCACCGATTATCAGACCGCCGTGGAATTGGGCACATTGCGCCATCCGCAACGGCTTGATGCGTTGATTGCGCAATACAAGGACTGATCATGACCATCGATCTCACCGGCCAAGGTCTCTCTATACGCGCGCTACGTAAAGCATTCGGCGCGCAGGATGTGCTGCGCGGCATCAATCTCGATATCAAGGCCGGCGAAGTTCATGCTCTGCTGGGACCCAACGGCGCGGGAAAATCGACGTTATTGGGATGTCTTAGCGGCGCGGTCACGCCGGATTCCGGGGAAATCATTCTGGGTGACCGTGCTTATCGACAGTTTACGCCGACCTCGGCCTTCGAAGCCGGGATCGCCAGTATTTATCAGCATTTTCAGTTAATTGGATCGTTGACCGTCAGCGACAATATTTTTCTGGAAAACGAAATGCGCAACGCTTTCGGCGCGTTGCGTAAACGCGAACAACTGCAGCGAAGCCGTGAGATTCTGGAATCCCTGGGCGTCAATGTCGAGCCTGGCCGGCTGGTGGAAGAATTGAGCGTGGGCGAACAACAGACGGTTGAGATCGCCCGGGCGCTGCTCAAAGAACCTTCGGTATTGATATTGGATGAACCGACGGCGGCGCTAAGTGAACACGAAATTACCGCATTACTGGATTTGGTCCGTCGGCTGGCGCAGGAACACGGCTTGATTATCATCTACGTAACCCATCTGCTGCGTGAAGTATTGGAGGTAGCGGATACCGTGACAGTCCTGCGTGACGGGGACATATTGTGGACCCGGCCCATTGAAGCGCTCAACCTGGATGATCTGGTGCATGCCATTTCGCCGGAAAACCGTATAACCCGCCGGGAAGGTGATACCTGTCTTCACACGCCGTTAATCGATTTCAAAAATTACCGCTCCACCTGGACCGGCCCGGTGGATTTGTCGGTACGCGAAGGGGAAATCGTCGGGGTTTTCGGTCTGTTGGGATCAGGACGCACCAACTTGCTTGAAGGGTTGGCCGGCGTCAGGCGCGCCACGGGCCAACTGCTGCTCAGGGGCAGGGATATCGCCTGTCAATCCCCGCGCAAAGCCCGTCGGCGGGGCATTGTACTGGTTGCCTCAGACCGCCAGGAACAATCCCTGTTCGCCAGTATGAGCGCGCTGGATAACTTGTTGCTTCCCCATTATGACCTCCTGTCCAGACCATGGCGGCGTTTCCGGCATGAGCGCTCTCTTTTTGCCGGACTGGCGGAACGGGTGGGTTTGAAACCGCCGGATCCGGAGCGTGAGGGCGCCCAGTTTTCCGGCGGCAATGCCCAGAAACTTATGGTCGGGCGTTGGATGACAGGTGTCGACAGCAGTCATTTATTGCTGCTCGACGAGCCTACCCAGGGAGTGGATATCGGCGCGCGTCACGATCTTTACGAATTGATCCGTGGTTATGCGGCTCAATCCGGGCATGCGGTGATATTCGCCTCCAGCGATCCGGAGGAGATTGTGGCGTTGGCCGATCGGGTGATTATCCTGGTGGAGGGACGGATGACCGATGTCGTGTCTCCCCATATCGGCGAAGAAAAATTGTTATCCCTGGCGCACGGCTGACAAGCGGCCCGCGTCTTGTTTATGGCGGAATATCCATGTCGACTTCCCTGAAGAATTCTTCCCAGACGCTGTTTGACGCCAAATCGGGCGTCGAGGCCGGTACGGCCGGCGTCAAACATATCGGGTTAATGATAACCCGCTGGATTTTACCGGTGGCCACCGTGGCGCTGATGGTCTGGTTTTCTACGCAAACACCGGTTTTTCTCACGGTGGATAATTTATTGTCCATTGCCACCCAGAATACGCCGACGTTCATCGTCGCCAGCGTTTTCGCTTTGCTGATGATGGCGGGGTATGTCGATCTTTCGGTGGGGTCGGTGTTGGCGCTGGTCGGCGTATCCGCCGGACTGGCCTTGAACGCCTGGGGATTGTGGCCGGGTATTCTGGTGGGCCTGGCCGTGGGGATTATCGCGGGCGTTATCAACGGCGTGCTGATCGGCATGTTGTCCTTTTCACCCATTGTGGTGACCTTGGGGGGACTCGCGGCGGCCCGTGGTCTTGCCCAATATCTGGGGCAAGGGTCCATTTACGGTTTTCCGAACGCCTTCGCCGATTTCGGTTCCAACGCCAGTTTCGGTATACCGAACCTGGTGATTGTCGCGGTGTTGGTGGGTATTGCCTGTGTTATCGCCTCAACCTGTTTTCCGGTAGGCCGCAAGATCATCGCCATCGGCGTGAATCCCCGGGCGGCTTTCCTGATAGGCATCCGCGTGCGCCTGATTGTGACGATACTGTATAGCCTTACCGGCCTGGCGGTGGGCATCGCCGGCCTGTTGCAGATAGCGCGCCTGAACAGCGCGCCATCGGGCACGCTGGGAGAGGGATTCGAGGTCATTGTCCTGACCGCCGTGCTGTTGGGCGGCGTCCCCTTCACCGGTGGGAAAGGCAGCATCTGGCGGGTGCTGGTGGGCGTATGGCTGATCGGTACGCTGAGCAACGGTCTAATTCTTATGGATATCGGCACCGAGCTCAGCGGTATCATCACCGGCGGTGTGTTGGTGCTGGCCGCGGCACTGGAGGCCGCGCGGTATTTCATTCATAAAACCCGTTAAGGAGCGAATGCATGTTAATCGGTTACCTCTCCGCGCTGAGCTGTCGCGCGGGACAATCGGTGGATGTCATGGTCAGCAGTACGGCGGCTGAGGTCACCCTGGATCTCGTCCGGCTCATTCATGGGGACAACAATCCGGCGGGGCCGGGGTTTTTGTATGACGAGATCCCGCAGATCGCCGCGCAGCGTATCCAGGGGGAGGAGCAGCCGACGCCAATCGGGTCTTATGCCCGGGGGCAAACGGCTGTCTCGCTGGGCCGGCGGCTACAAGTGTCGTTCGCCTTGTGGCCAACCCTGCCATGCCGCGGTGGTATTCAGGCTGTTTTCAGTTTCCCCGAAACGGGTATTTTTATCGGTCTCACCCCCCAAGGAAACCTTGCCCTATACCATGGCGACCAAAGGGTAACCGAATCCGGGCAATGCCTATTGGCGCGTCATTGGTATCTCGTGGAAGTCGACATGACCGCCGAGGCCTCGGTGGTGCGAATACGTCTCGAAGGGATGCCGGAACAGACGTTTCGCGGAGCGGGCGTGGCATTTCGAGGCCAAAGTACCGTCATGCTGGCGGCGATCCGGACCGAGGAACGTGCCGGGCGGCATTTTCCCATCGGTCTGTATAATGGGAAAATCGCCCGGCCTGCGCTCAGCGTGGACGGCAGGGAAGTGGCGCGTTGGCGAATGGCGGAGCAAATGCACACTCAGCGGGTGCCTGACGGTCTTGATTGTTGCCCGCTATCGCTGGTCAACGCGCCAACCCGCGCCATGACCGGGCCGGATTGGGATAGTCGGGTGCATGACTGGAAACAAGCGCCGGAACAGTATGATGCCATTCATTTCCATGAGGATGATTTATCCGATGCCTGCTGGCCCATCGGCGCCCATTTGACGATTCCGACGGATCTGCCAAGCGGCGTCTACGGCGTGCGATTGCGGGCGCCGGCTGAAAAAACCGATTATATTCCTTTGGCGGTCAGGCCGGGCGATGGCGCGAAAACCGCCCCGGTGGCCCTGGTGCTGGCGACCTATACCTACCTGGCTTACGCCAACGAACACCTTACCGAGGGCGATTTCGAACAAGGCAGCGAGATCCCTGTGCAAACCGGGGATTGGGAAGATCTGGTGGCTGTCCATCAAGAATGGGGAAAGAGCCACTATGACTTGCATAACGATGGTTCGGGCGTGGCCTATTCGAGCGCGCTGCGTCCCATTGCCAATATGCGTCCTGATTATCGTTTCTGGGGTTTCCATGCGCCGCGCCGTTTCTCCGCGGATTTGTACCTGGTCTGGTTTCTTACCCGGTCGGGACTGGCGTTCGATGTTTTAACCGAGCATGACCTGCATCAGGAAAGCCGGACGATATTGGCGCCTTATCAGACGGTGATAACCGGCAGCCATCCGGAATACTATAGCGGGGCGATGCTGGACGCCTATGAACGGCATGTCGCCGACGGCGGCGGGCTGATGTATCCGGGAGGCGACGGCTTTTACTGGGTCACCACGCCGTTACCGGATATGCCCCATGTGCTGGAAGTGCGGAAATCGGAAGGTTTGCGGCACTGGGATGCCGATCCGGGCGAACGTTATCACGCCGGCACAGGGGAGTTGGGGGGGATCTGGCGCAGTCGCGGGCGAAGCGCGCATGGCCTGTTCGGCATCGGTATGGCGGGTCACGGCTGGGATAATAAGGCGCCGGGCTATCGCCGCACCGCGCGTTCCCGCCAGCCGGACGTCGCCTGGGTATTTGCGGGCATCGAAGAGAACGTCATCGGGAATTTCGGTTTTATCATGAACGGGACAAGTGGCGATGAGATCGATCGTATCGACTATCGTTATGGCACGCCGGCGCAAACTATCGTCCTGGCGTCATCCGAGCCGCACAGCGAATGGTATGTGCCGGTGCCGGAAGATGTGACAACGGTATCTAACACGTTGAACGCCCGTTATAATCGTCAGGTTCGCTCCGATATGGTACTGGTGGAGCATCCCGGGGGCGGCGCGGTATTTTCCGTCGGTTCCATCATTTTTACCGGCGCGTTGCCGGTGAACCAGGGCGATAATAACGTTGCGCGCCTGCTGTACAATGTCATTGTGAATTTCAACGGCAGGCGGCGGACATGACAACCTGAGCGGAGAGCGGGCGGCGGCGTCGCCGCCGACATTATGAGCGATAATTTGCCGATTATTATCACCACGCCTGGTTTCGCTCTTACCGCCGCGGAGCAGATGAGCACGGCCCTTTGGCGCAATACCATCGATAATCGCTTTACCCAGCCGCAATTCCTGGCGTTGTGCGGTCTGTTCCATAAGCCTGGCAGCGGCCATTACAGCCTGGCGGATATGTTGGGAATAGATCGGGCCACTATTGGTCCCATCCTCAAAAAGCTGATCGATCAAAAGTTGGTGGAGCGCCGCAAAGATCCCCAGGACTCCCGCCGCTCGGTGCTGACATTACAACCTTTGGGCGAAACAGCCCTGGCTGAGATGGCGGTTCAGGTTAAAAGGGTGGATAGCCAGCTTATGGCGCCCCTGAGCCTTGCCGAGCAGGCGGCCCTGGTGCAAAGCTGGGCGATCCTGGCCGAGAACGTCATGCAGAAAGAGCCGGAGAGGCCACTGGACGAGGATGGCGGCGGTATTCCCACGCTTGAGCATTATCCCTGGTTTTTCCTGCGCCAGGCCTGTCGATTCTATCGGCGATTGTGGCGTGAGCTGGTGGATGACAATATCAGCAGCTCTCTGTTTGCCCTGTTGGATGTCGTGGCCGCCAGCCCGAATATTGATATCCGCGGTGCCGCGCTGCGCGTATCCATTGAGGAGAGTAACGCGGTGCGTATGGTTATGCGGCTGGTGCGCACGCACATGATGCGCGATCCGCGCGATCCGCTGGACGCCAGGCGCTCGCTGTTGTCGCTGACCGATACGGGTCGCAGCGTGCATGCCGAGCTGCGCGGGCGGTTGGCGCGGTTACAAAAGGCTCTGATACAACCGTTACCGCCATTGGCCGTGCCTGAATTTCAGCGTCTTACCTGCCAGGTCGCCCGTCTTCCTTTCAATATTGTAGCCGGCTGAGCGTGCGTTCCCAAGACTTGGTCAACCCGGTAAGAAAATTCTCTTTGAATTTTGATAATTGGCTTTTCTCGTCAATCGCCGGTTATCTTTGAGCGCTATCCCTGCTTTTAAATCAGACTTGACATAATTCAAGTCGCCTCTTGGACGCGCTCGTACACCGTGATAACAGGGTTGGCTACATTCGGGCGATTTCCCCCTGCGCCGGGGCATGGCCCGAATAAGTACGAGTATATAATAATTGCAATATCAATTTGAGCGACGCCGTGCTGTGTTTTACCAAGGAAAAAAGGGAATAACGTATCAATCAGATATAAGGATATCATGATGCACAGCTTTTCCCCTATAGGTGTGTCGTTAAACGGAACAATGAAGGAATGTCCCAGGGACGGTCGTTTTTTTTTAAGAAAAAAGCCTTACGCTGTCTCGCAGTATGCTCATCAGCGGGAATGTTCTGATTTTTTTAAAAGCGGTCGAGAGTTATTTTTACTCACATTGGAAATGGAAGAGAGAAGAAAGAATCCTTCAGGATCTTACCCACAAAAGTTGTGGAAAAAACCCGGTAATTTTTCGCAGCGCCTGGTGTATTCCCTGGCGATATTTTCTACTTTGCAACAATATCGTGTTGATAATGCGATCCGGCAGGAACCGTTAAATGCGATGACCCTATCTGAAACCTATGGCGGGACCGGTATTGATGGGGCGTTCTTTGCCGTCGCATCGTCTCCGGCCCCCCTTGCCCGGCCAATAAGTCCCGGCAGGGGCAGAACGCGACGCAACGCCCCTGTGTTGCCGCCAGCCGCGCATGCTGACTGGCGATACCATGTCGCCTGGTACCTCAGGCAACATGCCGCGGCACAACTCGATCTGGCGCGGTTTGATGACCTGACGCTTGCCGAGACTATCCTGGACGGTCTCGAACGTTTTCCCGCGTTGACCGCCGAGATTGCGCGGCTGACATTAGGCGGCAGTCGGTTTTACGGCGAACGCAAAGGCGAACGCCTCGCCGAGGTTCAACAGAAGAGTTTGATCGGCCGGGCATTATGCCAACTGTTATATGGGGAAGACGGTATCGAAATGTATCTGGCCCGATTGTTCGCCGCGAATCGTGCCGTGACGCAAGGGGAATTCATCAAACGGGTGGGCGCGTGCGGCGAAAACTGTCTGGGGGAAAAGGCTCGACGGGCTTGGCGGTTGCGTTACCTCGCGTTCGAAATACCCGTGTTTGTTCTCCATGATGCTTTTCGGACCCAACCCGGGGGCCGGCGTAAAGACGATAAACACGATGATGCGGAGAAAACGGATAATCTATGGGTGGGCAGTCTGACGTGGACGCTTATGCAATTTGGCGCGCGCCTGATTGCGCTGCAAGACCCGGAAAAACTGGAATCGGCGACCGCCGGGCAAATGATGGCCCTGGGGTTGGAATTAACCGACCTGTTCCGACAAGGCCAATTGGTTTCCGGCGTTGAGGCGACGATGTACTTGGGGTTGCTATTGTTTTACCTGAGAGCGCGGCCGAAATTCACTCTTGATAAATTAAACGGTGAAGGGGTGCTTCGGCAGGCGTTCGGAGACTTCATCGAAGAGCTTGCGACTTATCAATCTGTTGTGCGGCAGGTGCAGGAAAGTCTTGCCGACTATAAGAAAGGTTATGAGCAATTAGTCTGGCGCTCGCGAGAAAATGCCGCCAGAATGTTGCTGCGAAAATATTGCGGAAGCATTGGCGCGTTGTCTTTGGTCAACACATCCTATTTGCAGATGCGCCCTTTTATTTCCAGACCGGATCCAGTGAGACAGTTAATGCAAAAACCTTCCGGGCAACGATGCCGAAGTACCGGAAAGCGGATACCCCATCTGGATGTCTATTTTTCCCGCGCCGTGGAAGCTTATGCCAAGAAAATTAGAAAGCTGGATATCGCTTTGTTGAAAGCCTCGTTTAGACCCAGCGATATCAGTGATGACCATCTACAGCACAACGATTATGCTTTTTTACTTAAAGCGCAGACCCAATGGGTGAAGTTACGACTTATTCGTAAAAGACAGGTAAGAGAAATGTTTTTTTCCAATAGGGCGGTAGTCTATTACAACAAGCCCGATACATTATTTTTTAGGGCGCAGTGGTCGGGAGAAACACGGTTTTTCGTGTTAAAGATCACGCGGGAAGGCTATACGATTAAAAAAGTCAATTTGTCCACTCCCGACCTGGATGAATTACGACCCTATATGGAAAATTGGCCTGACATTGACATCGCCAGTTATCATCAATTATCCATTGTGGCCTGGCAGAAAGAGGGGGCCGGTAAATCAACCGCCCAACCTCTGGTAAAGTTGCTTGCCGAATACGCCGAATTGCATTATCGCTATTATTCCAGAAAAATTTATGAAAAAGGTTTAGAAAATGATACTTCTTATTTTTCCAAAATATCGCACGCTATTGTCGATTATATTATTCCATTTTACAGTTGCATCAATTCTCTGATCAATGAAAATCACAAGGCGGCATTCACTGAGTGCCTGACAGATGCCGTCTTGGTTGCGATCCCATTCAGTTTCGCCGGTATCAAAGCGGGAAAGACGCTTTTTCGCGGTGGCGCCATGACGTTGGCGCAAGCCACCATTGGTCCGGCTTTTCGGGCATCAGAACGACAAATCTTCAAAACTACCCTTCCCACTTCCACGCAAATCGCGGGAGGCATACGAGGCACGCGCGCTCAGGCCATACAGTACCTGAATGTCATCGGTAAAGAATTTTTGATGATATTGGACCCGGGTGTGGTGCCATTGAGCGCTCTTAGTGTTATTAGTAAGGGCTTGTTTCGAGCGATAACCGATAAATCCATATTGCCTCTTGCCCCACTCGCTTCCAGCTTTAAAAAAATTGCCCTTGAATTGCCCAAGATTGCCCTTGGAACGGATTTGCTGGATTTCCCGATTATCTATGGTTACGGCAGAGACGGACTCGACCCTATCAATGTCGATATCAAAGGCGTGTCTTATTCGGTTTTACGGCTTAAAAACAGTAGCCTGGTGGTAGTGGAAACGGGAGAAATGGCCCATAGCGGTCATCCGCTTTATGTCCAGTTGGATATCCAGAATCAACGGGGCTTTCCTAAGAAATACCTTTGCGTCAATCGTGGCGGCGATTTTTGCCGGCTGGAGATCTACCGCCAACCGGAATTAGACAATACATTAAATAACACTGAGACGCTTTTTATAAAAAAAAGCGGCGAGTGGCGGTTTTCATTTTCGCTGAATACGCCCGTGCGCCTGGCGGTGGCGTATCCCTTCAGCAGCCTGACCCATGTCGATACCTCCTGGGTTGTTTTTGAGATAGATGGCAGGCGCTGGGGATTTGAACGTCATAGCGGCGCCTTGGCGCAAGTGGGCGACAGCGATAATTGGCGGGAGGAGCACCGTAGCCGCAGAGAGACGATCGCCATGCTTGAGCCTGGAACAAACAACCGCTCCTTCAACCTACGCCTGATCCCTTTTCAGGCTGATGACAACCGTGCCGCCGCTTTTTATCATCACCGTCAATGGTTGTCGTTGGTTGCGGATTATGTGTTACCGGATCAAGCGTCTTCGGCAGGACCGGTATCTATCCACGACGATACTACATTAAATGTCAAAATAGGCGAACGCCGTTTCCGGCTCAGTCCACAGCCGCATGCCGCCACCTTCCTGCTTATTCACCCTCGGGAATCCGAGCGGCCCGCATATCGGCTGTCTTATACCGTGGGCAACAATGGTTTTGTATTGGCGGCGCCAAGCGCGGCATTGCATGTCCACCGTATTGGCGAGTTATTACGGCAAAAAATTGAAATGCAGACGCCGACGAATGCGTCGCGTTTCTCTGAATACTTATTGCCGCCGTTGTTGTGCGGGGCGTTTCGCGACGGCAACCGGCTGTTTTTGCGAATCGGCGACCGGACGGTCGGCATTGCGCCATTGCACAATGCTTTTTATGCCTGTACCCGGGAAGACGGTACCCCGATGGACTGGACCTTGCGTTATGAACTGTTTACCGGAAGTTTCGAGTTGGTCGGTGAAACCGACGACATTCCGCTTTCTCTCGCGGAGGTGGGCGCATCCTGGTTTGAGGCTTTTGCCGGGCGGTTATTCAATCAGGAAGACTATCCGACGTTGCACGCGCTTTGCCATCATGTGGGGGGCGAATATGGCAAATCGGCCCTGAATGCGCGTTTGCGTCAGGTAGCATTATTGTTGCGTCTTGATGAAAAGCGGCGCAAAGCGCTGCTGCATGCTTCAAGCGCCGTTTTACGCACCTTTTTGATGGAGAGGGCACGGGGGAGCCTTTGGCCGGTGGAGTTTCCGGCATTGGCATTATGGGCCCGGGCCGAAGATATCATCAATACCTGTCTGTCGCGCCAAGCGGGCGATAAAAGCTGGCTTAGTAGGATACTCTCCCGGGTAAAAGAGGGGGCATGGCGGATACCGCCACCAGTGATGATGACTCAAGGCCATGAACAGCATATTTTCCTGTTAAACAAAGTCGAAGACGCTACCCATGGACCTAATAATACTGATTTTGCGGTAAATATTCTCGCTGACGGCCTTTATGCGTCACCCATTTCCGAGGGGCCGGGTATCCGGCGCTGGTTACCGGCCAATCGCCATATACAGCATACGATTGTATCGAAAGTTCACCTCTCAGGCTTTCGTCAGCCCACTTTATGGACAAACGAATATGGCGATATTTGGGTACAGGCGCCAGACGGTACCCGTACCCGGCTACTGTGTCAGTCTTGCCCGGCGGCAATAAAAGTCGACACTATTGTGATGTCCCCCGATGGCGCCATTGTGGTTTTGATTCGTTCCCTTTCATCTTCTTTGCAACGGGCGGAATTTTATCGTCTTCCGGGAGAAAGCCGGTCAGAAACCCCGCAAAGTCTAGAAGCTTATGAAACATTATTGGTTACTGACTTCATTGGTTCTCCGGAACTGTGGTGGGTAACCGACGAGGGGAAGCTGTTCATCCCACAGGACACCCATTGGCGCCGCCATGATCAATGCCAAAAACGATGGGTGGCGCCGGAAGGGTACCGTCCGAACTTCGTCAGCGCGGACCAGCGCTATATCGGTTATAACATACGTGATCCCGACCAGGGGAATAACGAAATACTGTTATTCGACATTGGCAACGCACATTGGCAGCGGTTGGTACGCGACATGCCGCCAAAACGGCCTGGTTACGGGTTGGGCGCGGTGGTCAGCGTGGCGTTTTCCGCCTTGAATATGATTGCCGCGCTGGGATTTTCCGACGGCTATGTTGAATTATACCGCATCGACGACACCCCCAACGGAACCATGGCCGCCTCGTTGGGCCATCATTTTTTACCGTTGGCGCGACTGGTCCTGCCTGACGCGCATTACCCCAAACCCAAACAGATGGCCCTCAAATTCGACAATGCCTTTGATCGCCTGCTGGCCTTGCATGATATCGGCGATTTCAGCGCGGTGGGCCCGTCTAATGGCACTTATATTCTTTCGGAAATCGTTTTACGGGCCGGCGATGCGCCCTGAATACCGGCCGGGCGCGGCCCGCGGCGGAGGGTGGCGCCCCGATCGGCGCTGTTTTGCCGAAAAGGCGGCGGCCGGGCGGATATCGCCGGACCGGGTTCCGGTTTGTCCGGCCGTGATCAGAGTGGGTCGCCGGCCGCGGCGATGTTATTCAGCGCGTCAATGGCTTCGGGGTCAAGAGTCATATCGACGCTGGCGATGTTTTGTCGCAGGTGCGCCGGCGAGGATGTGCCGGGAATCAACAGGATATTCGGTGAACGTTGCAGCAACCAGGCCAGCGCCACTTGCAGCGGTTTGGCGTTGTACCGCTCGGCGACGGCATTGAGCGCCGAGGACTGTAAAGGCGTAAATCCACCCAACGGAAAGAAGGGCACGTAGGCCACGCCGGCCCGCGCCAGATGATCGATTAAATCGTCATCGCCGCGATGCGCCAAATTATACAGGTTTTGCACACAAACGATTGGCGTGAGGGACCGCGCCTGTGCGACCTGCCGCGCGGTCGCGTTACTCAGCCCGATATGCCGGATCAGTCCTTTATGTTGCAATTGCGCCAGTGCCGTCAAAGGTTCCTCAATATCCCCCTCTACGGGTCCGGCGGTATTGAACATCAAGCGCAGATTCACCACATCCAGCACGTCCAAGTCCAGATGGCGTAAATTGTCATATACCGCCGATTCCAGTTCATGGGGCGAAAACGCCGGCTCCCAGGAGGCGTTGGCGCCGCGCCGGGCGCCGACTTTCGTGACGATGACCAAATCCTCTTTATAAGGATGCAGGGCTTCGCGGATAAGCTGGTTGGTCACATGCGGACCATAGAAATCGCTGGTGTCCAGATGGGTGATACCGCTTTCGACAACCTCACGCAGCACGGCGAGGGCGGATTGCCGGTCGGCGGGGGGGCCGAAAACATGTGGTCCGGCTAACTGCATGGCGCCATAGCCCATACGCGTTACGGACACATCGCCCAGTGGATAGACGCCGGCAAGTTTTGCTTTAGTCATGATTACGCTCCTTAATCGAGGGTCTTCAGTTTGTAAGCTTCCCGGCTATAAGACAATACGATACAGTGGAACACACTGTGCGGAAAACAGGACAATACCAGAGTTTATCATGACGGATTTGCAGGATCTGAAGGCGTTTGTCGCCGTGGCCCGGCAGGGAGGGTTTCGCAATGCGGCACGGATGTCGGGCGTGAGCGCGTCAAGTTTGAGCGAGGCTATCCGTCGTCTGGAATCCAGGCTGGGCGTCCGGCTTTTTCACCGCACAACGCGCAGTGTCCTACTCACTGAAGTTGGTGCTCGCTTACTGGATAGGCTGGCGCCCGTATTGGAGGAAGTCGAATCGGCGCTGGATATTGTAAATGGTTTTCGCCAACGGCCGGCCGGTAAATTGCGGCTGAACGTGCCGGTGAGCGCGTCCAAACTGGTTCTGCCACGGATCATTCCCCCCTTTTTGGCCGCTTATCCGGAAGTCTGCCTGGAAATCATCGCCGAGGATCGCTTTGTCAATCTCCTGCAATTAGGCTGTGACGCGGGTATTCGCTATGAAGAGCGGCTGGAGCAGGATATGGTGGCCATCCCTATCGGCCCCCGCCGGCAAAGAATGGCCCTTGCCGCCGCGCCGGGCTATTTGCGACGGCATGGCCAGCCGGCGCATCCTGACGCGCTGCGTGAGCATATCTGTCTGCGCGGACGGTTCGCCAGCGGCGCCATGCCGTCTTGGGAATTCACCTGCCGTGGCGAAACCCTGATTGTTGAGCCGGATGGACCGCTTATCGTTGGCCTGGGCGCCGCGACGGACCTCGCCGTCGATGCCGCGGTGGCCGGCGTTGGCGTGATTTATCTTTTCGAGGAATGGTTGCGGCCTTATATGGATCGCGGCGAGCTGACGCCATTGCTTGAACCGTGGTGGCCGTCGTTTACCGGTCCTTCGCTTTATTATCCGGGCCGCCGTTATCTGCCCGCGCCGCTGCGCGCGTTTGTGGATTTTGTGCAGACCATGCGTTGGTGAACGCTTACATCTACTCGATCAACAGTGTTACCGTGCCCATTACCCGGCCATCCGCTGTGGCGGTTGCCCGTTCCCGCCGGAAGATCCTACGCAATGCCGGATAATACCTGTCATAGTTAGCAGCATAATCGGTTGTATACTCGCCATACTTCAAGCTGCCTCTTGGTTGGCTGCGCTTGCTCGCCCCAGTCACATTGTGATCTATGCTCCCGGGGACTGGACTCCCTTGCCGCCGCGATGCGGCTTGAATTATTTAGAGTATATATAGTTTAAATGCACCGAAAAAAGACAATAAATTGACGGGAAAAAACGCATGGCTGTTTCTCAACCCTGGACGCGGGACCCGTTATTGGTCGCTTTCACATTATATAGTCAACTTCCCTTCGGCAAACTGCACTCGCGCAATCCCGAGATCATCCGTTTTGCGGCGCTGATCAACCGTACGCCTTCCGCGTTGGCCATGAAACTGGTGAATCTCGCCAGCCTCGATCCCTTCATCATTGAGTCCGGCCGAACAGGCCTGCGCGGCGCATCGAAAACCGATCGCGAATTGTAAGGCAAACCCATCCGTCTGCCCGACAGCTACCCTCCCGATCTGTCGCAACTGGCCTATCATCGCAAGCATATCTTTTTGCACAACGGATAACCGCCCGCGATGGCGCATGCCCGATTACGACATGCTCTCCTTTCCCTCACGTGGCCTGGGCAGGTCTTGTTGCCTGCTTTTCATGGCGCGCACCAGCTTTTGCAGCAGCGCGGGCAGCGCTTGCCGTTCTTTTTCGCTCCAATCCTGCCACAATTGCGCCAATAACCTACGACGGGCCTGGGTAATGGCTTCAATAACGTGCAAGCCTTCGGGGGTAACGGCGGCTTCCTTGACGCGCCTATCGTGTTCGCCGGGCCTGCGCTTGACATAACCGAGTTCCGCCAGCCGCGTGATCTGGCGACTGATGGTGGAGGGATCGCGGCCGACCTGTTCCGCCAACTGAGCGATAGCCGACCCCTGTGAGCGGCTCAAGCCGACCAACAGGGGAAAAAGGGCGCGATCAAGGGCGATGCCCGCTTCGCGCAATAAAATCTCATCCTGACGCGGGCTGTTCAAACAACCGATTAAATCCAGCAAAGCCGACGCGAGCGCATCGGTATTACGTGTATCATACATGCTTTACTTCAATCCTTCTTAGGGATACTATTACATGTATCATACACGTAAATAAACGGGAAGGCCTTATTATGTGCTCCACCGGAACCCGCGCGGCGTCATTGGCGAACCGGGCGGCGATCGAAACACAACGCCCTCCACTGGCGCTGCTGGTTATGGGCAGTGTTCGCGCCGGCCGGCTTTGTCCGGCGATCACGCGCTGGGTGGCCGATATAGGATGCTCGAGTACCCACCTGGCGTTTGAACCGGTGGACCTGGCCGAGTGGTTATTGCCGATGGACGATGAGCCTGCAATACCCGCCATGGGGCGCTATGCTCAACCGCATACCCGCGCCTGGAGCGAGAAAATCCGCAGCGCGCAAGCCGTCGTTTTTGTCACCCCGCAATACAATTGGGGCTATCCCGCGGTACTGAAAAACGCCATAGACCATCTTTATAGCGAATGGCGGGGAAAACCGGCGGCAATCATTAGCTACGGCGGCCATGGCGGGGAAAAGTGCGCCGAGCAACTTCGGCAGGTGGCCGCCGCGTTAAAAATGGCGATGGTGGCGACCGCGCCGGCATTGACATTGGACGACGCGGTGATCCGCCAAGGTGCGCCGCTGGATCCACAGCGGGATTTAGCGGCGTATGCCGGGACGATTCGGCGTGCCTTGAGCGAACTGCAAAAAGAAATTTCATCAATAACGCGCTAACGGGCTTTCGGATATTACGGCAGACGCCGACGAACAAACCCTATACTCCTTTTACCGTAACGTGGCTTATTTGTTGGCGGGACCCAATACGTTCCCAGCGATTGTCCCAATCGTATAAAACAATTTATAGCTTGGATGACACCGCTGGCCTTATCGGATCGTATAAAGGAACGGACATGCCTATTTCATTAAATCATTATCCCCAGCGTCAAAAAAACGATTTCTGGTTTCATGCCTATCGGCGACAATTGACCGACCGGCGGGAGCAACTCGCCGGTCGGACGGCGGCGATACCGAAACCGCTCGTAAATATGCGGTGTTGCCGGTATGCGATCCCCCCTGTCGGGCCCGCCGTGGGTAAGGGCAAGCCCATATCGACAATGTCGCTGGTCAACTGCGTGCTGCTTCTTACCGCCGTCGCGGGTGTCGACGGACTGGCTCGCGAAGGCTCACAGGCGTTGGCAACCTCATTGTCGCCGCCATTTCCCGCAACGGCCCACGGCATGGCCTCACCTCAGGAGGTCGTCGAGACGGATTGCGATGGTATCGGTCATGGCGCATGGCCAGGTGTTACGAGTCGCCGCAAAAGAATGCAAACCTGCGCATGCGACACCGAAAAACGGGTGAAAAAAGAAAAGCGTATCAAAGCCAGAGCCAGGGAAAAGGCCAGGGCCAGGGCGCGCGCCGAAGCCCGGGCCGCCGCCAGAACAGCGGCCCGGCAAACGGTAATGAGCGAAATCGCCGGGGGCCATACCCACCGGGCGGCAAGCGCGATGGGCGGTGTTGTCGGTACGGCGGCCGGCGCGGTGGGAACCGGCATTAAACTGCTGGGCGGCGCGCTGGCCGTGGCGGGAACCGGGGCTGTCGTCGCAGGGATAGCCACCGGCGCCGCCGGGCGGCCGGCGCAAGAATTAACCAAGCCATATAACGCTAAAAATAACGCGCGGCGGGAACAACCCATGATCCCTATCGTGACGCCCGCCAGCAAAAGCGGCGCGGCGGGGACCGCACTTGGGCAGGATACGGGAGAACGTGCCGCGGCGGACATCGTCACCCTGTCCCCTGAAGCGTTGCCAGGACCCCACCTTGGCGGCGTGGTTTATGAAACGGGAATTGAGGCCATCCCCCGGTTATCGCAATTTATCCATCCAATGAATTATTATCGCTGGCTTTTTGGTCATGAAAAAGCCGATCAGCTAGAGGCCATGAAGCAGCATATCGCTGCAAATTATCGAACCAGCGATATTTACCTGCATCGTCTTGTCGATAGTGACGCAACCATACCCGAAAGATTTCAGTTCCTGAAAAATAATATTATTGATTTTCGTGGCGAAATAGAAAAAGCACAAAGCCTGGTTAACTTGGCATTATATAAATTTCAGCGCACCACCCTCCGAAATGATTATGGCTACTTGCAGTATGCGCCGAAAAATTCAATTAAAGTCTACCTCCGCGGCGCTTTGGGAACCGATGATGAGAATATTCTTCATCAGGCGATGCTGCGACTAGAATATTATCTACTACAGTTGAAAAGATACTTTGATGAATACAAAAGTAACATTATATTCGCTACGGCGAAACAGCCCGGTTACGATAGCATCAATTCCCAGCAACCCTTGCTGGGATTTGTGATGCCGATGGATAATGCCAATCGGGTGGTGCTAATGGTGGATTATTTTGAAGACGGTATTATTTTGAATAATCGCCTGCATATTACCATGTTGCATGAAGCGTCGCATATCCAAGCGGGTTCGCGGGATTTTGTTTATTCACCCATTACCCGGTTTGTCGGCGACGCCAGTGAAATCCTTGAGGTGTTTAATGAAGCGTTATACGCCTACGGTAATGAAGCAATCGCTTGTGATGAATTATTTATCCAAAGTTATGAACATTTTCTGAATGTGCAGGTTAGCGTTGCCCAATTTTTGCAAAAGGTTAAGGAGGATCCTATGCTACAGCGGAATATCATGATGGATAACGCAGACTCCATTGCGCAATATATCCACGATATCGCGTTGTCCAGAGCTTACAACCAGGATTATATCGGTCGGTCCGGCAGAAGTGAGAGGGATACGGAAAGACTGGTGGGGCAATTATTTATCAAGGCGATTGTCAATTTGCTGATGAAGCAACGCGGCGTGGCCTGACTCAGGCCATCCCGGCGACTCGCCGTCACGACGCTCAACCAGCCGAAGCGGCGGTTGTCAGATCGGCCAGCAGGCTGTCGGATAAGCTGATGTTCTCTTCGGCGCGCGCCGCAAACCGCGCGCGCCGATCGCCGGGCAACCGTACCCCCGGCTGTTCGAGCATGGCGGACAACAATGCTTCGATATGTTCCAGGTATCCCGGGTGGAAAAAGCCCGGATCGATCAACAGCAATAATTGCGCCACGTCTGGCGCGTTGCCCTCGGCGGTAAAAAACGAACTGGCCTGGAAAGCGAAGTTGCCCCCCGCCAGACCCGCGGTCAGCAATTCCACCATTAAGGCCAGCGCGGCGCCTTTAGCGCCGCCGGCCGGCAACAAACTGCCGGCCAGGGCCGCCTTTGCGTCGGTGGTGGGGCGGCCTTGCGCGTCCAGCGCCCAACCGGCGGGGATGGGCTGATGTTGCTGATCAGCCAGCATAATCTTGCCGCGAGCGGCTTCGGATAATGACAAATCCATCGTCAGCGGCCGGTTACGGGCCCGGGGCGTGGAAAAAGCCAGTGGATTGGTGCCCAATACCGGGCGGCACCCTCCCCAGGGCGCCATGGCCGCCGGCGTGTTGCTCATCGCCAGCGCCAGAACGCCTCGTTCGGCGGCCTGTTCCACATAATAGCCCGCCATACCGAAATGATGGGAGCGACGGATGCTGACGGCGGTGATGCCATTGGTCTTGACATTGACCATGCCGCGCCGCAATCCCAGCGCCACCGCCGGAAACGCCAGACCGTAACCGGCGTCGATCACGATAATCGCGCCTTGTTCCCGGCAGGACACCGTGGGCGCCGCCTGCAGTTTTCCGCTTCGCAGTTGAGCGAGGTAAAACGGCAAACGGGCGAAACCGTGAGAAGGAACGCCGGCGCGCTCGGCCGATAATAGGACCTGTACGGTTTCGGCGGCGGCGGGGGAAGGCACGCCCAGGCGTTCAAGTCCCGCCTGGGCGAGGGTGACGACAGCCTGAATACTGATGGTCTTCATTTGCTTCTTTCCCCTTGCATTCGTGGATTTTCGGCGGCGGCCGGGCGCGCCCGGTTTGGCCCGTTTTGGCGACGATATTACCAATCATATGGGTGATTGCACGTATTTCCTTGAGGATTCTACCGATAACCGGTATCCGGATCATGCCTGACAGAGGACTGGAAATGTGTGTCGCGAGGGTGGCCGTTAGGGGGGCGGGGGCGGAACGCGCCATGGACAAAATGCCATGGGTAAGCCTATGAAGGGTAAACTTTAGCTCTCGCGATGGGTATACTGATGTAAATCCACTTCTTTACGCAGACCGCGGCCAGTTATCCCCGGATGAGGATCATGTCAAAACCCTTTCTCTCGCTGCCGGCTTCGCAGGCCCGCGCCATCTGGCTTCGCGCTCAAAGGCTGGATATCGCCGCGCCTTTTGGCGCCGGGCCGGGCGCTGTTCGCAAGGCCGTTGAACATCTTGGCTACGTACAAATCGATACCATCAATGTTATAGAACGCAGCCATCATCATATCCTGTATACCCGTATTCCGGATTACCACACGACGGATTTGGAAACGGCGCAGTCAGAGGACAAATCGGTGTTCGAATATTGGACCCATGCTCTGGCCTATATACCCACCCGGGATTACCGTATGTTCGTCCCGGCCATGAATCGGTTTCGCGCCGCTCCGCCCGCCGGTTACGCCACGGTGACCGCGCGGGATTATGCCGGTCTTCTGCGGCGTATTCGCGAGGAAGGCGCGCTGTCGATACGGGACTTCAAAGATGAGGCGCTGGTGGAAAAGACCCATCCCTGGGGCAGCCGGAAACCGTCCCGGCAAACGTTGCGCTGGGGGTTTTTTTCAGGGGATTTGACCGTCAGCAGACGCACGGGCATGCTGAAAACCTATGAACTTGCCGTCAGGCACTTTGGCTGGCGACAGCGGCCGCGCCCCGTCAGCGATCAGCAATTCGCCCACTACCTGATAAACCGGGCGCTGCGATCGCAAGGTATCGTCAGTGTCGATTCGGTCTGTTACGGCAACAGCGCCGCCAAGGCCGCGGTACGCCAATGGCTTGACGCGGCGGTAAAACGGCGGCGACTGGTGCCGGTGAATCTGGCCGAGGCGCCCGGCCTTGCCCATTGGACGGAACCTGATCAGTTGGAGATGCCCGTCACGCCGGCGACGGAACCCATGACGCACATTTTATCGCCGTTCGATCCGCTGATCATTCAGCGCAAGCGGCTGGCGCTGTTTTTCGGCTATCAGCATCTCTTTGAAGCTTACGTCCCCCCACACAAACGGGTCATGGGGTATTTCGCCCTGCCGGTACTGGTTGGGGATGAGATTGTCGCCGCCCTTGATCTGAAAATGGACCGTCAGGCCGGCCGGTTGCTTGTTCAGAATTGGCACTGGCTAACTCCTGCTCGTCCGGCGCTCAAGGCCGCTATTGAACAAGCGCTGGATAAGTTCGAGCTTTTTCATCTCGCCGCCATGGATAATGGCGGCGCCGGGCGGTTATGAAGTCAGCGGGTCGCCGCCGCCAACGCTTTTGGCAGCCATTCTTTGTTAAACCGCACGCAATAAGCCGGGGTGCCGGTCTGGAATCGCCAGCCTTCGGATAACGGGCCGACATCCACCACGTCGAAACCGAACTGATCATACAGTTCGGCTACCCGTTTCTTGGCCTGTTCGTCATCGCCGCATAAGGGCAGGGCGCGTCTGTCGAATGAACCGGCCGGCTGACGATCCCGCTCAATATGGGTCATGATGATGGCATTGAACGCTTTGACGACATGGGACTTAGGCAAGTGCGCGGCCAGCAATTCGCTGCTTGTGGTCAGGCCCTGGTCCAGGGCGGCGATTTTTCCATCGCGCTGGGGATAATAGTTATTCGTGTCGATAACGATTTTACCTTCCAGCGGTTGAACCGGCACAGACCGGTAATGCGCCAGGGGGATGGCGACAATCACGATTTCGCCGAAGGCGGCGGCCTCCTGGATGGTGCCGGTTTTACAGCCGATGATGACGCCGTCGCTAAACAGCGTATGGGGACCGCGCGAATTGCTTATCATGGCGTCATGTCCCTGTTTGACCGCCGCCGAGGCCAATGTCCGGCCCACATAGCCCGCGCCGATGATACCGATATTCATGGTTTGTGATTTCTCCGTAACTAAGCCAAGCCTTCCCGATTCGCGTCGCGGCAAGTAAAGCAGCGACATCAAGGAGGGCGGGAAACCTCCACCATAGCCTATTAACCTGGATTGAACAGTCCCAAAATGCATGTAACGCCGCAGAGAGCACAAGCTATCAAAGGCGCGGCGGGGGCTGGAAAACGGCAACCATTTAATCCGCTATACGACCGCTCTCGCGGCTATTCGACCGGTAAACCATTTTCCTCGGTGTGTTTCTTCATCGTCGGCATAAAGTACAGTCACGATTACCCCTACTGAAGATTGTACCCATGAAAAATAAACTTCTTAAGCATATTCCCTGGCTTATCCTCGGCCTGATAGGGGCATGCTGTCTGGGCGTTGTGGCCTTGCGCCGCGGCGAACAAATCAGCGCCCTATGGATAGTGGTTTCCTCGGTGGCCGTTTATCTGGTGGCCTATCGGTACTACAGCCTGTATATCGCCAAACACGTCATGCAACTGGATCCGGAGCGCGCCACGCCGGCCGTTATCAATAACGACGGCCTCAACTACGTGCCCACCAACAGAAATGTCCTGTTTGGGCACCATTTCGCCGCCATTGCCGGCGCCGGACCACTGGTCGGCCCGGTGCTGGCCGCGCAGATGGGCTACCTGCCGGGTACCCTATGGATTCTCGCCGGCGTGGTGCTGGCCGGCGCGGTGCAGGATTTCATGGTGCTGTTTATGTCCTCCAGGCGCAATGGCGTCTCATTGGGGGAAATGATCAAACAGGAAATGGGGCCGGTACCCGGCACCATCGCCCTGTTCGGCTGCTTCCTCATCATGATCATCATTCTGGCGGTGCTGGCGCTGATTGTCGTGAAAGCGCTGGCGGAAAGTCCCTGGGGGGTCTTTACCGTTTGCTCAACGGTACCCATCGCCTTGCTGATGGGTATCTACATGCGTTTCATCCGGCCCGGACGGGTGGGTGAAGTCTCGGTCATCGGCGTTGTACTGCTGCTCGCGGCCATCTGGTTCGGCGGCGTTATCGCCCACGATCCCTATTGGGGACCGGCGCTGACCTTTAAAGACACCACCATTACCTATACCTTGATCGGCTATGCGTTTGTATCGGCATTGCTGCCGGTATGGCTTATTCTGGCGCCGCGGGATTACTTGGCGACCTTTCTCAAAATCGGCGTTATCGTCGGCTTGGCCGTCGGTATCCTGTTTATCGGCCCCGATTTGAAAATGCCGGCGGTTACCCGCTTCATTGACGGCAGCGGTCCGGTGTGGAAGGGCGCGCTATTTCCCTTCTTGTTCATCACGATTGCTTGCGGCGCGGTCTCCGGTTTCCATGCCCTGATCGCCTCGGGCACCACGCCGAAGCTGCTGGCCAGTGAAAACGATACCCGGTTCATCGGTTACGGCGCGATGCTAATGGAATCCTTCGTGGCGGTCATGGCCCTGGTGGCGGCCTCCATTATCGAGCCGGGACTGTATTTCGCCATGAATGTACCGCCGGCCGGCCTGGGCATTACCATGCCGGATCTGCATAATCTCGGCGGGCCGGACTCGGCAATGATTCTGGCCAACCTGCGCGATGTGACGGCGCACACGGCGGCGACCATCAGTTCCTGGGGTTTTGTGATCACCCCTGATCAGATTTTGCAGACCGCCCATGATATCGGCGAACCCTCCATTCTCAATCGCGCGGGCGGCGCGCCGACCCTGGCGGTGGGCATTGCCCACGTTTTCCACAAAGTGCTGCCAGGCGCCGATATGGGGTTCTGGTATCACTTCGGCATCCTGTTCGAAGCGCTGTTCATCCTGACCGCGCTGGACGCCGGTACCCGTTCCGGCCGGTTTATGTTGCAGGATCTGCTGGGCAATTTCGTGCCGTTCCTCAAAAAAACCGACTCGCTGGTGGCCGGTATCGCCGGTACCGCCGGTTGCGTCGGTCTATGGGGTTATTTGTTATACCAGGGCGTGGTGGATCCGTTGGGCGGCGTGAAAAGTTTATGGCCGCTGTTCGGCATCTCCAATCAGATGCTGGCGGCGGTGGCGTTGACGTTGGGCACGGTGGTGCTGGTCAAGATGAAGCGCGCCCGTTACGCCTGGGTAACCGTGATCCCCGCGGTTTGGCTACTAATCTGCACGACCTGGGCCCTGGGACTCAAATTGTTCAGCCAGGACCCGAAACTGGAAGGTTTCTTGTTCCTGGCCCGCAGCTACAGCCGTAAGATAAGCGAGCAAGGCGCTACGCTGACCGCGCAGCAAATAAGCAATATGCATCACATTGTCGTCAACAACTATACCAATGCGGTATTAAGCGTACTGTTTCTGATTGTTGTTTATGGCATCCTGTTCTATGGAATCAGGACGGTGCTGGATGCCCGTAAATCCGGCAAACGCACTGATAAGGAAACCGCTTATATCGCATTGCCCGAAGGCGGCGTCACACCCGTGTCAAGCCACTAGGGCGTTGCGTCATCTGTGTTCCGCACGGCCACGCCCGGCCGTGCGGGTTGTTTTATCCGGAGGCGCCCTATGTTTGGAAATCTGGGTCAGGCAGGTAAATATCTGGGGCAGGCTGCCCGCATGTTGGTGGGCATTCCCGATTATGACAATTACGTCCGGCACATGGCCGCCAATCATCCCGATCAACCCGTGATGGATTATGAAGCCTTCTTCCGTGATCGGCAGGAAGCGCGTTATGGCGGCAGCGGCAAAGGCGGTTTTCGCTGCTGCTAGCGGACTGCGAGGTCACCGCCGCCTGATTCCGGCGCGGGGCGGTCTTAAGGGGAGTGTAACAATATGAACCAACCTTTGCCGGCTACGCTGCTTTCCGGCTTTCTCGGCGCGGGGAAAACCACCCTGCTGCGTCATATTCTTGATGGCGGCCACGGCGAAAAGATCGCTGTGATTGAAAATGAATTCGGCGCCGCGCCTATCGACGATAGTCTGTTGGGGGAACGCGCCACGCAAATCACCACATTGAGCAACGGTTGTATTTGTTGCAGTAGCGCCAATGAGCTGGAACGCGCGCTGCTGGATTTACTGGACGGATTTGACCGGGGGGAAACGCCGTTCGAGCGGCTGGTGATCGAATGCACTGGCATGGCCGACCCCGGCCCCATTATCCAAACGTTTTTTTCCCATGACATCATCAACCGCCGTTTTTTGCTGGACGGGGTGATCACTTTGGTGGACGCGGTGCATGGCGGTCAGCAACTGGATCGGTTTCCCGTGGCTCAGGCCCAGGTGGGTTTTGCCGATCGCATTCTTCTGACCAAGACCGATGTCGCCGCGGATGCCGGCGCGCTGGAGCGGCGTTTGCAGGCCATCAATGCCCGCGCCCCGGTGTACCGGGTGGTTAATGGCGATATCGCCGTCAATCAATTATTTGGCGTCGAGGGTTTCATTCTCAACGATCGGATAATGGCCAAACCGCGTTTCCGGCCACTTATTCCAACGGAAAATCATGTTCGTTCACTGGTGGTGAATTTGAACAAGCCGGTGGATCTGGCCATCTTGTCTGATTTTATGGAAGGAATGCTGACCCGTTATGCTGATAACCTGTTGCGTTATAAAGGCATCCTGGCGGTCAAAAACGAGCCGCGCCGCTTGTTGTTCCAAGGGGTGCAACGGTTGTATAACGCTGACTGGGACCGGGAGTGGGCGCCTGATGAAACGCCCGCCGGCGTGCTGGTATTTATCGGCATCGATTTGCCGGAAGACGAGATACGCGCCGGCTTTGCGGCCCTGAATTAACACGGGATAATCGCGGGTATTCAGGTTGAGATACCAACATAACCCGCATTTTTTTGACTGCCCACGCTGCGCGGGGAATGCCTGTCCGGATCATTTTCCCTTGATCCAAAAGCGATGCCGCTTGTTTCTCTCTGTTTTTAGCATGCCGACGATCAAAAAATGACATTGATAAACGCCAGTCCGTGCGACATAGTTAATCAACAGCGAGAGAATAGCGATTTTTCATAAATCCAAGTCACCCCTTTGTTGTTTATGCTCGCTTGGCCCAATGACAAAGTTATCTGTGCGACTGGGGGGATAAGGGGGGATAATATCAGCTATCGAAAAAGCATCAGTAGTGTATTTGAAAAGTGTATTCGATAAAATAATTGGATAATTTTAATATTACACTGTTTTGCCACAGTATAGCAATTCGTCTTACTTCATCTCGTCGTTTTATGATTTTGGGTATACACCATAATGTTGAATGCCAAACCGGGCTTGGTAGCCCGAGATATGACTTATTAGCGACTGGAGGTTTATTATGTCAGAGCTCAATGATAGCGAAGTTATTCCCGCTGATGCCGCCGTTACCGCTTCGTCTGGATTTTCCATGAGTCTTCAGACCGTGATCTTTCCCAGTACTGGCAATATTGGCGGCTTGAATTTCGCGGTGAGAGATGCCTTGACCGGGGCGCCTTCGCGGAATGTGCTTGCTACGATCAGTATGACCGGTCCGGGCAGTTTCCTTGTCGCGAACCAGACTGTCTCTGGTAGTAATGGTAATGCGACCACGCCGGTATACGCCTATTCCGACGCCGCAGGTTTATATCGGGTGCATGTGATTAAACAATCTGCCAGTGAGGTGGCCATAAACGTCACTTTATGGGATGCGCCCCAAATTACCAGCCGAATTCAGCTGGTATTCAGTTAAGTTAACAAAGCGCGCTGTTTACCCTGTTGGAGGAACTTGCCGGCAGTATCGCGGGAGGCACTGACGATGTCGGATGCCGGCAGAATTATCAGTCACCGCTCCCCAGCTCGATAAGACGCTTACAGACAACGTGGCCGTGAATAAATTTTCACGGGGACAGGTGTGAGTCAGACCCTTATCAGGGCGCTGCAACATCGCAATGGCTCTCTAGGCTACGGAGGCAATTCACACGTCGCTTGTTTTCAATTACCGCCGAGGCGCCTTGGACCACACTTTGGGCATGCCGCTTAGATGAGTCACATAAAGAGTTGCTGGGGTCAATACTTAATAAACTTCCGGGTTGAAGTTATCCATGTAAGAGAAGAAAGGTGTTTTTTTTAGCATGCGGTTTGGTAAAAAAAAACATTGCAATGGAATCCCCATGTTTTATCTTTATGGAATAAATCTCAGGCTGGTAGAGGCATTTTGTGAATCGCTTTTTAATTTTTTAAGGGGCGTATATGGCACTTGCACCTCCTATTTTACCACAAGCCAATAACGGGAATATTTCTTTACCGGTAATCCAAAATGGCGGCGGACTGTATTTCCAAATTCCACGTTATGCAAACGTGGCGGTTGATGACAGGATACGGGTGTTTTGGAATAGCGTGCAGGTATGGGAGTACATCATTTCCAGCCAGCAGCAGTTTTTCCCTATCTCCGGGCAGATTCCCACGGTTTACATAAGCCTTGGTATCAGCAACATCTACTACACTGTTACTGACCGGGCTTTCAATACAAGTTTGTCGGAAATCGTTAATGTCAATATTGTGGCGGGATTGTCATTACTCTTAACAACCGGCGCGGTAAATCAAGATTTCGACGCTATAAAAGTCTATCCATTCAATCGCGGCGTCGTTTACGGTGAGCCGGGAAAGCTTATAGAACTCAATGTGCTCGGAAATGCCAGATTTGATGTGAATAATTCGCAGTTTTACAGTGCCAGGTTAGATAATTTCGGACAAGCGGATTTTCGTCTTTTCTCATTTTCTCAGGGGAATAATCAGGTTACCGCCTTTGATCCCGGTTCCGGGGCATTTTTTTCGGGTTCGACGGTTTTTGGTCCCTTCACGGTTGGATCGGACCGGATTATCCGGGTAAATCACAGTAACGGGGCCCCCGCCAACGGCAGAACGTTTAATTCCCTTTATTTGATGACCGAGCGTACCTCCAATCGGAGCAATCCCATCACCATGGTCCGGGCGCAGGTCAGCGGCAGCGCGCAGATAGTGGGCGTGGGTCAGGTGGGGAATATTCTGCTCAACAGCGATCAATCGGCGACCATTGATATCTTCGACCGGGTCGCTGAACGGGTAAATGTCACCCTTACTTTACCGGAAGCCAGTGGTTCCGTGGTTATGCGGGAAATGGTTTTTGTGCCGGAACCTTAAAGGGGCCTGGCCCGCAGTTTGGCAGTGATCATGGATTAGCCCTAATGGGATAGGTTCTTAAGGACAGACTCGCAAGAAATTATAAGACGCCAGAGGCTGAATATGTTTGCTAAATTCCAACCCGAACCTGAGTTGTTCGCTGATTATAGCTTGTCCTTGGTGGTAACATCGGATAACGCATTGGCGAACGGTAGCGCGACCAATGCGGTAAGGGCCACTTTGCGAACAGGCAATATTTTTCTGGATAAGCAAGCCATCAACTTTGAGCTCTTCGGAAGCGCGTTGTTCGCCAACGGCACGCAACAAAGCACGGTATTGACCAATAGTCTTGGCAATGCCGATGTCAGTTTTACCAACACAGTGGCTGAAAGCCCGAGAATATTGGCTTCCTATCGCGATATCGTTGGTGAGGAAGTTTATGCCTCACAATATACCACCTTCCAGGGTGGCGTACCGTCATCCTTAAGTCTGAATTGGCAAATCATCGCCAACAACGCACCGGCCAATAATACGACTAATAACCTGATTGCCTATACGGTACGTGATGCCGCCGGCAATCCTGTCGATGGCGAACTGATTGATTTTGTCGTAACCCAAGGACAGGCCACTTTGAGCGCCGCCCGGGGGCAGACCAATAATCTTGGCGTATTTGAACTGGCGATAAGAAGCGGGCTATCCGGGCCGGTGACTGTCCGTGCCGCGCTGGTGTCGCAACCGAATGTTTTTCAATTCACCGAGGTTATGTTCAGCGCCGTGCAATCGGCCATTTTAGCCGTGACGGTATTGAGCGACCATGCGCCGGCCAACGGCCTAAGACCAGTTGTGGTCCGGTTTACGTTGATGACCCTGCAAGGGCAACCCTGGCCGCAACAGCAGTTGACTTTTACAGCCAACAATAATGCTTCGCTCTCGCCGACGAGTGGATTGACCAATAACAACGGTCAGATCGACGTGAATATCGTGAATCAAATTCCAGGACAGGTGAGAGTGTCGGGAAGTTGGGTAGTTAACCCAACAGTCAAAAATAACGTTGATGTCACTTTCATTTAGCAATACTGAATTCATGCAATCATTCAAGTAGAGGTGATTTATGTCAGAAACGATTCTTCCCCCCGGGGATTGCCGGCATGAAAACACGTTGACATTGACCACGACCTCCCTGGCCAAAGCCGATGGTATCGAAACCAATAGCGCCACCGCCCACTTAGCGCGAAACGGTTGCGCCATAAGCGGTCAGCCAGTCAGTTTTCTTCTGTCCGGTCATGCGATATTTAGCCAAGGGGGTAAACAGACTACCGCCATTACCGATGCCTATGGCAATGCGACGGTTTTTTTTACCGATACGGTACAGGAAACGGTAAACATCACTTGCGTTTATTACCAGCTGCAAGCCAGTGGTTATTCCCGCTTCAATGCCGCTGCGCAAAGCGGGCTTGATATCTCAGCGGAAGTGGTAACGGATAAGGCGCCGGCCAATGGTATCAGTCCTAATGAATTGCTTTATAGCGTTTACGACACCGCCAGAAGGCGCGTCCCTGGCGTGCAAATTGATTTTTCCACCACCGGAAGCGCGCTCTTATCAAGTCCATCGGGTATCACCAACGCCCAAGGCCAATTTCCGCTGACCCTGACGAATAACGTCGCGCAACAGGTATTGGTTTCAGCCCAGGTTCCCTCTGCCCCTAATGCCACTAATTACACTTTTCTGGAATTTATCAGGATTCCGGTCTTTTTACTGACGTCCAATACGCTCGTCAATAATACGCCGGCCGGTAGCGGTGTTAACCGCATCCTGTTCATGCTTACCGCGGATAATGCGCCGGCGGCGAATCAGCAACTGAGCTTCAGTGTCTCACCTTCCACGGCAAGCGTGACGCCCGCCAGCGCATTAACTAACGCCAACGGCCAGGTTGAGGTTGACGTATCCAGCAGTGTGGCGGGAGATATCACGGTGACGGCCAATGCCACCGATACGGGGTTGCAGCCTATTCATGTGGTCGTCGTTTTTACCGCGGTGGTGCAGCGCTATTTTATCGCCAATGAAGTCTTGACCGATCATGCATTGGCCAATGGTTCGGCGCAAAATAGGGTTCGGTTCACCGTGTTATCCCGTGCGAACAATATGCCTCAGCCGAATATCGGTTTGACATTCTCCGTTACCGGCAATGCCCAGCTTGCGGTTTCCTCGGGAACAACCAATGCGCAAGGTCAGTTTGAATTGGGGTTGACCAATACGATACCCCAGCAAGTCAGGGTCACGACCAGTGTCACAAGTGAACCGATCACCAATAGCAATGTCGATTTGACCTTCATACTTTAACGCATTCAAGCCCTATCGCGGCGTCAAGAGCGCCGCGAAATTGCCGGAGACGGATTGATTTATCGGGCTTATCCCCACTGGCCGGTAGCAGTGGAGCCGCGGAAGGCCTAGACCGCCGGCAGGGTGAACTGAAAACAGGCGCCATGGTCGCTGTCGCACAGCATGATGTCGCCGCCATGCAGTTGCAAAATTCGTCGCACTATCATTAATCCCAGCCCGCCGGCCTGGCGATGGGTCTTGTCCGAAAGCGGCGGGCGTTCGAACAAGTCGGACTTCAGCGCGTCGGGGATGCCAGGACCGCTGTCAGTCAACTGAACCATGACCTGATCGCGCTGCCGCCACCAGTGCAGTGCGATCACACCCTGTGCCGGCGTATGGCGGATAGCGTTATCGATAAGATTGGTCAATACCCGTTCCATCATAGAGATGTCCGCGTGGATCAGCGGCATATCCGCCGGCATATCTATCATCATCCGTTGCCGGCGGGTCTCCAGCGCCAGCTCGAATTTTTGCAAGACGTCTTGCACGAGATCCGCCATGGCGAACATTTCTTTATGCGGTCTCACCACGCCATATTCCAGCCGGGCCAGCTCGAATAACGCCTGGGCCAACTGACTGACTTTGGCGCTTTGCGCCAATGCGATATTCACATAACGTCGCCGCTCTTCCTCCGACAGTCGGTCGGTTTTCAGCGATAAGGTTTCCAGATAGCCGTGCAGCGATGTCAGCGGGGTACGCAGATCATGGGAAATGTTAGCGATAAATTCCCGTCGTTGCTGATCCTGATGCGATAACTGTTCCCATTGCCTGGCGATCCGTCGGGAAAGATGAATGAACGCCGCGGTCAGTGAAGACACCTCGTCGTTGCGCCGTACCGGTATGTCGCTATTGGCCAGCGCTTGCACCGCGGCGATACCGTCCTGGTCCAGGCGGCCCACGTGCTGGGTGAGTCGCCGTATCGGCCGGGTCACCCAGCGAAAGGCAAAGCCACCGCCCAGTAGGCCGAAAATCAGCACAAAGCCCATTGATCGGAAGGTGGAGAGCGCCAACAGCGCAGAATGCGCGTTACCGGCCAACGCATTATATTCTTCCCCCTGCAAAACGACATAAACGTAGCCGGCCGGTTTCCCCGCGGCGTTCAGCGCGGCCGCGCTAAATACTTTGCGCTGCGCCGGATCGCGCGGGTCGTCGCCATAGACCGGCATACGCGCGCCATTGAGCAGGGCATGGATAGGTCGCAGGTCGACATTGCGGTATTTGATGTGTCCCGGCGGCGCCGCGTCCGCGGCTATCCGACCCCGGGCGTCCAATAGATAGATTTCAACACTGGGGTTGACCGCCATGGCCTGATCGAAAACGGTTTTGACGGCCCTGGCGTTAAACCCGTTTGGACCGATAAGCGGGTAGCTTTCGGCAATCTGGCCGGCGAGACGATCGGACAATTGCTGGATGACCGCCTGGCTATATTGATTGCTGCTGCGAATTTGCATCCAGCCCGACAGGGCGCAGCACAACAGCAGCAATACAGTGAAAACCAGCGTCAATCGTTGCGTCAGTGTGAGATTCATGGATTATGCCTTGGGCTCCTGGTCCGCGGGCGCGAACTTATAGCCTTTACCCCAAACGGTCAGGATGTATTCCGGCCGGGCCGGTTGCGATTCAATTTTGATGCGCAGGCGGTTGATATGGGTATTTACCGTATGTTCATAACCGTCGTGTTGATATCCCCACACTTCATTGAGCAGATGCAGGCGTGAAAAGACCTTGCCCGGATTTTTAGCGAAATAATACAGCAAATCGAATTCGCGGGGGGTCAGGTCGACCGGTTGCTTTTGCAGTAGCACCTCCCGGGAAACCGGGTCGATAATTAAATCAGCGATTTTCAACGTCCCGGCGTCCAGACGTAAATTCATACTCATGGCTTCCTGACGCCGAAAAACGGCTTTAACCCGGGCCGCCAGTTCCAGCAGTGAAAACGGTTTGGCCAGGTAATCATCGGCGCCAAGCTCCAGACCCAATACCCGATGCACTTCGCTGGAACGGGCACTGATAATGATAATCGGGGTGTAGCGGGTCATGCGGCGAACCCGGCGGCAAATTTCCAGGCCGTCGATACCCGGCAGCATTAAATCCAGAATCAATGCGTCCCAATCGCCGTGTTCCAACGCGGCCATGCCGCGTTCACCGTCGGCGGCATGGCTTACCGAAAATCCTTCATCGCGCAAATGTAGCTGTAACAGTTCCGCGATATCACGGTCGTCCTCGACGACCAGGAGTTTTTTTCGTTTATCCATTGTTTTCACCTTTGCCGACCGCATTGCCGATACTTTAGACATATTACACAGCCGGCGCCCGCCAAGTTATCACATTTTGTTTAAGGTTGCGTGAGGCCATGGTGAACAGATCCCGGTAATACTTTATTGCGTGGCTGGCCGAATAAGGCTGTTCAGTGGATTTTCGGCCGCCGGTTAAATCAGGATATGGCGATTTTACTCATATTCAAAAATACCCGAATAACTCAATAAACTTTAATAGAAGGCGATACCATGAAAAGAACGCTTATGACAGTATTAACGGCTGCCCTGTTGCTGAGCGCGGTTGGCGCATATGCCGAAGACACCATGAGCCAAAACAGCATGCAGAATAACAATGCCACGGGGAAAATGTCTCATGGTCATATGCAAAAAAAGAAAATTATGAAAAAGAAAACCCCTGAAGATGCCATGACAGGGAAAAACGCCATGAGTCATGACAATTTATCAAAAGATGCCATGCCGCAAAGCAAAATGGGGAATGAAAATATGAAACAAAGCAGTATGCCTTAAACTGTCTTAGTGTGATTACCAAGGGATACTGACGGTATCATTAGGTCTGAGCTAATACAACTTAAACCCTCAAGTGCATTTTGCCGGGGTTCGGCGCACTTGCCGCCTGACCGCAACACGGAATATAGTGGCAGCAGGCACGCATCATCAGGAGAAGATAATGATCCGTTTTTATTACAACCTCGCCCCTAACCCCGCCAAGATCGCCCTGTTTCTCGAAGAAACGCAACTGCCCTATCAACTGGTGCCGGTAGATACCGGCAAAGGGGAACAGCACTCGCCGGCTTTCCGACTGATCAATCCCAATGGCAAGGTGCCGGCGATCGTCGATACCGATGGTCCCGGCCATAAGGAGGCCAGGGTATTCGATTCGACGGCGATTTTGCTTTATCTCGCGGAGAAAACCGGTATGTTGCTGGGCGACCCCGAGTCTAGGCCGGAACTGTTGTCATGGCTGCTGTTCATCGCTTCCGGTTTGGGCCCTTTCTCGGGGCAGGCCGTCCACTTCCAATTCGCGGCGCCCGACGATGTGCCCTATGCCTTGAACCGTTATCGCCGCGAGGCCGAGCGGCATTATCGCGTGCTGGATACCCATTTGGCCGATCGGCAGTATATTGTGGGCCATGAATACAGTATCGCCGATATTTCGGCCTGGGGCTGGATCGACCGGGCGCCGCGCGTTTTGAAAGGGGAGGAACCGCCATTGGCGTCGTTCCCCCATCTGCAAGCCTGGTATGCGCGGGTTAACGCCCGTCCGGCAGTGGAACGGGCCCGCGCCCTGGGCCGGGACCACAGTTTCAAGACGGATTTTGATGAGCAAAGCCGCAGGGCGTTGTTTCCATCCAATTACCCCGAGGGCGCCGGGCGTTAATGCATAACCTTGCATCAATGCAATGACGGCAGTGCGGTTTCGCTTTGCTGCGTGGCGTTGCCGGCATTGGGCCCTTTCACGAAAGTCCAGAGGATGATGGCGCCCAGCACATCCAGTACGCTCAGGAACACGAAGAATGGGTTGAAGCCGATGGTTTTCACCAGCGCGCCCATGATAAGCGTACAGATCAGAATGCCGGCCCAGCCAGCGGATCCGGCGAAACCGCTGACGGTGGAAACTTCATCGCGCTTGAACAGGTCCGTGGCCATGATAATGACCTGCGTGGACAGCATCTGATGCGCGAACGCGCAAATGGACACAAGTCCGATCGCCACATAGGCGCTATGCACAAATCCCACCAGCGACAGCGGCAGCATCATCAACGCGCCCAGGGAAAAACTGAGGCGGCGGGCGTTGATGGTATTAATGCCCCAGCGACGCATCAGAAATTTGTTAAGGAAACCGCCCGCCAATCCACCGAAATCGGCGGCCAGGAACGGCAGCCAGGCAAACAGCGCGATATCCTTTAACGGCATGTGGCGCACGGTCATCAGGTAGACCGGCAGCCAGAAATTGATCGTGCCCCAGGTAGGGTCGGCCAGGAAACGCGGCAGCGCGATGCCCCAGAAGTTGCGTTTACGCAGCAGCGAAAGCACAGCGGGTTTCTTGCCGTCGGCCTGCAGGAAGGTTTCCTGCCCCTGATCGATATATTGCGCTTCTTCCTGGGTCAGTAATTTGTGCTTTTTCGGCGTATCGTACAAAAACCACCACAAGACAGCGAACACCAGGCCGATACCGCCGGTGATGACGAAAGACATTTCCCAGTTGTAATTCATGATGGCCCAGACCACCAGCGGAGGCGCCAGCATGGCGCCGATGGAGGTGCCGATATTGGCGATGCCGCCGGCGATACCTCTTTCCGTCGCCGGGAACCATTCGGAATTGGCCTTGACGCCCGAGGGAATGGCCGATGCCTCGCTGATGCCCATGACGCCGCGCAGGAAAGCCAATCCCCCCCAGGAGGCGCAGCCGGCGTGGGCCATATTAGCCAGCGACCAGACGACAATCATGATGAAAAAGCCCAGTTTAAGCCCGATGACATCGTTGATATAACCGCAAATGGGCTGGGCGACGGTATATGCCAATTGAAACGCGCTAAGCACCCACGAATACTGCTGTTCCGACATGTGGATTTCTTTGAATAGCGTCGGTGCGACGACGCTAAGCGAGCTTCTTGCCAGAGCGTTAATAATGGTTCCCAGGGAAACCAAGCCTATCATCCACCATCTCAAATGCTTTATTTTCATTGTTATGCTCCTGTACGGACAAAACACGTCGCTGGACGGGCAGGCGCAACATTCCCCCGAGCGCCCGCCCTGTCAATGGTCAATGGCATCCGGGGCCTTCGCCTGTGCGCAACGGTTGCGGCGCTAAGGCGCTTGCCAGCGGCGCCCGTCATTAAATCGATCAAGGCGATTTCCCATCTGACCCGGCGATTCGTTACGGCGCGGGGCATTCTCGTCGCACGGATGGGATGGGAAGGTACCGATATCGAGAGCACGCTAAAACATGTAGAACTACCATTCAAGTATGATAAGTTTGTTTCTTTGAGATAGATCTCACATATAAAATGCAAACGATGAGTTTGCATACATAAAATGGAGGGCTGCTCAACTTTTTGGTTAATGCCGTTGGGCATTAGCCCTATATGTACCACAGGCGATTTTTTCGGTGAGTCGCGTTTTCGCCGCCGGTTACGCGGTAAACGACGCAACCGGGGGAGGGGATTGGCTAATGCCGCCAGTCGGAAAGGATCTGTTCGGTGGTTTTCAGGACGATGTGATTGCCGGGTATGGATAGCGTCGACCAGACGTCATTATGTTGGCCGATAAGCTGAAGGGCTGAGGCATACCGCCGATGGGCGGTGGTATGCGCATCCGAGGCGATGGTGAGGGCAAAGCCCCTACTGGCCACCATGCAATGTGAATTCGCAAGTGTATATGCCGGCTATCGCAATGGGCTGCATTCACTTTCTGTAATAACTAAAAGTTTAAAAACAAATGAAAAAATATTGCCTATTTGCTCATTCTTACACATGATTTTAATGATCTCAATTTGCTGTTTATACTCTGAGGACTCCGGGTTGCGCCGCGGCGGCAAAGCCACCGCGGCCAACCAAGAGACCACTTGCAGTCGGACGGGTATGGCCGTGCGTTCGGAACTATCTTGGTGAACTACAGCGTAATATTGGCGGAAAAGCTTAAGCATACCTTCTGGTATCGTAAGCGGCATTCCAACCGCGTGCTTTTGGGGCGCGAAGTGATTCCCCTGGTCATCCCGATACTTATCGAGAACCTTTGCGTATTATTAATGGGCGTACTCAGTACGTTCCTGGTGAGTTGGCTGGGTAAGGAAGCCGTCGCCGCTGTGGGGTTGGCCGACAGTTTCAATATGGTGATCCTGGCGTTTTTTACCGCCGTTGACCTTGGCACCACGGTGGTGGTCGCTTTTAATCTGGGTCGGCGTAATCGTAAACAGGCCCGCACCGCCGCCCGGCAATCCATCGCGCTATTGACGCTGGTATCGGTATTGATTGCCGTGGTGATCGAATTTATCGGTCCCTGGATCATCGATCTTATCGCCAATCAGGCCGAGCCGGAGGTCAAAACACTGGCGTTGAGTTATCTGCGGGTCACCGTATGGAGTTATCCGCCCGCCGCCATGGCCTTGATCGGCTGCGGGGCGTTGCGGGGCGCCGGCAATACCAAGTTGCCGATGGTCATCAATATCGCCATGAATATCTTCAATATCGTCATCAGCGCCGTGCTTATCTACGGCTGCCTGGGATGGCACGGTTTGGGGTTTGTCGGCGCCGGCATCGGTTTGACGGTTTCCCGGTACATTGGCGCCGCCATGGTGCTTATGGTGTTGCGTTCGGAAATGAACCATACATTGCGGCTGCCGCTCAAGAGTTATTTTACCGCGCTGAATCCCACCGTGTTGCTGGATGTGTTAAGTATCGGCCTGCCCGCCAGCGTGGAATCGGTACTGTTCAACGCCGGCAAACTGGTTACGCAGATTTTTGTGGCCGGGATGGGCACGGATGTGATTGCCGGCAATTTCATCGCCTTCTCCATCGTTTCCCTGATTAATCTCCCTGGCAATGCCTTGGGCTCATCTTCGACCATTATCGTCGGCACCCGGTTGGGTAAAGGGCAGATACGCCAGCCGATACGTCAGTTGAAATTCATTTTCGGGCTGTCCAATTTCAGCCTGTGTCTGCTGGCCCTTTGTTCGGTGCCGATGGCGGGATTGCTGGCGGCCTTTTATACCAACGATCCCGATGTTATCCAGGTTGTGAAGTATCTGGTCTGGCTTAATGCGTTGTTCATGCCGTTTTGGGCGGCGTCCTGGGTGTTGCCGCTGGGTCTGAAAGGCGCGCGGGACGCCCGTTATACCATGTGGGTCTCCATGGTGAGCATGTGGGGCTGCCGGATTGTCTCAGGCTACGCCCTGGGCATTTACGCCGGTTTGGGCGTCTACGGCGTTTGGTTGGGTATGTTCCTGGACTGGATCTTGCGGGGCGCGCTGTTTTATCGACGCATGGCGAGCGGACATTGGCTGTGGCGTTATAACACCCGGGGCAAGGTGAAGGCTGTGTAGGGGTTTGCGACGCGACGTAACCTGACCGTCATGCCCGCCCGTTGTAAAAAGGGCCGGACGGCCATCATAACCGGCATGCGCGCTCGTTATAAAAAAGGGCCGGGCGGCCGCCACGGAAAGTGTCACGGATGCCCGGCCGAACATGTCCTGCCGGCGCCGGCGGCGAGCGCATGGGCTATTGTCGAAAGACGCCGCCCGGTCCGGCGTCAGGCTTGTTCCGCATGTTCAATGACGCGGCCGCCCTCAGCGGTTTCCGCCGGCTGCCGGATGGCGATCTTCTTCAATTTTTCGTCTTCCGGTATTTCCTGTTCAAGGCTGACTTCCAGCAGGCCGTTGACCAGGCTTGCGCCGGTCACCTTGGTTCCCCGGCTGATATTGAACTGCAACTGGAAGTTGCTGCGATTGATGCCCTGATGCAGCCAGTCGTCTTTTTCCGTTTTGCGTTCTTCCTGATGCCGGCCCTCAATAACCAACTGGCCATTCCGGGCGCTGACATCAAGCTCGTCAGCGGTATAACCGGGTACGCTGACCGTAATGGCAAACCGGTTTTCGGCTTTTTTAATGATGTCGTAAGAGGGGGAATCGGCCACCGGTTGATCGCCGGTCAGTCTGCTGAACAGACGGTCGATCTGATTAAAACGATCGGATAATAATGAATCGCTGAATGAAGGGATCAGTGAAAAAGGATGAGTGATCATGGCTAATCTCCTGTGTTAACAAAAGTTCAACCTATAACCGGATTATGCCCGTCGTCTTTCACGCCAGATTTATCGGGCTTCTATCAATCCTCAGCACAAAATATGGGGGTGGGCGGCGTGATTTCAAGGGGGGCATGACATTTTTTTGCGGAACCATCCCGCCGGTTGCCCGGCGGGATGGTCAATGTTTATTGCAGCGTTTATGGTCAGTAAATCGCCCGGTAAAGCTGGGCAATATCGCCGACATTGGTCTGACGCGGATTACCGCCGGTGCAGACATCATCAAACGCCGCCTGCGCCAGGGCGGGAATATCGCCCTCTTTCATGCCGACTTCCCGTAGACGGGCCGGGATGCCCACATCCCGGCACAAGGCGCGCACGGCGTTCACCGCCGCCTGCCGAGCCTGTTCGATTGGCAAATCGGCTGTGGCCTCGCAACCCATGGCCGCGGCGATGGCGCGGAATTTTTCACCCGTGTAGGCGGCGTTGTATTCCATGATATGCGGCAGCAGTACGGCGTTGGCCACCCCGTGCGGCGTATTGTAAAACGCCCCCAGCGGATGCGCCATGCCGTGTACCAGACCAAGTCCCACATTGGAAAAACCCATGCCGGCGATGTATTGACCCAACGCCATATCGTCCACGCCTTGCGCTTCGCCTTGTACCGAGGCACGCAGGGAGCGGGCGATAATCTCAATGGCCTTGAGATGGAACATATCGGTCAGTTCCCAGGCCGCCAGGGTGGTGAAGCCTTCAATGGCGTGAGTCAACGCATCCACGCCGGTGGCTGCTTTGAGGGCGGGGGGCATACTGGCCATCATATCCGGATCGATGATGGCGACCAGCGGAATGTCATGGGGATCGACGCAGACGAACTTGCGGCGTTTTTCCTCATCGGTGATCACGTAGTTGATGGTGACTTCAGCCGCGGTGCCGGCGGTGGTGGGAACGGCGATAATAGGCACACAGGCTTTGGCGGTGGCCGCGACCCCTTCCAGGCTGCGGACGTCGGCGAAGGCCGGATTATTGATGATGATGCCGATGGCTTTGCTGGTATCCTGCGGCGAACCGCCGCCGATGGCAATGAGATAATCCGCCTGCGCGGCCTGAAACGCGGCGACACCGCGTTTCACCACATTGATAGTGGGGTTGGGTACCACTTCATCGAACATGGAGAACGCCAATCCGGCGCTGTCCATCAACGCTGTCACGCGCGTGGCGATACCGACGCGCAGTAGCTCCCCATCGGTCACGATCAACGCTTTCCGATAACCGTGCGCTTTCGCTTCGTCGATGATATGACTAATAGCGCCTCTGCCGAAATAAGCAGTTTGATTGAGAATCATTCGATTTGTCATGATAATTACCTTGATGAAAGTGATCTTTTCTCCGGAAAAATAACGCCATCGCCTTTGGCTGTTTGTGCTCCGGCTCGAAATTTTAATCGTCGTCGCCAATTAGGCTAATGGACTCCAGTCTATTTCCACAATAAGGTTATTACCTTCCATTTATTGCCATGTCTGCTGATAGACTGGCAATCATTTCAAGAAAATATTTTGCTATTTATACTCGCCATACTTCACGTTGCCTCATTGTTGGCTGCATTCGTCCTCCCCAGTCATTTAGATAGTCGGCTATGCGCCCGGAGCGGGCTCACTTGCCGTCGCGATAATTAGAGTATATATGCGCTCCCGGCGCATTCGGCCTGCCTTGCCGCGGCGACCTGCATTATTCAGCCCATATCCGGTTGGTTGCGGAGAGCGAATGTATGAATAGAGATACTACAATATCTCGTCAAAATGTGATTCAGATCACCCGGCTCTAGCGCATTTTGCCATGGCCATGACAAAGATGGCATTGTTAAGAAGGTATGGATTGGCGAAATAATTATTATAAAGACACTTCTGTAAACCTGGCCTTAATTTTATCTCTTCAGTTCTTTTAAACAGAGATATTTAATCTAATAGGAAAGACTCAATGGGCAGTTCAATTCTACTGGGCATTTTTTGGCACTTTATCGGTGCCGCCTCCGCCGCCTGTTTTTATGCGCCGTTCAAGAAAGTCAAGAACTGGAGCTGGGAAACCATGTGGTCGCTGGGCGGGTTCTTTTCCTGGCTGGTATTACCCTGGGCGGTCAGTGCCATCTTGCTGCCTGATTTCTGGGGTTATTACGGCTCTTTCTCTTTCTCAACCCTGCTGCCGGTCTTTTTGTTCGGCGCCATGTGGGGGATAGGCAACGTCAATTATGGCCTGACGATGCGCTTTCTCGGCATGTCTATGGGCATAGGGATCGCCATCGGCATCACGCTGATTGTCGGGACCTTGATGACGCCCATCATCCATGGCCGGTTCGGCGAACTGGTGGCGTCCTCCGGCGGCCGCATTACTTTGCTGGGCGTGCTGGTCGCTTTGGTGGGTGTGGGTATCGTGACCTATGCCGGGGTCTTGAAGGAACGGGCGCTGGGTATTCGCACCGAGGAATTCAATTTGAAGAAGGGCCTGACCCTGGCCATTCTCTGCGGAATATTTTCCGCCGGCATGTCCTTCGCCATGGATGCCGCGCAGCCGATGCATGACGCGGCGGCGAAACTCGGCATCAGCCCGTTGTACGTGGCCTTGCCCAGTTATGTGGTGATCATGGGCGGCGGCGCGCTTATCAATCTGGCTTACTGTTTTATCCGGCTGGCCGTCAAACCCGAGTTATCGCTCAAGGCGGATCTTCACGTAGCCAAACCTTTGCTGCTGGCCAATGCGCTGTTTTCCATTATCGGCGGCGTGATGTGGTACCTGCAATTCTTCTTCTATGCCTGGGGGCAGGCCAATATCCCGACGCAATACCACTATGTCAGTTGGATGCTGCATATGAGTTTCTACGTGCTGTGCGGCGGCATCGTCGGCCTGGTTCTCAAGGAATGGCGCGGCGTGGGCCGCAAACCCGTGCGGGTGCTTTGCATCGGCGGGCTGGTAATCATCCTGGCCGCCAATATCGTCGGCCTTGGCATTGCCTCCTGAATCAAGGAACATACTAATGACCATACGAAATCTTGCCGCAATCGATCTCGGCGCCTCAAGCGGGCGCGTGATGCAGGCGACATGGCGGTCCGATTCGCAGATGTTGGACATTCGGGAAATACACAGATTCACCAATGGCTTTACCCTCCGGGGTGGTCATGATTGCTGGAACCTGGATGCGCTGGAAACGGAGATCCGCGCCGGCCTGGACATGCTTGATAAATCCGGCTGCGCCCTTGATGGCGTCGGCATCGATACCTGGGGCGTGGATTATGTCCTGCTGGACGAACAGGGTGAACGGGTAGGCGGTGCGGTCAGTTACCGCGATCACCGTACCGACGGCGTTATGGCGGACGTGATCGCCGACCTGGGGCAAAAAAACCTCTATCGCGCGACCGGCATACAGTTCCTGCCTTTCAATACGCTTTATCAGCTCAAGGCGATGAGCCTACAGCAACCGGAACTGATTGCGCGCGCGGCGCACTTTCTGATGATTCCCGATTACTTCGCCTATCGTCTGACCGGCAAGCTTAACCGGGAATACACCAATGCCAGCACCACCCAGATGCTGAACCTGCGGACCGGCGATTGGGATCAAACGCTATTGGATTACCTCGGCGTTCCGCGCAGTTGGTTCGGCACGCCGCGCCTGCCGGGCAACACCGTGGGCGAGTGGCAAGGGAGCGCCAAACGCGCGGTACCGGTTATCGCCGTCGCCAGCCACGATACCGCCAGCGCGGTGGTGGCGTCGCCGCTTAAAGACGCGCATAGCGCGTATTTGAGCTCCGGCACCTGGTCGCTGATGGGTTTCGAAAGCGATGTGCCTTATAACGACGATCGCGCCCTGGCCGCCAACATCACTAACGAGGGCGGCGTCAGCGGCACCTACCGGGTGTTGAAAAACATCATGGGTCTCTGGCTGCTGCAATCCGTTTGCCGGGAGAGACAGATTGCCAATTTGCCTGCCCTGATTACCGCGGCGGCGGCGCAGCCGGCGTTCGTCAGCCTGATTAATCCCAATGACGAACGGTTCCTTAACCCGCCTTCCATGGTGGAGGCTATCCGCGAGGCCTGCCGGGAAAGTGGTCAGCCGGCGCCCCACAGCGATGCGGCGCTGGCGCGGACCATTCTCGACAGCCTGGCGTTGTGTTATCGCCAGGTTCTGCAAGAACTCGGCGCGTTGCGCGGCACGCCGCTTAATCAGTTGTATATCGTCGGCGGCGGTTGTCAGAACCAACTGCTTAATCAGCTGTGCGCGGATATTTGCCAGGTCCCGGTAACCGCCGGTCCGGTGGAGGCGACCACCCTCGGCAATGTGGGCTGCCAATTGATGACCCTGGGCGAGGTGGACTGTCTCGCCGCCTGGCGTCGTATCGTCGAGCGCAGCTTTCCGCCGCGTCATTATCTTCCCCAGCGGGTTTCCGGAATTGCCGCAGTTTGGCGACGTTTTCAGGAAATCTGCCATTCTCAACAGGAAACAGCCAAATGAACGATTCTTCCGAACAAGCCTGGCAACTGGCCAAACAGCGCTTTGCCGATGTGAATGTCGATGCCGACGCGGCATTGCAACGATTGGATACCTTACCCATTTCCATGCATTGCTGGCAGGGTGACGATGTCGCGGGCTTTGAAAATACGGGCGGCTCGCTGACCGGCGGCATCCAGGCCACTGGCAATTATCCGGGGAAGGCGCGTAACGCCGCCGAACTGCGGGCGGATTTGGAACAGGCTTTCAAACTGATCCCGGGGCCGAAACGGCTGAATCTGCACGCCATTTATCTGGAAGCCGACGGACCCGTGGAACGTAACGCTATCGAACCGAAGCATTTCAGCGGTTGGGTACAATGGGCGCGCCAGCATCGTCTCGGGCTGGATTTTAACCCCACGTGCTTTTCACACCCCTTAAGCGCCGACGGCTTTACCTTGTCGCACGCCGATGAGGGCATCCGTCGGTTCTGGATTGAGCATTGCCAGGCCAGCCGCCGGATTTCGGCTTATTTCGGCCGCGAGCTGGGCACGGCGTCGGTGATGAATATCTGGGTGCCGGACGGCATGAAGGATTTAACGGTGGACAGACTGGCGCCGCGCCGGCGTTTGATGGAGGCGCTGGATAGCGTCATCGCGGAAAAACTGGACAGCCAATATCATATCGACGCGGTGGAAAGTAAATTGTTCGGCATCGGCGCCGAAAGCTATACCGTCGGCTCCAGCGAATTTTTCATGGGCTACGCCGCCAGCCGGCAGACCGCGCTATGTCTGGATGCGGGTCACTTTCATCCCACCGAGGTCATTTCCGACAAGATTTCCAGCGTGATGCTCTATGTGCCCCGGCTTCTGCTGCATGTCAGCCGGCCGGTGCGCTGGGACAGCGATCATGTGGTCTTACTGGATGACGAAACCCAGGCCATCGCCAACGAAATCGTCCGTAATGATCTGTTCAGTCGGGTACACATCGGCCTGGATTTCTTCGACGCCTCAATCAACCGTATCGCCGCCTGGGTAATCGGCACCCGGAATATGAAGAAGGCGTTGCTGCGCGCTTTACTGGAACCCACCGACTATCTGCGCCGGTTGGAACAGCAGGGCAACTATACCGATCGCCTGGCGCTGCTGGAAGAGCAAAAATCGCTGCCTTGGCAAGCGGTTTGGGATCGTTATTGCCAATTGCACGACACCCCGCTGGGGGGCGACTGGCTGTCGTCGGTCCACGATTACGAGCATTCGGTATTGTCCCGGCGCGCGGGCTAAAGCGCGCGCCGAAACCGGCCGCCTGGCGGCCGGTTTCGGTTTCGTCCTGCCCCGCGTCCCGACAAATCGGCGCCGATTCCCCGGCGCCGTCGGTGATATCGGCGGGTCGGGCAGGGGTTATGGCTGGGTTTCCTCATTCAACTGGCCATTAACCGGTTTATGCCATAACGATTCAAGCTCTTCCAATGACTTCCCTTTGGTTTCCGGTACGTATTTCCACATGAACAACGCCGCCAGCACGCCCATTATACCGTACAGCCAATAGGCGAAACCGTTGTTGAAATGGGCCGACAGATAACTGCTTTTCTGCATCATGGGGAACGTCCAGGAGACCAGATAGTTGGCCAGCCACTGCGCGGCGACCGCGATGGCCATGGCTTTGCTGCGAACGGCGTTAGGGAAGATTTCCGCTAATAAGACCCAGCATACCGGCCCCCATGACACGGCGAACGAAGCGACATAAAACAGCATCGCGCCCAGGGCGACGGGCCCCGACAGTTTTGCATAAAAAGCCGTGCCCAGGGTAAACATCCCGATAGCCATGCCCAGCGCGCCGATAATTTGCAGCGGTTTGCGCCCGAAATTGTCGACGGTCATAATGGCGATGGTGGTGAACAATAAATTGATCGCGCCGACAATGATGGTTTGCAACAAGGCGACATCGGTGCTCGAACCAATCGAACGGAAAACTTCCGGCGCGTAGTAGAGCACGACATTGATCCCCACGAATTGCTGGAAGACCGACAATAGGATACCGATCACCACGACCCCCGCGCCGAAGGCGAACAACGGTGTATTTTTTGCCTTGTTAGCGTTGAAAGAAACGAGAATATTGTTGAGTTCCGTTTTTGCCTGGCGCTGACCGAAAAGCCTTTCGAGAATCCGTGCCGCTTGCTGCGATAGCCCCCGACTGGCCAGCCAGCGCGGGCTTTCCGGTACGGTAAACAGCAGGACAAAAAACAACAGCGAAGGAATCGCGCCGGATAAAAACATAAAACGCCAACCCATGATATTCAGCCAGTCGGCGCTGCCGGATGTTGCAATGGCATAGTTGACGCAATAGACCAACAGTTGCCCAAAAATGATGGCGAACTGATTAAAAGCCACCAGCCGCCCGCGAATATGCGCCGGCGTGATTTCCGCTATGTACATGGGCGATACCATTGAGGCGATGCCGACGCCAATACCGCCGATAATTCGGTATAGGACAAATTCCGGTATATAACCGGTCAGGTAATAAGGAATGCCCTTGGTGGAACTGATGACATGATGGCCTATTTCCGGGAACGCGGATCCTATGGCCGATAGAAAAAAGAGCACGGCGGCAACCATTAATGTTTTTTTGCGACCCAGACGGTTACTCAGTAAGCCGCCCAATGCCCCGCCAATGATGCAACCTATCAACGCGCTGGCGACGCAAAAGCCCAGCAACGAATTCGCGGCGGCCTCATCTAGCCCCCTGGGGGCGATAAACACGGTATTAAGTGAAGCAACAGTACCTGAAATTACTGCGGTATCATAACCAAATAATAACCCTCCTAGCGTCGCTACCAACGTAATAGAGACTATATAGGCGTTATTGTTTTTATCCAACCCTGAAACTGTCATCTCGAATTTACCTCTTTTATAGAGCCTATCCCACTTGAATCATCCACGTTTCAATGTGGTGTCACTCAAAAGTGAGTATTCTCGACTGATATGTTTATCTCTGGTTTTATTCCAATGTATCAACAATATTCCTTATGAAAAAATTGGGAATTGCAATATCTTACTTCGCGGTTATATAATTTGTTTTTCTTGATACCGATCACAATTTTCTTTCAGTCAAAAAATAAAATTTATACAATTCATGTAGTTAATTATCAGGCATTATTATGTCCCTGTTGAGATTTTGTGATCTGGATCGCAATTAATATATTCTTTGGCGGGGTTGTGAAAATTTATAATAGATAATTTCTCTAAATTATTCGCATAGTGATTGTGTGATTTTCCCAACGTTCGGGAAAGAATTTATCTATTTGAGGGAAACATTATGTCACCTTATTTTACAAAAATTGAAGAGATTCGTTACGAAGGGTCTGAAAGTAATAATGACTTCGCTTTCCACTATTATAATCCGGATGAGATTATCTTGGGTAAACGAATGGCGGATCATCTTCGTTTTGCCGCCTGTTATTGGCATACCTTTTGTTGGGCGGGGGTTGATATGTTTGGCGTCGGCGCTTTCGACAGGCCCTGGCAGAAAAATGCCGACGACATGGAGCAGGCGAAAGCCAAGGCCGATGTGGCGTTTGAATTTTTCAAAAAACTGAACGTCCCTTATTATTGTTTCCACGATGCGGATGTGGCTCCCCAAGGACATTCCGTTAAGGATTATCTGCATAACTTCGCGGTTATCACCGATATCCTGGCGGAAAAACAGCAGCAGACGGGCGTCAAATTGCTTTGGGGTACCGCGAATTGTTTTTCCCATCCCCGCTATGGCGCCGGCGCCGCGACCAACCCGGACCCGGAAATCTTTGCCTGGGCGGCTACCCAGGTCAATGCCGCCATGGCCGCCACGCAAAAGCTGGGGGGAGAAAACTACGTGCTATGGGGCGGACGGGAAGGATATGAAACCCTGCTCAATACCGATCTACGCCGGGAAAGAGAGCAAATCGGCCGTTTCATGCAATTGGTCGTTGAAAACAAACACCGCATCGGCTTTAAAGGCACGTTGCTTATAGAACCGAAACCCCAGGAGCCCACGAAACACCAATACGACTATGATGTGGCGACGGTATACGGTTTTCTGAAGCAATTCGGTCTGGAAAAGGACATTAAGGTCAATATTGAGGCCAACCACGCCACACTGGCCGGGCATTCGTTCCACCACGAAATCGCCACCGCCATCGCGCTGGGAATTTTCGGCTCCGTCGATGCCAATCGCGGTGATTTACAACTGGGCTGGGACACTGATCAATTCCCCAATAGCGTGGAAGAGAACGCCCTGGTCATGTACGAAATTCTCAACGCGGGCGGCTTCACGACCGGAGGGTTGAATTTCGATGCCAAAGTCCGCCGGCAGAGTACCGATCGCTATGATCTCTTCCATGGGCATATCGGCGGCATGGATGTGATGGCCCAGGCTCTGAGGGTCGCCGCCAGAATGATTGAAGACGGTCGTCTGGCGCAGGCCGTGGAAGCGCGTTACGCCGGCTGGAACCAGTCATTGGGCCGGGACATCCTGACGGGTAAAATGACCCTGGATGATGTGGCCCGGTATGCCGCGGATCATGGGCTGTCGCCGGTACACCAAAGCGGCCACCAGGAACGTCTGGAAAACATCGTTAATCACTATCTGTACCGTTGAGGCGCCTGAACTTATGTATATCGGTATCGACCTCGGTACGTCGGGCGTGAAAGCCCTGCTGTTGGGCGAGGATAATGTGTTGCTCGCCAGCCATACGGAAAAATTGTCTGTTTCGCGGCCCCATCCGTTGTGGTCGGAACAGGATCCGCAAGACTGGTGGCAAGCGACAGACCGGGCGATGCAATCATTGTCCGGGCAACACGACCTGCGCGGGGTAAAAGCGCTGGGCCTGACCGGACAGATGCACGGCGCCGTGCTTCTTGACCGGCGACAGAACGTGCTTCGTCCGGCAATCCTCTGGAATGACGGCCGCAGCTACAGGCAATGCCGGCAACTTGAACAACAGGTCGGGGACTCTCGCCGGATCACGGGCAATCTGATCATGCCGGGTTTTACCGCGCCAAAGCTTCTTTGGGTGCGGGATAACGAGCCGGATATCTTTCGGCGGACAGCCAAGATAGTCTTGCCGAAGGATTATCTCCGCTGGCGGATGACGGGGGATTTCGCCAGCGATATGTCCGACGCCGCCGGCACCATGTGGCTGGATGTCGGCGGCCGGCATTGGAGCGACGCGATGCTGGCCGCATGCGATTTAACCCCGGATCATATGCCGGCGCTGTTTGAAGGCAACCAGACGACGGGCGAACTGTCCGCCGGCCTGGCGTCGCGCTGGGGGCTGCCGGCCGGGGTGCCCGTGGTGGCCGGCGGCGGCGACAACGCCGCCGGAGCGATTGGCGTGGGTATCTGGCGCCAGGGGCAGGCCATGTTATCATTAGGCACGTCTGGGGTTTATTTCGCGGTGAGCGACGGGTTTCTCAGCAATCCGGAGAAAGCCGTGCACAGTTTTTGCCATGCATTGCCGGGCAAATGGCATCTGATGTCGGTTATGCTCAGTGCGGCATCCTGCCTGGATTGGGCCGCGCGCCTCACTGGCCAGCCTTCGGTGCCCGCTTTGCTGGCGTTGGCGGAACATAGCCGTTCTGATGTCGACGCCCCGCTGTTTTTGCCCTATCTTTCGGGCGAACGCACTCCGCATAATAATCCCAAGGCGACGGGGGCGTTCTGGGGGCTGACGCACCAGCACGGCCCGGCGGAATTGGCGCAGGCGGTCCTGGAAGGGGTCAGTTTCGGCCTAGCCGACGGTATGGATGTCGTGCATGCGTCAGGGGTGAAACCCGAGAGCATCGCCTTGATCGGCGGCGGCGCGCGCAGTCACTACTGGCGGCAACTTTTGGCCGACGTCAGCGGCGAAACCCTTGATTATCGTCGCGGCGGGGATGTCGGACCGGCGCTTGGCGCCGCCCGGCTTGCCCAATTGAGCTGTTTCCCCGGCGTATCGCCGGGCGAGCTGCTGCCCGAGCTGCCTGTCGAGTCCCGCTATTGTCCGGATAATGCCCGGCACCAGGGGTTCAGCGAAAAACGGGAATTATTCCATCGGCTCTATCAGCAAGTGGCGCCATTGGCTTGATGACCTTATCGCATTAATGTGTCGGGTTGCCCGTCAGGGCAACCCTTTTGAGTCGGACGGGGCCGCGAAAGCGGGTTATTCAGTATGAGATCGGGGGGAAGGGACGTGCGAGGACATTGACCATGCCTTTTCAACATACCATTCAGGAAAATCGCGTCCGCATCTCGCTGCTGTTCAACGCCAACAAAACCTATGACCGGCAGGTCATAGAAGGCATAGGGGAGTACTTCCAGGTATCGCAATGTAACTGGGATATCTATATCGAGGAGGATTTCAGCGTTCATGCATTCGATCAGGATATGCTTTCCAGCCGGGGTATCATTGCCGATTTCGACGATGGCGAACTGGCGCGGCATTTAAGCCGGCTGCCCATTCCCGTGGTGGGCGTGGGGGGCTCTTATCACAATCCCGCGGATTACCCCTCGGTACATTATGTGGCCACCGACAACGAGGCGTTGGTATCAAGCGCGCTGGATCATCTGGTCGGCAAGGGATTAAGCCGATTTGCGTTTTACGGTTTGCCGGATACCGCGGGAAAAAACTGGGCGAGGGAACGCTTGTCCGCCTTCCGCCGACTGACCGATGGCCGGGGTTATACCGCGTTCACCTACGAAGGATTGGTGACGCAATCGGGCGTATGGGATACCGCGCAGCGTAACCTGGCCGAATGGTTGATGTCGCTACCCGTCAACACCGGTATTATCGCGGTAACCGATGCCCGCGCCCGGCATATCTTGCAGGTTTGCGAGCAAATCAATATCGCCGTGCCGGAGAACCTTTGTGTTGTCGGTATTGATGATGAGGTATTGACTCGTTGCCTGTCGCGCATTTCGTTATCCTCTGTGGTACAGGGCGCGAGAAAAATGGGCTATGAAGCGGCAAGATTGCTTGATCGGTTATTGTGGCGCCAGGATGTGCCCGCTTCGCCCATCATTATCCCCCCCGAGGGAGTGATCGGCCGGCGTTCCACGGATTATCGTTCCCTGATCGATCCCATGGTCATCCGCGCGATGCATTTTATCCGCGGCAATGCCTGTAAAGGGATTAAGGTGGAACATGTGCTGGGCGTACTGGGGGTATCCCGTTCCAATATTGAGCAAAAGTTCATCGCGGAAACCGGCATGACGCTCCATAAGGCCATCCAGGAGGAACGGCTGGGTAAAGCGATGGATTTGCTGGCGACCACATCCATACCCATAACGGAGATCAGCCGACTGTGCAGCTATAACACGCCACAGTATTTTTATGCTATTTTTCGCCGTAAAACCGGGGTAACGCCGTTAAAGTACCGTATCGACAGACTTTATGGCAATCACGGTATGCAATGAGACGCGGGAAAGGGATTCGCCTTTCTTTGCGTTGTCGTGTGTTGTCTTACCGCCGCGATGTCGCTTGAATCATTAACCCATCGACGTTAAATGCCATGCCGCCGCGTTACCCGGTTAACCGGGAGCGGGCGCTTAAGGGGCGCGCATATCCAGCACCGCCAGCGCCTCGAATCCGCCGCCGGCGCGACGGCGGAGGGTCAGACCGCCGTTGTGTTGTTGCGCTATCTGTTCGGCGATGGCCAGCCCCAGGCCCGAGCCGTTCTGGCTATGGCCGGAGTGGCTACCCCGTCTGAAGGGGAACTTGAGCTGTTCCAACTCCGCGTCGGACACCGCCGGGCCGCGATCGCGCACAGCGATAAACAACTGCTGGCCGGCTTGCCACGTCGCCACTTCCAATTCGCGCTGGCCGTATTTCGCCGCATTGCCCATCAAATTCATCAGTAAACGCATCACCGCAATGGGACGGTAAAAGAAAGGCGTCACGGGCGCCAGTTTGAGCGTAAACGTCTGGCCGAGTCCGGCGAAATCCTGGGCCAGCTCAGTGATAAGCTGGTTGATGTCCCCCCGGCTACAAGGCTCGTCGGCGCTGCCTCGGGCGAAATCGATAAACTGCTGCAAGATGACATCTATGTCGTCCAGATAGCGGCCCGCCGCATCGCCTTCGTCATCAGGGGCCGCGTTCATGGCCAGGGCCAACCGCAGTTTGGTCAGCGGGGTGCGTATGTCATGGGAAATGCCCGCCAGGATGGTGGCGCGATGGGCTTCATATTCCTTAAGCCGCTCGATCATGGTATTGAAGGTCGCGCTGACCGCCGCCGTCTCACTGGGACCGTCCACCGCCAGCGGCGCGGGCCAGCGGCCGCGTCCCACCCATTGCGCGGCCTGGACCAGCAAGGTCAGGGGGCGGTTTACCCGCCGGTGGATGACATAAACCACTATCAGCGCCAGCAGGGACAGCCCGCTGATAAGCAAGAGCGTACTGATAATGCCGATGCCGCGCGCCGCCGGCAGACTGGGCAGCGTGATCCAGTAAGGCTGGCCGGCAACGTTGACTTTCACCCAAAGTTGTCGGTTCGGCGTGGCTTGCCAACGTATCAGCGTATTGTCCGGCAGATAGGAATAGAAACGTTTCAGAAAATAGGTCGCTTCATAGCCGCGCAGGAAATGGGTGGGCGGGAAAGGGGTGGTGCTTTGCGGCAAAACGGCCCGTCCATTGATCTGAGCCACAAATTTCGCCCGTTCCGCCAACGGCACCTGGGACAGCACATTATCCAGGGTACTGATTTGGGCGGCGATAAGCTGGGCGACCCCGTCGATGCGGGGTTTTTCAACAAACAGCACAAACACCGTAATGGACGAGACAGTGGTGATAAACACCAGCAAGACCAGCAGCAGACTGTTGCGGGCCAAAAGCGAACGGGGCCAGGGTCGCGTCATTGTTCGCTATCCGCCAGCAGAATATAACCCATGCCCCAGATGGTCTTTACCCAACGGGGACGGGACGGATCGGTTTCCAGTATCTGGCGCAGGCGCAAAACCTGTACATCAACGCTGCGATCCAGCGCTTTGTACTCCCGACCCCGTGCGCGGGTCAGCAAATTTTCGCGGCTAACCGGCCGATTGGGCGTACTGGCCAACGCCACCAACAGGCTGGTTTCCGCGGAGTTAATCGCCACGATTTCGCCATTTTTAAACAGGGTACGGTGCGGAATATCCAGCAGAAAAGGGCCGAAGCCCACTTGTCTTGGCACCTGGGATATCTCGCCCCGGGCGATGTGTTCCCGACGCAACATGGCGCGGATGCGGGCCACCAGTTCCTGAGGCAAAAAAGGCTTACTCAGATAGTCGTCAGCGCCGGTTTCCAGCCCAATCACCCGGTCGATGGGATCGCCGCGGGCGGTCAGCATCAAGATGGGAATGTTCTGTCCCTCGCCGCGCAAACGCCGGCAAACCGACAAACCGTCTTCCGGTTCCATCATCAAATCCAGTATCAGCAGATCATAGTGCTCCCGTTGCAGATAGCGGTCGAGGGCGGCGCTGTTGGCAACGGTGCGGACCTCGAATCCCTGTGATGTCAGGTAGCGCTTCAGCATGGCCCTCAGCTCATTCTCATCATCCAGGATGATAATTTTGTTGTAGATAATTTGTGCCATCGGGGACGCCTGGTTTGCCGGAACATAATAAAAGAGACAGTAAAATGATTATAATAAGCGCCGTATGTCGCGACTGAAATAAAGTGAAAATAAATTATGTCACGGCATGTCTCGCTTATCCCGCCGGGTGGAAATATTCCGCGAATAAATCTAATGCGCTGTATTAATGGCATTTTTATGCATATGACATTCCCTGACATGAGCTATTACAGCCGGGAAACCTCAAACAGAAAGCATTTGTTTATAGTAGCGCCTCGACCGTTCCTTCCAAAAACGCTTAATGGAGAGAGACATGAAAGCCTATCTTATTCCCGTGCTGGTCATGCTGACGGCGGTGTCGGTTCATGCCGCGGAGCAGCAATATTCCCGCCTACAATCCCGTTTCACCCGTGCCGACACCAATCATGACGGCAAATTGACACTGGATGAAGCCAAATCCGGCATGCCCATGGTTGCCAAATACTTTAGCGAAATCGATGCCGGCCACACCGGTTATGTGACCCTGCCCCAGCTTGAACAGTTTATGGCGAGCCATCAGCGTCAATGATGGCCAATAGAGTCGCTTCAACTTCTTCGCCAAAATAACAGGATAGACATGAAAAGACGCACCGGCATGCTTGGCGTGTTGCTTACGCTGTTTTGCCTAATTTCAGCGGCGGTTTATTTCAGACACCATGGCCGTTCGCCGGAGAAAACCAGCCCGCAAGCCATACCGGTAAGCGTCGTCGGGGTAAAACTGGCGGATGTTCCCGTTTATCTGAATGCCCTGGGCACGGTAACGCCGGTGCGCAAAGTGGCCGTCGTGCCGCAAATCAGCGGCATCCTGGACACTGTCGATTTTCACGATGGGCAGGCGGTCCGTCGCGGGCAAATCATCGCCCATCTTGATTCGCGGGCATTACAGGCGCAACTGGATCAGGCCGAGGGTGTTCTCGCCCACGACCGCGCCGCGCTGGACAACGCCCGGCGGGATCTTTCCCGTTATCGGCCGCTGGTCAAAACGGGGCTGGTGGCGCGGCAAACTTTCGATACCCAACAGGCGACGGTGTCGGAACAGGCCGCGACGGTTCAGGCCGATCAAGGCAACGTAGCCTACCTCAAGGTACAACTGGATTATTGCACCATCCGTTCGCCAGAGGACGGCATCATCGGTTTGCATCTCATCGACCCGGGCAATTACGTCACGCCCGACAGTGCCGCGCCAATCGCGGTGGTGACCCGGATGCGGCCGGCCACCGTCATCTTCACTATCGCGGAGGATGACATCGCCCAGGTCAGCCGCGCCCTGGCCAGCGGCCGTCTTGCCGTGCGGGCGTATGATCACGATATGACAACGCTGCTGGGCGTGACCGGTAAAGCGGCGCTGGATAACCAGATCGATACCACCACCGGCGCGGTCAAGATGCAGGCGATATTCGATGACGCCGGCGGCGCGCTCTTTCCCAATCAATTCGTCAACGTCAGGGTTTATACCGATACGCTCAAAGATGTGGCCGTGGTGCCGACCCGCGCCATACAGCACGGCGCGCGGGGCGATTTCCTGTTTATCGCCGGCGCCGACGGCAAGGCCCGGCTGCGCAACGTCATCACCGGTCCGGCCGACAAAGATGTCACCGCCATCCTGGATCACGGCGTCAAAGCCGGTGAAGAGGTGGTGACCGACGGCGCCGACAAGCTCGACCAGGGCTCGGCCATCCGCTTTGCGGCGAAGCCGGTAAACGCCGCGCCATGAATATTTCACGTGTCTTTATCGAACGGCCTATCGCCACCGTTTTGCTGATGACGGCGTTGTTGTTGGCGGGATTGCTCGGTTACCGGTTGATCCCGGTATCGGCGCTGCCGGAGGTGGACTTTCCCACCATCCAGGTATACACCCGCTATCCCGGCGCCAGTCCGGAGGTCATCAGCGCCACCGTGACCGCGCCTTTGGAACGCCAACTGGGCCAGATGTCCGGCTTGAAAACCCTGCACTCCTCCAGCTCGGACGGCGTTTCCACCATTACCCTGCAGTTTGAGCTGGCGTTATCGTTGGATGTGGCCGAACAAGAGGTACAGGCGGCCATTAACGCCTCGGCCAATTATCTGCCGTCCACGCTGCCTTACCCGCCAGTCTACAGCAAGGTCAATCCCGGCGATGCGCCGATCCTGACCCTCGCCCTGTCATCAAATGTCCTGCCCTTGACCCGGGTGGAGGATCTTGCTGAAACCCGGCTGGCGCAAAAAATCGCGCAAATCTCCGGAGTGGGCCTGGTCACGCTAAGCGGCGGACAGCGTCCGGCGATACGGGTGTCCGCCCATACCGATGTCCTCAACGGGCTGGGCATGTCCATTGATGATTTGCGTACCGTGCTGTCGTCGGCCAATGTGGATTTGCCCAAAGGCAGCTTGAACGGCGATTATCAATCCTATGCCATCGGCGCCAACGATCAGTTGGGCAATGTCGACGATTACCGGAACTTGCCGATCGCCTATAAAAATGGCGCGCCGGTACGGTTATCGCAAATAGCCGATGTCCATGAAGGCGCGGAAAACCGGAGACAGGCGGCCTGGGACGGCGATGCCCCGGCCATTATCATGAACATTCAGCGTCAGCCCGGATTTAATGTCATCAAGGCGGTGGACGCTATTGAGGCGTTGTTGCCGCAATTGCGCGCCGGTTTGCCGGCCACGGTGGATATCGCGGTACTCGCCGATCGCACCCAGACGATCCGCGCATCGGTCCGTGATGTGCAGTGGGAACTGACGACGGCGGTGGTTCTGGTGGTGATGGTCATCTTTCTGTTTTTGCGCCGATTGCCGGCGACGTTGATACCGGCCATTACCCTACCGCTGTCGCTGCTCGGTACTCTGGCCTGTATTTACGCGCTGGGGTTTTCCCTGAACAATCTGACCTTAATGTCGCTGACCATCGCCACCGGTTTCGTGGTGGACGATGCCATTGTGATGATTGAAAACATCACCCGCTATCGGGAGTCCGGCGAGACGCCGATGAACGCGGCGCTAAAAGGCGCCAGGCAAGTCGGCTTCACTATTGTCTCTTTGTCCATCGCCCTGACGGCGGTCATGATCCCGCTGTTGCTGATGGGGGATGTGGTCGGCCGGCTGTTTCGCGAATTCGCACTGACGCTGGTGGCGGCTATCGTGATTTCGGCCGCCGTATCCCTGACCCTGACGCCAATGCTCTGCGCGCATCTGTTCGGCGCGGACCAGGCAACCCGGCGGATGGATTGGCTGGACGGCCTCAATGGGGCTTATTTGCGCGCGCTCGAGCGGGTGTTGAACCATCGCCTGCTGACGTTATCAACCGTGGCCGCGGCCACGGTGCTGACTTTCCTCGTGTTGTACTGGATGCCAAAGGGCTTTTTCCCCCGGCAGGATACGGGATTAATCCAGGGCATATCGCGAGCGGCGCCGACGGTTTCATTCGATCGCATGGCGGCATTGCAGCGGTGGCTGGTCGTCACGCTGAACCGGGACCCGGCCGTGAAAAGCCTGTCTTCTTTTATCGGTATCGACCAGACCAACCCGGTCATGAACCAGGGCGTGCTGCTGTTGACGCTGAAAGACAAAGGCCGGCGCGGCGATATGGATTCGGTATTGCGGCGGCTTTCCGCGGCGGCGGCCGGCTCGGCCGGCATGCGCCTGTATTTGCGGCCGGTGCAGGATCTGACCTTTGATGATGCCCCGTCAGCCACCGATTACCGTGTCGGCCTGACGGCGGTGGATGCCGGAACGCTCGGGCACTGGACCCGGATGCTGTTGGCCGCGCTCAAAAAGGATCCGGTCTTCGCCGATCCGCACAGCGACGCGTTGCAGCAGGGAAACCAAATACAGATCACCTTTAACCGGGATACGCTGGCCCGCCTCGGCGTCACACCGCAACAGATCGATGATGTGCTTTATGACGCGTTCGGCCAAAGACAGATCTCCACTGTTTACGATCAGTCCAACCAGTACCATGTGGTGCTCGACGCCCAGCGACGTCCCGATGATGTCGGCCATCTGCTATCCACATTGTACGTCGCCGGCGCCAGCGGCGCATTGGCGCCATTGGCGCCGATGGCCACGTTGCGGGTGCGGCCGGCGCCGCTGATGATCGAGCGCCAGGGGCAATTCCCCTATGCCGATATCGCTTTCAATCTCGCGCCCGGCGTCGATCTCGGCCAGGCCTTGGCGCACTTGCGGCGGGCGCAACGGGATATCAGCCTGCCGGCGGCGGTGCAGGTTTCCCTGGAGGGCGCGGCGGCGACTTTCCAGGATTCACTGGCCGGCGAGGCCTATCTGGTGGCGGCGGCCATCCTGGCGGTGTATCTGCTGCTGGGTATGCTGTATGAAAGCTTCGCCCACCCGCTTACTCTCCTTTCGACGCTACCGTCGGCGGCGTTCGGCGCAGTATTGGCCCTGTGGCTGACCGGTACCCAGTTCGATATTATGGCCATTATCGGCATTGTGCTGCTTATCGGGATCGTCATGAAAAACGCCATCATGATGATCGATTTCGCCTTGGAAGCCGAACGCCGGGAGGGATTGTCGCCGGTAAACGCCATTCGGCGCGCCGCCGAACTGCGGTTTCGGCCCATTCTCATGACCACCGCGGCGTCGCTGTTTAGCGCCATCCCCCTGGCGCTTGGGCGGGGCGAGGGCTCGGAGTTACGCCATCCGCTGGGGATTGCCATTATCGGCGGTCTCTTCGTCAGTCAGGTGTTGACGCTGTTTTCCACTCCGGTGATTTATCTGGCATTGAGCCGCCTGTCCACGCCCATCGGCCGGCGTTTTACAGGAGGTCACGGCCGATGACGCTATCCGAGCCTTTTATCCGCCGTCCGGTGGCCACGCTGCTATTGGCCGTGGCGCTGGCGTTCGCCGGTATTTTGGCCTTCAAGCTGCTGCCGGTGGGCGCGCTGCCGGAAATCGACTTTCCCACAATCAACGTTCAGGCCCAATTGCCCGGCGCGGATCCGGCCACCATGGCATCGACGGTGGCCACGCCGCTGGAAAAGCAGTTCGGGCATATCGCCGGCATCAGCGAGATGACCTCGCGCAGCACGCCGGGCGAGACCCAGATTACCCTGCAATTCAATCTTGATCGGGATATCGACGGCGCCGCCCGTGATGTACAAGCCGCCATCAATGCCGCGCGGGCCGATTTGCCGGATAATCTCAACGGCAACCCCACTTACCGTAAAGTCAATCCCGCCGATTCGCCCGTCATGGTGTTGAGCCTGACATCGGATTCCGCCACGCCTGGCGAACTGTTCGACGCCGCGTCAACGGTATTGGCGCAAAAACTGTTGCGCACGCCGGGAGTGGGCAACGTGGTGGTGGGCGGCGCCGCGCTGCCGGCGATACGGATAGCGCTAAATCCGATGCGGGTCAATCATTTCGGTCTTAGTCTGGAACAGATCCGCTCCGCGCTCGCCGAAGCCAACGTCAACCGGGCCAAAGGCCAGTTCTCCGCCGGCGGCAAGCGCTACGATATCGGCGCCAACGACATGCTATTGTCGCCGGCGGACTACGATAAGTTGATAGTCAGGCAACACGATGGGGCCATCGTCCATATCGCCGATATCGGCCGGGTGGAGGAAGGCCTGGAAAACAGCCAGAATTTCGGCATGTCCAACGGCGTTCCCGCGGTATTGCTGATTCTCTACAAACAGCCCGGCGCCAATATCATCGATACCGTTGATCGCGTCAATGCCGCGCTGCCTATGCTGTCCGCCGCGATTTCACCCACTATCCGCGTCCATGAGCTGGTGGATCGCACCACGACCATCCGAGCCTCGTTGCGGGATGTGGAAATCAGTCTGGTGGCGTCGGTATTGCTGGTCACGCTGGTGACATTCCTGTTCCTGCGCCAGTGGCGAGCCACAGTGATCCCGGCGATTGTGGTGCCGCTTTCATTGCTCGGCACGTTCGCCGTCATGTTTTTTCTCAATTACAGCCTGAATAATCTGTCATTGATGGCGCTGACCATTTCGGTGGGGTTCGTGGTGGATGACGCCATTGTGGTGGTGGAAAACATCATGCGTCACCGGGAGGCGGGAAAATCGCCCGTGGCGGCGGCTTTGGCGGGGGCGAACGAGGTGGGTTTCACGGTACTGTCCATCAGTATCTCGCTGGTGGCGGTCTTTGTGCCGCTGTTGTTTATGGGCGGATTGGTCGGGCGCTTACTGCGCGAATTTTCCATCACACTGGCCGTCGCCATCATTATTTCGATGCTGGTCTCGCTGACGGTCAGCCCGATGCTCGCCGGCCTGCTTATCAAAAACGAGGTGGGCGGCGCGGCGCGAAACAGTGCGCCCGCCGGGGATAACGATAAGGCCGATAGCGCCTCGGGGGCGCCAATCGACCAACAGGATTTCGTTGCGGATATGGCCGACGTTGGCGCCCGGCCATCGGCCATCCTGCGGCGCTACCGGCAATCCCTGGGATGGGTTATCCGGCACCCGGCCGTGATGGGCGCGGTAGTGCTCGGCGTGCTGATCTTGAATATCGTGCTGTATATCGTGATCCCCAAAGGTTTTTTCCCCGAAGAGGATACCGGGTTGCTGCTGGGCAATCTTCAGGCGGCGCAAACCGTTTCCTATCGGTCGATGCAGCGGCAATTTAGCGAAGTCAACCGGATTATCCTGCGCAACCCCAACGTCGCCGAGGTCGGCGGGATCGTCGGCGGCGCCAGCGCGCTGAACAACGCCCTGATTTTCATCAGCCTTAAACCGCTGTCGCAACGCCGGGACAGCGCCGAGCAGGTTATGGGGCAGATTCGGCAATCGCTGGCGCATTACGCCCAGGCGACGCTCTATTTGCAATCGGTTCAGGATCTGGCGGTGGGCGGGCGCCAAAGCAACGCGCAATATCAATATACCCTGACTTCCGCCAATCCGGCCGAACTGGCCGTCTGGGGACCGAAACTGGCAGCGGCGCTAAAACGGCTGCCTATCCTGACCGACGTGAATATCGACCAACAGAACGACAGTATGCAGGCCGCGGTCACGGTCAATCGCGATCTCGCCGCCCGCCTTGGCGTGCAGATGAATACCCTGGACCAGACGTTGTATGATGCGTTCGGCCAGCGACTGGTTTCCACCCTCTACCGGGACGCCAACCAGTATCATGTGGTTATGGAAGTGGCGCCCGAGTACTGGCATACCCCGCGAACGCTGGCCGATCTTTACGTCCCGGTCGGCGCGGCGGACGCGATCAGTCCGCAAGAGGTGCCGTTGGCGGCGATGGCGCGTTTCGCCATAAGGCCGACCGCCATCATGGTCAATCACCAGGGCGCTTTCCCGGCGGCGACGGTCTCCTTTAACCTGAAACCGGGCATCTCCATCGGCCAGGCCGCCACGCAAATAAGCCAGGCGGCGGCCGGACTCGCTATGCCGTCGACCGTCGTCGGCAATTTCGCCGGCACGGCGGCGGCTTTCCGTCAATCGTTGGCCAGCGAGCCGCTGTTGATCCTGGCGGCGCTGATCTCGGTCTATCTGGTGCTGGGGATCCTGTATGAAAACCTGCGCCATCCCTTGACTATTCTCTCCACCTTGCCTTCGGCCGGGATCGGCGCGTTGATCGCCTTGATGCTGACCGGTACCGAGCTGTCGATTATCGCCTTGATCGGCATGTTATTACTGATCGGCATCGTGAAAAAAAATGCCATCATCATGATCGATTTCTCCCTGAACGCGCAGCGGGTATCGGGTATATCGGCCCAGGACGCCGTGATGGCGGCCTGCCTGATACGTTTCCGTCCCATCATGATGACGACCGCCGCCGCCATGCTCGGCGCGTTGCCACTGGTGCTGGGCGGCGGTTACGGCGCGGAATACCGTCGGCCGCTCGGCATCGCGATCATTGGCGGATTGGCGGTCAGCCAGGTGCTGACGCTGTATACCACGCCGGTTATTTACCTGTGGCTTGAACGCGCCGGGGCGCGGCGCGGGAGGAAACGCACTCGTTAACGGTCTGGGACGCTACGGCGCGCAAACGGAAAATCGATGGAAATCAGTACCGGTAATAACCGCCGGGCGCGTAATAATAGACGGGGGGCGCATAATAGGCCGGCTGGGCAACCATTACCGTACTTGGCTGGGGTTGCATAATGGTATCGCCACGGGCAGTGATACATTGCCCGTAATAGTTGTCGTATTGCTGCTGCGCCGCGGCGGCGGACTGATGCCTTCCGCTCGCCGCCGCCATACCGCCCAACAGCATGCCGCTTCCAGCGCCTATTAACGCGCCAGGTCCGGCATTATTTGACGCGGCGCCGATCAGCGCGCCGGCGGCGGCCCCGCCGGCCGTCCCTACGGCAACGGCGCCGGCGCTTTGGCCTACCCCGTCCACACCCGGTCGAGAGGCCAGCATTTGCGCGGCGTAGTTGCGACAACGGTAATCATCTTGCTGAAAGTGATTGAGATCTTTGTTTTTACCCGGTAGCGCCGTCAGGGTGGGGTAAGAGGGCGGCGTTGTCCCGCATCCCGTCAGGTTTAGCAGGATAACGAAAGAGAGCGCAAGGGAGGTTGCGGCCGGAGCGTTGTTAACGCGCATAAGACACTCCCGCGGCAACAGTCCGAAATCCCGGCGCCGTCATCAGCGCCATCCCCGGTGAACCACCACCACTCCCGGCGGTCCGACATGGACCGGACGAGGGGCGACATACACGGGATGAGGCGCCACGGCGACGGCCACCGGTGGTCCGACAAAGACCGGGCGGGGCGCCACGGCGACGGCCACCGGCGGGGCGACATAGACCGGGGGCGGGACGGCGACCGGGGGAGCGACATAGACCGGCGCGGGCGCAACCACCGGCGGCGCGGCCACATAGACCGGCGGCGCCACCGCGACAACGACGGCGGCAAGGGGGGCCGAGGACGCGGACAGGCAGATTGCGCCGATAGCCAGTCTGGCGATGGGATGAGATTTCATAACAGCCTCGCAGAATGAATGCACCGCCCGACCCGGGCGGCGGATTCACTCTATGCGAACGCGGCATGACAATCTATGAGCAAGATATATCACTACATTACACGGACGACCCCAACTGCCGCCCGGGTCCGAGGGGTTGCCTGCGACGGCGAAACGACATATCCCCGGCTGACGTCGTCCCGCACGCCCATGGGCGAGGCCGCCAGGTATCAATGCCCGGACTTGCCGTGATCGTCGTGCGCGTTGTGGTTGCCGTGCCCGTGCATGAGATGCATCAGCGGGCACAGCAGGAATAACGCGTAAGGCCAGTAACTCAGCACAGGGGATAAATGCCCGGAACGTTGCAGCAACACGCCGGCGCCGACGAGTCCGGCCAGACCCGCCAGCCAGTGCAACCCTTTCCCGTCGCCGAACATTCTCTGTCCCATTCCGCTATCGCGCCCATTTTCCGCCGGTTGCCGCATCGCAACGGCGGGTAAACCACCGCGCCGGCCGCCGTCTTGTTCATGCTCTTGCAAGGGTATGGCTTGAGGGACGGCGCTGGCGCCGGTACGGACTGCCCTCTGTCCGCGATGATTCGAGCAACACATATCTTATTTGTCTCCCGCGCTTAACGCGCCGTCATGAAGGGTGGATGTCATGATGCCGATACATGCGCCATAGGCCGCGCCGACATCGCACCACAGACTAAACCTTCCCTTTGGGGGAGGGTCAAAGCATGAATTGCATAGAAAAGTAAAGTCCTGCCGGAAGGGCGGGCGACCCGGCTTCCACCGGAACGCCCGGCGAAAGCCGGGCGGAAAACGGGCGAAAGCGGGTTACTTGTGGTGTTGGCGGCCTTGCTGATCCAGTTGCCGGAATTCCTCGTCGGTGAGCGTAATGCCGGCGGCCGCGACGTTTTCTTCCAGATGTTTTACGCTACTGGTGCCGGGTATCGGCAGCATGACCGGGCTGCGTTTCAGGATCCAGGCCAGGGCTATTTGGCTGGGCGTGGCATTTTTCTGTCTGGCCAGCGTATCAAGCAGCGATCCCGGTTTGGCCAAATCACCCGAGGCCAGAGGAAACCAGGGGATAAAGCCGATATGGTGTTCAGCGCAATAATCCAGCACCGGTTCATGTTGGCGGGTCACCAGATTATAAAGATTCTGCACGGATACCACGGGGAAATGTTTCTGCGCCGCCTTGATTTGCTCAACGCTGACTTCGCTGAGCCCCACATGGCGGATAAGGCCCTCTTTTTGCATTTGCGCGATGGCGCCGAACTGCTCGTCCGCCGGTACTTTGGGGTCGACGCGATGTAATTGCCACAGTCCGATTTGCTCAATGCCCAGTTTACGCAGACTCATCAACACCGCCTGGCGCAGATATTCCGGACGGCCCACGGGTTGCCAGATGTTGGGACCGTGCCGGGTCAGTCCGCCTTTGGTGGCGATAAGCAAATCGTGATAGGGATGAAGGGCCTGGCGGATCAATTGCTCGCTGATGTCCGGGCCATAGCTGTCGGCGGTATCGATAAAGTTGACGCCCAATTCCGGCAGCCGGCGCAAGGTGGCCAGACACGCCTCCCGATCCGCCGGCTCGCCCCATATGCCGTTGCCGGTCAGACGCATGGCGCCAAAGCCCAAACGGTTGACTGTGATATCGCCGAGCGTGAACTGGCCGGATGCGGCTGCGTTAATCGTACTCATAGCGGGTTCCTTTTCATGAAAATGAGACAGGATCGACAAAAGCTTCAGTCATTAGTGTATGCGATAGTGGGCTTTCCTGGCGGGCGCTGTCTATACAGCATGTGTCATCGTTGCAAAAAATAGCGGGCGGCCTGTCGCCGGGGGCGGGACGCCTGCCAGGCGCCGGTTAGCCCGCCAGGCGGGCCCGAATCACATTAATGATCACGCTGCCGAGGAAGACGCCGGCCGCGCCCACGATGCCTGTCAAGGTCGGCGGCGCGGGCAGCGGCAATTTCAGCCAGCCAAACAGCATGCCCACCGAGACGCCGCAAGCCAGAGCGTAGAGAAGTTGCATGCGCGCCTCCGTTTAGGCGTCGATGCCCAGCAGGAAATCATGCAAAACCTGGCCGGTGAGTTTCAGCGTTGCCTCATCGGTGAGTTCGCCCTCGTGAATTTTGGCGCTGATATGGGTCATGGCGATTTCGGGCAACGGTTGCATCACGCACAGCATGGACGCCAATGTTTCCCTGAGTTGCGATTGCGCCCGCACCCCCCCGAGCATTCCTTCGGACAAGGTGGTGAAGAAGACCGGTTTGTTGGCCATGCAGCTCTTGAATGCTGGACGGGACAGCCAGTCCAGGGCGTTTTTCAATACGCCGGGTATGCCGTGATTATATTCCGGCGAGACGATGATCACGGCGTCGCTGGCGGCGGCCTCGCGCCGTAACTGGACCACCGACTCGGGCAGTAGGCCGGTTTCGAGATCGCAATCATAAAACGGCAAACCGCCGATATCGCCGGCCAGCAACCGGCTGCCTTCCGGCAGCATTTCCGCCAGGGCGTTCAACACGATTTTGCTGTAAGACCGTTGCCGTAAACTGCCCGCCATCCCGAGGATACGAAAAGACCGCGTCATGGATATTCTCCCGTTTCTGAAGTGAGGCCGCGCCTATGCCCGAGATACAGGACGCCGCAGTGTCAGTTACCCAGGGCATAAACAGACAAGATATGGCATTATTGCAGAAATACACGGCTTGACTTCTGCCAAAAAGACAAAAGTGTTTGAGGTGACGACAATGTCCGCATGCCTGCCAATACGCGGGGAATATGTTGTTCATGAAAAAGGGACCCGGCTGGCTGATCATCGGCATACCGACGCGCAGCTTACGATGATGCGGCAAGGGACATTATCGGTTCGGACCGCGGAAGGCCTGCGTCTGGTGCCGCCCGGACGGGCAATCTGGATTGCCTGCGGTTTACCCCATAGCGTGTATTACAGCGAGTCCGCCAAGATCCTGAATGTTTTTGTCGCGGCGGATGAGGCCGCGCGGGTAAGAACCCCTTGCCGGACATTCGCCGTGACGCCGTTGTTAAAAGCCCTGCTGGATGAAGTCGCGGACTTCGCCCGCCCCGGCCGGGATAACAGCGATGCCGGCTTAATCCTGTCGTTATTGATTCACCAGCTTAATACGGCCGACACACGCCGGGATTGGTTTATCGCCTATGGTCAGGATAGACGTTTAAGAACCGCCATAGATGCCATCAGCCGCCAGCCCGCTGAAAACACTCCGCTGCGGCAGCTGGCGGCCCGGGCGGGCTGTAGCGAGCGCACCCTTGCGCGGTTATTTATCCGGGAAACCGGCATGAACTATCTGCACTGGCGCGATCATTACCGGGTGATGTGCGCGGTAGAACGCTTATCCCGCGGTTTTAGCATTACACAGGTGGCGCTGGATATGGGCTATGGCGGGGCGAACAATTTTTCCACCATGTTCGCCCGGGTCACCGGCATGCCCCCCCGGCGCTATATGGACGCCATCCGGACCTGACCATCGGCTGCGGGGGACTTTTTCGGTGGGGTCTCTCGCGCCCCGCGCGATAATCGGCGGTTGAACCCTATGGCCCGCCGGGGCGGCTAGGCGGACGACTCGGGATAGGTGTACTCGGGCATCATGCTGTAAAGCGCGCCGGCCAGGCTGCCGAAACAAAGCCCCAACGTCGCCCCGAGGCAGTAAAAACTGATGAGCGTCGTTCCGGTATGGTCATGGCGATAACCGACGCCGATGCATCTTCTGACCAATTCGGCTAACGCCAACCCGCAGAGCACGCCGCCGGCCGCGCCCGAGCCTATGCCCCGATGCAGGCTTTCCCGGGACATTCGATAAAAATCGCCCTCCGGGGCGGTTGACGATGATTGCGTCTTGCCGACCGACCAAACGACGGCCTCCTTGGTGACATAGAGCGCGGCGGACAGCACTGATATACTCGCAATCAGTCCGGCGGCCCGCTTTAGGCAACAGTTCGCCGCGCCGGCGAAATTGCCTCTGAGACTGGATGGCGGCGCGCAATTGCGTAATGGTTCATCCCTAAAAGGCACGCTGGGTCCAAGTTGTAACCTGTGGCCTGTTTCCATCAATCGTTCCTTCATGTCAATGAATGGGTAAAGATCCCCGTTATACTTCAAGCCGTCTCTTTGCTGACGGCGTTCATTCACGCGCCGCCGTCATGCCGCTCGACGTATTAAGGGTAATCGGTGGGTGAGTCGCCGTCCAAAGCCGGCGTCGGCAGAGTGTATCACAGGCCATGCCGCCCACCGCCGGAACGCTCCCCCATGTTTAGCGTCAATTAATTGCTAAGCCACGGTCCATATGCCGGGGGCGTCTTACGCGGTTATGCTGGAAGATTTGCCGGCGGTTATGCTCGCGGCGCGCAATGAATTTCCTGGCCGGCGCCCCGGATAAGGGGCGGGCGTGAACCCGCCATTTCATCTGGCATCGAAATTGCAGCACTCTGGCATCATGACCGAATCGACTCACCGCTTTCCCTTCCGGCGCCGATGCAAAACCCGAGGACGGGCAACGGGCGAGGGCCAACGCAATGCGGGCGTGGCGAAATCAGAAACAGGAGAAAGCCTATGCATGATAAACTTTTGATAAACGGCCATGCCGAGACGGGAACCGGCAAAGCGACGAGTATCATCAATCCGGCCGACGGCGACGTGATCGTTACCTTGCGCGAAGCCGGCCCCGAGCAGGTGGACGCCGCTGTTCTGGCGGCGGACGCGGCCTTTGACGGCTGGGGACAGACCACGCCGAAAACCCGCTCCGCGGCGCTGCTGCGACTGGCCGACGCCATCGAACAACATGGCGAGGTGCTGGCGCGGCTGGAGTCTCTGAATTGCGGTAAACCCTATCATTGCGTCATCAACGACGAAATACCGGCAATCGCCGACGTCTTTCGCTTTTTCGCCGGCGCCTGCCGGTGTCTGGGCGGCAGCGCCGCCGGGGAGTATTTGGAGGAACATACCTCGTTTATCCGCCGCGATCCCATTGGCGTAATAGCCTCTATCGCGCCTTGGAATTATCCCTTGATGATGGCGGCCTGGAAGTTGGCGCCGGCGCTGGCGGCGGGCAACTGCGTCGTTTTCAAGCCGGCGGAACAAACGCCGCTGACGGCGTTGTATCTGGCGGAACTGATGGCGGCCATCTTCCCTGCCGGCGTGGTCAACGTGCTGTTTTGCACCGGCGGTGAAATAGGCGACCGGCTGACCGGCCACGAACGGGTGCGCATGGTCTCGCTCACCGGCTCCATCGCCACTGGCGCCCATATCCTGGCCCATACCGCCGGCGGCATCAAGAAAACCCATATGGAACTGGGCGGCAAGGCGCCGGTCATTGTCTTCGACGATGCCGACATCGATCAGGTGGTGGAGGGGGTCAGAACCTTCGGTTTTTATAATGCCGGTCAGGATTGCACCGCCGCCTGCCGACTGTATGTGCAGCGCGGTATTTATGAACAAATGGTCGAGGCGCTGGGCCATCGGGTCGCCACCCTCAAGACGGGCGCTCCCGATGATAACGCCACCGAGCTGGGGCCGTTGATTACCCGCGCCCACCTGGAGCGGGTCACGGGTTTTGTCGAGCGGGCCAAGGCTCTGCCGCATATCCGGGTCATCACCGGCGGCGTGCCGCTGGAAGGCAAGGGGTTTTACTTCGCCCCCACGGTACTGGCGGACGCGCGGCAAGAGGATGAAATTGTCCGGCGGGAAGTGTTCGGGCCGGTCGTGACGGTAACGGTTTTCGACGACGAGGCGCAGGCGCTGCGCTGGGCCAATGACTCCGATTACGGACTGGCCTCTTCGGTGTGGACCCGCGATATCGGCCGTGCCCACCGGATCAGCGCCCGCCTGCATTATGGCTGCACCTGGGTGAATACCCACTTTATGCTGGTGAGCGAAATGCCCCACGGCGGGCAAAAGCTGTCCGGTTACGGCAAAGACCTTTCCTTATACGGCCTGGAAGATTATACCGTTGTTCGCCATATCATGATCCGGCAATAACGGTTCTGTCCCGCGCCTGCCCCTTGCCGGCAACGCGCCGGGACGGTTTCCGTCGCGATGCGACTCGAAGTATGTAGCCTATATTATGTTGGCGTACCCGCCGTTAAATAATAACCAATGCCAGACGACGCGTCGCTAAAATAAAGCAACTCGGTTAAGCCACTCCCGAAAAGTAAATTAAATCGGCGAGATGCTTATTAGATGATAACCCGTAATCAATTTAAAAAATTTAATATTTCCTCGTGGCGTGGATGTCAATATCGCGCCTGTATCACGGTCTGTAAATAGAGAGTATTGCCATTAAACCATGGTTGAGCATATTATACCCGTCATCACTTGACGTTGCCTCCTTGCTGGCGGCCTATAGGCGTCGCCGGTAATTGGCGCTTCGCCGGAACTCACGGGCAAGAGAATAGGAGAGACATCAAGATTCCTATACATTAAATATTTCGCATCGCATTGCGGCGAAATTTAACCCATGCGGCCCGCCGCAACGCCATTTGGCGTATGACGGGTGTCACTCTGAATAATTTACGTTGCATCGCGACGGTAAGTGAACGCAGCCAACAAAGAGGCAACGCAAAGTCTGACGAGTATAAAGTCTATCAAGACGCATTGGCCATATCATTTTCAGAAAACTATCGGCAAGGGAGACGGACTTCAATGGGTATCTGTTTCTCCATGCAAAATATCGGACCCGTAATTCTTTCTGATTAATAAAAGCAGTCGCCACCTGGAGGGGCCGCTAATGAATGTCGCATCGAAGGAAAACGCAATAACACCATCACATCCGGTTGATGACTGGTACAGACTGGACGCCGCCGAAGCGCTCCGCCGGCTCGACAGCGCCGAGACCGGGTTGCGGCGCCAGGAGGCCGAGGAGCGGTTGCAGCTTTATGGCGCCAATGCTTTGCCTGAGCCGAAAAAAAAGCATCCCTTGCTGCAATTCATCGCTTATTTTAATGATGTTCTTATCTACATTCTGTTATTGGCGGCCGTCATCAAAGGCTTCATGACCCAGTGGGTGGATATGTTCATTATCTTGGCGGTGGCGGTCATCAATGCGTTAATTGGCTTTGTCCAGGAACATAACGCCGCAAAATCGCTCAAAAGCATTCAGGGCATGTTGTCCAATAACGCGGTGGTCATTCGCGACGGCGAGACCCAAACCGTCGATGCGCGCAGCCTGGTGCCGGGCGATGTCGTCGCCTTGCGGCCCGGGGACAGGATTCCCGCTGATCTGCGCTTGCTGGACGCGCATAATCTGTTGGTGGAAGAAGCGATTCTCACCGGGGAATCGACGGTCGTGGCCAAACAGGTGGCGCCCATTGAGGGCGAGGCGATCCTTGGGGATCGGCTGAATATCCTGTTTTCCGGCACCACTATCAGCGCGGGGACGGCCAAAGGCGTGGTCTTCGCCACCGGCGCCGACACCGAACTGGGCCATATCAATCAGATGATGGCCGATATCGACCCGCATCCCACCCCGTTGCTAAAACAGATGGACAGCCTGGGCAAGTTGATCTCCTTGCTGATATTGGCGATGGTGGCGGTGTTGTTCCTGTTCGCTTTCTTTTTGCGCGATATCCCCTTCGCGGAATTGCTGCTGGCGCTGATAAGCCTGGCCGTCGCATCGGTTCCTGAAGGCTTGCCGGCCATCATTTCGATTATCCTGTCGCTGGGCGTGCAGTCCATGGCGCGGATTCGGGCCATCATTCGCCGGTTGTCGACGGTGGAAACCCTGGGGGCCATGACCGTTATCTGTTCCGATAAGACCGGCACACTGACCATGAATGAAATGACGGTCAAGGCGGTGATTACCGCCAATGGCAATTATCGGGTGGACGGCGAAAGCTACGCGCCGGTGGGGAAAATCCGACCGGAAGACAATGGCGAAGGCGAGGCGGTTATTGAGGCGGGCAATGTTTTGGGCCACTTTATTACCGTCATCGATTTGTGCAATGACAGTGGAATCCGGCAAGATGAACAGGGGCGCTGGGCGATAACCGGCGGTCCGACGGAAGGCGCGTTAAAGGTATTGGCGGTCAAATCCGGCTTACAACTCAACGACGCGGCGCTAATAGAAAAAATCCCCTTTGATTCAGCCTATAAATATATGGCGACCCGCCATCGGATAGGCGCGGAACACCGGGTTTTCGTTACCGGCGCACCGGATGTCCTGTTTGCGTTTTGCCGGCAGGAAATGACGGAGGCGGGCGTACGGCCGTTCAATCTCGCTTTTTGGGAAGGGGAAGTGGCGCGCCATGCCCGGCAGGGATTACGCATGGTGGCCGCCGCGTATAAAAACATTGCGCCGGACAGCGCGCCCCTCGACCATGACACGCTGCGTCAGGACATGGTATTGGTCGGGATCGCCGGCATGATGGATCCCCCCCCGGCCGGAGGCCATAACGGCCATAGCCCGCTGCCGGCAGGCCGGTATTCGCGTCAAAATGATCACCGGCGATCACCGGGAAACCGCCATGGCCATCGGCGCCATGCTCGGGATCGACACCAGTGAGCGCGCCATGACCGGCAATCAGTTGGAGCATTTGACCGACGAGGAACTCCATACCGTCGCGGCGCAGTATGACATCTTCGCCCGAACCAGCCCGGAACATAAGTTGCGGCTGGTGAAAGCGCTGCAACATAACGGTGATATCGTGGGGATGACCGGGGACGGCGTGAATGACGCGCCGGCCTTGAGACAGGCCGATGTGGGCATCGCCATGGGCATCAAAGGCACCGAGGTGACCAAGGAAGCGGCGGATATGGTGCTAACGGACGATAACTTCGCGACCATCGCCAACGCGGTTCGGGAAGGGCGGCGCGTCTATGACAATTTGCGGAAAACCATTTTGTTCATGCTGCCTACCAACCTTGCCCAGGGGCTGCTGATCATCTTCGCCATTCTGGCCGGCGCCATAGTCCCGTTAACCGCCTTGCAAATCCTGTGGGTGAATATGGCGACCTCCACCACCTTGTCATTCGGTCTGGCTTTCGAACCGGCGGAAAGGGGCGTCATGAGACGACCGCCGCGCGAACCGGGCCGGCATATACTGGACCGGCATGCCTACTGGCGCATCGGCTTTGTCGGCGTGCTTATCGCCTGTAGCGCCTTTCTATTGGAATCGCTCTTGCTGCCGGGGGGCTATGGCAGCGAGTTTATCCGAACGCTGGTGATGCAAACGCTGGTTTCGGCGCAATGGATTTATATGTTCAACTGCCGGGTGAAGGATCGGTTCCCGCTTAGCCGGGACGTATTCGCCAACAAGGGGTTGTGGCTGGTTACCGGCGCGCTCATTCTATTGCAACTGGCCATCATTTATCTGCCCTTCATGAACCGGGCATTCGGCACCGAACCGCTGCCGGCCTGGGCTTGGGCGTTATCGCTGTTGGCCAGCATCGTCATCTTCATCATTGTCGAAATCGAGAAATGGCTGGTCGCGCGGTGGCGATCGACCCCCCATGGCGCTTGACGCGGCAGCCTGGCCCGGACGGTTCCCGCCGGGGCCGTCCTTACCCGTAAACCCGGATAACGGCGAACAACAATGCCAGCAAAAGAATCAGCAGCGCGGTTGACCATGCCAACCGTTCGGCAAAGCGTCTCAACATGGCCAGCCTCCTTATGCGAAATGATAACGTTCGGTATGGTACCTTGACATGGGAACGGCCAGATCCGCCAATGCCAGTTCAATGGCGTCCATCATGGGGTCAGGACCGCAGATAAAGTATTCATGTTTATCGAAAGGCGGCGGCAGGTGGCGTCTGAACAGTTCGGCATTGATGAAGCCCCGTTCCCCGGTCCAGCTTTCGTGCGGCCTGGATAGCACATGCACCACGTTCAGGTTGAGCCGGGACCGCAGCATGTCCAATTCCTCACGAAAGATCACGCTTTCCCAGTCCTGGTTGCCGTAAAGCAAGAGTATCGGGCGCGGGTCGCCGCGATCGGCGAAGGTGCGCAGGATACTCATCATGGGCGTTATGCCGATACCGCCGGCCACCAGCACATACAAGTCGGCCGGCTCGCTGAGAGTGAACGTTCCGTAAGGGCCGTCGAGATAAACCCGTTGCCCTTCGCGGACATGGGCAATGGCGGCGGTAAAATCGCCGAGGTTGCGTATGGACATGGCAACGCCGCCATCAGCGGCTTCAGCGCTGGAGGAAAACGAAAAGGGATGGGCGGTAATGCTAAACGGGCCCCCCCACACGGTCAGCCAACCGAACTGGCCGGGGGAAAACCGCAGGCCCGCATGTCCTTCCGGTTTCATGACCAGCGTCGTGGTATCGCCGCGCTCCTTGATGATTTCCGCCACATGATAAGGCCGGCGCAGTTTGAACAGCGGTTTTATCAGGCGGACATACGCCAGCAGCGCCAGCCAAAACAGCGTCAATCCGATCCACAAGGTTTTTTTGACCGGATCCACCAAATACCGGCCCCAGGCGGCCATATGTAAAAGCCCGGCCGTCACAGCCGCTATCGCCAGGATGATGTGTGTGGCGTGCCAGACTTCATAGCGTATCTTCAGTTTCGTCCGCCACACCGCCATGACGATGATGACAATAAGCGAATATGTGGAGACCGATGCCCATCGGGCGCGCCAGGGAGCATGAAAAATATTGAGCAGCGCCAGCCGTTCCGGCCGCACGACAAATAGCAATAGCGGGTGGGCCAGAATCAACGCAAGGGCAATATAAGATAATTGTCGGTGAAAATGGTAAATAATATCCTCGCCCCAGGGTTGGGTCACCCATCTAAAGCGGGCCGTAAGGCCGAACTGCAAACCCATCATTGCCAGACCGGCATACCCGAGGGCAATGGACAGCTCGGTCCAAACGTCTCTGGCGGGAGGCAACGTACCGAATAGCAAAGCGAACAGCGGGGCGAAAATAAAAAAGATATACGTCATTAACCAAACGATATTGCGCAGTGCAAAGGTAACCATGTTATCTCCCTGCCTGGATTATGTAGAGCCTATCCCATTAGGGCTATTTGCCATTTTGGACTTGGGCAGTACTCGATATTCTTATTTAATCCACATACGCGTCGGTTTTCGCGCGCTGTTCATGTCCAAATTGGCCGCGCTGATTACGCCTGCTGGGATTGGTTCTTAGCGATACCCGTCATCATTCAAGCCGCCGCTGAGTTGGCCGTGTTCGCCAGGCGACTTGACGTATTCAAAGTATATAAAGACTTTTGTGAAAAAAATAAAGAAGAAATAAATTGCCGTGGCAAATAAACTTTCCGACCGCGTTATCCCCGGCTATTTTTAATCAGTGTTGTTAAAGTTATTATGGCTGCAAAAGAAAAATACCGGAATAATATATGATAGAATTTGATGTTTAATAACGGGGGAACGGATGTCCGCGCGTAGCGCTGAAGTCTGCTTTATGTCGTCAGTGGGATGTCCGGTATTGTTGCCGGAAGCCTAACTGAACACCGCGGGGCAACGCGGCGGCGAGATCCGCGCACTGTGTCATGAGTAAAGTGATTCCCCCCCATTGGCTTAAACAACAGTAACCTGGTAAATAAAGGGCACCACGTCAAACCATGCATAATTCTGGATAAATGTTTTTCCATTGAGGATCCGTGCGGTCACCCCATGCATATAGACTCGTCATACTTCACGTTGCCTCGTTGTTGGCGGCTCACATGCTTTTTCATCAAGGTTTGGGCCGTGAAGGCAAAAAAAATATTGTTAGCCGGCCTCTTATCTGATATAAAATCATCGCGAAAAAAACGGCTTCCCGCCGCCAAATCGCACCAAAATAGGGATTTTATTGCCCCGGTTTGGTGCGTGTTTTTTTTATATCCAATGCTATTTCCTCGCGGTAAAATTTAATTCTTTTAAATTCCGTTTTTATCCTATTCTATTTTGTTCTATCTCCGGCCATTGACATAATCTGTCAAATTATCGTCTTGGGTCACCGTTGGCCCGGCGACTGCAAGGATCAGAACGGTATCATGTGATATCCCCTTCCAAGGAGTCCGTTTTGTCCAGAACAGCCGAACATCTCACCCCGCTAGAGTGTACTCAGCAGGCTTTAAAATGGATTGAAAAAACCTCCCTCAGCCAAGAGGAAATGATTGACCTGAACGAACAAGTAAAAAATGCGTTCAGGGACCATGTCAACCCGGGCTTTTTGGCATATCGCAAATCAGTCACGGTAGGCGGGGATTACGGGGCCGTAGAATGGCGGGCCAGCGGGCCGAATACGCTGGTCGATACCCAGGGCCGGGAATACATCGATTGCCTGGGCGGTTTCGGTATATTCAACGTGGGGCACCGTAATCCAAGCGTTATTTCCGCCGTTACTCGCCAATTGGCGAAACAACCCCTGCACAGCCAGGAACTGCTGGATCCCTTAAGAGCCTTGCTGGCGAAAACCCTGGCCGCTATCACGCCGGGGGAACTCAAATATTCCTTTTTTACCAACAGCGGCACCGAAGCGGTGGAAGCCGCCCTGAAACTGGCCAAGGCCTATCAGGGGCCAAAAGGAAAATTCGCGTTTATCGCCGCGTCCGGCGCTTTTCACGGTAAAACCCTGGGCGCTCTGGCGGCTACCGCCAAGGCCGCCTTCCGCCGGCCCTTTATGCCGATGCTGCCGGGGTTCGAACATGTGCCGTTCGGCGATATCGCCGCGTTGCGCGAAGCCCTTTACCGGCGGCGCGACAACGACGGTGTGGCGGCGGTGATCCTGGAACCCATCCAAGGGGAAGGCGGCGTCATCTTGCCGCCCGAGGGCTATCTGCCGTCCGTCCGGGCGTTGTGCGACGAAGTGGGCGCCTTATTGATCCTGGATGAGGTTCAGACCGGGCTGGGCCGCACCGGTAAAATGTTCGCCTGTGAGCACGAGGACGTGCGGCCGGATATCCTGTGTCTCGCCAAAGCCTTGGGCGGCGGCGTCATGCCCATCGGCGCGGCGGTGGCCACCGAAGAGGTCTTTTCCGTGCTGTTCGATAATCCGTTCCTGCACACCACCACCTTTGGCGGCAATCCGCTGGCCTGCGCCGCGGCGCTGGCGACGCTCAATGTGCTGCTCAAGGAAAATCTGCCGGCCCAGGCCGCCCGGAAAGGCCAGGTCTTGCTGGCGGGACTGGTTCGGCTGGCCGCCGCCTATCCGGAATTGTTGGTGGAAGCGCGCGGCAAGGGATTGATGCAGGCGTTGGCGTTCCGGCGCAACGATATCGGTTATGCCTTCGCCCAGGGAATGTTTCGGCAGCATGTTTTGGTGGCCGGCACGCTGAACAATGCCAAAACCATCCGCATAGAGCCGCCGCTGACCATCACGCTTGAACAATGCCATCGGGTACTGGCCGTTGCGGAACAGGTGTTGGCCGCGATGCGGGGGCAAGGCCCTATGGCGCACAAGTTGCGCGACCCCGTCCAAACGCGGGCCTGCGGCGGCGAGTCGGTCACGGTGGCGGCCATGGCCGCCGCCCCTTGGGAGACGCCCCGGTAAGGCAGGCTGAAAAGCGGCGGCGCGCCCGTCGTCGCTTTGGATAAGTCCCCTGGCCCCACCGGGATGTCAGAAGTGGGTATTCAGGCTCATATAGAATGTCCGGCCCGGTTCGTTATAGGTGGCGGCGCCGGCGCCATACATGTAGGCGCCGGTGGTCGCGTTGCCGGTGGTTTGCGCATTGCCCGCCCGGAACTGGCGCTTGTCGAACAGGTTATCAATGCCCAGCGTGACGCTGGCGTATGTGTTGATGTCGTAGGTGCCGCTCAGGCCGACCACGGCATAGGGACTGACTTGCCGGGTTTCACTGCCGGTGGCCGGCTCGCCTTTATAATTGTACTTTTTCGGTTTCTGTCGCCCATACCAGGCTAACGTGGATTGCAGCGACAGGTTATCCCGCGCTTGCCAGCTCAGGGTGGAGTTCAGGGTATACTTGGGAATGATAGACAGGTAGTCGCCGGTTTCCTTGTTTTTACTTTCAATCATGTATGTCACGTTGTTACTCCAGGTCACCGTCCGGGTCACCGGTATATTCAGCGTCCCCTCCAATCCCTGAACCACGGCTTTGGGTACGTTCTCCCATTGATAGATATCGGAAGCGCCGTTGGTGGTCGTGCCGGTGGGTAGGTAACCCGCTTCAATCTTGTTGCGGTAGTCATTGCGAAAATACGTCACGCCCGCCTGATAGCCATCGTGCTTGTATTCCAAACCGATTTCCTTGTTGATGCTGGTTTCCGCTTTCAGATCGCGGTTGCCCAGCAGATAACAGCCGCCGGTGCTGGCCGCGCAGCCCTGGCCGCGGCTGTAGAGCAGGTAGTTGGGGTTGGTCTGGTACAGGCTCGGCGCCTTGTAGGCGCGCGCGATGCCCATTTTCAATGTGAAATCGTCCCATAATCCCTGAGACAGGTTCAGCGACGGGCTCCAGTTGTCGCCAACGATGGAATGGTGGTCGAAACGCAGGCCCGGCACCAGCATGGTGGTCTCGGTCAATTCGATATTATCGTCGGTAAACAGCGAAAAAATTTCCGCCGACGCATACGGGCTACGGCCGGTGCTTTCCAGGCCCGGCACGCTTCCGCCCAGGAAAGTTTGGGTGTTGGATGCCGGATCTTTCATTTTCTGTTGATTCCATTCGGCGCCGAAAGTGGCGGTCTGGTTGACCCACAGATCGAACGGCACGCTGATTTCGCTGTGCGCCAACAGACTGTCTAGCGTAATGGTGGAAAAATTTTCGTCGGAAAATATCCCCTCGGTGCCGCCGGCCAGCCCTTCGTCCATGCGGCTATTGCGAGTGCGTTCCAGTTGCAGGTAATTGAGCGTGCTGACGCCGTTGTCCCAGTAGCCGCGGTAAGTCATTGCCTGTGTCTGCCGATAGATGACATTGGTTTCCTTGCCGTAGTTATCCCGTACCAGCTGGCTGGTGTTGGTGTTCTGGGTATCGCCCGCGTAGAGGTTCCCCTGGCGCGAGTAGGCGGTTTCAAACTCCAGGGTTTGTCCCGGCGCGACATTCCATTTCAGCAGGGCGTCGATATTTTTATCGATAACGCCTTCACGGCCGGCCGGCAGGGTGTCGGCATATGTGCCGGTTCGCAGCGACTGATGGCCTTGGTTGATGTCCCAGGCGTCGGCCTGGGTCTTGCTCAGACCGCCGAACAAACGGAAGCTGAACAGGTCGTTAAGCGGCCCCTCAAGGCTGAAATTGGTGCGTTTAGTGGCGCCTTCATCTTTGTGCTGCGGCGCATTGAAATAGGTGTTCCATGACCCGTGCCATTGCCGGGTGTCTTTTTTGGTGATGATGTTGATCACCCCGCCGGCGGCGCCGTTGCCGTAGCGCGCGGCGGCCGGGCCGCGCAGCACATCGATATGATCGATCATTTCCGGCGGCACCCAGGCGGTATCGCCGCGGGTATCCCGCTCCCCGCGCCAGCCCTGGCGCACCGAGTTACGGCTGGTGACGGGCAGGCCGTCGATAAGCACCAGGGTGTTTTCCGGTCCCATGCCGCGGATATCGATTTGCCGATTATTGCCGCGCTGACCGCTGGTGGAGTTGCCGGTGAGGTTGACGCCGGGCATGGTGCGGATAATTTCGGACAAATCCCGGGCCGGCGGCCGTTTACGGATTTCATCGGCGCTGATGGTGGAAACCCCGGGCGCCTGGAGGTTTTGTTGTGCGGCGGTCACCACAATGGTTTCGCCTGCCGCATTCTGTCGCCCGGCGTGTTCAGTGTCTGCGGTAGTGTCAGAAGCGGCCTTGGCGGCGGCGGTCAATGCCAAACCCAGCAGGATCGCTGAAGAATAGTGTGATAATTTCGTCATGTTGCATCCCGGTTTCGCCGTCGCTTTCGCCGCACAATGCTGGCGTGCGCGGTGGCGATGCGGCTTTTTTATTGTTAATAAGTCTTGAAAATCAGCAAAATAAGCTGACTCAGCCCCATAGCGGCCCTCATGGCCGAAAAAATTTTTCTCATGGGCAATCTGCCGTCTTGACGATAAAAAGACGTCAGCGCGCGAGAAGCTTTACACATTATTGCAAATAGAAATAATTATCAATATTATTTGTTTTTATCTTTTGCGAGGCAAAATGAGCGAGCCAGATCTGATGTCGCGAGCGGATGCGGGCAGTCCGGAATGGTGGCGCGAGGTCGCCCGGCAAGGCACCCCTTTGCTCAGCGAAAACCGGGAGGGCGGCTACCGGGCGACGTTTCTTTGGCGCGACCCGCGGGGGAACGAACACACTTCGGATGTCCGCCGGGTATGGCTGAACATCAATGGTCTGACCGACCATCACCAGGGCGGCGCGCCGCAAAGTCTGGCGCGTTTGCCGGGCAGTGATGTTTGGCATGGAGGCGTGGCGCTAAACCCCGCCTGGCGCGGCAGCTATTGTTTTATCCCCGAGCGGGGGGATCCGGTCGTCACGTCGCCCGCCGCCGGGCGGGAATGGTGGCGGGCGAGACTGGCCGGCGCGGTTCACGATCCTGTTAATCCGTTACGCCCCTGGATTGGCGCGCGCGGACATGCCCTGTCCGGGTTGCATATGCCGCTGGCGCCGCCGCAAACCCCCTGGCGCGAAGTCGATATGGCGCAAGGCGTGATAAAGGATCCGCCGCCGCCAACCGCAGTGCGGCGGTTTCGCTGGCGCAGCCGGCGTCTGGGCAACAGCCGGGATGTCTGGGTTCTGGTCACCGGCGCAAACCGACCTGAACGCCGGCCGCTGGCCCTATTGCTGGATGGACGGTTCTGGCGCGAGCAGATGCCCATTGCCGCGCCGCTCGCCGCTTTGACCCGACAGGGGCGGCTACCGGAGGCGGTGTATCTTTTGATAGACAGTCTTGATAACGAACGGCGCGGCCGGGAATTGCCCTGTAATGCCGATTTCTGGCTGGCGGTGCAGGAGGAACTGCTGCCACGGCTGGCGGTCTGGGCGCCCTACCACGCCGATCCCGCCGCCACGGTGGTGGCCGGCCAGAGTTTCGGCGGCTTGTCGGCGGTATACGCCGCTTTGCAGTGGCCGCGGACGTTCGGTCTGGCCCTAAGCCAATCAGGATCGTTCTGGTGGCCTGATCGCGACCCGCTTTCCGACCCGCGGCCGGGCCATGGCGGCGAACTGTTGCGGCAACTGGAAAGGGACCCGGCCGCCGGCCGCGCCTTGCATTTGTATATTGAAGCCGGCATCCGCGAGCCGTTGATCGATGGCGTCAATCAACGGCTGGTGGCGTTGCTGGCGCCTTATGCCCGGCGTATCGTCTATCGGCGCATAGAGGGCGGCCATGACGCTTTATGCTGGCGTGGCGGGCTGCTGGACGGACTGGTCGCGCTATGGACCGGCGTGACGCCGAAGGGCGCCTGCTGTTATCCGGCGCCCTTCGGCGCCCCGTCAACGGGGAAAACAAGCGGCTGATATTTTTCGCGGCCCAGCGGTACGACCATGGGGGTATGCGCCACCGGATCCTCAATGATCACGCAGCGCAATCCGAATACCTGCTCCACCAGCTCGGCGGTGACGATATCCGCCGGCGCGCCTTGCGCGACAATGGCGCCCTCGCGCATGGCCACCAAATGGGTGGCGTAGCGGCAGGCATGGTTCAAGTCGTGCAAAACCACCACCAGCGTATGGCCGTCGCGGCGGTTGAGATGCCGCAACAACTCCAGTAAGTCGATTTGATGGGCGATATCCAGCCATGTAGTGGGTTCATCCAGCAACAGTAGCGGGGTTTGCTGGGCCAGCGCCATGGCGATCCAGACCCGCTGGCGCTGGCCGCCGGAAAGGGTATCCACCGGCAACCGTTCCAGCGCCTCGATACCGGTGGCGCGCATCGCATGGCGAACCGCCGCTTCGTCCCGGGCATTCCAACGACCCAATGGCGACTGGTGGGGATAACGTCCCCGCGCCACCAAGTCTCCCACCAAAATATCTCCCGGCGCGGTGGGGTTCTGCGGCAACAGACCCAGCCTGCGGGCCACTTCCTTGGTGCGATAATGGCTGATCTCCCGGCCATCAAGCCTTACTTGTCCCTGCTCGGGGCGCAGCAGCCGGGCGAGCGCACGCAATAAAGTGGATTTGCCACAGGCGTTGGGACCGATGATGACGGTCAGTTCCCCGTCGGGAATGGACAATGACAAATCTCGGGCAATAATCTTTTTTGCGTAGCCGAGAGTGACATGTTCCGCGCCCAGGCGGGAGGGTGGCGTGTTTTCAGGACTCATCTCGCGCGGGTCTCCCGTATGAGCAGGGCAATGAGATAGAGGCCGCCGAGAGACACGGTAACGACCCCCACAGGGAGCTGATAGGGCGTAAATAACCGCCGGGACGCCAGATCGGCCGCCAGGAGCACCAGCGCTCCGGTCAGGGCGGCCAATGTCAGCGAGGGGGTTTGGCTGGCCGACAGACGACGGGCGATCTGGGGCGCCGCCAGGGCGACAAAGGATATCGGACCGGCGGCGGCGGTAGCCGCGGCCGTTAGCGCCACGGCCGCCAGAATCAGGCCAAAACGCGAACGCTCCACGGAAACGCCCAGGGCGCGGGCGGCGTCCTCGCCCATTTCCATAAGCCGCATAGGCCGGACCAGCCAGGATGTCAGCAGCAGCGCCGGCAGGATCATGAGCGCCGCCGGCAGGCATTTGGCCCAGGTCATGCCGTTAAGCGAGCCGGCGCTCCACAAGCCGGCGGTCATCGCCGATTCCAGCGACGCGCTGATGATGAGCCAGGTATTCAGGGCGACCAGCAACGCGCGCACGGCGATGCCGACGATAATCAACCGCAAGGTGTGGATACCGTCGCGCCAGGCCAGCAGAAAGACGGCGAGGGCGGTCAGGCCGCCGCCGGCCAGCGCGGCCGGCGGGAGCGCGGCGTCATCGCCGCCCAACGCCACGATGGCCAACAACACACCGCTGTGGGCGCCGGTGTTGAAGCCCAGCACGTCCGGGCTACCGAGGGGATTGCGCAGCAGGGATTGAAATATGCCGCCGCTGACGCCAAGGGCGGCGCCCAACATGAGCGCGGCGGCCACGCGCGGCAGCCGCCACTGAACGACCACGGTCTGGATCGGCTCCGGCGCCAACCCGCTTAGCGCCGCGAGAACATGCGCGGCGTCAAGGGAAAGCGAGCCGGTGCCGAGCGCCGTCACCGCCATCGCCAGGCAGCAGAGCGCCAAAAAACCGCCGGCCAATGGCCGCCGTATCCGTAAGGGGGACGGTCGGTTCATAAGGCTTGCAGGCTCCGGTGACGGCGCATCAGGATGATCACAAATGGCGCGCCCAAAAACGCCGTCACCACCGATACGCGCAGTTCTCCCGGCACCATCACGCGACCGGCGATATCGCCGGCCAGCAACAGCGACGGCGTTAACAATAAGACACAGGGCAATTGCCGCCGGTGATCACTGCCGACCAGCCGGCGCGCCACGGGAGGCATCATCAAACCGATAAACGCGATGGGTCCCGCCAGGGCGGTGGCGCCGCCGCATAATAGCGTAATGGCCGCCACGCCGGCGATTTGCGTCATCCCCACCCGGGAGCCGAGTCCGGCGGCCGTCTCGTGGCCCATGGCCAGAGTATTCAATCCGCGGGCCAATCCCAAGGCCAGCAGTGTTCCAAGCAAAATTGGGCCAGCGGCGGTTTTTACCGCCGCCATGCTGCGAATATCCAGCGAGCCGGCCTGCCAGAAACGCAAGCTGTCATAAATCAGCGGATTAAGCAGGGCGATGCCCGAGGCGACGCCTTCCAGCACCGCGCCCAGGGCTATGCCCGCCAAGGTCAGTCGCACGGGATTCACCCGTCCGCCGCCCGCCGCGCCTATCACCGTCACCAAAAATGCCGCGATTAGCGCGCCGATTAAGGCGAACCAGAGGAAATCAGTGGCTGTAACGGCGCCGAAAAAGGCGGTACCCAGCACCATGGCGAAACCGGCGCCGGCATTGACGCCAAGAATACCGGGATCCGCCAGGGGGTTGCCGGTCAGCGTTTGCATCAGCGAGCCGGCCAATCCCAGCGCGACGCCGGCCAGTAAGCCGGCCAGGGTCCTGGGCAGACGGGCGTCAAGGACGATAACGCAATCCGCATCGCGGCAGGTATGCGACAGCGCATGGATAACCGTGGCGGCGGGCAGGTTTTTTGCGCCCACCAGCAGGCTTAAGGCCAGCAGCAAGGCGAGCAGCAGGCATAACAGACCGATTTTCACTAGCGGGTAGCGGGCGATCATGGGCGCGAGAACAATTTTTCCAGACGCGTCAACACATTGGACGCACTAAAGTAATCGAGCCGGAAAGTATCCCGACCCAGGGCGAAGACCTGTCCGTCGCGTACTGCCGGCAAATGGGCCAGGAACGGGTTGGCCCGCAGCGCGTCCGCATCCGCCTTTTCAGCGGCGAACAACAGCAATGTGCGGCCGTTTAGCCCGTCGGCCAGATTCTCGCCGGACAATTGCAGAATATCCCGGCGTTGCCCCATGCTGTGTCCGGTTGACAGATTCGCGGGGGGTTTGGCCAGGGAAAAGCCCAGTTGCGCCAGCAAACGCCCCTGGGGCGAGTCGGCGGTCCAAAGATTGGCGCCTTTGCCATCGCGCAAATAGACCAGTGCGGACACGGGTTGCGGCGGCGACGCCAACCGTTGGCCGAGCGTCCGCACACGGACATCGAACGCATCGACGATGTGCGCCGCCTGCGTTTCGTGGCCGGTGGCCCGTCCCAGCACGACCGCTAACTGCTGCCAGCTCTGGTTGTCGTAATTCAGCACCAGCACCGGCGCGATGGCCGACAGTTGAGGGTAAAGACGCAGGGCGGAATCACCGCCGGTGGCCGACATGACAATCAGATCAGGCGCTTCGCCGGCAATGGCCTCGGCGTCCGGTTCGCCGATATAAAGCCGCTTAACGCCGCGCTGACGCGCCACATCTCCCCATTGACGTAAAAAACCCAGCTGGTCGGCAACGGCATTGTTCGGGGTGGTGGCGCCGCTGGCGATGACCGGCGCATCAATGGCCAGCAAGGTCCCCGTGAGCGTCACGCTGGTGGACAGGATGCGTTTCGGCGCCTGTTGCAAAACGATATCGCCGCGCGTGCCGGCGATCCGGCGGGGCCAATCAGCGGCGTTGCCTCTGTGAGATAGCGTTAGCAGGACAATCGCGCCCAGAGAAAACAAGACCCTACTGCGAAACGTCGCGCCGAACATATCATCAGCATCCCTATTATTAATTATAAATGCGTATCATTTTCATTGCTCAAGAGACAAAAGTCCAGACATTCGCGGCAATACTTGTCATGGCGGCCCGCCGCGTCAGCGGGACGATGTTTTGCGCGGCGGCGGTAATTTGCTAAAGTGCCGCTATATTGAGCCAAAGGCATACAGGCATGCTATGAACGATTCCCAGCGCGACCCGGATGCGGGTCTTTTCGCCATGGCGGTAGAGCTACGCTTGCTTATCGGCAATCTGGGACGGCGGCTGCGGGAACAATCCCATCCCGGTGATTATACCTTGTCGCAAAAAGCGGTAATTTTACGTCTTGAACGGGAAGGACCGGCCACAGTGACCGCCCTGGCCCGCGCCGAAGGCATGCGTCCGCAGTCGATGGGCGCCACCGTGGCGTCCCTGGAAGCGGCGGGCCTGATTGCCGGCGCGCCGGATCCGTCCGACGGCCGCCAGACTTTGCTCTTTCTGACCGAGGGCTGCCGCGCGTTACTGAAGTCGAGCCGGGAAGCGAGGGAAGACTGGTTGTATCATGCCGTTATCGAGCGTTTCGCCCCCCATGAGCGCGAACAGTTGGCCACCGCCATCGACTTGCTCAAGCGGTTGACCCGCCCCTGACGTACCGGCCTTTATTAGCGCCGCCGCTTGAGACGGGTTGCCGGCGTCTTGCCCCGCCCATAACGCTGCCCGGGTTAGCTTGGGCAGCGCCCCGCCAGCGGACCAAAAAATTTGGGGGTCATTTATTCAGGAATGACAACAGGTTAATTATTTAATTAACGATGATTAATAAAAATTCTTGACCCTGGCGGTCAAGGTGTCTATCATTTGTTTATCGATCGTTAATAAATTAATAATCTCTATGAATAATAACCTAAAGAGCGTATTTGTTATGAAAAACCTGAAATATACCATCGCCGCCATCGCACTGACCACTTTGCCATTCGGGAGCTTTGCCGCCCTGCAAGTAAACGCCGCCCCGGCCAACCAACGGCAGGTCGGCGTTATCAGCACCAGCGGCGGCCACGATATCACCTCCGTGGAAAACCAGTTGGCGGAAAAAGCCAGCCAGTCCGGCGCCAAATCTTTCCGTGTCACTTCCATCACGGGAAATAACCTGATGCACGGCACGGCGGAACTCTACCAATAAGCGTATTCGCCGTAAGGCCCGGCATGATAGCCGCCCTGGCGGGCATGCATTGAAAAACGCCGACGGAATTTGACTGTTCCGTCGGCGTTTTTTTATGGCATCCGCGCCGGCTGTTTTCGCCACACAAGGGAAGCCCAGGCAGTTTTGCCGAGCGCCGGCCCCGGATGGCGCATGATGTCATACGCCAATACGATCGAAAAAACAGATCGGGCATGGTCCGTCGGGGCGCCTAGGACTTCTGATCAAAGATAAGCGTCAACAGCAGTTGGATGAGCAGGGCGTCCTTTGGCCCGGCGGTTGTGGCGCGTTTGAGACGTCCGCGCCGTTCGGCGGCAATATCCAGGATGTATTTAACGACATTGTCCGCATTCATCATCATGACGTTCGCTTTGAACATATCGTCGTTCGCCAGCGCCCGGTAAATGGTCTCGTCGTCGATAATATTGCCGGCGGGCCGTAACAACAGGGTATTGAGGTTTTTTTTCACATGCGCCAGATCAAGAATACGGTTCGCCATGGCATTTTCAAATTGCATCAAAGGGGTTTGCGGACTGCCATGACTTAAGGTGATGGTATCAATCAGCATTGTATCGTCCGTGCCGGCGGCCAGATGGGAGATTTCATGCAACACGGTATGAACCAGTTCGTCCTGATGTAGCGTGTAGCCCCGTTCCACCCGATCGGCAATGATGAAAATCCTTTGTTGGGGATCGCCGGGGATCACGAATCCCAAATCGCCATAACACAGTTCATGCCCGTTCAATGTGGACGGATAATTGCCGGCGCTGTCGGCGGTCCTTAGAGAGGACACGATAACAGTATTACGATGCAGGTGCTCCTGTAGCGCTATGGCTCTTTCCAGCACATGGGCAAGTCTCGTGGTGGCTTTATCGATGATCTCCAGGTTCGAGATGCCCAGCGCCTCGGCGAAATAGGCGTCAAGCCAGAACTTTCGACCGGCTTGCTGGGCGGCGCCCCGCAGATAATCCAACGCCGTTTCCATGATAGCCAAGCCGGCCGTAAAAGCTTGCGTAACCTTAACCTGGGCATCGGCCAGGTAGGGGTAGCTCACGATGGCGCGGTTTTTGTTCAGACCGCGAACCTTGATGTAAGGTTTGCCGTAAAAAGCCTCGAACAACTCATATTCCACCATTATGGCGATCTTACGATGAGGTTGATACAACTTCAGGTATATCGGCATGAAATCGGTGAACGGTTGCCAGTCACTGGCCAAACCCACGGCCATGGGTACCGGTGGCGCCGCGCTACGGCTGTCCGAGCGGGGATAAACCGCATACATTCTTCTAATATCCGACGGGTCGTGGCGATGCGGCGGCCAGGACAGGCGCAATCCGGCGGCAATATCGGTCGGTACCCTGACCAGGCGGTTTTCCTCAAGGATATATTTAGGACCGTAAACACCCGTGTGTTCCGGCGTCAGCGCCATATAGACGTTTTGTTCCCGCCAGCGATCGCCGTCCAGTTTTATCGCCAGCAACCGTCTTTTCCCCGTTGCCGCGATAATGATATCGCCCTGGCGCTCGGCCGGCAGCCTGGCGAACAGTTCCGGCTTGCTCAGCTTGGGCAGCGCGGTTTTCAACGCCGGCAGACGATGGAACAGGGCCTGTCCCAGGGCAAGGGCCTGGGTCGCGGACGATCGGCCAAGGGTATACATCGATTCAATGCCGGGATCGAGCGCCTGGCGCAGCCCCAGGCCAAAACGCAGCCATTCCCTGAGGCTCATCTCATCCGCCGCCCGCGCAATACCGTAGCGGATGAATTGCCTGCCCGCGTCGGCGATGGCTTTTCTCAGCGGCAGTTCGGCCAGCATCGCCCCGCGCATGCCGGCGAGCGCCACCTTGCCCCCCGTCGCCAGCGCGCGGCTCATTTGCAAAGACAGCCGGAAGCTGTGCCCCAATAACGGAACGAACGCCAGGGCATCAGCCGTGCAGGTCAATGCCGCTTCTGCTTTACGGCCTTGTCGCGATGCGGTGACGCAACTGTAAAAGGGAATGACGGACAAGAAGAAATCTTCAATTTTTTCCGCCGAGGTTCGCTGGTAGCCATACTCGTTCAATTGATGGAGCAGCCTGTCCCGATTTCGCGTGGCGAGGAAGGTGATGAGATCCGCAAGCCGGTCGGTTTGCGCCGGCGGCAGCGTATCGTCGTGCGGCAACAGTTTCAGCGCATAAGTCTCATCCAGACGCGCTTTATCCGCCTCGCCGACCAAGGTGCGATAATAATCGGCATTTTCATCGATCCGCTGGAGGCGGTACTGGTTTTCCTGGACGGAGATAGCGTAAATACGGACCTGATTGCCTTGCGACGCTTTGAATACATTGGTCTGCGGCGAAGGGGCGATGATATCCAGGTGATCGTGCGTGTCGACCGCGGGCAGGATAGCCGGTAGATAGGGCCGCGCGCCGCCCTTTTGAAAAATGAAGGATAATAACTCCAAGGACGCGTGACGAATGAAATCCTGTTCCATGGTTGGAAGCGCCTCCGCCAGCAACGTCAGTAACATATGGTCGACGGTAAAAAACTGGGCGGCGATTTTACGGTTCTGTTCGAAAAAGAGTTTGTCGAGATACGCGCTGGGGCACACCGCCAGTGTTTTGCAAAATTCGGTTCGCGTGCGGTAATACTGCAAAGATCGGTTGAATATCATTAATGGATCGCGTTCTTCTTCGTACCGGTCTTTTATCGCCTGCAATTCCCGCATGGCCTTGACTTCAAGAGTGGCGTTCCTGGTGACGCGCCATTCCAACAGGGCATGCGGGTTTTGCATGGCATGGCGGATCATGGCGGGTAGATAAAAAAAGCTGATCCAGTGTACCGGCACCGCCTGTTCTTTCCATTGCAGAAAGATCATGCGTCCCAGCGCGGCGGCCTCCTGATCGGTGGGCGGCGGTTGCAGACCGCCCAGGACATTGGCGAACGCGAGACCGGCGTGGACATCCATCCATTCCAGATCATGGGTGTCGACCGGCCAATGCGCGGTGGCGGCCAGCAAGGGATATTCCATCGTAACGACATGTTCTTTGACGAACCGGATATCATCCTGTCCGTCCTGTGGTGTGTCTTCGCCGAAAAATTGGAGCAGGGCGATCTGGACGCGTCCTGCAAGAAAGGCCAGCACATCCGGGTTTTGGTACTGATGCCGGGCGATGGTCATGATGATGAAATCCGAGAGACTTTCGCCGAAGATATTGACGTTTAGCCAGCGGTATACGGCCACTTTACCCGCCGGCCGCGAATACGGCATGGCGACTCCGGGCTGGCGGGTTTCCGGCGACGTGAGGGTTTCCGCCAGGCTGTCGATGTCCGCGTTTTCTTCCCGCAGAAGACGGAGAGTCGATTTCACCAATAGGGAAGGCGAGGGGTCGATGCGATAGCGGTCATCGCCGGTGCGATTGAAAAAAAAACGGGCCACTTTGCCATTGACGCCGGCGAAGGCGTCAGTTGTGTCCCGTTCCGCGGCCGCCAGCGCGGGTTCGTGGCGTCGCGCGCGTTTGGCGGCGGCGGCGGAAAGCCCGGATTTCCCGGCCGAGGGATGGGACGCGGCCGTTCTCACTGGCCGTAGAGGCGGCCGGCCGGCGCCATGGCCGGAAAGCGGACAGAGCGCCATTCGATCCCGCCGTCTTGGAAAGCCGCATGGATCAGGCGGCGCGGTAATGCCGTTATCGGCCCAGAATGCCGCCGGCGGATATCCGCCGGCGACACGGGTAGCGTTCCCCTCTACATGCGTCGCCCCCGCGAAAGTTTTGCCGCCGGTCGGGTTTATGGCGCCACGCGCCGGCGCGAACGCGGAAAGAAGCGTAAGCGCGGAGAGTACGGCCGCCGCTTTGGGGGGAAGTGGTTTGTTTTTCTCGACCGAGGGGGAAATATTGGCGGCCTGGCATAATTGATAGAGTTGTTTTCCTTTTTTTTGCGCGCGGCATTCCCTTGTCAAATATGATATTGGTTGGCAGTCGTTATTATTTTTCTTATATTTAACATTTGCATGATTACCGATAGCCAATCGTTGCTGGCATAATGATGATATTGGCATATTCCTCCAATGAATTTAGAAAAAAGATATTCCGTTCAGCCGACATGGTACTTCTAACTTACGCGCAAATCAATTATCAAGCAGTATTGAAATGACCCTACATTTAGCTATACTCTAAACTAACTTCAAATTGCCTGTTTATTGGCCGCGCGCGCTTGCCCCAGTCACCGAGTTATCCATACCACCGGATGGGTATGAAGAACATCCAGTTTCTTACCAAAGATCCGCCATGGGCGATGTAAATTCGTTCCCGGTGAATTTGTCGCCTCCCGTCGCCACGATATGACCTGAATTATTTGGAATATAATAGGAACAGTCATGCAAATTCCAAGGAGCCTCGACGGAAATAGACGGTATTAAACGGATTAACCGGCGGTGCCTCATCTCTTGGCAACGCGATGCAAATGCATGTCATTGCAATGCAATGATAGTCCGCCTAAACGCTGCGCTAAAAACGCAACGCCGGTAATTTCCTGGCGCCCGTCCCGCCGCCAAGGGAGAATTATTTACTCTGGAAAGACTTGACCGTCTCGATACTGCGTTCCAGTTTTTCCGTGGCGCCATGAAAGTCCTGTAAAACGGTCGCGATAAACAAGGTATCCAGCAAATTGAGCTGAATTATGCGCGCCACAGCGTTTTGTTCGAGCAAGGTACCGCTGCGGGTCGGGCTGAATATGGAAAGATCGGCCTTTTGCGAGAGAGGAGAAACATTATCGTTGGTAATGCAAATGATTTTGGCTCCGCGATTTTTAGCCACTTCCACCCCTTGTAAAAGTTCAGGCGTATCGCCGGATTGGGAAATCACGATGATCACGTCTTGGTCTGAAACCTGGCAAGCGGCCATCAACATCAAATGATAATCATTATAAGTATGGCCCTGGATACCGATCTGCAACAGCTTCTGCTCAAAATCCATACCCACGGCGGCCGATCCGCCAATGCCGAATATCAATACCTGTCGGGCCGAATATATCCAGCGGGACGCCTGGTTTATTACCGCCGGATCGGCGATGGAGCGAGCCTCTTTTAGGGAATGGATGGCGTTGTTAAATATTTTGTCCATAACCGTTTCGATACTGTCATGCTCGGCGATTTCCTGTTCTTTATCGAAAGGCAGCGACAGAAAATACGACCACAATGCCTGGCGTAACTCCCGAAATCCCGTATAACCCAGTTTTTTGGCGACCTTTACTATCAAGGGTTCCGAGACATTCAGCGACAGCGCGACATATCTGATGCTGGTTTCCCGGCCGACATTGCCTTTAGTGATAAGCCACTCGGCAATTCCCCGCTCGGTGGTATTCAGCAATGATAAAGACATCTTTATCTTCGCCCCGATCGCCAGCGCGTTTTCCTGATTGAATAAATTTGTCATTATATCGTTACCCGTTTCTTAAATGGAGGGCATCTATAGCGAACCTATCGGCAATCGGGTCCTGATGCCTTAGTGCATAAATGCTATGCCCGCGGGTATATACCCGTCATACATCAAGCTGCCTCTTTGTTGGCTGCGTTCACCCGCCCCGGTCACATAGTGATCACTGCGCCTGGGGAGGCATGAGAGACATCCTGTCTCTCACCGGAGGCTCGCCGTAGGCGGTTCAAATTCGTTCCCGACGAATTTGTCGCTCACTTGCCGTCGCGATGCGACTTGACGTATTTAGCGTATACATCGCGTTGTCTCTTGGTGATGCCCTTTGCGATGCAGCGTGAATTATCCAGCGTATGCAACCCTTGTGATTTCACTATTTTTCATAAGGTTTTTCGAGCCGCTGATCGCCCGCGGTGCGACTGGGACGGCGAACGCGGCCGCGGCCGGCAAAGGAGGCACGCGGAGCCGCGTGAATACAGCGGGAACATTCCCGATCGAGCGCCCTGTTTCGCCCCCGTGGCACTGCGCGCCGTATGGCGAAACAGGGTGACGCCGGTCGCGGCGACCGCCAGGCAATGTCTGGCCTGTCGGATTCCCTTAAGCTTATTTTACTCTTTAATGAATTCCGACAAAAACTGTCTCATTGAAAATATGCGCCGACAGCGCAAAAAATGCAAACTACCCCCGGATGCAATAGGCACCGTTATCACTCGGGTAAATGGTATCGGCATAATACCAATGGCGGCGGCGTGTCCCCGGCATGTGTTATTTATACTCGCCATACTTCACGTTGCCCCTTTGTTGGCTGCATTCGCTCATCCCAGTCACCTCGCCAGCCATGCTTCCGGGGCACACTTACTTGCCGCCGCGATGCGACTTGAATTATTTAGAGTAGAGGAAAATTGAATGAAAAAAATCGGTTCGCGCTGGACGAAAAGTCCGCGGCGCGAGCATAATAGTCCGGCCAATTAATAGGGAAACGGGAATTGATGCAATAATGGATATACCCATTGACTCGCCGCTGGTCATTGTCCAGATGGGGGAGCCCCCGGCCGCCGTCGCCGCCGAAGTGGGGAAACAATATCAGTGGTTTGTCAGTAAATTGGGCCTGCAAATGCGGGAGTTTATTTTAATTCGCCCGTATCGCGGCGATGCCCTGCCCGATCCCGGCAACCTGTCGGCCGTCATTATTACCGGCTCCTGGTCGATGGTCACTGATCATGCGCCGTGGAGCGAAATGACCGCCGTCTGGGTCCGCGAGATTCACCAGCGGGCCATTCCCCTGCTGGGGGTTTGCTACGGACATCAATTGATCGCCTATGCCCTCGGCGGCACGGTGGCGGATAACCCGCATGGCTGGGAAGGCGGGTTGCAGCAGGTCCAGATGATTGGCCAGGAGGAAGCCGACCCCTTGTTTTTCGGCTTGCCCAGGCAATTCACCGCCTGGTTGTCTCATCGGCAGACCGTTGTGTGCCCACCGGCACAGGCGCGGGTGCTTGCCTGCTCATCGCAGGATGCGTGTCAAATTCTGCGCTATGGTCCCTACGCCTATTCCCTGCAATTCCACCCCGAGTTCAACCAGGCGCTGATGGTCAGTTGCCTGCGCCACAGCCGCCATCCAGGGGCGCGGGAACGGCTGCCGGCGGTGAGCGCCGCCGCCGAACCGGAGTGGCCGGCATTGATCTTGCGGCGTTTCCAGGATGTGTGGCGCCACCGCGGACGGACGCTGGAAGCCGGCGACGCCGCCTGAGCGGGCCATGGGTCGCTGCATTTCGCTGGGCGATGGCGCGGGGAATGGCTAAAGGTCCGCGGCATGGCCGCCGGCGAATCCGCCGCCGGACGGTATGTTGCGATGTTGCAACTCTTTAATAATCTTCGCCGTAAAGACTGCTCAAACGTTGATATTCGCGCGGATGGGTGCGTTCAAACGTCAGCGGCGTGACAGTGATATAGCCTTCTTCGTTATATTTAAGTTCGCTATTGGACGGCCGATCCAGTCTGCCGTGTTGCACCCGGACCCAAAAATAATCCTCGCCGTGGGGATCGCGGGTGGCGTCGACGGTTAATCCGTCCACTTTGCCCATACCCTGCGCGGTAACGCGGATTCCCTTGACTTTGTCGGCCGCCACATCGGGAAAATTCACGTTGAGGCATACCTGGGGATCCCAGCGGTGCTGCAACAGATGGCGCAGGGTGCCGACCGTATGGCGACGGGCGCAGTCCCAATTGACCGGCACGTCCGGGTCATGATTTTGGCTAAGGGCGATGGAGGGAATACCGAGCAACATACCCGTGGTGGCCGCGCCCACCGTGCCGGACAGCAGGGTTTCGAACCCCAAGTTCGAGCCGTTGTTGATGCCCGAGAGCACCAGATCCGGCGGCATATCCGCCAACGCCTGACGAATGGCGTAAGCCGCGCAGTCCGCCGGCGTGCCGTAAACCGCGTAGCGGCGCTGGCCTTTTTTGACCACGCGTACCGGTTCGCGCATGCTCAAGGAATTAGCGACGCCGCTTTTATCTTGGGACGGCGCCACAATCCATACCTCTTCGGCAATCTCATGCGCGGCTTCGGCCAGCAGTTCCAGACCGGGCGCGTCGAAACCGTCATCGTTGGTCAGCAAGACTCGATTCACTATTTTCATACTCAGACCTTTTCGGTTGATGGTGTCAAAATGTGATCAATGCTTGATTTTATACTCTTTGGCGGACCGGAAAGGCAAATAGGCAAGGGGAAAATGTGGTCCGGAAGGGGAAAATTTTGGCGCCGGCGCCGCATCCCCGCGATGGGCGTGGAGGGAAATGCACGTCCGGCGCTGACCGGGATCCACCGTTTCACTTTGCCACGTTGGTCGCCAGCGGCGCAATGGAACGGATATAGCACTGTTCCAGCATTTCCTGGCCTCCCTGCCAGTTGACGCACTCTTTGACAAGAACGTAGCCGGCCTCTTCATACAGTCGGCGCGCGGCTTCCAATCCCCGATACGTCCATAATTCGGTTTCGGCGAACCCCATTCTGTCGCAAAACGTCAAGGCGGCGGCGAGCAATTGTCTGCCGATGCCGAAGCCGCGCCGGCCGTCCGCCACAATGAACCAACGCAAATGGGCGCGGCCGGAGGTCAGATCCTGGCTATCAATGGCGATGGCGCCGATGACATCCCCCGACTCCAGCGCCAGCCATAATCCATTACGGGGATGGGTAAGGCGGTTGACGAACGCCGCAATGTCGTTGGCCATCCGGCTTTCAAAAAAAGCGCCAAAATTAAAGGCCCGGGCGTAATAATCGGCGTGCAGGGCGACTATCCGGCCCAACGCGCCCGGCCGATAGCCGAAGACAATGTTGGAAGCCGGAATGGCGGCCGAGACCCGGTTAATGCGATGGGCCTGTAACGCGGCGGCGCAGAGCGACAGGCCGTTGCGTACCCGTATCTGATCCCCGGCGGATAATTTTTTCAGGGCGCCGGCCATCTGGCTGCGGGTATAAGCATTAATGGACGCCAAGGCGCGCCGGCTCTTGGTGGACAAACAGATGGGTCTGGCGCGTTTATCCTTGCCGCTGCCCGCCTGACACAACAGGCCGGCGGACAAATATTTTCTCACCATTCGGCTGGCGCTGGATTTATCCAGCCCCAGCGTATCGCTCAAGGCCGCAGATGTGATTTCATGATAGTTGCCGATTTCATTAAGATTACGAACGACATAAGGGCTAAGGCCCATAAAAGTCTTGGCCGTGCTGATCATATCCATTTCCCTAACCAGACGGCGGGAAGCGGCGCAAACGGAATCAAGCATCATATCTGACATGGGTCGAGTCCGGATAAGTAAAGAAAAAGGGTTGTATCACACCATGATTCGCCAATCAATTCATCCGCCATTTTCGCCATGTTAATAAGTTATCCAAAGGACGTTGAGCAAGCGGGCCCGCCGACGTTGACCCGCGTGAAGGCGCGGCCGGTCCGTTACCCGCTGGCCCCACCCCCGGGATCATTCGCTAAGTAGCCCCACGGCGGTGTCTTCATCGGTCACCAGACCATTGATCCAGCCGCCGGCGAGGACCGCCTGGACGGACTGGAATTTCTCTCGGCCGCCGGCAAAGGCGATAACCGGTTTTTCAGGGCGCGGCCGAATATCGACGCTGGTCAGGCGACCGTCCAAATCGCTGATAACCCGGGCGCCGTCCCGGCCGATAAAATGGCCGGTGATCTCCGCCACCACCCCGGCTTCGGTCAGCCTGGCCACATCCTCGGCGGTGATAAACCCGTCGGTAAGCAGCGGACCCTGATCGTTCATCTGGCCGATGCCGATAAACGTGACGTCGGCCTGCGCGGCCTTTTCGGTCACCATGCGGTAAATGCGATGGTTGCACCACAAATCCCGGTCGGCCAGACTGTCGGCGAACAAGGGGGCCGGCAGGATAAAATAGCGGCCCTGGGTCTTTTCCGCCATCCATAACGGCACGTCGTAACGGGTGCAGGAACCGTCTGAGGCGATGGCGCCGATCATGGATACGCAACTGTGCTGGGGACGGTCCACCGGCGGCAGCTTATTGATGGTGGAACGCAGCGCCCGTCCGGACCCCAGCGCGATAATCTGCGGACTCTCCTGCTCAATAAATTGCATCATCACCTCGGCGCCGGCCACCGCGATCATGCTGTTTATGCTGGCCGTGTCCATGCCGCCGGACGGCACGACCTGGCATACCGTTAAGTCGAATCGCTTTGCCAGCCGCGCCGACAACGCGGTGCAGTCGGCCACCGGATGGGTGATATTCACCCGCACCAGGCCGCTTTCCGACGCCAGGGCCACCAACCGCTGGGCCGCCTGGCGGGATACCCCGAGCACATCGGCGATTTCATGTTGCGTTTTGCCCGCGACGTAATACATCCAGGCGGCCCGTGCGGCCTGATCCAGTTTTCGATAGCTTTTACTCATTGATCATACTCAATATTTAGCTGTGAATGAAATATAGCGGCGGCGGCGCGTCGCGTAAATCGGTCATTTTTGATATGTGAGCTAAAGCTCATTAAGTGGGCTATTATTCAATTAAGCTTTCCATCTAGGCAATTACTCATTTTTTGGGCTTATGCTCATTTACCGCAAGCGAGGTACGATAGACTATGTCCACCCCAAACCCTCTTATCTGGATGCATATCGGCGCTGGCTCATTTCATCGCGCGCACCAGGCCTGGTATCTGCATCGGTTGCTCAAGCAAGGGGACCCACGCTGGGGCATCGCCCTGGGCAATATCCGCGACGACGCCAATCCGCTTTTGGAGGCGCTGGCGGCGCAAAAGGGCGAGTACGCCCTGGAAACCGTTACACCGGCCGGCGAGCGACAATATGAAAAAATCACCTCCATTCGCAAAATCATACCTTGGGACGCGGAACTGACCGCGCTTATCGCGCAAGGCGCCGCCGCGGAAACCCGCGTCATCGCGTTCACCGTAACCGAAGGTGGTTACTACCTGGACACCCATTTTAAACTCGATCAGAACAATGGGGATTTACTGGCGGATCTTAAGGGCGGCGCCCGTACCATTTACGGCGCCATCGCCCGTATCCTTGAGACCCGGCGCCAGCAAGGCGCCGGTAGCGTCACCTTGCTCAGTTGCGATAATGTCCGTCACAACGGCGAACGTTTCCACGATGGCCTGATCGAGTTTTTGACGCTGCGCGGCGAGAAGGCGCTTTTGTCCTGGCTACCGGAACACGTGTCCACGCCCAATACCATGGTGGACCGGATCACGCCTCGTCCCTCGCCGGATATCGCCGGCCGCGTCAAACAGGCGCTTAAGATGGACGATAAGGTGCCGGTGATGGGCGAATCCTTTATCCAGTGGGTGGTCGAGGATAACTTTGCCGCCGGCCGGCCGGCCCTCGAGACGGTCGGCGTGGAAATGGTCGCAAGCGTCGTGCCTTACGAAGAGGCCAAAATCCGGATCCTTAACGCCAGCCACAGCTGTATCGCCTGGGCCGGCACGCTCATCGGGCAATCCTATATTCATGAAAGCACCGGCACTGATTCCATCCGGAAAATGGCCTACGATTATGTCACCCAGGATGTGATTCCCAGCCTTACCCCCAGCCCGCTCGATCTGGCCCAATATCGCGATGTGGTATTGGACCGCTTCAGCAATCCCTATATCCGCGACACCAATCAACGGGTCGCCGCCGATGGTTTCTCCAAGATACCCGGCTTTATCACGCCGACGCTGCTAGAGTGCTACCGGCGCGGCCAAACGCCGAAGGCCACCGCGGTCTTACCGGCGTTGTTCTTTGTGTTTATGCGTCGCTGGCATGAAGGCACGTTGCCCTATGCCTACCAGGACGGCATCCTGGATGCCGCCGCGGCCCATGCGATGTTTAACGCCGCCGATCCGGTGGGCGTCTATGCCCGCGACAGCAAAATGTTTGGTCCCTTGGCCGCCGATCGGGACTTCGAAAAATTGCTGCGGGAAACCATCGCCCGCATCGATCAGTGGGCCGCCGCCAACACGCCGCTAACCGCCGCGCATTAATCAAAGGGATCCATTATGTATCTCGGTATAGATTTAGGCACTTCGGAGGTCAAGGTCGTCATCATCGACGATACGGGAAGACGGGTGGCCGGCGAAGGGGAACCGTTGACGGTGCAGCGGCCTTTCCCGCAGTGGTCGGAACAGGATCCGGCGCAGTGGTGGTCGGCGACCAATTTGGCCATCGGCCGCCTCAGAGCGGCGCATCCGGCGCTGTGGCCGGCTATTCGCGCCATTGGTTTGTCCGGACAAATGCACGGTGCGGTGTTGCTTGATGAACAGGACCGGGTTTTGCGGCCGGCCATTTTATGGAACGACACCCGCTGCGCGCAAGAGTGCGAGCAATTGACGCGCCTGGCGCCTGAGTTGCACGACATCGCCGGAAATCTGGCCATGCCGGGATTCACCGCGCCGAAATTGTTGTGGGTGGCCGCCCACGAACCGGAAATTTTCGCCGCGGTACGTAGCGTACTGCTGCCCAAGGATTATCTGCGTTTGCGGATGAGCGGCGAGAAAGTCTCCGATATGTCCGATGCGGCCGGCACGTTGTGGCTGGATGTCGCTAAACGGGACTGGTCCGACGCCCTTCTGGCGGCCTGCGGCCTGAGCCGGGACAACATGCCGTCGCTGGTGGAAGGCTCGGCGCCCTCCGCTTGTCTGAATCGCGAGGTTGCCCGGTCATGGGGTTTGCCGGAATCGGTCGTGATCGCCGGCGGCGGGGGCGACAACGCCGCCAGCGCCGTGGGCATCGGCGCGGTGAATGACGGCGACGCTTTTATCTCCCTTGGCACCTCCGGCGTCATTTTCGCCGTCAATGCGCGTTTTCGGCCCAATCCCGCATCGGCGGTCCATGCTTTCTGCCATGCCCTGCCGGGGCGCTGGCACCAAATGAGCGTCATGCTTACCGCCGCGAGCGCCTTGCGTTGGCTATGCCAGCTACTGGGCACCAATGAAACCGCCTTACTGGCGGAAGTGGCCGCGTTGGGGGCGGAGCAACGGGCGCGGGCGCCGATATTTTTGCCCTACTTGTCTGGGGAGCGCACACCGCATAACGATCCGCTGGCCAGCGGTGCTTTCCACGGACTGAACCATTCAACCGAACGCGCGGCGCTGGCCTATGCCGTGCTGGAAGGCGTGGCGTTCGGCCTGGACGACGGGTTGGCCGTGATGAAACAGGCGGGTAGCCATATCGAACAGTTTTCCCTGATAGGCGGCGGCGCGAGAAGCCCTTGGTGGGCGCAACTGATTGCCGATGTGCTCAACATCCCGGTGGTTACCCATCGGGACGGCGCGGCCGGAGGCGCCCTGGGCGCCGCGCGTCTGGGCTGGCTGGCGGCGGGGGGCGATGAATCCGTGGTGTGTCGTAAGCCGGACGTCGAGCGGCGGTTCCTGGCCGACGCCGATCGCGCCGGGGCGTTGGCAAGTCGCTTGCGGCGTTTCCGCCTGTATTATCAGCAGCAAGTGGCGGCCAGGGCATTGGCGCCCTGAGCCATACCGGGCTCGGCCGGTGTGATGTTGCGGGCGGGAACCGCCAGGCGTTGCCGGTCCTCGTGGCGAATACCCTTAACCAAGGAGGCTGTTATCCGACCCTAAAACCCCTTTTCCCGGTTCTATAAGCACAGGTCGGGAAGCGTTGCGGCTTCACGGAAATAAGCGAACAACAGGAAGAATGTACCAGGAAAAACAGCAAGGAAGCAGAGAAGGTACAGTAAGCGCTCCGCCAGGGAATGGCGCGGCCAGGCTTTCCAGATAATGGAAAGCCTGGATTTGATATCGGTTAAAGAAGTGACCTCTACCCAACGAACAAACAAAAGGAAAGTGATGAATGAAAAAAATCTTAATGAGTATTCTGCTGGTTGTGGCATCGGTTGCGGTAACGGCGCATGCCGCGGATAAAATTAAGGTGGGTTTCGCCAACCGGACATTGAATGGCGCCTTTTTTAATGGTCTGACGGAATATATGAAAATACACGCTAAAGAGCGTGGTTATGATTTGATTACCACCGACGCCCGCGGCGATCTGAATAAACAGATTTCCGATGTGGAAGATATGCTGTCGCAGGGGATCAATTATCTCATTCTCAACCCACAGGACCCCGAAGCCGGCCTGCGCATCACCCAGATAGCCAAACGGGCCGGCGTTCCCACGGTCATTCTGGACAGCGACATTTCACTGGATGCGCCGGTTATCACCCGGGTTCAGGCCAACAATGTCAAGGATAATATCGCCATTGGCGAGTATGCCGTTGATCAGTTCGGCGACAAGCCGATGAATTGCGTGATCATCAGTGGTAATCAGGGCAATTTGGTGGGGGAAGCTCGCCGTACCAATTTCATGCGCGGCGTAATGGAAGCCCAGCTTAGGAAATATAACCACACCAATCTGAAAATCGTTAGCCAGGGCTGGGGAAACTGGGATCAGCAGGGCGCGCAAAAGGCCATGGAGGATATCATTGTCGCGCAGGGCGATAAGATCAATTGCGTTTATAGCGAAATGGACGACATGGCCCTCGGCGCCATTTTATCCTTGAAAGCCGCCAACAAGCTTCAGAATGTCAAGGTTTATGCCCACGACGGCTATAAAAAAGGCCTGGAGGCCATCCAACGGGGCGAATTGCAGGCCACGGCCGCCAATAACCCCAATACCCTGACCGATACCGCCCTGGGTATCATTGCCAAATATGCCGCCGGGACACGGGATTTTCCCGATTATGTTTATACCCCGACTGTACTCATCACCAAAGATAACGTGAATCAAGTCTACGATCCCAAGTCGCTTTTCTAAGGCTGTCCCCCCTCGCGAGGGGGGCTTACAATGAGGAGTTTTCATGGACCAGTACGCGGTCGTTATCGAAAAGGTCAAGAAAAGTTTTGGCGGCGTCCATGCGTTAAAAAATATTGATTTGAAGGTGCGGCACGGCACGATTCACGCCATTGTCGGCGAAAATGGCGCGGGCAAATCCACTTTGATGAAAATCTTGTCCGGCATTTATGTCAAAGACAGCGGCACTATCGCTATTAACGGTAAAGAAGTGCATTTCACCTCGCCCAAACAAAGCCGGGAAAACAATATCGGTATCATTTATCAAGAACTGGCCCTCGCGCCGGATCTCACGGTGGCGGAAAATATTTTTCTCGGCGATCTCGGTTTCGGCGGACAATTTCTCAACTGGAAAAAAATGAACCAACGCGCCGCCAGGGTCCTGGCCAATCTGGGTTTCAACATTCCCCCCACCGCGCGGCTCGGCAACCTGAGCGTGGCATACCAGCAAATGGTGGAAATCGCCAAATCCCTGGCGCGCGATGTCAAAATTTTGATTTTGGATGAACCTTCGGCGGTTTTGTCAAGCCGTGAGATAGATATCCTTTTCAGTCAGTTAAAACTGCTGAAGGGGCAGGGCGTTACCATCTTGTATATTTCCCATCGCTTGGAGGAAATTTTCGCCATCGCCGATGCGATCACTGTTATCAAAGACGGCGAAACCGTCACGGATCTGGATCCGAAAACCTGTAGCGAAGACGACATTATTTCCAGCATGGTGGGGCGAAAATTTGAAAATCTCTATCCGGCAAAAAATGTACCGGAGGATGAGGTGATCCTGGATATACGCGGGGTATCCACCCGGACCTTGCTTAACGATATCAGTCTGACCGTCAAAAAAGGGGAGATCGTCGGACTCGCCGGCCTGGTGGGATCCGGACGAACCGAAATCGCCCGCTGCCTGTTCGGGCTCGATAGAACGACGGCGGGGAAAATAGTGAAAAATGGGCGGGAAATCGTCATTAAACATCCCGCCGACGCCATGCGACAAGGTATCGGCCTGGTACCGGAAAGCCGAAAAGAACAGGGCGCCATATTGTCCCGTCCCATTCGTGAGAATATGACGTTATCCAGTCTAAAACGGGTATGCCGGAAATTGGGCATCATCAATTACCGCGGTGAAAAAGCCTTCAGCGAGCAATCCAGAAAACGCCTGTCCATCAAACTGGGCACTATCGAGGACCCCATTTCCAGCCTTAGCGGCGGCAATCAGCAAAAGGTGGTTATCGCCAAATGGCTTAATACCGATTGCGATCTGCTTATTCTCGACGAACCCACCCGCGGGGTCGATGTCGGCGCCAAGGTGGAAATTTACAACGTGATTCATGAATTAGCGCAAAAAGGTTACGCCATTATTGTCATTTCCTCGGAAATGATTGAGGTAATTTCTCTGGCGCATCGGGTCTATGTGATGAGCGAAGGATCGGTGACCGCCGAATTGCGGGACAGTCAGATTACCGAAGAGAACATCATGCGTTTCGCCATCCCCAAACGTGCTCTAGCGAACTGAGGAAAGATTATGGATACGGTAACTCAACCTTCTACGTCGGCCGGTCTTGTCCTACGGGCCAGAGCGGCAAAGTTCTTCACCAATAATTCAACGCTATTGGTGTTTTTTGTTATGCTGATCGTCGCCAATTTTCTTTCCGACCGGTTTTACAGTCCGGAGAATATCACCAACGTGCTACGGCAAAGCGTTCCGTTGGGGCTGGCGGCCATTGGCATGCTGTTTGTCATCCTGACCGGCGGCATTGATTTGTCGGTGGGATCGATTATGGCGCTGGTCTCGGTGGCGGTGGCGCTGCTGATTCCGGAAATAGGCGTTTTCCCGGCTATCGTGGCCGGCGTCGGGGTCGCCACGCTGGTGGGCGCGGCCGCGGGTTGTCTGGTGACATTCTTTAATATCGCGCCGTTTATCTCGACACTGGCCATGATGACCATTGCCCGGGGGCTGGCGTTAATTGTTGCCAAGGGACAACCGATATTTATCGATAACACTGCTTTTGTGAATTTCGGCACGGGGTATTTTCTGGGGCTGCCATTGCCGGTTTATGTGTTAATCATCGCGGTTTTAATCGCGCATTTTATTTATCAATACACGGTATTCGGCCGGCTGGTAATTTCCATTGGTTCCAATGAAACGGCTACCCGTTTTGCCGGCATCCGGGTGGACTGGTACAAATTCGCCGTTTATGCCCTGAGCGGTCTGGCCTGCGGCCTGGCGGGCGTTATGGCGTCGACCCGCACCGGGGTCGGATCGCCGGTCTTGTCCATCGGTTTTGAACTGGACGTTATCGCCGCGGTGGTGGTTGGCGGCGCCAGCCTGGCGGGCGGGAAGGGCACGGTGGTCAATACCCTGATCGGGGTGCTTATCCTGAGCATCATTTCCAACCTGATGAATCTGATGAATATCTCCGGTTACAACCAGCAAGTGGTCAAAGGGGCGATCATCATCATCGCCGTCATGCTGGAGAGCATGAAATCCCGTGGTAAGGCGTAACGGGCGCGTGATTCAGGTCAGAGGCTTACATTGCCGGTATAACTGGAGAAAACGCCCATATAACTCGCTATAACGCACGTGCCGGCCGGCGTCGGGCTGGATCAGCTCGCTGAAACAAACGAATCCGCTGGCGCCGTTCCAGTCGTTATTCACGCCAATACCCATGCCTGCGGCCCACGCGGCCCCCAGGCATGAACCCGGATGTCCTTCCAGACGTTGCAGCGGCGCGCCCAGCACATCCGCGACGATCTGCATCCATAAACGGCTGGCGGAGCCGCCGTCGGAGACCAGGTAGCGTCGGGTCGGATAGCCGATATCCTGCATCACCTCGATATGATGACGGATGGCGAAGGCATAAGCCTCCAACAAAGCGCGCCAGAGATGGCTTGCGTCGTGGGCCAGCGTCAGGCCGAAAAACACCCCCCGCGCCGCCGGATCGTGCAATGGCGTTTTCTCGCCGAGGAAATAGGGCAGGCAAAGTACGCCGTCCGCGCCGGGAGGGCGGCGCTGGGCCAGGGCGTCCAGGTATTGATGCAGGGAAAGACCGGCCTGTTCCGCCGCCGGACGATGTTGGCCGGCGAAATGCTCGGCGAACCAGTTCAGCCCGGATCCGCCGGTGGACATGCAGCCATTGGGCATATACAGACCGGGAATCAGGTGGTAGTCCAGATAAAGCCGCGCGTCGGGACGCACCTGCTCCGCCGCGGTCAGTACATCCACCGAGCCGCCGAATTTCAACAGCGCGTCGCCGGGGCGGGTGACGCCGGCGCCGAGCGCCGAGGCAATCATGTCCGCCGCGCCGCCGATAACCGGCGTCCCCGCGGCCAAACCCGTGTGGCGCGCCGCCTCGGGCGAGACGCCGCCCAGAATGTCGTGGGAACGTATCAGCCGGGGCACCGCCTGGCGGGGCAGATGCGCCAGGGCGATATGCCGGCCGTCCAATTGATGATCGCCGATATTCACAAAACCGGCCTCCAGCGCCCAATTCTGTTCTATCGCCTTCTCGCCGGTCAGCTTCCAGTTAATATAGTCATAGGAGCCGAATACCGTGGCGATGCGCCGGTAAACATCCGGTTCATGCCGTTCCAGCCAGCGGATTTTGGCGCCGACCAACTGCTGGTTGATGCCATTGCCGCTGCGGGCGATATAATCCCGCTCATTCTGCTCGGCGCGGATCTCGGCCACCTGCTCGCCGCAGCGTCCGTCGCTTTGCTGAATACTGGGGCGCAACAATCGCCCCGCCTCATCCAGCAATACCACCGCCGGCAGCATGCCCGTCACGCCCACCGCGGCGATATCCCCCGGACGCGCGCCGCTGACCGCCAGCAGTTCGCGGCAGATTTCGCCGACATTGCGCCACCATTGTTCGGGGTCTTCCTCCGTCCATCCCGGTTGGGGGGAAGAGAGCCGCACCGGACGGGAGATCAGGCCCAACACCTGATTTGGCGGCCGGATCAGGATGCCGATGGTGGAAGTGGTGCCGATATCGATACCCAGCAAACAGTTCATAGGTCCCCTCGTCGTGGCGGCGGATTTCAGCGCAGGCCTTCCACCACATCCATAAAGCGTTTGACCCGATCGCCATCCACCGCATTCCACGTATCGCCATCCACCTTGAAATGGGTGCCGATGATAACGCCGCTGGCCAGACCCAGCACATCGCGAACGTTATCGATATTCGTGCCGGTATTGGCGAACACCGGCACATCGGTCACCGTTTCACACACCTTGCGCAAATGGGACTGATCGGCCGCTTCGCCGGTAATCGGGCCGGAGACTAAAATGGCGTCCGCCATGGACGAAAATACCGCGCTGCGCGCCCGCAGCTCAATGGGCCGGCTATCCAGAGGATGGGCGAATTCGGCATTGATATTGAACAGCAATTTCATGTCGTCGCGCCCCAGATTGTGCCGTAACCGGGCGGCGGTGGCGCAATCAGGCTGCCAAATTCCCATATCCGAAGCGAAAACTCCGGTGAAAATTTCCCGGACGAAACTGGCGCCGGTGACGGCGCCGATGGAGACGCTGGCTTTCGGATCCCACAAAAAGTTCACGCCGAACGGCACATGCAGCGCCGGCTTCACCGCCTGGACCACCGCCGCCATGGCGGCAATGCCTTCCGGCGCGGCTTCGAATACGTAGGGGCGATCGTTTTCATTACCGAACATAATGGCGTCCACTCCCCCCGCCTGTAGCTTTTCCACATCCGCCAGAACATTGTCGATGAGTTTGTCGAGTCCCCCGTCAGCATCGTAGAGGGGGGTGCCCGGCAGGGCGCCGATATGGGCCATGGCGATGACGGCTTTTTTCTTGTTACCCAAAAAATCAAAAATCATAGGATGCTCCAGACGGTTAAAACGGGAACCCGTGGTTCCCTTTACGTATCGGCCGATGAGGATAAAGGCGGGGCGATGACCACCTTTATCTTTGCCGCTTCAAGCGCCAGGGCGATAGCCGGCGGCGGCGGACTTTCGGTTATCAGCATGTCCACCCCTTGCAGCGGGGCGATATTGACCAGCGACATGCGTTGAAATTTGGAGGCGTCGCACAGCACGACGGTCACGCCGGAACGGCGCAGATAGAGCCGTTTCAGGTCGACATCCTCGAAGGAATAATCATAAAACCCGCTTCCGGTCAGGCCGGAAACCCCGATAAAAGCAATGTCGAACCACAATTGTTCAAACTGGGCCACGGCGGCCGGGCCGCCCATGGCCATCTCGTCGCCGCGCATGTGGCCGCCCGCCAAATAGATGTCGGGGGCGCCATTACTCATGCGATAGGCGATACGCACGCTATTGGTGAAAATTTTCATCCGATGGCGTTCCAGCAGCCGCTCCGCCACCAGATAAGTGGTGGTGCCCACATCCAGCGCCACGGTTTGGTAACCGCGGGCCATATCCGCCGCCACGGCGGCAATGCGGGCCTTGGCGTCGCAATGTCTGGCCAGCCTGGCGTTGAAGCTGGGTTCGTCCCGGTCCATGGCAACCGGCGGGCCGTTGTCCGGCAACGCCGCGCCGCCATGGATACGCACCAGCTTGCCTTCCGCTTCCAGTTCCATCAGGTCACGGCGGATGGTCATATCCGAGACATCCAGTTCGGCCGCGATGTGGGTCACCGATATCGTTCCCTGACGGGACAGGGTTTCAATAATGTGCAGTTGCCGATCCTGGGCCAGCAGCCGGGGGCGTTCCGCCTTCCCCGGATCCGCCGGCATCGGGTCTCTATTGTCATTCATAAGAATATCCACTGAGTGCTGATGTTCGAACGATGATAACATCAAACATCTTTTCGAACATGATACGAGAAAAAATACATTTATCAAACAAAATTTGTTTTTATTTGTTTGAATTTTTGTTATAGATAATGGTACACCCTCTCTAGGAGCCATAACATGACTGATGATAAAGCCCATGCGTGCCGCTATCCCGGCCTGGCGGGGCAAGCCGCCGTCGTCACCGGCGGCGCCGCCGGCATAGGGCGGGCCATCGCCCGGACGCTTTGCGCCCAGGGCGTCCGCGTCGCCATCGCCGACATCAATGAGGCCGCCGCCCAACAGACTGCGGCGGAACTGGGCGGCGAGGCGTTCGGTTTCACCATGGATGTGCGTTCCCGTGAGTCCGTCAGCGCGGGATTCGCCCAGGTCGAACACGTCTTCGGCGGTTTCCAGATTCTGGCGGCCAACGCCGGCGTGTCCACCATGCAGCATGCGCTGGCCATTACCGATGAAGAGTGGGATTTCAATTTCGACGTTAACGCCCGGGGAATCTTCCTGACCAATCAATTGGCGGCCCGCCGGTTCGTCGCCCAGAAGCGGGGGGTGATTGTCAATACCGCCTCCCTGGCGGCCAAAGTGGGCGCGCCGCTGCTGGCCCATTATTCCGCCAGCAAATTCGCTGTGCTGGGATGGACCCAGGCTTTGGCGCGGGAACTGGCGCCCCAGGGGATTCGGGTTAATGCCGTCTGTCCGGGGTTTGTCAAAACCGGCATGCAGTCGCGGGAAATCGAATGGGAGGCCGCCTTGCGTTCGGTAACGCCCGAGAGGGTCATCCAGGACTATATCGCCCAGACCCCGCTGGGCCGGCTGGAAACGCCGGAGGATGTCGCCGACGTGGTGGCTTTTCTCTGTTCGGACGCGGCGCGTTTCATGACCGGCCAGGGCGTCAATGTGACGGGCGGTGTTTACACGGGTTAGCAATCAAACAAAAATCAACATTTATAACACGGGTCAACAAGGTGATGACCCGCTGAATGTGTCCCAACGCCGGCGGTCGCCGTTACGTTGGCAATCGTTTGCGCTTACCGTCGGACCATACGTATGCCGGCGTCGGAGGTAAAGCCCATGGCTTCTATCGAATTGCAGCAGGTTTCCAAAATCTACCACAACAGTCAGTACAGTGTGCGCGATGTCAATCTCAAGATAAAAGACGGCGAATTCGTCATCTTCTTGGGTCCGTCGGGTTGCGGCAAATCCACTACACTGCGCATGATAGCCGGGCTGGAAAGCATTACCTCGGGCGAACTGCGCATTAACGGGGAAAACGTCAACCGGGTGGCGCCGCGTGATCGCAATATCGCGGTGGTTTTTCAGAGCTACGCGCTCTATCCCCATATGACCGTGGCGGAAAATATGGCCTTCGGTTTGAAAATGCGCGGCACGCCCGCTGCCGCCATCCGGGAAAAAGTGGCGGAAACCGCCGCCATGCTGGGGCTGGATCAACTGCTGCATCGTAAGCCCGCCGCCCTGTCCGGCGGCCAGCGACAGCGGGTGGCGCTGGGACGGGCCATTGTCCGCGAGCCCCAGGCCTTTTTGCTGGATGAGCCGTTGTCGAATCTGGACGCGCAGTTGCGCGCCGAGATGCGCACCGAGCTGATAAAACTGCATCGCCGGCTGGGTAAAACCATGATTTACGTCACCCACGATCAGGTTGAGGCCATGACCATGGGCGATCGCATCTGTATCATGCGTGACGGCTGTCTGGAGCAGAGCGGCACGCCGCTCGATGTTTATGCCAACCCCGCCAACACCTTTGTCGCCCGCTTCCTGTCCTCGCCGCCCATTAATCTGATTCCCTGCCGGGTCCGGTCCGAAGCGGAAGGCGTGCTGCTGGAACTGGCCGGCGGACGCCGGTTGAAGACCGCCGATTTCGCCCGGGGACACTATCACCGCCATGACGGTCTGGAAGTGACGCTGGGCATTCGGCCGGAAGATTTTCACGCCCGGCCATTGGCGCCCCATTGGCAACCGCTGCCGTTTCGAGTCGATTCGGTGGAGGCGTTGGGCGCGGAGAATATCGTTGCCGGCAGTATCGATGATGTCCGGATGGTGGCCAGGTTGGACAGGCATACTTTGCCGGCGCCGGGGGATTTGCTGACGTTATATATGGACCCCGACCCGCTGCACCTGTTTGATCGGCAGACCGGCAATGTCTATCCGCGTCCGGCCGCGCCGCCGCTGATTAATTGAGGAGGGGGCGGTTATGTTACGCAAACTGGCGTTGCATCTGGGGCTTATCGTCGCTTGTCTGGCGGTGGCGCTGCCGCCGCTCTGGGCGTTGCGCACCAGCCTTGTGCCGGAATCCATGGCTTACAGCACAGCGGTTTTCCCCGCATTGTCCTTAGAAAATTACCGCGGATTATTGCACGGCGTTGATTTTCTGACCCATTACGGCAACAGCCTGATCGTCGCTTTTTGTTCCGTTGCGCTGGCCATGCCCCTGGCCGCCGCCACCGGCTATGCCTTTGCCAGGTACCGCACCGGCGGTCGCGCGGCGCGTTTCATCATGCTCGCCACGCAAATGTTGCCGGCGGTGGCGCTGGTATTGCCGGCGTTTGCGCTATTGCGCGCCATGGGACTGACCAATTCGCTGCTGGGCCTGACGCTGGTGTACGCCGCGCTGAACCTGCCTTTTCTCACCTGGATCCTGATGGGCTTTTTCGAAGGGATCCCGGTGGACCTGGAGTGGGCGGCGGTCACCGACGGCGCCACGGCCTGGGGGGCCTTTTACCATGTGATTTTGCCGGTCTCGCTGCCTGGACTGGCCGCGGCGGGGGTGCTCGGGTTCATTCTGTCATGGAATGAATTTCTCTTCGCCCTGGTGCTGAGCGGTCCGCAAACGTCCACCATTCCGGTGGCGCTGGCGGCGCTGCAAACCTCCAACGGCGTGCAGATCGGCAAAGTTTCGGCGGGCATTGTGCTGGCTATCCTGCCGCTTATCGTGGCCTCGCATTTTATCCAGCGTTTTATCGTCAAGGGACTGACTTTCGGCAGCGTTAAATAAGCACTCACGCAATGGGCAACCCACTGCGTCACCGCAAACACACAGGAGACCCACCATGTCGTTAATGAAAAAAAGTTTATATTTATCCGGCCTGGCGCTGTTGACCGCCGCCATGCACGTTCAGGCCAAAGAAGTGGTTCTGCGCGCCCTGATGGAGGATGTGCCGGAAACGCATATTATCGAACAAATGTTACCGCAATTTGAAAAACAAACCGGTATCAAGGTGGAATTTGAAAAAATCGGCTACGGCGATATGCACGATAAGCTGGTATCTCAGTTGATTGCGCCGCAAAGCTATTACAATCTCCTGGAAGTGGATTTTCTCTGGGCGGGAGAATTTCCCAACGCGGGATGGCTGACAGATCTGACGCCGATGATGCGAAAGGCCAACTACGACACCTCAAGCTTTATTCCCTCGACGCTCTCACTGCTAAACCACGACAGCGGCCACACGTATATTCTGCCCATGTATAACTATTCCATGGGCCTGATTTACCGCACCGATCTTCTAAAGGATCCGGCGTTGCAAAAACAATACGCGTCCCTGACCGGCAAGCCGCTGGCCTTGCCGCAAACGCTGGATGACTATGTTGCCCTGGCCCGCTTCATCAAAGAGAAAAAACACATCGCCGGGGCGGCAATGCAGGGACAACGGGGCGATCCCAACAGTATGGAGTTTTCCAACTACCTGTTCGCCGCCGGCGGCGAGTACCTCGACGACGACAACCACGTGGTGTTAAACAGCCCCGCGGGTAAAAAGGCGCTGACGCTTTATGTCGACGCCATCCAACACGCCGCGCAGTCTGGCGCGCTGTCGGCCACACTGGACGATACCATGCGTCTGATGTGCAGCGGTCAGGCGTTCAGCATGATTACCTATTGGTGGATGCTGCCGCAACTGGATAACCAGAAAGCCTGCCCGGCGGTGGCGGGTAAGTTGGCTCTGGCGCCAATGCCGGGCGGCCATGGCGAAAGCGGCGGCTGGGGCTGGGGTATTCCGAAGAACGTATCGCCGGAAGAAAAGCAGGCCGCCTGGACGTTTATCCAATGGGTACAGGGCAAACCCATTGCAACGGAGCGGGCGTTGCAAGGCCATGCGCCGGTGAGGACCGATGTCTACCGGGATCCGGCGGTATTGGCCAAGTTCCCCTACTATCAAACCGCGCAGCAGGTGGTGGCCGGCGGTAAATCCTTCCCGATCTTCACCTACTCGGCGCAATACGAAGACGTTCTGGGCACGCAGTTGTCCCAGGTGGCGGGTGGCCAGGGCACGGTGGACGGCGCGTTGGCCCAGGCGGCCGACCAGCTTGAAAAGTTGATGAAAAAGTGAGTGACCATGTTTGCGAAACTGACGGCCGCGCCGATGCGGCGGGGTAAACCCGGCTGGGCCGGGTTCGATCGGTTACGCCTGACCGGTTGGGCATTCGCCTCGCCGGGACTGCTGGCGCTGGCCATTGTCCTGGGTTTCCCGGTCGCCTATGCCGTGGCGCTGGCCTTCTCCTCATTTACCCTGATGCGACCGGCCCTGGCGCCGTTCGCCGGCATTGATAATTTTGTCGCCGTATTGAGTGACGGCGCATTCTGGACGGCGGCCTGGCTAACCATCAAATACTCGGTGATCACCGTGGCCGGCGAGTTTGCGGTCGGCCTCGGCATCGCCCTGATGCTGAACCGGGTCGTCAAAACCCGGCCGATTTACTTCGCCCTACTGACCATCCCGATGGCCATTTCTCCGGTTTGCGTCGCCCTAATCTGGCGGATGTTGCTCCAGCCCAACCTGGGGATCGTGAATCATCTCCTGGAGAGCTGGGGACTGGCCAGAGTGGACTGGCTGGGCGATCCGACCATGGCGTTCTGGAGTATGGCGTTTATCGATATCTGGCAGCAAATGTCGTTTGTGGTGTTGATCCTGGCCGCCGGTCTGGCCGCGCTGCCCGCCGATCCTTATGAAGCGGCGGAAATGGATGGCGCGCGGCGCTGGCAGCAATTTTGGTATATCACGCTGCCTATGTTGCGTCCCGTGGCGGCCATCGCGGTGGTGATTCAATTGATCAATGAGTTGCGTACCTACGATCTGCCGTATGTGCTGACCCGTGGCGGTCCCGGCACCGCCACTGAAGTCTTGAGTTTTTTTGCCTACCGCAGGGCCTTCCTCGGCCTGTCCATTAACGAAGGATCGGCCGCCGCGTTGGTTTTACTGCTTATTGTTCTGGTCATGACGGTGATATTCTTCGCGATGCTGGAGCGTCGCCGCTAGCGCGGGCATTGATTGCGGTTTCCTCCGGCGCATTAGCGTATCGAAGAGCTCAGTGGAGGAAAACAGGCATGTTATCGGAACGATTGGCGACGGCCGTGCGAATTGCCGCCGAAGGCGCCGATTTGGCGCTATGGCATTTCCGGCGACGCGACGAATTGACCTTGAACAGCAAACGCGCCCAGGATTTCGTGTCCGAGGCCGATACGGCGGTAGAGCGCCAGATGCGGGGATGTTTACGGGAATGTTTTCCCGGCGACAATATTATTGGCGAGGAGCTGGGCGGCGAGTGGGACGATTCGCCGAGCTGGGTTATCGACCCTATTGACGGTACGGCCAATTTTCTGCGCGGCTCGCCGCTATGGGGGGTGTCCCTCGGGTTGCTGGTGAAGCGCAAACCGATTATCGGCGTGATTATCCTGCCGGTACTAAACGATGTGATGGCGGCGGAGGCCGGCCAGGGATTGTATCGCAACGGCCAGCCCTATCAGCGGGATAATCGCTACGACACGGTGCAGATGGTGTCGCTGGGGGACAGTCATGACGATGCCCTGTCTGATGCCTCGGCATTTTATGAGGGGCTGCGTCGGGCGCAATGGTCGGTGGAATGCTACCACTGTACCACGGTGGGAATGGTCTTCGCCGCCAAGGGGATAGTCGGCGGCCATCTGCAGCGGCGTACCCATCTCTGGGACATTGCCGGCGGGCTGACAATTTGCGCCGAGGCCGGACTTGAGGTGACGCACGGGATCAACGGCGACGATACCCGCCACATGTCCGTGGCGGCGGGCGTCCCGGCATTACTTCGGGCGGTTAGGCCGCTCTGGCCCGACCTGGCGCCCTGTTGATCGTTCGTTGGGCCGCCGGCGGACTTTCGCGACCGGGTGCGAAGTGCTAAAGTTAACCTTGTTGCGGATATTTCCGTCAGCGGTGTGATCTACCCGCGCCTCCAACTGTAAATATGGCGGTGAAGCTGAATGGATTTTAAAGACTACTATGCCGCGCTGGGTGTCGAACCCACGGCTGATCTCAACACAATCAAAACCGCCTATCGCCGTCTGGCCCGTAAATACCACCCCGATGTCAGCAAGGAACCCGATGCCGAAAGCCGCTTCAAAGACGTCGCGGAAGCCTACGAGGTGCTAAAGGACAGCGCCCGTCGCGCTGAATATGATGAGCTGCGCAAGTACGGGCGGAACGGACGCTTCGAGGCGCCGCCGGGCTGGCAGCCCAGTGGCGGCGGCGATACGGCGGAGGATTTCCAATCGCAGGATTTCTCCGATTTCTTTGCGTCGGTGTTCGGCGCCCATGCCCGCTCGGCGCAGCGCGAACAGTCGCCCAGGCGTGGCCGGGACGTGGAAATCGAGGTGGCGGTATTTCTGGAGGAAACCCTTAAGGAACATCAGCGCACCATCAGTTACCAGCTGCCTGCCGCCGAACCGTTCGGCGGTCGCGGACAGCCCGTCGGCAAGACGCTGAAAGTCAAAATTCCCGCCGGCGTGGCGGATGGCGATCGAATCCGGGTCAAGGGACAAGGACCGGCGGGTCCCGGCGGCGGGCCGAATGGCGATCTATACCTGGTCATCCGCATCGCCCCGCATCCCCTTTTTGATATCGACGGCAACAACCTGCTGGTGACGCTGCCGCTGGCCCCGTGGGAAGCGGCGTTGGGCGCCAAGGTCACGGTACCGACGCTCACCGGCAAGATAACCTTGTCCGTCCCACCCAACAGCCAGACCGGCCAGCAATTGCGCGTTAAGGGCAAGGGATTGCAGGGCAGGCGGGGCGTCGGGGACCTCTACGCCTTAATCAAAGTGGTGATGCCGCCGCAGGCCGATGAGCGGGCGAAAAAGCTCTGGGCCGATATCGCCGCGCAATGCGCGTTCAATCCTCGTGCGCAATGGGAGTGACAGAACATGACCGACGTCAGGGTAACTCTTGAAGTGACGGAATTTTGCCAATATGCCAGTATTTCCCGCGATGAGCTGTTGGAGGTCGTCGCCCTTGGCATTATCGCGCCGAGAGGGGAAGCGGACGACGAATGGCGTTTTGATACGGATGCCTTGGCCGAGATCCGCCGGGCGCAACGATTGCGCCGGGAACTGGAGCTGGATTGGCCCGGCATTGCCCTAGCGGTGGGCCTGCTGGATGATATCCGTCGTCTTAAGGCGGAGAATCGCCGCCTGCGGCAACGGTTGGATCGGTTTTTACTGAAATAATGAATCTGAATTCACCTTCGCTTTTCATCTCCTCGACATTGCGCCAGGCATTCTGGATCAGATCGCCGGTAAAATGACTCGCTGTTTCGGTGAACGGCGCGCGTTTTTGGCATTGGGCGTCGTCGGCCTTATCTGTGCGTTGCCGCTGTTTTTTAAGTGGCGGCGATTTACGGCTTGGCATACCGCCAGGGCATGGACTAAGGAGAAAGTGATGGCGGTGTGCTCGGCGGCGCTGCAACCGGCGGGGATCATCCTGCTGGTGACCGGGGCCGGCGGCGTATTCTAGCAGGTGCTGGTGGATGCCGGCGCTGCGCCGGCCAGGCCCGCAAATAATCACAAGGCAGGGAAAAGAAAAACGCTTATGAACGGATTCAATGAAATCAGAAGCGATAGCCTATCCCAATGTTAAAGGTATTCAGGATGTTTGATTTTTCACCCGTTGCCTTGTACCTGATGCCTTCATAGCCGATATCTATTGCCATATCCTGCCGGGGATTGAACTGCAGGCCGGCCCCAAACAGCATGTTTGCCGATTTTTCACTGTCATGGTAACTGTGCGTTAATGTTTTATCCTGACGATTCTGTTCGTATCCTTGCGATTTGATTTGGGTGTAATTCATCCCCACCAGACCATAGAGGCTGACAAATTCATTAAAACGGTAAGCCGGGCCTACCGAAAAGTTGAAAAGCTTAGTATGTGCATTGTTAATATCAATGTAAGAAAACGTCGCTGTCTGGCTGGACGTTTTACTGCTTAAGTAAGTCAGCGAGGAAATAACGCTAACAGGGCTGTCCCACTCATAGCGATACTTCACATTGACCCCTTTGGGTGTGAAGGGATTACCCTCGTCCTTGACTCTTTCACTTTGCGCATACCCCAGCGATACCGTGTGATGGGTTTCGGCCGCGGCATGGAAACTGTTCCCCAGGGTGGCGCAGGCAAGCAGCGCTAAATAAAGCTTTTTCATTATATTGTCCTTAATTTGGTTACCACTACTATTATTGGTTGGATAAATAAATTAGCTCATCCGAATGCACAATTATCCTCGCGTATTTTCCCTCAAAAATCGGCAATTATTGGACGTGTGGCTGATACTAAATACAATTTCTGGAAAAAGCTCGAAAAAAAATGAACTTCTCTGTAAAAATAGGCGATAAATTTTATTTGTTTAGGAAAGTGTGAGTATGTGGCTTTATTCATTATTTTTTTAAGATTAATGATTAAATATATATTTTGACTACTTCAAGCCGCATTGCGGCGGCAAGGGAGCGGTACATTCGTCGGAGCCCGATTACACCGCACATGACGGGTCTTGAATGAGAGACCGGCGGTCTTTCACCCTCCGCAGGACCTGAAACAACGCATTCAGAGCGCCCAAAAGCCGGTAAATACACTCGCCAGGGCCGGGGGGCCTTTTACCCGGCGCGCCGTAAAACACCCGCCGCGCATCGCGCCGATAGGCCTTGGCGGGCTGGCGGCGGGTTGAGAATCGGGGATAACGCCAACGGACGGGGGGCGTGACACTTTGTGACCTGCGGATAAATTTTGCAATCCCTTCTCGACAGTCAAGGAAGGATTTTTTATAGTGGGCGTTAATTATTCAACTCAATGTCTCACCGACCCATTCGCCAAGAGGAATATCATGAATCCAGAGCAAGTCACGGCATGTCTCAAAAAAGGACGTGGGCGCCCGAAGCAATTCGACCGTGATATCGCTCTGGATAAGGCGCTGGATTTATTCTGGCGTCATGGGTATGAAGCCACTTCCATGTCCGATCTGGTGGAAGCCACCGGCGCCAAGGCGCCGACGCTATATGCCGAATTCGGCAATAAAGAAGGGCTATTCAAAGCGGCGGTGGACCGTTACGTCGCCCGATTCGCCGAGAAGGGCAAAGCCTTGCTGAACCGGCCGGGCAGTACCGTCCATGAGGCCATCGAATGCTTCTTCCGCGCGGCCGCCCACACCTTTACCGATAAGAGCCTGCCTTCCGGCTGTTTCATCATCTGCACCTCGGCGGCGCTTTCCGCGTCTTCCGAGGAAGTGGCCCGTATGCTGAAATGCCGCCATCATTTACAGGAAAATACTCTGCGCGAGTTTTTGCTGGCCAGGCAGTCGCAGGGGGAAATAGACGCACGGCTTCCGGTGGCGGCTTTGGCGAAATACCTGGCCTGCACTTTGCAGGGCATGTCGGTGCAGGCTCGCGATGGCGCTTCGCGGCAGGAACTGGACACCATCGTTTCGGCGCTGATGTCGGTATGGCCGGCGCTGACCCATCTTTCGGCCGAACAACTGCGGCAGGAAACCGCCGAAGCCTGATCCGGCGCCGTCGGTTCGCTCTTTCTGACGGCGAGGCCGGTTATCCGCCACATTCGCCGTCGCACCCACGCCGTTAAAGGTATTACTTTGCCGGCGGCATCATTCTGCGCAGCGTGTCGTCGCGCAACACATAATGATGGTATAAGGCGGCGCAGGCATGCAGACCGGCGAGAAGGATAACGACCCAGGCGGTAAAGGCGTGCAGATTGGCGAATGTCCGGCGCATGAAAGGGTCGACGCCGAAGATATCCGGCACATTGAGCAGGCCGAAGAACGTAAAGGGTTCACCTTGCGCCCAGCGCAGAAGAAAACCGAGCGCGACTTGCGCTACCACCAGCACATATAACGCCCAGTGGGTCATCCTGGCGAGATTGTTCAGGAGGGCGGAGGTGGTCGTCGGGGGAGGCAGGTGTCTTCCGGCGGTGGCCCGCCACAGGATACGCAGCAGTATCACCGCCGCCAAAGCGATGCCGAAAGAGATGTGCAAAGACTGCAATGCCATTCGCCAATAGCTGCCGTGGGGAAAGAAATCCCAGATTTGCGCAATGAGGAAAAGAAAAATCACAATAAACGCTGTCGCCCAGTGCAGGGTAAGGGTAATTTTATCATAACGAGGACTTAACGCGTTGGCGGGTGAAAGGGAGTGGTGTGACATCATTATGTTCCTGTCTTGGATGAAGTATACTCAGTAAACATATCACAAGCTATTTTATTCGGCCTTTTTTAAGAAATCGTTAAGATGTTTGCATATAATAAGTTTTGAAAAGTTAAACGTGTTGGTGCGCACGCCATATCGCTTCATGACATCGCTGTCTTTTTTTACCTTTCCGAGTGAAGGAATAGCGGGTTAGCCGTGATGTATTTTTTCTCAAATATTGGCGCATTGGGCGACTTGGCACGACTTCTCCCTTGTACAGTCCATTAGCGCCTGCGCCTTTTGATACTCCGCTGAGTTTGCAACGGCGGGCTTGACCCTTGCCCTATCGTTGAACGACGCGGACGTCGCGCTGGCTATCGGCATCCATTGGGGCTGGTGTTCATTAAGCGCGTTCTATGAACATAAACCCTCGCTGTAGGCGCGGGCATCCGTTTGCGCCTACAGGGGTAGCTGATATTGAGAGCATTACAAGGTTTTTGGCGGGACGGCGTCCGGCGTTATCTCAATCAAGGCGGACTCCCCGTCAATATCTTGATTCTCTGGCGGTGAAAAACAGGAACAAGAAGCCGAATTGCCGGTGGGGACGTTTTCGGCGCTGTCGTTAATCAGCACGCTGCCGGGTTCGGATAGTGTTGAATAGTAAGGACCATAATCATATACCTCAACATAGCTTTCTCCTATATTGTTACCGCTGTAGTTATAATAGACATCGGCCGCCAGATCACTGCCGTTACCGCTATCGGTGGCCACCGCATCCTCAAGACTGTAAGCCAATAAGGTGTATCTGGCTGGGATACCCGCGGTACAGCTGTTGGTGACGGTACTGACGGCAGCATTAGTGCCGCATTTCCCTGTCGATGAGGGCTGTCGGGTAAGACTGATGTGATAACGGTGATTAAACATAACCTGCACGCCCGCCATGAACTTGTGTATGCCCACATAGCCGCTGAGATAGACTGAATGTGTTGCAACCAACCGGGGATAGGACTGGGCAAATGTCATCAGTGATACCGATGTGACGGTCGGGTCCGACTGCAGGAAACAGGTGACGGTTAAGGTCCCGGCCTCGGTACTGGATATGGCGAGATAGGCATATCCCGCTGAATCGGTATACACCGATGAAGGATAGTCGGCGGGGCCGTTGGCCGAAATCGCCACTATTCTACCCGATACGCCCAGGCCGGTATTGGCGTCGGTCAACATCAACCGAACCGTGTTTTGCGCTACGCCATTGGCGATGGCATTATCACTGAGCAAGGTGCTGGTCAGCACATAATTCGGTGGGGCTGGCGTAAAGGTGAGTTCCGCGGTGTTACTGGCCGGCGGGGTGGTGTTGGTGTTGGCGGTGATCAAGACATTTTCCGCAACCGGATTGGTGACGGTTAACAAGAATTGCCCACTGCCATTGGTCGTGCCATAGGCTACGGCGGGCTTGGCGTTTCCCGTCGCGCTGAAAAAAAGGTAATCGCCTGATTGCGGCTCGCCATTCTCATTAGTCAATGTGTAAAGTATGATATTATCGGAAATACCCGCTTGGGCATTATTTACAATAATTAAGGATTGCAAATTATATTGTACGGCTAATGGGGAAATGGCATTATCTTTCCCAGATAATTCAATGACACGCGATGATGATAGTGTAAAAGTAACATGCTTGGAGTTGATGGATAAACCGGAATCGTCTGTTAGAACGTAGTGTACGGAATTTTTGCCTTTATGCGCGGCCTTTATTGGAATAAGAAAGTAATCAGGATACTGAGATAGACTTTCATCATCTATGACAAAGGTTGTGATGAGAACATTATTGAGAAATAGACGTAGTGTATTCCCTGTCGTCTTATTATTAAGGGGAATACTGACTTTGATGCCTTCGCTGGACGAAATTTCTTCCAACAAAATGTTTCCGCTGATCATTTGCGGCAATAATGGAATAGGCAGATCCATAATTAAGCCTCTTTGATTTTATTTCGCCGAATCTAAAGGTCGCCTTCTCATGGTGGGATAAGAAGCTCGCGGCGAACCTAGGGTAATTTACGGTGGCTGTGATACTTCTGTGGCCGACTACGCGTAATTAACATATTCAGATAACTATCTAATATTACTGAAATCACTAAAATGCATCCGGCGCGGGTCATCGTTTAAGCCAACCTTTGCCGGATGCCGCTTAATATGTCCCGGCCGGTACAGTCGACTGGACATTGCGGGCTTCGCTTATTCCTTTTTTATTTCCTCATCACTGCTGGTGGCAACCTCATCGTCAGCGTTATCGGCATCGATCAATCCGTCTGCTTCAATCTCGCCTTCCTCTGTAGCGCCATCGTTCACCGTTACCGGCAAAGCAAGGGTAGTCGTGTAATAAGGACCGTAGTCCCATACCTGTATCTGCGCTTCGCCAGCGTAGCTGTCTGGATAATAATAATAGCGTTCCGACGTCAGATTCGCCCCGGCACCAGAAGCGATGGCGATAACATCGCTAAGGTCGGTATCCAGAAACGTATAATAACGGCCATAACTTCTACTGCATGTTGAATTGCTGACGGTAAAGGCATAACCTGCTCCGCAATTTTTAACCTGGTAGGGCTGGCGGGAGGGAACGATATGATAATGGTGGTTGACAACAATGTTATAAGGTCCGAGGAATGTTTGCAGACCAATATTGCCCCATAGGTAGTGCGTGTGGGTGCCCATTAATACCGGATAAGAAACGGAAAACATCACGCTCGTTACGGCGTAAACCGTCGTATCGGTTTGCAGGGTTACAGTGATGGCTACGGTACCGACAGTGGTACTGGTCAAGGCGATATAAGCATAACCTTGGCTATCCGTTGACACCAAGCTTGGATAGCTCGCTTGCCCCGCGACCGAGATCAATAAAATCTGACCCGTGACGCCTACGCCGGAATTAGCGTCATAAAGCCTGGCTCGGATGATATTTTGGGCGATATTGTTAGCCGATGCGTTATTGCTGAGAATCTCCAAATCGATTTTATAGTCTGGCGGCGCCTGAGTAAACGTCAATGAGGTAAAAGTAGACACCGAAGGCGTGATGGCCGGTGTCGCTGTGATAAGGACTTGTTCCGCTAGCGGGTTGGTCACGGAAAGTTGATATTGTCCATTGGCGTTGGTTTGGCCGAAAGAAGCGCTCAATACGGCACTGCCAGTGGTTTGAAAAAGCAAGTAGACTCCCGGCTCGATGAGTCCTTCCGGGGTGTATGCCGTGTAGAGGATGATATTCGTTCCACTGACGGCGTGCGCCTCGTTAACAATAACCAGTGCGTCGACGGTATGGTCAACATTACGCGGTTGAATGGCAATACGGAAAATCACTGTCGGAGAAATGGATGAATTACCCACCGCATCGGTGATTGAATAATAAATGCTGTGGCCACCGACCGTCGCCAAAGATTCGGGGATGATGAATAATTTTGGTAGATCGGACGAAGAATTCAAAATGAAACTCTGTATTTCTGTATCATCCCAATAAATCCTGATGTGATCGCCTTGGGTCGCATTATGATACAAAGGAATTTCAACTATTACCCCTTCATCAGTGATCACGCGATCTATGGGAATACTATCATTGATCAATTGTGGTAAAATTGGCGGATTAAGGTTCATGGGACCTCCTTAATATTAAAAATCACACCGTGATATCAACGCGAATAAACACGAAGCATCACGGTGCAGCCATCATTTTTTTATGATAAAAATGAAGTCAATCTCCTTTTTCTACGGCTTTTGCAAGATTGTCCGTATTGTCCATCGGTGCCGTTCCCTCTCCATTGTCCTCTGCCGAGTGCCATTTTTTTTCATCCATCGCCATCGGGACAATGATAGCCTCATCTATTGCCGGGCTGTCTTGGCGCGGTAGATTGAAGGCAGAGCTGTAATAAGGGCCGTAATCCCAAACCTGTATTTCCGCTTCGCCGGCGTGACTGTCTGGATAGTAATAATAGCGTTCCGATGTCAGATTCGCCCCGGCACCGGAAGCAATGGCGATGACATCGCTAAGATTGGTATTTAGAAAAGTATAATAGCGGCCATAATCTCTACTGCATGATGAATTGCTGACGGTAAAGGCATAACCTGTTCCGCAATTCTTAACCTGGTAGGGCTGGCGGGAGGGAACGATATAATAGTGATGATTGATAACAATATTATAAGGTCCAAGGAACGTTTGCAGACCGATATTTCCCCAGAGATAGGCAGTTTGCTTGCCCAGCAGTATTGGATAAGAAACGGCAAAATTCACGCTGGCCGTGGCGAAAACCGACGGATTGGATTGCTGCGTCACAGTGACGGACACGGTTCCGGCGGTGGTGCTGGTCAAGGCGATATAAGCATATCCTTGGCTATCCGTTGACACCAGACTCGGATAGCTCGCTTGGCCGGCGACGGTGACCAGCAATACCTGGCCGGCAATCCCCGCGCCGGTGCCAGCGTTATAAAGCCGGGCGCTTACAATATTCTGCGCAATATTGTTGGCTGGGGCGTTATTGCTCAGAACTGCCGCTTCAATGTTATAGCTTACCGACGCCGGCGTGAAACTTACCACAGTATTATTGACTTTATCTGTGGCGACAGTGGGTGTTGCCGTCACTAAAACACTACCTTGTACATTGCTTGTAATAGATAATTGGTATTGCCCGCGGTCGTTTGTTTGACCGAATGCCGCGCTTAAAGTACCGCCCTGCGATGTGAAAAGCAGATAGGAATTGGCGACGACGCTGTTATTATAATTAAGTGTATAAATGATGATATTTCCGGGCGAGCTGCCCGCTTGCGCATTATCGATGACGACGGTTGAGAGTAAAGTGTAGCCAGTCTCTACCGATCCTTGAACGATGGTTACATTAACAAAAGGAGATGACGCTAAATTTCCTACTGTATCGGTGGAGGTATAATAAACGATATTGTTGCCAACCGCGCCCGCAGAAGACGGAAGCAAAAATATTTTCGGCAAATCCGTTATACTTGTTATGGTATAAGTATCCATCAAATTGCCGTTCCAATATAAACGCACGATATCGCCGACCGACAGATTGCCGTACAGCGGTACTTCAACGATTATGCCATTATCGGTGGTTATCCTTTGCGTGCTGATAACACCATCGGCTTGTTGAGGCAAGACGGGTGGTAGCAAAGCCATACGACCCCCTTTCTTTCAGATAAACGGTTAACTTAGATAAGTTGACGCATCTTAGTCAGTACTGATCATATAACGCGATCAAAAGATATTGACAATGTCCATTTTTAGCAGATTTTCTGCCATAAAAAATAATGCTATTAAAGGAAATATCCTCTGGCGCGTGTGCGAGCCGGGAACGGGAAATGGGCTATTTTCCCGAATATATAACAATCTCATGATTATATTGCATTATCCATATTTCGTGGGGCCGTCAGTCGCCCTTATCAGCTTTAGTCAGAATTCCATCATGAATGTGGCGGTTCAGGTAAGCAGGATAATCCTGTTTAGCCGCGGTGACGGTTTGCGCGGCGCATTTCCTTATCAAATTGTTATCTCAAACGGAACACAGAGAAAATGCCACATAAAGCGAGAACGTCAATTATTGATAAACGACATCAGCAAAAAAATGCCAAAAACGCCGCTCCGCAGGTTTTCCCCTACGCACGCATAATCAGTCGAAATATCTTACTGGCTATGCTAATTCTCCCTGCCAGTCAATTATCCGCCTCGGCACCGCGCTCCTGGCAACCCCAACATGGCGTGGCGGCCATCGAACGATCGGAGGATAACTTAAGCCAGCAGCGGTTAACCGACAATGCGCTGAAAGCCGGCGCTATCCTTAAGGCCAACAACAGCGCGGCCGCCGCGGGGGATATGGCGCTCGACTACGCGACGGGAGAGGCCGCCCAGGCCTTGTCCAGCGAGTTGGGCCGTTTCGGTACCGTCCGGTTGCAGTTCAATACCGATCGGCGCTTTAGACTGGACGGCAGCGCGCTGGATATGTTGTTGCCGCTTTATGACTCCCCGCATGCCTCGTTGTTTACCCAATGGGGTATCCGCAACCAGGATCGACGCAACACCGTCAATATCGGCCTGGGCGTCCGCCGGCAAGTGGACGAATGGCGCTATGGCGCCAACATGTTCCTGGATAACGATTTGACCGGCCGGCATCGGCGGCTGGGATTGGGCGCCGAGGCCTGGACCCATTACCTGAAACTGTCGGCCAATGGGTATGTCGCTCTCTCTGACTGGCGACAGTCCCGCGCGCTGGCCGACTATGACGAGCGTCCCGCCAATGGCTATGATGTCCGGGCCGAGGCCTGGCTGCCGGCTTATCCGCAATGGGGGGGGACAGTCATGTTTGAGCAGTATCACGGCGATGAAGTCGCGCTGTTTTCCGGCCGGCAGCGGCAGAAGAACCCCTATGCCCTGACCGCCGGCGTGAGCTACACCCCGATTCCCCTGGTGACCCTGGGGGGCGATCAGCGCTTTGGCAAGGGCGGCAATGATCTGGGCCTGAATGTGCAAGTCAATTACCGGCTGGGGGAATCGTGGCGGGCGCAGACCGATCCGGCAGCGGTGGCCGGTCGACGTAGCTTGGCCGGACATCGCCACGATTTGGTGGAGCGCAATAACCATCTGGTGCTGGCCTACCGCAAGCAGGAACTGATTCATCTTGCGTTGCCGCAACGGCATACCGGCAAAACCGGCGAACGCGTGCGGGTGGCCGCCAGGGTCGACGCCAAATACGGCTTGGCGCGCATTCAATGGGATAGCCCCGCGCTGCTGGCCGCCGGCGGAACGTTACTCCCGGCGGACAAGGAGAGTGTCATGGTGGTTCTGCCAGCCTATCGGAATCAGAACGATGGCAATCGTTACACCCTGAACGCCATCGCCTATGACCGCCAAGGCAATGCCTCCAACCAGGCGTCGGCCGTGATGCATGTCGAGCCCGGCGGCGCCGTTATCGCGGAGCTGGCGGTGCTGGATAACTACGCTCTGGCGGATGGGCGGGCCGTCAACCGGGTTCAGGCGAGGATTACCGGCGATGACGGAGGGCCGATGGCCGGGCAAACAGTGAACTTTACGGCGGATAACGGCGCCGCCGTGCTCGTGGCCGATGTCGTTACCGACAACGAGGGGTACGCGGCGACCGCCGTCGTGAGTAACGAACCGGGCAACGCGACAATCAGGGCGACGGCGGAGCATGCCAACCGGGATGTCGACGTCATCTTTATCGCGTCTCCCGATGCGGCCATCCTGCTGGATGAGAATCTGACCGTGATCAGGGATAACGCGCTGGCCGATGGACGCGATACCAATGAAATCCAGGCGCGGGTGACCGATGTCCGGGGACGGCCCCTTGCCGGTCAGACGGTGTCATTCGGCCCGGGCGAGGGGAATCCGACGGTAATGGCGACGACGGTCGCCACCGACGCGGACGGCATTGCCCGGGCAACCCTGACCCATACCGTGGCGGGCCGCGCCGAACTTACCGCCCGGGTGGCCTCGGGCGAGAGTGTCAGCCGAACGGTTACCTTCACGGCGGGCCGGGCGAGCCGGATCATGCTTGATACCGTGGCGCATCCCTCTATGCAGCCCATCAATGCCGACAAGGCCATGGTGGCGGATGGCGGCGACAGTTTCTATGCGGTCACCGCCCGGGTAACGGATGACTTCGGCAATGCGGTCGCGGGCGCCGGCGTGCGGTTGTGGGGGAGCGACAACGGACTTAAGCTGTCGGCCGCGGAGGGACAATCCGATCAGGAAGGCAAATTCCCCATCACCGTGAGCAGTGTCCGCGAAGGGACTTTCACCCTGGACGCCGCGTTGGCCGACGGAACGGGAAGGGAAACAACGCCGGTTGCCTTCGTGGTTGTCGACAAGCCCTTTTACGGGGTACGCAATGGCAGCGATTATGTTTATTTCCCCATCGATTTCGGTTTTCCGCAGACGGCGTTCGCCGGCGCCCGATTTTCCATCTACCCGGTGACGGGGACGGATGATCTCGCATCGTTCGACTGGTCAAGTACGGATCCCGGCGCCGTGTCGGTGAATAACGGCATTGTGACCTTCCTGCGCCGCCCCGAAGCGGACGTGGTAATTGAGGCCCGCAAGGCCGGTTATCACTTTTACTATAGCATGTCGGTTGTCAAATGGTTTACCTGGCCGGCCGGCGCGCCGGCGCAAGACTACGCCGGCGCCGTGGCGGCCTGTTCGGCCCTGGGTATGCGCTTGCCCAGACAAGACGGCGCCGCGCGTGATTTGGCCGGTGACGGCCGCGGGCAAACCGGCGGCGCGCTGCGTTCTGAATGGGGGCCGCTGAGCCACTATGGTTTCGACGTGAGCAGACGGTACTGGACCCAATCCCCAAGCCAAAGCTTGATGGTGACTGTTGATTTGGAAGGGGGCACGACCTCGGGGAGCACGGCGACGTCATCTCTGTCCTACGTTTGTATCAACGCCGGATGATTCAAGGGGCTACCGGCAACCTGAATCACCACCCGTGGCGTCAATGGATAACGCGCATGGCAACCCCGTCGCGCAATGCGGGGTGACACAGGCGGGCAGGCGCGGCCGCGCCTGTCTGTCGCTCTTCGCCGGCATACCAGGTGCGCCGTTAAACCCCCTCCTTCAGGACGGGGGATGTCAATGATAGGCGCTGGTATCGCCTACATGCCAGGCGCCTTCCACATTGAGGTGGTTAAACCATGATCCACCAGCGCCAGTTGATCGGCGTATATTGTCTGCCAGTTGATTTTCAACTGAGTATAGAGGCGGTGGTTTTCCTCATCCGGCCGGTATTCCCGCTGCCAGCGCACCAGCCGCTCGCCGGTTTCCCCCAGCGAGGCATACACCCCGGCGCCGACGCCGGCGGCAATAGCGCAGCCCAGGGCGGTGGCTTCTTTCACTTCGGGTACCTTGACCGTCAACCCGGTGACATCGCTTAAGATTTGGCACCAGAGCTTTCCTTTGGCGCCGCCGCCGGCAAAGACCAGTGATTGCGGTCGAACGCCGGAAAAACGTCCGATCTGCTCCAGGTTGCAGGCGGAAACGATGGCGGCGTTTTCCTCCAGGGCGCGAAACAGCGTCTGTTTATTGCAACGCGCCGGATCGATGGACAGGTTGATAAAGGCGGGCGCCGCATGGTACCAAGCCTTAAACCGCATGGCGTCGGAAAAAATCGGCATCACGCCGTAAGAACCGGCCGGAATGCGGGCGGCCATGTCCTCCAGCAGACTGTAGGTATCGATTCCCATCCGTTCGGCGATCAGTTTTTCTTCGCCGCAAAAGGCATCACGGAACCAACGCATGGTCAGACCGGTGAAAAAGCTGATGGATTCGGCCTGCGCCATACCCGGGATAACGTGGGGATTAACCCGGATGTTCATGTCCGGATCGGTAATGGCATCAGGCAAATTCACCACCTGCTGCCAAAACGTGCCGCCCCCCATGACAACCGGCGTGCCGGCCGCCAGACCGCAGTCCCGGGCCGCCGCTTCAGTCATCCGGCCCAGCCGGGCGCCGGTCTCCCGCACCGGCGATAAGATATCGGCGCGCAGGCCGGCCATTTCGAGCAGAGCCGGTTGCCAATCGCGGCTCGTCAGACTGAGCATGCCGGTGGTGCCGGCGTTGGACGGGTCCACCGCCAGTTCGCCGCTGAGCATGTAGGCCAGCCAATCGCTTATCATGGTCAAGGTGCCCGCCCGATGATAAATATCCGGACGATGGTGGGCCAGCCACAATAAACGGGGCATGGCGCCGAGCGCCAATGTTTGTCCCGAACATTGATAGACTTCCCGTTCGAAGCTGAAGTTATGCAACGCTTTCAGCTCGGCCACCTCGCGGCCGGCGCGGGCGTCGACATTGGCGCAGGCCCAGAGCGGAACGCCCTGCCTGTCGTAGAGCACGATGCCCTCGCGCATGGAGCAGGCCGCGACGCCGACGATCCGGCCGGGATCCCTATTGGCGCGGGATAATGCCTGGCGAATGCAATCACACACTAATCGCCAGTTTTTTTCCAGGTCGAAATCCATGGAGCCTGGGATGGCCGGATCGGACACGTGCTGCCATTCCGCCTGGCCGAGGGCAATCTGGGTGCCCTCGGTATCAAAAATCACCGCGCGGAAACTGCCGGTGCCGGCATCCAGCGCCATAAGACAGTCGCCGGATGGGGTAGGGGTGCGGGGTATCGCCATGAATATCGCCTCCGTGTCAATCGCGTCGGGCGCGAGAGAGAAAATGCGGCCAATTACCGTAAAGGGCGCCCCGGACCCGGCCTGATTGCGCGTCAACAGCGGCCGACGACGTTCAGAGCAACGCCAGCACGGCGCGAACCGTGCTTTCTTCGCTGACCAGCGCGTTGATGCGTTGACCCGCCAGCGCCGCCAGAATGGACTCGGCTTTGGCGGGCCCGCCCGCGACGCCGATAACCAGCGGAATGCTTGATAAATCCGTCAGCGATATGCCGATCAGTTCATTGTGGAGGGGCATGGACTCGGCCAGCTCGCCGTCGCGCCGCATAAAATAGCCAAGGATATCGCCCACCGCGCCTTTACGGACGAACAACTGCTGTTCGCCTTCGCTGATGTATCCGGAACGCATAATCGTGGCGTCGTGTTTCTGGCTGAGCGCGCCAATGCCCACTACCGCGATGTCGGCGGCGCAGGCGGTCAGCAGCACGTCGTGTACGCTGCGTTCCCGGCGAAAAATAGCGGCCACGTCGGCGGACGAGGCGCGCAGCGGCGCGGGAATGATACTGACGCCACAGGCCGCGTCCAATTGTCCGATACCGGTCATATAGGGTCCGACCCCGCCCGACAGCGTCACCAGACGAATCTGCTGCGAGCTGATAAAACCGCTCAAGTGCTGAAGGGTACTCATGGCGGTATCGCCGAAACCCACCGCCAGCAATTGTTGCGGCCGCAACCGGGTCATAAGCGCCTGCGCCGCGCCCACGCCGATGCGTTGGTTCATCTCTCCCTGCGGCAACGCGGGCAGCACCCGCGCGAATTGCAGCCCGAACCGTTCGAGTAGTTGATCCTCGAGTTGCAAACAGCCCTCATAGCGCGAATTGATTTGCACCCGTATCAGGCCTGACTGACGGCCCTTCTCCAGCAACCGCGACACCTTGAGGCGGGAAAGCCCCAGCAAATCGCCAATCTCTCCTTGAGTCAGGCCGTCGTGGTAATAGAACCAGGCAATACGCGCCGTCAATTCCTGCTCGGCCATCCCGGTTTCCGTTGGGATGGGGTAATCCGGATTATTTTTAATCATATGGAACACTTTTTAAAATAATATACAATTGTTCATTCTGCACAAGTCATGATCTGTGACAGACACGGCAAATCCGTTAACCTGTTATTTCCTTATTATTGCACAAACAGAGAGATGATTGAAATGTGATCCATCTGGCGTTTTTATCATACCTCCCCGACTAGGATTATGAACAGTTTTAAAATTAAATTTCATTTGTTCATTCCTATTGAGGCGATATGACCCTACAACAGCCGCAGGATCAGGCGCCATTGCTGCGGGTGCAAAACATCGGCAAGCGCTATTCGGGGGTAACGGTATTAAAAGATATCTGTTTTACCCTGATGCCTGGACAAATACACGCGCTGCTCGGTGGCAACGGCGCCGGGAAATCGACATTGGTGAAAATCATCGCCGGCGTGGTGGCGCCGGATGGCGGAACGTTATCGGTGGGCGGCGGGACTTTCCATCGCCTGACGCCGGCACGCGCCCATCAATGCGGCATTTACCTGGTGCCGCAGGAACCCCTGTTGTTCGCCAATATGACCGTCGAAGAAAATATCCTGTTCCGTTTGCCGCGCCCACAAGCCGACAGCCGGAAACTGGCCGGGCTACTGGCTCGGTTCGGCTGTCAGCTGCCGTTACGCGCCGCGGCCGGTACACTGGAAGTGGCTGAACAGCAGCTAGTGGAAATCTTTCGTGGTCTGATGCGCGACGCGAAAATCCTGATCCTTGATGAGCCCACCGCATCGCTGACGCCGGCGGAAACCGGGCGGTTGTTCCAGCAGGTACGGGGATTGCTGCCTCATGGCGTCGGCGTCATTTTTATCTCCCATAAGTTACCCGAGGTCCGGGCGCTGGCCGATCGGGTCAGCGTAATGCGCGACGGCGCGTTGTCGTTGAGCGGTTCTGTCGCCGACATCGACGACGATACCCTGATCCGGGCCATCGCCCCTGTGAATCGTGAAAATCCCCTCGGCGCCGAACAAAAATTGTGGCTTGATCTGCCCGGGCAGCGACAGGCGGCTGATACCCGACGGCCGGTGCTGGCTGTTGAGGATTTGAGCGGCGAGGGATTCCACTCTGTCTCGCTGGAGGTGTATGCCGGGGAGATTGTAGGGCTGGCGGGCGTCGTGGGCGCCGGCCGCACCGAGCTGGCGGAAACCCTATACGGACTGCGGCCGCTGTGGGGCGGTCGGTTCCGGCTGGAAGGCCGCGATATGGGCCGCTTGAGTCTGACGCAACGCCTGGAAGCCGGGCTGGTCTATCTGCCGGAGGATCGGCAGGCATCCGGGTTATACCTGGATGCGCCCCTGTATTGGAATGCCGGCGCGCTGGCCGATGAGCGCCGGCGCTGGTGGTTGCGTCCCGGTCGGGAAAAGGCCGTGCTGGCAAGGTATCAACGGGCTTTGGGCATTCGCTATGCCGATGAGGACCAAGCGGCCCGTACCCTGTCCGGCGGCAATCAACAGAAGCTGTTAATCGCCAAATGCCTTGAGGCGCGGCCCCGGTTGCTGATTGTCGATGAACCCACCCGCGGGGTGGATGTGTCGGCCCGCGCCGATATTTACGCCCTATTGAAACGGATTGTGCGACAAAACGTGGCCGTGTTGCTGATTTCATCCGATCCGGAGGAGATCGCCTTGCTGGCCGACAGGATTTGCGTCATGCACCAAGGCGAGATCAGCGCACCGGTACGCGCCGGCAAGATCACGGTGGAACGCATGATGCGTCTGGCCTTTGGCTCCGCGGACGCCCTGGAGGCCGCTCATGATTAAGCTGTTGCAAAATAACCGCGAACTCACGGCATTATTGGCGATTCTGGCGCTGTTCGCCTTGTTGGGCGGCATCAATCGTAATGATATCGATATCCAGACCCCGCTGCTGATTTTCGGCAGCGCGCAGACTTTGTCATTGCTGGCGCTGGGCGCGACGCTTGTGATGTTGACCCGCAATATCGACGTTTCGGTGGGATCAATAACCGGATTATGCGCGGTGGCGCTGGGGCTGATGCTGGAGCACGGCTGGGGCCTCGCTCCATCGTTGCTGATCACGCTGTTCATCGGTATGGGGGCGGGGATGGTAAACGGCGTACTGGTGACCGTATGCCGTATTCCGTCCATTGTCGCCACCCTGGGGACGTTGGGGCTTTACCGCGGCTTGATGCTGCTTGTGACCGGCGGCAGATGGATAGAGAATCTGCCGGCGAGCCTTAAATCCCTGGCTAATCCATTATGGCTTGGCGTCTCGCCCTTTGGCTGGCTGATTGTACTGCTGGCGGCGGGACTATTCTGGTTTTGCCGCCGCACCGCTTTTGGCCGTGGTTTCTATGCGGCGGGGGATAATCTGGCCGGCGCGCGACAGCTTGGCGTGCCGGTTGATTTCGTTCGTATCACCGCTTTTACCTTCAACGGACTGATGGCGGCGTTGGCCGGCATGGTATTTGCCGCGCAAATCGGGTTTGTACCCAATCAAACCGGCAGCGGACTAGAGATGAAAGCCATCGCCGCCTGCGTACTGGGCGGGGTCAGCCTGCTGGGCGGTACCGGCACGGTGGCCGGCGCGGTGCTGGGCGCGTATTTTCTGACGCAAATCGACAGTGTCCTGGTTTTGCTGCGTTTACCCGCCTGGTGGAATGATTTCATCGCCGGTCTGGTGCTGCTCGGGGTGTTGATTTTCGATGGCCGTTTACGGCGCGCCCTGGAGATGACCCGCCGCCGGCAAAAATATGCCCGCTTCATGCCGACGCCGTCCCGGCCGGTTCCGGCGAAAAAAGGCCAGCGGCGGGGGCCGGGTGAAGCGCGACGCATTCCCTTTGCCGCCGGCGGCAAAAGCGGGGCCGCCCGATGAAAACCTTAAAAGCCTATGGCTGGGAGAGCGCGCTGGTGGCGTTGCTGCTGATGGAAATCCTTCTGTTCGGCGCCATCAATGCCCGTATGCTGGACCTGACCACCCTGCTTTTCAGTACCAGCGATTTTATCACCATCGGCATTGTGGCATTACCGTTGACCATGGTGATTATCAGTGGCGGTATCGATATTTCCTTCGCCGCCACCGTCGGACTCTGCGCTATCGCGCTGGGCGTGCTGTTCCAGTCGGGAGTGCCGCTGGCGGCGGCGATACCGCTGACGCTAATGCTGGGGCTGCTTTGCGGATTGCTGAACGCCGGCCTTATTTTGTATACCGGGGTCAACCCGTTGGTGATCACCTTGGGAACGCTCTATCTCTACGGCGGCAGCGCCCTGTTGCTATCGGGGCTGGCGGGGGCCACCGGCTATGAAGGTATCGGCGGGTTTCCCTCGGCGTTCACCGATTTCGCCAATCTCACCCTGGCCGGTTTGCCCATGCCGCTATCGTTGTTTCTGGCATTACTGCTGGGCTTTTGGCTGCTGACGCACCGTACCCGGCTGGGACGCCATGTGTTTGTCATCGGCCAAAATCCCCGCGCGGCCCGCTATAACGCCGTACCCGCCAGCCGCACGCTGTGCGCGGTCTATGGCCTGACCGGTCTGGCGTCGGCCGTCGCCGCCATTTTGATGACGTCCTATTTCGGTTCCGCCCGTTCCGATTTGGGCGGCACCCTGTTGATGCCGGCCATTACCGCGGCGGTGCTCGGCGGGGCCAATATCTATGGCGGTTCAGGGTCGATTCTCGGTACCGCGCTGGCCACGCTGTTAGTGGGCTTTTTGCAGCAAGGGCTGCAAATGGCCGGTATCGCCAGCCAGGTTTCCAGCGCCTTATCCGGCGCATTACTGATTTTGGTGGTGCTCGGCCGCTCTGTCAGCCTGCACCGCGAAGCACTGAGGCGTTTTCTGGCCCGCCGGCTGCGCCCGCGGGCTTCACTGTAACCCTATCCACGATCGATGGAGCACTGCTATGGCAAATACTCTCTGGCGCAATGTGTTATTGACAGGCGCGCTCGGTTTGGCGGCGGCCGGTCTCTCCGCCACCCACGCCGCGGAACGGATTGCCTTCATTCCCAAGCTGGTCGGTGTGGGATTTTTCACCAGCGGCGGCAACGGCGCGCTGGCGGCGGGCAAGGAACTGGGCGTGGACGTCACTTATGACGGCCCCACCGAGCCAAGCGTGTCGGGTCAGGTCCAGTTGATCAATAGCTTCGTCAACCGGGGCTATAACGCCATTATCGTCTCGGCGGTGTCCCCCGACGGCTTATGCCCGGCGCTCAAACGCGCCATGCAGCGCGGCGTGAAGGTATTGACCTGGGATTCCGACACCAAACCGGAATGCCGTTCGATTTATATCGATCAGGGCACGCCGACCCAGCTTGGTTCCCTGCTGGTGGATATGGCGGCCAAAGGCGTGGACAAAGAAAAGGCCAAAGTGGCGTTTTTCTACTCCAGCCCCACGGTGACCGATCAGAATCAATGGGTCAAAGAGGCCAAGGCGAAAATCGCCGCCGAGCATGCCGGCTGGACCATCGTTACGACGCAATTTGGCTATAACGATGCCGCCAAATCCCTGCAAACCGCCGAAGGCATTCTCAAGGCTTATGCCGACCTGGACGCGATTATCGCCCCGGACGCCAATGCCTTGCCGGCCGCCGCTCAGGCGGCGGAAAATCTTGATCGCCACAACGTTGCCATCGTCGGCTTTAGCACGCCCAACGTGATGCGCCCCTATGTGGAACGCGGCACGGTTAAAACCTTCGGTCTGTGGGACGTGGTGCAGCAGGGCAGAATCGCGGTGTATGTCGCCCATGAGATGCTACAAAAAGGCGCGTTAAAAGTGGGAGATAAATTGACCATCCCCCAGGTGGGCCAGGTGGAGGTCTCGCCCAACAGTGTTCAGGGCTATCAGTACGAAGGGAAAAATAACGGCATCGTACTGCTGCCGCAGCGGGTGCAGTTCGACAAGGACAACATCGATAAATACGATTTCTAACCTGACGGGAGGGCGGCGTAATGGCTGATTTGGATGATATCAAAGATGGAAAAGACTTCGGCGTCGGTGTGGCGCAGCGGCACCGCCCGTTCTTTCTCAAGGGCAGCGGCGCGCTGGATTGGGGAATGCAGGCGCGGTTGGCGCGGATATTCAATCCCGTTTCCGGACGCACGGTGATGCTGGCCTTCGATCATGGCTACTTCCAGGGGCCGACCACAGGCCTTGAGCGGATCGACTTACATGTCGCGCCGCTGTTTCCTCACACTGACGTATTGATGTGTACGCGGGGAATTTTACGTAGCGTGGTGGCGCCGGAGGTGAATAAACCCGTGGTTCTGCGGGCTTCCGGCGCCAATTCCATTCTCGGCGAGTTGTCGAATGAAGCGGTGGCGGTCGGAATCGAGGACGCCTTGCGGTTGAACGTGGCGGCCATGGCGGCCCAGGTCTATATCGGCGGTGAATTCGAGCATCAGTCCATTAAAAATATTATTCAGCTCATTGACCAAGGCAACCGTTATGGTATGCCGACCATGGCGGTAACCGGCGTCGGCAAGGAGATGGCCCGGGATCAGCGCTATTTTTCCCTGGCGACGCGTATTGCCGCGGAAATCGGCGCGCATATCATCAAAACTTATTATACCGAGCACGGTTTTGAACGGGTCACGGCCGGATGTCCAGTTCCGATTGTGATAGCCGGCGGCAAGAAACTGCCGGAACGAGAGGCGCTGGAAATGTGCTACCGGGCCATTGATCAAGGGGCGTGCGGGGTGGATATGGGGCGGAATATTTTTCAGTCCGCCGCGCCGGCGGCCATGCTCAAGGCGGTGCGGGCGGTGGTGCATGGGGGCGAGGACGCCGGCCATGCTTATCAGTTGTTCCTGAGTGAGCGGCAAAATTGCGCGGGAGAAGGGCCATGCATGTAACGCTGGTGGAAATCAACATCAAACCGGAACGGGTGGACGAGTTTCTCGCCGTGTTCCGGCAAAACCATTTGGGCTCAATACGGGAACCGGGTAATTTGCGCTTCGACGTGCTGCGCGACGATAAACTGCCCAACCGTTTTTATATTTACGAGGCTTATCGGGACGAGCAGGCGGTGGCGGCCCATAAAAAAACACCGCATTATCTGCGTTGCGCGGAACAGTTAGAGGCGTTGATGACCGGACCGCGCAAAAAAACGACCTTTATCGGCCTCTTGCCGGAAACGCCCTAAAGGCGGAGTTTCCCGCCGGCGGGGTCGGTTGTCCGGTGAATGGCGGTGTTGTTGAAGACCTCGTTTTGCATCATTTCCTCGGCGTAGAGGAAACCAATACCCATTATCTGTCGCTGCCGGGTCAGGCCGCCGATTTCAATCCGGGTCGCCCCTTCCCTGGCGGTGCCGGCATGGTCGAAGGGGTTAAAATAGGTCTGCTCGTGGATAATGCCCAACCAGTCCTCGCCGAACAGGCAACTGCGGCCGTAAAGGGTAATATGGGTGATATTCAGTACATTGAGAAAGTTGTACAGGCTCAGGCCAATGGCCCGCGCCGCGTTGCCGACCATCTGGCGGACCGCTGCGTCGCCGGCGTGAAACCGCTCAATAAGCCAGGCGGTATTGATGTGCTGGTTTTCCAGACTGCTGGCGGGCGTCAGTTTTAATTGGCGGCGCGCCTGTTTTTTCAGCGAGGAAAGCGAAGCGACGGTTTCCAGGCAGCCATAGCGGCCGCAGGAGCACGCCGTGCCATCGGGGTCGACGATGGTATGGCCGATTTGGCCGCTGCCGAACAAATCGCCGCGATAGATTTCCCGGTCGATAACGAACGATGACCCAATGCCGTAGTCGACATTGATCACGCAAAAATCATCGGCGCTGTCCGGGTTTTGCCATTTTTCCGCCAACGCCAGCATAACGCAGTCGTTATCCATCAACAGTCGGGTCGCCAGTTTTCTTTCCAGCAGATAGCGTAATTCGATGGGTTCGTGCCAGAGCGCCTGCGGCATCCTTTCCGATACGCCGGTACGCGGATTGACCTGCCCGTGTACGGAAAGGGCGATGCGCAGCGGGGTATCCGGCTCGAATTGTCGGTAGTGGCGGTAATATTTTTCGATTTCCTGCGGCAATTGTTGCGGCGTGGTGATTTGCACCGGAGTTTGCCGCAGGGGTTGCAGCGGCCGGACGAGACCATCGGTCAGGACGCTTTCCACCAAAAACGGCGAGACGTTCAGACAGAGAATATTGCCCCGGGTGGCGATTTGATAACTGCCGCTATTGTTGCCGCGTTTATGCAGATTCTGTTCCAATCGCAGGATATAACCGTCCGCCCGCAACTCATCAAGGATATTGCTGACCGCTGGAATACTCAATTGACTCAGCTGTGCCAGCGTGGATTTGCTGGCCACTTTTTGCCGATATAAGTGACTGATAATCACTGACTTGTTGTAACAGCGCATGTAGTGGCTGTTCATTCCCCGCAGATTCATTCACTAAACTCACTTAAGTATATTGCGTGACTGGGTTACGTAAAACGGCGAGATATTGTCCACTATACTGCCTGCACCAGAACTTTTAATCAAAATATTGAGTGAGGCGGACATGGCGGGGGCAGTAAAAATCTGGCGGGAAGACGTGACGATTCCGACCTATCCGACGGGCGAACAGGATACGCATCCCATGTTCCTTGAACATCGGGTATACCAGGGATCCTCGGGGGCGGTTTATCCCTATGGCGTAATCGATACCCTGGTCGGCGAACGGGCGCCGCGGCAATACCAGGCCTTATGGCTGGAAAACGACTATTTACGGATTATGTTTCTGCCGGAACTGGGCGGTCGGATCCAGCGGGCCTATGACAAAATCCGCGGACGGGATTTTATTTATCACAACGAAGTGATCAAGCCGGCGCTGGTCGGCTTACTGGGACCCTGGATCTCCGGCGGCATCGAATTCAACTGGCCCCAGCACCACCGGCCGACCACCTTTATGCCCGTAGACTACCAATGCCGGCGGCATGATGACGGCTCATGCACGGTCTGGCTGGGAGAGGCGGAACCCATGCGCGGGTTGCAGGTGATGGCGGGTTTTACCCTGTATCCTGATCGGGCGCTGCTGGAAATTTCGGCGCGGATATTCAACGGCAACGACACGCCACGCCATTTCCTGTGGTGGGCCAATCCGGCGGTAAAGGGCGGCGATGGGCATCAGAGCGTATTTCCACCGGATGTGACGGCGGTTTTCGATCACGGTAAGCGGGATGTATCCACGTTCCCCATCGCCACCGGCACTTACTACAAAGTGGATTATTCGGCCGGCGTGGATATTTCCCGCTACAAAAATATTCCTGTTCCCACCTCCTATATGGCCTACAAGTCGGATTACGACTTCGTCGGCGCTTACGACCATGAGGAACGCGGCGGGCTGCTGCATGTGGCCGATCATGACGTCTCGCCGGGGAAAAAACAATGGACCTGGGGTAACTGCGAATTCGGCCGTGCCTGGGATCGCAACCTGACCGACGCCAACGGACCCTACATCGAACTGATGACCGGGGTGTTCACCGATAATCAGCCCGATTTCACCTGGCTGGATGCGGGCGAGGAAAAACGGTTTACCCAGAATTTTCTGCCTTATCACAGTCTTGGCACGATACAGAATGCCAATACCCTGGCGGCGCTGAAGCTGGAACGCACCGGCGCGGGCCTGACCTGGGGTTTATACGCGATAGCGCCCCTGAGCGGTTACCGGCTGGTGATCCGTAGCGATGCCATGCCGCGGGCGTTGTTGGATATCGCCGTCACGCTCTCTCCCGTTGAGGTGCTGCTGGATGAATTGACCGGGGATTTTCCCGGCCGGCTCACCATGGAACTTCTGGACGGACAGGGAAAGACCGCCCTGGCCTATCTGGAACATCGGCCTACGGGCGAGCCGCTGCCGACGCCGGCCGTCGCGCCGCGACCGGCCGGGGAAATCGACAGCGCCGACGAGGCCTGGTTCATCGGCCAGCATTTGGAGCAATACAACCATGCCGGCCATGGCGCGCAAGCGTATTACCAGCGGGGAGTGGCGCTGGATCCCGGCGATTACCGCTGTAACCTGGCGCTGGCCGTCATCGAATACAACCGGGCCGATTATCCGCACGCCATCAGTTACGCCGACGCCGCTTTACGGCGGGCCCACCGCCTGAATAAAAATCCGCAGTATGGCGATGCCAGCCTACTGCGCGCCCGCGCCGAGGAACGTCTGGGGCAATTGCAACCCGCCTATGAGGATTTCTACCGCGCCACATGGAGCGGCGACGGCAAGGCCGGCGGATTTTTCGGTCTGGCCAGGATTGCCGCCCGCCGACGGCAGTGGACGCAAGCGCTGTCCTTTGTCGAACAGGGACTGGCGTGCAACAAAAACCATTACGCCATGCTTGCCCTAAAGGTTGTGTCATTGCAGCGAACCGGGCGGTTAAAAGAAAGTCTGGACGCCATCGACGGGCTGCTGGAAACCTATCCGCTGCACTACCTGCTATACGCTTTGCGCCATCTGTTCGATAACCGCCCCGAATCCCTGGCGGCGCTCCACCAGGTCACCGGCGATCGGGGCATCAACGCGCTTAATATCGCGGCCGATTTGCTGTCGTTCGGTATGGATGCGGAAGCGTTGGCCGTTCTCCAATGGCTGGACAGCCAGGAGACCCTGCCTTTGTATCTGCGCGCCCGGTTGTTAAAGCCGCAAATTTCCCATGAAGCCTACCTGGCGCTGCTCAAACAGGCGAGAGACCACTTTGCCGGGAATGTGCGGTTTCCCAATCAATTGGCCGAAGTGGCCTGCCTGGAGCAGATACCGGAATGTGGCTTCGCCCACTATCTCCTGGGCTGCTTTCATTACAGCAAGCGGAATTATACGCGGGCGGTGGAATACTGGCGGCAATCCCTTGAGCTGGAACCGGGCAACGCCGGGGCCTGGCGTGATCTGGGCGTGTTTTATTTCAATAAAGAACACAACCCGGCCGAGGCGGAACATTGCTTGCGCAAAGCCTTGGCATTGGCGCCCGAGGACGCGCGTCTGCTATTTGAACTCGATTGCTTGCGCCGGTTATGCGGCGTCGAACCGGCCTCGCGTCTGGAATTACTGACCGCGCGTTTGCCGGTGGCGTTAAAGCGCGATGACATCATCGCCGAACTATTGAGTCTGTATAACCAGCTCGGCCAGTGGCACAAGGCAAAAGCACTACTGCTCAATCACGACTTCCATCCCTGGGAGGGCGGCGAAGGCAGGGTCACCGGTCAATACATTATCGCCAGCCTGCGTCAGGCCCATCACCTGTTAACCGGCGGCCAACCGGGCGAAGCGGCGCGCTGCCTGCGGGAAGCCTTGCATTATCCGGCCAATCTCGGCGAAGGACGGCTGGTGGGACAAACCGACAACGATATCTATTTCTGGCTGGGCGTCTGCGCGGCGCAAACCGGCGACGGCGGTCAGGCCGAAACCTATTTCCTGCGCGCCGCGCAAGGTTGCGGCGACCTGGTGGAAAGCCGGTATTACAACGACCAACCGGTGGACTATCTGTTCTACCGCGGCGCGGCCCTGGCGCGTTTAGGAAAACGCCAACAGGCGGCGGAGATTTTCGACGCCATGGGGGACTGGGCGGCGAAAGCCATCGAACAGCCGGCGGAGCCGGATTTTTTCGCGGTGTCCTTGCCCGATTTGGTGGTACTGGACAGCGATCCTCAAGAAAGCCACCGGCAACATTGCCTGTTCGTCGGCGCCCTGGCCTCTCTGGGACAGGGGGATGCCACGGGCTGGCGGCGGCAATGCGCTGCGTTGCTCACGCGTTACCCCAGTCATGATAAAGCGCAGCTTTTCTCCACCCTGGCCGAGAGGTTGGCGGTGGAGATGCAGGACGGCTCGCAAACACACTTTTAGGGTGGTCTTATGAAAAACACTTACCGTCTGAATCTTGCCTACATTTGGTCCATCTGTCTGGTGGCCGCCTGCGGCGGCCTGTTGTTCGGTTACGATTGGGTGGTCATAGGCGGCGCCAAGCCGTTCTATGAAGCCTATTTCCATATCGCCAATCCGGCCCTGTCCGGTTGGGCGATGAGTTCAGCGCTGGCCGGCTGCGTGCTCGGCGCGATCGTTTCCGGCACGCTGTCGGAACGTTTTGGCCGGAAATTGCCGTTACTGCTGGCGGCGGTCATGTTCACCGTGTCGGCCTGGGGCGCGGCCACCGCCGACAGTTTTACCGTGTTCGTGATTTTTCGCATCATCGGCGGAATCGCCATCGGCCTGGCCTCGGCGCTATCGCCGATGTATATCGCCGAAGTCAGCCCGGCGGAAACCCGCGGGAAATTTGTGGCGGTCAACCAATTGACGATCGTCATCGGTGTTCTGGCCGCGCAGTGGGTGAATCTAATGATCGCCGAACCGGTCGCCGCCGGCGCCGATATGCAGGCCATCGCGCAATCCTGGAACGGCCAGATGGGGTGGCGCTGGATGTTCGGTTCCGGCGCGGTGCCGGCGGTGGCCTTCTTAATCCTGTTATTCAGGGTGCCGGAATCCCCTCGCTGGCTGGTGAAGTCCGGACGTTTTGAAAAAGCGGAAAAGGTGCTGGCAAAAATTGGCGATGCCGATTACGCCCACGCCATGTTGGCGGAAATCCGGCAATCCATGACCGCCGACGATGCCCGGCGGGGCAGCCCGAAGCAATTGTTTTCCCCGCGGATCCGGCCGGTCATGATCATCGGGATCGTGCTGGCGGTGTTCCAGCAATGGTGCGGCATCAATGTCATTTTCAATTATGCGCAGGAAATCTTCGCCTCCGCCGGCTTCGATATCAACGATACCCTGAGATCCATTGTCGCCACCGGGCTTATCAACCTGGTATTTACCATCATCGCCCTGCCGCTGGTCGACCGGGTCGGCCGGCGCAAATTGATGCTGATCGGCTCGCTGGGCCTGACCATCATCTACGCCTTGATTGCCGCGGCCTACGCCCTGGGCGTGATGGGCATGCCGGTATTATTGCTGGTGTTGGCGGCCATCGCCGTATACGCCCTGACCCTGGCGCCGGTGACCTGGGTCCTGTTGTCGGAAATTTTCCCCAACCGGGTGCGCGGCATGGCCATGGCGGTCGGCACGTTCGCCTTGTGGGTGGCCTGTTTCCTGCTGACTTACACGTTCCCGCTGCTGAATACCGCCCTGGGCGCATCGGGCAGCTTTTTGCTATACGGGGCGATCTGTCTGGCCGGTTTCGCCTTCATCTGGCGCCGGGTGCCGGAAACCAAAGGCGTGACGCTGGAAGCGCTTGAACAGCGTTTCGGATCCCAGGCGGAGTGGGAATATGACCATCATCACGCTGGATAATGATGCGCTGGTCCTGCAATGCCGGCCCCAGGGCGCGGCCGTGTTAAGCTTGACGGCCGGCGGCGTGCCCGTACTGCGGCCGGCGGGCGACCCGGCTGCCGCGCCCGGCGACTGCGCCATGTTTCCGATGTTGCCCATGGCCAACCGGATTGCCGGCAACGCCTTTGACTGGCGGGAAACAAAGCGGAACTTGCCGAAATCGCCCTATGACGCGGAATTTTTCCTGCATGGCGATGGTTGGATATCAACCTGGGACGTCCTCCATCGTCGGCGCGATTCAGTGATCTTCACGCTGACCTCCTCCCTGGCGACCCTCTATCGCTACCGGGCGGAGCTGTGCTACCGCTTGCAGGGCACGACGCTATCGGCCGACTTGCGCATCACCAACCTGGCCGAAGAACCTTTCCCTTATGGCGCCGGTTTTCATCCTTTTTTCGTCAAACCGCCATCGGCGCGGTTGTGTTTTCAGGCCCGGGGCTATTGGCCGGAACAACGCCGGCATTTGCCCGGACCATGGCGAAGCGGCGTGCCTGGCGCCTGGGATTTTTCCACGCCGCGCCCGCCCGGCGATGGCTGGATCAATAATGCCTTTTCCGGCTGGCAGGGACGGGCGGAATTGCGCCGTGGGCGGGACGACGCCAGGGTAATACTTGAGAGCGCCACCGATATCCTAATGGTTTATCAACCGCAAAACAGTGATTTCATTTGCCTGGAACCCCAGACGCACCCGGTAAATGCGCATAATATGCCGGGCCTGCCGGGGTTACACATCCTGGCGCCGCAAGAGAGCCTGTCATTCTCCATTACCGTCCGCTGGTCGGCCCTTTGATCGGCCGCGCGGCTGATAAAAGGCGCCGCGGTCTGCGCGGGATAAGGCGACGGGACGGGTCATGCCCGCCGCCATTCAGGGGCGCCAAAGCATTTGCTCTCCGCCCAGTTTGCGGTCCAGAAAAAAGGCGGCGCTGATCATTGCCAAATGGGTCAGCGCCTGAGGGGTATTGCCCAGGGGATACCCTTGATTGTCGAATTCCTCGGCATATAAACCAAGATGATTGGCGTAACCGAGCAACTTCTCAAACTCAAAGTGCGCTTCCTCCAGCCGGTCGGCGCGGGCCAGGCATTCGACATACCAGAATGAGCACGCGGCGAAAGCCCCTTCCCGTCCCGGCAAGGGGTCGGAGGGGGTCATGGCGTTGTCATAGCGTCGCACCAGCCCGTCTTGCACCAGATTGGTCTTGATGGCGTCCAGGGTCGCCAGCCAGTCCGGGTCGGTCGCGCCGACGAAACGCAGCAACGGCATCAACAGCATGGACGCGTCAAGATCCTTGCCGTGGCGGGTGGCGGTGAAATGCCCTAGCTCCGCGTTCCAGAAATGCGTCCAGATATCATCGCGAATGGCGCTGCGGGCCTGATCCCATCTCTCGTAGGGCATCGGCAGGGAACGTTTCATTCCCAAACGGAGCGCGCGATCGAGGGCGACCCAGCACATGAGACGGGAATGCAGGAAATGACGCGGTTCGCCGCGCATTTCCCAAATACCGGCATCCGCTTGATTCCAACTGGCGCAAACATGATCGATCATTTCGCTGATGTAACGCCAACCCCGGTGGGAAATGGCCTCGCCGTATTTATTGGCCAGATACACCGCATCCATCAACTCGCCATAAATGTCCAATTGCGACTGGCGGTAGGCCAGATTACCGATACGCACCGGCCGGGAACCGGCATAGCCGGCAAGATGGGGCAATTCCTCTTCCGGAAGTTCGATATCGCTGTTTAGGCGATACATGACCTGCAATTTGTCCGGCCGGTTACGGCTGTGTTGCAGGCAACGGGCGACCCATTTAATAAATGCCTCGGCTTCGCCGGTATATCCCAGTCGCATCAAGGCATAAACACTGAATGAGGCATCGCGGATCCAGGCGGCGCGATAATCCCAATTTCGCACGCCGCCCAGGCGTTCCGGCAACCCGAAAGTCGCGGCCGCGGCAATTGAACCGTGACGATGGGATGTGAGCAATTTCAGCGCCAGGGCCGACCGGCTGACCCGTTCCCGCCAGCGGCCCCGATAACTGCTGCTGGCGCACCAGCGCCGCCAGTATCGCAGCGTCTGTTCGAAACAGGCCCGATGATTGCCCGCCGTCACCTCTTCATCTTCCGCGCTGCCGAACACAAATTCCACGGACTCGCCGGCCCGCAAGGTAAATCGTGCCGTGGCGGCATTGTTCTCAGTTCGTAGCGCCACGCCGGAGGCCGCCAGCCGCAGGGTCGGTTGGCCGGCGGCGCTAAAATCCACCGCGCCGTTCCCCGCGCGCCGCGCGCGGGTTTCCGCGCGGGCATAGTCATGAACCGGCGCACAACGCAGGCGGAAAACCGCTTCTCCCTGAATGACCTGCAATCGTCTGATTAAACGTGGTTTTTGCTCCGGAATATCGCATATAGGCATATAATCCGTTATTTCGGCCAACCCGTGCGGGGCCAGCCAGCGGGTCTGCAGAATATTGGTATCGGGCAGATAAAGCTGCTGGAAACGAATCCCGGTCCAGTCCGTGGCCAAGCTGAAAACCCCGGATGCATCGCCGTCGAGCAGTGCGGAAAATACCGAGGGGCTGTCCAGATCGGGCCAGCAAAAGTAATCAATAGCGCCGTCGACGGCGATAAGCGCGCAAGTGCGCAAATCCCCGATAATGCCGTGATCGCCAATGGTACGCGCAATGTGGTCGTTGGAACGGTCGGTCATGGTGTCAATTCCCAGGCAAGGCGTCAGCGCCGGCTAAACAGGGATAAATACGAGTGTCGCAATCAGGTCGCCCTATGTCGGTCGGGTTAGCGCTTAGACGCCAAATACGTCGAGTGGCTTCGCGGCGGCAAGGGAGCGACAAATTCGCCGCGAACGCACTTGAACCCTTGACGACGGGCCTCCGGTAAGAGACAGGAGCCCCTCATGCCCCCCCAGGAGCATAGCCAACGATGTCACATGACGATGTGACCGGGGTGACCGAACGCAACCAACAACGAAGCAACGTGAAATATGACGAGTATAAACGCATAGCCAACCATCTGCTAAAATCACTCACTCCCCGCCGCTATGCAGTTCGAATGGGGTTAAAGGTTAGGCATAATTTCGTGGGGCAGGACAACCCATACAGGGCTGTTCTTGTTACAGGCAACGGTGAGCGGGGGACGTCGCCTGGATGGGTTAGCCCGCCATTACGGTAAAAACCACGTCGCCAGATGCCTGAGTGATTCCACGTCAAGGATAATGTCGAAATAACATTGCAAAAAAACATCGTTGGAAACTCCCGTCCAGAGGGAATACTCCGTTATAATCGCGCGGATTTTGTCTCCAGCGTCGGGTAACAGCTTGTATTGCTCAACAAAAACGTTCACGCCCAGGTCATTGAGAAGCACTCTGCCAAGATTGATATAAATGGCGGGTATGGCCGTGCCAAATCTTTTAGTACGGCTTCTGTTTATCATTTTACGTAATTTGATGAGCAAGGAAATAAGACTGTAAATACGTTCATTATTGATGAGCTGGATTTCATGGGCGTCACGAAAAAAAGGCTGGACTGCCTCGTTTACAAATTCATGGGACGTAGGGTCGGGATAGTAATTGGCAAACCATTCCGGATGACGATCGCGAATGTGTTCACTGGTCAATGCGGGCGTGATTTGAATGATGATATTGAGTTTTTGCGCCAATATCCTCCCCCGCTTGATGTATTTCTCGAGCTCACTCATGCCGGAAATTAACGTGATATGCTCTAGTGTCAATAAAGAGGGGAACGCGCCATGGGAAGTCAGTAAGTTTTTCAAAATAGTCGCCATTTCCGCGGACTCCGCCAAAGTATTGTGGAAAAAACCGTCCTTGATCGTCAATATGATAAAATGACCCCGGGACGGGTGATACTCAAGAGTCCATTTTTCATTAACCAACATGGATTCTTTACGCAGAAATTCGACTTCCAGGCAATGCACAACGTTTTCGCCTTCGCCGTTTCTCCTGATTCTGCGGCGGTATGGAATGCGTTGCGCGATAATGGGTGTTGCATCATCTGTCGAAAAAGGGGAAAATGCATAAACTGAACCGCCCCGGGAATCCTGGAGACTAAACTCTTTGAGAGAGAGGTAACAGGATGACTAAAAATACGCGCTTTTC
>NZ_SZPQ01000117.1 GCF_005217455.1 Martelella alba
CGCCGAATTGCATCGCGGCGGCGAGGAAGCGCGGCCGAGCGAGAGCCAACGTGGGGTATAACGGCTAAGTCACCCTAGTCCGGCGGAAATGACATGGAAAATGGCCATCCACGGGTGATGCACTGCTTTTGAAAGCGAAATCTGTTGAGTTAAATTGTCGACAATAGGCAATTTTAATGATGATCTCGCTGTGCCGTTAGCGAGATCATCGGCCTGACGCGTCATTAACCCGCCGTCATAAATCGCTGCGTTTGACGGCCCTTCGCCGACGTCAAACCGGCCAGTTCGATGGAGAACGTGATAATGAAGACAACAATGTTCCAGGGGGCGACCGGCAGAGTTTTTGTATTGATCTGCTCTATGTATTTCATCGAATATATCGATCGGGTGAATATTTCTATCGCCGCGCCGTTGCTCAAAACAGAAATGCATCTTTCCAATACCCAATTGGGCCTGATATTGTCCGCATTCGGTTATTGCTATGCCCTATTCCAGATTATCAACGGCTATTTTGGCGATAAGATTGGCCCGCACCGTATGCTGGCGCTATCGGGTTTGTTATGGGCGGCGGGCACGTTGGCCACGGGACTGGCCGGAGGATTGATCGCGCTATTTTTCAGCCGAATGCTGGTGGGGTTGGGCGAAGCAGGCACCATACCGAACGCCACCCGGGCCATGGGCAATTGGGTACCGGTGGCGCGCCGCGGATTCGCCCAAGGTTTCACCCACTCTTCAGCTCGCGCCGCGGCGGCCATCACGCCGCCGATCATGGTGGCGCTGATTCCGCTTATCGGCTGGCGCGGCGCCTTTATTGCGCTCGGTTGCGTCAGCTTGGCATGGGCCGCGCTGTGGATAGGGTATTTTCGCAACGATCCGCGCCGGCACCGCGGCGTCACGCCAGAGGAAATCGCCCGTCTGCCGGCCTACACCGGTCCGGCCCATCATACGCCGGTACCTTGGCTCGCCCTGGCCCGGCGCATCCTGCCGGTCACGTTGGTGTTTTTTTGCCATGCCTGGGCGTTATGGTTGTATTTAAGCTGGCTCCCCAGTTTTTTCGTCGGCGAATACGGCATCAATCTCAAAACATCCGCCCTGTTTACTTCCGGCGTATTTATCGCCGGCGTGGTGGGGAATACCGCCGGAGGATTACTAACCGACGCGTGGTATCAACGTAGCCGCAATATCAACGCCGCGCGACGTAATATCATCATCATCGCATTTCTCGGTTCGCTGATTTTCATGTCATGCGTCTTGTTTATACGCCAGCAGGACATCATCGCCTTATGTCTGGCCGCCTCGCTATTTTTCCTGGAATTGGCGGAGGGTCCCATCTGGGCGGTGCCGCTGGATGTCGCGCCGTCCTGTGCCGGCGTGGCGAGCGGTTTCGTTAGTACATCGGCGGGTATTGCGGGCGTAGTATCGCCGCTGGCCTTCGGTTATATCAGCGATGTGACCGGGAGTTACCGGCTGCCGTTTATCATGTCGATAGCGTTATTGTTCTGCGGGGTGGTACTGTCATTCGGTAATCCCCCCGAAAAACCGGTGTGTTCATAAGTAGAATTTTCTCGTAACCTGAATCGGGGAGATCTCTATGAAA
>NZ_SZPQ01000118.1 GCF_005217455.1 Martelella alba
CAGCGAGGCGTTTAACTTGACTGTCGTCTTTCCAGATACCTGCATGTGTGAGAGCGTCAAACAGGGCTTTGAAACAGAATGGTCATAACTGCCGTCGGATTTAGTGTGGTTGCACTGGATAATGAACGGCGCCGGATTGTTGATAACGAAACGCTGAATGCCCCGGGCGATGCGTCGCAATGTGTTTTCGGCCAGCGGCCGGGTGCGCTCAAAAATCGACGGGCATGGGATAGACCAGTCGATGCATTCCGCCGCCGTGCGCCAGGGTTTCAGTTTGCCGGCCTGCACCGCAGGCGATTTCGGGTCCCCGTGCGTTATCCCCGGCCACATCACTGGCCGGCCATCGCAGCGCATCACCATGAAAAAACGTTTCCGTATGGTCGGCGCGCCGTAGTCGCAGGCGCGCAGCTCGCGATAGTCGACGTTGTACCCCAGCCCACGCACCAGTTGCTGTCCCTGTCCGCTGCTGGGGTCAACGCCGAGAAACTCGCATGCCTCGGCCAGAGCCGGATGATTTCCCGGGATTCCGCCGGAAATCATGCCGCAAAATGCCTCGAACGTTTCCCCGGCGCGGGCCGGGTCCGGCCGCTGCGAACCGTCGGCATCCGTGAGCAGTGGTCCCCACGTTTTAAATTCCTCGACGTTTTCCAGCATCATCACGCGTGGCCGGGTTTCCAGCGCCCAGCGCAGGACAATCCAGGCCAGCCCACGAATCTCTTTTTTTACCGGCTTGCTTCCTTTAGCCTTGCTGAAATGCCGGCAATCCGGGCTGAACCAGGCTAGGCCCACTGGCTGGCCGGCGGTAGCCGCTATCGGATCGATGTCGAACACGGATTCGCAATAATGCAGCGTATCGGGATGATTGGTCGTGTGCATGTCGATGGCGTTCTGGTCGTGGTTAATCGCGATATCCACACTACGCCCGACCGCCATTTCAATGCCCGTTGACGCGCCGCCGCCACCGGCAAAATTATCAACAATGATTTCCCTCATGCTGTTGCTCCCATGGCTGCGGTTAATTTTATGGTCTGTTGGATAATGGCGTCAGTTGGCGTGCCGTCGAGTTTCATGTGGTTTATGTGACTACGGATTTTGTTTTGCAGGTCGGCGGGGAGACTGCCGGCGGCCGGGACCTGGTCGAACAGGAAATAAACCTCGGCTGGCCATACGCGGTTGGCTGTTTCCGGTACCGGATCAATGTCGGGGGTCTGGATTTGAGGTTGAACGAACCGGGGCGCCATCCAGCGCATTTGCGCCAGCGCGGTTTCGCCGCGGGCGATCAGGTCGTCTCGATTGACGTACCCCATAGCTGGACCAGCCCATGTTTTATCGAAGACGGCGATCGCCCCGGCAAAAAACGCCCCGGTCGGTACCTGCTGCGCATCGGCCGGTTTAAACCAAGTCGGGACATCAAAACCAATGCGGCCGCGAATGAATGCAATATGGTCGGCGTGCTCGGGCCACCAGGTTTCCGACGTGGCCGCTTTGATGAGTACCACGTACCGGCCGCCGCGTTCCCGCATCGCCATGGTATGTTCCATGATGTGAACCATACCGGTGATGTATTGCCCCTCATGCTGACTGGCGC
>NZ_SZPQ01000119.1 GCF_005217455.1 Martelella alba
TACTTTCCAGCCACTGAGCGGGTCATTTTCGCGGGTCATTATGGCTCTGAGGGGGTCGCCAAGGGCGCGATTGGCTATGCAACCCAATGCCGAGAATTGAAAGCGCAGGTATTCAAACCTCTAATTGACTATTTTCGCGACGCGCGTGCGCTGCTAGGCGTGTCGGCGGCTGAAATCAATGCCGCCACTGGCACGCAGATGTGCTCGCACTGGTTTTCAGAGAGCCAATGGCAATTGCCCGGCCCGGAGCAATACGCCGCATTACAAAACCTGTTTGCTGAAAAATCCCGATCGATTGGCCGTGACAATCCGCTGATGGATCAGCACTCTGATTTAATCGAGCATTACGCTGTACTGAGCCAAACTTATATTGGGCTGGTGGCGAAGTATGACGAATTGCGCCAGCAGTACCAGCAGTTGCGCCGGCCGTTCGCTGTTAATGCCGAGGTTCCGTATACCGATGTATGGACATTCCCGCCGGTCCAGCATTACCCGGGCAAACATCCGTGTGAAAAACCAGCCGATATGATGCGCCATATCATCCAGACCAGCAGCCGGCCCGGCGACACAGTGGCCGATTTCTTTATGGGGTCCGGCAGTACGATAAAAGCTGCGCTGGAACTAGGGCGAAACGCCATAGGCATTGAACTGGAAGAAGAACGATTCCTGCAAACTCAGCAGGAACTGGAAAAACTAGCCCCTGGCGGGGCTGTATCTTAGAGCGTCAACTGTTCTGGACGGCATCCGTACAGCGTCGCCAGCTTTTCGCGTGTTTTTTTCTGGGGTTTTGAGTCCACAGATTCCCACTGTGAAACAGCGGATTGTGTGGTTTCGAGTTTCTCGGCCACAGCATACTGTGACAGCCCAGAGTGAATACGCCAGGCAGCCAAAAGGCTGACGTTCTGTTTGATCATGATGGACACAACTTCACCGGGTACTGTTTCGTCGTCGTGCTCATCGGCTTGATATGGAACATCCTCCCAACCATCATTGACCAGATTTTCATAGTCGGCGATGGGCAGCACGACAAACTGAGGTTTGCCGGCGCTATCAGTGATGTATTGGATTTTAGACATATTAGGGTTTCTCTGTTTTCGCGTTATGTCGTTTATGAGGAAACTGGCGGGTTTCCCCGCCTAGTAGGTTGTTGAGGTTCTACGCTTCACTGTCTGAATAGTGCAGATTACCGGCTCACCATCGTCAATCTGGAAAATAACTCTGTAATCGCCAACCCTCATTCGATACTGGTTATCTGTCGCCTTGAGCTTTTTGATATCAAGCTGAACTTGGGGGAATGCGGTGAGGCTATTTGCCTTTTCTTCAATGGTTTTCCGGTACCTGGTATCAATCGAAAGCAGCTGTTTTAACGCTTTCCTGGACCATCGGACCTTTACCATGTTTCCTCGTTTTTTAAAGAGCATATCCGCTTGGGATGATTAGATAATAAGATTTATATCTAATCTTGTCAACTAATATCTAATTATTTTTCTAATTAAATTCGGCCTCTTTGCCAAATCTGACGAACAGACAAATGATCCCGCGCCTACGGCACAGGGGCCGATCCTCTCATCACCATGGACCTCGG
>NZ_SZPQ01000120.1 GCF_005217455.1 Martelella alba
GAGGCATTACCGGAAGGGCCGGCGCGCCGGGTTCTAAAACTGCCGGCGCCAGAGCGCATTACGCCGGTGATGCGGGAGTCCGATATCGAACCGCATGTTTTCGCAACGCCATTGCTGGCGGAGCGAGCGAAACCGGTTCTGGCGCTGGCTGTTGACCCAGAGCCGCCCGAGTCGTTCATGCTGATCCCGAAACGCCGGCGTTGGACAAACGAGGCGTACACCCAATGGGTTAAAGTACAGCCGTGCGCCGGGTGCGGCCGGCCAGCGGACGACCCTCACCATATTATCGATCACGGTCTGAGCGGGACTGGGACCAAACCTCACGATTTATTCACGATACCGCTGTGCCGGCAATGCCATGACGAACTGCATCGGGATACTCGGGCATTTGAGGCAGAGCACGGTAGCCAGTTAGAAATGCTGCTGCACACTCAGGACCGGGCACTGGCGCTCGGCGTAATCACCACTGGGAAATTGGAATAGGGGTAAACGATGCGTGATATTCAACTGGTGCTCGAACGCTGGGGTAGCTGGGCGCGGGACAATAGTGGCGTTGATTTCTCCCATATCGCGGCTGGTTTCAAAGGATTGTTGCCGTATACCTCGAAGATTCGCGATAGCTGTTGTGATGACGATGGTATGGCAGTAGATGCAGCGGTTCTCGTGTTAAAAAAAGTACGTCGGCCCGATGAGTTAAACATGGTTGTGCTGCACTATGTTTACTGCATGTCGAAGCGATCAATTGGCCGGCATTATAAAATTTCAGAGGGGCGGGTCCGGCAAGAAATGCAGGTGGCCGAGGCGTTTGTGGACGCATGCCTATATATGGCTGAGGTTACCCTCGAAATGGACCGTTGGGCGCAAAAAGAAAATATTTATGCGCCTGACCCAAAATCATTAGTGCGCTACGCAAAATGTGTTGTAACGTGCTAAGAGTGGTTACAAAGCACAAAACTTAAAACCTCGTCCTGGCGGGGTTTTCGTTTTTTACCGCCAAAATAGAAAGCCCCGGCAGATGTCAGGGCTTTTTTATACGTGAAATGGGCGACGATACCGGTGCTGCTAACACTGATACCGCCATTCACCCATGACAGAGGATCACAGGCGAACCAAGGCCCATTGCTGATGTGCACACAGCGGCATTGAGCGTACCAAAACGGACACCTCTGGTCTATGAAAAATACTGTTAATTTAAACAGTGCTAATCTCGTCAACGCCGATTCCCTCGATTACATCAAAACGCTCCCCGAAAACTGCATCGATCTGATCGCGACCGACCCGCCATACTATCGCGTCAAATCACACGCCTGGGACCGGCAATGGTCAACCGTCGAGGACTATCTGGCATGGCTGGACGATATGCTGGTGGAATTCTGGCGCGTGCTGAAACCGACTGGTAGCCTGTATTTGTTTTGCGGATCACGGTTGGCAGCGGATACCGAATTGCTGGTACGCCAGCGTTTTGATGTGCTGAATCAT
>NZ_SZPQ01000121.1 GCF_005217455.1 Martelella alba
CGCCATCCCGGACAGAAGACTCCTTAGGGTTGTGAGGTTAAGCGAACAAGCGTACACGGTGGATGCCTAGGCAGTCAGAGGCGATGAAGGACGTGCTAATCTGCGAAAAGCGCCGGCGAGCTGATATGAAGCGCGACCAACCGGCGATGTCCGAATGGGGAAACCCAGTGCGATACGTCGCACTATCATTAACTGAATCCATAGGTTAATGAGGCGAACCGGGGGAACTGAAACATCTCAGTACCCCGAGGAAAAGAAATCAACCGAGATTCCCCCAGTAGCGGCGAGCGAACGGGGAGCAGCCCAGAGCGGTAATCGGCTTGCGTTTCAGTGGAAGCGTCTGGAAAGTCGCGCAATAGAGGGTGACAGCCCCGTACACGAAGAAGCGCGAGCGGAGAGCTCGATGAGTAGGGCGGGACACGTGTTATCCTGTCTGAAGAAGGGGGGACCATCCTCCAAGGCTAAATACTCCTGACTGACCGATAGTGAACCAGTACCGTGAGGGAAAGGCGAAAAGAACCCCGGCGAGGGGAGTGAAACAGATCCTGAAACCGTGTACGTACAAGCAGTGGGAGCCCTGATACGTCAGGGTGACTGCGTACCTTTTGTATAATGGGTCAGCGACTTATATTCTGTAGCAAGGTTAACCGTATAGGGGAGCCGTA
>NZ_SZPQ01000122.1 GCF_005217455.1 Martelella alba
CATCACTCAAGTGCCTCGCACTTGAGGTGATGAACCCAATCCCCCGGGCAGCGCAGCATTTGCAAACAAGGTTGTGCGCTTTTTTCAAGCCGCAGCGCAATGGACAGAGACGTCCATGAGCAGCGGAAGTTAAAAAAGCGGACAAGATTGGCGGCAAAGGCAAGCGGGACATTTGAGGATGGGGTGACTGCGTACCTTTTGTATAATGGGTCAGCGACTTATATTCTGTAGCAAGGTTAACCGCATAGGGGAGCCGTAGGGAAACCGAGTCTTAACAGGGCGCCAAGTTGCAGGGTATAGACCCGAAACCCGGTGATCTAGCCATGGGCAGGTTGAAGGTTGGGTAACACTAACTGGAGGACCGAACCGACTAATGTTGAAAAATTAGCGGATGACTTGTGGCTGGGGGTGAAAGGCCAATCAAACCGGGAGATAGCTGGTTCTCCCCGAAAGCTATTTAGGTAGCGCCTCGTGAGGTCGTTTCCGGGGGTAGAGCACTGTTTCGGCTAGGGGTCCACCCCGGATTACCAACCCGATGCAAACTGCGAATACCGGAAAACGTATCACGGGAGACACACGGCGGGTGCTAACGTTCGTCGTGAAGAGGGAAACAACCCAGACCGCCGGCTAAGGTCCCGAAGTCATGGTTAAGTGGGAAACGATGTGGGAAGGCACAGACAGCCAGGATGTTGGCTTAGAAGCAGCCATCATTTAAAGAAAGCGTAATAGCTCACTGGTCGAGTCGGCCTGCGCGGAAGATGTAACGGGGCTAAACCATGCACCGAAGCCGCGGCAGCG
>NZ_SZPQ01000123.1 GCF_005217455.1 Martelella alba
AGGTCAAAGATCTTCTGCCGTGGAACCTCAACATCCCTGCTGAATAACTGTCAATACGGCGCTGGGCACACGCTTACCTTCAGCCGGTGGTATAACGAGGAGCATCGGCATAGCGCCATCGGTTATGTCACACCGGAACAACGGCATCAGGGAGAAGATATAAGCCTGCTGGCAAAACGAAAGGCCTTGTATGACACGGCCAGAAGAGCCCGACCGGAACGGTGGTCTGGCTCATGCCGCCAATGGCGGCGGGTCGAGGTGGTGATGCTGAATCCAGATAAGCCGGAAACCGGGCTGAAAACGGTAGCGTAAAAAACGAATAACGCTCTCTGTCAACTTCGTTGACAGCTACCGATGAGAAGAGCATCTCTTCATCGTTCTTCTCTGGTATGCCAGAGATCCACGATATAGATGTCATTGTCACGAAGTTCGTAGTGAACCTCGTAATCATCGAATAACACTTTTCGGACTTCCCGGGGTTCATACCGAGTCTGCTGTACACCAATTGCCGGATTCACCGTAAGGCCAGCGCAGCCAGTAATCAGGCGATCCAATACATCATCGGCGTGCTGGCGGCTGTACTGAAGAGCGAAATGGTAGATACGCTCCAGGTCATCATGAGCTTTAAGCGTCCAGTAAATTTCCATTTATCAGGATTTCTTTAAGCGATTAGCAAAATCCACCATGTCCGAGTGGCTCACCACGCGACCGGCATCCACATCGGCAAGACCGGCCTGAATGCTCTGATGACGCCGTTCTCTTTCGACCAGCATACTGGTCAACGCTTCTTTAATAATCCAGCTCTTAGAACGGTCCAACTCAATTGCCAGATTTTCTACAGCAGCAGCCAACTCAACGGGTATCTGTGCGCTGATGGTTTGTTTAGTAAGCGAACCCATAGGGATTATCTCCTTTAATAACATTTAATAACTCCTATTAAGATTAGCATAGAGATGCCTATAAAAACATCACATCTCATTTCGCAGGCAACATCCCCGGAAAGTGCTTCGCCACAATGTCATTCATCTTCTCTACCAGATCCAGACGTTTGAACGTGATATGCCCACTGCCCTTTTGAAAGTAGCGAATGGTGAACAACTCATCTTCGAAAATCTGCTGATGCGGATTGTCGCGCACGAAATCCATAAACCGGTTGGAGACATCATGCCGGTTATCGGGAATGGTTTTACCATCCAGCAAGTAGAACATCCGTTCCAGATCGGCTAACTGAACCGCCCCGGTTTTCTTGGAGAGAGTTAAGGCAGGAAGCTCAGGCTGCCAGATTGTTACAGTTTCTGGAAGCATAATATGTTTTTTCAGCTTCAGCCGGCGGGATGTGACCAAGCCTCTCCATTAGCCTGCGATTGTTGTACCAGTCCACCCACACCAGTGTTGCCAGCTCTACTTCTGCCAGGTTTTTCCAGCTCTTACGGTGTATTACCTCCGCTTTATAAAGACCGTTG
>NZ_SZPQ01000124.1 GCF_005217455.1 Martelella alba
AAAGCGAGTATTTTTAGTCATCCTGTTACCTCTCTCTCAAAGAGTTTAGTCTCCAGGATTCCCGGGGCGGTTCAGATAGCATTTCGGGGGCTTAAAGCCGGAGGATTTAAACAGCCATTCACGGCTTCCTGACTGTAGCTGGCCGTAAGCGCTCTCGTTGACTACCTCAGAGTAGCTTGCCGGGTATTTCAGCACGCCTAGAATAAGCCTGCGCGTCGGATCCAGCCCGTTGGACTCGGTGTACTTATCCAATTGGGTGAGTATACGCAGCGTCTGTCCGTTACCCTCAAAGCCTCCATAGGCTCTCATGCAGTAGTTAAGCGCAACTTCACCACCATGACCGAAGGGGGGATGGCCGATATCGTGGGCAAGGCAGATAGCCTGCATAAGGCTTGGGTGAGGCAGGAATTCCGCCTCCGTCGCTACCCCAACGGGATAGAGTATATTCAGCTGAGACAGGATGCCGCTGCCAATCTGCGCTACCTCCATAGAGTGAGTCAGCCGTGTGCGGTAGAAGTCGCTCTCGCCCAGCCCCAGCACCTGTGTCTTCGACTGTAATCGTCTGAACGCGGAAGAGTGGATTAGTCGGGAAAGATCACGTTCGTATTCCGACCTTATTTCATCTGGCCTACGGGTATTGTTCCCCTGACGTTCAGACCAGAGCTGTTCTTTGCTGCGTGTCATACAGGCTCCTGTGGGCAGAATATAGCAATCAGCCTGCTTAAGCGCAGACGTGAGAAATGTAAACCCGGGGCTGAGATTCGTCCCTGTTATTCGGAATGAATCCTCTGTGCCAGCAAACTACCCAGGTTTTATCATCGTTAAAGAGTTCCGGGCGAGTGCTCGTCCGTGCTGCACCCTGGAAGTGAAAATGCATCCGTCGCATCCATCATTGAGCAGAATAAATTATCTATCGCATCTATTCCTGTAACGAGACAATATATTTTTTAAATCATCACATTGCTATGCGTTAGTGCGAACAGCTATGCAATAGAGTTTACAAAAAACGAACTATCAAGTTATTGATTATGTACTTTGTAGTAAAGGAGCGCGTACACCAATACCGATTGTAATTGACATCATCGTCAGAAATGACGATGATTAGCGCATGAGATATCCCGGTGGTAAAGGCAAGTGCTATCAGAGACTCATCAACCTGATGCCAGTGCACGAGACATATATTGAAACCCACCTTGGTGGAGGAGCTGTGATGCGCAACAAACGGCCAGCAGCCCGTAATATTGGAATCGATATTGACCAACAGGTTATTGATGTATGGCGCGGCGGGGATATTCCCTGCGAACTCATTCAGGATGACGCTATAGCGTATCTCAGTACGTTTCCGTATCAGGGTAGTGAACTGGTTTACTGATCTTGACCCGTTATATTCAGACAGCTTTTATCTCTAAGTTAGTGTTATCCGTCGGCTCCGGTATTCCCTCG
>NZ_SZPQ01000125.1 GCF_005217455.1 Martelella alba
CTTCACACCAATGCAGCATATTCAGCGCATGACCTGATTCTACTTATCACCTCCGTTAAAAATGGGGGGATTACCCTTCCAGTTCAGCGGCGATGCGGGTGAGCGCTTCCCGCACGTTGGGCAACGCAACCTCTCTGCTTTCCAGCGGGATGTAGGCCAGATCGATATCAACGGACAATCGGGGAAAATCACGGATGAATAAGTTGATCGCCGTTCCGCCTTTCAGCGCAAAACAGGGCTCGTTAGCGACATAGGGTAATGCTCGCACCAGCAGGGCGACCTGGCGGTAGTAGGGGGAGGCTTTATCCATGGCTTATTCCCTTCTTAGTAAAATTTTTGGGCACAGTAATCTGGTATCGCGTGTTCAGCTTGCCATTAACAACGACTTGTCGGTTGCCTGATCCCAGATCGATTTTGCTGGTATCCACGCGTTTGAACCATGCATGTTCATAGAAACTGGCGAAAAACAGATACAGGCGCTTGGTTTGTACGGACTGGCTGAGCGTAAGCAGCTTCTCCACTTTACGTGGGTTGAGATTGACTAGTCCCTGAAAAAGCTCGGCAGCGTGCTCAAATGAAATTTCCTGAGGTACTGCACTTAATAGCTCGTAGGCTGCCAGTTCTGGCGTACTGGCGGTTATTTTTTTTCCTTTAACGTCAAGCTCAGTTCGGTATTTTTCATTCAATTCAGGGAGCTTCAGAGCCGATACCACCAACCACTCAACGCCGGGAAATTCTTTAAACCATTTGGGCAATATCGCTTTGTTTTCAACGCTAAGCCAGCATTGACGCTGCTTAAGCTGTAGGTAATGGGAACGGCCCTGCCAGGAGAGACTGCTCAGTCCGGCCAGATGCACCGGCGCTTCAAGCTGGCTTTGCAGACACCATAGCGCATCACTCCAGTCTGGTTCTCGTCCTGCGCGCGCATAAACGCCAGCCCGCAGTTTTATTAACCAGCCATTTTGCGCATATTTAAAGGCCAGAGAAGGCGATATGTTGTTCCGGGTCAGCCACGATTGTAAAACCAGGCTTCCTGGAGAGGTGTTTTGCAACAGCCAGTTTAATTTTGATGTCATAGATTCACTCAGAGTGTAACTATAATAAAAAAAGTAAACTATTTAGTGAGTGAAAAGTCAATGTACGGTATCTGTCGCAGCATAAACGCTGCCAGCGAGAATTGTATCCGTCGGGTTGGAAATGATGGCCCCAGACGTATTTTTTGAAAGATCCGCCCGCCATGGATACTGCCAGCCCAATCCCTGCTGCCGCTGGTATAAACACATACTCTGGTACAAGGTAAGCGTGTGCCCAGCGCCGTCTGTTTCCAAACGAAACCGTTAGATATCCTTGGTGTCCATCTGTATCAGACGGAC
>NZ_SZPQ01000126.1 GCF_005217455.1 Martelella alba
GACCAGGGCACCACCAGTTCCCGGGCCATTATTCTGGACCATGATGCCAATATCGTCAGCGTCTCGCAGCGCGAGTTCACCCAGATTTATCCCAAGCCCGGTTGGGTGGAGCACGACCCGATGGAAATTTGGGCCTCGCAAAGCTCCACTCTGGTGGAAGTGCTGGCCAAGGCCGATATCCGTTCCGATCAGATAGCCGGCATCGGCATCACCAACCAGCGGGAAACCGCCATCGTCTGGGATAAGGAAACCGGCAAACCGGTGTACAACGCCATCGTCTGGCAATGCCGCCGCACCGCGGATATTTGCGAAAAACTCAAACGCGACGGCCTGGAGGACTATGTGCGCCAGACCACCGGCCTGGTGATCGACCCCTATTTCTCCGGCACCAAGGTGAAATGGATCCTGGATAATGTGGAGGGCGCCCGCGAGCAGGCCCAGCGCGGCGAACTGCTGTTTGGCACCGTGGATACCTGGCTTATCTGGCGTATGACCCAGGGCCGGGTGCATGTGACCGACTACACCAACGCCTCGCGCACCATGCTGTTCAACATCCATACCCTGGACTGGGACGACAAGCTCCTGGACGCGCTGGACATTCCCCGCTCCATGCTGCCCAGCGTGCGGCCGTCCTCGGAAGTGTACGGTCAGACCAATATCGGCGGTAAGGGCGGCACCCGCATCCCCATCGCCGGCATCGCCGGCGACCAGCAGGCCGCGTTGTACGGCCAGTTGTGCGTTGAGCCGGGCATGGCGAAAAACACTTACGGCACCGGCTGTTTCCTGTTGATGAACACCGGCAAGGAGGCCGTCAGCTCCCGCCACGGCCTGCTGACCACCATCGCCTGCGGCCCGCGCGGCGAGGTGAATTACGCCCTGGAGGGGGCGGTATTCGTGGCCGGCGCGGCGATTCAGTGGCTGCGCGATGAAATGAAACTGATAAACGACGCCGTCGACAGCAATTATTTCGCCGGCAAGGTCAAGGACAGCAATGGCGTTTACGTGGTGCCGGCCTTCACCGGGTTGGGGGCGCCCTACTGGGACCCCTACGCCCGCGGCGCCATCTTCGGCCTGACCCGCGGCGTCAATGCCAACCATATCATCCGCGCCACGCTGGAATCCATCGCCTACCAGACCCGCGATTTGCTGGACGCCATGCAGGCGGACGCCGGCGCCAAACTCCAATCGCTGCGGGTGGACGGCGGCGCGGTGGCCAACGATTTCCTGATGCAGTTCCAGTCGGATATCCTGGGCACCCGGGTTGAACGGCCGGCGGTTCGGGAAGTCACCGCGCTGGGAGCGGCTTTCCTGGCCGGGCTGGCGGTGGGTTTCTGGGATGATTTGGAGGAAGTCAGGAG
>NZ_SZPQ01000127.1 GCF_005217455.1 Martelella alba
GGCATCGGCCGATCCACTGGCGGCGGTGGCGCTCTTTGCCGCATCCGTCGCACTGGCAGCCGCATTGGTTTCGCTGGCCGCGGCGTCGTTTTTTGCCGTTAGAGCATCCGCCGCCGCAGTCTGTGAATCCGCGCGCATTTGCTCGACAGTGGCCACAATAGCCGGCGTCAGATCATTCTCACCGGGCATCGTCAGAAAACTATTTAACGTGCCATCAATCGAATCAGAGAAAATTTGAATAGTCCCGACATGTGCGTCGGGTTGTCCATCTGTAGAGATGAATACGAAATATCTGCCTGTTTCGGCGTTGATAGAATAATTACCGTTAGCATCAGTCGTTGTGGTTGATTCCGACTGCACGATAACGCGCGATGATGTGGAAATCGCTCGCAGTATGATATTGACATTGGGCAATGGGGCACCACTGGGCGCCAACAAAACGCCGGATATTAATGCCATAAATTTAACTCCGAAAATTGTTTATTATGACCAATCAGAACTTTTAACGGCCGTTGCTATTAACAATGCGGGGCCAGCCTGCATTGTAGCGGCGCCACTGCTATTGCCGCGGTGTTTCGAAACAGAAAATTCGAACGTCACAGAACTGCCAGCCGGAACAATATACGTTCCACACGCCACGCCACTGACGTTGTCAGAACCCTCCCCTGAGGCTGAACTCGCCGACGCCTCGGCGGACGCAATGGTGTTACCATTAACAGAGATATCGACCATACAATATCCTGACTGACTCGTCGTATCACTGCTGGAAACGGTACACATGACCGGGCAAATTATGGAAACGATGCGATCAACATGTTGAGTTGCATTTATCGTTTTATAAAATGTGCCGGAGATTGTTGCTCCGCCTGATGGGGTCCCCACATCAACACTCAGCGGCGAACCTGTCGCAATATCACCCTCGATTGAGGTCGCTACCACACGGTTTATTGTGGCGGTATCAGTAATAGTGACGTTTTCCAACGTCCCTGCCGTTGCGTTTATTGTTCCCCTGAACGTACCGTTTTGAAATTCCGCGGCACCATCCTTACCTATGCGCCAGCCCGTCGAGCCTGCAACATAATTCGACGACTGGATATAATCGCCGATTTTTGCATTGGTAATAGTCCCGTCTTTGATGAACGCGATATTCATGAAAACCTGTCCGCCGTCAATGGCGAACGGCGTCGATGTGACCCCGTTATCCTGATTGAGCACAGCAAACCGGTCGGCCAGGATCAGGACCTGGCTCTGCATTCCCGCCGGGGTATTCTCGACCCCCACCCCAATGCCAGCCGTGTAGAGTTTTCCGTCTTCAGTCTGGCC
>NZ_SZPQ01000016.1 GCF_005217455.1 Martelella alba
CTTGATTTTGTGAATCTATAGGTCTTGCGAGTGCCCACACAGATTGTCTGATAAGTTGTTAAAGAGCGTGCGCCGGGGTAACTCCTCTGGCGCGAGGTGGCGTATGTTACGCTTTCCTCATTGGGTGTCAAGCCTGACCGGCTTGCCGCCATTTTCTTTTCGACATCCTGTGATATCTTTCACAGTGCTGGCCGATGGAGGCGCATTATTAGGGAGGCGGCGCAAAATGGCAAGCGAATATCGCCGCTTTTCAATTAAATGGCGATTTATTGTCCGCCACGGCCGGACCGCTGCCTTTTGATGGTCTCGGGCAACTGCGCCAGGCTGCCGATCACCCAATCCGCCAACGCTTCTCCCGCTTCGCTGATCGGCTTGCCGCTGCGGACCAATATTGCGGTGCCAACGCCGGCCGCCCGGCCAGCCTGGATATCTTTCACCGAATCACCCACCATATAAGAGGCGGCCATATCGATATGCAGATAGCGTTGCGCGGCCAGCAACATACCCGGTTTCGGCTTGCGGCAATCACAATCCTGTCGGTAGTCCCCCGACCCCGCTTCGGGATGATGGGGGCAAAAATAAATCCCGTCCAGATCCACGCCGCGATCCGCCAGCGACCAGTCCATCCATTCGGTCAGGCGCATAAACTGTTCTTCCGTGAATTTGCCACGGGCGATGCCGGACTGATTGGTGACCACGACCAGGGCAAAACCCATTTTTTTCAGTTCTTGCAGGGCTTCAATGACGCCATCGATAAACTGAAAGTCATCTATTTCTGAAACATAACCGTGATCGACATTTATGGTGCCGTCGCGATCGAGAAAAATTGCGGGGACAAGCTGTGCCACTAGTTGGCTCCTGAAACATAAACGTTGGCGAGTATCTCACATTTTTCACGGTGAATAACCCGGAAAATGAATGTCAGTTGACTTGGACGTCTAGACGCCTTAACATCCAACACATTGATGCCTGCGGGTATTAATAATTACCATCCACTCTCTCCACAGGTGACTGTTTACAATAACAAAGCATGATAACACTTTCTCATATTACCAAGCACTTCACACAGGGAACCCGGACCATTAGCGCGTTGTCTGATGTCAGTCTTCATGTACCCGCCGGTCAGATTTACGGGGTTATCGGCGCGTCCGGCGCCGGCAAAAGCACCTTGATTCGCTGCGTAAATCTGTTAGAGCGGCCCACCAGCGGCACCGTGCTGGTTAACGGGCAGGAATTAACCGATTTGCCGGAACGCCAGTTGATTATCGCCCGCCGGCAAATCGGCATGATCTTCCAGCATTTCAATTTGTTGTCGTCGCGAACTGTGGCGGGCAACATCGCATTACCGCTGGAACTGGACAACCAGCCGAAAAACGCTATCCACGATCGGGTCGCCGAACTGTTGGCGCTGGTGGGGCTTGAGGAAAAAGCGGACGCCTACCCGGCCAATCTTTCCGGCGGTCAGAAACAGCGGGTGGCCATCGCCCGCGCGCTGGCCAGCAATCCCAAGGTATTGTTGTGCGACGAAGCCACCAGCGCGTTGGATCCGGCCACCACCCGGTCTATCTTGTCCCTGCTCAAGGATATCAATCGTCGCCTGGGTTTAACTATTCTGCTGATCACCCATGAAATGGATGTGGTGAAACGTATCTGTGATCAGGTCGCCGTCATTAGTCAGGGGCGATTGATAGAAGAAGACACCGTCAGCGAAATGTTCTCCCATCCGAAAACGCCCCTGGCGCAGGAATTCATCAAATCCACGCTGCATCTCGATATTCCCGAGGATTACCAGGCGCGGATGTCGCCGGCGCCGGCGCCGGGCAAGATCCCTATCTTGCAATTGGAATTCACCGGACAGTCGGTGGATGCGCCATTGCTGTCGGAAGCCGCGCGGCGATTCAATGTGAATAACAATATCATTAGCGCCCAGATGGATTATGCCGGCGGCGTCAAGTTCGGCATCATGCTGACAGAGATGGCCGGCGACGAGGAGAATTCCCGCGCCGCCATCGTTTTTCTGCAACAACAACAGGTTAAGGTCGAGGTGCTGGGCTATGTCTGAAGCCATGATCGCGCTATTCCTCAAAGGCATCTGGGAAACCCTGGCAATGACGTTTGTTTCCGGATTTCTCGGTTTCGTACTGGGTTTGCCCATCGGGGTCGTGCTCTATACCAGCCGTCCTGGGCAGATTATGGAAAATAGCCGTCTCTACCGCCTGACTTCCGCGTTGGTTAATATTTTCCGATCCATTCCTTTCATCATCCTGCTGGTGTGGATGATCCCGTTCACCCGCTTGCTGGTAGGCACGTCCATTGGTCTGCAGGCGGCCATAGTGCCGCTCACCATCGGCGCGGCGCCGTTTATCGCCCGGATGGTGGAAAACGCCTTGCTGGAAATTCCCACCGGACTGATTGAGGCATCGCGCGCCATGGGCGCCACGCCGATGCAAATCATCCGCAAGGTATTGTTGCCCGAGGCGCTGCCTGGTCTGGTCAACGCCGCGACCATTACCCTGATTACCCTGGTGGGCTATTCCGCAATGGGGGGCGCGGTCGGCGCCGGCGGTCTGGGGCAGATTGGCATTCAATACGGCTATATTGGCTATAACGCCACGGTAATGAATACTGTATTGATATTACTGGTTATTTTAGTTTTTTTGATTCAGGTAAGCGGCGATAAAATCGTTAAAGCGGTCACTCACAAATAAATTTTGGCTTCGGAGACGCCCTGCCGGCGCTCCAACACGACAATGTTATTTATAAAATAGAGGAAGGGATATGTCTTTTAAATTCAAAACCCTGGCTACCATCGGCGCGCTGGTGGGCGTTTTGGCCCTGGCCGGTTGCGGGCAGGATAAAAAAGATCCGAACCACATCAAAGTCGGCGTCATCGTCGGCGCGGAACAACAAGTGGCGGAGGTCGCCCAGAAAGTGGCGAAAGAAAAGTACGGTCTGGATGTGGAGTTGGTGACATTCAATGACTACGTGCTGCCCAATGAGGCCCTGAGCAAGGGCGATATCGACGTCAACGCATTTCAGCACAAGCCTTATCTTGATCAGCAAATCAAGGATCGCGGCTACAAACTGGTGCCGGTAGGCAATACCTTCGTTTATCCCATCGCCGGTTATTCCAAACAAATACACTCGTTAAGCGAACTGAAAGACGGCTCGCAGGTAGCATTGCCCAATGACCCGACCAACCTGGGCCGTTCTCTGCTCCTGCTGCAAAAAGTCGGCTTGATCAAGCTCAAGGACGGCGTGGGCCTGCAACCCACCGTGTTGGACGTGGTCGACAATCCGAAACATTTGAAACTGGTGGAACTGGAAGCGCCGCAACTGCCGCGTTCTCTTGACGATCAACAGATCGCCCTGGCAATCATTAACACCACTTATGCCAGCCAAATCGGCTTGACGCCAACCAAAGACGGTCTGTTCGTCGAAGATAAAGATTCCCCGTACGTCAATCTCATTGTCGCCCGGGAAGATAACAAAAACGCCGAAAATGTGAAAAAATTCGTAAAAGCTTACGAATCCGACGAAGTGAGCGAAGCGGCCAATAAAATATTCAATGGCGGCGCGGTCAAAGGTTGGTGATACTGACCGTCAGGCGGCGCGACGGCGGGCGGGCCAGTTGCCGGCCCCCTTGGCGGTAAGCCGGGCGGTATCCCTGGGACAAATCGATAACCACCGGGACGCATAAGGCCCGGAAGCGGTTTTCGAAGGCGATTCGGGGCGCTTTTTGTTAAGGCGGGCTAAAGCCCGTCTTGTTATTTGCGCCGTTCATTGATTCAATAGCGCCTGTTGAATAACAATTCTACTCCGAGGAAAACCTATGCGTGCTTTACCAGGATGTCTCTTGGTGCTCTCGCTGACAGGATGTTCATGGATACATTCTCCCACATCAACTACCGCCAGCCGTCATACCGCCCCCAACTACGACACAGGCGCCCTGACCGGCCGCAAAACCGCCGCGCAACCGCAACCGGCCAAACTCTATAAATCCGCCGAGGAATTGGTGGGTAAACCTTTTCGCGATCTCGGCGAGGCCTATGGTTCCGTCTGCCAGGTCAATCTACAGGATCCGCCGCCAAGCATAGCCGCAGCACGCAAGGATATGCAGATGCGCGCCGCCCGGATGAAAGGCAATGCGGTATTACTGCATAACTGCGAAACGGTCAGGGCGGTTGCCGGCTGCTATCAGCAAACCGTTTGTCAGGGCACCGCGCTTAAAGTTACGCAATGAGCGAATTCGTCGTCAAGCAGATAGGCGTTATCCACTCGCCCTACAAAGAAAAATTTGCCGTGCCCCGCCAGCCCGGACTGGTTGCCGATGGTACCGGCGAACTGCATCTGCTGGCGCCCTACAATCTGCCGCAGACCGTGCGCGGTCTGGAGTCCTTCAGCCATATTTGGTTGCTGTTCATGTTCCATCACACGATGGAGCAGGGTTGGCGCCCAACCGTGCGGCCGCCCCGCCTGGGCGGCAACAGCCGTATGGGCGTGTTCGCCACCCGTTCAACTTTCCGTCCCAACGCCATCGGAATGTCGCTGGTGACGCTGCGGGGTATACGCCGGGACAAATCGGCAACGATACTTGAGTTGGGCAGCCTGGACCTGGTGGACGGCACGCCGATTGTGGACATCAAACCCTATCTGCCTTACGTCGAAAGCGTGCCCGAGGCGCGAGCCGGATTCGCGCAACACAGTCCGGAAACAGTGTTGGACGTGGTATTTTCCGACACCGCGCGGGAAAAACTCTCGGCGCTGGCGCCCCGTTATCCCCACTTGCGGCGTTTCATCGCCGATGTGCTGGCGCAAGATCCCCGTCCCGCTTATCGTCAGCGGCGGCAAGACCCGAAACACTATGCTGTTTCGTTGCTGGAATTCAATATCCGCTGGCGCGTCGCGGACGGCCGGGCCGAGGTCCTGTCCATTGACGATGTCACAACGGCATGACACCGCCGGGTTGCGTTAAATTTTTACCTGTCTCTTTTGACCACGGGCCCGCACTGGTAAACTAAGCCATTTTTTATAGTCTGCTGCCGCAATGCCGCCGTGGCATAAAGGCGTTCTTTTGGAACATGATTAAATATGCGTACTAGCCAATATCTGCTCTCCACGTTGAAGGAGACCCCCGCCGATGCAGAGGTCGTCAGTCATCAATTGATGCTGCGCGCCGGGATGATCCGCAAACTGGCCTCTGGTCTGTATACCTGGCTACCCACCGGGTTACGGGTTTTGCGCAAAGTCGAAAACATCGTGCGCGAAGAGATGAACAATGCCGGGGCCATTGAAGTCTCCATGCCGGTGGTGCAGCCGGCGGATCTCTGGCAGGAAAGCGGCCGCTGGGAGCAGTACGGCCCCGAATTACTGCGGTTGCGAGATCGCGGCGACCGTCCATTCGTACTCGGTCCCACTCATGAAGAAGTGATCACCGATCTGGTGCGCAATGAAATCAGCTCTTATAAACAGCTGCCGCTGAATTTTTATCAGATTCAGACCAAATTTCGCGATGAAGTCCGCCCTCGTTTCGGGGTCATGCGCTCCCGGGAATTTATTATGAAGGACGCATACTCGTTCCACACCTCGCAAGCATCCTTGCAGGCGACCTACGACGCCATGTATCAGGCCTACAGCGCGATTTTCTCGCGAATGGGCCTCGATTTTCGCGCGGTCCAGGCCGATACCGGCTCCATCGGCGGCAATGCGTCTCACGAATTTCAGGTGCTGGCCGACAGCGGCGAAGACGATACGGTTTTCTCTGACGCTTCCGATTATGCCGCGAATATCGAGTTGGCGGAGGCCATCGCGCCGGCGGTTGAACGCGCCGCCCCCACCGAGGCCCTGCGGCTGGTGGACACGCCGGACGCCAAGACCATCGCGCAATTGGTGGAGCAATTTTCCCTGCCGGTGGAAAAAACCGTCAAAACCCTTATCGTTCATGGCCGGGAAGAAACCGGTCAGGCGTTGGTGGCGTTGCTTGTTCGCGGCGATCATCAGCTCAATGAAATCAAGGCGGAAAAACACCCGCTGGTGGCCAGCCCGCTGGTCTTCGCCAGTGAGGAGGAAATCCGCGCGGCCATCGGCGCGGGTCCGGGTTCGCTGGGCCCCGTCAATTTGCCCCTGCCGCTGGTTATAGATCGAAGCGTGGCGGTCATGAGCGATTTCGGCGCCGGCGCGAATATCGATGGTAAGCATTACTTCGGTATCAACTGGCTCCGGGACCTGCCGTTGCCGGCGGCCGTCGCCGATTTACGCAATGTCGTGGCGGGGGATCCCAGTCCGGACGGTAAAGGCACGTTGCTCATCAAACGCGGCATCGAGGTGGGCCATATTTTCCAGCTCGGCACCAAATATTCCCAGGCAATGAAAGCCACGGTACAGGGAGAGGATGGCCGCAACCAGGTACTGCTGATGGGGTGCTATGGTATCGGCATCACCCGCGTGGTCGCAGCGGCCATTGAGCAGAACCACGATGAGCGCGGCATCCTCTGGCCGGGCGCTATCGCGCCGTTCCAGGTCGCCCTTCTGCCGATGAACATGCACAAATCCTTCAGGGTGAAAGAGGCGGCGGAAGAACTGTATAACGCTTTGCGCGTCCGCGGCATCGACGTGTTGCTCGACGACCGGCGTGAGCGTCCGGGGGTCATGTTCGCCGATATGGAGCTTATCGGTATTCCGCATACTCTCGTCATTGGCGACAGGAATCTGGATAACGAAGAAATCGAATATAAGCCTCGCCAAGGCGGCGACACGCGCCTGGTGAAGATCGCCGATATCGTCGATTATCTGGATAAGCAAATCAACGCCGGTTGCTGAATACGGTTTGCTCTTGCGCCGCGCCGGCGCCGATACTCTGGGCGCCGGCGCTTTCCGTTTCCCCGCGCTGCGGCCTGGCTTTTCAGAGCGCGGTTTTCCATTCCTGAAACGACAATTCCAATTGCTGTCGTTCGTCGGACAGCCACAAGAGGTTATCCTGTAAGGTCGCCTGCAGGTTCATTGTGCGTTGTGCCAGCCCCGCTAACTGCGTGAGCTGTTGGTCGTTGAGAAAACGCACGGCGAGGTTGTCCAGTTGTGCCAACGCCGTGCCGTTTTGCTGCCACCAGACCCGCGCCGCGCGATCATTATAGGCATAAAGCACGACCTGCCGAGCTTGATGGCAAGCCCTGCGCAGGCGTTTTTCCTCCGGTAGCCCCACTTCAATCCATAACTCCGGCTCGCCGCGATCGTTATGCCGCCATAGCGCCGGCTCGTCTTCCGCGCTCAATCCTTTGCTAAATTCCAGCCGGTCGTCAGCGTGACAAATCCACGCCAGCAGGCGTAACATCATTCGTTGCGGCGTTTCCGACGGATGCTGCGCCAGAACCAGGCCGACGTCGGAAAAGTAATGCCGATTCATATCGGCGATATTGACCGCCGCTTTATGAATGGTTGCTTTTAAAGCCATCATATCCCTCAGGTTACACCCAGGCTTGCAGTGTAACCGAGATGGGCCGTTTACCGCCAGAAAACCCGCGGTGGACATCTGCTCTGGGGCCATTAATATCAGAGTAATGGATGCTCTGTGCTATAGTCAGATAAGGAAATACTGTTGAACGATGTAGGTGGGAAAGGGCGAAGTTGAGCCGCTTTTTCCCTCCCTCAGGGAAAAGGCGGTATTTACCGCCGTAACACGTAGGTGAGCGATTATGTCTACCAATGAAGAATATCAACCCATTAATTGTGATGATTACGATAATCTTGAGCTCGCCTGTCAGCGCCATTGGGTTCTTACCCTGACGCTTCGGAATGGAGATACCGTGACTGGCGTGGCGCGTGATATGATCTCAAGGAAGCATGTCGAATACCTGGTTATCGATGAGGCCGGCACCAATCACGACCTGCGGCTGGACCATATTGCCAGTTTCACCCACCCGGAACTCGGCACCGTGGTGGTCAGCGAATAAACGTGTCGCCAACCTCGCTTTTATTGACGGGCGGTCTTTACCGCCCGTCGCCGTTCCGCTGCCCGGCCCATTCAATATACCACGTCTGACCATCTCCTGTTGCCTGCCCTTCCCGGGTCACAAACCGCCCAAGCGCCGCAATCAATTGATCATTAAAATAAATCAGTGGAGTGCGCTCTCGCACCCAAGGGGGGACGCAGAGCTCCTGCCAGATTTTTTTCATCTCGCGCCGACGATCCCTTCCCACGATATGCTGCTTGCCAACGGCGGCGAAACGAATGGTAATGACTTCATCTGCGGCGGCGGGCCGGATTGCCATACCCGATGCCGCCAAGCGCAATTGCCCCAGATTGTCCGGTAAAACCAGCGGGTTACCGACATCCGGCCAAGGCAATATACATGATTTCAACGAGGGCCGTTGCTGCACAATATAAAGTCGGTCGCGAAAACGTCGCAATAACAGGTCGCCCAGTTGGTAGCGGGGTTCGGCGTCCCGCCGGCTGAGCGCCACCTCCCGCCAGATTATCTCAAGTTGCGCCGAGGTGGGCATGGCTGCGCCGGCCGCCGCCAGCCAGCGCCGCAATAAGGCGCCGCGTCGCAAAGCGTCCATTTCCAGCATCGGCGCCAGCGCCAGAGAACCGTCCGAACCGGTCAATTCCGCCAGGTTTTCCCGCAACAATGCGTCCAGTAGCGCTTCCTGTTCGGCGCATAGCCGGGCGCTGCGCGCCACCGATTGAGCGAAAAACGGCCAGCGCCGTTTAAGCAACGGTAAAATGCGTAACCGCAGAAAGTTTCGGTCGAAACGATCATCTTGATTGCTGTCGTCCTCGATCCAGACCAATCGCCGCCGGTTGGCGTAAGATGCCAACTGCGCGCGACTGAGTCCCAGCAAAGGACGCAGCAACTCGTGGCCGTGAAAAGACATCGCCGGCGCCATGGCCGATAGCCCGGTTGGTCCGCTGCCCCGTTTCAACGCCAGCAAAAACGTCTCACACTGATCATCAAGATGCTGGGCCGTAAGCAGCGTTTCTCCCGGCAATAACGCGTGATGCAAGGCGTGATAGCGGGCCTCGCGCGCCCCCGCCTCGATACCGGCGGCGGCCGGCGAGACCCGTACCGGTATCACCTCAAAGGGGATCCGCCGCAGACGGCATTGCGTCCGGCAGTGCTCTGCCCACGCATCGGCATTCGCACTCAGGCCGTGGTGGATATACACCGCGCGCAGAGATCCGTCCTCCGGACACTGTTGGCGCAGGTCGGCCAGCACGTCCAGCAAAACCGTGGAATCCAGGCCGCCGCTGAAAGCCAGCAGTAATTGATGACGCGCGCCCAATCGCCAGGCGACATGCCGGCGAATGTCCTCGCCGAGGTCGGCCGAGGGGGCCCGCCCTGGGTCGAAAGCCGACGGTTCGGCAACGTTCGACAACCCCTTTCGTGTTCCCCGGCCATTCTGCTCAGAGTTCATAAAGCTCCAACGGCAATCCATCCGGATCGCTAAAAAAGGTAAAGCGCTTACCGGTCAGCGGATCGGTGCGTACCGGTTCGGCCGCAACCCCGGCACGCAGCAATTCGTCCCGCGCTTCATCCACACTGGCCACGCCGAACGCCAGATGGCGCAAGCCGAGGGCCTCGGGACGGCTGACCCTGGGCGGCGCCGAAGGGAAGGAAAACAGCTCGATAAGGTAGTCGCCATTCAAGGCCAGATCGCCTTTCCAGGACTGCCGCTCCGCCCGGAAATGTTCGTTGATCAAAGTAAACCCCAGTGTTTGGCAATAAAAACGCTTACTGCGCGGGTAATCCGACGCAATAATGGCAATGTGATGAATCCGTTGTAATGTGATCATTGGCCGCCGCCTGATTGCGATAATGCCTTGTCCAGTCCATCACGTTACCCATTCCGCCATGCCGCCGTCAATCGGCGGGCCGAGGATAGCGTGGCGTGGCGCTTGCGCCGCCGCAGGCATCGGTTACCGGTGGATGGGACCTAACGCACCTCGCCCGGTTCTTGGGCATCGTCGGTCAGTACCCGAACCAAATAGCGCCCCTCCTCGGTCAACTCCGCGCCGTGGATATCGGTTTCAAAGCCGGGATACTGGATACCGATGCGACAAAGCATGATGAGAAAATCCAGTAATGCGCGACTTTGCTCAGTGATCATCTCGCCCGGCATCACCAGGGGCACCCCCGGCGGATAGGGTAGCAGCATACTGGCGGAAACGCGGCCGAGCAGGGCCGGCAACTCCACGGTTTCCACCTTGCCGCGCACTTGTTCCTGGAAGGCCTGATAAGGGGTCATTTTCATCTCCGGCAGCAACGCAAACGCGTTGAGCATCAGGCGCGGTAGTTGATATTGCTTGAACAAACCATGTATGCCGCGGGCCAGATCCTGGATGCGCATATTGCGGTAAAAATCCGGGTCTACCGCGTACAAATCGGGCAACATATTCTTCACGCGCAAATTCAGATCATAGGCCCGTTTGAATTCAGTCAGGCCCCGCAATAAACTCATGGCCTTGGTCTTGTCGATGCCGATACTGAACAAAAACAGCAAATTGTACGGCCCGGTTTTTTCCACCACTATCCCGCGTTCGTCGAGAAATTTGGCCACCAACGCCGCCGGGATGCCCTCTTTCGCCATATCGCCGGACTCGTCCATCCCAGGGGTCAGGATGGTCACCTTGATGGGGTCGAGATACAGGTGTTCGGCGTCGGCGTCTTTGAAGCCGTGCCAGGGCGCGCCCGGTTCGATAGGCCAGCATACCGCCTCTTCGATAATTTCCGGCTGCCAGATATCAAAAAACCACCCTTCCGATTCCTGCCGTAACCGTTGCACTTCTTTGCGAAAATGGAGCGCCCGATCGATGGAACGAGAGATCATCCGCCGTCCCGGTTTACCGCGCACCATGGCCGCCGCCATTTCGATGGACGCGACGATCCCGTAATGCGGCGAGGTCGTGGTGTGCATCATATAGACTTCGTTGAATGTGCGTTCGTTATAATCGCCTTTAATATGAATCAATGAAGCTTGGGAAAACGCCGCCAACAGTTTATGGGTGGATTGTGTTTCGAAGATAACTTTCTTGGCGATCCGTTCACCGCTCATCCCGCTTTTGCCCCGATAAATCGGATTGAAATGCGTGTAGGGCACCCAGGCGGAATCGAAGTGGATTGTCGGCACATCCAGCGTTTCCTTGATATATTGGGTGTTGTAGAGCAAGCCATCGTAAGTGGAGTTCGTGATAACCGCATAAACCGGCCAACTCGCGCGCGGCGTGGCGGCCACTTTATCGGCGATGCTTTTCCGCTGGAACTGGTATTTCGGAATCCCCCCCAGAATGCCATGGGCATTACGGATCGGGCAGAAATAAATCGGCACCAAATCGCTCATCATTAGTAAATGCGCCAACGATTTATGGCAATTTCGATCAATGAGCACCGTTGACCCCGCCGGCGCGGCATACATCCCCACCATTTTGTTGGCGGTGGACGTGCCGTTGGTTACCATATAGCTCTGCTCTGCGCCGAAAGTTCGCGCGATATATTCTTCCGCCTCGAGATGCGGCCCGGAATGATCCAGCAAAGAGCCGAGCTCGGTGACGGAAATGGACACATCCGCTTTTAAGGTGTTGGCGCCGAAAAAATCATAGAATAAACTGCCAACCGGGCTTTTCTGATACGCGGTGCCCGCCATATGACCAGGGGTGCAGAACGTGTATTTACCCTCTTTGACGTAATTGAATAAGGCGCGGGTAAAGGGCGGGATGATGTTGTCGATATATTCATCGGTATATTGTCTGATCCGATTGCCAATATCCTCCGCTGATCCCAGACTATACTCAAAAAAATACAGCACCATGCGCATTTCATTCAAGCTGACATCCAGAGATGAATGGGTGTTGATGAACGCATAAAGCGGCAGATATTCATTCAATTCGTTAATATCGAGACACAGGTCCATGCTGTGCTGATCCCAATCAAAGATCACCCCGCAAATACGGGGATTTTGATCGATAAGTTTGAGCAAATCGCCGCTGCCGTTGGGATAGACCAGTTGAAATCCCCTTGCCTTGAGCGCCTCGTCCAGTTCCCTTATCGGCTCATTTTTGTAAAACGCTTTTTCCGGGCACAATATTGCAATGATATTCATACTGCCAATCCTGTTTAGGGCCAACTCCAATAATAGTAGGATAATGAATGAGAGCCTATACCCTAAATACTTCGCTTGACATCGCGGCGGCAAGCCAGCGACGTATTTACCGGGAATGGATGTGAACCGCCTACGGCGGACCGGTGAGAGAGGGGCGGGCCTTTATCATCACCTGGCACATAGTCACCGCTGTGGCCGGGATGAATACGCATGGCCGGCAAAAAGACAGTGTTTGGCGGCGCCAAAGAAAAACCCCGCAAGCGAAACGCCGGCGGGGTGTTAGATAACGACGCATGCGCGCCTTAGCAGTAACCGTAATTCATCAAACGCTGATAACGGCGATCCAGTAATTCTTGTTCTTCCAGAACATCCAGCTCAGTGAGGTCGGCCAGCAATTGGGCTTTAAGCGATGCGGCGATTTCCGGCACATTGCGGTGGGCGCCACCCAAGGGTTCGGACACGATGCTGTCAATCAGTCCCAGTTCTTTTAAACGCGGCGCGGTAATGCCCATGGCTTCGGCGGCGATAGGGGCCTTATCGGCGCTTTTCCACAAAATCGATGCGCAGCCCTCAGGGGAAATCACCGAATAGGTGCTGTATTGCAGCATGTTGACCTTGTCGCCCACCCCGATGGCCAGCGCCCCGCCAGAGCCGCCTTCGCCGATTACGGTACAGATAATCGGCACCCGCAAACCGGACATCTCGCGCAAATTATGGGCGATGGCTTCTGATTGACCCCGCTCTTCCGCGCCGACCCCTGGATAGGCGCCGGGAGTATCGATAAAGGTGATAAGCGGCATATTGAACCTGTCGGCCATTTCCATCAGACGCAGCGCCTTACGATAGCCTTCCGGCGCCGGCATGCCGAAATTGCGACGAATTTTTTCTTTGGTTTCCCGGCCTTTCTGATGGCCGATGATCATGACCGGACGACCGTCAAGGCGAGCGGCGCCCCCGACGATAGCCTTGTCGTCGGCGAATGCGCGATCACCGGCGAATTCATCAAAATCGGTAAAGACATGCTGGATATAATCCAAGGTATAAGGCCGACGAGGATGACGCGCCAGTTGGGCTATCTGCCAGGCGCCCAGATCAGAGAAAATCTTTCGCGTGAGTTCGACGCTTTTCTCGCGCAGGCGCTGCACTTCTTCATCCAGATTAATATCTAATTTTTCGTCTTGACGGCTGACTGCGGTCAGCGAGTCAATCTTCGCTTCCAACTCGGCAATCGGCTGCTCAAAATCAAGAAAATTCAGACTCATACTATTCCTATATTAGTCAAATTCCAGTTCCACCTGCTCGTTGCCCACCAGAGTACGCAAATCATTAAGCAATTGGTCGGTCGGCGTGATCCGCCATGCGGCGCCGAACCTTAACTTGGCACGAGCATCTTCACGCTGGTAATAAAGATGCACTGGAATCGTCCCCGATCGATGCGGTTCCAACGATTGGCGAAGACGGTTTAAAAGCTGGTCATCAATTTGCCTGTCGGTTAGCGAGATAGCAAGCCCGCGCGCAAATTTTTCCCGCGCCTCGCTGATGTCCATCAGTTCGCGGGCGGTCATTTTAAGGCCGCCATTAAAGTCATCAAAGCTGACCTGTCCCTGCGCTATCAGGATACGGTCTTTTTCCAGCAAATGCTGATATTTCTCCAGCGCGTCCGTGAACAGCATCACGTCCAGGCGCCCGGAACGATCATCGAGCGTGCATACGCCGATGCGATTGCCCCGTTTGGTGGTCATTACCCGGGCCGAGAGCACCAGACCGACTGCGGTGATGATTTTACCACGTTCGGTGGGATGCATATCCTTCAAGCGGATGCCCCCGCCATATCGCTCGATTTCCCGCAGGTAGCGGTTGATGGGATGGCCGGTCAAATAGAGTCCCAGGGTTTCCCGTTCACCCTCAAGCACTTTGTGGTCCGGCCAGGGCGGCACTGTATTGTATGAAGCCTCCACCGCCTCGGGCGCTTCGGCCAGTACGCCGAACATATCCCCCTGCCCGATGGCTTCGGCCTTGGAATGCTGCTCGGCCGCCTTTAGCGCATCGCCCAGGGAATTCATCAATGCCGCCCGATGCGGCCCGAGCCGGTCGAACGCACCGGACATAATGAGTTTTTCCAGCACGCGGCGATTGAGTTTTTTGATGTCGGTGCGGGCGCAAAGATCAAACAACTCCTTAAAATGACCGTCCTGGTTGCGGGCTTCGATAATGGCTTCGATAGGCCCTTCACCGACCCCTTTGATGGCGCCGATACCGTAAACAATTTCGCCGGCATCGTTGACATGAAAATGATATTGGCCGCTATTGATATCCGGCGGCAGCACTTTCAGGCCCATCCGCCAGCATTCGTCCACCAATCCCACCACTTTGTCGGTATTGTCCATGTCGGCGGTCATCACCGCCGCCATAAACTCCGCCGGATAGTGGGCCTTAAGCCACAAGGTTTGATAGGACACCAGCGCGTAGGCTGCGGAATGGGATTTGTTAAATCCGTAACCGGCGAATTTTTCCACCAGGTCAAAGATTTTCATCGCCAGTTCGCCATTGACGCCGATATTTTCCGCCCCGGCCTTGAAGACCGAACGCTGCTTGGCCATTTCCTCCGGTTTCTTTTTACCCATGGCGCGCCGTAGCATATCGGCGCCGCCCAGGGTGTACCCCGCCAGCACCTGGGCTATCTGCATCACCTGTTCCTGGTAGAGGATAATGCCGTAGGTCGGGTCCAGCACCGGTCGCAACGACTCATGCTGCCATTCGATATCGGGGTAGGATATGGCCTCCCGGCCGTGTTTGCGATCGATGAAGTTGTCTACCATGCCCGATTGCAGCGGGCCAGGCCGAAACAGGGCCACCAACGCGATCATGTCTTCAAAACAGTCCGGTTGCAGGCGTTTGATCAAGTCTTTCATGCCGCGGGATTCCAACTGGAAGACCGCGGTGGTTTCCGAGCGTTGCAGCATATCGAAGCTTTTCTTGTCGTCCAGCGGAATAGCCGCGATATCCATCGCGGCCAATCCCTGTCTGGCACGGCGCTCGTTGATCATCTCCATGGCCCAGTTGATGATGGTCAGTGTCCGCAGACCCAGGAAGTCGAATTTGACCAGGCCGGTGTATTCCACGTCGTTCTTGTCGAACTGGGTGACGGGATGATGTCCTTCCGGGTCGCAATACAGCGGCGCGAAATCGGTGATTTTGGTCGGCGAGATCACCACGCCGCCGGCGTGCTTGCCGGCATTGCGGGTAACGCCTTCCAGCTTGCGCGCCATATCGATAAGCGCCTTGACTTCCTCGTCCGCGTCGTAAAGCGCCGGCAATTGCGGCTCGGCGGCAAACGCTTTCTCCAAAGTCATCCCCGGATCAGGGGGCACCAGTTTGGAGATCCGATCGACGAAACCATAAGGATGGCCAAGCACACGACCGACATCGCGGATAACCGCTTTGGCCGCCATGGTGCCGAAGGTAATGATCTGTGATACCGCATCGCGGCCGTAGGTTTCCGCCACATGATCAATGACCAGATCGCGTTTTTCCATACAGAAATCCACGTCGAAGTCGGGCATTGACACACGTTCCGGATTGAGAAAACGTTCGAACAGCAAATCAAAGGCCAGCGGATCGAGATCGGTTATCTTCAGCGAATAAGCCACCAGCGAGCCAGCCCCGGAGCCGCGTCCCGGGCCGACCGGCACGCCATTGTCCTTAGACCATTGGATGAACTCCATTACAATCAGAAAGTAGCCGGGAAACCCCATCTGATTGACGACTTTCAGTTCCACCTCCAGCCGTTCATCGTAAGGCGGCCGCTTGGCCTCCCGCTCCGCCGGGTCGGGAAACAGGAAGGCCAGCCGCTCTTCCAGCCCCGACCTGGCTTTATTCACCAGATAATCTTCGGTGGACATCTCGCCGGTGGGAAATTGCGGCAGAAAATATTGCCCCAACCGAATGGTGACATTGCAGCGTTTGGCGATCTCTACGCTGTTTTCCAGGGCTTCCGGTAAATCCGCGAACAGTTCGCACATTTGCGCTTCGCTGCGCATGAATTGCTGGGCGCTATAGTTGCGCGGCCGTTTGGCGTCATCCAGCGTAAAGCCGTCATGGATCGCCACCCGGATTTCATGAGCCTCGAAATCCTCTTCGCTGATAAAACGCACATCATTGGTGGCGACGACCGGCAGGCCGTGGGTCGCGGCCAGATCCACCGCCGCGTGCAGATAGGTTTCCTCGTCCGGACGGCCAGTACGGATGAGCTCCAGATAATAGCGATCGGGAAAATGTGTTTGATAGAACGTCAGGCATTGTTCCGCCAGCGGTTGGTTGCCGCGCAACAGAAATTTACCCACATCGCCCTTTCGGCCGCCGGATAGCAGCAACAAACCCGCGCTGTGGTCAACCAGCCAATCGCGATCTATTACCGGCCCCGCGGGGCCATAGCCACGCTGGTAGGCCGCGGAAATAAGCAGGGTCAGGTTCTGGTAGCCGGTATTGTCGGCCGCCAGGATCGTCATATCCGCGAATTCGTCTCCCAGCAGTTCATTGCGGACCAGCACATCCGCCCCGACGATGGGTTTGATGCCGGCGCCGTGGGCGGTATTGTAGAATTTCACCAGACCGCAAAGGTTGGTGAAATCGGTTATCGCCAGCGCCGGCATGGCCAGCGCCGCGGCTTTTTTGACCAGCGGCGCGGTTTTCGCCAAGCCGTCGATCATTGAATAGTCGCTGTGGACGCGTAAGTGAATAAAACGAGGTTCGGTCATTGTTCCGCCACCTGATGGCCAATGTGGAGAGGGCGAGTGCCGATACATATACCGGCAAACCGCATGGCGCGCCACGGCATCATAGTAACCCCAACGCCCGTTTGACCGGGCCGAAACTCCGGCGATGCTGCGCCGTGGCGCCCAATAGCGCCAGCTTTTCAAGATGATAGGCGGTGGGGTAGCCTTTATGCCGCGCGAAACCGTACTCGGGATATTGCAGATGCAGTTCGGCCATTTCCCTATCCCGTGACACTTTGGCCAATATTGAGGCGGCGCTGATTTCCGCCACCAGATTGTCGCCTTTGATCACCGCCCGGGATGGCATGGACAATAGCGGGCAGCGATTGCCGTCCACCAAAACATAATCCGGGATCAACGCCAGACCTTGCACCGCGCGCTGCATGGCCAACAAGGTCGCGTGGAAAATATTCAGTTGGTCGATCTCCGCCGCCTCGGCGCGTCCCAAACTCCAGGCCAGGGCTTTGTCGGTGATTTCGTCATACAGCGCCAGGCGGCGCTTTTCACTGAGTTTTTTTGAATCCGCCAGACCCCGTATCGGCCGGGCGGGATCCAGGATCACGGCGGCGGTAACCACCGCGCCCACCAGGGGACCGCGGCCGACTTCATCGACGCCGGCAATGCATTTGGCGATGGGATAAATGAACAATTCCGTCATCTTCCGGTCCTTAACCAAGAGAGTTTCCCTCCACCGCAATCGTGTTACTTATAGGCTAGCGGCCGGGGGCGGTTCTATCAGTCCCATCACCGCCCGCGCGGCCTGTTCGTCGGCATTGCGACGGATAAGATGATGCAGCTTGCGAAAGATCGATTGCAAATCCCGGGTCGAACTGTCGTCCCCAAGCAACGGCATCAGGGCCGCCGCCAGTTTGTCCGGCACGCAATCCTCTTGCAGCAGTTCCCTGACAACCTCCCGTCCCGCCAGCAGATTGGGCAAGGAGACATAGGGGGTTTTCACCAGCCGCCGCGCCAGGGCGAAAGTCAACGGCTTCATGCGGTATCCCACCACCATTGGGCACTTGGCCAGCATGCATTCCAACGCGGCGGTACCGGAAGCCAGCAACGCGGCATCGCTGGCCACCATCGCCTCGCGCGCCCGACCATCAAGCATGTGCACCGGCAAATCCGGCGCGACCTGGGTTTTGATCTTTTCAAACTGCGCGCGGCGCCGATCGTTTACCAGCGGCGCCACGATAGTCAACATGGGGAAATGCCGACGCAAGCGTTGCGCGGTCTGCAAAAAAACGCCGCTTAGCATGTCCACTTCGGCGCTGCGGCTACCCGGCAGCAAGGCCAGGCAGAGAGCATCCGCGGCAATGCCCAGACTTTCACGGGCGGCGGTTTTGTCCGGCTCCAAGGGCATGGCGTCGGCCAGTGTATGGCCGATAAACTGGCAAGGGATATGGTGCCTGTCGTAAAACGCTTTTTCAAAAGGCAGGAAGGCCAGCACGTTGTCGGTCGACCGGCCGATTTTGAACACCCGCTTTTGCCGCCAGGCCCAAACCGAGGGACTGACATAATGCACGGTACGGATGCCACGCCGCTTTAAGCGGCCTTCCAGCGTGATGTTGAAATCCGGCGCATCAATGCCCACAAACACATCCGGTCGCAAAGCGGTGAAACGCCGGGTCAGGTCGCGGCGGATTTTCAGCAAGCGAGGCAGCCGCTCAAGCACCTCGACCACGCCCATCACCGCCAGTTCCTCCATTTCATACCAGGCCTCGCAGCCCTCGGCCTGCATCCGCGGCCCGGCCACCCCGACAAACCGGGCGGCGGGCAGATGCCGCCGCAAGGCGCGTATAAGCCCGGCGCCGAGCATATCACCCGATACCTCGCCCGCCACCAGGCCGATAACCACGGTAGGCGCGGACATGATTAGCGGATGATGCCTCGTTGCGAGCGGGCGAGAAACTCGGTAAAAGCACCGACCGAGGCGTTTTCCGCCGCCAGCGCTTCCAGCTCGGGTTTAACCTCTTCCAGGGTTTTACCGCTACGGTAAATGAGTTTATAGGCCGCGCGGATGGCCTGTATGGCTTCGCGGTCAAAACCACGCCGCTTTAATCCCTCGATATTCAAACCGAAAGGCGTGGCATGGTTGCCCTGGGCGATAACATAGGGCGGCACATCCTGAGCGACGCCGGAACAGCCGCCGACCATGACGTGCGCGCCGATGGAACAGAACTGATGAATGGCGGTCATGCCGCCGATGATGGCGTAATCGTCGATGGTGACATGGCCGCCCAGCGTGGCATTGTTCGCCAGGATGCAACGATCGGCGACCTTGCAATCGTGCGCGACATGCGCATTGACCATTAAGAGATTGTCGTTGCCCACCCGGGTGACGCCCCCGCCTTGCACCGTGCCCCGATGAATCGTGACGCTTTCCCGGATACGGTTGCGATCGCCGATTTCCACGCGGGTCGGCTCGCCGGCATATTTCAGATCCTGGTTTACCTCACCGATGGACGCGAACGGGTATATTTGATTCGACTCGCCGATGCGGGTGATGCCGTTCACCACCACATGGGATTTCAGCACCGTGCCGGCGCCGATTTCGACCTGTGCGCCGATGAAACAAAAAGGACCGACATGCACGCCGGCGTGAAGTCTGGCGCCGTCTTCTACGATGGCGCTCGGATGGACGAAGGCGGATTGGTCAATCACGTTCTCAGGACTCCCGACGGCGGGCGCACATCATCGACGCTTCACAGGCGATTTCGCCATCTACCTTGGCGACGCCCTGGAAGCGAGCGACTCCGCGGCGCTCTTTGATGAATTCAACCTCAAGGATCATTTGATCGCCGGGTTGAACTGGACGCTTAAAACGAGCGCTATCCACAGCTGCAAAATAGTATAGCTCACCCGGCTCCAGTTTACCGACGCTTTTGAACGCCAGGATGCCGGTCGCCTGCGCCATCGCCTCAAGGATCAAGACGCCCGGAAAGATCGGCTTGCCGGGGAAATGCCCCTGAAAAAAAGGCTCGTTGAAAGAGACATTTTTCACCGCGCGCAAAAATTTCCCTTTTTCGAAATCAAGGACGCGATCCACCAGTAAAAAAGGGAAACGGTGAGGGAGCAGTTCCAAGATCTCATCTATTTGCAGAGTATGAGTGTCAGTAGTCAAAATACTCTTCCTGTCTGAAAAAAACGATGGCATTAACAACACGGCCTGCAACACCCCGAGGGGGGTCATTTAGCAAGCCGCAAATCAAAAATGTCTCCGTCAGGCCAAAGCGGCCCGAACGCGCATTACCCGCTAGGCAGGGCGAAAACGGTCAGTCTTTTGGTGCTGTTTTCCGCTCGATAGCCTTAAGCCGCCTGTTCATTTCGCTGATATTCATGACCAGCGCCGCAGTCTTGCGCCACACTTTGTTCGGCTGTAAGGGAACCCCCGAAGAATAGACGCCGGGCTCAGTAATGGGCCGCATCACCATCCCCATACCGGTGACCGTCACTTTGTCGCAGATTTCCATATGGCCGTTGATGACGCTGGCGCCGCCAATCATGCAATAGCGGCCGATTCTCAAACTGCCGGCCATAATGACCCCGCCGGCTACCGCCGTATTGTCGCCAATCGTGACGTTATGTGCAATCTGGCATTGATTGTCGATGATAACGCCGTTGCCGATAACCGTGTCGTCGAGCGCGCCGCGATCAATGGTGGTGCAGGCGCCGATCTCGACGCGATCGCCGATGCGCACCGTGCCGAGTTGCGGTATTTTTATCCAGGTACCGCGATCATTGGCATAGCCGAACCCGTCGGCACCGATAACCGTACCGGATTGTATCAGGCAATGCTCGCCGACGCGGATATCGTGATAAAGGGTGACATTGGCCCATAACCGCGTGCCGGAGCCGATTTGAGTGTTTTTGCCGATGAAACAGCCCGGACCGATGACCACATCATCGCCGAGTTCCACACCGGACTCGATAACCGCATTGGCGCCGATGGCCACCCGCTCGCCAAGCCGCGCCGTCGGATCGATGACCGCGCCGGGAGCGATATGCTCGGCAGGGGATGGCGTGGTGTCCATTAACTGCGCCATGCGGGCATATGCCAGATAGGGATTGGCGACCACCAGCGCGGCGCTCCGGCAAAACGGCAAATCATCCGCAGCGAGCACCACCGCGGATGCCTGACAGGAGGCGAGCTTTTCGCGAAAGTGGCTATCGGCCAGGAAAGTGATTTGGCCGGCTTTAGCGGACCCCATGGAGGCAATGCCGGTGATAACGGTATCGCCATCACCGTGCAATTGTGCATCCAACTGCTGCGCTAAATCAGCAAGTCGAATAGATGACATGACTTATTTAACCTGTTTTAGCACATCAGGGGTGATGTCCTTGGCGCCGCCGGCGTAAACCACGGCATTTTTATCGAGGACGATATCATAACCCTGCTTGGAAGCGACGACCTTGACAGCGTCTTGTATTCGGCTTATCAGTTTGTCGCGTTCTTCAGCCTGACGGCGGCGGTTATCCTGTTCGTAGGCTTGCGCCTTGTTGGAAAAATCCTCCCGCTGTGCCATGACGTCTTTCTCCAGGCGGTTGCGATCGCTGGCTTTCATGGTGGAGCCGTCACGTTGCAGACGCTGCATCTTGCTTTGCAAATCCCTTTCCTGTGCCTGGAGGCTGGCGGCGCGTCCCTTGAATTCGTTTTCCAATTGCTGCGCGACCTGAGCGCGCTGAGGCAATTGCTGGAAAACGCTTGCGACGTCGACGACAGCTATCTTGTCAGCAGCCTGCACGCTGGCTGAGGCAGCCAATGCTAAACCGAGGCCCGCGGCATACAACCACTTTTTCACTATAAACTCCTTAAACCACAGATAAATAAGCTAATGTTTTTGCGCGACCGAAACCGGCCGCATGGACACGCTATTCCCGTCAACCGGCGGTCAGCGGGCTAAATTTCTGTTCCGCCCACCGACCGCGCTGTGAAGTCACGCAATATTACCACGTTTTACCGATATTGAACTGGAACTGCTCAGCCTTGTCGCCTTCCTGCTTTTTGACCGGCTGGGCGTAAGAGAACACCAACGGCCCCAAGGGCGACATCCACTGCAACGCGAAACCGCTCGATACCCGCAACTCCGGCTTGCTGTAATCCGGCACGCCGGCCGCCAGGGTTTCCGCGGTATTTTGCCATTTGGTATCCCAGACCGTACCGCTGTCGACAAAGAACGACGTACGAATCGAGTTGGCGTATTTTGCGCTGACAAACGGGGTCGGTACAATCAATTCCGCGCTCAACAGCGCCATGGCGTTGCCGCCCACCCCGTCGCTGGAGCGGTCGATCGGACAGGTGGAATACGAGGTGGAGCCCGACGGACAGTTATAGTACGCCGCTTTCGGCCCGATGGTATTCGAGCGGAACCCCCGCACCGTGCTGGAACCGCCGGCGTAGAAGTTATCGTAGAACGGCACTTCCTTGCCGCCCAGGCCGTCGGCATAGCCGGCGCGCCCGCGGCCCATCAGCACCCAGTTGCCGCTATCGGTCAACGGCAGGTAGCTGGTGGTGTCGAAGGTCAGTTTATAGTACTCGTTGTCGGAGCCCGGTACGGTCACCTTGCCGATCAGACTGGAGGTGGTGCCGGACGTGGGGAAATACCCCCGGTCGAGATTGTTGTAGCTCCAGCCGGTGGAGAAGAAGAAATCATCCGTGCTGAAATCAGCGTCGGCGGTTTTGTTCTCGCCCACGACAATGGGCGGATGGATGCCCATGGTGTCCAGGTAGCGCCACATGGCCACCTGCGGTTGCATCTTCGACAAATCGTTATGGACGTAATCGACACCCAGATTGAGCGAGTTGGTTTCGCTGATGGGGAAGCCCAAGGTGGAGCCGATGCCATAACTTTTGTTGGTATAATCCGACAAGTCGGCATCGTCGGCCTTGAAGTCATTATAGAAGATGCGCCCGCCCAGACTGACGCCGTCCACGGTAAAGAACGGGTTGGTCATCGACAGTTCGGCGTAGGTCTGGTAGTCGTTCTTGGTGCCGTTGAAGGCGACGGTGTTGCCGGTACCCAGCCAGTTGTCCTGCTGAATGCCGAACTGGAAGCTGACGCCGCTTTCCGTACCGAACCCGACGCCGAAGTTGATGCTGCCGGTATTGCGTTCCTTCACCTTGTACACGACGTCCACCTGATCGTCGGTGCCGGGCACCCGTTGCGTGGACACATCGACGGTTTCGAAATAACCGAGCCGATTAAGCCGTTCTTTGCCTTGTTCGACCAGATCGCTGCCCAGCCAGGCCCCTTCCATCTGCCGCATCTGGCGGCGCAGCACTTCGTCTTTGGTAACGTCGTTGCCCTCAAAGCGTATGCGCCTGACCAGGAAACGGTTGCCGGCGTCCACATTGATATGCAGTTTCACCGTCTTGTCGGCATCGTTGATTTCCGGTTGCGTCACCACCCGCGGATAGGCATAACCGTAGCGACCCAGCAGTTGCTTGATGTCATTTTCTATTTTGGTGACCTTGGCGCCGCTATAAAGGTCGCCGGGCTTAACCTTCGCCAGGGACTCGATTTCCGCCGAATGCCCGGCCATATCGCCGTTTACCACCGTGCCGGACAGCGTATACTGCGCGCCTTCGGTGATATTCAGGGTAATGTAAATGCCTTTTTTATCGGGCGTGAGGCTGACCTGGGTGGAATCGATATTGAAACGGGCGTAGCCGCGATCCAGATAGAAGCTGCGCAGGGTTTCCAGATCGCCCGCCAGTTTCTGTTTCTGGTATTTGCGATCGCCCACCACGTTCCACCAGGGCACCTCATCCCGTAATTGGAAATGAGACACCAGCTCTTCGGTGGAAAAAGCGTGATTGCCGACGATATTGATCTGCTGGATCTTGGCCGATACCCCTTCGGTAAAGACCAGTTTCAAATCGACCCGGTTACGGGGCAGCGGCGTCACCACCGCCTTCACCGTCGCGCTGTATTTGCCGACGCTATAATAGAAATCCTCCAGCCCCTGTTCGATATTGGTGATGGTGGTGCGGTCCAGGGCTTCACCGACCCGGACACCGGAGGCTTCGAGATTCTGTTTCAGCTGATCGTCTTTTACCGCTTTATTGCCGGAAAAGGTGATACTGGCAATGGTGGGCCGCTCCTTGACCTGAACGACCAATGTATCTCCATCACGCAACACCCGAACATCCTCAAAGTTTCCGGTGGCGAATAAAGCACGGATGGTATTGCCGATGTCTTCGTCGGTGGCCGTATCGCCGACGCGTATCGGCATGCTGAGCAACGCCGCCCCGACGGCGACTCGTTGCAGTCCCTCGAAATGGATGTCCTTGACTACGAACCCGTCCGCACCGTATACGGTGGCGCTGCTAAGAAGCAGCGACGCTATGAGCAACTTTTTCATCGCCATCGTGGTTATTCGTTCTTCCTAACGTAATCTCCAGCGTCAAAGCCGGGAGAAATCATTGAAAAGTGCCAGCCCCATTAACAGCACCAGTAAAATTGAACCGATGCGATAACTGAAATCCTGCACTCGTTCGGAAACCGGCCCACCCTTAAGCTTTTCTATCGCCAGGAAGAGCAAGTGACCACCATCTAATACCGGTAACGGGAACAGGTTGATGATACCCAGATTGACGCTAATCAACGCCAAAAACATCAGGTAATATATCAGGCCGTATTCCGCCGACATTCCTGCGCCCTGGGCTATGGAAATCGGCCCGCTCAGGTTGTTCAGCTTCACATCGCCCGTCACCAGTTTGCCCAGCATGCCGACTGTCAGTTTCATCAGCTGCCAGGTCTTGTCGCCCGCCTGGTACATCGCAGGCAACAGGCCGTACTGGCGTATCGTTTTATACTCCCCAGGCAGCGGTATCACCTGCGGCACCACACCCGCAAAACCTTCCACCTCGCCGTTGCCCACCGCTTTTTCATCGGGAATCAACGTCACGGACAGCATTTTTCCGTTACGTTCGATTTCCAGGGCCAACGGTTTGCCGGGTTGATCCCGTACCTGCATCACAAAGTTCTGCCAGCGTCCAATCGGACGATTATCGACTTTAACGATCCTGTCGCCCGCTTGCAAACCGGCTTTCTCCGCCGCGGACGCTTTTTGAACCTCCGACAATACCGATTCTATCTGCGGACCGCGTGGAGTGATGCCCAACGCCGCGATGGGATCTTGTTTGTCCGGCTCAAACCGCCATGCCCGCAAATCAAGGATTTTCCTTTCGACGTGCGACGACCCGAATGGCGCGACGCCGATGGCGGCCTGACTGTCGCCTATTTTGCCGATAAGTTCAAGGCGGACCGAATCCCAATCAGGCGTTTCGATACCGTCAACGGATTTTAGTTCCATCCCGGGAGAAATTTCAGCTTGCGCGGCGATGGACCCGGGGGCGACCTCGCCAATCACGGGACGAAAGCTGGGTACGCCGATCAGGAATACCAGCCAGTAGGCAAACACCGCGAAAATGAAGTTGGCGACGGGTCCCGCGCTGATGATGGCGGCGCGCTGCCATACCCGTTTATGATTGAACGCTTCATGCCGTCGCTCCGGCGGGACGGTATCCACCCTTTCGTCAAGCATTTTGACATAACCGCCCAGCGGAATCAGGGCAACGACATATTCCGTGCCGCGCCTGTCGGTTCGCCGCCAAAGGGCGCGCCCGAAACCGATGGAAAAACGTTCCACCGTGACGCCGCAACGGCGGGCCACCCAGAAATGGCCAAATTCATGCACGGTGATCAAAATACCCAGCGCAACGATAAATGCCGCGAGACTCCAGAGAAAATGCACTATGATCATTCCCGGCCCCTCGATTAAATAGCCTTGAAAACCAGCAGCATCAGACAGGCGAATACCGGCACGGCCGCGGTAAGGCTATCAATGCGATCCAGAATGCCGCCATGGCCCGGAATCAACGTGCCGCTATCCTTGATGCCGGCTTCACGCTTGAACATGCTTTCCGTCAGGTCTCCCAATACCGACGCCAGCACCGCGATAACCGAACACAACAACAGGCTCAGCGGTACCGCATTCAACGGCGCATATTTCCCGAACAGCCAGGAAATCATGGCCGACGTCAGCAGGCCGCCGCAAAGCCCTTCCCACGTTTTGCCGGGCGAGACCTTGGGCGCCAGTTTGTGTCTGCCCAGCGTCCGGCCAAAAATATAGGCGCCGGAATCCGCACCCCACACCAACAGCATGACGTACAGCAGCCACCAGGCGCCGGTAAAGTGATTCAGAGCGTATTCGTGCTGGCGCAGCGTCACCATACCCCAAAAAAACGGCATGATGGTCAACACGCCGAAAACCAGCCGCAAGGTGTTCGAGCGGCGCCAGAGCGCGGCGGATTGCGGATAGCACAGCACCAGAACCAGCGCGGCCAGCCACCATATCAGCGAAGCGCCGAGCGCGTATTTCACCTGCCAGGCGGCGGATACAGGATGGTATTCGGGCAACGTCAACAGCATCGCGGCCAACAGCAGCCCGCATAAAATAGCCAGCCAGATGCGCTGATTGCGGGTTGTCAGGCCGGCCAATTGTCCCCATTCCCAGGCGGCCAGCATGCACACCGCCAAGGTTACCAGCGCGAAGCCCTCCGGCGGCAGCCAAAAGAGCGCGGCAATAACTATCGGTATCAAAATAAAGGCGGTAATCAAGCGAGACTTCAGCAAACATCCCCCCTAGGACGCATCGGCATCAATAGGCGTAGTTCCTCCGAAGCGACGCTCGCGTTGAGCAAAGGCATTCAGCGCACCTTCAAATACGTTTTCGTCAAAATCGGGCCATAACACGTCGGTGAAATAGAGCTCGGCATAAGCTATCTGCCACAACAGAAAATTGCTGATGCGGTGCTCTCCGCCGGTGCGGATAACCAAATCCACCGGCGCCAGCTCGTTCAGGCACACATGTCGGCACAGGCTGTCCTCATCGATTTGATCAGGCCGCAGCAAACCTTCCTGCACCTTCACCGCCAGTTGCCGCACGCCCTGAATGATATCCCAACGGCCGCCATAATTCGCGGCAATATTCAGTGTCAGGCCACTATTCTCGCGTGTCAGCGCCTCGGAACGGCGAATACGCTCCTGTAACCGCAAGCCGAAACGACTGACATCGCCGATGATGCGCAACCGGACATTATGTTTGTGCAGACTTTTCACCTCGCTGTCCAGCGCTCGTACAAACAACTCCATCAGCGCGGACACTTCCTGGGTCGGCCGGTTCCAGTTTTCGCTGCTAAAAGCATAGAGCGTCAACGCGTCGAAATGGTGGCTTACGGCAAAGCTGACTGCGCGACGCACCGACTTGACCCCGGCCTTGTGGCCGAAGACCCTTAATTTACCCCGGTTTTTCGCCCAACGGCCATTGCCATCCATGATGATGGCCACATGCCTTGGCACGGATGATGGCGGGACAGTAGCCTCTTGCTGATTGTCGGACGACATAGCGCTTACGTGTTTCCTCAATAAGGTATACCCGTCATCTTTCACATTGCCGCCGTGCTGGCTTGCGTCGCGCCGCAACTCGGATTTTTTGGGTATACAACCATCTTTCCGGAACAATTGGCCCCGAATACGCAAAAAAGCCGTGCGCTGACACGGCTCGCTCCTGAATCCTTCTTAGCCGGCCATCTCTCAGGAGGGAGGTGGCGCTGACTATAACATTTCGCCAGCGGCGGAACAAATCGGGCAAACGGAAACCGGCTGGCGCTTAATGGGTCCGCGCCACGATTTCGCCCCTGGCGATGTCGCGCGCTTGCGCGTCGATTTCCAGCACGCCCTCGATGCTGTCCGGCTCCGCCAAAACCATACGTTCCAGTACGGCGCCATTGAGCGCGGCGATATCGGTGAAACGGATTCGCCCCTGTAAAAAAGCCTCGACCGCGACTTCATTGGCGGCATTGAGCGCGGTGGTGGCCGCCTGGCCCGCTTCGGACGCCTGTATCGCCAGTTGCAAACAAGGGTAGCGCGCATTATCCGGCCGGTCGAATGTCAATTGGCCGATGCGATAAAAATCGAGCGCCTCGACCCCGGCATCGACCCGCTCGGGATAGGCCATGGCATGGGCGATGGGCGTGCGCATATCCGGCGATCCCAGTTGGGCCAGTACGCTGCCGTCGTGATAACGCACCATGGAATGAATCACCGACTGCGGGTGCAAAATCACTTCCATTTGCGCCGCGGAGGCATTGAACAACCAACGGGCCTCGATATACTCCAGCCCCTTATTCATCATGGTCGCCGAATCCACCGAGATTTTGCGCCCCATCGACCAGTTGGGATGCGCGCAGGCCTGATCGGGCGTTTTCGCCGCCAGTTCGTTAAGCGGCGTCTGGCGAAAAGGCCCGCCGGAACCGGTAAGAATAATACGCGACACGCCGTGGGCCTCCAGGGAAGCGTACCCTAGTTGACGCCGCAGGGGTTCAGGCAAACTCTGAAAAATCGCGCTATGTTCGCTATCTACCGGCAACAGCCGCGCCTGGCTGCGACGGGCCTCGCTCATGAACAATCGCCCGCAGGTCACCAAAGACTCCTTGTTGGCCAGCAGCACTGTCTTGCCGGCGCGCAGCGCCGCCAACGTGGGTAATAGACCGGCGGCGCCGACAATGGCCGCCATAACCTGATCCACCCCGTCCAACGCCGCCAGTTCGCCGGCCGCATGGCTGCCCGCCAGCACCTCGGTGCCGACGCCGGCATCGCGCAACCGCCAACGCAACGCCCGCGCCGATTCCTCATCGGCCATACAGGCGTAGGCGGGCCGGAACGCCAGACATTGCGCCGCGAGCCCCTCGACGTTATGTCCTGCCGCCAGCGCGCGCACGGCGAATTTATCAGGATTTTGCTTTACGACAGCCAGCGTGCTGACGCCGACCGAACCGGTGGAGCCGAGAATCGTCAAATGCCTCATGAGGTACTCTGAAATGACCGCATATCGTGATAATGATCGAAGCAACGTAGTCTGAAACGTTGCGCAACATTTGTCTATGACGTTGCCGACAAAAAAAAACCGTAGCGACGCGCGATCCCGCAGGATCCGTCGCTACGGCGACAAGTCTTGGGCAAAATGATTAAATTTCCATTAACTCGGCTTCTTTTTCCGCCAGCGCGCCATCGATCTTTTTAATGTACTGGTCGGTGAGTTTCTGGATATCGTCCTGCGAACGCCTGTCCTGGTCTTCGCTGATCTCTTTGTCCTTGAGCAGCATTTTGACCTTATCGTTGGCATCGCGACGCACATTGCGCACAGAGACCTTACCCTGCTCGGCTTCGGATCGCACGACCTTGATCAGATCCCGTCGGCGCTCTTCGGTCAGCGGCGGCAGCGGGACGCGGATCACCGTGCCGGCGGAAGCGGGGTTCAATCCGAGATCGGAGGACAAAATCGCTTTTTCCACCGCTTGGGTCAGCGTGCGGTCAAATACCGTAATGGCCAATGTGCGGGAATCTTCGGCCACCACGTTAGCCAACTGGCGCAACGGGGTCGCCGCGCCGTAATATTCGACATGAATACCATCAAGCAGCGCCGGGGAAGCGCGGCCGGTCCGGATTTTGCCGATATGGTTTTTGAATGCCTCGACGCATTTTTCCATACGCGCTTCGGCATCTTTGCGGATTTCATTAATCACGTTGCGAACCCTTGAGACTGGTTATCCGGTGGGACTCGAATCTATGTCAAGCCCATGATGATCTCAACCGGCGCCGGCCGGCCAAGACCTCGGGCATCTCGCCCTTGATAGTAACCTATTATTATTTAGTAATGAGCGTGCCTTCTTTCTCGCCCATCACCACCCGGCGTAATGCGCCCGGCTTGTTCATGTTAAACACCCGAATCGGCAAATTATGATCGCGGGCCAGTGTGAAAGCCGCCAGATCCATCACTTTCAGTTCCTGCTCCAGTACATCCTGGTAGCTTAGCTGTTCATAAAGTGTAGCATCGGGATTTTTGACCGGATCGGCGGAAAAAACGCCATCCACTTTTGTGGCTTTCAATACTACGTCCGCCTCGATTTCAATACCGCGCAAACACGCGGCGGAGTCTGTGGTGAAAAAGGGATTGCCGGTACCGGCGGAAAATATCACCACCCGGTTATTGCGCAGCAGACTGATGGCCTCCGCCCAGCTGTAATTATCGCAAACGCCGTTCAAGGGAATGGCGGACATCAGACGCGCGTTGACATAAGCGCGGTGCAGCGCGTCGCGCATGGCCAGCCCGTTCATGACCGTCGCCAACATGCCCATGTGATCGCCGACCACCCGGTTCATGCCGGCCTGCGCCAGACCCGCGCCGCGAAACAGGTTGCCGCCGCCGATGACGACGCCAACCTGAATGCCCAGTTCCACCAGTTCTTTGACTTCCTGGGCCATGCGGTCCAGGACGCTGGCGTCGATACCAAAACCTTCCGCGCCTTGCAAAGCCTCGCCGCTCAATTTCAGCAGGATACGTTGGTATACGGGTTTCGCATTGGTTGCCATTTTTCTGTTCCTAAGCAACGAAAACAAGATGGGCTGACACGACAACTCACCGCGTCTTGCGGATTGGAATCCCGCGGCGAATGTCCCCTGACTTATCGCTGGCGGCCGGCCCTGCATGCCGGCGGAGCCGAACGGGCACAGGCGGCCCGCGCGACGGTAAGCGCCGACGGCCGGCGCGATTCAGCGCCAGGCCCGGCCGGTTACTATCGTACAACCGAACGGGAGATTGTACGCACTATCTTTATCTTATTACGATTGCTTGGTGATGGCGGCGACTTCCGCGGCGAAATCCACCGACGCTTTCTCAATGCCTTCGCCCACTTCGAAACGGATGAAATTCAGCACGCTGGCCTTGTGTTCTTGCAGCAACTGACCCACGGTTTTGTTGGGATCCATGACGAAATGCTGGCCGGTCAAAGAAATTTCGCCGGTGAATTTGCGCATACGGCCTTCAACCATTTTTTCCGCGATTTCGCGGGGTTTGCCGGACTGCATGGCGATATCAAGCTGGATCTGATGTTCACGGGCCACGACGTCGGCCGGGACATCCGCGGCATTGACATATTCAGGCTTGCTGGCGGCGACATGCATGGCGATGTGCTTGACCAGTTCGCCGTCGGCGCCGGAGGCGGCAACCAGCACGCCGATGCGCGCGCCATGCAGATAGGCGCCCAGTACGTCGCCTTCCAGGGCGGCAACCCGGCGAATATTGATGTTTTCACCGATTTTGGCCACCATGGCGGTACGCTGCTCTTCGAATTTGGCTTTCAGCGCTTCGATGTCGGTGATGCGCTCGGCAAGGGCGGCGGCGACCACTCCGTCGCCGAAGGCTTTGAAGCCGCCGTCTTTGGCCACGAAATCGGTTTCACAGTTGAGTTCGACGATAACACCGTATTTACCATCTTCGGCGATTTTGGTCAGGATGACGCCTTCGGCGGCGACGCGGCCGGCTTTCTTGGCCGCTTTTGCCTGGCCGGACTTACGCATGTTATCGATAGCCAGTTCAATATCGCCCTGGGCTTCAACCAGCGCTTTTTTACATTCCATCATGCCTGCGCCGGTGCGTTCACGCAGTTCTTTCACCAGAGCGGCGGTAATATCAGCCATATCTTTTCCTCGTTATCCCATGCGGGGGACAGGTAAAAAAGAGGGCCTGCGGACAGGCCCTCTAACCAACGTAACTCTTTATACTCGCCATGCTTCATATTGCCTCTTGGTCGGCTTCGCTCGCTCATCCCGGTCACAGCGTTATCTATGCTCCCGGGGATAATGGGAAACACGCAGTTTCTCACCGAAGATCCGCCGCCGGCGGCTTGCATTTGTTCCCGACGGATTCGTCGTTCACTTGCCGCCGCGATGCAACTCGAATTATCTAGAGTATAAACTTGGTTAATAAGGGCTCCATAACCCATGCCCGCCCTCTTTCGCGGAGCCGGCACGCCGGCCGGACGATATCGGGCACAGGAGAGCATGCCTTATTATTCAGCTTCCACAAAGCTTTCTTCGGCTTGTTCGACCAGGTCCTGGGAACGGCCTTCGCGAATAGCGGTGGACACGGCGCTCAAATACAAATTGATGGCGCGAATGGCGTCGTCGTTACCCGGGATGATGAAATCCACGCCATCGGGATCGGAATTGGTATCGACTATCGCAAACACCGGAATGCCCAGATTGTTGGCTTCGTTGATGGCGATGTGTTCATGCTCGGCATCAATGACAAACAAAGCGTCGGGCAGGCCGCCCATATCCTTGATGCCGCCCAGGCTGTTTTCCAGCTTGTCCAGTTCACGGGTGCGCATCAGCGCTTCTTTCTTGGTCAGCTTTTCGAAGGTGCCGTCCTGGGATTGGGTTTCCAGATCCTTCAAACGTTTGATGGACTGGCGGACCGTTTTCCAGTTGGTCAGCATGCCGCCCAACCAGCGATGATTCACGAAAAACTGATCGCAATTGCTGGCCGCTTCCTTCACCGCTTCGCTTGCCGCGCGTTTAGTGCCGACGAAAAGGATTTTACCCTTGCGGGCGGCAATCTTGTTCAGCTCGGCCAGGGCTTCGTTGAACATCGGTACCGTTTGCTCAAGGTTGATGATATGAACCTTGTTGCGCGCGCCGAAAATAAAGGGTTTCATTTTCGGATTCCAGTAACGGGTCTGGTGTCCGAAATGAACACCCGCCTTGAGCATGTCACGCATGGAAACAGTTGCCATGATTAAACCTCTATAGATGGATTGGGGTTACGCCTCCACGCATCCCATGCGGCCGACCCCGCCATTAACAACGGGGCACCCCGGCGCATGTGCCGATACGTGTGTGTAATAACACAATTGAGCCTATTTGTTGGGGCGGCTTTCGCGACCTTCACGGTCTATACCGCCCGTCGGCGCGCTTTATACCATAAACCGCGTCCGGACTCCACTATTTGTTCAAAGCCCTTCCGTCGCCAAATGATAATTTGGCAGTCCCGCTCGGGGACTGATAACATAATCCCTTACGTTCTATTTTAACCCTAAATCGTCGACATTCACGCCGACTGCGGATCTATTCATGGCAATTCCAATTAAAAATTCAGACGATATCGCAAAGATGCGCATCGCCGGCCGACTGGCCGCCGAAGTGCTGGAAATCATCGAACCCCATGTGGTGCCCGGCGTCAGCACCGGCGAGCTGGATCGCTTGTGCCATCAGCATATTACCGAACATCAACATGCCATCTCGGCCAGCCTGGGGTATCACGGCTACCCCAAGTCCGTTTGTATTTCGGTGAATGAGGTGGTTTGTCACGGTATTCCCTCCGATGAAAAGAAACTCAAGGACGGCGATATCATCAATATCGATGTCACCGTCATCAAGGACGGTTTTCACGGCGACACGTCCAAAATGTTTCTTGTCGGCAAACCGACCATACTGGGCCAGCGGCTCTGCCGGATAACCCAGGAAAGCCTGTATCTGGCCATCAAAATGGTCAAGCCGGGTATCCGTCTGCGCAGCCTGGGACGGGCCATTCAGCGCTTTGTCGAGGCGGAAAACTTCTCGGTGGTGCGCGAATACTGCGGTCACGGCATCGGCGAAGGCTTCCATGAAGATCCGCAGGTGTTGCATTATGATGCCGATGACGGCGGCGTCGTCTTGCAGCCGGGCATGGCATTTACCATTGAACCCATGGTTAATGCCGGCGATTACCGCATCCGGACCATGAAGGACGGCTGGACGGTGAAGACCAAGGACCACAGCTTGTCGGCGCAATATGAGCATACCATTGTGGTCACGGAAGACGGTTGCGAAATCATGACGCTGCGCGAGGAAGAAACCATGCCGGCCGTGATATCCCATGCGGCCTGAATCCGGGATCGTCCGGGGGGAGCGACGCCGGCGAACAGGCGGTACGGGCCGTTGGCCGGCGCGTACCTGATTACTTATGCAGGTTGCGTTCTTTTCCGGACGCGCCGGTTTTATCATGGGCACCCGAATGCCGGACAGAATTCTTCAGTATACCGAACAACCCGCCGACGGCAAATTACCCACCAAACCCTCATCGCCGCTCACCTGGCCCGATGAAGCGTTGAACCGGGCGTTTTTGCGCTGCCGGCTGGATGAATTCCAGACCTGGCTGGCGGATGCCTTCAATGCCGGCGTGCCGGCCGAAATTCTGATAGACGCACGGGCGCTGTACATCGACCAGTTGCTGCGTCAACTGTGGCGTTTTTATGGTTTCGACGAGGTAGCGGAAACCGCGCTGGTGGCGGTGGGCGGCTACGGCCGCGGCGAATTGCATCCCCTTTCGGATATCGACGTGCTGGTGCTAAGCCAAGCGCCGCTGCCCGCGCCGCAGGCTCAGCACATCAGCGAACTGCTCACGCTGCTATGGGATTTGAAGCTGGAAGTGGGACACAGCGTGCGCAGCCTTGGGGAATGCCTGCATGAAGGGCTGGCCGACCTGACCATCGCCACCAACCTGATCGAATCGCGGCTTATCTGCGGCGATGTGGCGTTATTTCTTAAGCTACAGAAAAGCATCTTCAGCGAAGACTTCTGGCCATCCTGCCAGTTTTTCCCCGCCAAGCTGGCGGAACAAGAGGAACGGCACCAGCGCTACCATGGCACCAGCTATAATCTTGAACCGGATATCAAAAGCAGTCCCGGCGGCCTGCGTGACATTCATACCCTGCTTTGGGTGGCCCACCGGCATTTCGGCGCCACGTCCCTTGACGAAATGGTGGGTTTCGGCTTTCTGACCCAGGCCGAACGCGACGAGCTCATGGAATGCCAGAGTTTTCTCTGGCGTATCCGCTTCGCGTTGCACCTGGCCATCACCCGTTATGATAATCGCCTACTGTTCGATCGTCAGCAAAGCGTGGCGCAAATCCTGCGCTATCACGGCGCGGGCAACGCGCCGGTAGAACGGATGATGAAGGATTTCTTCAGGGTGACCCGCCGGATAGGCGAATTGAATCAAATGTTGCTGCAGTTGTTCGACGAAGCCATCCTGACGCTGGCGCCGGACGAAAAACCCCAGCCGTTGGACGAGGATTTTCAGTTGCGCGGCAGTCTTATCGATTTGCGCGACGACACCTTGTTCGTGCGCCGGCCGGAAGCCATTATGCGCATGTTCTATCAAATGGTGCGCCATCAACATATCACCGGTATCTATTCCGCCACCCTGCGGCAGCTGCGGTTCGCCCGCCGGCATCTCGAGGCGCCGCTTTGCACCATTGCCGAGGCCCGCCGGTTATTTATGGAGATCCTCCGCCATCCCGGCGCGGTCAGGCATGCATTGTTGCCCATGCACCGCCATAGCGTGCTCTGGGCCTATATGCCGCAATGGAGCAATATCGTCGGGCAGATGCAATTCGACCTGTTCCACGCCTATACCGTCGATGAGCATACGATCAGGGTCTTGCTGAAGCTGGAAAGTTTTGCCGATGAGAACGAGCGCGCCCGGCACCCGTTGTGTGTGGAACTGTTTCCCCGCCTGGCGCATCCGCATTTGCTGCTGCTGGCGGCGCTGTTTCATGATATCGCCAAAGGCCGCGGCGGCGATCATTCCCTTCTTGGCGCCAAGGACGCCCTTGAGTTCGCCGAACTGCACGGCCTGCATTCCCGCGAAGCGCAGTTGGTGGCATGGCTAGTGCGTTTTCATCTGGTCATGTCGGTGACGGCGCAGCGCCGCGATATTCAAGATCCCGCCGTGGTGCTGCATTTCGCCGCCGATATCCAGACGGAAAGCCGCCTGCATTACCTGCTATGTCTGACGGTGGCCGATATTTGCGCCACCAACGAAACCTTGTGGAACAGTTGGAAACAAAGTCTGTTGCGTGAGCTGTTTTTCGCCACGGAAAAACAGTTGCGGCGCGGTATGGAGAGCGCTCCGGATATGCGGGCGCGGATCCGCCATCACCGGGCGCAGGCGCTGGCGCTGTTGCGTATGGAAAATGTCGACGAGGAGGCCCTTCACGCGCTCTGGAACCGCTGCCGGGCGGATTATTTCCTTCGTCACTCCCCTAATCAATTAGCCTGGCATGCCCGCCACTTGCTACGGCATGACTACTCTCAGCCGCTGGTGCTGATAAGCCCTCAGGCCACCCGAGGCGGAACCGAGATTTTCATCTGGAGCCAGGACCGCCCCTATCTGTTCGCCGCCGTGGCCGGAGAACTGGACCGCCGTAACCTGAGCGTGCACGACGCGCAGATATTTACCAATCGCGACGGTATGGCCATGGATACGTTCGTGGTTCTCGAACCGGACGGCAGCCCGTTGGCGGCCGATCGCCATGCCATCGTCGCCCAGGCGCTGTTGCAAATTCTGCAACCGGGGGAATACCAGCATCCGCGCGCGCGCAGACCGTCCGCCAAACTGCGGCATTTCTCGGTGCCGACCCTGGTGGAATTCCTGCCCGGACATTCCGACAGACGCAGTTATCTGGAACTGACGGCGTTGGACCAGCCGGGTTTGCTGGCCCGGGTCAGCGAGGTGTTCGTGGATTTGGGCGTATCGTTGCACGGCGCGCGGATCTCCACCATTGGCGAACGGGTTGAAGACCTGTTTATCCTGGCCGACGGCGATCGCCGCGCCCTCAGCCCGGAAATCCGGCAGGAACTACGCCAACGGTTGATCGCCGCGCTCACTCCCGGCGAAAAAATGTGATATATACCCTTAAGATATCGAGTCGCATCGCGGCGGCTAGCGATGCACCGACCAGCAGTATTTACTTACTATCGGCATGTACAGGACGAAAACAGGATGCAGCAATTACAGCAACTCATTGAAAATGCGTTTGAGCGCCGGACGGAAATGACCCCCGCCTCGGTGGACGACCGGACTCGCGACGCGGTCAACCAGGTCATCGACCGACTGGACGACGGTACGTTGCGGGTGGCCGAGAAAATCGACGGCCAGTGGGTTACCCATCAATGGTTGAAGAAAGCGGTATTGCTGTCGTTTCGCATTAGCGACAATCAGCTTATCGACGGCGCGGAAACCCGTTTTTTCGATAAGGTCCCGATGAAATTCGCCGATTACGATCAGGCGCGTTTCCAGCGCGAAGGCTTCCGCGTGGCGCCCCCGGCCAGCGTGCGCAAAGGCGCGTTCATCGCCCGCAACACCGTCTTGATGCCCTCTTATGTTAATATCGGCGCCTACGTGGATGAAGGCACTATGGTGGACACTTGGGCCACCGTGGGGTCCTGCGCGCAGATCGGTAAACATGTCCACCTTTCCGGCGGCGTGGGCATCGGCGGGGTGTTGGAGCCGTTGCAGGCCAATCCGACCATTATTGAGGACAACTGCTTTATCGGCGCCCGTTCGGAAATCGTCGAGGGCGTGATTGTCGAGACGGGATCGGTGATCTCAATGGGCGTATTCATCGGCCAGAGCACCAAAATCTATGACCGGGAAACCGGTGAAGTGCATTACGGCCGCGTACCCGCGGGCTCCGTGGTGGTCTCGGGCAATTTACCGTCCAAGGACGGCCGTTACAGCCTGTATTGCGCGGTTATCGTGAAAAAAGTCGATGAAAAAACCCGCGGCAAAGTGGGCATCAATGAGTTATTGCGCACAATAGACTGAGTCCTGCGCGGCAAACACGGATCCCGCCCGGATATCTGGCTAGGATGAGCCGTTTATGGCACTTTATACTCTCGATGATTCGAGTTGCATCTCGACGGCCTGTGAACAAACGCAGCCAAGACAAGAGGCAACCTGAAGTATGATGAGTTTCTGGCGCCCGCGGGCGCCATAATACAACCCGCAATAGGATAATATATACTCTACATGCTTCAAGTTGCGGCGCGATGGCGAGCGAATACAGCCAACAAAGTGGCATCGTGAATTTTGACGAGTATACACACCAAGAGGTAGCGCTATGTACGATAACCTGAAAAGCCTCGGCGTTAATCATCCGGACGATATCGAACGTTACAGCCTGCGTCAGGAAGCCAATAACGACATCCTTAAGATTTATTTCCGCCGGGACAAGGGAGAATTTTTCGCCAAAAGCGTGAAATTCAAATACCCGCGCCAGCGCAAGACAGTGGTTTCCGACAACGTGGCCGAAGGATACCGCGAAATCAACGAAATCAGTCCAAATCTGCGGTATGTCATTGACGAACTGGATCAGATCTGCCAGCGCGAGCAAACCGAAGCGGATCTTAAACACAAAATCCTTGACGACTTACGGCACCTGGAAATGGTGGTTGCCAACAAGATCGCTGAAATCGAAGCGGATCTGGAAAAATTGACGCGCGGTAAAGCCTCATAATCAGCCGGCCCCGTTATGCGGGGCCGCCCGTCATTCGTGAATCAGCGCCGCCCACTTTTCCACCCAGGGCGAGGAGACCACTTCCGGTTCGGGGTATTCCTGAGCGTCGATTTCCAGTAACTCCCCGATCCGCTGCGCGCCTTGCTCCTGTAATAGCGCATCGAACCGGTGGCCGGCGCCGCAGAAATGCTCATAACTGCTATCGCCCAGCGCAATCACGCCATAACGCAGTTCCGGCTGATACCCCACCTGATCCTTTACCGCCTGAAACAACGGCGCGATGCTATCGGGTAAATCCCCCTGCCCGGTGGAGGACGTAACGATCAAGGCGTGATGCCGGCGATAGTACTGCCAGGATTCCAGGGTACCCTCTTCGAACAGTTTCACCTGGTGGCCGCGTTCCGTCAGGATGGTTTCCGCTTCCTCGGCGACCAGCAGTGCGTTTCCGTAAACCGTGCCGACAAAAATACCCACTTGTGCCATGAATCGAACTCCCGTTAATGAATTTCACTGTAAGGCCGTGGCCCTATCCTGAACCGTGGCCGAGGGAAACTCAACCCTCTCATATGTAGGGAGAATCCCGGCCCGGCCCATTGCGGCGTACCCGCGGGCCGACTGCTTCGCCGCCATCGGATGCTCATCGCGATAACATGTCTTGATCTTGACCTCCCTCCCAAAAGGACGGGGTTTTACGGCACGCCTGATAATGGGTCAACGCCTAATCGGGACTTGAACGGGTATCCAGCATGGCGTCCAGTTGTCGCAATAACGCCAGCAGCGATTTGGCATCGGGCAGCGCCTCCTCGAAATAGGGCGCGATAGCGAAACGCGTCGGCAACGTCGCCTGCCTGTCCAGCAAGGCGTGCATACGCGGCAGCAAAATCCACTGCAACCATTGCTGCGCTTCCATGGTGTCGATACAAAAGGGCTCCCGGCTGTCAAAGGCGCCGCGGGCCGGCGGATGGGATTGCCATAGCGCCAGCTGTTTCATGACCTGCTCAATAGCGAACAAATGCTGGCGGACCCGAGAGTGTAATTCCATAGACGGAGCTCCCCACTTAAGATCATCGCGGGACACGCCCGGCGGAACCTGTGAGGATAACATCGAACGCCGCCCGGCCCTAATTCGTCCCGCGCATACCGCATATCACCCGCGGCAATCCCGACCTTGGGGCCGCCTTCGGCGACTTCGGGGAATACGACGAGGCATCGCCTAAATCACCCGGTCGCCGTAATTGGCGCCCAACGCGGCCGCCAGTCGGTCATAGGCTGCCTCCACCGGGGACGGAATGTCGACGTGTTCAATAAAATCGGCGCCGCCGGGGCCGTAGCCGCCCGGCCCATCGCGCAAACGGGGAATTTCGCCCAGCAACAGCGATATAAAACGCGCCTCAGGCCAGCACGCGGCATCCTGAGGGCGCAGTCCCGTCCCGTCTGGGCCGCGTTGCCAACGCGGCGACAACGTCGGCCAGTCAATGAACCGGACGGCGGGCCGATCTCGCCAAACCCGGCGAAAAGTGGCGTCCGTGCGCCGCTGCATTAACGGATCCTGGGTGAGGATCACGGTATCCGGATGCAGGCCGGCCCGATCCAACGTGAGCCGCGCCATACGGGCATTTTCACCGCAATTGGTCGATTGGGTTTCCAGCAGAATGCGTTCGTCGTCAAGCCCGAAAAACCGCCGGCCGATATCCCGCAGGATTTCCGCTTCGCTGCGCCCCGCGGTGGCAATGCCGCCATACACCGGATGACGGGCCACCGCCCCATAGAGCAACTCGGTGGCATGCCCCACGCCGCCGGCGATAAGCAGCATCGGCGATACGCCGGCGGCCATGGCCGAAAAAGCCTGTTCGTCCGTGGCCAGTACGGCGTTGCCGAGCAGGATCAGGATATCCGCCCGATAACGTTCGGCCAATTGCCCAGGATCCGCCCCTTGCGTGTGATCCAGGGATAAGAAGGCCGCCAGCATATTGATATCCGCCACCTGACTGTCTGTAAGCGCCATGCCCCCTCCCGCGAGTGTTTAATGAGCCTATGCCGGTAGGCGTAATAAAGAAAAGGGGGTACTGCAAAAACAGTACCCCCGGTTCGTTTATAGCACTCCCGCTATCCTTATGCTCCCTGCCGTCATCCTTGATGTGGTGTTATTGTCATATAACCTTGCAACACTCCGTATCGGCAACCCCTGTCCATGAAGCGGCCCATGTCATCCCACATTATTCCCTGCGGCAACCCTGCCCACGGTAATTCCCTGTTCCGCTCACTTTCTCCATCCTGGAGGTGTCCGTCATTCATCCTGAAACAACCGGGCCCCTTCTGGCGCCCTCCTTAAATGGCGGCTCTTCCCGAACCGGTTCCCGTCAGGCCGTGGCCAACACGTCAATGATAGCCACATCATGAGGTTAAGTGATAAGATCGCTTAATCCCTAAGCGGATACAAGAGTGTGCCGACCGGAATGCCGACCCTATCACCGGCATACTACTAACACTGCTAATTAGTGCTTTGATTAAAATAAATTAATTACAAAAGCCCATTATCGTTGCGGGTTATATTACTAGATATGTCTTACAAAAAATGTAAGACATATCTTACATTTTAACCGACCGATTTGACAAAATTGTTCAGGCCGTCTCGGGTATCAGCATAGCTAAAAAATCGTGAAGATTATCAGCCAGACTCTGGCGTTTTTTCCGCCCCACCTCTTCCAATAACACCTGACCGGTGAGATTGCACAGGGAGATCAGCGTTTGCTCGGACTCGGTGCTGGCGATAAACAGCGTGGGAGATAACTTCAGCCGCCGTTGCATCACCAAATGACCGATGAGATTTTCCTGCATACGGATGCCGTCCCGCTCACTCCAGATTTGCAGTAATTCCAGCCGCCGCCCCTGGAAGCGGGCGGCCATATCGCCGGCCAGTTGACTGCAATAGAAAGCCTCCACGGCCGGCTGCAAACGCAACCCCAGCGCCCGGCCGACACCAGCCAGCGTCAGACCTTCAGGGGGAGGACAAGGCCGCCAGTAGACCTCGCCGTCGTCCTGGGCGATGACGCATGGCGAGGGCACGCCGTACAATGCCCGGCTGGCGGGAGCATGGCCGGCCACCGACTGCCAGTGCTGCTGATAACGCCGGGTAAAGTCCAGCAAAGCCTGTGACACTTGGTAATCCATAATCTCTCTCATCTTCCGGCTCTCTACGTTACACTAGGCCCATTGTAACAAGAAGGATTCAAGGTAATCATTTATGTCCGTCAATGAAAAACACCCGGTTTTGCGCGAACTGCCCCTGGGCAGGCCCGCCGATTACCGGGATCGCTACGATCCCTCGTTGTTGCGCGGCGTACCGCGCGCCCTTAACCGCGAACCTCTGGGTCTGGACGCCGCGACGCCGGGGTTCTTTGGCGCCGATATCTGGACGCTCTATGAATTGTCCTGGCTGAATGAAAAAGGCATGCCGCAGGTTGCCGTCGGCGAGATGATCCTGGATGCCGGCAGCCGCAACCTCCCCGAATCAAAAAGTTTCAAGCTGTATCTGAACAGTTTCAATCAGACCCGTTTCGCCGACTGGGCGCAGGTCCGGGACACCGTGATTAATGATCTGTCCCGCTGCGCCGAGGGCGACGTCGATCTCACCTTGTTCCGTCTCAATGAATTCACCGGCGCCGTCATTGCCGACTTGGCCGGCGAATGCGTCGATGAGCAAGACATCCAATTTGATGACTATACCTTCGGCAATCACTGGCTGAGCCAGGCGGCCGACCCGGCAATCGAGGTCGATGAAACACTGGTCAGTCATGTGCTGAAATCTAATTGCCTGATCACCCATCAGCCGGACTGGGGCTCAATACAAATCACCTATCGGGGACCGCGCATCGATCGCGAGGCATTGCTGCGCTATTTGGTCTCGTTCCGGCAGCATAACGAATTTCACGAGCAATGCGTGGAGAGGATATTCACCGATATCATGCGCTGCTGCCATCCCCGCCAATTAACGGTTTACGCCCGTTACACCCGGCGCGGCGGACTGGACATCAATCCCTGGCGAAGCAACACGCCTTTCACGCCGTCAAAAAGCCGCCTGGCCCGTCAATAACGTTCCAGCGGACGTTAGCAGCGAATTTATGTGAAACCGCGCAACAAGGAGTCATTTTGATAACGCATATCAGCCCCCTCGGTTCCATGGATTTATTGTCGCAACTGGAAGTGGACATGCTCAAACGCACCGCCAGCAGCGATCTTTATCGTCTCTTTCGCAATTGTTCGCTGGCGGTGCTGAATTCCGGCAGCCAGACCGACAGCAGCAAAGAATTACTGGGCCGTTTCCAGGATTTTGAAATCAATGTGCTGCGTCGTGAGCGCGGCGTGAAACTCGAATTGGTCAATCCCCCGGAAGACGCTTTCGTGGACGGCAGGCTTATTCGCTCGATTCAAGCCAATCTGTTCGCGGTCTTGCGCGATATCCTGTTCGTCAACGGCCAGATCGCCTCGGCCGGCCAACATCAGCATCTCAGCCTGGCCAATTCGGTGCATATCACCAATCTGGTGTTTTCCATCATGCGCAACGCCCGCGGATTGCATGTCGGCGAGGATCCCAATCTGATTGTCTGCTGGGGAGGTCACGCCATCAGCGACACCGAATATCAATATGCCCGTAAGGTCGGCAGCCAGCTCGGCCTGCGCGAGCTGAGTATTTGCACCGGCTGCGGACCGGGCGCCATGGAGGCCCCGATGAAGGGCGCGGCGGTGGGACACGCTCAGCAACGTTATAAAGAAGGGCGGTTCATCGGCATGACCGAACCGTCGATTATCGCCGCCGAACCCCCCAATCCCCTGGTGAATGAACTGATCATCATGCCGGATATCGAAAAGCGGCTTGAAGCGTTCGTTCGTATCGGCCACGGGATGATAATCTTTCCCGGCGGAGCAGGAACCGCGGAAGAACTGTTATATCTGCTGGGCATTCTTATGAATCCGGATAACCGGGAGCAGATATTGCCGCTGATTCTTACCGGACCGTCCATCAGCGCCGACTACTTCCGGGTATTGGACGAATTCATCGTGAGCACTCTGGGTGAACGGGCGCGCCATTACTACACCATCATTATCGACGACGCTGCCGAAGTGGCGCGCCGGATGAAGAAAGCCATGCCCCAGGTCAAGGAGAACCGGCGTACCAGCGGCGACGCCTATAGTTTCAACTGGTCGTTGCGCATCGCCGCCGATCTCCAGCATCCGTTCGATCCTACCCATGAAAACATGGCCAATCTTAATCTTCATCGCGATCAGCCGGCAGAGCAACTGGCGGCGGCGTTGCGGCGGGCCTTTTCCGGCATTGTGGCGGGAAATGTCAAAGAAAACGGCATTCAGGCCATCGAACAACAAGGCCCCTATAAACTTCACGGCGATCCGGCTATCATGAAACGCATGGATCTGTTGCTGCAAGGGTTTGTGGCGCAGCATCGCATGAAACTTCCGGGCAGCGCCTACATCCCTTGCTACGAGATCTGTCTCTAAACGGCGCCCGTCCCTTTCGGCCTATAAGGAGATTAGCCATGCCGGCTCATTTATTGATCGTGGATGCGCTGAACCTTATCCGGCGAATCCACGCCACTCAGGGTTCGTCCTGCCTTGATGCGTGCGGGCAGGCGTTACGGCAGCTTATTTTCCATAGCGCGCCGAGCCACGCGGTGGCGGTATTTGATGACGAACGACGCGACACCAGTTGGCGTCATCAACTTTTGCCGGTGTATAAGAGCGGACGCGCGCCGATGCCGGAAGAGTTGCGCATGATGTTGCCCGATATCCGTGAGGTATTCGCCAGCGCCGGCGTGGTCAGTTGGCAATTGCCGGGTTTTGAGGCCGACGATATCGCCGCGACGCTGGCCCGCAAAGTGGCCGATGCCGGCCAGCGGGTGACGCTGGTCTCTACCGACAAGGGGTATTGTCAGTTACTGTCGCCTTCAATCCGTATCCGCGATTATTTCCAGAAACGCTGGCTGGATTTGCCGTTTATTACCGCGACGTTCGGCGTGCAACCACAGCAGCTCGCCGATTATTGGGGGCTGACCGGTATCGGCGGCAGTAAGATCCCCGGCGTGGCCGGTATCGGCCCGAAAACCGCCGCGCTGCTTATCAACGAGGCGGGGTCGCTGGAAACACTGTATGACAGGTTGGATCAGATCGCGCCCAAATGGCGCGGCAAGCTGGAAACGGGGCGGGAAATGGCTTTTCTTTGCCGGCGGATCGCAAAACTCGATACCCACGTCGATTTGACGGGCAATTTACAGCAATTACGTTTGCGCCGCTAACACCGCCATCGGCCTGGTCTCGTTTTTCGTCGTGATGCAGTTTGCAATAATGAAGAAATGGATGTTCAATGGCAAAGAGGGCGGGCCATACTTTTATTACTGACAATATACACTGAATAATTCAGGTTGCATCGCAGCGGCAGTGCAACCATTATTATTCAAAGTGTCTATTTTATAAAGAGACAATTATGATATCTTCAACTTATTCTCGACCTGATAATGAATTTGTTCATATTGACAATCTAATTAAATCAGCGGTAATACCGGTTGCCGACGGCGCCGCTTATCTGGCCCGGCTGGAAAACGTCCGTAATAGCGCGGCTCTGGCCGCCCATATGACCATAAAGGAAAAAATAGGTCAAAAAATCATGTTGGACTTCCGGTTATGGCGCGAATCCGGTGCCGATGACTCCGTCCGGGATATGGAGGCGATAACTGAATCCATTCGGAATATCATTGTCGATTATAACATTGGCGGGATTAAATTATTTTCCAATAATCTGAAAGACAAAAATCAGATCGGTAAACTGACGGCCAGTCTTAAAGAAATCATTATTGCAAAACATATTCCGTTGTTTATCGCCACCGATAACGAAGGGGGTAATGTTTTCCGTTTGCCTCGTCGGGATTTTTTCGCGTTTCCGGGTAATATGGCGCTGGCCGCGGCTTATGATGACAATCGCATCAATAACCTGGCCTACCTGCAAGGCTGTGTCATGGCGCGGGATTTACTTGCCGCGGGAATCAATACCAATTTCGCCCCGGTATTGGACGTCAATAGCCATCAGGATAATCCCGTGATCAATGTCCGCTCCTTCGGTGATCACCCGGCCACGGTGGCCATATTGGGCAGGCAAATGATCAAAGGCTTCGGCGATAACGGGGTGATAAGCGTTGCCAAGCATTTTCCCGGCCACGGCAATACGGAAATCGACTCGCACCTCGGTCTGCCTGTGGTAAACCGCAACCGCCAGGACGCGGAGGCCATTGATTTGGCGCCTTACCGTCGGGCCATTGAGGCCGGCGACGCGCCGGATATGATCATGACCGCCCATATTCAATATCCCGCACTGGATGACAGTCTCATCAGAACCCGCGATGGCGAGGACATTGTCATACCGGCCACTTTGTCCGGCAAAATTCAAACCGATCTTTTGCGCAATGAGTTGAAATATACCGGCGTAACCATTACCGATGCGCTGGATATGGGCGCCATCAGCGAGAAATTCGATATAGACCAGGTCATGGAACAACTTTTCAACGCCGGCGTCGATATTGCGCTGATGCCGGTGAGCCTGCGTTCGCCGGATGACCGACACAAACTGGAACGCCTGATCGATACCCTGGCTCAGAAAATCAGCGCCGGCGTTATTGACGAAAACACCGTTAGCGCGTCGGTAGGCAGGATCCTGAGTCTTAAGGCACGGCGACTGGGCGGCCCGCCGCCGGACAATCCGGCCGTTGACGCCAGCCTGGGCAGGCGGTTGGAGAAATACATCGCCGATCATTCCGTGACATTATTGAAAAACAGCGGCGCCATCTTGCCTCTGGTGAAAAAAGACATTCCGTTATATCTACTTATGCCCTGGAATGAACAGGGCGAAGCACTGCAAAACGTCTTAACGGCCAACGGTTTTTCTGCGGTTCGCCGCGGCAGGACAGACGACGTTCCCTGGCAGACGCAGCAACGGGAAATCGAACATTGCGCAATGTTGATCATCGGTAGCCTGTCAATGCGGGCCAGCCCGGTTGAGAGCAATGCGGCGACCGACCAGACCCATACCCGGACATTGACCGCGGATCAGGCCATCCAGCGCGCTATCGCCTACGCCCGGAGGCAGCGAAAGAAAATCGTCTTCCTGTCGCTGCGGGCGCCTTATGATGTCGTCAATTACCTTGATTCGGTGGATGCGGTGCTGGCGACCTATTCCTATTACGGTGAGGAAAATGGCGAAATACGCGGCTGTTCGCTGCATTCAGCCGCGGAAATCATTGCCGGCAAGTTACCGCCGCGCGGTCAATTGCCGGTTGATATTTACAATATCGATGCCCAAGGACATGCCGCCCAGCTCAGATTTGCCCGCGGCTTTGGTCTGGCCTGCTGACAGGATTCCCCCACGACAGGGCGCCGCATTGGCTTGCGCGGGTCGAACGACCGGTTACCGCTCATCGCGACGGCCCGGCACGGCGCTCCAGAACCGGCGGATGTGCACTGTGATTTCCTCGCGATCATGGTAAAGCTGTTTGGCGTGGACTTCGGCGTAAACCTGATTCGCGTTTAAACTGTCGCGGATCAGGTCCAGATTGCGGCGGACTTCCTCATAGCGCTTTTTCATGGGCAGCTTCAGGTTGATGATGGCTTCACGGCACCATCCCCGGGTCAGCCAATCGGCGGCCAGTTGCGCCACCCTGGCCGGTTTTTCCACCATATCGCAGACCAGCCAGTAGATGTTATTACGGGGCGGTTGGAATTTAAAACCATCGACCGGATGGTGGGTCACCTGACCGGTGGCCATCAGGCTTTCGGCCATCGTACCGTTATCCACCGCATGCACCATCATGCTGCGCTTGACCAATTGATATGTCCAGCCGCCGGGGCAGGCGCCCAGATCCACCGCATACATGCCGCTGGCAAGGCGCTCGTCCCATTCGTCGGCGGGAATGAAGACATGGAAAGCCTCCTCCAGTTTCAGCGTCGAACGGCTAGGGGCGTCCGCCGGAAATTTCAGTCGGGGGATACCCATGTACCAGGGCGAATTGTTGTTACTGTAAGAATATCCCACATAGCAGCAACCCGGCGCGATAAAGAAGACATGGATGACCGGGCGATGGGGTTTTTCCTGCGGCGTAAGCAATTTATCGACCCGCAGCGCGGCCCGCAGCGGTACGGTGAATTTGCGGCAGAACGTCATCAGTTCCTTGCCTTCATTGGTATCCGGCACTTCCACCCGCAGTTCCCCCGCCCCCGGCGCCACGCCGGCCAGCATTCCGGCAATGGGGGTAATGCGATCGTCCGGCGGCAAATCCTTTAACAGATCGCCGGCGGCCAACATTTGCCGGGCGAATATCAATTCAGCGAAAGGCAGTTCGCGTAAAAGCCGGTCGGTGTCCTCGCGCTGGTAGCATTCGAAAACCACATAACCGCTGCCGTCCTTGACGCGGGGAAAACCGAAAATATCAAGCGCGGCGGCGCGCTCGACGATTTCCGCCGCGCATTCTTTTTCAAAGCCCAAGCGGCAGTACAAGATAATTTTATTCACGGCGCGCCGCCTTCCTTTTCAGGCGCAAGGCGCCGATAAGCATCAAAATCCATCCGGCCAGGAAGCAGGTTCCGCCGATAGGCGTCACGAAAACCCACAGATGCAGCTGGGACAACGCCAGGCAATACAGGCTACCGCTAAACAACACAATCCCTATCGCCAGCAACACGCCGCTCCAGTAAAACCACAGACTGGCATGGTGCCGCATATTGACGCTGAGCGCCATAATGGCCAGGGTATGGAAAGCCTGATACTGTAATCCGGTATGTATCCACGACATTTCCAGTTCGCCCAGCGTCCGGCTTAACACATGCGCGCCAAAAGCGCCGAAGGCGACATAGCATAATCCGCTGAGGGCGGCGAAAATCAACATTGAGCGACTCAACATCTCATCATCCTGAAGGCAACGTTTTGGGTGATTTATTCGGATTCCACCGGGTGGCTGTTGTTGTACCGAACCCGGAATTTCTCCTGTTCGCTGGCGGCGCGCCCGATGATCCATTGACGAAAGGCGGCTATTTTACCCACTTCCGCCTGACTGTCATGGCATACCAGGTAAAAAGCGTTCCTGCTCGCCAGCACATCGTTGAAAGGACAAACCAACCGGCCCGCCTCGATTTCCGTCTGCGCCATGACATTGTTGGCCAGCGCGACGCCTTGTCCGTGGATGGCGGCCTGCAACACCATGGCGCTGTGGCTGAAAATCGGCCCTTGCTGGACATTAATCTGATTTAGGCCCAATTGCCGGGTATAAGCCTGCCAATCCCGCCGCGAGGCGTCATGCAGCAACGTATGGTAAATCAGATCCGCCGGTGTTTTCAGGGGGTGGGAACCGTTGAGCAATGCCGGCGCGCAGACGGGCAGCAGATACTCGGCGTACAGTTTTTCCACCTTCAGGCCGGGCCAGTTGCCGCGGCCGTAAAATATGGCGACATCCACATCGTCCGCCAGTTTGTCTTCTTCCCGGTCCACCGCCTGGATCAGCACATCAATGCCCGGCCAGGCGGCATTGAAACTCGACAGCCGCGGCACCAGCCATTGTATGGCGAAACTGGGCAGCAGACTGACCGTCAGCGCGCCCTTGGCGCTGCGGGATTGCAATCTCCGGGTCGCGTCGGCCAGCGCCGAAAAAATTTCCTTGATATCGAGATAGTAATCCTGCCCCTCTTCGGTCAGCAATAAAGACCGGTTTCTGCGGCGAAACAGTTTCAGCCCGAGGAAATCCTCCAGCGATTTGATTTGGTGGCTTACCGCGGCCTGGGTGACGAACAGTTCTTCCGCCGCCTTGGTAAAACTCAAATGGCGCGCTGCCGCGTCGAACACCCGGAGAGCATTGAGCGGGGGTAATCGTTTAGACATGTCTGCGATACGTGATGGATACCGGTAACAGGCTGAAAGCGCCAACCGCGTTCAGCCATTAGTTTTTTTTATCCGAGCTATTATAAATTGTCCGTTGTGGATGCACCAGCAAATACCTATAGTGGCGCTGTCGGCAGGCCGGAACGAAAAGACGCCCCGGATAGCGATATTCAGGATGCCTTTTGGCTTGTTGTGTGATGTTGTGTTTGCATCTTTGGTCTGGTTTTCAGACCCTGTTTCTACCCTGTGGGGTAGATTTCCCGTTTGGTTTTACTGTACATTTCCCTGTCTGTCCATAGTGAATATGTAGCACCGCGAGAGCGGTGCTTTTTTACGGCGCATCCCGTCCAAGATTCACCGCGCCTGGTCGGCGTATCGCTGGAGCCGGATTATTGCGCTTCCATCATTTCTTTTACGTCCGAGCGATTGATCTGCTGCTCAGTGCCGTTGGCGTCCTTATAGCTTATCATACCGGTTTCATCATCTACCTTGGGCTTGCCGTCGGTCACGATGGTGCGACCGTCATTGGTATGCATGACATAATTGCTGGAACATGCGCTTAGGGTAAATGCAAACAGGAAAACAGATATGGCTGCGGCTATGTTCTTCATCATTCACTCCTCGCGGATTGACATTGATTACGTGGATTAATAGGTAAGCAGGTTATTTTTCTTACCTTATGTTGAAAAGCATAACAAGCAATCGCTGGTTTTCCACAAAACGGGATTAAATTCTGTTACATCTCCGGGCCATAGGGCAATAATAGGAGAAGTCTGTAGTCAATTGGAGACGGGAAGCGAGGTATGGGCGATTTTGATTTTCATAAGTTTCGTGAATATTTTCCGGCGTTGTGCGATGAAGTGGCCTACCTGGACAGCGCCGCCACCGCGTTGAAACCGCTCGCAGTGCTTGAGGCAACCGAGGCGTTTTATCGGCGCGAGCGGGGCAACGTACATCGCAGTCTTTATCCGGATGCGGTATCGCTCACCACCCGCTACGAGCAGGCCCGTCAACAAACGGCGGACTGGCTGAACGCCGGCTGCGCCGACAGCATTGTCTGGACGCGGGGCGCCACCGAGGCCATTAATCTGGTGGCCCAAAGCTACGCCCGTCCCCGCCTGGCGCCGGGAGACGAGATTATCGTTAGCGAAGCGGAGCATCATGCCAACCTGGTGCCCTGGCTCATGGTGGCGCGACAGACCGGGGCGCGCGTCGTCAGATGGCCGGTGGGCGCCGGTTTTCTCCCGGAAACCGAATCGCTGGCGCCCTTGCTCAATGAAAGGACCCGGCTGGTGGCCATCACGCAGATGTCCAATGTCACGGGCGGCTGTCCGGATATCACGGCCGTTACCCATTTGGTTCGCCGGCTCTCAAGGGCGGTCATTATGCTGGACGGCGCGCAGGGCGTGGCGCATCGGCCGCCGGACGTGCAAGCGGACGATATCGACTTTTACGCCTTTTCCGGCCATAAGCTGTACGGGCCGACCGGTATCGGCGTACTCTATGGCAAACCGCAGTTGCTGACGGAGATGCCGCCCTGGCAGGGGGGCGGAAAAATGCTGGAACGGGTTGATTTTTCGGGCTTCACGCCGCTGACGGGACCCCAGCGTTTTGAGGCAGGCACGCCCAATATCGCCGGCGCGGTGGGGCTGGGCGCCGCGTTGCGCTGGCTGTCCTCCCAGGATATCGTCGCGGCGGAGCGCTACAGTGTCGCCTTGGCGGACTTGGCCGAACGGCGTTTATCGGCGCTGCCGGGGTTTTGTTCCTTCCGCTGCGCCGGTTCCAGCCTGCTGTCGTTTGTCTTCGCCGGCGTTCATCATCAAGACGTCGCCGCCATCCTGGCGCAAAGCGGCATCGCCCTGCGCGCCGGCCAGCACTGCGCCCAGCCGCTGATGGCGGCGCTGGGCGTCGCCGGCACGCTACGCGCCTCTTTCGCGCCGTACAATTCCGTGGCCGAGGTGGAGCGGTTGGCGGCGGCGGCTGAGAAGGCATTGTGTTTATTGAGGGATTGACCGGTTAGCCGGCGGGCCCCACGGGAATATCCGACATGACAGAAGATTTTCAGGCCGGCCGGCATCCGTTCGGCCGGGACATTACCCGCGACGATCTGTTGCGGCGCTTCGCCGAATGTCGGCAATGGGAAGATCGTTTGCGTCAGGTGATTGCTTTGGCCAAAGCCCTGCCGCCGCTACCCGAGGCATTGAAAACCGACAAAACCGCCCTATCCGGTTGTGAAAATCGCGTCTGGCTCGGCTATCAGCCGGAGACGGACGGCACGCTTCATTTTTTCGCCGATAGCGACGGGCGCATCGTTAAGGGATTGCTGGCCGTGATATTGACCGGCGTGGAGGGGAAAACCCCGGCGCAACTCAAAGCGCAGGATCCACTGGGGCTGTTTGATGATCTGGGGCTAAGAGAGGAATTGAGCGTCAGCCGGGCGGCCGGGTTGAACGCCATCGCCGAACGGATCCGCGCCATCGCCCTACGGCAATGGGGAAATTGACGGCGTGGGCCGCCAACGAGGATGCGGGACGCCGCCGATGGCGTTTACAGGCGCCGCGTTGAATATCAGGCGGCGCTTTGCCGTTCGGCCTGCTGCCGGGCGGCTTTGGCCAGCATTTTTTTCAGCGCGTGGGAAACGGCGATAAAACCGAAACTGGCGGTCACCATGGTCGCGGCGCCGAAACCCGAAGCGCAATCCATGCGTTTCGGCCCTTGCGCGGTGGACGGCGAAGCGCAAACCGAACCATCCGGCTGCGGGTATACCAGTTGCTCGGTGGAAAAAACACAGTCAATGCCCAGCTTGCCCTTGCTGTTTTTCACCAGGTTGTAATCATGCTTTAAGCGCTCACGCAACTTGGCCGCCAGCGGATCCTGAATGGTTTTAGCCAGATCAGCCACACCGATTCGGGTGGGGTCAATTTGCCCGCCGGCGCCGCCGACGGTCACCACGGGTATTTTGTATCGCCGGCAATAAGCCAGTAAAGCGGCTTTGGGCCGCACGCTGTCGATGGCGTCAATGACGTAGTCAAAACCCCCGCCCAGCAGCGCGGCCACGTTATCGGCGGTGATGAAATCATCAACGCAGGTGACCCGGCATTCGGGATTGATGGCGGCGATGCGCGCCGCCATGACGTCTATCTTGGGATGTCCCACCTCGTCGCGCAACGCATGAATCTGTCGATTGGTATTTGTCAGACACACATCGTCCATATCAATCAGGGTTATCGCGCCGATACCCGTGCGCGCCAACGCTTCCGCCGCCCAGGAGCCCACGCCGCCGATACCGATGACGCAGACCTGGGCGCGGGAAAAAATGTCCAGCGCCTGCCGGCCGTATAACCGGGCGGTACCGCCGAACCGTTGCAAATAGCCTTCCGAATACTGCCCGTTCATAAACCTAAAACCTCGGTTGTCAATGCCCACGCTGCGTTTTGCCTGGTCCGCTCAATTATTGTAGCTGACCTGTACCGTGTTAACCGGCCTGTCCTGTTCGGTGCGATTGCCGGCAAACAGCGGTTGCGCGCCGCCCGGATCACGCTTGAGCACCCAAACCCGACCGTAATGATTGTAAAATCCGGCGGCCTGACCCGCCTGCGGGCCGATACCCTGATAGATATCGAAATGCTGCCCCTTAATGGCGCCGCCCACATCCAGGGCTATCATCAACCGCAACTCGTATTGGCCGGTGAATTTGCCATTATTATCCAGCAGGGGGACTTCGGCCAGCAAGGTCGTCCCGGCGGGGATCAGGGAGCGATCCGAGGCCACGGCGGCCTTGGCGATCAGCGGCACGGCGATGGCGCCTTTTACCGGGGCGAACGGTACCGGTTTGAAAAAAACGTATGACGGGTTTTGTTCCAACAGTTCCCGTACTTCAGCCTCGCTATGCTGGGCGGCCCATTGGCGGATCGCCTGCATCGACATGTCCTGGCGGGCGACTTCGCCGCGATCGATCAAGATTTTACCAATACTGCGATAGGCATGGCCGTTGTTGCCGCCATAACCGAAGAACACCAGCGGACGGCCGTCGCCGTAATCCACATAACCGCTGCCCTGCACTTCCATCAGGAAATTGTCCAACAGCGAATTGCTATAAGCGATAGGCTGGACGCGACCGTTAAGCGCGCCCGCGTAGATCGCCGCGCGATCAGGCAGGCGCCGCCGGTAACCGCGGGGCGGGACGCCGTACAGCGGATAGCGGAACTCACCCTGGGAGGTATAGCGCGCCTCGATCACCGGGGTGTAGTAGCCCGTGAACTGCACATTGCCGAAATGATCCACGCCTTCCATCTGATAGGCACGAATGCCGAACTGGGCCAATTGCCGGGTATCGCCGCCCGCCTCCACCCAACGTTCAACGGCTTCATAGTCGGCAAAATTGCGGTTATACAATCCGGCCGAGGAGGATTGGGTTTCCAATACCTGATCGACATAATCCCGGGCGTTGACCGGTTTGCCCTTGGCGTTGGGCTCATTGACCAGCCCGAGCGGCGTTTCGAGACGACCATCGATATATTGTTGTCCGCGATCAGTGGGTCGGGACGAACAGCCGGCCAGAATGGCGATAACCAGGCCCACCACCAGACCGCTTAGCCAATGCTTGTTCATATTATTCTCATAGCAAATCGATACCTTGTTCCAACGGCGAAAGATAGCAAACACACACCGAGAGTTAAATGCATTAGTGTAAAAAGAACAGAGAGATATGGCTATTAAACCAGCAAAAAATCGTGCATTTAAACAAAAATCATAATTCCCGTCGATAAATCGCAAAAAGAGGTTGCAACGGGAGCCATGCGGTGTATAGTGCGCATCCACGGACGCGGGGTGGAGCAGCCTGGTAGCTCGTCGGGCTCATAACCCGAAGGTCGTCGGTTCAAATCCGGCCCCCGCAACCAATCGCATCGGAATTAACTCACAAACAGTTCTCAATGCCGCCTGATCTGCTCACAGACGGTGTTAATCGGACGCGGGGTGGAGCAGCCTGGTAGCTCGTCGGGCTCATAACCCGAAGGTCGTCGGTTCAAATCCGGCCCCCGCAACCAATCCCTTTCATTCATCTGGTTTAAACACAAACGCATCCGCCTTTATCGCGGTAGACGAAATTCCTTAAACGCTTAGTTGTTCGAGCCTGGTGGGCGAAACGCCACCATCAGCCTGCTAGTCAATCACCACCGCCAGCGCAAAGCCATCCCAGCCCTTCTCGCCCACGGTTTGTATAGCGGTGGCCTGCAAACGGGGTTCGCCGGCGATCATCTCCAGAAACTCGCGGACGCCGCGGACGCTGGCATCCGTCGACGCCGGATCGATAACGCCGCCGCCCCTGACCACATTGTCGCCGATGATGACGGTACCGGGCCGGGACAAGGTAAGCGCCCAGCGTAGATAATGCGGATTATTCGGCTTATCGGCATCGATAAATATCAGATCATACCTGCCGGCAAGGGTGGGCAGCACATCCAGCGCCTCTCCTTCGTGCACGGCCACGCGTTCGGCAAGCCCTGCGCGGGCGATATTCTCCCTGGCGACGTCGGCATGGGCCGCATTGGCCTCAATGGTGTCCAGGCTGCCTTCCGGCGGCAACGCCCGCGCCATCCAAATCGTGCTATAGCCGCCAAGAGTACCGATTTCCAGGACGCGTTCGGCCTTGACCATGCGCACAAACAGCGCCAATAGCTGGCCTTGGGCGGCGGATACATCCTGCGTCGGAAGTCCGGCCGCCTGATTATTTTGCAAAGCGGCATCCAGCGCGGCATCGGAGGGCGCCAGCAGATTGGCGAAATAGGCATCGACCGCCGACCAACGTTCGGCATCCGCCGAAGGGTAATCCGGAGTACGCATTCACTTATCCTTCAATCGAATGATGAGCGCCTAGCTTAAAAGATATTTCGCCCGACGGCAAAACCCACGATAAATCCACCGCCCCGCACGACCGGCGACCCGATGAACGGCGCGACCTCATAGGGATAAACGGCGTATGACGTCATACCGGCATTAACGGCGCGCCGACGGCAGCGGGTTTTCGCCGGTGCCAGGCCGGCATTGCCGCTGTGACCCCGCTTCGGCGTTTGTTTATCGATGCGCCAGTTGCGCGCCGGCGGCGATATAATCTTTGATGCCGCTCAGAATCGATTGCGCCACTTGTCGCTGATACCGCGCGGTACGCAAGCGCTGTTCCTCCGCGACATTGCTGATGAACCCCGTTTCCACCAGAATCGAGGGGATATCTGGCGCCTTGAGTACCGCGAAACCCGCCTGGTCCACCGTATTTTTATGCAAATGGGCGATTTTACCCATCCGGGCGAGCACCTGCCGGCCGAATTTGAGACTGTCATTAATGGTCGCCGTCTGCACCAAATCAAAAAGCGTATGATCAAGATAGCGATCGCCGCTTTTCCCAACGCCGCCGATCTCGTCGGCGGCATTTTGCGTATGCGCCAGAAAGCGGGCGGCGGCGCTGGTGGCGCCTTTGGTGGACAAGGCAAAAACCGACGCGCCGCGGGCCGCGCGGCTGGTGAATGCATCGGCATGAATGGACACGAACAGGTCGGCCCGTTGCTTACGCGCTTTGGCGACCCGGACCTTCAGCGGAATAAACACGTCCTCATCGCGCGTCATAAACGCCCGCATATTGGCTTCCCGATCAATCAGCGTCCGGAGGTGGCGCGCAATCTTTAGCACAATGTCCTTTTCATGGGTGCGCGCTTTGCCGGTCGCGCCCGGATCTTCCCCGCCATGCCCCGGATCGAGCATGATCACCACCGGCCTATCGCGCCCCGCCCTACCCGCCCGGGGCGCCTGTGCCTCCGGCGGCAGATTGCGCGCCAAATTTCCCTGATTGTAATCTTCCAGCAATGCCAGTAGCGGATCATCCTGTATGGCGGACCTGCTGCCGGCGCGAGGATAGAGATCCACCACCAGACGATGCTGGAAACCAGCCACCGGCGGCAAAGTCAGAAAGCGCGGCGCCACCTGCTGTTTAAGTTCAACCACCAGCCGGACTGTCTTAGGATCGAACTGCCCGGCCCTGACCCGGTTGATATAGGGATCGTGGTCCCTGACCAGTTGACTGGCGCCGCGCATGACCGCGTTCAACTGCATACCGTCGATATCCAGCACCAGCCGGTCGGGATTGGCGAGCAGGAAATGGCGGTATTGCAAGGCGGTCCGGGATTCAAGCGTGATACGCGTATAGCTCGCCGCCGGCCATATGCGCACGGCGACCATTACAGGCGCGGCGGCGAAACCGATTGGACTGAGACTGACTAAACAGGCGGTCATCGCCCCTTTTAACAGCAGCCGTCGATGCGACGAAAAATCAAAATCGGACATGTCCCCCCGGTCGACTTTGCTATTATGATGATTATCCAAGCTTTTTTTATGATGACGAAAACTTTACCCAATCCTGTATTTCCTGTCACCCCTAAAAGCTTCTATGCTTATGCCGCGAGGGTTTATTTTCCTTTCTTTACAATCGCGCAAGAAAGAAAAGTGACTTGCCTTCATCGCATTATTAGCATAAAAATACACGAAATCAGAATAAACATTCACTGAGGGTTGGTCCGTGAAGGAACGTAGTACAGAACTGGTTCAGGGTTTTCGCCACTCGGTTCCCTATATCAACGCGCATCGTGGCAAGACCTTTGTCATTATGCTGGGCGGCGAAGCCATTGAGCATGACAATTTCGTCAATATCGTTAATGATATCGGCCTCCTTCACAGTCTAGGCATCCGTCTGGTGCTGGTATACGGCGCAAGGCCGCAAATCGACGCCAATCTGGCCGCGCATAATCTGGAGCCGGTCTATCACAAACATACCCGGGTCACCGACGCCAAGACCCTGGAACTGGTCAAACAGGCCGCCGGCCTGCTGCAACTCGATATCACCGCGCGCCTGTCCATGAGCCTGAACAATACGCCGTTACAAGGGGCGCATATCAATGTGGTCAGCGGCAATTTTATCATCGCGCAACCGCTCGGAGTGGACGACGGGGTGGACTATTGCCACAGCGGGCGGATCCGCCGCATTGACGACGAGGCCATCCACCGGCAATTGGACAGCAACGCCATCGTTTTGCTCGGGCCAGTGGCGGTTTCGGTCACCGGCGAAAGCTTCAACTTGACCGCCGAGGAAGTGGCCACCCAATTGGCCATCAAGTTGCGGGCGGAAAAGATGATTGGTTTCTGTTCTTCCCAAGGGGTGATGGACAACGAAGGAAACATTGTTTCCGAATTGTTTCCCAATGATGCGCAGCAGCGGGTGGAGGCCTTGGAGAAAAAGGGTGATTACCATTCCGGTACGGTGCGTTTTTTGCGCGGCGCGGTAAAAGCCTGCCGCAGCGGCGTTCGTCGTTGTCATCTGATCAGTTATCAGGATGACGGCGCCCTGTTGCAGGAGTTGTTCTCCCGCGAAGGGATAGGCACCCAAATTGTGATGGAAAGCGCCGAGCAAATCCGCCGGGCAACCATCAACGACATCGGCGGGATCCTGGAATTGATCCGTCCGCTGGAGCAGCAGGGAATTCTGGTTCGCCGTTCCCGCGAGCAGTTGGAAATGGAAATCGACAAATTCACCATCATTGAGCGGGATAATCTGACTATCGCCTGCGCCGCTCTTTATCCTTTCCTGGATGAGCAGGTCGGCGAAATGGCCTGCGTGGCGGTGCATCCCGACTATCGTAGTTCCTCACGGGGAGAGCTGTTGCTGCAACGCATTGCCCAGCAGGCGCGCCAGATGGGGTTAAAAAAGCTGTTTGTGCTGACCACGCGCAGTATCCACTGGTTCCAGGAACGGGGTTTCGTCCCGGCGGAAGTGGAGGAATTGCCCGCGCAAAAACAAGCGCTCTACAATTATCACCGTCGTTCCAAAATTCTGGTCGCGGACCTGGCCTGATAGTTCTTCCGCGTCGCCGGCCGGCGTCAGCCGGCGGTCTCGCCCATTCTATCGATTAAGCCGCTGCGTCGCTGGGTCGGCGTAACGATGGCGTGGCGCAATACCGGATCGTTGGCGTAGAGGGACAGGCGCCGACGCGCGCGCGTGATGGCGGTATAGACCAGTTCCCGGCTCAATACCGGCAACACCTGGCTGGGCAATACCAGCGCCGTGTGCCCGAATTCCGAGCCCTGCGATTTATGCACCGTCATGGCGAAGGCGGTTTCATGCTCCGGCAACCGGCTTAGCGGCACCGATTTGAGCAATCCATCGGGCATCGGGAAAACCGCCCGCAATTCGCCGTGTTCATTGCCGAGCATAATGCCGATGTCGCCATTGTATAACCCTAGCGAAGGGGCGTTGCGGACAATCATCACCGGCCGCCCGGCATACGCCCTCCCGCCGTCCACCGCCTGTCTGGGGAGCAACCCGGCCAGCGCCAGCGCCTGTTCGATGCGCGGATTCAGGCCGGCCACGCCGAACGGCCCCTCGCGCAATGCGCACAACAACCGATAATCGCCAAAAGCGCTGAGGATTTCCGCTGGATCGGCCCTGGCTTTCACTCGCGACAAAAACTCGCCATAGCCCGCCACCACGCCATCAAGCATATGCCGGTAATCATTGCCGTCCCGCACCGCCGCATAGTACAAATCGGCGTTTCGGCCGTCGTGCAACAATGCCAGCGCGCCCGCGCTGTCGCCGGCATTAACGGCGGCGGCCAACCGGCCAATGCCCGATAGTTCGTCGAAACGGTAGCTTTTGCGCAGCAGACATAAACTATCGCCGGCGGCGCGGCCGGCCAGAGCGCCTCCCGGCAGCAACGGGCACCCGGTCAGTCGCGCCAACTGGTCCCGCCGCGCCGGGCTGTAGCCTTGTTCGGCGAAGAAGCAAATGTCGCCCAGCACCGCGCCCGCCTCCACCGAGGCCAACTGGCAGCGGTCGCCGAGAAAGATCACTCTGGCCCCGGACGGCAAGGCGGCGATAAGATTGGCCATCATCGGCAAATCGATCATGGAGGCTTCATCCACAACCAGGATATCCACATGCAGGGGATTGCCCGCGTGATGGCGTAAGCGTTGGCTATTGGGCTGAACGCCCAGCAGACGGTGCAGCGTTACCGCCTCGGTGGGAAACTGCCGCTTCTGCTCCGGGCTCAGGTCAAGATGCGCCAATGCCGCCCCCAAGGATTCGCTCAGGCGCGCCGCCGCCTTGCCGGTAGGCGCCGCCAGCCGGATGCGCGGATAACGGCCTTCCGCCAGCGCCATCATGGATGCCAGCAGTCTGGCCACTGTCGTGGTTTTACCGGTACCCGGCCCCCCGGAAATCAGTGAAACCGGATGACTGATGGCCACCGCCGCGGCCACCTTCTGCCAATCAGGTTCCGATCCCCCCGTGGAGAAAAACCGATCCAGCACGTCTTTGACCCGCTGTTCATCCGCCAGCGCCGCGGGCCGGATGTTTCTGAAAAACGCCGCCACCCGGCACTCGTTTTGCCACATGCGTTGCAGGTAGAGCCGGCCGTTGTCAAGCACCAGCGGCGTCGGCCTTGCGCCGTCGCTGACAGCCGGCGACGCTGACAGTAACCCCCGCCAGCCCGCGGCGTCGAGTGCGCCGGCGAGACGCCAGGCATGACCGGCCAATTCAGGATGGCGGCCATCAAACAGCCGATCCGGGCGCAAGCGTTCCAACGGCAGACAGACATGCCCGGCCCCGGCGTCGGCGCTCAGGCAAGCGCAGGCCAGCAGGAGCGCCGGTTCGCCATCGCCGGCCAGCAGTCGGGCGAACTGGACATCCAGATATCGCCATAAACGTAAATGCAGCGCCTGCGCGATGATCGCATCCATCAGTGAGCCCCATCCTGTGCCGTCGCCATGTTTTCTTTGCCGAAAAGCCTATCCAGCGCCGCGACGAATTCCGGCGCCGGGCGACGGAACACCACGCCGTCGCCGGGACGATCCGGCGCCACGCCGCGCAGGAAAACATAGAATACCCCACCGAAATGACGGCGGTAATCATAACCAGGCAACCGATGCCGTAGGTAACGGTGCACGGCCAGGGTATAGAGCTGATATTGCAGATCGTAGCGATGCGCCGCCATGGCCCGCAGCATGGCGTCGGCCGTGTAGTCGTCCGCGCTTTCGCCCAGCCAGTTCGACTTGTAGTCCAATAGGTAATAACGATCCTGCCAGCGAAACACCAGATCGATAAATCCTTTGAGCATTCCTTTGACGTCAGCGAAATCCAGTGGCGGACATTGCGCGGAAAGCATATCGTGGCGCTTACAGACCTTATCCAGTTCCGCCGCGCTCACCCGCCTGTCGATGGGCAGGTAAAATTGCAGTTCCGCCTGGCAATCGCCGGGACTCAATTGGGACAACATGATGCCGCCCTTATCGAGGGGCGCATGTAAAATCCGGGAGAGCCACTGCTCAAGCACCGGCAACCATTGTGGATCGAAGCCATGCTGTGTCGCCTGTTCCGCAAGCCAGACGGTATCCGGCACCGCCGTGAAATCCAGGGTTTCGAATAACCCGTGCAGGAAGGTGCCGGCCGCCGCGCCGCGCGGGAAAGTGTGTGGCGTGAGCGCCGCGGCCGCGGCCGGCTGACTCTCGCCCACGGCGTCGCTATCCAGGCCGGGTTGCGGATCCAGTAATGGAGAGCCGCCGCCATGCCGCTGCAAGCTGGTATAGCTGGCCACCCGCCAGATATCCGGCGCAGCCCGCCGGTATGTTCTGGCGGCCAGCGTTACCGGTTGCGGGGCCGCCGGCCGCCAAGGCCGCCCATCGCACTGGCCGGCGCTGGTCAGCGCGATACCATCCCCCGTCAAAACGGACAGGGCCGACCGCAAAGCGCCGGCATCGCCGGGCAGCCCCTGTTGTACCAGATAACCCAGCGCGCCCCGATGCACGTCGCTGTCGCCGTTTTTTTTCCGTCCGTGACGGAACAGCGGCGCAATGCCGACGCCGCAATAATAAATGGAACGGGTTACCGCCACATACAGTAAGCGGAGATCTTCCGCCAGCCGCTCTTCCTCGGCCAGCCGCAGACTTTCATCGGAGGAAGCGAGATCAAGCCAACCCCGGTAATTGTCGCGATCGTGGAAAAACGGGCGTTTCTGCGCACGGAAGTCAGCGATAAAAGGCAGAAACACCAAGGGATATTCCAGCCCCTTGGATTTATGCACCGTGACAATCCGCACCAAATGGCGATCGCTCTCAAGTCTGAGCTGCTGATTGTCGGCCTGAACGTCGGGCGTTTCGATTTGCAGAGCCAGCCAACGTACCAGCGCATGGGCATTATCCAGTTGCACCGAGGCTTCCTGCACCAACTCGGCCAAGTGCAGGACATCCGTCAACCGACGTTCGCCATCGACGCTGACCAGCAGATTTTCCGCCATTCGACGATGGGCCATGACTTGGCGCAGCATGGGCAATACCCCTTGGCGGCGCCACACCTGACGGTAGCCGGCGAATTCGTCCACCACATCATCCCAGGCCGCGCCGTTTTCGTTTAGGTCGTCAATATCTCGCGCATCCAGTCCCATCAGGCTGGTGGCCAATGCGCAGCGCAAGGCGCTGTCTTGGCCAGGCATCAGTATTGCCTGCATCAGCCACAACAATTCCCGCGCCTCGGGAGTGGCGAAAACGCTGTCGCGATTGGAAAGATAGACAGCCGGGATGGACAAGCGGCCGAGCGCGTCGCGAATCAGGGACGCTTCCATACGATTACGTACCAGCACGGTCATATCGGAAGCCGCCACTGGCCGCCGATCTTCCCCGTTTACCAATATGGCCCGCCCATCTCGGCTGGCGCTTAACCAATCGCGGATGGTCGCCGCACAGTGTCCGGCCATCAATTGCTGGTAGTCGCCGACGCTCAAACCATCGCCGTCAGGCAGCCAGAATTGCAACGCGGGCAGATCATCTCCGTCTATCCTAAGCGCCATGTTCTGGCCGCTGCTGGCGGCCAGAACCGGCGAAAAGGGAATCTGTTCAAAGATGAACGGCGCCAAGACCGATTGGAACAACCGGTTCACCGCATTCACCATGGAAGCGGAGGATCGCCAGTTGGTATCCAACGTATAGTGTGCGGCTACTTCGCTTCTGGCTCGCATATAAGTAAATATATCGGCGCCGCGAAACGCATAAATCGCCTGCTTCGGATCGCCTATTAAAATCAGCCCGCATTCATCCCGGCCCTGATAAAGGGTGCGGAATATGCGGTATTGCAACGGATCCGTGTCCTGGAATTCATCTATCAGCGCCACCGGAAAGCGGTCGCGCACCGATTTCGCCAGCGCATCGCCGCCCGGTCCCCGCAACGCCCGGTCAAAACGGCTGAGCAGATCATCGAACCCCATTTCGCCGCGTAGCCGCTTCTCCTCTTCCAGCGTCTGGCGCAGTTCCTCCAACGCCCGCACGAATACCAAATCGCGCAACGTCCTCGGCTGGCTGAAAAAGTGGTCGATAAGGCCGAACAAAGGGTGGGTGGGCGCGGCGCCTTTGACGGTTTTGGCATTCAGCGCCGACTGGCGAAACCGCTCCAGTTCAGCGGGGACCTGATAGTCCCGGGTCGACGCGCCGGCCCAGGACGACACTTTCTCAAACCAAGCGGGCAGGTTCTTGCCGCTGTAGACGCGTTTGTCCACGCCCGAGCCGCTTACCAGGGGCAGCAATTGGTCGGCATAACGCAGCCATTCCCGCTTCAGCGCGTCGATACGGCCGACAATTCCGGCGTGGCGCGCCTCCAGGGTTTCGTTTTTTTCCGGCGGATTGACCAAGGCCGGCGCCTCGCCTTGCAGATAAGGCAGCAATTCCGTCAGGAGTTTCCCCGGCCCATCCCAATAAGCGCTGACAACCCTGGCGATATCGCCGGACAACGGATAACAATGTCGGCGCCAGAAATCGGCGCAGGCCTGTCGGCGCAAATCCGATTCATCCTCAAGCAACGTTTGCTGAAAAGGCAGGCCGGATTCGACGGCATTGTGGTTAAGCATTCGCTGGCAGAAACCGTGGATGGTAAAGATGGCCGCCTCGTCCATTTGCCGCTCCGCCGCCAGAAGCCGCCGGGAGGCCTGTTCCCTGTCGGGGATCTGCGTCAGTAATTCCCTGTAGAGGGGTGTTGAACTTTCGCCGCGCACACAGGCCAGCCGCAAACGATGAATATTTTCACGAATACGGCCACGCAGCTCTTCGGTAGCCGCCTCGGTGAAGGTCACCACCAAAATGTCCTCCACGCTCAATGGGCGTGGATAAGCCGCCTGGCCGCCCAGACCCAGCAACAGGCGAAGATAGAGCGCCGCCAACGTATAGGTTTTGCCGGTACCCGCCGACGCCTCGATAAGGCTTGCGCCTCGCAGCGGCAGGGTCCAGGGATTCAGGGTCTGGGTGGTCACGTCATGGTTTCCTTTGCTGCGCTCAGGGACGCGCCGGCCGCAACGGCAACGTCTTCTGTAACGACGAGGCATCCGGGTACAAGGTCCATCCCGGCGGCGCCGCATAATCCTTTGCCATCGCGCCCTGTCTGCCGATTTGTGAAAGCAGGGCCAATCCCTTGGGCTCAATTACCGCATCATGGTAGAAATCAGCCATCCGCGCCAGCGTCAATTGCCGCAGCGCGGCCACCACGCGGTCTTGCGTATCGAAGGCGAGATTATCCTCTTCCATATCGCCGACATATTGTCCGGCTTCCTCGCTCAATGTCTGGGGCGGCTGCTGCAACTGGGCTATCACTGCCTGCTTGTACTGCTCGAATTCCGATTGGGGCATGGCGCGCAAGCGTTTTTCCACACCGGCGAAAAAGGCCTGGTAACGCTCATACAAATAGGCGGGCGGTCGTGTCCCGCTCTGCAGCACAAATTCAATGCCGTCTTGCTCGCCTATGGATATCGGCGTCATAAATATGGCGTAGCCAAGCTGTTCCTGGGTGCGCAATTGTTGGTAAAACCATGACTCGACGATTTGCGACAGCAAGTAACTGTTGGCCGCGCTCTGGTATCGATCATAGCCGGCCGGCACATATGCCGCTGACAAAGCCGCATCGGTACTGTTGCCGGTCTTGTCTATCACCGCCAGTTGCGGCCGGCGGATTTCCGTTTGAGGCGCGCGCCGCCAGCGCGTCCCTGTCCAGGCTATCTGTTTTTTCAGCTGGTTGGCCAGGTCGATGGCTTGTTGCCGGGTCATATTGCCCACGACCAGCATTTCCAGCGCGGCCGGTTTGAAAATTTTCCGCCGATAATCCAGCAGGTCCTGTAACGTGAGACCGTCTATGAGGGCCTTTCGCTCATCGCGCTCCACATAAGGCCATACGGTAAGTACCCTGGCGGGAATCACCGCCTGGCTGTAGGGTTTTTCCCGATCGGTGCCTTCCAGTTGATCGCGATACCAGGTCTTGGCCTGTTCCAGTTGGTCGGCGGTCGGTGTAAAGGCGGCGTAACGGTGAACCAGGGTCGTTACCAGTTGCGGCAGACGCTGGGTATAGCCGCTGGCCTTGATGGTCAGGCCGTCATTTTCATAAGTGGAGAAATTAATGCCGCCGACATAGGCCTGGTTGCTGAGTTCGGCCACATTCAGGCCGGCGATATAGTCATTCATGGCATACAGCACCTGATCCCTGGCGGTATGCATCAGTCCGGCCTGCCGGAAATTCAGCGTAATGTCCGCCCGGGGCTCATCGGCGAAATACCGGCTGGGCGTATAGAGCAATCTTAATCCCGGCTGTTCGAGCACCGTGACGGGATGCGCCGGCACATGGCCTCGCTTGATCAAGGTAAAATTATTGGCAATAAAGGGATTGAGCCTTGGCAGCGACAAGGCGATGCCTTGTTCTTTGCTTCGCCATAATGTGCGCCGTTGCGGCGTGATGGCATCAACCTGATAAGGCGCGTCGACAAAATAGGCCTGTTTGTCATGGGGCTCGTCGGGACTGATAAACCATATCCGGGCGTTTTCCGGCGTCATGCTGTCCAGACGCGCCTTGATGGCCGCTGGGTTATAGCGATCCGCCAGATAGGGCGCGTCCAGGACATGCCGTATCGGCACCCGTAGCATGGAATCCACCAACCATTCGATATAATCCATATCGCGGGTGATCACCGGATACCGGAAGTCTTGCCGCAGCACATTGGCGATCTCGTCAAAATATTGGCGCTGTATGCCATGTTCCCGCAAGGTCTTGAGATAGCTGAACACCGCCGCCACCACTTCGTCTCGTTGGGCATAGCCTTTGTCGCTCAGTGAGACGGCAATGGAGAAAATACCGCCATTGCCGTTGACCATCGGGTCGGCCCCGGCGTCGATATCGTCGGCGAGTCCGTTTTTTTGCAGCCAGTCCGCCAACGTACCCGGACTGCGATTGCCAATCAGATAACTGATATAGGTATCGCTTTTACTGCGAAAAGCCCGGCTATTGTTGCCAATAGGGAATTCCAGGCGCAGCATCTTTTGCGGCTTTACCGGCTGGTAATGAATGATAATGCCGGTCTGTCGCCGGGTGTAGGGCGGCACGGCGATGGGGGGTACCACCGCATGGCGATTGGCGACCCGGCCATAGGTTTTGGCGGCGATGGACGCCAGTTGCGGCAATGATTGGTTGCCGTATATCACCGCCACCATCAGGTTGGCGGAATAGTAACGATGGTAGAAAGCCGTCAGGGCCTGGTGCAGGTTGCTGCCCGGCTTGTCCCTGAGCGTGTCCAGATTGCCGCCGGCGAACCGGGAGCCGGGGTGGGCCGGATTCATGGTTTCGGCCCGGATTTGCGCCATGCGCAACCCGTCGTTGGCGCGGGCCATCGTCAATTCGGCATTGACCGCATGGCGCTCCTTGTCGGCGCTGCCCGGGTCGAGCAAGGGTTCGGCGATAGCGTCCGCCAAGCGGTCTACCGCCGGCAACAGGGCGCCGTTTTCCACTTCCAGATAAAAGGCCGTCCGGTAGGGCGCGGTGCTGGCATTGTGATCGCCGCCGTGTTGCTTCAGGAATTCCGACAGGTTATCCGGCTGCGGATATTTTTTGGACCCCATCAGGATCATGTGCTCCAGATAATGCGCCAGGCCGAGCTGGCTGTCGGGGCTTTCCAGCGTGCCCACCGGCAAAGCGATGGCGGAAAGGGATTTCACCGCCTGCTTGTCGCTGACCAGCAGGACTTTCATGCCGTTATCCAGTCTGATGGCCTGATATTCGCGGACATCGTTGCCGCTTTTGTGGATTGTTTCATTGATGGGTTGCCAACCGGTTGCGGCCCAGCCATTGGAAAACCAAACAAAACACAACAGAAAAACACCGAAAACGCCAGTCACCCGTTTTTGCATTCCACTCTCCGAACAATCCTTAAGGGGCCGGCCTTGGCCTCGTTGATTTTGCCGCCGTAACCGCCAGATTCAGGCTAAAAGGCGGCAAATAGTATGTTTGCGCCGCCCGAATTATCGCCGCCAGATGCGCCTCGCCCAATTGGCGCACTACCCGTTGTATGTAGGCGTCCTCGCCGTCGCCGGGAACGTGGTCGTCCCCCAGCCAGGCTTGCAGTAATTTATCGCGCGCCTGTTGTTGACGGCCCTCGCTCCAATCGATTTCCCCCCGATCGCGATCGAAACACTGGTTTAACCAGGCCCCGCCCGAACGGGACAACAGCAGTAGCGGCGTTTGCATACCTTGACGGTATCCCTGGGCCAGCGCAACCAGAAATATCCGGGCCTCGTCGGCGGCCAACGCGGCAAAACGCCATTCCCCCTGGATGCCGAACATCCGGCTTTCGCCTGCGCCGCCCATGGCGCACCACACCAAATGCTCCAGCCACAGGGACATGCCGTCGCCAACGGACAATACGCCCGGCCGCCAGCGCAGCAAACCGTCATTCTGCACCTGGGTCAGCCAGCCGGAAAGCGTCAGACCGTCAAGATCGAGACTCACTTCGATGCTTTTGCCGTCTTCCCGACGGCGATGCTCGCGCACCTTATCGGCCAGTTCCGCCAGGCCGTCGCATTGTTTTTCCCAGAAAAGCTCGCCGAAGGCGCCATACGGCAGGTTGCCCGCGGCTTTGACCTTGCGATACAGCCGATTGGGATCCTCGCCGTCAATCAGGGCAGTGAGCAATTGCTCATCAAGGCGATAGCGCGTCAGACCATCGATAACGAACGGCTCCTCGGCAACGAGCTCGCGTTCCTCCAAGCGAAAGTTAACCCCCAGACGCTGCTGGAAAAACGCCCGCACAGAATGACGATAGAAAGCCCGCAAATCCTCGAAGGACAACGCGTTAAACGGCCGCTCGGCCAGCGGGCGGCCAAATTCCCGATGAGGCGTGCCGCCGCCGCTGGCCGACGGCAGCCATTCGGCGGCAAAGCTTTGCTGCTCGCTGCCGGGTATAAAGTTTTCCGGCGCGAAGGGCATCCGGGGATGCCCTTGCACCAGATGCCGCCTTACATGTTCGGCGCTGGCGTCCACGTCCAGCGACTCGTCACCCGGCAAGCAAAAACTCTGGGCGATATAATCGGCCAGTTCGCTGACCAATACCGAGGGATAGCGCGCGGCGTTGTCCTGAATGGAACGTCCGATGTAGCTGATATAAAAACGTTGTCTGGCCGACAGCAGCGCTTCCAGAAATAAGTAGCGGTCATCGTCACGGCGGCTGCGATCGCCGCGCCGGGGTTGCTGCGTCATCAGATCAAAGCCCATCGGTGGCAGAACGCGGGGATAAACGCCATCGTTCATGCCTAGCAAACAGACGATCTTGAAGGGAATCGAGCGCATAGGCATCAGGGTGCAGAAATTGATGGCGCCGGCCAGAAAGCGCTGGCTGACCCGTTGTTGGTCCAGCCTTGCGGCCAACTCGTCGCAAAAAAGCGTGACGCCGATGGGCTGGTTCACGCCGGCTTGTATGCCGAACCGCATAAGCTGCCGCCATTGGTCCTCCAGCAGCGTCAAGGCCATTTCGGCTTCGGCGTCCGGCAGAAAAAAATCCTCGATCATGGCGCGGCAGCACGGCAACCAGTCCGCCGGGGTTTTCGGCAGGCTAAGCGTATTCCGCCAGCGCCGCAACTGCGCCAGCAGTTCCGCCAGATTGCCCGCCAGTTCGGCGATAAGCCCGCTGGATTCATCATAAGGCAGGATGCCGTCCCAATCGCCGCTGCGGCTGTCCATGGCATAGCCCAGCAACATGCGCGTCAGACCGAATTGCCAGGTATGCTGTCCGGTGGCCGGCAGCATCAGATCACGAATATTATCGTCATCCAGTCCCCAGCGGATCCCCGATTCGTCCACCCATTGTCTGAGCAGTTTCCGGTCGTCTTCGCGGATGGAAAACCGGGCAGCCAGCGCCGGCACTTCCAGCAGCGACAGAATGTGTTCGGCGGCGAACCGGCTGCGCGGTAAATCCAAAAGTCGGATAAATGCCGGCAGCACGGGATGAAGTTGCCGGGCCCGCCTATCGGACAAAGCGAACGGCAAATGGCGCTGGTTGCCAATATCGCCGAACACCGCCTGAATGGCCGGCGCGTATTGATCAATATCCGCCACCATGACGATGATATCCCGCGGCGACAGCTCGGGATCGTCGTTCATCGCGGCCAATAGCCAATCATGCAGCGTTTCCACTTCCCGCTGCGGACTGTGGCAGGCATGCAGGCTCAAGCTGCGGTCATCGGGGTCAAGCCGGCGTTTCGCGCCGCTGTTTTCCAGCATATCGGCCCGCATGCCGAGAACGGCGTGATCTTCCAGATCAAGGATGTCGCGTTGCAGCGTCGGCAGCAGGCCCTCGCCGTCCGGATCCACGAAAGCGTCCACTTCCTGGCCATCCTCCAATTGGGACAGCAGATACAAATGATCGCGGCCGAGTTTGCCCCAGGAGGCGAGCAAGGGATTGCCCACCGCCAGCTCCCCCTGGTCGTCAAAAAGACTCCCGGCCTGTTCAGGTCGGCGAAAAACCGGTTTTTCCAGTGGTTGGCGGTAATCACTGCGCGTCCTGAGCTGCAACTTGGCCAAAAAGGCATGATCGCGAATGTCGCCCCAGTAATATCGACAGGGATTGGTAAAGAGCAAATGGATATCGACATGACGTCCCAAGGCCTGCAACGCCTGGAGATAGGTGGGCGGCAAGGCGGATATGCCGCAGATAAAAACGCGCTGCGGCAAACCCGCCGGACGGCTTTTCGCCGCTTCAAGCGTGTGGATGAAACGTTGATACAAGTTGGCGCGGTGCCAGGGCGACTGACCCGATTGCGCGGTGAACTCCACCAGCGCGCGCCATAACGGCGCCTGCCACAGTTGCGCTTCCCCCAGACCCGCCACCGTGTCGCCTTTTTGCCAGCTTTCCAGCCAGTCGGGACGGAATACCAGATACTGATCGAACAAATCGGCCAATCGGGCGGCGAACTGGTGGCATTTACGCAAATCGTCATCGTCCGACAGATAGCGGCACACTACCTCGAAACCGGGCTGACGGCTGAGCGCCGGCAGCAGGGACATCAGTTTCCAGGTCATGGCGTCTTTGGAAAACGCGCTTTCGGCAGGGACGTCCGGCAGCACGCGGCCGAACATCTGCCAGATGAAACTGGCCGGCAGGGGGAATTCAATATTGGCGGCGATACCGAAATGCGTTGCCAGCTCAATTTGCAGCCACTGCGCCATGCCGGTGCTTTGCACCAGAATCACTTCCGGCTGGAAGGGATCCGCCAGCGGTTCCCGCTCGATCAACGCGGCGGCCAGCTCTTTGAGCAAATCCAGCCGGTTTGAATGGTATATCCTGAACATGCCGCTCCTCCAGGCCCCCCCTGCCTTGTGCCCGAGCCGTCCCTCATGGAGGACACTTTAACCCGATTGGCGCCGAAAACAAACGACCGCAATGACTATTCCCCCTTTGGCGCAACGCAAAACCATTCTTCCGCGGCAATGGTTTGCCCTGCCGGCGAAGCCGCTCGAACGCGCATCAGCCGACAGAATGGCCCCCGGGCATGCGCCGTCAGGGACAACCGCCAGCCGTCGGGCAATTCCAGCCGCGCCAGCGGCAATTCGAGGCGGTAGAGTTCCAGCGCCTGATGAGCGTAAGATTGCCCCTGACGGTACAGGCGCAGATTCTCCTGCGCCTGTGCCAGATGTGAAGAATAGTCGAGCAACGCCAAAGCGGACAGCGAAAACAACAATACCGCCGCCAGCGCCTCCGGCAGCGAAAATCCTTGTTCCCCGTCCGCAAGCATACCCGCCCCCTTTGTAGGCCCCACTCCCGCCCGTTTTACACTCACCGGCTAGCCGGCGGGATAGTCTTGCCAGCCTCGGACAACGGCATCCAAAACGTAAAGCCGTTCCCCTGCCGTCCCCTTATCGGCCAGACGCGGCGCGACCCGTCGGTATAATGTGATATCGCCGGTCCGCTCGTCCGGATCGCCGCTTTCCCCCCGCAATAGCCAGCCCTCGCCCGCCCCGGATACCACCAGGCAGGCGCGAAAAGGCTCGCCGATCGGCCGACGGCATTGCGCCAGCGGCGCGTCGTCGCCCCGCCAGTATTGGCTCATTCCCCAGGACAACGCGGACTCGGCCCGATGAAAGGCCGTCAGATATTGCTGTTCGTCACGAAGGATATCGCGCCAGGCCGATTGAGTCCGTTGCCAGACAAGCAGGGTCGTCATGCCAAGCAACAGCAATCCCATTATGGCCGCCAACGTGCCGCCGCCCTGTTCGCTATTCATGACGACCCGTTACGGCAGGCGACTATTCGGCTGATCCCATGCCGGACAGTGGGCTTACCCCGCGATTCGCCGGCCAGTACGATACGGTAGGCGTTGTCCGCCAACGGTTCGAAGCGCAGCCGGGTCACCCGCCATTGCCGGGGATCGTGCGTTTTCACCCAATTGCCGCCCTGGCAATGGGTGACGCCGCGCCGCGCTTCCAGCGCGCCTTCCCGCAACCGGTAGCCGAAAGTCTCGTCCACAAGCGGTCCGGATGGCGCGATGCTCGCCGGCGCATAGAAGGCATAGGTGGTCAGCAGGCAGGATTGGCGCGTCTCGCCCCGCCGTTGGCCGATAACCACCGCCGGCCGCGGGCATCGGGAACGGCACATGCCGGCCCGGCGCAAGTCCTTTTCCATCGTCAACATGGCGTAGTCGATATGGCGCGCCAGTTGTATCTGGCGAATATGGTTCAAACTGAAACGCTGCACTTGCGGCAACAAACGCATGGCCGCCATCATCACCACGGCGCTGACCGCCAGCGCGCATAAGGTTTCCGCCAGCGTGTATCCCCCCTGCCCGGATTTCAACATGGCGGTACCGCGGCCCAGCGGCCTTTTTCACTACACAGGCGCAGCCGCCCGGCGCCGGAGATGATGATTCTGATAGACCCGGCCGGATTGCTTACCAGCACATGCGTCGGCGTAGCGGTATTGTGCCAGCCCAGCAAGCGTATATAACCCGGCTCGGCTATCTTCAGGCGGACATCGGTCAGCGGCGGCCGCAAGATCGTTTGCGCCACGCAAGCGCCGCAGCAACCGGCGAGGGTTGTGCCGGCGTCGGGCATGAAAGACATCCGGCATGCCTGATTGCCGCGAACGGCGCGCCATTGCAGCCGCGCCAGGAAATCCGTTATCTGCCGGGCGGCCTCCGCCAGCCGGGCATGCTGCCGATAGCCATGCCAGGCGTGGCCGCCGGACAGGGCCAGCATACTGACCAAAAGCATGACCAGCAGCATTTCCGGCAAGCTGAAACCCTGCGGTGAGAATATCCGTTTCTTCATGCCGTCAGGCTATCTCATGCCGCTATGCAGGCGCCAGCGCCCCCTGCCGGAACCGCGAAACGGCGCGCAAACAAAACGGCAAGGCGTGCAAACCGGCGAAGAGGGGAGCTGACGGCGGTGTTTTCACACCAGGGGATAGAGGGGCCGGACGACATGTCCGGCGGAAAGATCAGATGGCCACCGGGGCTTTGATGGCAGGATGGGGATCGTAGCCCTGGATATCGAAATCCTCAAAACGATAATCGAACAATGACGCCGGTTTGCGCTTAATGACCAGGGTTGGCAGCGCACGGGGCTCCCGCGTCAATTGCAAATCGGCCTGCGCCAGATGATTGCTGTAAAGATGGGTATCGCCGCCGGTCCAGACGAAGTCCCCCACCCGCAGATCGCATTGTTGCGCCAGCATATGCGTCAGCAAGGCATAGCTGGCGATGTTGAACGGCAAACCGAGGAAAATATCGCAGGAGCGTTGATAAAGCTGGCAGGACAACGTGCCGTCGGCGACATAGAACTGGAACAGCGCATGGCACGGGGCCAGTTTCATTTGATCCAATTCGCCGACATTCCAGGCGGAAACGATGATCCGGCGCGAATCCGGATCCCGGCGCAACTGCTCCACCACCCGGCTTAATTGATCTATCTGTCGGCCATCGGCCGCGCCCCAGGCTCGCCATTGCTTACCGTAGACCGGCCCGAGATTGCCCTCTTCATCGGCCCATTCGTCCCAAATGGAAACATTGTGCTCATGCAGATAGCCGACATGGGTGTCGCCGTTGAGAAACCACAGCAGCTCGTAAATGATCGACCGCAGATGGCATCGTTTGGTGGTGACCAGCGGGAACCCCTGCCGCAGATCAAAGCGCATCTGATGGCCGAAAATGGACAAGGTGCCGGTACCGGTGCGATCCGATTTCGGCGTCCCCTGCTCGCGCACCAGCCGCATCAATTCCAAATATTGTTTCATGTAACCTCAAGACGCGTTTTGCGTCGCGTGATGGCGATAGGCCCATATGAACATGATGACGCCGATGACGATCATCGGCAACGACAGGATCTGTCCCATGCTGATCACGTTGTCGAACAGGCCCAGTTGCGCATCGGGCTGGCGGAAAAACTCCACGATCACGCGGAAGGTGCCATAGCCTATCAGGAACAGGCCCGAAACGCTGCCCAGCGGCCGCGGTTTGCGAATAAACACATTGAGAATAATGAACAATACCACCCCTTCCAGCAGCAATTCATACAATTGGGAAGGATGGCGGGGCAATACGCCGTATCGGTCGAACAATGCCTGCCACTGAGGATGCGTGGGCAACAGCGCCAGATCCTCGTCCCGCGAACCGGGGAAGAGCATGGCCCAAGGCGTGCCGGGCGAGACGCGCCCCCACAGTTCGCCGTTGATGAAATTACCCAGCCGGCCGGCCCCCAGGCCGAAGGGGATCATCGGGGCAATGAAATCCGACACCTGAAAAAAGCTGCGATGGGTACGACGGGCGAACCATAACATCACACAGATGACGCCGATGAGGCCGCCATGGAATGACATGCCGCCGTCCCATACCTTGAAAAGGTAGAGCGGGTTTTGCAGAAACAGCGGAAGGTTGTAAAACAGGACATAGCCGATGCGGCCACCAAGAAAGACGCCAAGGAAACCGGCGTAGAGCAGGTTTTCCACTTCGTCCTTGGTCCAGCCGCTGCCGGGACGGTTGGCGCGCCGCACCGCCAGCCACATGGCGAAGACGAAACCCACCAGGTACATCAAGCCATACCAGTGAAGCGAGATAGGCCCGATGGAAAAAATTACCGGATCAAATTGCGGAAAAGCCAGATATTTGCTTGTCATTCATCACCACGACTTAGGGATAATTCACGGCGTATCATAGCATAGGGCAAGGTAAATCGCGGTCGCTCGACGGTAAATTTACCGTCGGCCGGGCGGGTTTTCGCCGCGGCGCTCAGCGCCCGCCGCGGATTAAGCCGCCCAAACCGCGACGTTCCAGGAAGGCGGCCACCTGGTGGCGCACGTCAATGGCGTTTTGGGCGGCCAGCGCCCGATCCACCAGCACGCTTATCTCCTCCAGGTCCACATTGCGCAGCAGATATTTGATTCTCGCCACGCTGCGGCCGTTCATGCTAAGGCATCGATAGCCCATGCCGGTCAGCAGCAGCGCGCCCATGGCATCGCCGGCCATCTCGCCGCACAGGCTGCATTCCAGGCCGAGTCGCCGGCAATCGCCGATGATTTTATGCAAGACCTGCAGCATGGCGGGATGCAAGCTGTCGTACATGGCGGCGACCCGGGTATTGTTGCGATCCACCGCCAGCAGGTATTGAGTCAGGTCATTGGTGCCCACCGAAATGAAATCCACCCGGCTCACCAGCGACGGCAGCATATAGACCATGGCCGGCACTTCGATCATGATTCCGACGCGCGCCGGCGGCAGCGCGTAGCCCAGCGTTTCCTCCACTTCCCGGCCGGCGCGGTCGATCATGCGCCGGGCGTCGTCGATTTCGTCCACACTGGTGACCATCGGCAGCAGAATGCTCAGGTTGCCGGTGGCCGCATTGGCGCGCAGCATGGCGCGCACCTGGATCAAGAAGATCTCCGGCTGATCCAGCGTAATGCGGATACCACGCCAGCCCAGGCAGGGATTTTCCTCGCTGATGGGCGTCATATAGGGGAGCTGTTTGTCCGAGCCCACATCCAGCGTTCTCAGGGTGACCGGCTTGGCGGGAAAGAGTTGCAGCATGCCCTGATATTGCGCTACCTGTTCGTCCTCGGAGGGAAAACCGCTTTGCAGCATGAACGGAATCTCGGTGCGATACAGCCCGACGCCGTCGACCCTATCGCCAAGGCGTTGTTCGTGCTCGGCGCTTAAACCGGCATTCAGCATAATCTGTACGCGTTCGCCGCTTTTCAGCCGCGCCGGCTGTTCCACGTCGTCTTCCGCCAAACGGCTAAGCTCCTTTTCCTCGCTGATGAGACGCTGATACTCCTGAACCAGCACCGGTTCGGGATCCACCAGCAATTCGCCGCGATAGCCATCCACCACCAACAGGCGCTGGTTGAGCAACATAGGCTGGATATCCGCCCCCATCACGGTGGGAATGCCCATCGCCCTGACCAATATGGCGGCGTGAGAATTGGCCGCGCCGTCGCGCACCACCACGCCGACCATTTTGTTTTGCGGCATTTCCGCCAGCAACGTGGCGCTCAGTTCGTCCGCCACCAAAATAAAACGGGACGGCCACTGGGTCACACGCTGACTGTTGTCGTCAAGGTGGAACAGCAAACGCTGCCCCAGCATGCGCAAATCATTGGCCCGCTCGCGCATGTAATTATCGCTGAGCCGGGCGAATTGATCGGCAAATTGTTCTATCACCTGCTTTACGGCCCATTCGGCAATGGAGCCGGCATCGATCTCGGCGAACAACTCCCGTTTAAGCCGGGCGTCGTTTAGCAGATGAGAGTAAAGGTCGAATATGGCCGCGCTGTCTTGTTGGGCGCTGGCGTTGAATTTTTTGCTGTAGCGGCGGAATTCCGCCGCGGCCTCCCCCAGGGCGAATGTCAGTCGTTCCCGTTCCAGCGCGGTATCCAGCGACGATGCCGGAAAAATCTGTTCCAGCGAGGGCTGGCTGGTATCCACCCACCCCTGGGCTATGGCGACGCCGGGAGACGCGGCCAGCGCGCGGATACGGGTCTGCCGGTACTGGCCGAACAAGGCATTCAGTTGCGATTGCGATAAAATGCCGGCCAACTGAGTGGCCAGCGTGACCATAAAGGATTCTTCGCTTTCATCGAACTGCCGGTGTTCGCGCTGCTGTACCACCAGAACCCCAAGCAACTGCCGGCGATGGATGATCGGCACGCCCAGGAAGGAACGGAAACGTTCTTCCTTGACGGCGGGAATATATTTGAAACTGGGATGGGTATGCGCGTCAGCCAGATTGATGGGTTCCGCCAGCCGGCCCACCAGCCCGACGATGCCCTGGTCGAACGCGAGCGTGATGGCGCGCCCGCGCGGTTTTTGCAAACCGCGCGTCGCCATCAGGTAGTAGCAGCGCCTGTCGTTATCCGCCAGATAGACCGAACAAACCTCGGTGTTCATCGCCTGACAGGTTTCATTGACCAGGATGTCCAGCGTATCGGCCAGACGGGGCGCGGCAGCGACCTTTTCAACGATTTCCCGTAAACGCGTGAGCATGTTTTGCGTAGCTCATCCCCTCTTTCTGCGATAGGCAGGGCATGGCCGTTGCGCGGAAGCGTCCTGCAACGGCATGACAGTACCGGAAAACTCTTTCATCACCCGACGGTAGACATCCCGTTTAAATGAAACCACCTGGCGCACCGGGTACCAGAAGCTGACCCAGCGCCAGCCGTCGAATTCGGGAGTGCCCCCGCGCTGCATATTGATATCGGCATCCTGACACATAAGCTGTAGAAGAAACCACTTCTGCTTCTGTCCTATGCATACCGGTTTGGTATCCCAACGCACCAGGCGTTTGGGCAGTTTATAACGCAACCAGTTACGGGTGGCCGCCAGAATCCGCACATCCTTTCGTCCGAGCCCCACTTCCTCGAACAGTTCACGGTACATGGCCTGCTCAGCGGTTTCACCGGCATTAATACCGCCCTGAGGAAATTGCCATGAATGTTGTCCGTAGCGTCTGGCCCATAACACCTGCCCATTGCGATTACAGATTACGATACCAACGTTCGGGCGGTAGCCATCATCATCGATCACCAGACTACCTCGACTACTTATGATGCATACATGATGTGATTGTTTCACATCCCCTCAATACGGTAAACCACTGCTTTTCAGTAAAGTCCGACCTCAAACCCGCTTTTAGCGGCATTGGCGAATAAGTTATTAACAAGTTTAGGGAGGCGATCGGCCAATTATGCACTTTTTCTGTGGATAGCTTTGTGCAGAACGCTGAAGAACGATGGGAAAACTTTCCTCGGCATTCTGGACCCGCCCAGATTTATCTGAAAAATTCAAAGAGAATTCAGTCGCCTAAAGTGGCCCACCACCACTTGCCCGTGTCAATGTTTCCCCCGGTACCGGTCGATGGATTGCGCAAGGCTAAAAATCAGACAATGCTGTTTTTATCCACAAACCTGCGCAAAAATTATCGGAAATTTGGAACAAATCAGTAATGTTTGCGTCAGTCAAGGCTGTGGATAGCTACAGTAGTCGCTATTTATCAAGGTTATCCCATATATCTGTGGATAAACTAGTGTAAGATCCTGTTCATTGTTGCCGCCGACGCGTGAACAACCGGAAAGATAACGTTGGCCGGTCAGGAAAGCTGCAAGAAAAATAACTTCAAAATCATGCTATTATTATTTTTTCCAGGATTCGTCCACAGCCGGCGCCCGGCTACGGACGTATCAGTTTATTTTTTAGTCGCTCCAGGGACACGCTAACATGAGCCAGCCCACTCTATCGCACCCGATGGCGCCGCCGGTCGACGAAAGCGAATTACTGGCCCGCGCCGGCGCCCTGGCCGGCTACAGTCTTGGGGAACTGGCCGCCGGAGCGGGCTTGCGGGCGCCCGCCAACCTCAAACGCGATAAGGGTTGGATCGGCGTTTTGCTTGAGCGCTATCTGGGCGCCAGCGCCGGCAGCAAACCGGAACAGGATTTCGCCCATATCGGCGTGGAACTGAAAACCATCCCCGTCGACAGCCAAGGCCGTCCGCTGGAAACCACCTTTGTGTGCGTCGCGCCCTTGACCGGCAACAGCGGCGTGACATGGGAAACCAGTCATGTCCGGCATAAACTGGCGCGGGTATTGTGGATCCCGGTGGAAGGCAGCCGCGATATACCGCCGGCCCTGCGGCGTATCGGATCGCCGTTGCTTTGGAGTCCGGACCCAGAGGAGGAAAATCGGCTTAGACAGGACTGGGAGGAATTGATGGATCTCATCGTGCTGGGTCAGGTGGAGAAAATCACCGCCCGTCACGGCGAGGTTCTACAATTGCGTCCCAAGGCCGCCAACGGCCGGGTCTTGACCGCCGCCGTGGGCGAATACGGCCAGCCGATAATGACCTTGCCGCGTGGTTTCTACTTAAAGAAAACCTTTACCGGTCCGTTGCTGGCCAAACATTTCCTGGTTTAATCCACCCGCATCGCCGAGGGAACGCGCAATCCCTTGCCCTCGTCGGCGCCGCCGAGATGCAACTCAACGTATTTAGAGTATAGAATTATTTAGGGTATATAATCTTCGTTTAATATTCGTTTAGGTTTTTGGCAACTCATGTTTGATTGGCTTACCGATCCCGGCGCCTGGTTGGCGTTAGGCACGCTGACTATTCTGGAAATCGTTCTTGGCATAGATAATATCATTTTTCTTTCACTGGTCGTCGCCCGACTCCCCGCCAGGCAGCAATCCAAAGCACGCATTGTGGGCCTTTGCGGCGCCATGCTGATGCGATTGTGCCTGCTGGCGTCCATTTCATGGGTGATCCGCCTGACTTACCCGCTCTTCACCCTGTTTGACAATGCCATCTCGGTCCGGGATGTAATTTTGCTGCTCGGCGGCATTTTCCTGATCTGCAAATCCAGCAAGGAAATTCACCAGACGCTGGAGGGAGAGGATGGGGAACACGACGCCGGGGCGGGCTCCTTTCTCGGCGCCATTGTCCAGATCATGTTGCTGGATATCATTTTCAGCCTGGATTCGGTCATTACGGCGGTGGGATTGTCCAACCAGTTGTTGATCATGATGCTGGCAGTGATCATTTCCGTAGGCGTGATGCTGTACGCCGCCCGTCCCATCGGCGAATTCGTCTCCCGCCATCCTTCGGTGAAAATGCTGGCCCTGTCGTTTCTTATCTTGATAGGGTTTACGCTCATTTTGGAAAGCGTCGATATCCATGTGCCTAAAGGCTATATTTATTTTGCGATGTTTTTCTCCATGGGCGTGGAAGCCCTTAATCTCACCCGCAGCAAGAAAGCCTCGGCCGGACGGCAGTCCGGTCCCGATGCGTGAAGACGCGCGCGTCCGCCGCACGGCGGTACCGCCAGGAATACAATAGACGCTGTCCTTGTCGGGCGACGATTCGCGGCATGGCATGGCGCGCGCGATGTGAAGACAGGCGGGACGCAAGCCGGCGGACAGTCTGAAAATCAGTCTGAAAAAGACCCCGGCGGGTCATGGCGCGGCGCTGATTTGCTAGACTGGCATCAGTTCGATATGAGGATGGAACACCATGAAGAGAACATTGTTGAAAAAAAGCGTTGCGATTTGCGCGTCGCTGCTTCTGGCGGGCGTGCTGGCCGGCTGTTCCAGCGATTATGTCATGGCAACCAAAGACGGCAGGATGATATTGACCCAGGGCAAGCCCGAAATGGACAAAAGCACCGGGATGATCCGTTATACCGACGAACGGGGTAATAAAATGCAGATCAATAGCAATGACGTCTCGCAAATGATTGAGCGTTAATGCGATTAGCGCCGGTTATCGGTACCTGCAATAGCATTTTACTTTTCCCGGCGGCAAGGCTTGGTTATAGTCGGAAAACAGCGGCGGCATAGACTCTGGAAATTCACGTTGCGAGCAGGGGCAACCCGGCGGATCCCCAGACGCTCAAAAATGGGCGGCCGGGGAGCGCGGGGGAAAGTCCGCGCGCTTGCGGCTTGGAATCCAACGAGTTTAGATGATGTCCGCGTTTTCTGATACTAAGGAACCAGCCTCAATGCATTATCACCGTATTCCGCACAGTTCTCTCGAAGTCAGCGTCCTGGGATTGGGCACCATGACGTTTGGCGAACAAAATAGCGAGGCCCAGGCCCATGAACAATTGGATCTCGCCGTCGCGTCCGGCGTCAACTTCATCGACACGGCGGAAATGTACCCGGTGCCGCCCCGGCCGGAAACCCAGGGGCTGACGGAAAGCTATATCGGTAGCTGGCTACGCCGGCGGGGCCAACGCGAAAAAATCATATTGGCCAGTAAAGTGACCGGCCCGGCTCGCGGCGGCGATGCCCTTATCCGGCCGCAGCAAATGCTGGATCGCAAAAATATCCGTCTGGCGTTGGAGGACAGCCTGAAGCGGCTGCAAACCGATTATCTCGACCTTTATCAAGTCCATTGGCCGCAACGGGCCACTAACTGTTTTGGCAAGCTGAGCTATCGCTATACCGATGAAAAACCCGCGGTTACGCTGCTGGAAACGCTGGAAGCGTTGTCTGAACAGGTGCGCGCCGGGAAAATCCGCTATATCGGTATTTCCAACGAAACGCCCTGGGGCGCCATGCGCTATCTGCAATTGGCGGAAAAACATGATTTGCCGCGTATCGTTACGGTGCAAAATCCCTACAGCCTGCTTAACCGCAGCTTCGAGGTGGGCATGGCGGAAATCAGCCAGTATGAAGGGCTGGAACTGCTGGCGTATTCCAGCCTGGGCTTCGGCACCCTGACCGGCAAATATCTTAACGGCGCCCGGCCGGCCGGCGCGCGCAATACTCTGTTCAGTCGCTTTACCCGCTACAGTTCGCCGCAAACCGAACAGGCGGTGGCCGAATATGTCGCGCTGGCGCGGCGGCGCGGCTTGGATCCGGCCCAGATGGCCCTGGCCTTCGTGCGAAGCCGGCCGTTCGTGGCCGCCACGCTGCTGGGCGCCACCACCCTTGAACAGCTTAAAACCAACCTGGACAGTCTGGATCTGCGCCTGGACGACGAGGTCATGGCCGAGCTGGAGGACATTCACCAGCGGTTCACCTTCCCCGCGCCCTAGGTCGGCTAGGCGCCGACGGCGAGGCCAAGGGGCGTCTGGCTAGCGACGGGCGCCGCGCGCCGAAAACCAAAGCAAAGCAATGGCCGCGGAAAACAGGATGCCGAATCCGACCCCCAGGGTCACGGCCGGCGTGCCAAGCCTGACCACCAGGGTATACAGCCCAAGCATGGCCAGCATAGCGATATTTTCGCCGAAATTCTGCACCGCAATGGCATTGCCGGCCCCAATGCTTTGTTTGCCCCGATGCTGCACCAGCGCGTTTAGGGGGACGATGAAAAATCCCCCCAGAACCCCGATGCCGGCAAGCAACAGATAAGACGGGATCAGATGGTGCTGTAGGCTCATTGCCACGACGAATCCGCCCAGGATAATACCGGCCGGCATACAGCGCCGTACCGTCTCCAAGGCAACCAGCTTAGCGGCGGCGGCGGCGCCAAACACAATGCCCACCGCTACCATGGCGTTGAGCAGGGTCGGCGTGGCATTGTCATGGATGTTCAACGCCGCCGGCACCCAGAGCACCAGCAGGAAACGCAATGTCACGCCCGCGCCCCAGAACAGGCTGGTGCCGATAATGGAAAAACGGGTTTGACCATCCCGCCAGAGGGTGCGGCAAGCCCCGTTGAAACCGCCCAGCAATTGCCGCGGACGCCAGGCGCCGTCGATATGCGCCGGCGGCAGCCGCGGAATAAACAGATTCGCCGCCATTGCCGCGCCGTAAGTCAGCGCGCAAGCCCACAACGCCGCCGGCACATGCCAATCGGCCAGCACTCCGCCGGCCACGGATCCGAGCAAGATGGCCGCGGTGGTGGAGGCTTCTATCATACCATTGGCCTTAACCAGCAGACGCCCTTGGGTCAGCTCGCCGAGAATGCCGTATTTGGCGGGAGAATAGGCGGCGGCCCCCACTCCCACCAGGCAATAGCCGACAAAGGGGCCCCATCCGAAACAGATAATCAGCGCCCCGACAAGCTTTAACCCATTGGCGGCCATGAGTACCCGGCCTTTGGGAAAATTATCGGCAAAGCGGCCGACAAAGGGCGCCAGAACAATATATGCGGCCACAAACAACATTTGCAGCACCGGTTGACTCCAGTTGGGATAATGCTGTTGTTTGACCAGCGCCAATGTGGCGAACAAGAGGGCGTTATCGCCGAAAGCGGAAAAAAACTGCGCGATAGCCACCGCCGCCATGGGGCGAGTCAGCAGGCGTTCGGATAAGGCCGTGGGTTGGCTCATGCCTCGGACTCCGTCTCTTGCGCCATTTCCGCCAGCGCGCCGAAATCGGGTTTGCCGCTGCCGAGCAACGGCAACGCGGCCACCACACGGATATCGCGCGGTACGTTGATTTCGGGAATGCCCTCGCGACGGGCCGCCGCCAGTAGTTGGTCACGCGTCAACCCGTTATCGGTGGTGAACAACACCAGTTCCTCTCCCCTGGCGCGATGGGATCTTGCCGTCGCCCCGTGGCTCGCGTTTGGCGAAACCCGGGCCGCCAGCAATTCCACACTTTCCAGCGATACCATCTCGCCGGCCAGTTTGGCGAAACGTTTAACCCGCCCCTGTATAGCGCAGAATCCTTGATTGTCCAGGGTGACGATATCGCCGGTATCATACCAGCCGTCTTCCCGCCTGCCCTTCTCATCCTCGGCGGCCGGCGCCTCCAGTACGCCGGGATGCTCTACCCGTAGATAGCCTTTCATGACATTCGGGCCGCGCAATTGCAGTCGTCCGCCCCGCTGGATGCCCGGCACCGGGATGATTCGGGCCTCCATACCCGGCAGAATTTGTCCCACCGTGTTCGGTTTGGCCGCCAGCGGTACATTGATGGCCACCACCGGCGCGCATTCCGTCACCCCGTAGCCTTCCAAAATGCGGATGCCGAATGTATCCTGCCACAGCGTCCGGGCGCTTTGCGTGAGCTTTTCCGCGCCGGCCACCACGTAACGCAACCGGGCGAAATCATAAGGATGGGCCATGCGGCCGTATTGGGCCAGGAAGGTTGAGGTGCCGAACAGGACGGTGCAATTTTGGTCGTAGACCAATTCCGGGATCATCCGGTAATGGAGCGGGCTGGGATAGAGCAAAACCTTAGCGCCGGTCAACAGCGGCGTGAACAAGCCGACGGTCAGGCCGAAGGCGTGAAACAACGGCAATGCCGACAGAAACTTGTCTCGGGGCGTGAAATCCGCCACCGCGCGGATTTGTTCGATATTGGCCAGAATACTGTCATGGGAATGCACCACGCCTTTCGGCGTGCCTTCGGAGCCGGACGTAAACAGTATGATGGCGTCGCCTTGGGCCTGTTGCGGCGCCTCGGCGCGATAAGGCGTTAGCAGGTGGCGCAAAACCCAGGCTTTGTCCGCCAGGGTCAGGCTGTCTCTCACATCCTCCAGATACACCCAGCGCGCCCGCACAACCTGTTCCGGCAAAAAGGCAAGTTTGGCCCGTTCAATAAATTGCCGGGAACTGACGATAGTCTTTATTCCGGCGGCGTCAATGGCATGGTTAATTCCGCTGGCGCCGGCGGTATAGTTCAGCATGGCCGGCACACGCCCCCGCAGGCCGGCGCCGAAGATGACCGCCGCCGTGATGGCGGCATTGGGCAACAAAATCCCCAGGCGCTCCCCCGGGTTGCTGAAGCGTTCGAGAATACGGCTGACGCCGAGGGTTTTCTTGATAAGTCCCCGATAACTGTCCGGCGAAAATGCAATGTCCTCCAGGCACGGCTTGCCGAAACCGTAGCGGCCCGCCGCCGACAGCAAAGCCCGGTACAAGGTAGGATGGGGACGGGAAGCCATGCGCGCTTCCATCATAATGCGCAACAATCGCTCGCCCGCTATCCGGCGGCGGTCCCGGCCGCGGGGCGCCTCGGGCATGGGCAGGCTGACCGGCGTTTGCACATGGAGGGTAATTTTGGGAAACCAATGCCGCTTGATAACGCCGCCCATCCGACTGAAGGGGGTCAGTTCCGGCCCATCGAGCCAGATGGGCACCACCGTCGCGCCGGAACGGCAGGCGACAAAGGCGGCGCCGTCATAAACTTTCATCAACGCGCCGGTGACGGTTATCCGCCCTTCCGGGAAAACCACGATCGGCCGGCCGGCGCTGACCTGCCGGATAAGTTTTTTGATACTGACCGGTTTGGCGGGCTCCAGCGGCAGGATGTCGACATAGTGTTTGACGATGGGCATAAACCAGGCATTGATGAGGGTCGAATAAACGGCGAAAACCGGTTTGACCGGTAAGAAAACCGCCAGCAGGATGCCATCAAGGAAAGAAACATGATTAGGGGTGATCATCACTTTGGCTTGGTGCAATATCCGGGTATCGCCGATGACCTCAACGCGATAAAGCAGCCGGAATAACCAGCGCAGCAGGGAAAAAAGCATGCCGTCTCCTTGTGTCGTTATTGTGGCTGGCATATCGGCGCCTGGGCCGCTCGTCAGACTTCCCCCAACAGTCTAGGCGGTATCCCGCCATTATTCACGGCGACCGCCGCGGCGGTCACCCGGCAACACGGGGCATGCGGCAAAGAAAGAATCCATGCCCGGCGCGGATACCCCCACCCCTCATGGCCGAGCGGGGCAAGATTAAGAGGCGGTGCGCGCCGCCATGAATTCGGCCAGCGGCCGCTTCTGCTCGCCACGGTCAGTGAAATTGTCCGCCGCGAGCCAGCCGCGCAATGCCTGGCCAATGGCCGGCCACTCCCCGTCGATAATGGAAAACCAGCAGGTATCGCGATTATGCCCTTTGACGACCACCGCCTGCCGGAACGTGCCTTCATAGCTAAATCCCATGCGCTCGGCCGCGCGTACCGACGCCCGGTTCAGGCTATGGCATTTCCATTCGCAACGGCGATAGCCCAGGCTATCGAAGGTATAAGCCAGTAGCAGGTACAACGCTTCAGTACCGCATACGGAACGTTTCATCAAAGGCGACCAATTTACCCAGCCGATTTCCTGTACGCCGTTATCCGGATCGATTCGCATCAGCGCCACCGAGCCCACCGCCGAACCGGTAGCCAGATCGATGACCGCATAATGTAATGGATCGTCGCTGGCCGCGTTGGCGGCGATGAGCGCATCGCATTCGGCAGGGGTGCCGGGACGGCGCCGCGAGAAATATGTCCAATCGCGATCATCGCCGATACTGTGCCAGGCCTGGAACAACGCCGGACCATGCGCCGGCGCCAGCGGTTCCAGACGGCAAAAGCGGCCTGTCAGCTCCCGCCGTTGAGGGCGTTCCCTGGCTCGCCAATGGGGCAAGGCGTCTCCCAGGGGTTGATCATAAGCGTTGTGGATAGGCATTGTTCAGCTCCCCTTGACAATAGGAAAAGCGAGATTCGCAATTGTCGCATATTAACACACTGTTTTAAAAAGAAAAATAGGTATGGATTTCTTTTATGCGGCAACGGGGCCAGGGGTTGCCCGCCGATAAGAAATAGGCTGGACAAGGGGCGGTATAACGGGCGAATATATCGGCTAGGGAATTTAGGCAAAAAAAAACCTACGCATCCGCGTAGGTTGGTGCAATTGAAATGGTTTCAGCATGCAAGATATGCTGATTTCTCACCAATCAATACCTCTGGGAATACCTACTCTAATGGCCGGTAACGGAATAAACTACCGTTCAATCGAAAGATTGATGCTCGAAATGAAACCAACTGTAAAATTTGGCTCAGGATTATATCTCCCTACCGCCGGGCCGCGGGCAAGCCTGGGAAAATCCGCGGATGCCGGCCCGGAAACAGACACTGCGTTGTCCATCTCGCGGACTGCCAAAGCGCGGCCGTTGGCCCCTCGAGCCGCCGCCTAATGCCTTGCATCAGAGGGGCTTTTCCGTAAAACTGAATCACGTAGATTAAGAAATTGAGAGCCTGAAAGCGATATGGCCACCATAAAGGATGTAGCGAAACTGGCCGGCGTTTCCGTCGCCACCGTTTCGCGGGTTATCAACAATTCGCCCAAAGCCAGCGACGGCTCGCGTCAGGCGGTTCTGAACGCCATGGAAGAGCTGCAATATCATCCCAATGCCAATGCCCGCGCCCTGGCGCAGCAATCCACCGAAACCCTGGGATTGATCGTGGCGGATGTATCGGATCCGTTTTTCGGCGCCATGGTGAAAGCGGTGGAACAAATTGCCTATCAGACCGGCAATTTTCTATTGATAGGCAACGGCTACCACATCGTCGAAAAAGAACGCCAGGCTATCGAACAATTGATTCGTCACCGCTGCGCCGCGCTGGTCGTCCACGCCCAAATGATCCCGGAAGAGGAACTCACCGCCCTGATGGCGCATATTCCAGGCATGGTGCTGATCAACCGGATTTTACCGGCGTTCGACAACCGCTGCGTGGCGCTGGACGACCGCTATGGCGCCTGGCTGGCCACTCGTCACTTGATTCAGCAGGGGCATCAGCGTATCGCGTTTATCTGTTCCTGCCACCCCATTTCCGACAGCACCGATCGTTTGCAGGGCTATCTCGACGCCCTGACCGATCACCATATTGAAATCGATGAAAAATTGATTGCCTACGGCGAGCCGGATGCGGTGGGCGGCGAACAGGCCATTACCGATCTGCTCGGACGCGGCCGCAACTTTACCGCCATCGCCTGCTATAACGATTCCATGGCGGCCGGCGCCATGGCGGTGCTAAGCGATAACGGCATTGATGTGCCGGAACAGATGTCGCTGGTGGGGTTCGATGACGTGCTCATCTCCCGCTATTTGCGTCCACGGCTGACTACCATACGTTATCCGGTGGTGGCCATGGCCACTCAGGCGGCGCAGTTGGCGCTGGCGCTGGCCAAGGGCGAACCTTTGCCGGAAGTCACCAACACCTTCAATCCGACCCTGGTTCGGCGCCATTCAGTGGCGCCCCCGGCGGATTGACGCCTTGCCAGGGCCGGCGTGGTTACACCAATTTTCCCTGAAAGATGGGCACTGACTCGAAGAGATAGCCGTCAAATTCCGGTGCGTCGGCATCGGAAATCTCCATCAGGGTATTTTTCATGTTTTCCATATGTTGCCACATGCACTGGTACGACCCCATCACATCCCGTCGGCGCAAAGCCACCAGAATATTCTGGTGATCCGCCAGCCATCTCAGCCGCAGAGATCGGGTTTCGATGTGGCTGTACAGGCCTTGCCAGAGCGCGCTTGATTCCTGCCGGCTCCAGATGGACCTGACCGTATCCAGCAGCATCTGGTTTTGGGTGGCGCCGGCGATTAGTTCATGGAAAAGTTTATCATTGGCGACGCTGCGTTCGTTGGTAACGATATCGCGCTGTTCCTGCTCCAGCGACCGGCGCATGTTTTCGATATCCATCTTGGTGGCCATCTTGGCGGCAAAGGCGGCGATATTGCTTTCCAGTAGCTGACGCGCCTGGAGCAACTCGAACGGCCCCACATCGCTGTCGTCATAACCGGCATCCTCCTGCGCCTCGTTGCCCGGCGGACGCACGACATAGACGCCGGAACCCTGGCGGATATCCACCACCCCTTCCAGTTCCAGCATCAGCAGGGCTTCGCGGATAATGGTGCGGCTGACCCCGTAGCTTTCGGCGATATTGCGCTCCGGGGGCAAACGGCTATTGACCGGATAATGCCCGGCCTGGATCTTCTGGCGGATATCGCGGCCAATCTCCTGATACTGTTTTTTTTCCTGCAAAATCACGCCCATGTCCCCTTACATTTACCCCGTTCCGGCCAAAGATTCTTGTGCTGCCCCCTTCCTTCATCCGGCGGCCGGATGGCCTGACCGGATGTCTCGCCGCCCACGTCGTTGTCAGTGTAACAAACTCAACGCCTGATCGAGGACTTTGGCGCCGTTTAAAGTACCATAAGCCACCGAATCGATCACCGCGATGGGGACGCGGTGTTCGTCCGCCAGGACTTTATCGGCCGCCAATTTGAAACGGACCTGCGGTCCCAGTAGCACCGCCACGATATCCTTGCCATGGTGTTGCAACTCCTCCCGCAAACCTTGTTCCGCGATGGCGTAGATGTGATATTCAAGCCCGCGGGCAGCCGCCTCCTTGGTCATTTTGGTCACGACCAGCGATGTGGACATACCGGCGGAACAGGCCAGGACTATGCGTTTCATTTCCAGTTCTCCTTATTTGTCTTCGTCGTCCAGCGTCAGTGTCAACACCCGGCTTTCGCTTAATTGACGAAACCAGGCGGCCGATTTTTTCGGCCGGCGGCGCAATTGTCGCTGTAAGTCGATTTCAATTAGCCCATAACGGTTCTTGAAGGCGTTCATCGGCGATACGTTATCGGTAAAGGCCCACAGCATATAGCCCTGGCAACGCGCGCCCTCTTCCCGCGCCTTTAGAGCCCAGTAGAGGTGTTCGGCGATGAAAGCGATACGGTAATCATCCTGGATTTGCCCGTCGGGATTTTTGAAGGCCGCCTCGTTTTCAATGCCAATGCCGTTTTCAGCGATAAACCAGGGGGTATTCGGATAATCACGCCGCATGCGCGCCGCCATGTCATAAACGATCCGTGGGTGGATCTCCCAGCCGCGCGAGGTATTCATCCGCCGGCCGGGCAGCTCGAACGGCTCGTAATAACGGGCGGGATGGAATGGGGTTTCAGCGTTCCACTGCCGGCTGGGTGCTTTAACCCGGTGCGGATAATAAAGATTAAGCCCCACCTCATGCACCGGGTATCGCCGAATCAGATCCCGCTCCCCGGGCGTGGCCTCCCAGCGCACCCCATGTTTATTCAACAACTCCAGCAATTCCGCGGGATAGTCGCCAAGCAGCAGCGGGTCAAGGAATATCCGATTATAAAACAGATCATAAAGGCGGGCCGCTTCCTGGTCATGGCGGGCGCTGGAGCGCGGATAGGTGACCTCGGGATTGAGAATGACGCCGAGCGTTCCGCCGGCGCGGCGATAACCCTGCCGTTCAAACAGTTCGACCAATCGCGCGGTGGACAAAATCTTATTATGGTTCCACTGCATCCATTTGTGGGTATTTTGCTCGTAGGGGTAACGCACGGCATCCAGATAGACACGGGTTTGCACCACGATAGGTTCATTAAAGGAAAACCAGCGCTTCACTTTGCCGGCATAGCGGGCGAACACTTTTTCCGCATAGCGCACGAACAGTTCTACCACATCCTTGGACTGCCATCCGCCATATTTTTGCAATAAAATAGCCGGTAATTCATAGTGTTCCAGACAAATCATCGGCTCAATACCCTGACCGAGCAGTGCGTCCAGTAATCGGTCGATATAAGTGGCGTATTCTTCATCGACAATCACCTGTTCGTAATCCAACAAAAAACGCGACCAGTTGATCGAAGTGCGAAAATGGGTAAGCCCGGCCGCTTTCATCAACGCCACATCCTCGGGATAGCGGTGAATAAAATCGGTGGCGACCGCCGGACCATAGCCGTTGTGCCACACCGACCGATCTTCCTTGTACCACAGATCCAGGTAGGAATTCTGGCCCGGCTTTTTGCCGGCCCACCCCTCGGTTTGCCAAGCGGAGGCCGCGGCCCCCAGGATAAAGTCGCCAGGTATGGCGATGGAAATTTCGCTCATTTATCACCTCGTGCGCGATGGACGGCGCTGCTTTACATAGGATGGCGGAATACGGCTTACATGCCGCCCGCGGCGGCTTCGGTTCTTTCGGCGGCTATCTGCGCCTGGTCGGCCCGACGGGACGCGATTACGAACGAAGGACAGATAGATGAGGAACGAAACCAGAATACACAGGATTTGGGTAAACACCGCGCCCATGGAACCGGCGGTAGACAGCCAGGCATTGATAATGGGCGGCGTGGTCCAGGGCACCATAACCACCGCTTTGCCGGCGAATCCCATGGTGGTGGCGAAGTAGCCGATGGTGCCGGTAACCAGCGGCGTCAGGATAAAGGAAACCGCCAAAATGGGATTTAGCATAATCGGCATACCGAATATGACCGGCTCGTTGATATTGAATACCGATGGCCCAAGGGAAAGCTTGGCGATTTCCTTCATTTCACGGCGCCGGAACACGAAGCCGAAGGTGGCCAGCAGCACGACGGTGATAATGGCCGGTATCAGCGCCATAAAGGAGGCCGAAACATTCGGCGGCACGCTGTCGGGCATCTTGATGCTGAACTTATCCACCTTCTCCAGGCGTGAATAAATCTCCACCGATAAGATAGCAATAAACATACCGAGAAACAGACTTTTGGTATCGGAAAATTGCCGGGCGAGGATGTCTTTAACCAGCATCATCCGATCGCCGACCATCATGTCCAGGGTGGTGGGCGTCACGGCGATAAAACAAATTATCGCCAGCAATCCGGGGAAGAGCGAATGCGAACCATTAAGCCGACCCAGCTCGATGCCGATAAGAAATACCGCGCCGATGGTGAGAAAATTCAGCGTGGCGTAATTGATGCTGGTCATGATGGGCTTCAGCGCGGCCAGCGGCGCAAAAAATGAAAAGCTGGCCAGCCCGGTGACGGGATCGAGAACCATATTGGAGATCAAAACGGCAAACGCGCCGACGATGATCACCGGCATCAATGTGATAAATGCCGCCTTTATCGCCATGAAATATCTTAAGCTGTTGAAATGGTTCGCGAAATAACCCAGTGCATCAATCATGCGATCCTTGAATGACATAACGATACCCCATGGTGAGTAATGTGTGCTTGGGCTGACGCCAGTCAAGGCGGCAACGATTTACGTTTTTGGCATACCAAAAATTAATGAAATTGCACTATTTTTCTGTGACGTTGTTCGCACAAGAGAATATTGGAATTCCAATAAGATAAAATCTCTTATTTTGGCATACCAATGAGGCGATATGATGAACGACGACGCTGAACAGACGGTAATGGAGCTATTGATTCATGCCGGCGATGCCCGCTCCGGCGCCATGGGCGCCATTGCGTCGGCACGAAACCGGCGCTGGCGCGAAGCTGAAACGCAGATGGAAGAATCCAGGCAGGCGGCGAGGCGCGCCCATGCGATCCAGACCCGCTTGATAGGGCTGGATGAGGGCAGTGGTAAGATACCGGTTAATCTGATTTTGGCCCATGCCCAGGATCATCTGATGACCACCATGCTCTGTCAGGATATGGCCCAGGAGTTCATATGGCTGCATCGCCGTTTGGCGGAGCTGGAATAAAGCGCGGCACGATTACGGTCCGCCGCCAAGGCGGCGGGGATAGGGGCCGTGGTCCGGGCGCCGCATGATACGCGCCCGGACCACGGTCAAATCAGTGGCGAGGGGATCTGCTCCAGGGCCAGTAATTCCGCCATTGTCTGACGGCGGCGGATAAGGCGCGGTCGCCCTTGCTCGAACAGAATTTCCGGCAGTAGCGGACGGCTGTTGTAGTTCGACGACATTGACGCCCCATAGGCGCCGGTATCATGGAAGACCAGATAATCGCCGACCCGCGCCGCGGGAAGCGGGCGCGGCGCCATGTCGCCGCCGGCCGTCTGGGTGAAAACGTCGCCGGATTCGCAAAGCGGGCCGGCGACCACCGTGTCGATGCGGCCTTGCGGCTCGCCGGCGGCGGGATCGGCCGGGATGACCGAAATCTGGTGATAGCTGCCGTACAGGGCCGGACGCATCAAATCATTGAAACCGGCGTCCACCAGCACAAAATGCCGGCTACCCATCTCCTTCACCGCCCTAACCTGCGCCACCAGTACGCCGGCCTCGGCCGCCAGGAACCGTCCCGGTTCGATTTCCAGCGTGACCGGATGACCGAGATGGCGGCTGATCTGCCGGCGGGCGGCATCCCACAAGCCAAAATAATGCGCGGTGTCAATGGCATCCTCCCCCGCGCGATACGGTATCGACAAGCCGCCGCCGGCGGAAATGGCCTGCACATCCTGTCCGGTTTCGACGACCAGCCGCGCCATGGCCTCGCACACCAGCCGCAAATGCCCATAGTCCACCCCGGAACCAATGTGCATATGAAAACCTATCAGTTTCAAACCATAGCGCCGCACCCGTTCCAGCGCCAGCGGCAAATCGCCATGCCAGATACCGTGTTTGCTGTTTTCGCCGCCGGTATTGGTTTTTTGGCTATGGCCATGGCCGAAACCGGGATTGATCCTGAGCCACACGCGGTGGCCCGGCGACCGCTCGCCCAGCTGATCCAGCATATCCACCGAACCGGCATTGACTGGAATCGACAATTCACTCACCCGCCGCAACGTGGGCTCATCGAACACATCGGCGGTAAAGACGATATCACTCGGCGAGTGTCCCGGCTGGAAGCCGGCCGCCAGAGCCCGCTCAATTTCACCGAGCGATACCGAATCCACCTTGACGCCATGTTCGCGCATCAGGCGTAGAACATGGATATTGGAACAGGCCTTCTGCGCGAAACGGATCACATCGAACTGGCGCAACTGCTGGATGCGCCGGAGGAAAATTTCGGCCTCATACGCCCAGAATGGCCCATCGGTCCGCTGCGCCAGGGCACGCAGATTTTCTGCGTTAAGGGCGCTGTCAGTGGCAAAGAGAGTGTGGGGCATGGCTTCCTCGTTAGAGATAAACGGCGTTAAGGTTCTCTGCCAATGATTATCGATTAATCCAACCTGTGCGATAAAATATCTATATAGGCGAAGTCTATTCATCTATGATATGGCTTTATTTCTGCGGAGCCTGCGCATGGCCGGCATTTCCCTGCGACATATCGATATTTTTCATGCGGTAATGACCACCGGCAACCTGACCGAAGCGGCGGCTTTGCTGCACACTTCCCAACCCACCGTCAGCCGGGAGCTGGCGCGTTTTGAGCATTTGCTGCAACTGACCCTGTTCGAACGGGTCAAAGGACGCTTGAAACCCACGGGCGAGGGTCTGCGGTTGTTTGAGGAGGTACAGCGCGCTTATTACGGACTGGATCGGATACTGAGCGCGGCGCGCGACATCCGTCAATACCGACAAACGCCATTGTCGGTGGTTTGTCTGCCGGTATTTTCCCAATCCCTGCTGCCCCAGGTGTGCCGGCGTTTCTTTACGGCCTATCCCGCCGTCACTCTGCGCGTGGCGCCGCAGGAATCCCCGCTGCTGGAGGAATGGCTGTCCGCCCAGCGCTATGATCTGGGCCTGACGGAAAATACCTTCACGCCGGCGGGCACCGAACGGCAGACCTTGATGACGCTGGATGAGGTGTGCGTGTTGCCCCCCGGCCATCCGTTATGCGCCAAAGACATGCTCGTCCCGGAGGATTTCCACGCGCTGCCCTTTATCAGCCTGTCAGCAACCGACGGCTACCGGCAACTGCTGGATCGGCTGTTCGCGCAGCGGGATATCACGCGGAACCTGGCGGTGGAGACCCATAGCGCCGCCGCGGTGTGCGCCATGGTACGCGCCGGCGTCGGACTGTCTGTGGTCAATCCGCTGACCGCCCTGGATTACGCGGCCAACGGCGTGGTCGTCAAACCCTTTAGCGTCAAGGTACCGTTTACGGTCAGTCTGATACGTCCCCGGCATCGACCGGCTTCCTCGCTGGTGGAGTTGTTTATCGACCGGTTGCGCGAGGTCGCCGACGAGGTGCCCGCCGCGCTGGCCGCGGCAGGCGGCGCGCGGCCATGATACCGTCCGGTCGGCTATTATCGCCAAGGCAATCATCCCCGCGACAAGAACAGACAGGACATCAATAAAGGGAAACGCGCTGGAAGGCGCCGTCCGCGTGGACATTCATGCCGAATCCGCAATCGCCCGACACGGTGTTGAGTTGCAATGCGTCGGGCGTGAAAGCCATATTCACCCGACATGCCGAATTGCCGTGTCCCGCGCGTTGGCTGTACACCGCTTTTCCGTCGTCAATGGCCCCCACCACCGAAAACTGGCCCATATTCGGGCCATAATACATACCCATGGCCGGCATATAGTAACCGTTAAAGGTTATTTTCCATTCATCGCCATCGGGCAGCACCGTCACGGTACTCCAGACGCCCTGGCCGGCATAGCGCCAGTAAACGCCCATGGGCGTGGCGGCCAAGGCCGGCTGTAGCCTGTCCAGCACGGGCTGGATCAAGGCTTCATTCGTTCGGGTTTGGGCATCACCGGCGGCCAGGCTGAGCCAGGCTTTGGCCTGTAGCGGTTCCCGGGAGCGGATAAGCGCCAGGGCGACGTTATTATAGGCTGTGTGCAAGGCTTTTGTCGGCAACCGGCAGAATTCGCTCCAGCCCACTTGAGCCGTGTATTCATCCACGGCATGGGCCATATCCCCCTGTTGATAGGCGGCGTAGCCCGCCCGCGCGTACTGGCTAATTTTTGCACAATCGGTCTTTATCTGTTGTTCATCGTTTGATGCCGCCCGGCCGGAAGCGGCATACAACGCAACAACCAGGCCCCACGGCCACGTCTTGCTAGTCCGGTACATAGGTCTTCCTTCGAACCGCCATGTTGCCGGCAATAGACAGTCGCCCCGGAGGCATAGCCGCCAAGGCCCCTGTGCTTGCCGCATCGCTGCATCTGGAATGGTTTTGAGTATGAATGCTCATCAATTGTGAAGATCACCGTTCTGCATCAATAATGAAGCGCCGGCGCGAATAAGTAAAGCCGCAGTGACGGCAATAAGGCACACTAAAGCTTTCGGCGCGGCAAACAATGTCAATGGCCGCCATCCGGGTCCGTGCCGTGGTCATCGTGTCGCCACGAGGAAACAAAGATAATAATTTTTAATACAAAATACACAGTCCATTTTTTTTAATATTAATATTTTTATATTTTATCTTTTTTTATTTTCAATTTCTTTAACCAATAAACGCCAAAGAATTTAATCTAAAATTAATATTCTTATTCAACTGAATTCAAATCGCAGGCAGGTGTGAGGTTTAACGCCAATTTTTTATAATTAACCATTGACTTAATGAGTGACAATATATATAAAAATTGGCAATACACTTAGCTTGCCCGTTGCGCCGGGCATTATTTATCTTCAGTTCGGTAAAATTAATCAATACGCTAATTATGTCGAGTTGCGACGCGCGGCAAACGAGTGCAGACACCAAAAAAGGCAACACGAAGTAAGAAGAGTATATATATTCTAAATCATTCAGGTTACATCGCGGCGGCAAGGGGTGGCAAATTCGTCGGGAACGAATTTGAACCGCCAGTGGCGGGCCTTCGGCGAGAGACAGGATGTCTCTCATTTTTTTCTCGGGAGCAGGGTTGACCATGCGACGGGAATGAGCGAATGCCGCCAGCAAAGCGGCAATCTGAAGTATGGCGAGTATAGGGGATTATTCCGGCGGGAAAGATCGTTTTTTTAGTATATGCCCACCCATCTGATAGTGGAATAAACAGAGAATAACGTTTTCTGAGGAATGCCAATATGAAGAGACGTACATTTTTGAAAGGTGCCGCGGCATTAGGATTAACGACGGGGGCGGCGTCGGCAGGCGCGATCGCCGCTGATAAAAATGCCGCCATGGCGCACCAGCAAGCCTTGCCGGATGAGATCGCCACGGCACTGGCGCGTTTTCGTAAAACAATTCCCGCAAATTTTGAAAAGACTTACGTTGAAAATGTGGTGGTGCCTTTCTTTCTCACCAGCTTTTACGAGGGCGAAAGACCGATGCTGCCGCTAATCGATCTGAATTTCAGCAAGGAAAACGCCCTGCCCTATGATCTCTGGGGCCTCATTTACGCCAATTGGCGGCCCTCGCCGGAAGAAGGCAGTACGGTATTTTTGCAGGGACTGGAAAAACGCGGAGAAAACAATCTGCGCAAGCGCATTTACTTTACGGCGGTCACTCCCGACCTCTACCAGTCCATGTACAGCGGCAAAGTCACGGCGTTTTTCGATCAACTGCTGGATCCTAAGTTCGCCGGCAAACCCTTCATGCGCCATTATCTTGATTACTACTTCGATGTTTACTGGGATCTGCATTTGGGCGTAAAGGGCGACGCCATTCCAGCGCAGGTTCGCGAAATCGGCGAGGCCTTCAATACCGTGCTGGCCTACCGCAACCCGTTGCAACCCATTGTCCACGAAAATTATATGATGGTACGCAGCCGGCTGGACTACCTTAAGAAATGGATTGATGAGCGACTTGAGGATATCAGTAGCGGCCGCACCCCCGATCCAGAGAAAACCATGGCCTGGTACTGGCTGAAAAATGCCGGCGACGGTAGCCATTTCAGTAAACAGGATGTGGTTTTTGAATGCTTCCATAATTTTGTGGCCTTAAGCCAATGGGGCAATTCGCTGTTTGGCATCATGACGCGTCTTTGCGAGAATGATGGCGATCAGAGCGTTCGCGACAGCTTCCACAAGACCATGAGCGGCGATTTCGATAATGCCAATGGCGCGGCCTATACGCCGCTGGAGCTGTTCGTGATGGAGCTGTTCCGGACCATCTCGCCTAACGGCGGCAGCGTATCATCCATCAAGGACGCCCGAAACACCTTTTATGGTGAATCGCCCCATCGCCGTATCGGCCTGTCTTTCGAACGCAATAGCTATATCAGCACGCCGCACACCAGCACCAGCCATAGCCGGGAATTATGGCAAGATCCCGATGTGTTCAATCCCGAACGCTATTTGCAGGTTCCCACCAGCGCGCAGGTGGATGAGGAGAAATGCCGGCAGATAGGTCTGGCCCGTTGTCCGTTCGATATCACCTCTTTCAAGGTCAAAGACGGACGGAATGTGGATATCACCAATAGCGGGTTTGGCACCGTGTTCAGCGCGGCGGACGGCAAAGCCAAGCCGGTATGCGATTTCGCCGGATTCGCGCCTTTTGGCTTCAGCTATCGTCGCTGTCCGGGGGAACAGTTAACCATCAGTGTGTTCGAAGATTTCCTGCGCAAGGTGTGGCGTGAGAAAATCGTCTTTCGCAAATTGGCGCTGGCCAGGGCCGGAAGGGTGCCGGTCGGTCCCAATGCGGTGGTCGACGACAATATCGGTTTTGGCCGTTGAGCCGCGGAACGCTTTCACGCCAGGCGAAAGCGGCATAACCGGGCGGCGTCCCCGCCCGGTTATAATGCCAACCCGCGATGTCCATTGCCATCGAAGCGTGGCCGTCGCGCCGACGTCCCGCCCGGTCCGTCAGGAGGCGGCCGGGTCTGTCACGCCCCCTGCCCACGGTCATTCACCAACAACACAATCTTGCCGATATGGCGGCCGGCTTCCATCAAGGCATGGGCGTCACAGGCGCGTTGCAGCGGAAAGGTACTATCGATTTGGGGCCGGATGCGCCCTTCATCCAGCAGCGGCCAGACCTTTTCCCGCAATTCGTCGGCAATGATCGCTTTTTCAGCCACCGAACGCGGACGCAGCGTACTGCCGGTATGGGTCAATCGCTTGCTCAGCAATGGCGCCAGGTTCAGTTCCTTCACCGCCCCGCGCTGTAGACCGATTTGCAAGATACGGCCGTTGACCGCCGCTGCCGCATAATTACGCTGGACATAATCGCCGCCCAGCAGATCCACGATAACATCCGCCCCGTGTCCCTCCGTCAGGCGCTTAGTCTCGGCGACAAAATCCTGTTCACGGTAATTGATGGCCGCATCGGCGCCGAGCGCCAGCGCCGCGGCGCATTTTTCCGGCGAGCCCGCCGTGGCCAGCACCGTTGCGCCAAAAGCCTTGGCCAGCATTATCGATACCGTGCCGATACCGGAGGTGCCGCCATGCACCAACAGGGTTTCGCCCGCCTGCAGTTTTCCACGCTGAAAAACATTGGTCCAGACGGTAAAAAACGTTTCCGGCAAAGCCGCCGCCTCCGTCAGGGAAAACCCGCGCGGCACCGGCAGCGCGTTGCTTTGGTGCACCACGCCATATTCAGCGTAACCGCCGCCGGCAACAAGGGCGCAAACGGTATCGCCCACAGCGTAACGGCTGACGCCATCGCCCACCGCGACCACTTCTCCGGCGATTTCCAAACCGGGAATCAGCGATGCGCCGGGCGGAGGCGGATAAGATCCGGCCCGCTGCAGCACGTCGGGGCGGTTGACGCCGGCGGCGGCGATCTTGAGCAGCAGGTATTCCGGTCCAGGCCGCGGAACCGGCGTTTCAATGATCACTAACTGCTCCGGCCCGCCGGGCTGGCGGATATCGATGGCCTGCATTGTCTTGGGAATAGCGGCTGTCGTCATATTTATCATCCTGTGGCGTAAAATTATCCCCTGAAGAATTCAGGTTGCGCCGCGGCGGCAAGCGGGCGCCCAGGGGCGCATCGCCGGCTGGGCGAACGCGGTCATTCACGCGGCAACCTGAAATGTCATGCCTCCCCAAACCTCTCGTCGACTCCGTGACACGTTGTGCGAACGTAGCCAACAAAGAGGCACCGTGAAGTATGACGAGTATAAGCGATAATAACCCTGGCCGAAGTGTCAACAAAGAGCACAAGTTCGCCGGAACACGGCTTTTTGCGATTTGCGCCGGGAATTTCACCGGCGCCGGTCCGACGCCGATGATCACACCGTCTTAACAGGCGGGAATCAGGCCGCCATCCACTCTCAGCACCGAGCCGGTGATGTAGGCGGCCTGTCGACTGGCGAGAAACGCCACGGCCGCGCCATATTCATGCGGGCAGCCATAACGGCCGGCCGGGATAGTCGCCAGGCTGTTGTCCCGCGCCTGTTCCGGGGTGATGTGTTCCCGGGCGGCGCGGGCGGCGTCCAATTGACCGACCCTGGCGGTGGCGATGCGCCCCGGCACCACCACGTTGACGGTAATGCCATCCCGGGCCACTTCGCCGGCCAATGTTTTAGACCAGCCCACCAACGCCATGCGCAAGGTATTGGAAAGGGCCAGATTGGGGATGGGCGCAACCACCCCGGAAGACGTGCTGGTAATGATCCGACCCCATCCGGCCCGGCGCATATCCGGCAAGACGCTATCGGTCAATTGGATAAGCGATCCGACCATCTTATCGAACTGCTCACGCCAGGCGCCCGGTTCGACGCCGCTGGCTTTGCTGGGCGGCGGACCGCCGGAATTGTTGACCAGAATTTCCACCGGGCCGAGTTCGCCGCGAATTCGGGCCAATGTCCCATCGAAATCCTGCGGATGGGCAAGATCCAATGCAAAGGCTGCCGCCTTGCCCCCGGCCTGGGTGATAAGGCCAACGGTGTCGGCCAGGGTCGCCGGCGTGCGGCCGGCCACCGCCACCGCCGCGCCTTCCGCCGCCAACGACTGGGCGATGGCCCGGCCAAGACCGCCACCGGCGCCCACCACTAACGCGACTTTTCCGTTAATTGCAAAGTCCATAACCTCTCCATCAATAGTGTTACCCTACCGGCGTAAACCGGTATTCGCCTGGCGGCGATGCAATCCCGCCGCCGATACTGAGTCTCGCCGTCCCTTGGCGGGGCGGCATACATTATCCCGATGGCAACTGCTCTCACCGCTTGTGCGGCGGCCTGTTCAACGCCGACTTTTCGCCACCTTATCCGCCACCATGTCATAGGCCGATTGCAGATGGCGGCGCATCTGCTCCGCCGCCGACGCCATCTCGCCGCGGCTTACCGCATCCAGGATAGCCACATGTTCCTCACACCATTCCCGCACCCGCTGCTTGTTCGCGTAACTGCCGAATTCCAGCAGACGACGCAGCCGGTTTTGCTGCTGGATGGCTTGCAACACGAAAATATTGCCGCTGCCTTCGGCCAGCATTTCATGAAAACTCGCGTCGGTTTCAAAAATCACCCGCGGCTCCACCGTGGTAATGTCCGGATGAGAGATCAAAAACAGATGCTGCAACCGCAGCCGTTTCATGGCGCGCTTATCCGCTCTGAAGCCTGACGTTAGCAGATTGGCCGGTTCCACCATCAAACGGAAACCGTAGCCGTTGCGCAAAGCGACATCGGTATTTAATGTCGGTTGGAAACGCCAGCCGTGTCCCTGGTTGCGGGCAATCAGGCCGTCCTCGGACAGGCGCAGCAATGCGCGCGCCAGGATCCCGCGATCGGCATCGTAACGCAGGGTCAGTTCGGTCTGGGTGACCGACTCGGGCAGAATGCCGGCGATCCGATCCTTGACCAACTGCTCATACAATTCCTGATCGCTGCTGGAAGGCACGTCAATCTTGACACGCTGTAACTCCGCATAAGGCTTGATCAAGAAAAAACCCTGATTGCGTCTGGCTTCGAGAATGCCCAGACGGGTCAGTAAGTTCAGTCCGGAACGCACCGGCGTACGCGACACGCCGATGGCGTCGGCCAACTGTTGTTCCCGCAAATGATGACCTGGCTCAAATCTTGCTTCACATATCAGGTCAAGGATTTGATTGGCCAGACGCCGGCTAGTGGCGGTAGACCGCTGCTCCATAGGAATGAACGCCCCGATGAATGTATTTGTTGACTTATAATATACAATATTCGCGTCGGGGGAACATCAAAGAATTGGTGGGTGTTGTTGCTCTGTTATAGTGCATAATCGCACTGCAAGCGAGCAAAGAAATGTACTTATAATTGTATTAATTGACTCATAAAGAGCAATCTAATCAAACTGACAATCGGAGCCTGTTATGACCCTCAAGACGTTGAAACGCCATAGCGCCCTGTTCTCCCTGGCGTTGGCCTGCCTGGGCGCGGCCGCCCCGAGCCAAGCCGCTCAGCCGGCGCTGATAGAGTCCGGCCACCTCACTTACGGTACCGCGGCGACCTTTATGCCGTTCGAGTTCATGAAAAATAACCGGATAAGCGGGTTCGATATCGATCTTATCACCGCCATAGGTCATACGCTTTCGCTGACGCCCGTGGCCATGCCCATGGAATTCAAAGGATTGATACCGGCATTGCAGGGCAAACGCATCGATATCATCAACTCCGCCATGTACATCAACGCGACCCGCGCCGAGCAAGTGGATTTTGTGCCTTACCTGCGTATTGGCAGTCGGGTGGTGGTGCGTAAAGGCAATCCGGAACACATTACCGGCCGGGATCATTCGCTGTGCGGCAAAAATATCGCCGTGACGCTGGGCGGTATCGAAGAAAGCCAGGCGCGCGTGGACGACAAGCATTGCCGGGATGCCGGTCTGAAAGGCATCAATGTCATGACCTTCCCGGCCGCCACCGATTCCGCCGTGGCGGTAGCGCAAGGCCGGGCGGACGCTGAATTCCTTTCCACTCCGGGCGCGGTGGCGTTGCTTTCCGAAAAAGGCGATGTGTTCGAGACCGCCGGCGGGGAATTCGAGTCGGACACCCAGATAGGCTTCGCAGTACGCAAGGGCGATAGCGCCATGAAGCATCTGTTGGAGACGGGGCTGCATCAGGTGGTACAGGATGGCACTTACCAACAGCTTATTGAGAAGTGGCGATTTCCCGCTTCGGTGGCGATGTTCAAATGATGCCCGCGCGGCCTGTAAAGAGGAAGCACGATGTCTCTTGATCTTGTCTGGCAATACCTGTGCTCGCCGGCTTTTTTCCAGGGCGCCGTCATGACCCTGATGCTAACGGTCTGTTCGCTGTTTTTCGGCGTCATCATGGGCCTGGTGCTGGCGCTGCTACAGGAATCGCGCTTTCGCGCCGGCCCGGCGCTGGCCTTTGTCTATCTTTGGCTATTTCGCGGCACGCCGGTGTTGTTCCAGATCATCTTTGTCTATAACGTCCTGCCGACATTCGGACTGCGTTTTTCCGCCTTTACCTGCGCGGTGCTCGCATTATCGCTTAACGAAGGCGCCTATATGGCCGAGATCCTGCGCTCCGGCTTGCAGGCGGTAAGAAGCGGCCAGCGTACCGCCGGCATGGCGCTGGGTATGACCAACAGCCAAATCATGCGCAAGGTGGTATTACCGCAGGCGGCGCGCATTGTCCTGCCGCCGATGGGCAATCAAATGATCAGCATGCTGAAATCCAGCGCCCTGGTGTCGGTTATCGCTGTTCAGGAATTGCTGCTGATAGCCAATCAAACCGCCAGCGCCAGCTTCCGCTATTTCGAGGCATTGTGCGCCGCCGGGATTTATTACCTGGCGCTGACCAGTCTGTTCATGCTGTTTCAGGCTTGGCTTGAGCGGACGCTGGATCCTAAAAAACGCCGTAAACCGGCGGCATCCCTGGTTGAACGCTTGATTCGCGCCGGCCGGCAGCCGGCCGTGCGCTAAGGAACCGCCATGCTATCTTCCCCAACCCGTACACTTATGGAAAGCACCCGGCCTATGCTGGAAATTATCGGCATCGAAAAATATTTCGGCCGCAATCACATTCTCAAGAATTGTTCCATCAACGTACACAAAGGCGAAACGGTCGTGCTGATCGGCCCCTCCGGTTCCGGTAAATCCACGTTGCTGCGCTGCGTCAATCTGCTTGAGCCGGTGGACGGCGGCGCCATTTTTTTTCAGGATCAGGAGATCACCGCCGCCAATGTGGCGCCGCACCGTATCCGCCAGGAAATCGGCATGGTATTCCAGAACTACGAGCTGTTTTCCCACCTCTCGGTGGCGGAAAACATCATGCTCGCGCCGGTAACCGTTCTGGGTATGAGCCCGGCGGATGCGCACGACATTGCGCTGGAACTGCTCGGCAAAGTCCGGATCCCGGATAAGGCCGACGCCTTCCCCGACGAGCTGTCCGGCGGCCAGCAGCAACGGGTCGCCATTGCCCGCGCCCTGGCCATGAAACCCAAACTGATGCTCTATGACGAACCGACTTCGGCTCTGGACCCCGAGATGATCCGCGAGGTACTGGACGTGATGACCGATCTGAGCGCCGAAGGCATGACCAGCATCGTGGTCACCCACGAAATGGGATTTGCCAAGCGGGCCGCCAATCGGATCGTGTTTATGGAGCAAGGCGAAATCATCGAAAACGCCGCCGGCCAGGATTTCTTCGGCGGTGATGTCAGTGAACGCGCCCAGCGTTTTCTGGATCAGATTCTACATTGAAAGAGGCCCTATCTTGAAGAAAACCCTGTCTTGCGCCGAACCCGATATCGCTCGCATGAAGCGGGATCTTGCCGCCCTGGTGGCCATCAATACCGAAAATCCCCCCGGGCGGGAACGCGAAGCGGCGGAATTGATCGCAACGCTTTTGGGCGACGCCGGCTTCGATCTCAGTTACAGCGAGTACCAGCCGGGCCGCACCAATGTCATCGCGGTGCTTAACAATGGCGAAGGCCCTTGCTTCGCCTTTAATACCCATATTGATGTCGTCCCGGCCGGCGAAGGCTGGTCAAGCGATCCCTTCACCCTTACGGAACGGGACGGCCGGCTCTATGGCCGCGGCGCCTGTGACGCCAAAGGTCCGCTGGCGGCCATGCTGGAAGCCATGCGGATGCTGGCCGCGCAGCGCGAAACCTGGTCCGGCACCTTGATGGGCATATTCGTCGCCGATGAGGAATCGTCCAGCGAGGGCGCAAAATTCTTTGCGCGCGACACACCGCCGGCCATTGATTTCGCGGTGATTGGCGAACCCACCGCCAATGCCGCGTTCTCCGCCCATAAAGGCAGCTTGCGGCCCTGGGTGCGGGTGGAAGGCGTAACCGCCCATTCCGGTACGCCGGATTTGGGCGTTAACGCCATATATCGCGCCGCGGCCTTATTGACCATGATCGAAGAACAGCATCATAACAACGTGAAGCGCCGCTGCCATCCCCTGGTGGGATCGGCCACATTGACCGTAACCCGTATCCTGGGGGGCCATGCCGATAACGTCCTGCCCGGCGCCTGCGAGATGCTGCTCGATCGCCGTATGGTACCCGGCGAGGACGAGGCGGCGGTGAAACAGGAAATCGATGATTTGCTGGCCAAGGCCCAAGAACGTTACGGCGTGCGGGCAAGCGTCCTGCGCTATCAGCCCACCACCGGCGGCGCCACCGAAACCGACGCCGGCCAGGCCATTGTCCGGGCCGGTCTGGAAGCCTGCCGCGCCAACGGTCAACCGGAGCCGGGACCGTTCGGTTTCCAGGGCGGCTGCGACCTGGTGCATTTTCGCAGTCTTGGCGCCCAAGGTATCGTCATCGGCCCGGGCTCCCTGTCGGTCGCCCACAAACCGGATGAATACGTCCCCATTGATGAGTTTGTCGCCGCCAGCCGGATTTACCGGCAAGTGGCCTGCGCCATGCTGAAACGGGAGTATGCCCGATGAAAGGGAGGCTTTATCGCGCCGATTTGCATTATCGGGGAGTACAGTTGCACACCGCCTCGTCCGGCAGCGTACCCGCGCTGCAATCACTCTATCTATTACTGGATGACGGCCGTTACCGGGGCCTAGGCGAAGTCCGCGTGAACATCGGCTACTTGAACGGCCTGGACGCCCAACAAGTGCTCGGGGATGTCCGCGCGGCGTTGTCTTGCTGGGAGTGGTCTTTACCGGCGGAGGAACAACGGGCCCGGTCGGAAACCCTGTTGGCGCCCTATCTGCCCCCAACCCGGATGCTGCTGGATTCGGCCCTGCATGATCTGGCGGCCAGGCGCGCCGGGACCAGCGTGGCCGGCCTGCTCGGCGCTAACGACCCTGTTCCCGTCGCGGCGGCAACCAACCAGACATTGTTCCTTGGCGACATGGACACATTTATGCGACAGGCCGTTGATTATGTGGCCCGCGGATTCACCCAGCTTAAGGTCCGGATCGGCGCTGACGAATTTGATGAAGACATCCGGCGACTGACGGCGTTGCGCGAGCGCTTCGGCCATCGCGTCCAACTGGCCGCCGACGTCAACGGACAATGGGATCCGGATGAGGCGGCGGAGCATTTGCGGGCGCTGGCGCCTTTTGACTTGAATTACGTCGAACAACCCATCGGGCCGCAGTGGCCCGATCAGCTCGTCCGGCTGGCGGAACTCAGCACGGTTCCGCTCATGCTGGACGAAAGCGTGAGCAGCGAGGCCGATGTCGATCGGATCATCGCCCTGCGCGGTAAAGTATGGGCGCATCTCAAACTGGTCAAGCTCGGCGGCATTGCGCCAACCGTGCGCGCCGCGCGCCGGCTTCACAGCGCAGGCATCCCCTTTATGGTGGGACAAATGAATGAAGGCGCGGTGGCCACCGCCGCGGCCTTGCACGTCGCTTATCTCACCCGGCCGCGCTATGCCGAGCTCTACGGCGCCGACGGCATCGTCGACGACCCGGCCAGCGGCCTGATTTACCAACACGGGCGCGTCAGCTGTTTACCTACCGCCGGTCTGGGCATTGAATTCGATCCGGATCGGTCTGTTCTTCTTCAGGAGTTTTGACATGCAAAATGTGGGAAATATCGTGCAGGGCAGCCAGTCGGCCTTCGCGCCGCAAGAATACCGCGGCCGGGTACTGCGGGCGCGTCAGTCGCTGACCGATGCCGGCCTGGATGTGATGATCATTACCGGACCGGAGAATATCTTTTATCTTACCGGCCAGCAAACGCCGGGCTATTACACGTTTCAGGCCATGGTGCTACCAGTGGACGGCGAACCGGTGTTCGTTATCCGGCAACTGGAATACTTCAACTTTATCTCCAATACCTATATCAGCGACGCCGCCGTCTACCAGGACGGAGACAACCCGGTGGATTTCCTGCTGGAGGTGCTGCGCGGCCATGGTTGGCTCAACAGCCGGATCGGCATCGACAAACGCGGCTGGTTTCTGCCCATCGCCGTTTATGAGGCCCTGCAGGCCAAGCTGGGGGTGATTCACGATGCGGCGGGTATTGTCGAACGGCTGCGGGCGGTGAAATCACCGGCGGAAATTGAAAAAATGGCCCTGGCGGCCCGTTATGTGGATGCCGGCATGCGGGCCGGGCGCAACGCCATCGCCGCCGGCGCCACCGAGAACGATCTGGTGTCCGCCATGATGGGGTCGGCCATCGCCGCCGGTTCGGAGTATGTGGGTATGGAGCCATTGGTGTCCACCGGCCCGCGCAGCGGCGTACCGCACGGCACCTGGCGCCGTCGCCGCATGGAACAGGGCGATGCGGTTTTTTTGGAAATGTCCGCCACTCACGATCGCTACCATGCGGCCCTGATGCGTTCAGCCTGGCTGGGCAAACCGCCGGCCGTCGCGCTTGAGATGGAAAAGGTCTGCCAGGATGCCTTGCAGGCGGCCCTGGACGCCATCCGGCCCGGCGCCGCCTGCGAGGCGCCGCATATCGCCTGCCAGCGGGTCATCGATCGCGCGGGCTATACCGAGAATTTCAAAAAACGCACCGGCTATTCCATCGGTATCGCGTTCGCGCCGGACTGGGGCGAAGGCGCCATTCTCAGCCTGTACAGCGGCATTACCACCGAATTGCAGCCGGGTATGACATTTCATATTCCGCCGGCGCTGCGCATTTACGGCGAATTCACCGTAGGCGTCAGCGAAACCGTGGTGGTGACCCCCTCCGGCTATCGGGCCTTGGGCGCCACCGAACGTCCTTTGTTTCAAGTCGGCGCTTAACCCCGCCGACATCATCCCCTAGGGATCCAGTAAAGGAAAAGAGCAATGAAAGATTTGGCTGAAAGCCGTGAGCGCCTAAAGGGCATTTTCAACATTACCGTCACTCCGTTCAACGCCGACGGCGATATCGATTTTGACGGTCTGGGACGCAATGTGGAGCGGGTTATCGCCCTGGGATACGACGGTATTCTCATCGGCGGCACCTACGGCGAATTCCCCACGCTGTCGGCGCCAGAGCGGGCCGCTATCTTTCGCCGGGTCATGGATGTGGCGGGCGACAGGGTGCCGGTTATGTTGTGCAGCGCCGGTTCGGATCCACGGGTCGTCAGGGAACTGACGGCGCTGGCGGGCGATCTTGGCGGTCTGCCGATGGTCACGCCGCCCTTTGTCTCCGAGGTGATCGACGAGCATATCGCCGCGTTTTTCAAGCAGATGGCCCCCCTGTCACGCACCGGCATTCTGGTCTACAACGCTCCCGGCATCGGCATCACCCTATCCCCGGATATGCTGGAACGACTGGCGGATATCCCCGGAGTGGTGGGGATCAAACAAGGCGATTTGAACCCGACCGCCATCGATCGCATCGCCAACCGGCTGGCTGGCCGTCTGCGGCTATTTTGCGCCTCGGACCTGGCGTTTCTCGGCCCAATGATGTGCGGTTTTGACGGCATCAGCAGCACCAATAGCGGCGCATTGCCGGAACTGATCCTGGCGGCCTTTCGCGCGGTGGAACGCGGCGACGCCCATACCGCCCGTGACTTGCATCGCTTGTGGTATGGCTATCGAACACTGGCTCGCCGGCTCGGCCAGCCGCAACTGGTCAAAGCGGCCATGAACCTGCGCGGCTTTGATGGCGGCCGTGTCCGCTCGCCGCTTATGGATTTGGACGAAGCGGCGATTGCGGAGTTAAGAGAAGCGCTGGACCGCCTGGCATTGGACAGCCGCAGCGGCGTCGTACTGCCGCGCTGAAGGCGGCGGCGGGCCCCAAAACGCCCGCCGTACTCAGCGCGACGGGTTGGCGGCCGCCGACAGCCAGGCGACCAGCAGCGGATGCGCCGCGCCCTGGCGCGAACTCAGTTCCGGGTGTCCTTGAACGCCCAGGTAAAAGGGATGATCGGCCAGCTCGACGGCATCGGCGATGGCGCCGCCGGCATCGGTGGCGCTGACCGTCAACCCGCAGGCGGACAAACCCTCCAGCAGCTCGGGATTAAGTTGATAACGATGGTTATAGCGCAGGCGGTCATGCGTGGACAGGATGGCCGCCAATTGGCTGCCGGCGCGCAGACGCATGGCGTGTTCGCCCAGACGATGGGGGCCGTAGGGCCGGGGATGGCAAAGCGGCACGAAGGTTTTCACCGGGGCGTCCGGACAGGCTTCCGCCAGATTGGCGTCCCGCCAGCGCGGCGTTTGACGCAGCGCGGCGGTGGCCATGGTCTGCATGCCCAGGCACAAACCGAGCGTCGGCACCTTGTGTTGCAGGGCATGGCGGGCCGCCGCCAGTTGTCCGGGGACATTGCCCATATCCGATCCGCCGGGCAGCAGGATGCCATCCACGGCGGATAACTCGGCGGCCGGATCGCGGGGCAGGTTTTTAGGGGCGGCGAATAACACCTCCACGGCGATATTCAGCGCGTCGGCGGCATCGCCCAGCGCAGCCAACGTGGCGGGATACGCCTCGGTCTGATCTCGCCGGTCGCCAATCAAGGCGATGCGCACGGGCCGGCGGCCGGTTGCCATGGCAAAGACGTCGCGCCGCCAGCGGCTGAAAGCATCGGGCCGCCAGATATCGCCCATCAGGCGGCCATGGGTCTGATCTTCCAGGACCAGACCGTTTTGGCGCGCCACGGTCCGCCAGATACGGTAGGGCAACCCCTCGCGCGCCAGGCGGTCGGTCAAAAGCGGCAACGCTTTGCGCTGCGAAGGGCCGATTGGGATAACGCCATCGCCGCCGGCGGCCTGCTGAACGCAGGCGGTGATTGTCAGCGCCTGCCCGGGAGAGCGGCCGGCCAGGCGCTCCAGCCAGAGCAGTCCGCTGACCACCAGGCCGCCGGCGCGCAGTACGTGCTGGCAAGCATCGGGATAGCGGCCGATATCGTAGTCCGCCGCCAAATGAAACAGCGGCAGTCGCCGTTCCGCCGCGGCCGTGGCGGCCATGAGGCCGTAAAAGGCGGGCTCGGGCGTGTCATGCACGGCCAGGATTATTGTCATCACGGTATTCCTTATTGGGTCACTGGGATGAAACACGGCGCCAGGATCCAGCGCAATGATCGACGGGCTGACCGGACGTATCGCGGTTCGCGATCGGTCAAGCATAACAGTTTAAATTGAACTTTTTGAATCAAATAATACAATTCTAGGCCACTTAAAAGAGGAAAACATGTCTGAAGAACTTATCGCCCAGCGGATGAAACGGGTTCGACCTTCGCCGACCGCCGCGATTTCCGATACCGTTCGCGCCATGCAGCAACAGGGTATCGATGTGATCAACCTGGGCGAGGGCGAACTGGATTTTGACACTCCCGAACCGATTAAGCAGGCGGGTATCGATGCTATCCGGCGTGGTGAAACCAAATACACCGCGGTATCCGGTACCGTTGAGCTTAAGCAGGCCGTCATCGGTAAATTCCGCCGTGAAAACGACCTGGATTACCGTCCAGAGGAAGTGATTGCCGGTTCAGGCGCCAAGCAGCTGATATTCAATGCTTTTCTAGCGACGATTTCCCCAGGGGATGAGGTTATCATACCGGCGCCGTATTGGGTGTCCTACCCGGATATGGCGGCGCTGGCGGAAGGAGAAGCCCGCATCGTTCCCTGCGGCGAACAGTCGGGTTGGAAACTCAACGCCGCCGATCTGGCCAATGCCATCACGCCCCGAACCCGCTGGCTTATCCTGAATTCCCCCAACAATCCCACCGGGGCGGTGTATTCCCGCGCGCAACTCCGCGCCCTGGCCGAGGTACTGCTGAGCGCCCCGCAGGTGTTGATCCTGGCAGACGATATCTACGAGCACATACGCCACGACACTGACGATTTCGTCACCCTGGCGCAAGTGGAGCCACGGCTGCGCGCCAGGACGCTGACCGTCAATGGGCTGTCCAAAGGCTATTCCATGACCGGTTGGCGTATAGGCTACGCCGGCGGACCGGCCTGGCTTATCGCCGCCATGCAGGTTTTACAGTCACAAAGCACCTCTAATCCCAGCGCCATTTCCCAAGCCGCCGCCGTCGCCGCCTTATCCGCGCCGGCGACGTTTCATGCCGGTTGGCTAAAAACCCTGGCGGCCAGACGCGAGCGGGTTATGTCGTTGATAGCGCGGGTACCGGGCCTGAGCGCCGCCACACCACCGGGGGCGTTTTATGTGTTCGCCAACTGCGGTGGCCTGCTGGGCAAAACGACCCCGGCGGGGAACGTGCTCGCCAGCGACGGCGATGTTGCCCGCTACCTGGTGGAACACGCCCGGGTGGCCACCTTGCAGGGGGCGGCATTCGGGGCCTCACCCTACCTTCGCCTTGCCTATGCCATTGACGACCAACGGCTGGCGGAGGCTTGCGAGCGTATCCTGACCGCCTGTCTGGCGCTACGCTGAGCCCACGATCGCGGCAAATGGCGTTAGCGGCTCGCCACAGGCTGTTTACCGATAACGGCCGGTGATGGCTACCGGCCGCCTGTGGCATGATTTAATCAGGAATTTCATTTCTTTTTTTTTAAACCAATATTTTATATTTTGATATCGATCAGCATTTTCTTCGTTTTTCTGCCACAACAACGCGGAAGATGGCAAAAACAAGAAGGTGGCAGCAAGAATACCGCTCTATCGTGAATCATAGGATGTCAACCCGGGTACGGTTAAGAGCCGAACATTTCCAATGTATCAATGGCGGGTGAATAGCGATGAGCATCAGGAAAATACGTTTACATCATTATCTGGCCTATGGTTCGGGTGATTTTCTGGGCGCCGGCACCACTGCGCTGACTTCGGCCTGGCTACTCTATTTTTACACGACCTTTTGCGGGCTGACGGCGATAGAGGCGACATTTATCTTTTTCTCGGCTCGGGTGCTTGACGCGGTACTAAGTCCGTTAATGGGGTATTTAACGGATAATTTTGGCAAAACCTGGTTTGGCAAACATTTTGGCCGCCGCAAGTTTTTCATTTTATTAGGCATACCCTGTGTCTTCAGCTACAGTTTGATGTGGATGGGACACATGAATTTTGGCTATTACCTGATCACTTACCTGCTGTTCGATTCGGTATATACCATGATACTGGTGCCTTATGAGACACTGGTGCCGGAGATGACCGACGATTTCAGGGAAAAGGTCAAATTTTCCGGCGCGCGTATTGCCCTGGCGCAAACGTCCGCTATTCTCGCCGCGTTTCTACCCGGTATTTTGCTGGAACATTTCGGCAAAAATAACCCGTTGTCTTTCTTTTATGCCAGTTTGGTTTTTTCGATACTTTGCGCGCTGATGCTGCTATTTGTTTATCTCTTTACCTGGGAACGACCGGCGGAATCAAAACCCGCCGCCATGATCAAGCAGGCACAAGGAAAGCGGCAGATGACGTTATCGCAGAGTCTCAAACGGTTGGCCATCGAACTGACCTCGACACTCCGGATCCGTATCTTCCGCCAGCATTTGGGGCTTTACCTCGGTGGTTATATCGCCCAGGATATTTTCAACGCGGTCTTTACCTATTATGTGGTGTTTGTGCTGATGCAAAGCGCAACGGTTGCCTCCCAGTTGATGGGCATCATGTCGATTTTGCAGCTGGTGGCGGTGGTGTGCATGATACCGCTTTGCATCCGCCTCGGCCCCGCGCCGTCTTATCGGCTGGTGGTGATCTTATTCGGTATCGCGGCGCTGGCCTACGGCGCGTTGTATGCCTTGAGTCTTGACAACAATTACCTGCTGCTCGCCATAACTTCAGCGATCGCCGGGTTGGGCCGCGGCGGGATCAATTACGTGCCCTGGAATATCTATACCTATATCGCCGATGTGGATGAGGCCATCACGGCCCAACGCCGCGAAGGGGTTTTCGCCGGCATCATGACCCTGACCCGCAAAGCGTCCCAAGCCGGCGCGGTAATGTTGGTGGGGATCATATTACAACTGTCTGGCTTTATTTCCGGGCAGGCAAGCCAGGCATCCAGCGTGAAATTCACCTTGTTGGGCGTCCTTTGCGCCGGAACGGTCGTTATTTTGTGCGTCGGCTTTTTTATATCGTTGCGTTTCAAACTCAATTTGAAGACCCATCGCGTGTTGCAACAGGAGATACAGAAGATGCGCGTGGTTAATCGAATTGTTGCGGAGGATATCTCGCCGGAAAACCGGGCGGTTATGGAAATGCTGACCGGTATGGAATATGAATCACTGTGGGGAAATAATAATATCGGTTATCTCAATCGACAAAAGATTATCAGGGCAAAGGATTCGCAGTTGCGACATGTCTGAATGACGTGATTATTCTCGTCAGAGTGTGAAGTCAGATTTCGACGTATTCAGGGTAGATATCGGCCAGAGGAAAAAATGACCATTTACAGCGTAAAACACAGCGCGTTATTGCGGGCGCCGGAGCATTTTATCAGCAAAGAGGATCTCAATGCGCTTATCGGTAAACTTATCGAAAATCTGACCCATATCGAGGATACCACAGGCGAATTCCTGCTGCGGCTCGATGACGGGCGGGTTATCGATACCAAAGGCTGGGCGACGGGCTGGGAATGGACGCATGGCATCGGGTTATATGGTATCTATCAATATTATCGCCGGACCGGCGATAAAAAAATACGCGCGATTCTTGAAGAATGGTTCGCCCGCAGCCTGGCGAACGGCACGCCCACCAAGAACGTGAATACGGTGTGCCCGTTTCTTACCCTGGCCTGTCTCTATGAAGAAACGCCGCACTCCCCTTGGCTACCCTATCTGGAGCGTTGGGCCGAGTGGGTTATGTACGATATGCCGCGTACCGAACAACGGGGATTGCAACATATTGTCTATAATAACGAAAATCATCAGCAGCTTTGGGATGATACGTTGATGATGAGCGTTCTGCCGTTGGCAAAAATCGGCAAGCTGCTTAATCGGCCGGAATTTATTGCCGAAGCAGACTATCAATTTCTGTTACATGCCCAATACCTGATGGACAACAAAACCGGTTTGTGGTTTCACGGCTGGAATTTCAACGGCCGGCATAACTTTGCCCAGGCGCATTGGGCCAGGGGCAACAGCTGGCTAACCGTGGCGATTCCCGATTATATCGAGATGCTGGGTTTACCGGAGCAGAATGCCATCCGACGTTATTTGCTGCAAATTTTACAAAACCAGATCGACGCCTTGATGCGCTGTCAGGATAACGGCGGCTTGTGGCATACGTTACTGGATGATGATAGCACCTACCTCGAATCGTCGGCCACCGCCGGATTCGCCTACGGTATTTTGAAAGCCGTGCGAAAACGTTATATCGATAAAGCCTATCTCCCCGTGGCGTTAAACGCGGTGCGCGGTATTATCGATCATATCAATCCGGACGGCGAATTGACCCAAGTATCCTTCGGCACCGCCATGGGCGCCGATCTGGACTATTATCGCACCATTCCCCTGACCACGATGCCCTATGGCCAGGCCATGGCGATATTATGTTTATCCGAATTTCTAAATAATTATATCTGATAAAAAATGCCCAAAGAGTTTTTCTCCGGCAAATGCCACAAATTTGCCGGAGTTTTTTTTTATCCATTCAGCGCCGGCCCATTTTCCCCGCACCGGCTCTCGGCGGCCGGAGGTGACAGGGTGGTCATACGCCCGGGGACGGAGAGAGTCATTCCGTCACCCCTCAAGGCATGATATGGACGATGCGCGACAGGATCCCGACGAATGTATCACTCACCTGCCGCCGCGACGCGACTCGACGGATCGAGAGTAGGGAGTATAAACATGCAAATTGAATTATTAACATTGCTAATTAATTAGGGCGAGTCTGGTCCATCCGCAAGCAAGATTAGAAATTTTTTTATTCTTAATATTCAGCAAACTAATATATAGAGCGATAAAAACGGTTCGAACACCCCTTTTCAGAAAGATTAATTTATTTATACTGTATTTATAAACAGTATTAATGGGTTTGTCTTAATGAAAATCATTGCCGGCTTCTCTCTTGGCGGCGAAATGCCGCCGGTTCTTTCACTGCCATTGTTCGCCGACCCATGTCGGGCCGGTTTTCCTTCGCCGGCGCAGGATTATGTCGAGCGCACCCTCGATTTGAACGAATATTGCATCCGCCACCCCAGCGCCACCTATTTTGTCCGCGCCAGTGGCGAGTCCATGATTGACGCAGGGATCAATGACGGCGATTTGCTGGTGGTCGATCGCGACGAAACGCCGGGCCATGGGGATATCGTCATCGCCGCGGTGGAAGGCGAGTTCACCGTCAAGCGTTTATGTCTCAAGCCCCGACTGGCCCTGCAACCGATGAACCCGGCTTTCCCGGTGATCTACCCCCCGCCGGACAGTCTGGATATTTTCGGCGTCGTATTGTATGCCGTGCACAATACCCGGCGCTAGCATGTTCGCCCTGGCGGACGTGAACAGTTTCTATGCCTCCTGTGAGACGGTATTCCGTCCCGATCTCCGGGGTGTGCCGGTGGTCGTGCTCAGTAACAATGACGGATGCGTCATTGCCCGTTCCCGCGAGGCCAAGCAGTTGGGCATCAAAATGGGTCTGCCCTACTTTCGCCTGGGCGAACTGATGCGTCGACAGCGAATAGCGGTTTTCTCGTCCAATTACGCCCTCTATGCCGATATGTCGGCGCGGGTCATGTCCATCCTGGAGTCGTTGGCGCCGCGCACGGAAATCTATTCAATCGATGAGGCCTGGATGGACGTGACCGGCATCAACGCCAGCGTGCCATACGAGATATTCGGCCGCCAGGTGCGGACCGCGGTTCAAAGAGCCACCGGCCTGACCGTGGGCGTCGGTATCGCCGGAACAAAAACCCTGGCAAAGCTTTGCAATCACGCGGCCAAACAATGGCCGGCCACCGGCGGCGTCGTGGCGCTAAACGACCCGGCGCGGCTGCGCAAACTCATGTCACTGATACCGGCGGAAGACGTCTGGGGCGTTGGCCGCCGCATCGCCCGCCGACTGGATGCCATGGGGATCCGTACCGCTTTGCAATTGGCCGATGCCAATACGGCGTTTATCCGCAAAACGTTCAACGTCGTGCTGGAGCGCACCGTGCGCGAATTGCGCGGTGAATCCTGTATCGCGCTGGAGGAATTGGCGCCGGCCAAACAGCAGATCGTTTGCAGCCGTTCATTCGGCGGCCGGGTCACCGCGCTTGAGGATATGCGCCAGGCGCTGTGCCGCTATGCGGAGCGCGCGGCGGAAAAATTACGTCAGGAAAAGCGTTACTGCCGCCAGATTGCGGTTTTTATCCGTTCTTCCCCCTATGCCGTCGACGAGCCCTATTACGCCAACGCGACCAGCGAACAGTTGCTGACCGCCACACAGGATACCCGGGATATCATCGCCGCCGCGCAGCGCGGCCTGACGCGTATTTGGAAAGAGGGTCCCCGCTACGCCAAGGCCGGCGTCATGCTCAATGACTTCGCCCCCAACCGGCAAGCGCAATTGGCGCTGTTCGACACCCACCCACCCCGACCGGCCAGCGGGGAGCTAATGGCTGTGCTGGATAGCATCAACCAGAACGGTATCGGGCGCATCTGGTTCGCCGGCCAGGGTATCGCCCCCGCCTGGACCATGCGACGGGATATGCTGTCGCCGGCTTATACCACCCGCTGGCGGGAACTGCCTGTGGCGCGGCTTCGCTAGGCCGTCGCCGCGGGCGGCCGATTAGCCATCTTGAAGCGATATCTGGTTACAATGTGTGGAAATACTTAAAAAACAATGGACTATTGTAGTCCAGCCGATTTTGCGCCGCCCGTTTCCCCCAGCCGATCAGCCGAAAATCCACCCTATTCGATCGTTATTTCCCGCGCTCCCCGGTCGCGGCGTACCGCCGCCAGGATCCGCCCGGGCGGGAGATTACCAATGCATTATTTTATTTTTTCATTAAATAACAATGAATTAAATTTATCACTGCCTATTTTACGCCCCACCCTCTCCCGCGCGGTATTCCCCATCGGCCATCACGGACTCCCATAAAAAATTCAGGCAAGTATTAACCAACATGAATTTTTCATGAAGTGTTGAGTCTCTTTTTCGCTAGGATACGTAACAGTTTTTTACCAATGAGGAGAAGCGGAAACCGATTTTGGGTGTTAAATCTTTGCGCTCGTTTTGACATGTTATCGCCCAACCGCAGGATTGCTGAAAATATGACCGGACTACGTATTCCCCATTCTCTTAGGCCCAACCTCAAATGGGCCAGCGTATTCTGGTTGCTTAATGCTTTTTTGCTGACCGCCATCGCTTTTCGTTTCTGGCAGTGGATTAACCTTCCGCGCGGCGATATTCGCGCATTGCTGTACCTGCTGACGACCCAATACGGTCTGTTCGGCGCGTTCTGCCTGCTGGCTCTGGTTATCCAATGCGTAGTGTGTTTCCTGCCGCGCCGGTTGTTTTGCGCTATCGGCATCCTACTGGGATTTTTCCTGAGCGCCCTATTGTCGGCGGATACGCTGGTCTATGCCCAGTACCGTTTTCATATCAACGGCGTGGTGCTGGAAATGCTTTTTCAAGGGCGGGATATTATCGATTTGTCATGGTACACCTGGCTGGTGGGCGGTTGTATTGGCCTGGCGTTGCTGGCTGTGCAGTGCCTTTTCAGTTTAATGGCGGGGGGCGTGCCCGCCATCGCCCGCTTGCGTAAGCCGGCCTACGCGCTAATGGCGGTAAGCATCGTGATAAGCCAAGGCATGCACGTCTGGGATGATGCCAATTACCGTACCCTCATTCCCAGCTATACCCGCGCATTTCCACTCTATTATCCGTTGACGGCCAAGGGCCGCCTGATGCGGTGGGGCCTGGTGGACCCCACGCTGGCCCGCAGCCGGGAAAACAACTTACATATGGCCGATTCGAAAACCCTGCATTACCCTTTACAAGCCATCCAATATCAGAAACCGGCACGTCAGCTCAATGTTCTGTTTATTCTCATTGATGCCTGGCGCTATGATGACGCCAATCCACTGGTGACGCCCAATGTCAGTCGTTTTGCCCAGCATGCCCTGCGCTTTCATCAGCATCGCAGCGGCGGCAACGCCACCGAACCGGGTATTTTCAGCCTGTTTTACAGTCTGCCGGATACCTATTGGCTATCGGTGCGCAATAGCGGGCAACGGCCTGTACTGATGCAAACCCTGGCGGACCAAGGCTATCAATTTGCCATTCACGGTTCCGCCAATCTTAATCATCCCCCCTTCGACCGCACGGTATTCGCGCAGATCCCCCATCTGGTGATCAGCAACAATGCCCGGACGCCCGCGCTGCGGGACAAGCAGATTACCGATGAATTTAACCAGTTCATCGACCAGCGCGACCCCGCGCGCCCTTTTTTCGGTTTTCTGTTTTATGACGCCGCCCATGGCTACGACCTGCCGCCCAATCCGGTCACACCGTTCAAGCCTTACTGGCAGCGGGTGGACCACATTAAACTGAACAATGATTTCGATCCCACGCCATACCATAATCTGTATCGCAACGCGCTATACTATGACGACGGTTTGATAGGCCAGGTCTTAAACAAACTGCATCAGGCCGGACTGGATGATAATACCATTGTGATCATCACCTCCGATCACGGCGAGGAATTCAACGATCACAAGAAGAATTACTGGGGACACGGCAGCAACTACAGCGATGTGCAAATCCATGTTCCCATGTTTATACGCCTGCCCGACGGACAAAGCGGCGACATCGACCGGCGCACCACGCATTTCGATGTGGTACCGACGCTGATGACGACAGTTGCGGGGGTAACGACGCCGGCCGATGACTACAGCGTGGGACAGAGTATGTTGAACCCCACCCACCCGGAGCGGCAGGATATGATTGTCGGCAGCTATTATAACTACGCGGTGGTTTCGCCGGAACTTATCAACGTGGTCTATCCCGGCGGGATCTTCGAAACACTCACGCCGGACCTGAAACCCACCAAACATCGAATGCTGCAAGGGAAACGGCTGAGAAATATCATCAACCTGATGTCGCGCTTTAATCGTTAAGCGCGGTATCCGCTTCGACGGGGTACCGCGAGGCCGCCAACGTACCTGCCCGACCCGGCCTTGCCGGTCTTTTACGAAGATGGCCGCTCGGCCGGTAATGAATTCGTCCGGCAATCCCGTCCCATAACGTTGACATTGCCGGCGATCGCGGGAGCGGCATTACCGGCGAAAACATCGTGTCAATCAGGCGTGACCGGCCCTTTTCTTTAGCGCGGCCTGAAGCTCCAGCATCACATTGCCGTATTTTTTGTCGCCCTCGCTCAGTTGCCTGACGTTGGCCTTGGCGGCGTAATGGCGCTTGAATTCGGCTTTCGCTTCCTCCAGCGTGGCGCCGGACACTTTGTCCCAAGCCCCTATCTTACCCAGCTCGGGCATGCTCTGCGATTTGGTCTTCGACAAAGCCGCGGCGGTGAACGAAGGCATTGGCGGCGGCGGCGGTACCGCTCCGGCGGATTGCTGGGATTTGGCCTTGGTCCGGGGCAGCGTCGCCGACAGGCGATGGGATGGGAGCATCGTTTTATCGCCCGAGCCGGCAAGATGCTGACGGGACTGGGCACGGGGCAGCGTCGCGGACTCTCCGCAAGCCGTCGGCGTTTTCTTCCACGGCGGCGGGTTGTCTTTTTTCACCCGTTTGAGCGTATTGCAAAAGTCGGTGAAGGCCTCTTGCGACATTTGCGTCCGCATTTTGTCGAGAATGTTGCCCGACCTGGCGACCGAATTGTCGCGATTGTCCTTCACAAGCGGCGCAACCCGCGTATCAAGACGGACGCCGGCCAGCTTTCCCGGCAAGTTACCGCATGCCTTGGACGCCGACCGGACGTCGGGATTAGAGAAGAAAGCGATTTTTTGCGCGATAGCGGATGAGGCTATATAGGTCATTGTTCCCTCGGTTTTTTCAATGAATTTCCGGCTCAATATGATCGGGCAACAAGGTATTTATAGCTTTCATATTTCGCTTTTCCACCGGCGCGCGGAGATCACCCCCTGGCCGTTTTCATCTAGGCGATGGCCGCCCTTGACGGTATACTGTTAGATTGTCCCCACCAGACTGTCAGGAGGGCTTATGAAGCTCACTCGCTACACCGATTACGCACTCAGGGTAATCATTTACCTCGGTTCGCGTGATGACGGTCTGTCTTCCATCGCCGAAATCTCAGCGCTTTACGCTATCTCGCGCAATAATTTAATGAAAGTGGTACAGGATTTGGCGCATCTGGGCTATATCGAAGCCATCCGCGGCCGCAGCGGCGGTATCCGTCTGGGCCGCCGGCCGCAGGATATCAACCTGGGCACGCTTGTTCGCCACACCGAAAAGCATATCCACCTGGTGGATTGCAACCAGTGCGTCATATCGCCCGCCTGCGGCTTGCCCGGCGTGCTGGACGAAGCCACCCGGGCCTTTTTCGCTGTGCTGGACAAATATACCCTGGCGGATTTACTGTTGCAGCGCCACCATTTCAAGGAATTGATGATCTTTTCCGAATAGCGCGCCCGCACGCGCCGCCCTTTGTCGGCGCGTATTCGCCATTTCGTGAAGGATGCGCGACGTCTATCGCCTCAGCCGAAGTACAGCACCGCCAGCGACGCGACGAGGCAATAACCGCCGAACAAATGCCAGCGGTCTTGCTCCAGCCAGCGGGACAGCCAGCGCAACGCCGCCAGGCCGGCGATAAAGCTGAACACCATTCCCAACAGGCCGGGGGTCAGCAAATGCAGCATATTGCCCGCCGTCGGCGCCGCCCTTGTGGCGTCCACGCCTTTATCAAACAGTCGAAATCCCTCTTTAAGCACCACCGCCGGCGTCAGCAGCACCGCCAAGGCGAAACTGAACTCTTCGGCGCGTTTGCGCGCCACGCCCGCGGCCAGGCCTGTGGAAATGGTCGCGCCTGAGCGGGAAAAACCGCGGAACGGCAGACACAACCCCTGCACCAGTCCGATGAGGATGGCGCGCCCGGTGGTGATTTCGCCTCGTTCGCCTTCGCCAAAACGGCTTGATGCGATGATAAGTACGCCGGCGGCCGCCAAACCGGCGGCGATCACCCGCGTATCGCCAAAGAGCCGTTCGATTTCGAAGTTGGCGGCGTTGCCGGCATAAAGATGTTTGATGACCGCCTGCAACGTCAGGCCGATAACGCCGGTCACCGCCGTGGCCAGTATCAGGTAGAAGGCATTCAGCCGAAACGCGGCGGCGGAACGGAAATAGGTGGACCGCCAGGTTTTCCAGAAAAACACGATAACGGCGAACATGGTGCCGGTATGCAACATGACCAGCAGCAGCGTCATCTCGGGCGCGGTGGGATCGAGTCCCATCAGTTTTTCAGCCATGATGACATGGGCTGAACTGGATACCGGCAACAGTTCCGCCAGTCCCTGTACAACAGCGAGAATCAGGATATGGATAAAAGACATGTCATTGGCCTCACAGCGGGAAACAGGCGATTACGCCATCGCTAAGGAAGAAATGCATAAAAAATATCAACCTGGAGGAAATAAACGGAACGTGAAACAAAGTGTATAGAATCCTTTCGTGGTTTACCGCCGGATTTTGTGGAAGAACTGTTACTGAACATTTCGTGCGGTAATTTCACAGAGAACATATTTTCCCCCCCACGATCCCTGGGGCTTACGCCGGCATAAATTGCGCTATATCAATAAACAGGCGAATAGCGGACAATGCGTTAGGGAAATGAACGGCGCCGTCTTATTTTAAAGATGCATATTAAATGCATCTTATAAGTGGAGCTTAATCATGTTTTGTGTGCAATGTGAACAAACCATTCGTACTTCCTCAGCCAACGGTTGCGCCTATGCGCAAGGCATGTGCGGCAAAACCGCCGAAACGTCAGATTTACAGGATTTACTGATTGCGGTACTGCATGGTCTGTCCGCCTGGGCGATCCATGCCCGCGGCCTGGGTATTATCGATCACCAGGTCGATAGCTTCGCCCCCCGGGCGTTTTTCGCCACGCTGACCAATGTGAATTTCGATTCCGAACGCATCGTGGAGTACGCCCGCCAGGCCGTCGCTCTGCGCGAGGCGCTAATTGCCCGCTGCCGGGCCGTCGACCCGGCGGCGGACATTACCCACCCCGCTGCCCACCTTGATTTACCGGATTTGTCGCTGGCCGGCCTGCAAGCCGAGGCGCAGCGCTTCGCGCTGGATATCGACCGGGACGCCGTAGGGGCGGATATCCATGGTCTGCGGATGCTGTGCCTTTACGGCCTGAAGGGGGCCGCCGCTTATATGGAACACGCCCACGTATTGGGGCAGTACGACGAGGAAATCTATCGCCAGTATCACGACATCATGGCCTGGTTGGGTACCCGCCCCGATGGGATGGATGATTTGCTATCACGGGCGATGGTTATCGGTAAAATGAATTTCGCCGTGTTGGCCATGCTGGATCGCGCCGAAACCGGTGCTTACGGCAATCCCCGACCGACCCAGGTCAACGTCAAGCCGGTAGCGGGCAAGGCTATCCTGATCTCCGGTCATGATCTGCGCGATCTGCGTCTTTTGCTGGAGCAAACCGAAGGGACGGGCATCAATATTTATACCCATGGCGAAATGCTGCCGGCCCACGGCTATCCCGAATTAAAAAAATTCGCCCATCTGGCCGGCAACTATGGCAGCGGCTGGCAAAATCAGCAAAGCGAATTCGCCCGCTTCCCAGGGCCAATCGTGATGACGTCCAATTGCATCATCGATCCCGCGCCCGGTCAGTATGACGACCGTATCTGGACACGGAGTATCGTTGGCTGGCCGGGCGTAAGCCATTTACAAGGCGACGATTTCTCGCCGGTAATCGCCCAGGCGCGCCAAATGGACGGTTTCCCCTATAGCGAGATCGAACATCTCATTACCGTCGGCTTCGGGCGTCAGACGCTGATGGACGCGTCCGATCGGGTTATCGAGCTGGTATCACAGCAAAAACTGCGGCATATCTTCCTGGTGGGGGGCTGCGACGGCAGTCGGCAAGAACGCAGCTATTATACCGACTTCGCCCTCGGCGTCCCTGAAGACTGTCTGGTGATGACCCTGGCCTGCGGCAAGTACCGCTTCAACAAGTTAGCGTTCGGCACGCTGGAGGAATTGCCGCGCCTGCTGGACGTCGGCCAATGCAACGATGCGTATGCGGCCATTGCCCTGGCGGTGCATCTGGCGGAGAAACTGGGCTGTGGAGTCAATGAGTTACCCCTTAGCCTGGTGTTGTCCTGGTTCGAGCAAAAAGCCATTGTGATTTTGTTGACCCTTTTGTCCCTGGGCGTCAGAAACATTCGCGTCGGCCCCACCACGCCGGGCTTTCTGACCGATAATCTGCTGGCCGTGCTTAATGGGCAATTTGGTTTGCAAGCGATAACCGAACCCGCGCGGGATCTGAACGCGATGCTGGCTGAATGCGCCTAAGGAGTCAATGATGCCGGTACCACACACCCTTTGCCGTCACCGTATGCAAGTTCACCACATCAAACGGGAGACGTCCGATGTCTGGACGCTATCTTTGATTAGCCACGACGGATATTTCTATGAGCCGGGCCAATTCGCGCTGGTCAGCATTAACGACAGCGACGTCCTGCGCGCTTACACGCTGTCATCCACGCCGGGCCAAAGCGAATTCGTGACATTAACGGTACGCCGCCTAGACGACGGACTCGGATCACGCTGGCTGACGGAACAGGTCCGAATTGGCCAGGATATTTGGCTGTCGGACGCGCAGGGCGATTTCACTTGCGCCCGCCAACCCGATCCGGCCTACCTGTTTTTGGCCGCGGGATGCGGAGTCACGCCCATTATATCCATGTGTCGCTGGCTGGCGGCCAATCGCCCGGAGGCGGACGTGGCGGTGATCTACAGCGTCCGCGCGCCGCAAGAGGTGATCTTCGCCGATGAGTGGCGGATGATGCAACCTTGGCTGCGATTCACGGTATTTGCCGAACAGGGAGCGGACGGGGACATAATGCCCGGCAGACTGACCCGGGAAAAACTGGCGGCGCTGGCGCCGGATATCGCCCGACGGCGGGTAATGGTCTGCGGACCGACGCCTTATGGAGAACAAGTGGCGAAAGACGCGGCGGCACTGGGCGTCACCCAATACCAACAGGAACGATTCTCTATTCCAACGACGATCGGGGAAGGAGAATTGAACGTGACCGTGGCCCATTTGGCGCGGAAATTCCGGGTACCGACCGGCATGACGCTGTTGGCGGCGCTGGAAAGCCATAACGTGCCGGTTAACGCCGCCTGTCGGGCTGGCGTGTGCGGCAGTTGCAAAACCCGGATTCTGCGGGGGGACTACCAGGTCAGCAGTACCGCGACATTAAGCGCGCAGGAGCGGGATGAGGGGTATGTACTGGCCTGTAGCTGTCGCTTACAGGGCGACGTGGTGGTGGCCTGACGACAGATGCCCGCATCCCGTCTTTCCCGCCCGCCGCGCAATGGCCTCTATTCCGCCATGATTGACGGCGGGCGGAGGAATCGGGCGTTCTCCGCCGGTTCGTTGCGCCATTGGGTTCCCTTATATTGTCTTTTCCATTGATTTCTCAGTAATAATACTGTATAAAAACACAGTAAATTAACAGGGAGGCCATATGCGTATCGAACTGATTTACGATAAACGGAACCTGAGCGGCGTACCGAACGCCGGCGCGCTTATTGAAGCGGAATTATCAAAACGGGTTCGCCGGGTTTTTCCGGATGCGGCAATCAAGGTCAAGGCCATGCAGGCCAACGGCATCAATACCGACGCCGGCAAACAAGACAAGGCCGTGCTGAACCGGTTGGTGGAGGACATGTTCAATGAAGCCGATCAATGGTTGATGCAGGACAGTTGACGGCGCCCCGTCCGCATTGGGTGAACATTCACCGCGGGTTTTACGCCGCCTCGCTTTGGCCGCAAGGCCCACCCCTCAAGGGGCCGCGTAGCGGCGGGAAACGGCGAACCGTGGCGGACGACGATCCCCGCGGGCGATTATCGGTTGGCTTATGGGTCGCTGATGACGAACACGACGGGCCCGCCCCACTGATCGCGGGGCAAACCGGCGCCCTGCCCAGGGCGGTATCGTTCATAAGGATCATGATGATCAAAAATTCAGCGCGCCGCCGATATAGGCTCCGTCAGCCAGCACACTGTCCCGTTGACCTTCCTTGCCGTTCAGTGACAAATACCGGTAGCCCACGCTGACGGTAACCAGGGGTATCGCCGTCAGCCGCACGCCGGCATTGGCCTCGGTATAACTGTCAATGCCGCTGGAAAGCGAATCCGGTGAATAATAATAGTCGCCATACAGACTAAACATGCGACCGACCGGCAATCGTACCCCGGCGCCCACCGCCACGGCATAGCCATCGTCCCCACCCTTGGGTTTGGTATACAGGACCCGTCCGCCAGGGGTTACCATCAATGGACCGACCGGGATATTGTAGCCCAGTCCCAGCCCGGCGGTATCGCCGTTATCGTCGTTATGCGTCCAGTCCCCGGTGAGCGCCAGGCCGGGAGTGGTCGTACCCAGGCCAAAACCCAGATTGGTAAAATGCTCCCCCACTTCGCCGGTAACACTGGCGGCATCAGCCGATGCGATGACCAGCATCAGACCGGCGGCCACGCCAGCAGCTATTATCTTGTTCATTATCTATCCTGAATAATTAAATGAGCGGAATGTTCCGCCAGAGGCAGTTTACCCCAAAGCCCGTGGAAAGTTAGCATATTTATTAATGAAAAAACCTGTTTTAACAGCGTATTGCCTATCAATTTTCCCTTCGGGAAAAATGGATTTCCCGTATGCGGGAAAGCGCCCATGACCAACAGCGCGCCTTGGGTGAGCGATATCATGTCTCCCATAAACCCAGGCGCGCGACCAACGCAATAACCAGGGGAGAGCGAACACCGTCAACCAAGAGGCGACTCGAAGTATCCAGAATGTCTACTCTGGATAATTTAAGGGACGTCACAGCCTACACAGCGACACATTTTACGATGACGACGCTACAGGGAACTTCATGACTTCAACATTATAAGTTGACTCATCCAACTTACGATTATTAAACTTTCTGCTCCTTTTTATTGAACCTGAAAATTACTAAACATGATCACCAATACATCGCCATTATCTTTTTCATCGGTCTACGCCGTGGACGCGGATATCCATAATCGTGCCGATCCCAAACAATTCCCGGTTGTCCAACCGTGGCTCACGGCAAGCCATTCCCCGACCGCTCAACATATTGAGCAAGCGCTAGATAGCTATTACGCTTCTTATTTTGATTTGGACTATACAAACCCTGCCCTGCTCGAACAGGAAAATCATATAGCTCCCTATCTTTATTTATTGTACCACCCCAATGCCGCCCAATGTCTGGATGCGTTTGGTGATAAGCATTTACTTGCCAGGCTATTAAATCTCTCCCTGGCGGAAATGATCAAAGATTCGCCTCATCTTCTTTCTGACACCATCGAATCTTGCCTGGGCATTATTCAGCATTGTCTTTCGGATTATCGCGAGACGTTTGGCAATGAGTTGTCGCCAGGCCAATTCCTGTCCACTTATTATCTGGATACCATGCTAAAAAAAATGGCCGCGCTGCAACCCGGTTTCATCTACTGTAGCCCCCTCCCTTATATGCAGGCGAGTTTTTCCTATAACCCGACCGGCTTTCTCACGGAGGGCATTGATCATCTTACCAAAGCCGCTTGCGATGCGCTAAGCGGTCAACCTGTCGGCCATCGCGTGCTTTTGCCTATCGTCATTAACAGGCTAAACGGGTCTTCAGGGGATGACTTGGCAAATGGCCATATCATCGGCTGCGTTATCGAAAAAAACCATAACGGCTATCTATGCGAAATATTCGATAGCGCAGCGGATGATATCGATGAAGAGGTGAAGGATTTCCTGTGCGGTTTGCTTTTGAAAGCCGACGAAGAAAACCCTGGTAACGTGGATATACAATGGCGCTTTGTCGGTGGAAGGAAGCAATCTCACAATGACTGCGGCTTTCATACTTATCACTTTTTCAAATTCGCGTTAGAAAAAAATAACACTCTGGATCAAACCAGAAATTATCTAGACTTCATCGATCATGTTCATCAGATAAGAGACGATGCAATTATTACCGACTGGCAAGCCAGTCAACTTTATCGCATATTATTTTTTCTGGATTTCATACAAATAGATAATATTCAATAATTTTAGTCTTACAACAAACCGTACCTATTGATTTGCTTTTCGAATAATACCAAAAGGCATGATCACTCAATTTACACTCTGAATAATTCAAGTTGCAGCGCGGTGTCGAATGAGAAACCGAATGTTTCTTATACACCCCAGGAGCATGGCCCACTTTGTGACTGAGGTGAACGACCGCGCCCGTCGAAAAAGCGACGTGAAGCCAGTCTATTTCAAATTTAAGAGGAACCGGGGAATGAGATTCAATCGTAGGCTTTTTTATCTTCGCGCTGTCATTTTGACCACGATTATCGGGTCCGCCACGGCCTTGGCGGTCGGCCCCGAATCGGGCATTCCGTCAGGCGCCCGGCGCGCAATGATGCCCGCCAGTTATTTTGCCCCGCTCTTTGCCGTGAGACCTCCCGGCACGCCGCCCGCCGCCGCGGCAAATCAAAACGCGGCCTCTTCCGCCGCAACGTCTGGGACCGGAAGCCCTCCCGCCAAGGTACCTGTTGCCGCGCCGCCAAGGGAATCGACGTCCCGAGCCGCGGAGCCTGCCGCCTCGCCTTCGCCCGCCATCGCAACGCCCCGGGCCGCGGATCTTGTCGCCTCGCCTTCGCCCGCCATCGCGACATTCCAGGTTGCTGAGTCTGCCGCCCCGCCTTCGCCCGCCATCGTAACGCCCCGGGCCGCGGAGCTTGCCGCCCCGCCTTCGTCTGACAACGCGGCATTCCAGGTTGCTGAGTCTGCCGCCCCGCCATCGTCCGACAACGCGACTTCCCGGGCCGCGGAACCTGCCGCCCCGCCATCGTCCGGCACCCACAACGATGACGCGGCCGGCACACAACGCGAGCCTGTCCGATCTTCCTGGTCCGCCGCCGCCGCAGGCATCCATATTAACCAACTGATCGTTGCCAATAGCCTCTTCACTACCCACATGCAGGACCGGCATGGCGCGTGGCGCATAAATTTTCCCCCTGAAACCCGCGACGACAACGCCTCACCGCTGTGGCTACGCACCACGGCTGAAGGGTATTCGGCATCATTGGCCAACGGACGCGCAAAAACCACGACCCGCGACATGCTGCTGCAAGGCGGCGGCGAAGTCGCCCGGCTGCGCGCCGGAGATAACGGCAGTTGGCATCTCGGCGTCATGGCCGGCATCGGCCAGGGGCGCAGCAAAAGCCGTGACAACCGAACCGGCGATAGCGCCCATGGCCGCCTGCATGGCTATTCCGGTGGGATATACGCCACTTGGTTCGGCGATGAGCAAAACCAGCTCGGTCCCTACTTTGATGGTTCGGTCAACTACAATGTGTTCCACAGCCATGTTCGTTCAAACGGGCGACACGAACAACGCTACTCATTACGTGGCTTGACGGGGGCTATTGCAGGCGGCTACACCATGTTGGCGTATTCGGGCGAAAACCGCGATTTACTGATCCAACCCCAGACACAACTTACCTGGCTGGGCGTGAGGCCGACGGGCGATGGCGGCCGGGAAAGCCATTCAGCGGCATTATCCGGCGAACGCATCCAGACCCGGCTCGGCGCCAGAGCCAGCCTGCAAACACCGTCCAGCCGGAATAGACCTGTGCAAAGCGGTTTTCAGCCCTTCCTGGAACTCAATTACCTGCGTAATCCGTCGGCTTATGATTTCCACCATGACGGCAGACGCTTTCAGCAGTCAGGTCAACGCCACCAAGGGGAAATCCGTATCGGTCACGCAGGACGGTTGACCCAGAACATCCATCTGGCCGCCGACCTAGGTCATCGGTTTGGTCAACAGGGGTTCAAGGGCTACCATGGATCCCTGGGGCTTAAGATCGAATTATGACATTCTTCATTTGAGTGAAGAGCGGCGCCTAATGGCCGGCGTCGACCAAGGTCGGACTCTCAATACTTCGCGTTGCATCGCGGCGGCAAGCGAGCGAGTCCCCAGGAGCATAGATGACTATGTGACTGGGGTGAACGAGCGCAGCCAACCAAGAGACAACGTGAAGTATGACGAGTATAAAGCTGGGCGCCCCACCCATCCCCAGCCGTTATTGACTTATCACAGGAGCCGCCAGGGGAAACACGGTTGCCCGTGGGAAACCGAAGCGTCGATCATGCTGCCGCTTACCGGCCAATTCATTATCATTGGGCGCGTTTACCTTATGTTCTGTTTTGCCGTCATTTTTGCCATTTATGTTTAGGCACCTGATAGTTTTCAAAACCCACCAATAAACGAGAGGGGTCGTCCGCCACAATCAGCATCTCGAGATATTGGTTTTTTAGAAAACCTTCTTCAACCATTTTACTCACCATAGTCAATAACGGCGAAAAATAACGATTAACATTAAAAAAGGCGCAAGGTTTTTGATGTATCCCCAATTGCGCCCAGGTCCATTGTTCAAATATTTCTTCCAGCGTGCCGGCCCCGCCAGGGAGCGTCAAGAATGCATCGGAAAGCGACGCCATTAATTGTTTCCGTTCATGCATATCCTTGACCACAAACAGTTCCGTCAGGCCAGTATGGGCAATTTCCTTTTCAACCAAAGCCTGCGGCATCACGCCGATCACCTGGCCGCCGCAGGCGAGGGCGGCATCCGCCACGGCACCCATCAGCCCCACTTTACCACCGCCATAAACAATTTTTAAATTATTTTCCGCAAAATAGCTGCCAATAGACTTTGCAGCCTGCATATAAACAGGATTCACACCAGCGCTGGAACCACAAAAAATACCGATACTCTTTAACATATAACGCCCCACTACAATGTGGAAAATGCTCTTTAAAATAATCTCTCTTCTTGACATTTTTATCATTGCACGAAAGAAATCGTAAAGCAATTTACAAGCCGGCCACTGAATAATAGCCAATGCGTTGCTGCGGCCAGGGTGTAACAAACTCGCCGGATATGAATATAAACCGCCAACGGCGGCTTTTGGCGGAGGGGGAAGCGCTGTTTCTCATCCCCCCAGGCGCATAATCAAGCCTCGGCGAAAGGATGTTCCGCCGGGTGTTTATGATTCCACAAGGCTCGGCACATCCGGCATGATGCCCGTGCCGGATTCAGGCAATGCCGTCCGGTCCTGTTCTATCAATTTGAACACACCGACCAGTTCCGTCAGTACCTGTGCCTGCGTTTGCAGTGACTGGGCCGCCGTCGCGGATTGTTGTACCAGCATGGCATTACGCTGGGTCGCGCCGTCCAATTGGCCGACCGCCGCATTGATTTGGTGGATCCCGTCGCTCTGCTCTCGGCTGGCGCAGGCGATCTCCCCCATGACCTGCGTCATATCGGCGACATTGCCGACCATTTCCCCCATTGCGACATCGGCCCTTTCCACCAAATCGCGGCCTTGCCCAATCTGGCCGACGGAGTTATCGATCAGCGCCTTGATTTCCCTGGCTGCCGTGGCGCTACGTTGCGCCAGCATTCTGACTTCGTTGGCGACCACCGAAAATCCCCGGCCCTGGGCGCCGGCCCGAGCGGCTTCCACCGCCGCATTCAGCGCCAGGATATTGGTCTGAAAAGCAATACCGTCGATCACCCCGATAATTTCGGACATTTTCATCGACGATTGGTGAATTTCTTGCATACGGACGGTGACCGCCTTCATCAGGTCGCCGTTTTGCTTCACCAGCGCATCCGTTCGGGAGACCAATTGGTGAACCTGGCCGGTATTTTCCGCCGTATGGCCGATGGTGGCTTCCAATTGCTCCAGCGTGGCGGCAGTTTGCGCCAGGGAACCGGCCTGTTCTTCGGTCCGGCCGGAAAGGTCCTCATTGCCCGAGGCGATGCCATCGGCGGCCGTTTTTAACGACAGTCCCGTGTCGCGCAACCGTATCAACAACATAGAGAGCTTATCGCTGAACATATTGAATGCGCGGGCGATATCGGTGACCTCGTCGCGCCCATCCACCGGCAGACGCCGGGTCAGATCATTGGAGCCCGCGCTAATGGCGCGCAAAGTATCGCGCACGGCGCTCAGGCGCTTAAGCAAAAAGGCCACCAGCAAGTACATGGCAAAACCCGAGACGATTAACAAGATGATAAGCGTTAGCAAGGTGGTTTTGAGCAGCGCCTGCAGCCCCGCGGTTGTGTCGGCGATATCCAGCGCCACTACCAGATACCAGTGTGTACCGGCGACCGGCGTCGCCAGCAACTGCACATCGCGTCCGTTCATCTGGCCTTCGGTGGTGCCGCGCGCGCTAATCAGTCCCTGAAACCCCATGCCAGCGACGGCGTTGGCGAACGGCTGCAAGGTCAACGCCGGATCGCGGGCGGCGATCAAGGCGCCGTCGCGATTAACCAGCATCCCGCTGCTGTTGGGCGTGGGCTGGATACTGCGCACATTGACAATGACATTATCCATCGCCACATCACCGGCCACCACTGCCCGCAATTGCCCGTCCCGCTTGACGGGAACAGCAAAGGTCACCACCAGTTTGCCGGTGCCGGCGTCGACATAGGGCGCGGTCACCACCGGGCGATCTTCCGCCGCCGCCTGCCGGTACCACGGACGGACCGTGGGGTCGTAATCCGCCGGGACACCGGCGGGATCGGAAAACCGGGCGGTTTTATCGGCATAGCCGACATAGACGTTGGTAAAACCGCCCGCGGCGGCCATTTGGCGAAAAACGGGCACCGGATCAGCGCTTAAGGCAACATCTTGCAACGAGTCGATCACGCCCATTTTGCTTTTAATCCAATCGGTAATGGCTACGACATGGCTATGGCTGGTGGTTTGCAGGATGTCGGCATCCGCCTGCCGATGGTTAAATCGCGCCACTCGGTAATTAATGAGGGAATTAAGGACAAGGATGAACAGTAAAAAGCCTGTTGTCGCGGTCAAAAGACGAGCACGAATGGATCTGAGCATATAACGTCACCTGCAAGTTATTTCCTGACTGATATCGGCCAGGCGGGGTCCGTTCTTTACAGAAAAAGCGCATCCATAAGAAAACGTTATAGCTGCACAATACCCCGAGGTACACCGCGGGAGGAGCGAATGCCGCCGACAAAGCGGCAACATGGTATATGGCCCGTAGAGATTGAATTGTTCACGGGAAAAACGCATCCGCGCCCCGTCCCATGACCGAGCGGCCATGATCGCGCCAGTACGGCGCAGGGCCGGCTCCTTGCCCTTTATTCACGTTTGAGGCGGTCGCTGTTGGCCAGCCACAGCGTCAGCACCAGTATTAATATCGCCGTAGAGTACAGCAGCGTATCCAAAGCATTTTTATGATCAACGATGATGAGACGGATGATAGCGGTAATACCAATATAGACAAAATAGCGCAGTGGAAAATGATAGCCCGACTGAAAATACTTCATGATCAGCGCCAGAAATTCAAAGTAAAGAAAATAATTGACGATACCCTCAATCAATAAGTAGGACGACGCCGTCGCCCCGTTTTCCAGCAGCACGCCGCCCAAATGTACGGTTTCCATCCCCAGAAATACCACCAGGATTATCCCCAGGCAAAGCAGTCCAAAATTCAACACCCACTGCAAGCCGGTTGCAATGCGAACGCCATTGATCATCTATACCTCCTATACTCGTCAAGTATGACGAGTATACTCGAAGTATTTGGAGTATAGAGTCGCGTTAGAGAATGGCTAGATGCGAGGGATAAGGATCGGGGGGATATGGCTTTATCGGAGACCAAAGACAATTTACTCGGCGCCTATTTAAAGGATCGTCGCACCCGGCTCGATCCCGTGGCGCTCGGCTATCCTCCGTCGCGCCGGCGAACGTCAGGATTGCGGCGTGAAGAAGTGGCCCAGCGCGCCAATGTCAGCACCACCTGGTATACCTGGCTGGAACAAGGCCGGGGCGGCGCGCCATCGGCCGGCGCGCTCGATCGTATCGCTCGCGCTCTGATGCTCAGCCACGTCGAACGCGAGCACCTTTTTCTATTGGCCTTGGGCCGCCCGCCCGAGGCTCACTATCAAGAAAGCGAGGGTATCTCGCCTCGCTTACAGCGGATCCTTGATACATTGGCATACAGTCCGGCCATTATCAGAACCTGTACCTGGGATCTGACGGCTTGGAACCCCGCCGCCGCTGCGGTCTTTGACTACAATGCCCTTCAGCCCGGCCAGATGAATATCCTGCGCCGGATATTCTACGAACCCGCCGCACGGGCCGCGCAACTTGATTGGGAATCGGTGGCCCGCTTTGCCGTGGCCGCCTTTCGGGTGGATGTCATGCGGGCCGGCGCCGCCAAAAATACCGAAGCCCTGGTGAACGAACTGTGCCGTCGCAGTCCTGAATTCGCGGCGCTATGGCGTGATAACGATGTACGCACCCACGGCGAAGGCGTAAAGCACCTGCGCCATCCTGAACTGGGCATTATCGCTCTGGAGTATTCAGCGTTTGCCGTTGATGGCCGCCCTGATCTGAGTATGGTGATTTTCAACCCGGTCACCGCCGAGGACACCCGCAAAATACGAACGCTCATGGAAAGACGGCCGATCATGGCTAAGGCGTTGCAAGGCGGCCTTAAGGCATAACCGGCCATACCGCGCGATTATCCCCCCGGCAACAATAGCGCGGTGAGATGTTTCAAGGCGAATAGGGTGGCCTGCTGAATAACCTGTTCGTAGTCCCCCTCGAAATGGCGCACGGAGGTGTGTATTGAGTCATCGGCAAGACACCACGCGAACCAGACCGTACCGGCGGGCGTGCCATCGGCGCCGCCGCCGGGTCCGGCATAGCCGCTAATGGCCAGTCCGATATCCTCGTCGGGCAATCGTTTGGCGCCTTTGGCCATTTCCCGGACCACCGGATCGCTCACCGCCGTATACGCGGATAATAGCTTGAGCGGAACACCCAGTATCCGGTTTTTAGCGATATCGCTGAACGTGATGAACCCGCTGTTATAATATTCGCCGCTATTTTCAACGGAACACAGCGCCATACTGACCATTCCGCCCGTGCAGGATTCGGCGGTAGAGAGCCGGTAGCCGGACATTTTTAACACAGCTATCAATTCTGCGGCAGCATTTCTAAGATTATCACTCATTGGCATATACTTCCCTTATCTTTGAGTTGCGACAGTACCTCAACGGAATGAAAACCCTCACACTCTGCGGCCAAGAAGTTATATTTATCAGCTGTTATATTAATTTTTCCTCTTATATAAAATAATTATTACGCTAGTCTTATCTGCCTGTAATATTTCGATCCACTTCATGCTCGGTTGTATACAGCCCTCTTGTTATAAAAACGATGACATTCTGACCATTTATCCACCCGCCGCCGGGATCAGCTGCGAAATATCCTGGACAACGCCTCACACTCATGAATAAAGATGCATTTTACCTACGTCAAATACCCGACCTAATTAACCCGAATGGCATCGCAGTGGCCAGACAATCACATATTCGCCAAAACGAATACGAGGCATTTTCGGCCCGAGACTGCCTCACGCCCTTTCTCCTTCAGGGGCGGGAACAAGGTCGTGGTCTGAGTGCTCAAACGTCGCCAACCATGAGACAACGAGGGGTATGATAAGTCCACTGGTCATACTTCACGTCGCCGCTTCGTTAACGGTGTTCGCGACCTCCCGCGATGCATCTCAAAGTATTAAGGGTATAGAGGTACGATCTGCTCCAATATAAATGACCCAGCGATCTAGCCTGCTGTTTTAAGGCGCCTTTGTCTTTAACATATAGAATAGACAACTATTCCGCGATGCAACTCTCCTCACAATTTTTTAAGAAAATTCTCAATCTCTGGCCCGCCCCCTATAACTTGGCAATATTATTAAAAGGAATAAATATATGATAAAAGAATTTAATGAAATGTGATAATAACCAATATCCGTGGCGTCGTCTCAAGCCACCGGCAGGTAAATGTCGCCATGGCAAAGGCGAACGTTAATCGGCCACGGCAGGTCCTGGGCGAAAGACCGTTGCCTCCTTTTACCCCTGACATAGAGATAATCCTCGGCGCCCCGTCTCAGCGTATTGTGACCTGGATGCGATGCCCTAGGCGTAAGGATAGCGCTGCAATGGGGATGATCAACCGGCGCCGGCAGAGCGGCAATGTGATGTGTTACTTGTCGGAAGTTAAGAGGATGCCCCCCGCGTGCCAGACGCTAACGCCGCCGCAGAATACCCCTAAGATCATGTTGCTGAGTCCCGGAAAATGCGGCGCCAGCAGACGGATCCCGGCCATTGCCGCCGATTGACCCCGTTATCCGGCTCACCCCATTGAATATTGCAACCTGTCCTTGCCGACCGCCTTCATCCCATTTTGCGCCAACAGGCTCGGGCGTCATCGCCACGCTTTGGTGGCTAGGGTTATCTGATGGTTTTAATGAATAGATCTTTTATCATTCGGGCGAATATCGGCACATCGCTGTTATGGCAATCCTTGAGGTAAGCGACACCATAGGCGATATTTTTATCGATGATAAAGGGGATATGTACCAGTCCTTCGCTCAGTTGTCGGCAAAAGGTCGGCATTATCGCAATGCCCATGGCGCACTTCATCATGATGGCCGCGGAGAACTCCGAATCAGAATAGATGAACCGACAGCCAGGCAGAGATTCCTTCAATTTTTCCTGGCCGATATTAAGCTCTTTCGGGCATTGCAATGGGTCGCAAAGAATAATGTTTTCGCCATGGATATCCTCTAGCCTGATGATACTTTTCTGACTTAAAGGATGATTTTCCCCGACAACGCAATCCAATCCGGCGGACATGATTTCCTTGAAGATGACGTTATCAGTGTTTTCAATATTATCCCTAACCGTTAAAATAACATCATATTTCCGCGTTAAAAGCGCCTGTTTCCTGGCGATATGATCGGCTTTGAATACCATGAACATGGTGGAAGGATGGTTTTCCCTGTATGCGTTGATCATCATGGGAAGATTCAATTTCTCCAGGTCATGTCCCTCATAGCCGATATTGATCACATCCGTCACCTGATTATCCATGGCGGATGCTTTATCGATCGCCATCTGAAGGCGGGTTAACACATCTTTGGCGTCAGGGTAAAACACCTTCCCAGCGGGCGTTAATTCCACACGGTATTTGTTCCGATTGAACAGAGGGAAATTAAGCTCACTTTCTAGCTTCTTGATTTGATGTGTCACCGCTGGCTGCGTCAGATTGAGGATTTCCGCGGTATGAGAAAAGCTCAGTGTTTCGCTAAGGATCACAAAACAACGCAATTGAATAATATTCATCCTGTCACCCTTATAAAAATCACTAATCACGTATAAATCATTTCGATTAAACATATTAGACAAAAAGAGCTAACATCCATGCCAGATAGAAATTTATTCCGAGGTGTAGCATGAAATATGTCATTACCGGTTGCGACGGTCAGTTGGGAGGGCGGGTAGCCGAAAACATGCTGAGCAACGTCAACCCAAGGAATTTAATTTTTACTTGCCCCGATCCTAAAAGGCTGCCGGCGGAAACCGTCGCCAAATGGAACAGGCTCGGTATCGAGATTTGCACCGCCGATTATGACAAACCGGAACAAATGTGGAAAGTGTTTAAAGGCGCCGACCGGATTTTTATCGTCTCCGGGGTATTAATTGGTGAAAAACGCGTTCAGCAACACCGCAACGTCATCAACGCCGCAGTCAAGGCGGGACTGAAACATATCACTTATACCTCGTTTCTGGGCGCCACGGACCCGCGTTATGCCCATGTCTATGTGACGCCCGATCATACGGCGACCGAGGAATACCTGCAGCACATCGCCGCGGATTCAGGGATTGAATACAATGTCATGCGAAACAATTTGTATATGGAGAATTACCTGACCACCTCAGTCATGCTGGCTTTGCTTTCCGGCAACAAATGGTATACCACGGCGGGTGAAGGGAAAGGTACTTTTATCTCTAAAGACGATAGCGCATTGGCCGCCACCGTATTGTTGCTGGGGGCCGGGCAAAAGAATACCGCTTATAATATCACCGGCAAACAGGCCATTTCCCAGCGGGAAATTTGTCAGTTGATCAGCGAAGCCTCCGGGATCCCCTTGCAATATTGTCCAGTGGATAAAGAGGCTTTTTTTGCCTATCTGGATTCCATCGGTATCCCACGGACCACTGATGGCGATTATTCCCGCTCTCCAGTGCCTTGGTGTGGAAATGATATGGTCACCAACGAGGCGAGTATCGCTGAAGGATTGATGGATTTTCGCTCAGACGACTTCTATAAACTGACGCTAAGAATACCAAAAACCGCTAAGGATTTGGTACAGCGTTATAGCTATATCTGGAAAGAAAAAATATCAAATTGGAAAGATATCAAATAACCCTGTTCCTCTCTGTAACCTTGCATTCTCAGCATTCGTCCGAGAGCATGAGGTTTTGCCGACCGTGACGAAAAAGGTCGGCTTTTTTTATGATAAGCCGGAGCGAGTCAAAATTAAAAAATCGCTCTCGGCGTTTTTCTATGGAGAATGAAAAACCGCCGTCAATCAATACCCTGAAAAGTAATAGCTATCTGTTATCTATGTTTTTTTCTGAAAAATCTAACGGCGTTTCGCTGATGAATATACTGATGAGATGATGCAGGGAGAGTGTATGCGTATTAAAGTTATTTCTTTGGTTATCGCGTCATTGATGCTTACGGCGTGCGATAATTCCGCCAAATTGTCGGGAGCGGGCAATCCGCCGCCGCAAGTGGATGTCGTCACTCTGAAAACCGAACCCGTGACGCTGTCCACAACGTTGCCGGGACGGACGACCTCGGTCCGGACGGCGGAGGTCCGCCCACAGGTCGACGGAATTATATTAAAGCGGCTATTTAAGGAAGGTTCGGAAGTCAAGGCGGGCCAACAGCTCTACCAGATCGATCCGGCAACCTATCAAGCCGCCTACGATAAGGCCAAAGCGACATTACTGAGCGCCAACGCGCTCGCAAAGCGGTATACCTCCTTGGTGGCGGCCCATGCCGTCAGCGAACAACAGTATGACGATGCCATTTCCAGCGCCGCCGAGGCCAAAGCCGATTTGGAAACCGCGCAGATCAATCTCGATTACACCAAGGTCAAGGCGCCCATTAGCGGCCGTATCGACCGCTCTCTGGTCACCGAAGGCGCGCTGGTGACCAATGGCCAGTCCACCTATCTGACCACCATCACGCAACTGGATCCGATGTATGTGGATATCAGCGAATCGTCCCGTAATTTGTTGCGGCTGAGGCAATTGATCGCGCAGGGCAAACTGAAAGCCATCAACAACCATCAAGCCGCCGTGCGATTGATTCTTGAGGATGGGTCGACCTATCCGGTGGAGGGCCGCCTGGAGTTTTCCGAAGTTCGGGTGGATGAAAATACCGGATCGGTTACCTTGCGGGCGACCTTCCCCAATCCAGAGCGGATATTGCTGCCGGGCATGTTCGTACATGCCGTCCTCGCGCAAGGCGTTCAGGAGCAAGGGATTATGGTGCCCCAGGAATCAGTGGGTCACGATACCAAGGGCCGCCCCTATGTTTATGTCGTCAATGCGGATAACAAAGTGGCTCAGCGTTATGTCCACACCGGCGAGATGATCAACAACAGCTGGCTGGTGACCGACGGACTCAATGTGGGTGACAGGGTCGTGACCGCGGGCATCCAGCGCATCGCGCCGGGGATTACGGTTACACCGCTTGAGCGCGCCTCCGCGTCCACCGAAAAATCCCACTTAGCCCTTTCCATGACTGACCCTTCAGCACAGTAATAGCGAGAGAACGATGTCGAAATTTTTCATTGAAAGGCCCATTTTCGCCTGGGTGATCGCTATCGTTGTGATGATTGCCGGGACGTTGGCCATCAAGAATCTACCGATTAATCAATACCCCAACATTGCCCCGCCGGCCATTTCCGTTTCCGTAACCTACCCGGGCGCCAACGCGGACACGACGCAAAAAACCGTGGTACAGGTTATCGAACAGCAATTGAGCGGCATAGATAATCTGCGTTATCTGGAATCCCAGAGCAACAGCGACGGCAGCGCCACGATTATCGCGACGTTCGATCAGGGCACCAATCCTGATATCGCCCAGGTGCAGGTGCAAAACAAAGTTTCCCTGGCCGAGTCGCAATTGCCCGATGAGGTGGTCGATCAGGGTATCAAGGTCGTCAAATATCAACAGAATTTTATGTTGGTCATCAGCCTGTATTCCGACGACAACAAACTCAGTGACGGCGATTTGGGTGATATCCTTGTTTCAAAACTGCAAGACCCCATTTCCCGGACCAAGGGGGTGGGCGACTTTCTGGTGATGGGGTCGGAGTACGCCATGCGCATCTGGATGGATCCCGCCAAGCTGTACAAATATGGCCTGATGCCCAGCGATGTCTCGTCAGCCATTGAGCAGCAAAACGTCCAGGTATCCTCCGGTAAACTCGGCGGCCTGCCCACTGTGCAAAACGCCCAATTCAGTTCGACCATCATCGGCAAAACCCGGTTTGATAGTATTGAACAATTCAGAAATATTTTGCTGAAAGTCAACTCCGACGGTTCCCAGGTCAGGCTGAAAGATGTCGCCAATGTCGACCTTGGCCCCGAAAGCTACAGTATTTCCTCCACCTACGATGGCACCAGGCCTTCGGCCGGGATCGCATTGCGACTGGCCACCGGCGCCAATGTGCTGGATACGGTCAAAGCCGTGCATGCAACGCTCGACAGCGTGAAATCCTCTTTGCCGAAGGGCGTGCATATTGTTTACCCCTACGACACATCGCCGGTGGTGAGCGCATCCATTCATGAGGTGGTGAAGACCCTGTTCGAAGCCATTGCGCTGGTATTCCTGGTGATGCTGCTGTTTTTGCAAAACCTGCGCGCCACCATTATCACCACGCTGGTGGTGCCGGTGGTGCTGCTCGGCACCTATGCCATCCTTTATGCTTTCGGGTATTCCATCAATACCTTGACCATGTTCGGCATGGTGCTGGCCATCGGGCTGTTGGTGGACGATGCCATCGTGGTGGTGGAAAACGTCGAGCGCGTCATGCACTTCGACAAACTGGCCCCCAAGGAAGCCACCATCAAATCCATGGAACAGGTGCAAGGCGCCTTGTTCGGCATTGCCATGGTGCTTTCCGCCGTCTTGCTGCCCATGGCGTTTTTCAGCGGTTCCACCGGTATTATCTACCGCCAGTTCTCCATCACTATTGTGTCGGCGATGGCGTTGTCGGTTATTATGGCGCTGATTTTCACTCCGGCCCTCTGCGCCACGCTTCTCAAGCCTGCCAACGCCGCCCGCAAAACCCGGGGATTTTCCGGCTGGTTCAATCGGGTCTTCGATAAAGGCGTTGTGAATTATACCAATAGCGTGGAAACCATACTCAGCAAGCGCACCTTTTTCATGATTGCCTATCTGGGTATCGTCGTCGTGACGGGGTATTTGTTCACCCGAGTGCCGACCACCTTTCTTCCCGATGAAGACCAGGCGGTCATGATGATGCAGGTGACGCTGCCCCCCAATGCCTCGGCGGAACGTACCCAGCGAGCGCTTACCGACATGTCCACCTATCTCATGACGAAGGAAAAAGATGTGGTGGATTCCGTCTTCGCCGCCAATGGGTTCAGTTTTGCCGGCCGTGGCTCAAACATGGGTATGGCGTTCGTGCGTCTGAAAGATTGGGATTTGCGAAAAAAAGATTCTCAAAGCCTGCAAGCACTGGCGCAGCGCACCATGGCGCATTTCGCCACCATGAAGGACGGGATCGCGCTGGCCCTGATCCCGCCGGCGGTCATGGAATTGGGTAATTCCACCGGTTTCGATTTCTATCTACAGGACATGAAAGACCAGGGACACGATGCGCTGATGGCCGCCATGAATCAATTTCTGTCCATGGCCAAACGGGACAAACGGCTGACCATGGTGCGCCATAATGGCATGCCGGACGAACCGCAGTATAAGCTGATTATTGATGATGAACGGGCCCGCTCGCTGGGGGTCAGCATTGAAGATATCAACAACACGCTTTCCGCCGCCTGGGGCTCAAGCTATGTCAATCAGTTCATGTATCACGACCGGGTGAAACGGGTGTATATCCAGGGCAATGCCGGCTCTCGGCTCTCGCCGGAAGACCTGGATAAATGGTATGTGCGTAATTCGTCGGGAACCATGGTGCCGTTCTCGGCGTTCGGTTCCGGAGAATGGACTTACGGTTCTCCCCGTTTCGAGCGTTTCAATGGCGTCGCGGCGGTCAATATCATGGGGTCGCCGGCACCGGGCTACAGTAGCGGCGACGCGGTAAAAGCCGTTAAGGAAATTGCCGCCAAACTGCCCGAGGGCTACAGAATCCAGTGGCACGGTTTGTCCTATGAGGAGCAGCTCGCCGGATCACAGACCACCTCTCTTTATATTTTCTCCGTGTTGATGGTATTCCTGTGTCTGGCCGCCCTTTATGAAAGCTGGTCGATCCCCTTCTCGGTACTGCTGGTGGTGCCACTGGGGATATTGGGTACCATTCTGGCCATTTTGCTGCGTGGATTGGAAAACGACGTGTTCTTCCAGGTGGGCCTGCTGACCACCGTGGGGCTGGCCGCCAAAAACGCCATTCTTATCGTCGAGTTTGCCAAAGAGATCCATGAGAAGCAGGATAAGGACATTGTCCATGCGGCCATTGAGGCGGCCAGGCTGCGTATCCGTCCCATCATCATGACCTCTATGGCGTTTGTGCTCGGCGTGCTGCCGTTGACGATTTCCCGCGGCGCCGGCGCGGGCAGCCAGCACTCCATTGGTACGGCGGTGGTAGGCGGTATGGTGTCGGCAACCTTCCTGGCGATCTTTTATGTTCCGTTGTTTTACGTCGTGGTGGTACGTCTGTTTAACCGCCGCAAGGCCGCGGCTACGGTAGAAGGAACAAAAGATCATGAATAAGACCGTTATCGGGGTTTTCCCGTTGCTTGCCGTCCTGAGTCTGGCCGGCTGCACCCTGCAGCCCAAATACGAGCGGCCCGCCTTGCCGGTGAAGAATGCCTGGGGGCAAGACCCTACCCAAGGCGCGTCGGTCGCCAATGTCAAATGGCGTGATTTTTATCGGGATAGCCGGCTGCAAACCTTGATAAGTCTCGCCCTTGAACATAACCGCGATTATCAGGTGGCGGCATTGAACGTACAAACGGCGCAGGCCCAGTTCCGCATTGAACGATCGGCGCTGTTCCCGACCATTGATGCCAATGCCGATAAAACCGCCGAACGCCTGCCCGGCAATTTGTACAGTACGCGAACGTCGGGTCCAGTCACCTATCAGCAGTATGAAGCGAACCTGGGCGTGACTTCCTGGGAGGTGGATTTGTTCGGACGGTTACGCAGCCTGCGGGACAAGGCGCTGGAAAGTTACCTGTCGACGGCGGCCACGGAAAAGGCCACCCGTATCAGTCTTATCGCCGAGGTGGCGACGGGCTATTTGACGCTTTGCGCCGATAGCGATTTACTGACGCTGGCGAAGAATACCGAAGAAAGCCAGAACGCCACGTGGAAACTCACCCAATACCGCTATCAGGTTGGCACCGCAAACGAGCAAGACGTGGTCCAGGCGGAGATGAGCGTTCGTTCGGCCCAGGCCGACGTTGATAAATACACCCGGCAGGTGAAACAGGATATCGACGCGCTGCGGCTCCTGTTGGGCACGGATATCCCCGCCGGCATTACCGGTAACGCCACGCTCGCCGGTATCGCCGCTTTCCCGGCGCTGCGCCCCGGCCTGCCGTCGGATTTACTGACCCGGCGGCCGGACATCATCGCCGCGGAGCATGATCTGAAAGCCGCCAATGCCAATATCGGCGCGGCGCGGGCGGCATTTTTCCCCAGCATCAGCCTGACGGCGGCGGGCGGCACCACGTCCGACAGTCTCGGTCATCTTTTCGAAGGCGGTACCGCCGCCTGGTCGTTTGTTCCGTCGATTTCCATCCCGATATTCACCGGCGGGTTGAACAAGGCCAATCTGGACGTGGCCAAAGTATCAAAGCGCATTGAAATCGCCAATTACGAAAAAGCCATTCAGCAAGCGTTTAAGGAAGTTTCCGACGCGCTGGCGGGCGAGACCACTTATCGTGACGAATTACTGGCGCGCACCCAGGATGATGCGGCCAACGCGCGTTACTTTTCACTGGCGCAGATGCGTTATAACGCCGGCGTGGATGATTATCTGAACGTACTGGTGGCGCAGCGTTCGTATTATCAATCGCAGCAGGACCTGATCAGTACCCGTTTGGACACGCTGAATCAGGACATTACCCTGTATAAGGTATTAGGCGGAGGATGGTGAGAACAGGAGACGAGGGCCGTTGCGCCCTTCAGTTTGATTGAGCGAGCGCGTTCTGTGAATGCAGGGGTAGGATGGAACGAGGCAGTTGTCATAATTGACAAAGTAGACATGGGAGACTAAGCTACTCACAGTACCCACCTATTGAGGAGGTCTTTATGCCCAAGTCACAGGGAGCTCTCGCCAATCATATGCCGCATGTTACGCCTGATGACGTGCGGCGTTTCTCCGATACCGTCGACATTATTGATGCCGGCGCGTTCGCCGCCGAGTTACAAGCGTTCGTCCAGGAGCGGCTGGAAGAAGCCGTTGCATTTCCCCCCTTCCTGGAAGTGGTGCCGGCGGAAAAATCCATAGAACAGGTTTTAACCGAAAAAGCCGCCGCGTTGCGTGCAGGTACCCGCTGGACGCCGGGCAATACCGACATTCAACGGGGCCGGGCCGCCATGCTGGAGGCTTTCGGTCAGCCGCATAATTTGCCGTTGCCGGAATTCGCCCGGCTGGCGAACAAATCGCGCCAGCAGATTTATAAGGATATCGATGCGGGGCGGCTGTTGGCCTTGAATGTGGGACCGCGCGGTCGCAAGTTGCCGGACTGGCAGCTTGATCCGGTGAAACGGCAACTAACCCAGACGGTCATTCAGGGCGCCGTCGGCGTGGACGCCTGGACGCTCTATCACGTCTTATCCGAGCCCCTGGAGGGGCTGAAGGGCGCCTCTCCGGTGGATGCCGTCACAAGCGATACCATTGATATGGTGGGCAAAACGGTTTTTAATGTGCTGGGAATACACTGATGTGGAGAGGGAATGGGCATAGGACTACCCACCTGGCATATCGCCGCAGGCGATATGTTGCAGCACGTAAGCCGGGTCGATTATCGCGGCACGCCGCTTTACTATGGACGTGACGGCGCTAATCGCTATGATGCGCCGTTAAAGAATTACGGCGTGCTTTACCTGGGCCGCGACTTGCCTACCGCGTTAATGGAATCGGTGTTTCACAAACACCTTTGGGACAAGGACAAGCAGCGAGCCATTACCGCAAAAGAGGTCGAGAGTCGGCTGGTACGCGCGGTGGGGGTGGTGCAAGAGCTGAGTCTGGCCGATCTCACCGCGCCCGGCGTCATGGCGAGCTATTTCGGTTTGAATTTGGAACAATTGACCAGCCGGAGCTATACCTATACGCAACGGGTTTCCGGGCAATTACATGCTTTGGTGGATGACAAGGATAGGCCCCTGTACGACGGTATTCTCTATCCGTCGCGCAATAATTACCCCGCCGCCAGCTTAGCGCTATTTGATCGGGCTGATTCTAAAATCAGACTGGTGGAAGATATCGACTTGTCCGACCACGCGGGCTGGCCGCGTTTTGTCGCCGATTACCGTATTGGCATCATGCCTGATCCCGGTCCGGCGGCGGGTGCATAGAGAGACCGGCGCCAAGCCGCGTTCCACTTTTCCCCAGGTCAAGGATGGCCGGTGTCCCCGGTGTCTTCAGGCCGGCACAATAACTCATGGGGGTTTAAACGCGACATACGTCAAATTGTCTCTTGGTTGGCGACGCTCGCCCCAGCCATAGCGTTATCTGAGCCCCAGAACGCCTGTTTAGGGGCCGTCGCCATGTCAATGGAATCGTGCGGTATGCGACGATCTCCAGGTAACGCTTTGTTGCATTTTTGAACGTTCACTAAGCACATCTTCAGCATAATGCTGCCGCCAATATTGCTAAAGTTCTATTGCGACCACAGAGCCGCCTTGCACAAATACCGATTTGCATTTCATTGCCCGCCCAGTCCGAGCGGGCGACCTTTTTATCTTTTATAGATCCATATGCATTCAGGGCATTAATAGCCTTGCCCTTATTTTCGGCCCAGGCGTTTTCTGCCATCCTTCAAGTCTATTTAGAGGATGGCCTGTGCCGGGATTTGATCACGGCTATACACTGCCACAGTCGGAAACATCGAATATCAGGCGGTAGGTGCCGCCTGTACCCGCTATCATGCCTGGGACCTGGCGTTATCCCATCCAGACGCGCCATACAGGCCACTGCCACCAGTAATACCCTATCCGTAGTCATTTTATATCTGCCGACGTGGAGGAACAGTACCCCAGTTATTCCTTAGCGAATATAAATGCCGGTTTATCCCCGCTGGCGCGGGGAACACTGTGGCGCCAGGCAACATCTAGGCTGTGTCCCTTAATTACATAAGCAGAGCATGACCTGAGTAAGCTTTATCAGCCAGCACCGCATAACCACGACGCTTCATGTTGGCGTTCTGGCGCTGAATACCCATTCCGTCCAGAAGACTTAATGCGAACTGGCTTTCGTGAGCCTGCCCGGGACTCAGCACGATATTTAACGGGAGACCGCCTGCATCCGTCGCCAGATGGATTTTGGTGCCAAAACCACCGCGAAAGCGACCCAGCCCATTATCTCCGGCGATATCGGAATGTTTTTTTGCGCGCGCCGGCGGCGCACCTGAGAGCCCGGATATCGCTGCCATCCAGCACAGTAGCTGACCAGTCAACGAGGCCATTAGCATCAAGAGAAGGAAGTAACCTGTTGAAAATAATGTTAATCACTCCCGACTTAGACCATCGGTTAAAGCGGTTATAAACGGTTTTCCATGGGCCGTATCGCTCAGGTAAATCACGCCATGTGGCACCAGGGCACAGCACCCAGAACATGCCATTAATGATCATACGATGCTCAGCCCATGGGCGTCCTGCCCGTGGTCTTGCAGGTTGAGCGGGCAGTAAAGGCTGGATGATATTCCATGCTTCATCGGGAAGGTCGTAGCGAGCCATAGTTCAGTATATTGTGGAGACAGACGGTTACTATAGCTCAGACGATTAAGGGACACGGCCTAAGCCGCAGCATGAAGGCAGCGACAGTTATTTCAAATTCAGCCGTGAGCTGGACGAGTTGGCGCGAGAGTGGAAGAAATATGCCATAAAAATATGGGTTCAAGAGGGCTACAGTGAATAATATAAAGCCGAAAGCGGACAGTACCATTAATTAGTAAGTTGGCGCAAAAGACAGAAAATAATGAACAATATAGTGGATAGGCGCCGTTTTTTTCTTGATATGGCGGATAAAGGCACTTTAGCTGGTATTGGTATAGACAAGATCCTCAGCCATCTGCTGGCTGAAGATGATGATTATCCACGCCTTCCTGCTAAGAACTATTGCGGGGTAGTCAGGTTGCAATTCGAGATAAGGACGGAGAGGAGAGAGAGAAAATACGTGTTCGCCATCCCTGGGGACACGCTATTATGACCGGGGAAGGGAACGCCACTACCGTATCGCCTTCCTTGGTGCCCAGCGAGCCATGTCCGCTGGCGGCGATGACCACGTACTGCTTACCTTCGCTACCCATATAGGTGGCGAGTGTGGCTTGCGCGCCGGCGGACAGTTCGGCCTGCCACAGCAAACGGCCGGAGCTGCTATCATAAGAGCGGAAGAAATCATAGGCGGTCGCCCCATGGAACACCAGATTCCCCTCGGTTATTAGCGGTCCGCCGCGAGCCACCATCCCCATGGGAAAGCCGATGGGGAAACGGCGGGGCAGGAAGGCCGTATCCAGATTCTTAATGGTGCCGACCCGACGCAGCCGTTCGGTTTTACCGGTTTTCAAATCCACGCCGACTAAACGTCCCCACGGCGGCGCGATGCAAGGGATGCCGAGGGACGAAGCGAATTGCTGGATATGAATGGCGTAATCCCCCAGAAAATTTTCATTCCAGTAGGGCTGGCCGTCCTTGGTGAACAGGCGCTTCATTTCGGTATCGGCGCCGCGTTTGATGAGATTATAGCGATAAGCCAGCCGTACCGGCGAGGCCACGAGGATTTGGCGCTGCGGATCGACGGCCACCGGGCCCCAGTTGAATACGCCGATATTGCCGGGGAAGATTATCGAGCCTTTTTCGGTGGATGGCGTCCAGGGATTGCCGTCATAGCGCAGGGATTTGAAATCGATGCGACAGGCGATTAGATCAAAGGGAGTTACGCCCCACATGAATTTTTCCGTCAGCGGCTACGGCAGGAAATCGCCCGCTCCCCCAAGCGGCCATCACTGCCCTTACACTTTGTGTGCCAGGCATAAAAATCTATCTATGTCAAATCCTGCTTAAAATGACCTCACAAACGGGTAAACGGCAATATCTAACGTCGGTCACACTGCTGTGACCAACGGCTGCATTGCTGATAAACCGGTACTGACGTACTAAACGGAAGACGGCTGGCTAGAAGCCGATAGTGATATAGCCGAAAAAGTTTTACATATGAATAAACTGAACGCAAAAAATCCCGACGCTTCAGTTCCGAGCACGAGGATAAACGAGGCACGCTGTTACACAGTCATATCATAAGTTGTCGGCTAAACGGTATTGATCCGAAAAGCTGCCATCACGATGTACTTGGCGTCGTTGCCGACTGAGCGATGAACTGCTGCCATGGAGGATCATCCTGTCGATTGAATAACTGGCGTCCATCAATATGGCTCCCGACATACGCTCATATATCATGAAAAAATCATAAAATTCAACTAATTAAATTGGTGATTTTTTTAAATACCTCTTTGGGGTTGATCCTGAACATCTATGCGGAGTAGTATGCATGATAAATAATTACTGAAACTTAGTTCCTTATAAGGAACTAAGCAAAAGGAGAGAGTGATGAGAATAGGCACCAACACGGCGATTTTTGATGGGTACAGTTTGGATGAAACTTTCTCTGCGATAAAAAGTGCAGGGATCAATGTTATCGAGCTGGCCTATAACGAAGGATACGTCGGCAACTTGACCCCTGACCTTTTCAGTGAAAAAAATGCAAGACATGTCATAGAGTTACTTGGAAAACATGCGTTAGAAACACATGCTTTTGGTTGCACTATGAATTTGGCCAAGGAAAATGCCGTAGCCGAATTTACGATGCGAATTCAATTCGCGCATGCCATCGGCGCCAAATATCTCAATGCCTGTGTTGGTAATAAAGAAAACAGAGAGCGCATTCTAAAAAATCTTCATACGCTGGCACCCATCGCAGAAGATAATGGCTGCATTATTTGTATTGAAAATGGCGGTGATAAAAATTTTGATCTTGTTGCCACAGCGGAAGATGCGATGGATATTCTGGAGAGTGCCCATAGTAAGGCGGTTGCAATTAATCTTGATCCAGGCAACATTGTGTCTATGCGGCCGGGTGTTCAATACATGGACGAGGCAAAAAGATTTTTTCCTTTTGCTCTCCACTGCCATATAAAGGATGTTATTTTAGCAAAAGATAATTATTTTTTTAAAGAAATCGGTAGCGGTATTTTAGATTATTCCCACTTAATCAATCATGCCATTAAAAATGATATTCCTTGCAACTTTGAGATCCCACTGCGTATGCACAGATTGCATGATGCAACGCCTGTCCGTAGTGAAACGCCGGCATCACTGGCATCCGGTATCGAAACGCTAAAACTATCGAAAAAATTCATTACGGAAAAATTCGGTAATACTTTATTTTAATCAATAAAAGGAAATCAATATGATTCGCTTAGCTGCCAATCTCACCATGCTATATGAAGAATATGACTTTTTTGATCGTTTCAATAAAGCCGCGGAAGATGGATTCAAAGCAGTCGAATTTTTCTTTCCCTATGGACTAGACGCAGAGAAGATAAATTCTCTCATCCAGAAGAATCAGCAGGAATTGGTACTATTCAATATGCCGCTAGGTGATTGGGATGCGGGCGATCGCGGTTTCGCCGCGCAGCCAGCACGTAAAGAAGAATTTCGCGGCGCCATTGAACAGGCCGTTAAATACGGTAGACTATTGCAACCGCCAAGAATCAACTGTCCTTCTGGCCCAAGTGAAGATAATGCTGCTTCCTGGAGTACTTTGAAAGAAAATTTCGAAATGGCGGCTGAGTCATTGAAAGGTATTGGTATAAAACTCGTCGTGGAACCCATCAATCACAACGATGTGCCGCATGCATTAATCTCCAATGTGGCGCAAGCTGTGAAATTTTTTGATTCTATGCAAACAGACAATATATTTGTTCAATACGATCTATACCACTCTATTCGAGCCGGAGAAGATCCATACGCAGTCCTCAAAAGCCACATTGACCGCATTGACCATATTCAGATCGCAGATGTCCCCGGCAGACACCAGATAGGTACCGGGGCCGTTGACTTCGAGAAGTTCTTCGGACTATTAGATAATCTGGGATATCAAGGCTGGATAAGCCTTGAATACCATCCTGAAGGAAATACATCAGATAGTTTTCAAAAAATCAGAAAGCTAGGGTTGCTCTCATAAAGTCATCAAGGATGTAGTACATCTACATCCTTTCATTTATTTTTTATCTTTGTAGAGGTATACAATGTCTACTAAAGACACAATATTAGCATTATGTGTCATTCTTGTATGGGGACTTAATTTCGTTGTGATAAAGGTCGGTGTAACTGGGATGCCGCCTTTTCTACTTGCCGGTATCAGGTTTGTATTGATTTCGTTCCCTTTAGTGTTGTTTGTAAAACCACCCAAAGTTGATCTAAAATTATTGATTCTTTATGGTATGTCAATCAGTTTTGGTCAATTTGCCCTTTTGTTCCTTGCCATCAAACTTGGCATGCCATCCGGGATTGCGTCGCTGGTTGTGCAGGCGCAAGCATTTTTCACAATTCTGCTGGGTAAATCTCTTGGTGAGAAAATAAAATGGTTTAATACTATCGGAATGATCGTGGCCGTCATTGGCATGTATGTCGTAGGCACAGGTGTCAAAAATATTGATACGCACGGATTAAACCTCACAACCATGCTATTAACATTAGGGGCAGCGCTCTGCTGGGGTATCGGTAACATTACCAATAAATTAATCATGAAAGACGGGGCCAAGGTAAATGGATTGTCGCTGGTCGTGTGGGGGGCATTGGTGCCTATCATTCCTTTCTTTTTATGTTCTTTTATCTTCGAAGGCACTGACAATATTATTTTTAGCCTTAAAAATATTAACGGCTCAACGATATTTTCTATTGTTTATTTGTCGTTTATTGCTTCTATCGTCGGCTTTGTACTATGGAGCAATTTGATGAGTAGATATGAGTCTTCCAAAGTTGCGCCACTCACATTAGTAGTACCGATTATTGGAATGATCAGTTCTTATTTTATCCTCGGGGAAACGGTCACAGGAAAACAGATCGTGGGTGCAACAATTGTTATTATAGCTTTACTGATAAATAATTTTGGGGGGAAATTTTTAGTATTGATATCCGAAAAACATCATGCGTAACAATATATTTACCGGTATTGCATTCTTCAGGTAATAACGAAGTCGCAAGAATAAACGCACTTGTAAAAGCAGTGCGTTCTGATTCACCCTTTACAATATATAATGCAACAGATGAATTATGACCTTGATATGCTGGCATTCGATATGCAATACAGAAGATAAGTAAGCAAAGGTAAGATTATGATCATGAGCAAGGAATATCTCTTCGAAATGTTTGGAACCTTTTTTTTTACATTGATTGGTACCGGATGTGTTGCAGCCAATGTACTCACCAATGGCCATTTTGGTCAAAGCGAAATGGCGTTCTGTTGGGGGTCTGCCGTCGCTATTGCCATTTATTTATGTTCCTCATCATCAGACTGTCACTTTAATCCAGCTTTTACCATTGCCTCTTATTTATTTATGGGTTTTAAAAAAGAGAAAGTTATCCCCTATATTACTTGGCAGTTTGTTGGTGGTGGCATTTCAGCGTTAATTATCTACCTGGCTTATCGTAATCTCATAAAAAATTATATAGGCACGCCAATACACGCCTTTGATTTTCTCACCAGCAGTACATTACAGGGAATGCGTGTAGCAAGGATTTTCTCCACCTACCCCTATCCAGGGGTGGGTTATTTTAATGCCTTTTTGGTAGAATTCTTTATTACTGGATTGCTTTTCTTTTGTGCCAATAAAATAAACTATAATCAAAACATCCATACATTACTTAAACCCGCTCTCATTGGATTTGTTATTTTTCTGATTGGCTCTTCATTTGGCCCGCTCACGGCATACGCAATGAATCCCGCAAGAGATCTCTTACCTAAAGTTTTTCTTTATTTATTAGGTTATGGCACTACCGTCCTCACTGGGGGATTTTTTCTACCTTATATCTTCGTTCCTATTATTGGTCCTTTACTCGGCTCATTGGCGGGAGCAATGATATTTATCAAATCGCAAAAAACCGCTCAATCTCTCAGTTTATGATGCGACTTTAACTATATATCACGGAGATTTATCATGACAAATGTAAAACCACGCTCTATTATGTCGCCTGGTAAATACATCGGCGGCAGAAATGTCCTTGCGGATATAAATAAGCATGTTAGCTATTTAGGTGATTCCGCCTTTGTGATCTGCGACAGTTTTATCTTCAATAATATTAGTGCCATTTTCACAAAAATCAGTAATTATGCCAATTTTGACCTGACTGCGTTTTCAGGGGAGTGTTCGTATCAAGAAATAGACCGCTTAACCGCCGTGGCTAAAGACAAAAGCTATGATATGGTCATTGGGATAGGTGGCGGCAAAACACTCGATACCGCTAAAATGGTCGCTTTTTCCCTGCACTTGCCCATCGTCATTTGTCCTACGATTGCATCCACCGATGCGCCCTGTATCGCCTTATCCGTGCTGTATAAAGAAACTGGCGAGTTTGAACGATTGCATTATCTACCGAAAAATCCAGATATGGTGCTGGTCGATCTTGGCATCATAGCCAACGCGCCTATGCGATTTTTTTCCGCAGGTATCGGCGATGCATTAGCAACCTACTTTGAAGCCAGAGCATGCCATGACATTGATGCTATCAATCAATCCGGATACCGGCAATGCACTGTCGCCTATCACGTTTCCACGATCTGTTATGACGTGATTAAAAAAAATATTGATGAGGCTATGCTCTCAATCGAGCTGCATATCATCACACCGGCATTTGAAGAAATGGTCGATGCGCTGATTTACCTGAGTGGTATCGGCGCTGAATCCTGTGGTGTCGCGATGGCACACGCCATATGCAATGGTATGTCAGTTATTGAGCTCTTACACAAACGCCAGCACGGTGAAAAAGTTGCCTTTGGACTCCTTGTGCAACTGATTTTAGAGCATGGTCCTAAAGAAGAGCTTTTAACCGTTATAAGCCTCATGAAAAAAGCCCGATTACCCATGACATTCGCCTCGCTTGGTGCCGCGGAGATCGAGCCGTTCGCATGGAGAAACGTGGCCGAGAAAGCATGTCAGGAGAATGAGTCATCGCATAATATGCCGAAACGGTTTGATGCCAATGAAGTGTATGAGGCAATTTTAGCAGCCGATGCACTGGGTACCCAGTATGAGAAACAGTAACATATGAGACACAGTGCACCTGTCTCTTCATGCCCGATGGTAGTAAATGTTTTATAAAGACCTGGTGATGCTTTCCGATGTGGCAATCAGCTTTCGGGCCAAGTCTTCAAAGGCCTCATCTGGGATCTGGAAATTCACGCCGGAGGCGCTAATGGCGGCGATTACGCGGTGGTTGAGATCAAAGACCGGCGCGGCAATACATTTTGCGCCTCGGCAATCCTCTTCGTTATCGACACACCAACCCTGACATCTAATGTGGTTCAATTCTGCGAAAAGCGCATCTCTATTGGTAATTGTCGTCTCAGTGAACTTTTCCAAGACCTTATCAGGTGGTATCAAGTTTTCCACCTCACTTTGGCTCATCCACGCCATTAATATCTTGCCCAACCCCGTGCTGTGCAGAGAGAGTTTTTTACCCTCATAGCTTCTGACGATAATAGATTCACTACTTTCTAATTTCATCAGATAAATAGGAGTATGATCACGCATAATGCCAAGATGGCATGTTAACCCTGTTTCATCACGTAACTTGGTCAATATGGGTGCTGCAATTTTCCGCAAATCAAAATAATCTAATGCTGATTTACTGTAATCACAAAATTTTAGGCCAAGAAAATATTTATCGCCGTGGCAATATAAAAAATTATTTGTTTGCATGCTGCTTAATATCTTTGATAAACTACTTTTCGGGAGTCCTGTACCCTTCTGAATGTCGGTAAAAGACCCGCCTTCTTTTTCAAGCAAAAAATCACATATTAGTGAAAATTTATCGATGGCAGGCACTTGAGTAGAGGACATTTAACGATACCTTATATGAAATATAGTGTTCTATTCTTCCTATTTTCTCTTATATTATAAGTGATTTATACCTTTTTTTAAAGTGATATTTTCATGGTAGCGCTACGCTTAAAGCGATTCGCCGCTATATCGAATGAATAAAAATTTTCAGAGAGAAATGATGCTAACCTTGTCGGTTAGCTGAACTACCGAACTCACGGCTAAATAGCTATATGGACACCGACCTAATGCAAGCGTTGGCGTTATTTTTTTACTGACTGAGTTGGCCCCTTTATTTCCATACACCTTTTATCACTTAACCCGTAACTGGTTCATCACCTCAGATATTCCAGAGGCAAGCGGTATCCCAGTGCACTGTGCTGATGCCATTCGTTATAGTGCTCGAAGAACTTCGCAAGGTTCTTTACTGCCGTTAACCCGTCGGGTTTAGGCATGAAACTGATATAGTCGAGCTTCATCATTTTCACGAAGCTCTCGGCCATTCCATTGTTTTCTGGGCTGCTTTTCGCCCTGTTCCTTGGCTCAAGTCCAACCATCCAGGCGAACCCATTAGTCTAAAAAGCAGTATTAAGACTACCACCTACTCATGTCTTCCTTTCCGGGTTCTGCCGTGAGTTGTTGACACCTATTTAACCCAGTCTTCCAGTGCCAGACCTGGCACCCGCGCAAACTCCCGCGTATTGTTCGTCACCAGGATGGCGCCGGCCGCAATGGCATGGCCGGCAATGGCCATGTCGTTATTACCGATCAGCGTACCGGTGGCCGCCAGCGCGAGCTTGATGTCGGTGGTTGCGTCTACCGCGGCCCGATCCCAGGCTAGCACGGCATCAAGCCGGGCGCAGAACGCCTCTACCAGCAGCGCGTGACGCGGGGAGGCCTTTTTACCGACCGCCCTAAAACGCATCTCGGCATAAGTGATGGCCGACACTACGATCCGTTGACGGCGCAGCACCGTGTGCTCAAGACGGTCGATCACCGCCATCGGCTGTTCGCGCATAATAAACGAGCAGATATTAGTGTCCAGCATGTACGTTTTACTCAAAAGCCAACTCTCCCCTCATCGCTGACCACGTCCTCGCGTTCGACCAAAAAGTCGGCGTCGGCATTGTCCTCCTGCAAAAAAGTGCCCCAGGTGGGTTTCACCGGTCGGAGGATGAGCGTATCGCCATCGCGAACGATTTCCAGTTCGTTGACGCCCTCAAAGTCCAGATCGCGAGGCAAACGGATAGCCCGGTTGTTGCCGTTTTTAAACACGGAGACGGTTCTCATACTCTTGTACCTCTACACTGAAAGAGTGCCTCTTGGCATAAGCTAAGTATAGGCCACTAACTTGCCTCTGTATAGGTGTAGCATATGCAGATGCTTAGCATATGCATATCCTAGGATGTATCCCTTAACTTAACAATCGCTTCAAAAATAACCTGATCGCTCCCGGTTTTAGCATACTCAGATAGTTTCTCGCTGTTTTTTCCGAGCGTGTAGCAATACGTCAATTTTCTTTGAATATCGCAAAGCAACGCTCTACAACATTGCGTTTCTTGTACAGGAGCGTGTCGAGGGGCCGACGTCCGTCCTGACGGGC
>NZ_SZPQ01000128.1 GCF_005217455.1 Martelella alba
AGCCAGCGCGTTTTCCACGGCGGTGTAAAATGCCGCGCATTTCGTGTTGCTCGCGTCGGCGAACAGATCCAGCACCAGCGGGCCAAACATTGCGTTAATTCCCCAAAACAACGGTTCCGGAGTGCGCCATTGATCGCCGATCTCTTTTAGCTTGTGGGTGGGCGCGGCTCGTAGTAGGTCCAATTTTTGACAATAGAGACTGATGGGCGCAACTGGTGTGGTGGGCTGTTCCTCAATGCCCCCCTGATCCGCTTCAATTTCGCAAGAAAATGCCTCGCAAGATTCAGTACAAGAACCGCTGTCATAACCGCCAGCACCCCTGATTGTGGCTGCGATTTCCTCCCTGGTCTGATCGGCGTACATAGCAATAATCGACTCAAGAGATTGATTATCACGGTACATGATTTTATTTTCTTGCTGACGCCGATCGACAACACGCACGCTGTCGCTTGTGAGCACATCGATAAAATCAGTTGCCATCTGCGGTTCATCGCGGGCGGCCAGGGCGATTTTATTGACGCCCTTTTTGATACAAAAAACGCAATTGCCCAAATGTTCCGATAAACCCAGATCGAACGGCTGTTCACTCCACCAATCGAGAACATCTTGTTTATCAAAATCGCTAAGATCCGCCAGATAACTGACGCCATCATAGGGCTTCAATCGCTTGGGTTCATCCGCTCTAATGCCGATCCACTTATGAAGTCCGGTTGCGAAATGCTCTTTGCAGTATCGATTGAACGGTTCGATTTTCATTGTGCGAGTGCAAAACGGGCCATGTATGTACGGGGTACCGTACTTGGCGCAGATATCTCGCCAAACCTGTAAGTCGTACCCGATGTCATCCACCGAAATGAGCTTGTAACCATTCGCCTGGCCTAGCATTGGATTAACTACAACGTGCAAACAGATCAGGTCAATTTTCCAGTTATTGACGATATTTCTAATAAATTCATAGGTTTTCGGATGTTCGGCACCGGTGTCCATGAAAACGTAGCGCACATCCTCACCGGCTATGCGTCGCAGCTCCATGAGATGAACGAGATAGGCGGACGAACGACCACCGGAAAAACTAACAACCTGAGTAGTCATGCCGCCACCCCATCAACATAATCCACCAGGCGGGCTTCACTAATGCCGGCGTAATCATTGCAAAAGCAATTACCCATGGTGACGCATCTGGCCCTGCGGGCAATTGTTTGTGAACGACGCTGTTCCTGTGAGGCCGGTAAAATATCAAGTACCGCTAACCATTGACGCGCGGCCCGGCGCCACAATCCAGCGGTTTCCAAATGCTCCGCCAGGGCAATCTCATTTTCGAC
>NZ_SZPQ01000129.1 GCF_005217455.1 Martelella alba
GAGCCTGTAAATTAAATTGTGTAATTGCCTGATTTTGATATGTTCAATCCAACATCAGAAACAGGTTAATTTATGGACGAAAAACAATTGCAGGCTCTGGCGAACGAATTGGCCAAAAATCTCAAAACCCCGGAGGATCTCAACCAGTTCGATCGCTTACTGAAAAAAATCAGTGTTGAGGCCGCTCTAAACGCCGAAATGTCCCACCACCTCGGTTACGATAAAAATCAGCCCAGGGCCGGCTCCAATGCCCGCAACGGCTACTCGACAAAGACAGTCACCACCGGCGACGGACCGCTGGAACTGCGTACTCCGCGTGATCGTGAGGGCTCCTTCGAACCGCAACTGGTCAAGAAAAACCAGACCCGGATCACCGGGATGGACAACCAGATCCTATCGTTGTACGCCAAAGGCATGACCACCCGCTAGATCGCCGCCGCGTTTAAAGAGCTATATGACGCTGATGTCTCGCCGTCGCTGGTATCGAAGGTGACTGATGCCGTGATGGAGCAAGTGGCCGAGTGGCAAAATCGTCCACTCGATGCGGTCTATCCCATTGTTTACCTTGATTGTATCGTGCTTAAAGTTCGACAAGATAGCCGTGTCATCAACAAATCCGTATTCCTGGCTCTGGGCATCAATCTCGAAGGACAAAAAGAGCTGCTGGGGATGTGGCTGGCTGAAAACGAAGGGGCGAAGTTCTGGCTAAATGTGCTGACGGAATTGAAAAATCGTGGCCTGAACGACATTCTCATCGCCTGTGTTGACGGTCTGAAGGGTTTCCCTGAAGCCATCAATACGGTTTATCCGCAGGCACGGATCCAACTGTGTATCGTGCATATGGTGCGCAACAGCTTGCGGTTCGTCTGCTGGAAAGACTACAAGGCCGTCACCCGTGACCTAAAAGCGATATATCAGGCGCCCACGGAAGAAGCAGGCCAACAGGCGCTGGAGGCGTTCGCCAGTGCCTGGGATAGCCGCTATCCGCAGATAAGCCGCAGCTGGCAGGCAAACTGGGCGAATCTTGCCACGTTCTTTGCCTACCCGCCGGACATCCGCAAGGTGATCTACACCACCAACGCCATCGAGTCGCTCAACAGCGTGATCCGCCACGCGATCAAGAAACGTAAGGTGTTCCCTACAGACGACTCAGTGAGGAAAGTGGTGTGGCTGGCGATCCAATCGGCATCACAGAAATGGACGATGCCGCTGAGGGACTGGCGCATGGCGATGAGCCGCTTTATTATCGAATTCGGTGACCGCCTGGACGGTCACTTCTGAGAAAAGGCACTTACACAAAATGGTGAACAGGCTC
>NZ_SZPQ01000130.1 GCF_005217455.1 Martelella alba
CGATACCGCCCGGTAAACCGGCTTCAGATCGGCCATGAAGGCTTTGTGGTGCTTGGATGCCACGTATTTAATTGAGTATGCCGTCTCGTGACCCTGAAGATCCGGATTTCAGGAGGCTGTGGTATGTCAGGTATGCGGATGATTTTCTTTTGGGTTTCAGCGGCCCCAGACATGAGGCTGAAGAAATAAAGTGGGCAATTCGTCAGTTTTTGCATGATACGTTGAAACTGGAGATGTCTACGGAAAAGACATTGATTACACATGCCCGCACTGAAGCTGCACGTTTCCTTGGTTATGAAGTAGTCACACTTGACGCTATGACCAAGCAGGACCACCGGGGACAGCGCTGTATCAATGGTGCGGTACGTCTGAAAATTCCGGTAGAGGTAATCAGGCAGCAATGCCAGAAATATATGCGGAATGGGAAACCTTCCCATCGGCCCGAACGCTTGTACAATGATGACTACAGCATCGTTGCACAATATCAGGCTGAGTACAGGGGATTTGTCCAGTATTACCTGATGGGATTTAATGCCCATCGTTTGTGGAATGTTCATCGAGTCATGCGAAAATCCTTATTGGGAACGCTGGCGAACAAACACAAAACAACGGTAAGCCGCATCGTCAGAAACCTGAGAACCGAGGTTACGGTTGGTGATAAGACTATCAAGGCATTACAGATAGTCCGGCACAGAGGACAAGGAAAAAGACCGCTGGTCGCTACATTTGGCGGTTTGTCTCTGGCATGGCAGAAAGATACAGTGATCTCCGATAACCCGAAGCAGGTATTTAACGGGGTTCGCAGCGAACTGATATCCAGGCTACTGGCTCAGACCTGTGAGTGCTGTGGGACAAATGATGGCCCTTTCGAAGTTCATCATATCCGCAAACTGAGCGATCTGAGTCAACGAGGCAGGAAAGAGAAGCCAAGGTGGCTGAGGATAATGGCTTCACGGCATCGTAAAACCTTAGTTGTGTGTCGAGAATGCCACCAAAATATTCACAGAACAAGACCTGCCAGACCTCGGGAAATATGACACTGGAAAGCCGGGTGAGATCGAAAGACTCATGCCCGGTTTGGGGAGGGGGCGTCCGGAAAAGTGCTTTTCAAACAGTAACTCGCTGGCGCTCTACTCTACCGCACGTCCGGTTCGGAGAGGAGAGGTAGGGAAATAGTCCGACTACGCCCTGCCTCTTACTCTACTCAGCACCTGGCAAGGCTTTGCGTATGTGGCCTTCATCATTGATGTGTTCGCCGGCATGATCGTAGGCTGGCGGGTCTCATCGTCAATGGAGACGAC
>NZ_SZPQ01000131.1 GCF_005217455.1 Martelella alba
AGAAAGAAACACGTCTTTCATAATTAATCTAGCGATAACATTACGCGGGCAGATTATCCAGTTCCTGGTCCGAAAGCCCAGTGGCGTCTTTGACTTTTTGCCGATCCATTCCCATTGATAGCAGATTACGGGCTATAGCGTGTTTTTCCTCGCTTCGTCCTTGCTGCAGACCTTGATGCAGGCCTTGATATATGCCTTGATGCAGCCCTTGTTCCCTGCCTTTGAGTTCCCACTGCTCCGCCATGGTCATGAGGTCCTCCTTAAATTCCGGCGTCTTTTCCGTCAGAGTACGGATAAATTCCTCGCTGTCAAGATGTTGACCTTCCTGAGCCAGATAGCGCAGCAACGCCATTACCAGTGGCTTTCCCAATTGCGCCTCGGCCAACAACCGAATGATATCCCGCACCCGCCGGTTCAAATCCCGCGAGCGAATATGCTTTTGCACCAACCCCAGCAGGCCCGCCTTAGGGTGATGGGCGAATTCCGCGTCCGGGATCACCGTGACGTCCACCAGGGGGAAGGGGTGCCGGTAGAGCGCCTCTGCCCGCTCGCGGTCCTGCTCCCGAAAACAGTCCAGCCAGCAGGTCGTGTAGGGATAGGGGGTCGCCTCGCCATGGTAGAACAGCAACGGGATAACCAGCGGCAGACGCTTGTGGCCCCGGTCCAGATGCTGCTGCATCACCATCAGCGCATACCTCATCAGCCTAAATCCCATTAACTTATCAGGCCTTGATTGGTGCTCAATGAGGCAATAGATATAACCGGTGCCGGTATCGGTGCGCAGACTGTAGAGCATATCGGAGATCCGGGTGCGTAGATTATCCTCCACAAACGAGCCGGAGTGGCTGATCAAAGTGGCGAAATCACATCGCCGGCGTAAATCCTCCGGCAAATGGCGTTGCAGAAATTCCTGGGCGACGCCAACATCGCCGAGGAATTTCCGAAACAGGGCATCATGGGGTGTCGGGACCGTTGTCATACACCCACGTTAGCGTTCGGCGATGATACGGTGACTAAACAGACAAATGCGCATCGGAGCAATGGCACGCCTTTGGGCAATAAATGGAGTGCGTTTCCCATTTTACTGTCCATCTTTATTCGATAGAGTTAGTCGTTAACCTCCCGTATAAGCTCGTCGTGCCATGATGTTGGCACACTCACCTCATGTCACCTTCCATTCCATTGCCATGAGCAGTGAGTGAGCAGTGCCGGCTGGGCTTCCCGAGCCCAGCCAACCATCTAAAATCGTCGTTGTTTGTCGTAATAGCAGTGCATGACTCGGCCGGGTCCTAGACCCGG
>NZ_SZPQ01000132.1 GCF_005217455.1 Martelella alba
CTTAACTCACGTCAAGCGGAAATCGACCGTCTGCTGGCGCAGTTGGCGAAACTGCGGCGTCTGTACTTCGGGCGCAGCTCGGAAAAGGCCGAGCGGCAAATAGTCCAACTGGAGCATCGCCTGGAAGAGCTGCTGACCGAAGATAAGGGACAGTCCGCGCGCCTTGATGACCCGTCGATACCACCGGCGTTACGCCGCCCTGCGGCGCGCCGGCCCTTGCCGGCACACCTGCCGCGCGAAGAACACTGCCTGGAGCCGCAAGAGCCGGTTTGCCCTGCTTGTGGCGGCGACCTTAAACCGCTGGGCGAGGACGTGAGCGAACAGCTTGAACTCATCAAAAGGTAAGGGATGAATTTAGGTTTGCCAGTTGTCCCGCTTGTTTTTAGCCAGCGAATTACTGGGCTATTTGTTAATATCCCTCCTTTAGTTATTATCTCTCTTGCAATCGCATTCTCAAAATCCTGATAGGTCGAGATTGGTACAGATTTATGTAGATTATCAAGACTAGATAGGTCGGCCCCCATTTCTTTCCAATATATGGCATCTTTCGTGATTTCATTTAGATCGCGTAATACTTCCTTCTGTGCTAGATCCGGGTTTTCGATACTTTTCATCAGAGTATTCTTTCCGCTTCAGCACGGTTTCTGAATGATTCTGTTCGTGAACTATAAATGGGCATACAACCACCTCTCGCTGATATTTAATCACCCGTAAACATCACTTTACACAATTACTAACTGATATAGAAATGTCCTTCTTAAAGTTATAAAACATCTTGCCATTATATGTAATATACATGATGGTTTTATTTTGTTTTAGTGTTCATTTGTCGTTTAAACAGCCAACTAACAACTAAGAGAAAAGCCATTACTCCACCTGTTATACAAATTCCATTCCATCTCATATATATATAAGTTATGCTTGCCAACGCAGAACCTAAAGACATTCCGATAAAACCTGATGTAATGAATATAGATGTAATCCTGGAACGTATATTCCCCCCCAATCTGTAAAGTACAGACTGATGTGTTACCTGAAGCCCTTGAACCGCAACATCTACAAAGAATATCCCAACACAAAGAGATATCAGACTACCATTTCCATATATTAAAATTATCCAGGGAACAATAAGCAAGAGAGAAAAAAAACCTGTCATTATTTGCGCGTGTCCAGCGTCACCAAGTCGGCCAGCAATGTTTGAACCGCCCCGGTTTTCCGGGAGAGTATTTTAGTTGGGAACTCAGGCTGCCAGATCCTTATTCCCGATGGAAGCA
>NZ_SZPQ01000133.1 GCF_005217455.1 Martelella alba
CCGAGGGAATACCGGAGCCGACGGATAACACTAACTTAGAGATAAAAGCTGTCTGAATATAACGGGTCAAGATCAATCTTTTCATAAAGAGAACTCATTATGAAGTGCAGCTAGGTTTTCTGACTAAAAAAGGGATTGATATAAAGCATAAGCGAGCGGCTATACATGACATGATATGGTCTACTTCAGTCCAATACGGACCTTATACTGATCTTATAGTTAAAGCTACAAAAGGGCTGTCTTTTGATGATGCCACTGACTCTCAAATTATAACTGCTGTGCAAGATTATAAATACGCACATGTGGAAACGAAGTTCTTTAGCTCCCCTACTCTTTGGCCAGGGTTGAAGGAGCGAGCTGCAAGTGAGAAAACAAAACTATTGGATTTGGCGAAATATGACTATGAGGTTGAGTGATGATTAGAGTTATTAGTTTTCTTGGCGTGGCTCTATTGTCGGTGTCTTTTTTTGCATCTTCACAAGAGGTATATAAATATAGTGAAGAGTATGCTCGCTGTGTATCTAAAAATGTAGATAACCCAATGTCAACGGAATGTGTTGACTCAGAGGTAAATGCACAGAATAAGTTAATAGATTCATTCATTGGTAAGCATAGTGATATAACATCTCCGGATGATGGCAATATTATTGATCTCAAGTCATTTACTGATAGTCAGCGTAAAGAAATTGATGGGAAATGTGACTTGTGGTTGAAGTCTGGAGGTCAAAATGGTGTGCTTTTGAATAAGCAGTGCATTTTGGATGAAACTATCTCGCTTAAAAAATTGTTGTCTGACTTTGTTAGTTCTGTTGATGGTTAATTAAATCCATGGAGGATCTTCTTGAGATCCTCCATGGATCATCGTAATCTCTTGCCCTGTAACCGAAAAAAACACTGTAAGTATCCCAGCAAAACGACACGCCACTATGAGTTAACATCCCAGTCTCCACTATTAACCACAGCGGCAACTGCTACTGAAAAAATCACTGAGAAATAGATCCTATATCAGGTAGTAGAAAGCAGTGTTTATCACTGGATTTACTGGATTTACTGGATTTACTGGATTTACTGGATTTACTGGATTTACTGGATTTACTGGATTTACTAGATTTTAACAGAACTTGAAGGGTAATAGAAACATAACCTATATCATGAGCTTGCACACCATTCTAATGGAATGGACGCCCCCATTTAACCGGCATCAATGTGCCAAAATGGTTGTGTCATAGCACACCATTTTACAACAGGAGCGTCCACCATGAAGATTACAACGA
>NZ_SZPQ01000134.1 GCF_005217455.1 Martelella alba
AGGTCAAAGATCTTCTGCCGTGGAACCTCAACATCCCTGCTGAATAACTGTCAATACGGCGCTGGGCACACGCTTACACTCAAGTTAACAATCGGCTGGTAAAAAATCGCAGATAAAATTAAAGCCACTAAAGTGGCTTCATTCATCTGCTTTTACAAAGCGATTAGTCTCTCGAAAAGACACTGAAGGACTGACTGTCGCTTGCCAAGAATGACATGGGCAGTTAGTTCCTCCTGTTCTGTATCGTAGGAGTAAAGGATGCGATAACCACCCCTGGTAATACATTCACGATAACGGTCACAGCCTAATTCAAGCAAGTCAGGTGAAAACTGACAACTCTCAGGGAAAACATCAACTTTCTTTTCAAACTCATCGAGTTGTTTATTAAGTACTTCTTTTGGCTCTTCAACACTGGTCGAAAGAAAATTCAAAAGATTGCGAGCAGTGAGTTTGAACGTTTCGGTGTAAATAACACCTTTTTTTGTGTTGCTTTTAGGCATGTGCCCTCCAGTCATAGCAAGTATTAAAGACTTGCCATTAACTGGTCACGACTATACGTGCGTCCCTCGCTTTTGTCCTTTTCAGAGATAGTTAAGAGTTTCAGCAATGCGATTGCATTATCTCTTTTCAAGCGCTCTTCATACGACTCAACAACATAAGCGGGCACACCGTTTTGTGTGACCAATAATGGCTCTGCAAGATCAAGCACCGCGGCGTGCTTTTTCAGATAACTAATGGTTTCGACTCTCATAGTCTTTCCTCTTAATAAACCTCTATTTAACGAAGCAACTCATTTCATTTGAGTATCATTTAACTCCGTGCTGACGCTAAGTGGTCAACAAATCATCGGCACTTAAGCCGCTTTTAGTTCAATCATCATATTGTGACCCCATCCGCATGGGGTTACCCGAAGGTGGTCTTAATTTAGACCTAATTAAGACCAGTGTCAACCCCTTAGCATGTTTTATTTTAGTGGGCAAGTTTTTTATGGTTTTACGAAACCAAAATGTGGGGCATTCACCTTCACTACTACGAAGGTTATCAGTTAACATCTGCACGTTTTAACATCCTCTGAACACTGGTGAGGATGTGGGTAGATGCCTATGATTCCTATGACGATGAAGGGCTAAGCCCCAAATATAAAGGACCTCAATGAGCGAGGGTAATCCCCCCATTTTTAACGGAGGTGATAAGTAGAATCAGGTCATGCGCTGAATATGCTGCATTGGTGTGAAG
>NZ_SZPQ01000135.1 GCF_005217455.1 Martelella alba
CAGGTTACGCTGCATTTTTTCCTGCGTCGTGGGCTGGCTGGGTATAAAACGGTTCAGCGTGACCCCGCCGTGCGTCCGGCTGATCACGCCCTCCTGGTCGAGCTTAATCAAATCCCGACGCACCGTGGCCGGCGAGGCGGCTACCACGCCCACCAGTTGTTCGACGGTCACCAGATTATGGCTTTTCAGATAATCCATAATCCGGTCCAGACGGCTTTGTCCTTTCATATCCGATGAGGTTAGGCGAGTTGCATCGCGAGCTGGATTGAGATGGCCATGCTCTCAGACTTCGCCTTGCCTGTCCAGGCAATATCGAACGCCGTGCCATGATCCGCCGACGTGCGGATAAACGGCAAACCCGCGGTGATATTCACCCCATCGTAAAACCCCAGCAGCTTGAGCGGAATATGGCCCTGGTCATGGTACATCGCCACCACCATGTCATATTGGCCTTCGTAGCATTGCAGATAGACGGTATCCGGCGGACAAGGACCAAACACGTTGATGCCCCTGGCCTTCATCCCCTCTATGGCCGGACCGACCAGTCGGATCTCCTCATCGCCGAACAGGCCGTTCTCCCCCGCGTGGGGGTTTACGCCCGCCACCGCGATACGCGCCCCGGCATACCCCACCCGCTTGAGAAAGGCGTCCGCCAGCCCGATGACGGTTTCCACCCGCTCGCGGCTGAGCGTATCCAGAAATTGACGCAGCGCGACATGGGTGGAGACGTGGATCACTTTCAAGCGCTCGGTATACAGCACCATCGCGTAATCTTTGCTGCCGGTCAGTTGCGCCAGCAGCTCGGTATGACCGGGATAGAGGTGGCCGGCGGCGTGCAGCGCTTCTTTGTTCAGCGGCGCGGTGGCGATAGCCTGCACCTCGCCGGCCATCGCCAGTTCGGCGGCGCGCCTGACGCAGCGAAAGGCCAGATCGCCCGCCTGAACCTGCACCCTGCCGGGCGTCAGGCCCGCCGGGTCGGCCAGCGGCTCGTCAATCACATTGATCACGCCGGGGGAGAACCGCGCCTCGGCTACCCGGTCCAGCACCCGCAGTTCCGCCTGGGGCGTGATACCCAGGCCGAGCACGCGGCGCAGCGTGCCGGCGCAGCCGACCACCACCGCCGGCGCGCCGGAAAGCGCCCCTTGCGCCAGGGATTTGATGATAATTTCCGGACCGATGCCCGCCGGATCGCCCATGGTCACCGCTATGGCTTTACTCACTCGATGTCTCCTCA
>NZ_SZPQ01000136.1 GCF_005217455.1 Martelella alba
CTGAGTTCACAGCAGAAGGAGAGTGTGAGTGCGCTGTCGACACTGACGTCGGGGATTGCGGCCGGGGTAAGCGGCGACAGTAGGGCGAGTGCCTTGACCGGGGCGCAGGCAGGGAAGAATGCGGTGGAGAATAACTCACTGGGCGGTGCGGCAGGCTCTGGACTGGGGATGTGGCTGGGTGAGATACCGGACGCGGGTATCGAGGAAAAAGCCCAGCTTGCCGGGGATATCGCGGAAGGGAATGCGAAAGTCTCTGCCGGTATAGCCAATGCCGCAGGTGTCGTAATGCTGCCGGTTGCAGGCCAAGCTATGTGGGGGCTTGGCGCAGCGGCCAATGCTGGAGTCCGTTATCTGGACGGTAAGCCGGTCGATCCGGTGAGCGCAACGGTGGCCGGTTGGGTGAACGTTGCGAGCATGGGAAGCGGACTGGCTGGAACCATAGGCTGGAATGCGGCGGGTGGTGCTTTAACCAGTTCAATTAATGGTGAAGATCCTCTTACCGGAGCAATAACAAACAGCGCAGGTTCGGCGCTGGGTTATGGATTTGGTAAGATTATTGCCATAGGAGCGAATGCTGTCGGTAAATATATTACTCAGGGATTTGATCCGAAATTCCATCCTAATCTCTTGAAATATACTGAGATAAAGGGCCAGTTGGGCATATCGAAAGAAATGTTGCCGAGTAAAATCCCAAGTTCTGCCGGTAATATGGGAGCGTCATATATGTCAGAAAAAAGCAGCAATATTATTGAAAATCAGAGGATCAATAAAGCTGGTCAAAACAATGAAGTTACTGATTAACCTGTTAATCAGTTCTGCTTGTATGGTTGTTTTTTGTATCCTAACGAATTTTATTCTGCGTTGTGGTGCTTACTTTTGGATTGGAGGTGAGTTCCTGTTTTCGGCTGAAGACATTCAAGATGGAGCGATTACTGGGGGTATGCTGGGATGTCTTCTTACTATAGGTATTGGGCTAAGTAATTTTAATAATAAATCCTAGAAAATTGTGATTTTCCCTTAAATCCCGGCCCCTGCGCCGGGATCTTATCTCAAAAAAGCAGCCTGTTACTCCGCTTCAGTCAAAATCACCAATTTCCCCGGCTACAACATCACTCACCCAGGCTAAATAGCTGCGCCTAATACCGCTACACTTTTGCCTGACCATGTTTTCCTCCGGGGAATGGGCTGGCAGTTTCCA
>NZ_SZPQ01000137.1 GCF_005217455.1 Martelella alba
CGAATCAATAAAATTACTTAACCTTTGAAACGTTCGCGGTGGCCTGCTCAATGGGGGTATTGGGGACGGGCATTGCTATTCTCGCAAGAGCGGCAGCGCCGATCAGTATGTCCGGCCGGAGCGGAAATATAAAACCGCAATATTTTATTCGCTAATGCCAGCGTGGACCTACAGGGCGAAAATGCCTATTAGCCCAATACTGGCGGGAAGTTGTCGCCGGAGATGCTTTAAATATCCATTTCTTTGATGCGGGCATCTAATTCTTGTTTATCTTTCGTTTAATTTCAACATGTAAAAATTTGAAACTTTTTCATTCTGACTGTCCGGGGAATGTCTCCATGGCGCTTTTTATCAATGATGCCGCTGCGCATTCTGTCGGACGCAAATTATATAAGGATATGTTATGTTTGATTCATTTCAGAATGAAGTACCCAGGGCGCGAGTCAACCTAAAATTAGATTTACACACCGGCGGGGACGGTAAGAAAACCGAGTTGCCGCTGAAATTACTGGTTGCCGGCGATTTCAGTAACGGACGGGAAACCGCGCCGTTATCTGAACGCGAAAAAGCGGAAATTAATAAAAACAATTTTAATAGTGTGCTTACCGAATATTCGCCTTCCGTAAACTTTGCCGTGGAAAATACCCTGGCTGGCGATGGCAGTAAAGAAAATATCAATCTGACCTTCCGGGATATGAAAGATTTTGAACCGGAGCAGATTGCCCGGCAGATCCCTCAGCTCAAAGCCATGCTTTCCATGCGCAACCTGCTTCGCGACCTCAAGTCCAACCTTCTGGACAACACGGCATTTCGCAAGTCTTTCGAACAAATACTACTGGATCCAGCGCTGAGCGATGCACTACGCGGCGAACTGTCAGCCCTGGCGCCGAAAAACACCATAACGGATTAATTGGGGGAATACCGATGTCTGTACAAAACGAAAACGCCGCTGTCGGTGAAGCCACAGTGTTGGAGCGCCCTGCTGCGGGCGGCGTATACGCCTCTTTGTTTGAAAAAATCAACCTGAACCCCGTTTCACAGCTTAGCGACATCAATATCTGGCAGGACAGCCAGGCGATGTCCGATGCCACGGCGGACGAACGCCTGACGGCGGGCATGAAAGTGTTTATGGAGTGCCTGAGCAAAGCCGGCGCGAAGGTTG
>NZ_SZPQ01000017.1 GCF_005217455.1 Martelella alba
AAAAGCGAGTATTTTTAGTCATCCTGTTACCTCTCTCTCAAAGAGTTTAGTCTCCAGGATTCCCGGGGCGGTTCATCGAGCCATGAAAGAGAAGTCTGTTCCTGATTAACCATTCAACCATCCCTGAAAGTAATTCATCCCAACTATCTTAATGATTACCTTAATATAATTGTGGGTAGTTGCAAGCCGTCTGATACCGTCTGGCGAATTCCTGACGCATTCGACAAAGGGATATCGTAAAGGTCGCAGTATTGTTCACGGGTCAGGCCACTGGTACGCCAAGCGGCGACGTGGTGTTTTTTCTGGTTAAGAGTCCATCGAATTTTTGGCATAGTTCAGTCTCCATGGGAGTTGTACGAATGCCGGTAATGCTAACTGCCTGAAAATTCCTGTGAAGATGAGTTCCCCGGAACCTTACGCTCCAGTTCAAAGTCCATGGAGTAAGACGCACGAACCCTGCTGGGACGAAGAGAATTTGACATTGATAGAGTCCATTAACATTTATAAGAGGACTCTATCATCGTCAATCACCGGGGATTGCAACAGACGGCACTGAGATGACGCTTACCTTAATACAGAGAAATTATGTGATTAATCTCGCATATTTCTATCGTAAAAGGTTTCTAGAGAACAAAACGGTAACCAATGCCATTTTCGGTCAACAGATGACAAGGTCTTGCCGGATCAACTTCCAGCTTCTGTCTCAGGTGACCCATATAAATCCGCAGGTAGTGGCTGTTTTCAAGCGCATTCGGTCCCCATACCTCACTTAACAGCTGTTGCCGGGTCAGAACCTTACTGTTGTTGTTCAGTAATACTGTCAACAGACGAAATTCAATAGGCGTAAGGTGGATCTCATTATCACCACGAAAAATACGATGGGCAGTCATATCCACTTTCACATCAGAAAACTGCCAGACAGTTTCAACCGGCGTCATTGCACTGTGGCGCCTGAGTAATACGCGCATTCGCGCCTGAAACTCGCCGATACCAAAAGGCTTGCATAAATAATCATCAGCACCGTTATCGAGCGCGTCTATTTTATCATCCTCGCTGCTGCGGGCTGACAGGACCATGACAGGTGTTTTGCTCCATTGCCTGAAATCCCGGATAAAGTCGACACCATCGCCATCGGGTAAACCTAAATCCAGCACCACCAGGTCAGGTTTACGCGTTGCTGCTTCAATCAGTCCCCGCTGCAACGTTTCAGCCTCATACACACGGATTGATTCCGCTTCCAGCGCCAGGCGTACAAAACGACGGATTTCTTTTTCATCTTCGATAATCAGTACCGTTACCACATGACCTCACTCTGAATCATCAACCTGTGGCGGGGGATCCTGGGGCAGACGGACGATAAAACTGGCCCCACCATCATCACGATTCCCGGCGAAAATGACACCGCCATGGACTTCGACAATGGCCTGGCAAATCGCCAGACCCAGACCCACGCCCGGAATGGCAGATTCTTTTTTCGTTCCCCGGGAAAATTTATCGAAGATGGCCTGCTCCTGCCCGTCAGGTATTCCTTTACCATTATCCCGGACTTCGATTTCAAGCTGACCGTTACAAACCTGTGCGTGCAGACCTATGGTCCCGTCGTGCCCCGCATACTTCACCGCGTTTTCAAGGAGGTTAATCAGAACGCGTTCGAACAACGCGCCGTCAACATACACAAGGGTTAACGGTTCGGGCATATCAAGTTCAATCTTCCGTCCGTTCAGGGACATTTCCAGAGTCCGAAGGACGCTGCCCACCACTTCTTCAAGGGTGATCCACTCTCTCTTAAGATTAAATCCACCGGACTGGATACGGGCCATATCCAGCAGGTTATTGACCAGTCGCGTCATATTTAAAACATGCTGACGGATTTCACTGGCCTGCATAGCATGTTCTGAACCTTCGCTGGCCAGATCCAGTGTCAGGATCTCCGCCAGACCAAAAAGTACTGTCAGCGGGGTACGCAAATCATGAGACAGGGCCGCCAGCAGGGTATTTCGTAACTGTTCACGCTCGCTGTCAAGCCGGGCCTGTTGTTCACCTGCAATCAATGACTGCCGCTCCAGCGTGCTGGTGATCAGCATAACGAAGGTTTCAAGCAGCCGCCGCTGCTCGGGGATCATCAACTGACGCGGATTGAACGGTTCCACAATCACCAGTCCGTGTGTTTTTTTTGTGCTTTTCAGTGGCAGAATAAGATAGGGAACGCCTGGCAGCGTATCGGTGCCCGCCCCGGCAGGCAACCCCTTATCAAAGCTCCAGCGTGCAATCGCATCATCCCAGGGGGTCATACTCTGACACGGCGTGAAGACCGCAAGTTTACCGTTCTGGTCTGGCAATAAGACCTGACTCCGCGCATTAAACGTCGACTCAATGAATTTTTCGCTGGTTTGTGCAACATCAGCATGACTGTGTCCGGCTGACAGGGCTTTGGACATCTCGTAGAGCTGACGTGTGCGTTGCTCCCGGTAACGGGCAATACGCGCCTGGTAGCGCACGCCTGACGTCAGATTACCTATGACAAGCCCCACCGTCAGCATCACTGCAAACGTCAGTAAATACTGAGCATCAGAAACAGCAAGGGTACCGCGGGGGGAAATGAAGAAAAGGTCAAAACTGATGACATTAATAAATGACGCCAGCACTGACGGCCAGCGGCCATAAAATAATGCCACCACCACCACGCCAAGTAAGTAGAGCATCACCAGATTGGCCTTATCAAATGCCGGTAGCCACTGACTGGCGAAAAGCGTAATCAGTGTGCACAGGGCGAGAGCCAGGGCACAGCCCTGAATCTGTACGCGCCATTTATCACTGAAAGCGCGGTTATCCGTCGTGCTGGCCGGCAAAATGATGGGGTTGTCATCAAGTGCAATCATCACCACATCAATATCAGGCGCACGTGCCGCCAGGGTTTCGGCAAAACCCGGACGGTGAAACCAGCGCCGCCGGCTATGACGGCCAATAATAATTTTACCAAGATTATGCCCCCGGGCGTATCGCAGTATTGCTTTTTCCGGCGCAGGGTCTGACAGTGTCGCAGTCTCAGCGCCCAGTTCCTGAGCAAGCTGCAGTGCGCTCAGGATGGCTCGTCGTTGCTGTTCCGGCAATTTATGTAAGGCAGGCGTTTCCACATACACCGCATGCCAGACGCTCCCCAGTTTTGCGGCCAGACGGGCGGCACCACGCACCAGTTTTTCATTCCCGTTAACATGCCCGACACACACCAGAATCGCATCGCGGGTGTGCCAGACTTTTTCTTCCCCCTGGTGATCCCGCCAGGCACGCATCTGATCGTCCACACGATCTGCCGTGCGACGCAGTGCCAGCTCGCGTAACGCAATCAGATTGCCTTTACGGAAAAAGTGTTCAATCGCCCGCTCCGCCTGACCACCGATGTAGACCTTCCCCTCATGCAGGCGCCTGCGCAGATCATCAGCGGGCAGATCAACAAGGACCACTTCATCGGCCGCATCAAAGAAAGGATCCGGAACCGTTTCCCGCACCCGGATACCGGTAACCCCGCTCACAACATCATTAAGGCTTTCCAGATGCTGTACATTGACCGTAGTGAAGACATCAATACCGGCCTCAAGGAGTTCTTCCACATCCTGCCAGCGTCTGGGATGACGTGAACCCGGCACGTTGCTGTGTGCGAGTTCATCCATCAGAATAAGCGCAGGACGCCGGGCAATCGCCGCTTCCAGATCAAACTCCTGAACGAAACGTCCCCGGTAAGCCATCCGTCTGGGCGGGAGTATCGCCAGTCCATGCAGTAAAGCGGACGTTTCCTGACGGCCATGGGTTTCAACAACACCCGTCAGGACATCAAGTCCCTGAGCACGCAATCGCTGAGCTTCCTGCAGCATGGCATATGTTTTCCCGACCCCAGCACTGGCACCGAAAAAAATTTTCAGTTTCCCGCGGTGCAGACCACCGGTCTGTTCTAACAGACGGTCAGGATTGGGACGGCCGGGTTCTTCTGTCATCCTTATTAACCTTATTTGTTCTGCAACATTAACCTTATTTGTTCTGCAACGCGTCCAGGGCCAGGTTCAACCGGACGACATTTACGTAAGGTTGTCCCATGAAGTTCACCAGCGGCGTCACCGTATTTTCGTTCACCACACGCTGTACTTCCGCCACAGACATACCGCGGGCCTGCGCCACGCGTGGCAGTTGCCATTGTGCGGCTTCCACAGAGATGCCGTTATCCAGCCCACTGGATGAAGCCGTGACCAGGTCGACAGGAACGGCACCTCTGGCCTGAGGATTCGCCGCACGCAGTGCGTCAACCCGCTCTTTAATCGCTTTATCCAGTTCAGGGTTGCTGCCTGCCAGATTGCTACCGCTGCTCGCCATCGGGTTATAAGGAGCCTCGCCGGTGGCGGAAGGACGACCCTGAAAATACTGTGGGCGGGTAAAGTCCTGACCCAACAACTCAGAGCCTCGCACCTGACCGTTGACTTCAATCAGGGAACCCCTCGCCTGATAGGGGAACCACCACTGACCAAGCAGTGTGGTAACGACGGGATAAAGGCCTCCGGTGATAAGCATCAGGATAATCAGCATCACGATTGCTGGACGTAACTGTGTCATAACAATTTCCTCAAACCAGGCCAAACAGGGTTAACAGCAGGTCTATCACTTTGATACCAATAAACGGCACCACCAGGCCGCCGAGACCATAGATCCACAGGTTACGGCGCAACATGGCAGAGGCCGTCAGGGGTTTATAACTCACCCCTCTCAGCGCCAGCGGGATCAGAAACACGATGATCAGGGCATTAAAAATGACCGCGCTCAGAATTGCTGACCCCGGAGAGTGCAGGTGCATCACGTTGAGCGCATTCAACTGAGGATAGGTCGCGACAAATGCAGCCGGGATAATGGCGAAATACTTCGCCACATCATTGGCAATACTGAAGGTCGTTAACGAACCTCGGGTCATCAGCATCTGTTTACCAATATGCACCACCTCAATCAGCTTGGTCGGGTTGGAATCCAAGTCCACCATATTACCGGCTTCTTTCGCCGCCTGAGTGCCGGAGTTCATGGCGACCGCCACATCAGCCTGCGCCAGCGCCGGGGCGTCGTTGGTGCCGTCACCGGTCATCGCCACGAGACGACCTTCAGTCTGATACTGGCGGATCAGAGCCAGTTTGGCTTCCGGTGTGGCTTCGGCGAGGAAATCATCAACACCCGCCTCAGCGGCAATAGCTGCCGCGGTTAAGGGATTGTCACCGGTGATCATCACCGTTTTGATGCCCATTTTGCGCAATTGTGCGAAACGTCCTTTGATACCGCCTTTCACGATATCTTTCAGCGCAATCACCCCTAACACTTTTATCCCTTCCACCACCACCAGAGGTGTGGCCCCCTGCCGGGCGACTTTCTCCACCAGAGCATCCACATCCACGGGGAAATGACCACCATTGGCCTCCACATGGCGGCGGATCGCATCGACCGAACCTTTGCGGATCATGCGTTGACCAATATTAATGCCACTCATGCGGGTTTGTGCGGTGAACGGAACAAAGGTGGTATCCTGCACATTGCGTTCACGTAAGTTATATTTCTGCTTAGCAAGAACGACAATGCTGCGTCCTTCCGGCGTTTCATCTGCGAGGGACGAGAGCTGTGCGGCATCGGCCAGGGTCTTCTCATCAACCCCTGATACCGGCAGAAATATCGATGCCTGACGGTTACCCAGAGTGATGGTCCCCGTTTTATCCAGTAACAACACATCAATGTCGCCGGCCGCTTCAACTGCACGACCGCTTGTGGCGATAACGTTAGCGCCGAGCATACGGCTCATCCCGGCGATACCAATAGCGGACAACAGACCACCAATAGTGGTGGGGATTAAACAGACCAGAAGTGCAACGAGTACTGTTACGCTGACAGCGACACCACCGTAGTTGGAGAATGGCCAGATGGTTACGGTGGCCAGCAGAAAAATTAACGTCAGTGCCACCAGCAGAATAGTCAGGGCAATCTCATTCGGTGTCTTGCGACGCTGTGCCCCTTCCACCATGGCGATCATCCGGTCAAGAAAGGTTTCACCCGGGTTTACACTGCACTGGATCACCAGCCAGTCGGACAAGATACGTGTTCCTCCCGTTACGGAGGCGAAGTCACCGCCGGATTCACGGATAACCGGCGCGGACTCACCGGTAATGGCACTCTCGTCGACAGATGCGCCACCCTCAAGGACTTCACCATCACAGGGAATGATGTCACCGGCTTCCACCAGGACCACATCGCCTTTACGCAGGTCGGATGTCGGTATATGATCCACCTGAGCATCATGCTTAGGAGCACGTAGCTTGCGGGCGAACACAGTCTTTTTCACGCCGCGCAGACTGTTCGCCTGCGCTTTGCTGCGCCCTTCCGCCAGAGCTTCGGCAAAGTTGGCGAACAGTACCGTCACCCACAACCACAGACTGATCGCGCCGGTAAACCCTGCGCTGCCTTCAATATGTCCTGTCGCCATCGCCATGGCGAGCAGGGTGGTCAGAATACTGCCAACCCAGACAATAAACATCACCGGGTTCCGCCACTGGATATGCGGACTTAGTTTGGTAATGGAATCTTTCAGCGCCTGATGGACCAATTTTGGTTCAAACAGGACCTCTTTATTATCGCTCATAAAAGACATCTCCACAGAGCTCAGAGTAATGACAGGTGTTCCGCCACCGGTCCCAGGGCCAGAGCGGGAATAAAGGTCAGGGCACCGACCAGCACGACAGTGCCAATCAACAGACCAATAAATAGTGCACCCGTTGTCGGTAACGTACCGGTACTGACAGGCTGAATTTTCTTGGTGACCAGAGACCCTGCGATAGCCATCACCGGAATAATGACCCCAAAGCGGCCAAAAAACATGCAAAAGGTCTGAAGGCTGTTCCAGAACGGGGTATTCGCGCCAAGTCCGGCGAAGGCACTACCGTTGTTATTTGCCGCGGAAGAGACACCGTACAACACTTCACTGAAACCGTGGATGCCCGGATTATAAATCCCTGCACGCCCTGCTTCAGTCATCAATGCCAGTGCAGTACCCAGCAAAACCAGTGCCGGCGTCACCAGAATGGCGACAGCCGTCATTTTCATTTCGCGCACATCAATTTTCTTGCCGAGATATTCCGGCGTACGACCAATCATCAGTCCGGCGATAAATACGGCCAGCAGGACATACATCAGCATGCCGTACAGACCCGAACCAACGCCGCCAAATACCACTTCGCCAATTTGCATCAGCCACATCGGCACCATGCCACCAAGTGCAGTGAAAGAGTCATGCATCGCATTCACTGCACCGCAGGATGCGGCAGTCGTCACAACGGCGAACAGACTGCTGGCCAGAATGCCAAAGCGGCTCTCTTTTCCTTCCATATTGATATTGCCGGAAGCCCCCAGCTCCATCAGATGTGCATTACCTGTTGTTTCGGCCCACATCACCACAACGACGCAAATCACGAAGATGATGGTCATCGTCCACAAAATGGCATGTCCCTGACGGACATCGCCCACCACCTTACCAAAGGCAAAACACAGACCGGCCGGGATCAGAAAAATTGACAGCATCTGCACAAAGTTACTCAGCGCCGTCGGGTTCTCAAAAGGATGTGATGAATTGGCATTAAAAAATCCGCCACCATTCGTTCCCAGCATTTTGATGGCTTCCTGTGATGCTACCGGCCCCATTGGGATGATATGCTTAACGCCTTCAAGACTGGTGTAAGCCTGATACTGAAAAAAGTTCTGAATTGTTCCTTGCTGAATCAGAAACAGGGCATAAACCAGAGAGATGGGCACCAGGACGTAAAGTGTGATACGCGTCAGATCATGCCAGGCATTGCCGAGGGTGCTCACAGATCGACGGGCAAACGCTCGCGTCAGGGCAAACACCACGGCAATACTCGTCGCAGCAGAAAGGAAGTTCTGCACGGCAAGTCCGGCCATCTGGCTGAAATAGCTCATGGTGGTTTCCCCTGAATAGGCCTGCCAGTTTGTGTTGGTCACGAAACTGACTGCCGTGTTCATCGCGAGATCCCATGACAACCCTGGCAACTGCTGCGGATTAAACGGCAACACGGCCTGGCCCAGCAGGATAAAAAACAACACCACAATACCCAGCACGTTAAAGAGCAGAATTGCCGTCAGATAGCTTTTCCAGTCCATTTCTTCGTGATTATTAATACCGGCCAGACGCCAGAATCCTTTTTCGAGGGAAACGACTCCGGGAAAGGTTTCACCTTCAATCAACCGGGCAAACAGTGCTCCCACGGGTTTCGCCAGCATCATTAAAATAACCAAAAAACTGGCTAACAGTAAAAAACCTGAAGTAGCCATCAGAAAGCCTCCGCGTTAATCAGGGCATACACCAGATAGCCCAGTAGCAGGAAAACCAGCACGATACCGGTTATGACGCCTATACTCACATTCCACCTCCAGTCAGACTATTGAACTGATGAGGAGTGTAAATTTTTTGGTGCAAAAATTTTGTAAAAAGATCATCAGATGGGTATAAAAAAAATATAAAAATTTACGGATGTGGACAAAATACAATCAACAGAGAGTGATGACTCCAAGTAGTCGATTTTGATATCTTGTGTTTTCACATCGGTGATAAATCGACATCCTGAACGCCTGACAGTGTTGCTTCAGACATGTTGGCCCCCGTTGACAGGGATCTCCGCGCCGTTTATGTAAGATGCCTCTGAAGTGCAGAGAAAATGGATAAGTGCAGCGACTTCTTCGGGTTTGCCCAGACGGCACAAGGGAATGGCCTGTTCGACGATTTTCGTCGTGCCAGGTGAGAGGATGGCGGTGTCAATTTCTCCGGGCGCAACGGCGTTAACGCGAATACCGTACTTGCCGAATTCATGGGCCATTTCGCGAGTTAAGGCCGACAATGCGGCTTTTGAAGTGGCATAAGCAGCCCCAGCGAAAGGATGAACCTTGCTGCCAGCGATGGATGTAACGTTGATGATACTGCCCTGCACGGCTTTCAGCTCTTCAAACAGACCTCTGACCATTATGGCAGTGGAAAAAAGATTCACATTAAATACGTTTATCCAGGTGGCGTAATCGGTAAACAGGATACCGATTCGGTCACCATGTGCGTTTTTAGGTGAAATGCCGGCGTTGTTCACCAGCGCGTCCAGCCGTCCATCCAGTCGCTGTCTGATGGACGGCAGGATATTTTCCAGTTGGCCAATATCTTCCAGATCGATATGAATATGGTTGACTATGCCTTCGGCCCACGGACATTCCTCCCTCCAGCTCTGGCGCGAAACGGTGAAAATCCGCCAGCCGGCGGCATGGAAATACTTAACTGTGGCATGTCCGATACCCCGACTCGCACCAGTCAGTAACAGCGTTTTCCTGTGTGACATATGACTCCTTAGATCATTGAACCGCCCCGGGTTTCCGGGAGAGTGTTTTGTCTGTGAACTCAGGCTGCCAAAACCGGGTTCCGGATGGAAGCATACTACGCTTTTTCAGCTTCTTCCGGGGGGATATGCCCGAGACGTTCCAGAAGCCTGCGATTGTTGTACCAGTCCACCCATGCCAGCGTAGCCAGCTCCACTTCCTGCCGGGTTTTCCAGCGTTTTCTGTTTATCACCTCCGCCTTGTACAGACCATTGATGCTTTCTGCCATCGCATTGTCGTAGGAGTCGCCCGTGCTGCCCGTGGAGGCCAGTAATTCTGCTTCCTGCAGCCGTTGCGTGTAAGCCAGTGAGACGTACTGCGAGCCTTTATCCGAATGATGAAGGGTAGCGGACGGGCGGCGGGACCACAGTGCCTGCTCCAGCGCATCCAGTACGAACGTCGTCTCCATCGACGCGGATATCCGCCAGCCAACGATCATACCGGCGAACACATCGATGATGAACGCCACAGACGCGAAGCCCTGCCCGGTGCTCGCGTAGGTAAAATCAGCCACCCAAAGCTGATTGGGACGCTCTGCCACGAACTGGCGGTTGATCCGGTCATGGGCGGCTCCGGCCTTACGGCTGACCGAAGTGCGCACTTTTTTACCCCGGAGAACACCAGCGAGCCCCATCGTCTTCATCAGCCGCGCGATCGTGCATCTGGCCACGATGAAGCCTTCCCGCTGCAACTGGCGCCAGACCTTGCGAACGCCATGGACGCTGTAGTTTTCGTCGTATACGCGTTGTCTCTCCTGCTTAAGCCGATCACGTCAGTCACGCTGACTGCGTTTGTCCGGATGCTGATGGTGGTCCTGGTGCCGGTAGTATGTCGACGGGGCGATATTCAGCTCATGGCATACCGGTCCGACCCCGTATTCATCGCGCAGGGTGTCCAGCAGCGGCATTATTTTTTCCAGAGGCGGTCAAACTCCGCCTTCGCAAAATAAGCAGAGGCCTGCCGCAGAATAGCGTTGCTGCGCCGCAGCTCACGGTTCTCGCGCTCCAGCTCTTTCAGCCGCTGGCGTTCGGTGGTGGTCAGTCCACCATCACCGCCACCGGCATCGCGCTCCTGCCTGCGTATCCAGGCTCTGAGCGTCTCGGAGGAACAACCAATCTTTTGGGCAATGGAACAGATCGCTGCCCACTGCGAGGGGTATTCATGCTGGCTTTCAAAAACCAGGCGGGTGGCACGCTGACGTACCTCGGGGGAAAATTGATGGTTTTTTGTCATCCTGTTACCTCTCTCTCAGGGAGTTTAGTCTCCAGGATTCCCGGGGCGGTTCACTTTGTTGGCTGCGCTTGCGCGCCCCAGGAGCATAGATCACTATGTGACTGGGGTGAGTGAGCGCAGCCAACAAAGAGACAACGTGAATTATGACGAGTGCGCCCACGCATATGCGCGGGCGCCTTGGCCCCTATTTAAAAGAGGGCAATGTCTGGTAGGGGATTTCGCTATCGCTGCGTTTATCCAGGCGATAAGCCAGATAAGCCTGCCGGACGCCGAAAACCAAAATCGACAGCATAACGAAAATAAACAGCGCGGTCAGGCCGGCATTCAATTGGTTGTTGAACACCAGCCGCTGCATTTCCTCCAACGTTTTGGCCGGACCAATGATCTGGCTCTGATCGATACCGGCTTGATATTTGTTGGCCAGCGCCAGGAACCCGACCCGGGGATCGGCGGAGAAAATCTTGATAAGCCCCGCCGTGGTGGTACATATCAGCAAAAACACCATCGGCACGCCCGCCACCCAGGCATACATTTGCCGTTTCATCTTGAACAACACCACGAAACACAGCGTCAACGCCATGGCCGCCAGCATTTGATTGGCGATGCCGAACAACGGCCATAGGGTATTGATGCCGCCGAGCGGATCCACCACGCCCTGATAGAGAAAGTATCCCCAGGCCGCAACGCAAAGCGCCGTGGCGATGATATTGGCCGGCAGGGATTCAGTGCGCCGCAACGACAGCATCGCCACGCCTAGCAAATCCTGCAACATAAACCGGCCCGCCCGGGTGCCCGCGTCCACCGCCGTCAGAATAAACAGCGCCTCGAACAAAATAGCGAAATGATACCAGAACGCCATGTCGATAAAGCTTACCGCGCGGCTCAGAATATGCGCCATCCCCACCGCCAGCGTCGGAGCGCCGCCGGCCCGCGAGACAATCGTCGTTTCCCCCACCGACCGGGCATAATCGCTTAGCATGTCGGGCGTGATTTCAAATCCCCAGCCGCTGACCGTCGCCGCCGCCGCTTCCACCGTGGAGCCGCCCAGCGCCGCCGCCGGGCTGTTCATGGCGAAATAAACGCCCGGATCGATAACCGACGCGGCAATCAGGGCCATGATGGCCACGAAGGATTCCATCAGCATGCCGCCGTAACCGATAAACGCCGCCTGGGTTTCGTTTTCCAGCATCTTGGGCGTGGTGCCCGAGGAAATCAGCGCGTGGAAACCCGATACCGCGCCACAGGCGATGGTAATGAACAGAAAGGGAAACAGCGAGCCGGACCAGACCGGCCCCGTCCCATCCACAAAGCGGGTCATGGCGGGCATTTCCAGCGAAGGCGCGATAAACACAATACCCACCGCCAGCGCGATGATGGTGCCGACTTTAAGAAAAGTGGATAAATAATCGCGCGGCGCCAACAGCAGCCAGACCGGCAGGATGGACGCCACGCCGCCATAGATAACCAGCGTCCAGGTCAACTGCTTGCCATCCAGCGTAAACAGCGGCGCCAAGGCGGGGTTGTGCGCGATATCGCCGCCGTAGTAAATGGATGCCATCAGCAGGACAAAGCCGATAACCGACACCTCGCCAATCCGGCCGGGACGAATAAAGCGCAGATAAATTCCCATGAAAATCGCCAGCGGCACGGTACAGGCGACGGTAAACGCCCCCCAGGGGCTGTTGGTCAGCGCCTTGACCACGATCAGCGCCAGCACGGCCAGGATGATGATCATGATCATAAATGTGCCGAACAGCGCAATCACCCCCGGCACCGGACCGAGTTCTTGTTTGATGAGATCGCCAAGGGAGCGGCCATCCCGGCGCATGGACACGAACAGCACCATGAAATCCTGTACCGCGCCGGCCAGCACCACGCCGGCCAGAATCCAAATCATGCCGGGCAGGTAGCCCATCTGCGCGGCCAGCACCGGTCCCACCAGCGGTCCCGCCCCGGCGATGGCGGCAAAATGGTGGCCGAACAACACATATTTGTTGGTGGGGACATAATCCAGTCCATCATTGTGCCGGTAGGCCGGCGTCATGCGCGTGGGATCAAGTTGCAATACCCGGCGGGCGATAAAACGGCTGTAATAGCGGTAGGCAATCAAATATACCGATACCGCCGCCACCAGCATCCATAAGGCATTTATCTTTTCGCCATTATGCAGCGCGATAATACCCAATCCGCTGGCGCCAGCCACCGCCACCAACGCCCAGACGATATGGGAAGCGAGCTTTCGCATAGATTCCTCCGTAATAGTTTATATTGATTATCCAATTATTTTTGGCCGCGCGAGATCACCCGACCACATTGACGGCTTTGTGGCTGGAGATTATGAGAGACAGCCTGTCTCTCACCGGAGGCCCGCCGCGGACGGTTCAAATTCGTGCCCGACGAATTTGTCCTACGTTTGCCGCCGCGACGCATTGTCAATGATTAAATTTGTGATATCACGACGACCTATGGTGAGGTCCCTTCATTTGTATTCCAGAATCTCATAACATTGCTTAAACAACTTTGACAGTTGCTTAATTCGTAATTGTGATCTGCCAACAAAGCTGCGGCGCAAAAGCGGATAACGATAATGAGGCATTTATACGCTAAATAGGTCGAGTGGCATCGCGGTTGGCGTTAAGTATGACGGGTAGCTACATTAAATAAGTCAAGTCGCAATAGGGCGGCTAGCGGACAACGCGAAGTTAACGTTAAAGAGGATAAAAAGACGACCCGGCGGACGACGGAAAGAAACCGTTAAACAAAACGACGCCCACGGCCATGAGCGATACCGCCCCGAAGGCAACACGACCCGGCAAGAAATCGCCGCTACCGGAAGGATGCGCCGGGCGATGATTCAGCGCAGGGTCACCCATCTTAGCAGGATAAGCGCGAAAACCGAGGGAACGCCAAACACCAGTAGCAAAAACGGCAATTGTTCGATGAGGGAATGGCCGCTCAAGGCGACGCCGCCCCACAAATTAAGCAGCGACACCACCAGCCAGACCATCAGGAACGCCTTGACCGCGAACGCCAGCGAGATAACGCCGACAAAATGCACTGCCAGCAGAAACACACCGAACAACAGTAATCCACTGGATATCATGACTAATGTGTGCATGTCGGTCCTATCAAATCAAACACCCCCGAAATGGGCAAATTATACGCGACTTTGTTCATTGAGACACCGCGGCGGCCTGGATAACGCTAGAGGGGCAACGTGGCGTATATGCCGGGCTATTCTGCCTATCTGCCATGATAAATCAACCTATTATTTGCAAAATAGCGTTCAGGGTTGTCAAACGCCACGTTGACGCTTTATTGGCGTCGTTTTTCCCCATCCCGGCGTTATCTATGCCGCTGGAAATATTGTTTCAAAAAATCATTAGTTAATATATTAAGACATAATTTCCATTGCCCATTCCCGTTGCGTCGCGGTAACCCATGGCTGACGCTTTCGCGGCACCCATTAAAAGATAACGCGGCACTTAATTGTCGCCGCAAAATGTACATTGGGGGAATTCCCGCTAAGATGGGGAAACAGGTTTCCGGCGAAAAGTCACAAGATGAGATTTTTATCTGTAACAATCAGAGCATTACGACGGTGGTTCCAACCCTACCACTGGCTTGGCCTACTGACGCTGTTTATCGGAGGCGGCTTTCTCAAGCCGGCGCTGATGCAGATCTGGCGCATTCTTCCCTCCACCCTTCACAATTTCACCGACTGGAAAGACACGATCGCCGCGTTTGGCTTGTTGCAACTGCCCCAGGCGGTAGTGGGCGGCGCCATCGTGCTGATGAGCATCGGTCTGTTTTTGCGCGCCAGGGTGGCGTGGATCTTCGCGTTACTGTTGCTTATCGCCGTGGTCCTGTTCAACTTTCTGGTGCCGGCGGGCAGCCCGCACATTGGCTACCTGGCGTTGCTGGACACGGTCTGCCTGCTTTACTTCTGGCGCGATTTTAACCATTCCAGCCTCGCCGCCGGTACTTTATTCGCGCTAATCAGTTTTACATCGCTATTGACTTACGCCCTGTGCGGGTCGTTGTTTCTCGGGGCGCAGTTCCACCCGGCCATTACCGAATTCGCCCAGGCGCTGTATTTTTCCACCGTGAGCATGTCCACCGTGGGTTATGGCGATATCGTCCCGGTAACCGATACCGCCCGTTTCTTTACCCTGTCGATCATTATTATGGGCATTACCGTGTTCGCCACCTCCATTAGCGCCATTATCGGCCCGATCATCGGCGGTAACCTTAATCGCATGATAAAAGGAAGAATTTCACACGCTATGCGTAAAAATCATATCATTATCGTCGGCGCCAGCCCGCTGGCCATGAGTGTGTATGCCGGCTTGAAACTGCGCAATGAAACCGTCACGGTGATAGTCCCGCCCGATATCCCCCACGACTACCCCGCCGATGCGGATTTGATAATCAATGATCCCTCCGCCAACCAGACATTACTGGATGCGGGAGCGGATAAAGCCCGCCATATCCTGGTGCTGCGCGATGACGATGCCGACAACGCGTTTATCGTCCTGGCGGCGAAAGAAGTGATTGGCCCGGAAACCAACATCATCGCGTTGGTCAACTCGGATAAAAATCTGAATAAAATCAAACGAGTTCAGCCCGACATCGTTTTTTCCCTGCAAACCCTGGCCAGTGAGATGCTGTTGTGCAGGTTAAGCGGCGAAACCATGAACAATCAAGATTTGATGCAACTGCTCTTTCATGAAAATTCTTAACATATTCCCCGCGCGGAAGGACGGAATGTTACGATGCGCCCGATATCCTCCCAGTCTTGAAGGACGGGGTTTGACGGCGCGCCTGATAAAACCCTTCCCCGTCATGGGGCCGCCCCCGCCGTCTAGCCCGCCCTGACTTAGGGCGGCGACATGCTTTATACTGGTCGGACGCCAAGTGGCTTCTTTGTCGGCGGCGCAACGGCAATTTTTCAGGGCAAAGACTTAAGAGCATTTGCACACCATGGCAAACACAATACGACAACCCACCTTTCTGGTGCATGATTACGAAACCTTCGGTAAACACCCGGCGCTGGACCGGCCGGCCCAGTTCGCCGGCATCCGGGCCGATGCGGAATTCATGCCGATCGGCGAGCCGCAGGTATTCTACTGCCAGCCGGCGGACGACTACCTGCCCGATCCCGAGGCGGTGCTGATAACCGGTATCACACCGCAGCACGCCCTGCGGGACGGGGTTAACGAGGCCGAATTCGCCCGACGCATTCACGCCCTGTTTAGCGAACCCGAGACCTGCATCCTCGGCTACAACAATATCCGCTTCGACGACGAGGTCACACGGCACGTTTTCTACCGCAATTTCTACGATCCCTATGCCTACAGTTGGCAGCAGGGCAATTCCCGCTGGGATCTGCTGGATGTCCTGCGCGCCTGCTACGCTTTACGGCCCGAGGGCATCCACTGGCCGCAAAATGACGAGGGCCTGCCCAGCTTTCGTCTGGAACACCTGACCCGGGCCAACGGCATTGAGCACAGTCATGCCCATGACGCCATGGCGGATGTTTACGCGACCCTTGCCATGGCCAAACTGGCGCGCCAGGCGCAGCCGAAATTGTTCGATTACCTTTACCGGCACCGCCTCAAGCAACAAGTGAAAACCCTGATAGACATCCCGGCCATGAAACCGTTGGTGCATATCTCCGGCATGTTTGGCGCCTGGCGCGGCAATACCGCCTGGATAGCGCCGCTGGCCTGGCACCCGGTCAACCAGAACGCGCTTATCGTTTGCGATCTGGCCGGGGATATGTCGGTATTGCAGGACCTGAACGCAGATCAGTTGCGGGCGGCGCTGTATACCCGACGCGATCAGTTGGGCGAACAGGCGCCGGTGCCGGTCAAGCTGGTGCATATCAACAAGTGTCCGGTACTGGCGCCCGCCAACACCCTGCGGCCGAACGACGCCGAGCGCCTCGGTATCGATCGCGAGCGATGCCTGGCAAACCTGCGGATCTTGCGCGCCTACCCGGACGTTCGGGAAAAACTGACGGCGGTGTTTGCCGAAGCGGAGCCTTTCGTTTCATCAAACGACGTGGACGCCCAGTTGTACAATGGTTTTTTCAGCGACGCCGACCGGACGGCCATGGGCATCATCCTTACCACCGATCCGGTTAATTTGCCGGCGCTGGACATTGGCTTTGCCGATGGGCGGCTTGCGGAGTTGCTGTTTCGTTACCGGGCGCGCAATTTTCCGCAAACCCTGGATGACAGCGAGCAACAGCGCTGGCTGGCGCACCGTAAAAGCCTGTTTACCCCGGAGCGATTGCAAGGCTATGCCGATAGGCTAAGCCAGCTGTTTACCGAACGTCAGGAAAGCGAACGGGATAGCCGCCTGCTCAAAGCGCTGTGGGAGTATCTGCAACAATTATAAGCGCAAACCGCGCCGCCCCTGATGAGGGACGGCGCAATCGGCCGCCGTCCCGATCAGGCGTTTTTCAGCATCCAGCCGATCTCGGTTTGCGTCACAATCTGCTCGAAGTGCCGCAGCTCGGCGTGCTTACAGGCATGATAGACCCGGCAAAACCGCCGGCCCAGCCGTTCGGACAGCCGGGCATTGTCCCGGAACGCCCGCAGCGCCTCGCATTGGCGCGCGGGCAGCGCCACACCGTGCTGGCGGCCGCCATTGCCGGCGGTTTCCGGCGGCAATGGCAAGGCGTGATCAAGACCGTGCAGCACGCCGGCCAGCAGCGCGGCCAGCGCCAGGTAGGGATTGGCGTCGGCGCCCGGCACCCGGTATTCCATGCGGTGATTGGCGCTATCGCTGCAAGGGATGCGCAAAGCCACCGTCCGGTTGTTATATCCCCAGGTCGCATGGGTCGGTACATACATATTCGGCTGAAAGCGCCGGAAGGCATTGACATTGGGGGCCAGCAGCGCCATGGACGCCGGCAGCAGATCCAGAATGCCGGCCAGGGCGCGGCGCATCAGCGGCGAATGTCGGCCGCTGCCGTCGGACAGCAGATTACGGCCCTGCGTGTCGCACAAACTCAAATGAATATGCATGCCGCTGCCGGCGTAATCCTCGTAGGGTTTGGCCATAAAGGTGGCGTTCATGCCGTGGTTTTCCGCCGACAGGCGCACCAGCCGCTTGAGTTGCAGGGCGTGATCGCACGCGGCGAGCACATCGCCGCCATGGCGCAAATTGATCTCAAACTGGCCTGGCGACGACTCGGCCACCGCGCCATTGGTGGGAATACGTTGCCGCTCGGCCAACCGGTCGATGTCATTAAGCACGGCGGCGAAGTTATCCAGATTCTCCAGCGAATAGACCCGGCATTGGGTATGGCGGTCCTGTCCCCCCGGCGCGCACGGCGGCTGGAGCATCCCCGCGGGATCCCGGTCCTTGTCCACCAGATAAAATTCCATTTCCATCGCCACCACCGGCACGATGCCGCGCTCGCGCAGATCCCGCCACACCCGGTGGAGTGCGTTGCGCGGCTCCACATCGAAAGGCGCGCCGTCTTCATCCAGCATGGTCAGCAACAACTGGCCGCAGTGCCGTTCGTCGGCGGCCGAGGGGATCAGGGTGCCGGCCACCGGCATACACACATGATCGGGTTCGCCCTTCTCCTGGCCGAGTCCCGCCTCCGCCACAGTCTGGCCATAAAGATTGATGGCGAAAAGCGAAGAAGGGAAATAACAGCCGTTTTCGATTTTGGACAGGCTGGCCAGCGGAATACGCTTACCGCGGGAACAACCGTTGAGGTCGGTGAGAAGAATATCGACATGACGGGTTTGAGGATAGCGTTCCAGATAAGCGTAAATTTCCCGCTGGAACGCGCTGGTTCGGTTTTCCTCGCGGCGCCGCGCCGCCAGGCGATCAACTTCCTTGAGATTGTGCATAAGCCACCCGCAATGATAGGCCGCCGCCGCAACGGGCGTACAACGGACCGGCGCGCGCAGAATTCGCCGCTAGAAAAAACATAGCGGCATTCAGCCGTATTGGCAAATCACCGCCGGCCGCGAACCGGACGGCGAAAACGGGCCTTATCGACCCGGCGGGGATGGGGGTTCAGGCCATATCCATCGGCATCAGCGCCGGATCAGGATACTGGTAATCAAACCCCAGTTCCCGACAGATACGGTTGCCATCGATGATTTTTCCGCCGTTGCCATCGCCGCCGGGCAGGAACTCCGGTGGCGTTCGGCCAATCTCGCGGGCCCGCGCCGGATAAAAATCGCGCTTGGCCGGGTGGCCTGGCGCGCACAAATTATACAGATGACCGCCCTTGGGCAGTTTCAATAATAGCTCAATGGCGCTGATGACATCGGCCAGATGCACCAGATTGACCCCATGGGCGCCGCCCGGCAATTGCCGCTTGTCGGCCAGGAACCGGCCCGGATGGCGCCCCGGTCCCACCAGCCCCGCCAGGCGCAGGATATCCACGGACGTATTGGGCAACCGGTGCAGCCACTGCTCCAGTTCCATCAGGCAAACGGCCGACGCGGTGGCCGGCGCAAGGGGGCTGTTTTCATTCAGTACACCGGCGACATTGCCGTAAACCGAGGTGGAACCGGTGAAAATAATGCGCGGCACCGCAAACGCCAGGGCGCTGTCCACCACCTGTTGCACCGCCAGAAAATAATCCTCGTCCCGTGCCACCGTCCGGCCGGCCGGCAGCGCGATCACCACGGCGTCCACCTGGAACAGCGCCGCAAGATCATCGGGTTCCGCCTGCAACTCGGGCGTCAACAGCAACGGATAACATTCCACACCGCACATGCGCGCCGCTTCCACGCCATCAAGGGCGGTCTTGCTGCCGGTCACGCTGTATCCCCGAGCCAGCAACGACAGGGCCAAAGGCATTCCCAACCACCCCAAACCGACAATCGCAATCTTTTTCATCATGACCCCTGCTCGAAGGTTGAGCTCCCTGGACGCCGGGCGACGCCGGCGCGCGGCATTGCGCCTATTAAGAAAAATAAGTTGCACTCTGCGGCAAATATCGTTAGGTTAACTATAAAGGTATCGCATCGATTCATCATCTACAGATTGAGAGAATTTTATGTACCGCGTTCTGTTCAGCCACCATCATCACCATCATCCTGACTAGTCTTTCAGGTGGTTGGTGCTGGAAGACAAAAATCTTCCAGCGGCGCGGAACCCAAGAGAGCCCTCGGAAGATTTCTTCCGAGGGTTTTTTTTTGGCTCTACAACTTTGATTCAACAACGTTATTTTTTAGGTTAGAGGACATCATGTTGGATAACACACGTTTACGGATAGCCATGCAGAAATCAGGCAGATTGAGTACCGACTCGCAAAAACTGCTGGAACAATGCGGCATCAAAATCAATTTGCAGCAACAGCGCCTGCTGGCTTTCGCGGAAAACATGCCCATCGACATTCTGCGGGTCCGTGACGACGATATTCCCGGTCTGGTCATGGACGGCGTGGTGGATCTGGGCATCGTCGGCGAAAACGTTCTGGAAGAGGCCCTGCTCGACCGGCGGGCCGAAGGGGAAGATCCCCGTTACTGCGTGTTGCGCAGACTGGATTTCGGCGCCTGCCGGCTCTCGCTGGCGCTGCCGCTCGACGAACCCTTCTCGGGTCCGCAATGCCTGCAAGGCAAACGTATCGCCACTTCCTATCCTCACCTCCTTAAGCAATATCTCGATAGGCTGAATATCACTTTCAAGCCCTGCCTGCTCAACGGATCGGTGGAGGTCGCGCCCCGCGCCGGCCTGGCCGACGCCATCTGCGATCTGGTATCCACCGGCGCCACCCTTGAAGCCAACGGGTTGCGCGAAGTGGAAGTGATTTATCGCTCCAAGGCGTGCCTTATCCAAAGCGATACGGAAATGCCGCCGGCGAAGCAGGCCCTGGTGGATAAGCTGATGATTCGTATCCAGGGCGTCATCCAGGCCCGTGAATCCAAATACATCATGCTGCACGCGCCCACCGAACGCCTGGACGATATCGTCGCCCTGCTGCCCGGCGCCGAACGCCCCACTATCTTGCCGCTGGCCGGCGATGTACAGCGGGTGGCCATGCACATGGTCAGCAGTGAAACCCTGTTCTGGGAGACCATGGAGAATCTGAAATCCCTCGGCGCCAGCTCGATTTTGGTGCTGCCCATTGAAAAGATGATGGAGTAACGGCGATGACTTCCTTTGCGTTTTCCACGCCGGTGCGCTGGGACGATTGCCCGGCCGAACAGCAGGCGGAGTTGCTGGCCCGTCCCGCGGTGGCGGCCTCGGGCCGGATAAGCGACGCGGTGCGCGACATCATCGCCGAGGTACGCCGGGGCGGCGATGAGGCCATCAAGGCTTTCAACCAGCGGTTCGACCGCACCGTCACCCAGACGTTGCGCATTAACGACGAGGACCTGCGCCGGGCGGCCGATCGCCTGAGGCCGGAAGTCAAGCAAGCCATGGCGCTGGCGGTAAAAAACATCGACACCTTTCATCGCGCCCAGCAACCGGCGCCGGTGGACGTGGAAACCCAGCCCGGCGTGCGTTGCCGCCAGCTCACCCGCCCAGTGGCGTCGGTGGGCCTGTATATTCCCGGCGGTTCGGCCCCCCTGCCCTCCACCGTGCTGATGCTGGCCACCCCGGCGCGCATCGCCGGTTGCCGGCGGGTGATATTATGCTCGCCGCCGCCGGTGGCCGATGAAATCCTTTACGCCGCGCAATTGTGCGGCGTAAAGGAGGTGTATCAAGTGGGTGGCGCGCAGGCCATCGCCGCCATGGCATTCGGCAGTGAATCCCTTCCCAAGGTGGACAAAATTTTCGGTCCCGGCAACGCCTGGGTCACCGAAGCGAAACGCCAGGTCAGCCAATTGCCCGGCGGCGCGGCCATCGACATGCCGGCCGGGCCGTCCGAAGTGCTGGTCATCGCCGACAGTCAGGCCAATCCGGCCTTTGTCGCCGCCGACTTGCTGTCGCAGGCGGAACACGGCCCGGATTCCCAGGTGATTTTGCTGACGCCGGACGCCGCCATGGCCGAGGCGGTCATCCGCGAAATCGACACGCAGCTCGCCCAACTGTCCCGGGCCGACATCGCGCGCCAGGCCCTGGCCGGCAGCCGGCTTATCCTGGCGCGCGATCTGCGGCAATGCATCGATATCAGCAACCGCTACGGCCCGGAGCATCTTATTATCCAGACCCGCGACGCCGAACAGTGGGTGGACGCCATCAGCAACGCCGGCTCGATTTTCCTCGGCGACTGGTCGCCGGAATCCGCCGGGGACTATGCCTCCGGCACCAACCATGTACTGCCCACCTACGGCTACACCGCCACTTACTCAAGCCTTGGCCTGGCTGATTTCCAAAAACGGATGACCGTCCAGCAACTGACGCCCCAAGGCCTGGCGGGGCTGGCCGGCACCATTGAAACCCTGGCCGCGGCGGAACAGCTTACCGCCCATAAAAACGCCGTCGCCCTGCGGGTCGCCGCCCTCAACGCATCACAGGAGCCATCATGACCATCAGCCAACTGGCGCGCGCCAACGTCCTGGCGCTGGAGCCTTACCAATCGGCGCGCCGCCTCGGCGGCAAGGGGGATGTCTGGCTGAACGCCAATGAATATCCGCTGCCGCCGTCCTTTCAGTTGCGCGACGGCGACCTCAACCGATATCCCGCCTGCCAGCCCGACGCGGTCATTAACGCTTATGCCGGCTATGCCGGGGTCGATGCAAAACAGGTACTGGTTTGCCGGGGCGCCGACGAGGGCATCGAACTCCTCATCCGGGCTTTTTGCGAACCCGGCCGCGACGCCATCCTCTACTGTCCGCCGACGTACGGCATGTATGACGTTAGCGCCAAAACTTTCGGCGTCGAACGCCGCACCGTGCCGCTGGACGCCGACTGGCAGCCGGATGTGGCGGCCATCGCCCACCAGTTGGACGGCGTCAAATTACTCTATCTGTGCAGTCCCAACAACCCCACCGGCAACCTCACGCGCCCCGAGTCCATCCGGCAGTTGCTGGAGCTTACCCGCGGTCGGGCGTTGGTGGTGGCCGACGAGGCCTATATCGAATTCTGTCCGCAGGCGACACTGGCCGGCTGGCTCGCCAGCTATCCGCATCTGGTTATCCTGCGCACCCTGTCGAAAGCCTTCGCCCTGGCGGGGCTGCGCTGCGGTTTCGTCTTGGCCGGCGCCGAGATCATTCAACTGCTGTTAAAAGTGATAGCGCCCTATCCCCTCTCCCTGCCGGTGGCGGATATCGCCGAACAGACCCTTGGCCGGGAAGGACTGGCGCTAATGCGCGCCCGCGTGGCGGACATCGTCGACACCCGGCGCTGGATGGCCGATGCGCTCGGCAAGTGCCCATCGGTGCGGGAAGTCTATGCCAGCGAAAGCAATTACTTGCTTTTCCGCCTGACGCCCGGCAGCACAGCCTTCAAGGGCCTGTGGGATCAGGGCATCATTTTGCGTAATCAAAGCGCACAGCCGGGATTGGCCGATTGCGTGCGGGTCACCATCGGTACCCGCGAGGAGTGCCGGCGGGTGGTTGCCGCGCTGTGCGCCGCCGAGAACGCCGACATTGCCCGCCAGGAGGCCGTGTGAACCAGAAACTGTTGTTTATCGATCGCGACGGCACGCTTATCAAGGAGCCGCCGGAGGATTTTCAGGTGGACAGGCTGGACAAACTGGCCCTGGAGCCGGGGGTGATCCCCGCGCTGCTGACACTGCAAAAAGCCGGCTTCCATCTGGTCATGGTCACCAATCAGGACGGCCTGGGCACCGCCAGCTTCCCGCAGGCGGATTTCGACGGCCCGCACCAATTGATGATGCAGATCTTCACCTCGCAGGGCGTCGCTTTCGAGCGGGTGCTGATTTGTCCCCACCGCCCGTCCGAAAACTGCGCATGCCGCAAGCCTCAAACCGGCATGGTGCAGGCCTATCTGGACGAGGGCCGGATGGACCCGGCCAACAGCTATGTGATTGGCGACCGGGAAACCGATATGCAACTGGCGGTCAACATGGGCATCAACGGTTTGCGCTATCAGCCCGGCGAGCTGGATTGGCCGGCCATCGCCGAACGCCTCACCCGGCGCGACCGCTACGCCCGCGTCAACCGGGTGACCCGTGAAACCGCCATCGACGTACAAGTCTGGCTGGATCGTGAGGGCGGCAGCAAGATCAACACCGGCGTCGGCTTCTTCGATCATATGCTCGACCAGATCGCTACTCACGGTGGCTTGCGGATGGAAATCGAGGTCAAAGGCGATCTGTATATCGACGATCACCATACCGTCGAGGACACCGCGCTGGCCTTGGGCGAAGCCCTCAACCGGGCGCTGGGCGACAAACGCGGCATCGGCCGTTTCGGTTTCGTGCTGCCGATGGACGAATGCCTGGCGCGCTGCGCGCTGGATATTTCCGGCCGGCCGCACCTGGAATACAAAGCAAGCTACAGTTATCAACGGGTCGGCGATCTGAGTACTGAAATGGTGGAACATTTCTTCCGTTCCCTGTCTTATGCCATGGCCTGCACCCTGCACCTCAAAACCCGGGGCCGTAATGATCATCATCGGGTGGAAAGCCTGTTCAAGGTCTTCGGCCGCGCGCTGCGCCAGGCTATCCGGGTGGAGGGCGACAGCCTGCCCAGCTCTAAAGGAGTGCTGTGATGAATGTCGTCATTATCGATACCGGCTGCGCCAATTTATTTTCGGTTACCGCCGCGGTCCGGCGCCTTGGCTACCCGCCGGTGGTCAGCCGCGATACCGCCACCGTCCTCAAGGCCGATAAAGTGTTCCTGCCCGGGGTCGGCACCGCCCGCGCGGCAATGGATCAGTTGCGCGAGCGCGGCCTGATTGAACTGGTGAAGTCCTGTACCCAGCCCGTGCTGGGGATTTGTCTGGGCATGCAATTGCTCGGCGCCGCCAGCGAGGAAAACGGCGGCATCGACACGCTCGGCATTATCCCCCAGCCGGTGGTCCGCATGGCCGATCGCGGCCTGCCCTTGCCGCACATGGGCTGGAACCAGATTCAGTCGAGCGGCGGTAACCGCCTGTTCCGCGGCATCGATGACGGCAGCTATTTTTATTTCGTGCACGGCTACGCCATGCCGGTTTGCGACGCCACTATCGCTCAATGCCACTATGGCGACCCGTTCAGCGCGGCGGTGGAGCAGGACAATTTCTTCGGCGTGCAATTTCATCCCGAGCGTTCCGGCGCGGCCGGCGCCCAACTGTTGAAAAATTTTCTGGAGATGTGACCGGTGATTATACCCGCTTTGGATTTGATCGGCGGCGCGGTGGTCAGACTGCATCAGGGCGACTACGGCCAAAGCCGGCAATATGGCGCCGACCCGCTGCCCCGTCTGCAAGACTACCTGGCCCAGGGCGCGCAACTGCTGCACCTGGTGGATCTGGATGGCGCACGGGACCCGCTAGCGCGCCAAATCCCGCTGTTACGCGATTTGCTTGGCGGCGTGGCCCCGGCGCCCGTGCAAGTCGGCGGAGGGGTTCGAACCCTGGACGATGTGGAAGCGCTGCTGGCCGCCGGCGCCACCCGTGTGGTGGTCGGCTCCACGGCGGTCAAACAGCCGCGCGACGTGCAAGGCTGGTTTGAGCGCATCGGGGCCGAGGCGCTGGTATTGGCGCTGGATGTGCGCATTGACGCCCGGGGCCTGCGCCGGGTGGCGGTCAGCGGCTGGCAACAGGATTCCGGCGCCACCCTGGAGGAGGTGATCGGTCAGTATCAGGCCTATGGACTGAAGCATGTGCTTTGCACGGATATCTCCCGCGACGGCACGTTACAAGGCGCCAATGTGGAATTATACCGCGAGGTGTGCCGCGCCTACCCGTCCGTCGCTTTCCAGGCTTCCGGCGGTATCGGCAGTCTGGACGATATCCGGCGGTTGCGCGGCAGCGGCGTGCGGGGCGTCATCGTGGGCCGCGCCCTGCTGGAAGGCAAATTCACCCTTGAGGAGGCCATCGCATGTTGGCAAAACGGATAATCCCCTGCCTGGACGTTCGGGACGGCCAGGTGGTCAAAGGCGTACAGTTTCGTCATCACGAAATCATCGGCGACATCGTGCCGCTGGCCCGGCGCTATGCCGAGGAAGGCGCCGATGAACTGGTCTTTTACGATATTACCGCCTCATCGGATGACAGGGTGGTGGATCAAAGCTGGGTGGAACGGGTGGCCGAGGTTATCGACATTCCGTTTTGCGTGGCCGGGGGGATAAAAACCCTGGAACAGGCCGGCCGGATCCTGTCTTTCGGCGCGGATAAAATCTCCATCAACTCGCCGGCACTGGCCGATCCGAGCCTGATTTCCCGCCTGGCCGATCGTTTCGGCGTACAATGCATCGTGGTGGGCGTAGATACCTGGCACGACGCCGAGACCGGCCGCTATCTGGTTAATCAATACACCGGCGATGTCGCCCGCACCCGGGTTACACGCTGGCAGACGCCCGATTGGGTGGTGGAGGCGCAACATCGCGGCGCGGGCGAAATCGTGCTGAATATGATGAACCAGGACGGCGTGCGCAACGGCTATGATTTGACACAGCTTACGCTTATCCGCGAACTGTGCCACGTGCCGCTGATCGCTTCCGGCGGCGCCGGCACACGCGAGCACTTTCTCGACGCCTTCCGCGACGCCGGTGTGGATGGGGCCTTGGCGGCCTCGGTATTTCATAAACAGATAATCAATATCGGCGAGTTGAAAACGTTTCTCGCGCAACAGGGAGTGGAAATAAGAACATGCTGACCGAACAACAGCGCGCGCAACTGGATTGGGACAAAACCGGCGGATTGCTGCCGGCCGTGATCCAACACGCGGTCTCCGGCGAAGTCTTGATGCTCGGCTATATGAACCCGCAGGCATTGCAGGCCACGGCGGAAACCGGCAAGGTGACTTTTTTCTCCCGCAGCAAGCAACGGCTGTGGACCAAAGGCGAGACGTCCGGTAATTTTCTTCATGTGGTCGACATCCATAGCGATTGCGACCGCGATACGCTTTTGATCCTGGCCCGTCCCGACGGCCCCACCTGCCACACCGGCAGCAACAGCTGCTTTTCGCCCGCCGCCACCGACTGGGGATTTCTTTTCGAGCTGGAAACCCTGCTCGGCCAACGTAAAACCGCCGACCCGCAAAGCTCCTATACCGCCCGGCTGTACGCCAGCGGCACCAAACGCATCGCGCAAAAAGTCGGCGAGGAAGGCGTGGAGACCGCTCTGGCCGCCACCGTGCATGACCGGGAGGAACTGACCAATGAAGCGGCGGATCTGGTCTATCACCTTCTGGTGTTGCTGCAAGATCAGGACCTGGATTTGAGTCGGGTCATTGATTGTCTGCGCCAGCGGCATCGCTAACCGGCCGCAACGTCCCGCTTGCGGGCGCCCGGGCGGGGCGGTTCAAACGACCGAGCCCCGCTCGGGGAACAAGCGCAGTACCGTCTCGATGGCGTCCCGTTCTTCCGTCGGCAGGGACCGGCACAGGCCTAGCACCGCAACCCGGTGTTTATACAAGATGCCCCCCTCGCTCACCGGCACATTGGTCGCCAGTAATTTGGCCAATGAATAGGTGGGCGGTTGTTGTTCCCGCCGGCAACAATCCAGGATCAGATCGAATATCTGCACGTCATCGTTTTTGGGGATAAGGGTAAAGTACAGCAACATCTGAATGAGGATGACCCGTCGGTATTCGGGCCATAGCGTCCCCATGGCCGCCGTCAACTGGCTGTATGCCGCGTTATAGGACTTAAGCGGTATTTTTTTCAGCATTTCCTTGCTAAAACTGGTCCAAGCCTCGCCTTGCAATTGAATGGCCGCGCGGGAGCTGAACATGTCGGGTATCTCCAACTTGACATCCATGTTAACGTCGGCCAATGCTGAATCGCCAGCGGCATTCAAGGGGTAATCTTGCCGAGGCCAGGCATCGATAATTTCCCGGCTTCCCTGAAAAATCGTCTCGAAATCCCGAATGCCGAGCACCAGCGTATTTTTAAAAATAATCTTCAACATTCTCAACTGAACGATCGGCTGATAACCGGCCAGTTTCCCCGTTTCGGTCCGGTCGCCAAGTAAACGGCGGATAACCGGCATACTACAATCCCGCTCCAGACACCGCTCCAAAATCTGCTCAAAGACCGGTAAACGCGGCACCGGCCTACCGGCCGGCATCGCATCCCTGCCGCCAACCGGCTTATTTTCGCCCGGCAGGTTGAAACTAACGGAACGTTTGACGTGTTTGTGTGAATTCTCCCAACTCGGTTGTTTCCTTATCAGGGAATGGACCCGCGGTAGGGTATCGGCGGCGGTATTTTTTGGCGAGGGCGGCGTTCGGAAGCTGGAAGTCCGGCCCAGGGATGTCAAGGGATGCCCCGTTTCCCTGTGTGTCTTATCGCAAGAAGACTGGACTCGGACGGACAGGACTTCTCCGGTCGGGGAATCCGTCGAGAGGCGGGGTTTTCCGGCGGGCTGGGGTTCCGACAGCCGTTGGCCGACCCGGGACGATGACTCGGCGCCGATCCGGCGGACGACGCGGGGGCTGGCAAGGGAACACAGCGGGCGCGGCACGACAAGATTTTCCCGTGAGCTTTTTAGGTGATCGATGTCCCGGATGTGCGAGGTAACATTCTCCATGCCGGGGGACACGGCGTGACAGCAAATGAATCGGAGCATAGGCAATTCCGTTTAGGATGATAATGCGAGTGAAGCGGCAACCCGGCCCACGGCCGGATCGTGGCGAAACAGATTCATTATGTCCATTGTCGCTAGCCGGCAAGACAACCGGCAGCAGAAACGAGCGCCTAAAAGAGAAATTCTGATAGTTTTAAAGGAAAGACATAAGTTTGTATGAAGATAAGAAGATAAAATGATGCCCACACTTAAACCGATGAGATCGATGCCTGCATTAGCGCATATGTTGCAAAATGTTAGTCAAATGACAGCAGGTATAGCAGTGATGGCAACCCTTATCCAACCATAAACAAATTAAATTAGTCAGGCAATACTTTTCCTCGGGTGATAGACGTCGAACAGTATGAAGGACCGTATCACAAATGATTTGTCTGCATAATGGCGATAAAAAACGCAACTCACTCAAAAGTCGGACACAAGATATGAGGCTTTGATTGGGATTAACCCGAACTCTGCCGGCTCGATGCAAAACACGCGCTGCAAAGTGTCGCCAAAGTGGCTCATGCAAAACCGATGAGCCTGGTTGGACGGTTAGGCATGGTCTTAAAGGATGGCAATAGCGCATATTGACACCTACCAGGCGCTCCTTCCAACTGGGTTGGAGGAGCGAGGTGTCGGCCGTAATGAAACGTTCATACTCTCCGGTTTCCCTATTCTGCCAAAGCAAATTTGGCGAAATGCTATCCATAACAGATCCTTTTTATACAACCAGAAAATGCGCTCAGTTTATTGATTTATGACATAGATCACAAATAATAAGTCTTTGACAAATTAAGGCGTAATCCTGATAAATCAGGCTGGGATAATCGTAAAGTGAGAACGGGGATGACAAATGGCCAAACGCGTGCTTGAAAATCAATATGGCCCCATGATAGCAATGCCCTTGTTATGGCTTGGGCCTGGGCTAAGCCAAATGCGAGAAAATAATTCAAGCCCATTGTTAATCAGGTTAAAATTACTTTCTGCCTAATTAACGCCTCAATACACTTATTAGTTTGTGTAATTTCAATATACACCGCCACGCTAGTGATTTCTGAAGCTCATCATTTAAGGATGTTATCTTCTGTAACGCCTGTTGCAGTGAAATCAGCTCAGACCGTGATTTGCTGATGACTTCGTCTTTGGCCGCTATTATTTCACTGAGATCACGGACTTTTTTCTCAAGTCGCTCATTGTTGGCCATTTGCGCATCGGATGTGCGCATCAGATTTTCCTTCAAATCAAAAAGAAAATCTGTCGGGGATAAGTGAGAAATCCGCTCGATTAACGGCTCATCAATTTTTTCATCCTGCTCGACATGAAGTTGATGAAGCATTTGCAGATATTTTAATACATCCGGATATAATTTAAAGAAAGGCTCTCGGGAAATAGTATTTAGATGCCATTCAAGAAAAGAGTTGGCATAGGATATAAAGTCAATACGTCTTTGCTGGAAAAGGTCTTTTTCTAACATAAAAAGACGTAATGCCTCAAGCGCATCAATAGCGCAATGATATGACAACTCTCGCGTATTCGATAAAGAGAATTTTCTCTGAATAGTATGACTAATCAGAATGTCATCCACAATACAGATGCGCTTTGCGAGCATCATAAATGCACAGATAAAGTAAAGGTCATTCGTTGTTCTTATAGACTGAAACTTGAGGTTTTCTCCAAAAATTTTATCTTTTTTCAGTAGCTTATCCCACGGCCACCAGATAAAGGCATTGAAAAAATTTTGCTTGATATCATTAGAAGAAAAGACATCTACAGCCGGCAGCAATTCATTGCGAATAGTCCACGACATGGCCGTATATTCTTGTGTTATATTGTTATATGATCGAGACCGGAAAACGACAACATCGGCATCATATTCTTTCGCCCTACCATAGGCTTTGGCGAGCATATCGCTCTCGACATAATCATCATCATCCAGGAAAATCACATACTCCCCCCTGGCCAAAAGCAGTCCTTTATTTCGTGCCGCACCCGCATTTTCATTTTTTTCATTAGAAATAATACGAATGCGCTTATCTTCTTGGGCAATCCGTGTGATTAATTCCTTGGTGCCATCCGAGGAGCAATCATCAACAATAATCAATTCGAAGTTTTCAATAGACTGCATCAATATCTTTTTTATGACATCATCAAGATATGCCTCAGCGTTGTAAACCGGCATAATGATCGAAATGCAGGGGTTGATGTTATGTTTATTCATTTTAATCATCAATAATGCTTATTATGAAATATTAGATAGCATACTACATAGATGTCATTATGATTGCAATACATTACCCTTAGATTTCATTCACATTCTTCAGATTTCCGTTTAGCAACTCTCCATGGACGGCATAGAAAAAATCGTTTAACGAGAGAGAGGGTGACCACATTCATTTACCAACACATAGGATTTATTTTACATAATCATTACTCTTTTTGATGATTTAATACGTAATGGTTCATAAATCTTATCACTGGTATGGCTGGTGCGCGGCTCACAACAACTGACAGTTTATTGTCGGCGCTAAACGTGACGAAGGCGACTTACGCCCCCGCTTTAGACATCATTAACATTAACGGGATTTAAAATTTTTGATAAGTCATATTTTTTAGCAGTAAAATGACCATTCTTTAGCAGATAATTTTGCAATCGATACCCTAAAACAAACTTGCAAAGTGCAATTCAAGAGTTTCATGACAATACTTGATAAGTGTGATATAAATATGTAAATTTTATTGTGATAAACTAATCATGGACCCTACGCGACGCGACCTAAAAGTGGATTGTCTCAGAACACTGGGGTTGCTTTCGATCATGCTAGCACACGTTTCTCCCCCTGCGACATTATTCCAGCTCAGGACATTTGATGTGCCAATGATGATTTTTTTGTCAGGAATGTCATACGCTATTGCTAAAAAAAGCACGGTGAGTTATGGACAGTATTTATGGAGTCGTTTCCAGAGACTGGTAATACCCGTTTGGATATTTTTGACTATTTTCCTCTATTCAATAAAATTATTCAATATTACAATTTTTGAATTTCCTATAGACAAACAAAAAATTATTGAGTCTTATTTCCTTTACAACGGAATCGGCTATGTTTGGATCATGGGTATTTTTTTGCTTATTGCTATTTTCTCCCCATTATACAAATCATTGGCCGAGCGATCATCAAATAACATGCTAGGTCTTAGTGCGTTGAGCTGCATTGTAATCATTTCCTTGATAATTGACCCTCTGCAAAGCTATAGTTTTGGATATTGGATCACACTGGTTTATAATTTATCCATTTCAATACTTTCCTATGGAATAATGTTCATATTTGGATATCAATATTCATCTTTAGTGAAAAGAGAAAAATTCTTTATTCTCGCAACCTCCTTACTGCTGATATTTTTTATTGAATCCGTATCTTATCATTTTGAAAAAACCATCATTACGCCTCAGAGCACCAAATATCCGCCCCATTCCGTTTATATCTTCTATTCTATATTTATTATAATAATAATGAATGAAGGTCTTGCAAAGCTTATGCCCCTGAATAATAAAAAGGTTACAATGCTAGTGACATTTGTTTCCTCGAATACGGTGTGGATATATTTACTGCATATACCTATCGTAGAATATATGAAACACGCATCTCACAATATGTTTTTCCTTACAAAATGGCTGATTGCCGTTATCATGTCAGTGACGTTATATTATCTACAAAGGAAGTGGGTTCTCTTATTAACAATGAAAATCAAAAATCCTAAAATAGCAAAATTTCTCATAAAAAGCCTCACTGGATAAGCAGTGGTAGCATGGTGGTTACATGAGCGGGGAGACTTACAGCACGACCAACAAACTAGGCTGGAACCCTTAAGCAGAGAATACAACCAAAAAAACCGGCACTCAGGCCGGTTCGCAAACGGTGCCGCTATGACATGACTCGCAGCAACGACTAAAGCAGTCAATCACTCCAGCCATTCGGTATGAAATACGCCTTCTTTATCAATACGTTTGTAAGTATGCGCACCGAAATAATCCCGCTGAGCCTGGATCAAGTTGGCGGGTAAAACCTCGGATCGATAACTATCATAGTAGGCAATGGCCGCCGACAATGTCGGTGTCGGAATACCCTGTTGCACGGCGTAGGCCACCACATCCCGCAGCGCCTGCTGGTAGTCATCGGCGATACGCTTAAAGTACGGCGCCAGCAGCAGGTTGGCGATATCGGCGTTCTCGGCATAGGCGTCGGTGATCTTCTGCAGAAATTGCGCGCGGATTATACAGCCGGCACGGAAAATCTTGGCGATTTCACCGTAATTGAGATTCCAATTATTTTCGATGGAAGCCGCCCGCAATTGGGAGAAGCCCTGGGCATAGGACACGATTTTGCCCAAGTACAGCGCCCGGCGCACTTTCTCGGCAAACTCGGCCTTATCGCCGGTGAAGGGCGCCGCCTTGGGACCGGTCAGAATTTTAGACGCCGCCACGCGCTGGGATTTCAGGGAGGACAAATAACGGGCGAAAACGGATTCAGTAATCAAACTCAGCGGTTCGCCGAGATCCAACGCGCTCTGGCTGGTCCATTTGCCGGTGCCCTTATTGGCCGCCTCGTCCAGGATCACATCCACCAGATAGTTGCCCTGCTCATCCTTTTTAGTGAAAATATCTTTGGTGATATCGATAAGATAGCTACTAAGCTCTCCTTTGTTCCATTCGCTAAAGGTCGCCGCCAGTTGTTCGTTACTCAGCTTCAGCGCATTTCTCAACAGCGAATAGGCTTCGGAGATCAGTTGCATATCCCCGTACTCAATCCCGTTATGCACCATCTTCACATAATGACCGGCGCCATCGGGGCCAATATAGGTCACACAGGCCTCGCCTTCGGCACGGGCGGCGATTTTCTCCAGGATCGGCGCCACCAGATCGTAAGCCGCTTTTTGCCCGCCCGGCATAATGGATGGGCCTTTAAGCGCGCCTTCCTCGCCGCCGGACACGCCAGTGCCGATAAAGTTAAAGCCTTGTTCGGAAAGCTCGCGATTACGGCGGATGGTATCACGATAAAACGTGTTGCCGCCGTCAATGAGGATATCGCCCTTGTCCAGGTATGGCTTCAAGGATTCGATGGTTTTATCGGTGCCTTCGCCGGCTTTAACCATTAACAGGATACGACGGGGCTTTTCCAGGGAGTTGACGAACGTTTCCAACGTGTAATAAGGCACCAGATTCCTGCCCGGATTTTCCGCGATGACCTCTTCCGTTTTCTCACGGGAACGGTTGAAAATCGACACGCTATAGCCACGGCTTTCAATGTTCAGCGCCAGATTGCGCCCCATAACCGCCATTCCGACTACGCCGATCTGTTGTGTGGACATTAAGCAACTCCTGTATGGTAGAGATTACCCCCTGCCTGTCTGGTCATCAGGCACGGGCTGCAATGTGGCGAATATGTTAACTCAGGATAGGCAATGTGGATAGTAATCGATTCAACAGATAGCATTAGCCATCAAACATTACTCCAAGCCAATAGTCACCTGATCACAATGACTATTATGGCCTTTATCCACTATCATGCGAACTTCATGCTGCCCAAAGTCGCGCATATCAAATGAATGGCTGCCAAGAACGGGGATATGGGCCGAACGTGTCAAGCCCCCGGGGCCGATAAGTGAAACGACCACGCCATCGGCATCCGGACAGGCATTGTTAATGGAATGGACCACCAACCGGTCTGCCGGCCACTTGAAATCCACTTGCGTGGGCCGGGTTTCTCCAGGATGCGCCAGCAATGTCGAGGGGTTGATAAAATCAAACTCGCCCCACTTATCGCCCAGGCTTACATTTGCGGAAAGAAAAGTAAATGCTAATCCGTGTTGTAGCTCGTCGCGCCACTCTGGATAAACCTGGATGAATTTGTCAAGAAGTTCCCGTACCTCTTGCCCGGTAAATGTTCGGGCTTTCTTGTAGATATAGGCGTGCACACCGTTGGCCAAGACAAAATCATAGGGCAGCTTTGTATAGGCGTTCCCGATATTTTGTCTCTCCAGCAAGGCTTGTGCCGGAAATTTGATAACATCCTGTCCCAAACCGCCAAGATGCAGTTGCACCGGGTCGGCCACCACCAGGTAATCCGCCATAAAAGGTTGCAACCGCAACTTATCGCGCAAGTCGACCTGCGACACACGGATAAGGTTGCCCCGTAGTTTACCCGCGGACAAGGTATCAATCAGATCGTCGCACAGGACATCGTCTGAACTGAATACCGCGAATTTTGCCCCGAAGCGGGTCAATGAAGATATCGTTCCAACCAGTTCCCGATAGTGATCCAAGTGGGCCAGGCGCAGGCTGTAATTTTTTTCAGGGAGCGCCGCTGCCCATGCCTTTGGCAAGGCCAGGCCGTCCCGATAAAGATTATTGATCAGCACGCCGACGCTCGCCAAAATCAGCGCCGACGCCAGCATCCCCCCCATTCTCTTTAAAAGCAGCGCGGTATCAATCACACCGATAAGGGCCATCACCAGCATCCACAGCGCGAATGGCAGTTGATGCTGCATGCCCGGCGACTGGGTACGGGTGAACATCACAAAAGTAATAAGCAGATTTACGGCCGCAAAGCCGCACAGCAAGCTTTTTTTCCGATAAGGCGACAGCAGCGATGTCAGGCAACCCAACAGCGCCAGCGCAAGCACATACAAGCCGATACCGTGCAATGTATTCCACAGGGAGTAGGAAAATGAAGCCTGGTAGGCCGAATAGATATGGCTGTAGTCGGTATGCAGAATGCGCCGAATCAGGTTGGATTGGAAACCAAAAGCGAAGGCGGCGGTTGTGACAGCGGAACACCCGAAAGTAAGGAGGATGTTACGGCATCTTACCGATAGGGCAGGCCGTGTCGTGAAACGGGTTTTCTGTACATCATATAAAAATGCCAATATCGGTAAGGTGATATACAGTGTCACGACAGTATACGCATACCAGCGTCTGAATAAAAAAGGCGCCCAAAGTAATATGCCAAGCCATATCGCTTTTTTGGCGCAAAAGCGATGGGAAAGCGATGCATTGAAAACCAGCAAAACGGCCGCGAGCACAGGCAGCAAACCGATTATATCCGGATAGCCACGTAAGGACGGGCGCCAAAAAGGCACATACAAAGCCGCCGCCATCATGCAAAAACAAGCGATAAAACGGTTATTATCGTATACCCGTTTCATCAGGCCGGACAAAAGAAGACACACCAGGCTCAAGTAAACCAGCGTTAGACCGAGGATGTAACTCAATCGTCCGGCACCCAATAACAGATAAAAAGGAAACAACAGCGAAACGGGCAACGGATTATAGTCACTACCACGAATCTCATGCTCGTTCTGTTCAAGCCAGGTGAAAATGTGTTTGGTTAACAAATCGCCGTAATCTTGCCAGGCAAGCCAATAACCTTTATAGTCCCAAATATAGACTAAATCTTCTCCTGAGATATAAAACCACGTATTAACGCCAATAAAAATCAACAAAAGCAAAAAAAAGAGTATTTCGGCTCTTGATAGGTTTTTTTCCATTTTTCCGCCTATTGCAAATATTTTTCGATGATGTATTTCGGTCTATGCTTGACTTCCATATAAATTTTCCCGATATACTCACCTATCACCCCAATGGAAAGCATTTGTATGCCACCGAGGAAAAAAATGGCAATCATCATGGATGACCAACCCTCAACTGTATTGCCGATCAATTTTTCAATCACGGCATATACCGCCGCCAGGCAGGAAAACAACGAAATGGTGAACCCCGTAAGCGCAATAACCCGCAACGGCATTATCGATAAAGAAGTGAGCCCCTCCAAAGCCAGCGCCAACATTTTTTTCAATGGATATTTCGATTCACCGGCGCTGCGGCACTTACGCGTATAGTAAATATTGGTCGAACAATAGCCTATCAGCGGAACCAGGCCGCGCAAATAAATATTCTCCTCGTCGTAAGACATAAGGGCTTTCACCGCCCTGGCGCTGAGCAACCGAAAATCGGCATGATTTTCAATTTGCTTGACGCCAAGTCGGGTCATCAACTTGTAGAAATACTGCGCCGTCTTGCGCTTGAACAACGTGTCCGATGTCCAGTTATCCCGCACACCGTAAACGATATCGTTACCCGCCAAGTACGCATCCACCATCTGGCCGATAACATGCACGTCATCCTGTAAATCAGCATCGATACTCACACAAATATCGCATTCGACATTATCGAGACCCGCCCAAAGCGCACGTTGGTGCCCCCGGTTGCTCGCCAGCTTCAACCCGCGCACATCAGGATAATCTTTATACGCCTGGGCAATCATTGCCCAGGTTTCGTCCCGACTGCCATCGTCCACAAACAAGAGATAGCTTTTATCAGCAATCTTATTTGTCTCCCTTAACCCTGCCAAAACGGCACGTAACTGAGTCAGGCAAACAGGAAACATGTCTCGCTCATTATAACAAGGGACTATGATGGCCAATAGCGGCACTTCTTGTTGATACTCGATCATCTATTTCATGGCCCATTTTTTATTTATGACGAACCCCACGAGGGTGTAGGCTATCATCCCAAAGAGTTGGACGGTATAATGATTCTCCGGAAAGTAATACAAAGCGACGGTGATAACGATGAGGTTAACGAAATAGGATAGCAACACACTAATCAAAAACCGGAACGAACTTTGTAATGATATCTTATTGGAGAACGTAAATATGCTGTTTAATAGATAACTAAAAACAACACCAGCAATATACCCGAAAACATTAGAAATGTATATCGAACAGCCTAAATACATCAATAAAAAAATGACCAGAGCACAAACCAGAGTATTAACAGCACCCACCAGGCAATACTTTACCAACTGGCTTCGATATAATTCTGTCAGCGTCACGAATAAACATTCCCGATGTATACACTCGTCATACTTCAAGTTGCCGCTTTGTTGGCCGCGCTCGCTGACCGCCGCGATGCAACTCGAAGTACATGGAGTATAAAATAGGATAAGATAACGGCTATTGAAACCCCTCTGCCGCAATCGCCCGCTGATAAAGTTGCAAGGTGTTCTCGATAATCAGCGATGAAGCAAATTTGTTTTCCACCCTTTCCCGGCCGTGAATACCCATCTCGGCGCGTTTGTTAGGACTGGTCAGCAGGAATTCAAGCTTATCGGCCAACAATCCGATGTTCCGCTTTTCAACCAGGCTGCCGCTGTAATCGTCGATAATCAGGCTTTGACAACCGCCGACGTCATAAGCGATACATGCCCTGCCCACCGAAGCGGCCTCCAGCAGGATACGCGGAATCCCTTCGGAATACACGGACGGCAGGGCCACCACGTTGGCCGCCTGAATGAGGCTATACACATCGGCACATTTGCCCAGCCAGTTAATCAGCCCTTGGCGACGCCACAACTCTATCTGTTCCATGGGAATGGCATCGGCATCATCCGCCACCGTGATACCGGCGACATTCAATTGAAACTCGATGCCTTTACGCGCCAAACGGCGTTTGACCTCCACCAGATCGCCAAGTCCCTTGCTCCACAACAATCGGCTGGCGAACAACACGACCGGCTTTTCCCATAGGGTTTCCATGGAATAGCGGTAGATATCGGGATTGATACCGGCACCGTCAATCACTACGGTCTGTCCGGGATCGACGTGGGTGAGATCGATTAACATATCCCGGTCATGCTCATGCTCGAACGCCAATAAGCATTTTTTATTACTGAAAATATATTTATAGGAGTGCAATGTCAGCCAACGAATAATCCCCATCAGCAAATTAGACACCATAAACACTCTGCCCAAACCGACGAAGCTCAAAATGATGGGCTTATGATGGCGATGGGCGTAAAAGCCCCCCATCAGGCAAGGCTTAATGGTGATGCAGTGCAATGCATCCGGCTTGATACAATCCAGTAAACGCCAAACAGTGAAAGATGATAGCAAAAACTTGACCGGATTTATCGACTGTTCGGCAACATTGGAATTGTGGCATATCATGCCCAGGGTGGTCAGCCGGTCTTTGATACTTTTATCAGAAAAATGGCTGATGACATGAATCTCGTACCCGGCGGACATGGCCGCCATTGCTCGCTCGACCCAATGCAACTCAAAATACCAATCTGAGTTTATGAAGTAACAAATCTTTTTCATCCTATTCCTACCGACTAGAACTTCTTCCCCGTTTTTCCTGAGAGTCCGTCCCATATCCCACTGAGGACGTATTTAGTATATTCTATTTTTCCACTTTGGTAGAGACCGAGGCCGAGATATTTACATATCCTTAATCCTATGGCGCCCCAGCTGTAAGGCCTGTGCGCTTGGAAAAGACGACGTGACAGGAGCAGATTTCTGACTAAATAATACACTTTCCATTTAGGCGCGATCCCGCTGGTTTCGGACGGAATATCGTGAATAAACATCAGTTCCGGCGAATAGCGTATACGGCATCCTTGCAATCGCAAATGATAGGAAAAATAAAGATCATCATAATAGATGAACAGATCGGCGAAAATGTATCCGAGGGATTGTTCAAGGATCCTTTTATCCAGAATGGCGCCCACAAAGGAAAACGTATCAACATCAACGGCCCTCTGCCCATCGGGCGCCACCGGCCCGCCACCCAGCATAGCGCGAATATCGCCGAAAAATGTCCTGGGCAGGGCGATATAGGGCAGGTTCATCTTGCAGAGATGATGACGGGTGTTGACGACCTTGCCGCAATATCCCCCCCAACGCGCGTCGCGTACTTCGGAAAAGCGCGCGATGAAATCGGCGCATGGCCAGGAATCATCATCATAGAAGACCACCCAATGGGTATCCAGCCGCGAGACGATATAATCGGCGCCGTATCTGAACCCGCCGGCGCCACCCAGATTCCGCTCGGACCTGAGCAGCGTCAAGCGCGGCTCGTCCAGCGTTGATAACCACGCCCGAGTACCGTCGCTGGACGCATTATCGACAATGACGATATGCGTGAAAGCCACTTCCCGTGTCCGTGCCCAGCATTCTTTTAATTTGGTCAATCGATTGAACGTAACGATTAACGCCGTGGTATTCATCTGACACCGACCGTAAACACCGGCATGGGCGATTGGGCATCCCGCAAACTGGTTAAATATCGCTCGGCGGTTTGCATGGCCTCGGCGATGGTCACATCCATATCCAGATAACGATAGGTGCCAAGACGGCCCACAAAAGTAATGCCTTGCTCACGCTCGGCCAATGAGACATATTGCTTGAGCAGGGCCATCTCGCCAATCTGGCGAATGGGGTAATAGGGAATGTCGCCGGCTTCACAGGCCCGACTGAATTCGCGGTAGCAGATGGAAGAATCATGCTGCTCCCAGGGCGAAAAATATTTATGCTCGGTGATCCGGGTATAGGGTATGGCCTGATCACAGTAATTCATCACCGCGCAGCCCTGGAAATCCCCCTGATAACTGAACCGCTCGAAATCCAGTGTCCGGTAGCCAAGGCGCCCGAAGCGATGCTGGTAAAATCCGTCCAGCGAACCGCTGTAAAACACATGATCATAAAGCGACCGTTCCCGCGGATCGTAGCCAGTGTTTAGCGCAACCTCAATTCCCGGATGACTGGCAATGCCCTCAGCAAGTGTGGCGTAGCCATCGCGCGGCATACCCTGATAGCGATGATTGAAGTAGTTGTCATCATAATTAAAGCGAATCGGCAGACGCTTTAAAATTGAGGCGGGTAGCTGGCTCGGCGCCATTCCCCACTGCTTAAGGGTGTAGCCTTTAAAAAAGGCCTCATACAATTCGCGTCCGACAAAGCGCAGCGCCTGCTGTTCAAAAGTTTGCGGCTCAAGAAGGGTACTGTCGCCCTTTGCGGCGATAAGCGCCCTGGCCTCATCGGGGGAGCAGGTACGCCGGAAAAACTGATTAATGGTGTGCAAATTGATCGGCAGTGAAAACACCTGACCGTCGACAGTGGCCTTGACACGGTTGATATACGGCATCATAACCGTGAAGCGATTAATAAATTGCCAAACGGCCTCATTATCGGTGTGAAAAATATGCGGTCCATAGGTATGCACCATCACGCCGCTGGCGCTGTCCCTTTCGCTGTAACAATTCCCCGCGATGTGATCGCGGATATCGATAATTTTTATTCGATGACCTTGTTCAGCAAGTATCCGGCCAATAACCAGTCCGGATAATCCAGCGCCGACGATCAATATTTTGCCAGAACACATGGTTGGTCCCCTATCTCTTCCCTCAGCCCAGGATAACCCGACGGAATTTATAATAAACCCGGCTTAATTTTTGCCGGCGAACGGAACCTCTCGGCGCAAGCAGATTGACTATGGGCATGAGTTTTTGTTTTAACTTTGTTTGGAATAATATCGGCTGGGTAGAACTACCGAACGTGGCAATGGTGCTGGCTATCAAACGCGTCAAGAACTCTTGCTGCCAGGGCGTACCCATAATGTATTTGGCAAAATTGTCAAAGAAATCCACATTGGGATTATTCCAGGGTTTTTGCTCCCCCGCATAATGAATCATATTCGGCGCCATCCTGGCCTGGAGGAAACGCATGTAGGTGGCAAATTTCAAATTGGGGAAAAATTCATCAGTATTACCATTGCCATGATAAACGTTCCATGTCATGGGAAGATAATGAACCCGATCGTAAAACACCCTATTCATAATATCCTGATCCAAAAACCAATAATTTTTTTCCTTCATGGCGGCCATCAGCCTCGCGAAGGTATTCTCTTGGATCATTCGCGTTATATTGAATACCAGCAAACCGGCCTGGAAATAATGACCTGGTTCCTTCATTTCCAAATAATCAGTCAGATAATCATTCGCCGGGTGGATGTAATCGTCGGCCTGCGCAAGGGTGCCGAATTTACAAAACCCTTCCATAACAACATCCCGCACGGCCGCCACCAGATTATCCCCCAGCGGCGCATCCAGTAATTGAGCCAGATCGGTTTCAACGATGGTATCCGCGTCGATAAAGATAACTTTTTCGAATCCCTGAAAAAGTTTAGGTATATATAACCTGGCGTATGTTGCCGCGCTAAAATGCCCGCGAAGATGTACGGTTTTCAATTCCGCAAAGGCGTTAACATCAAAAAAGCGCAGCTTGAAATTATCGGACTTCGCCACCAGCGACAATAAACGATTTTTATTTTTAGGGGATATACCGTTTTCCAGTATAGTTAGATCATAATGATTTTCTAAATGCGCGTTCTTGACTATCGAATTAACCAACGCCCCCCCACTTAGGGCATAGTTGTCATCGAAACAAATTACAATAGGCACATTATGTTCAGCGAATGCCGGCTGAAGGTGGCCATTAAAACTTTCATGACGCACAAAAGTGCGCTGCAACTCGCGGATGTTAAGATTGTTTTTTTCCCGCTGATGGATAATAAAGATGTTAAACAACCGTTCGGCAATATGCCCGATAACGCGTTGCTCTTGTTTGTTATAGTTATCAAACGCGATCTGATTTTCCAATGCATTCAATATCGAGAACAGCCAAGCGCAGTAAGTCTGAAAGATATCCCAGCGCATAACGAAAATATTGGTGTAGTAGCCATCCGTCGCGTCATTGAATGCCTTGGCCGCCGCCTCATACTCGGGATAAAGCGTCGTCAGACAATTCAATGCGGCCTGATAATCTTTGCCATGCAAGTGAGCGGACGTTTCATAATGATGAAGATTATTTTTGCTTCCGGCAGCGCGGACATCCCATTTCTTCGGAAGTAGAATATCAGTATCCTGTAAGCAGCGACTGATACCGTCGTCAGTAATGGCAAATTTATCCTGGTACTGCGATGAAATGACGTCATCGTTCACCACCCCCCAGATATCTTCCTGGTAATCCTGCTTTTCGGAAAAATTGAGATGGCGCCGATAATGCATAAAACCGACGAAATCACTGGCCGGCGCATTTTTCCAGACCCAATATTGCGCGGTCAATTCACAATAGTAAGGATTTTTGTAGGAGATATTTTCTCCGGTATCATCGCCATCACAGCCAATATCATTATAACTCAACGCCTTCCCAACATGTAAAGGGACGATAGCGGATGCATCGAGAAAAGCGCTAGGCTTATGATGACTGGTGTATATTTTAACATTGATCATTTAAAAACTCGAAATAACCCATCCTGATGTAATAAGTAGCATCTTCACCCGTCAAACTTCAAGCTAGCTATTTTTAACAGTCATGATCGATGCTGAAGCGTTAAAGGTTTATCAAGCCATTGCGGCCTTATACTGCGAAATAACAGTCTCGGCGCTACCCATCTCTTTCAATCGATGATCTTCAATCCAAATCACCTTGTCGCAAATCTGTTTTATATCATTAAGATTATGACTGACAAAGAGGATTGTTACGCCTTTCTTCTTAAATTCATTAATGGTATTAATGCATTTCCGCTGAAATGCAATATCACCCACCGCCAGGACTTCATCGATGATAAGGATATCCGGATCAACTTGTGTTATCACGGAAAAACCGAGTTTGGCCAACATACCGCTTGAATAGACCCGGATAGGTTCGTTGATGAATTCGCCCAGCTCCGAGAATTCAATAATCTTGTCCAAACGGTCATTCAACTGCTTACGACGCAAACCCAAAAGCGTGGCATTCAGCCGGATATTCTCCCGACCGGTCAGCTCCGGATGAAATCCCCCGCCCAACTCAAGCATGGACGCGACACGGCCATTGACGCTGACGGCGCCGGCGGTGGGTTTTATGACGCCGGCAACCAGACCAAGCGAGGTACTCTTACCGGCGCCATTACGGCCGATAAGCGCCACGGACTCGCCCTTTCCCACGCTGAAGGAGATATCCTCTATGGCAAGATAGCTCCTTCCCGACAGCAGGCTGATGGCGCGGCGAGGATTGAAGATCAGCTCTTTGATCCCCGAACCAATATGGTGGTAAAGCGGATAGCGTTTAGTGACGTGATGAAATTCAATTGCCGGTTGCATTATAAAATCTCAGCGAATCTGTATTTTAATCTGTTGAAAACCCAGGAACCCATAATTAGGAAAACGATACCATAGCCATACAGGCAAGCAATTTCGGTATAATTAACAATACCGTGCATGAACAAATCCCGCCAACTCAGGACCATATTTGCCATGGGGTTAAACATCACCAACCATTGGTATTTTTCCGGAATCATCTCACCGGAATATAATATAGGGGTGCAATAAAACATCAGCATGATCCCCAGGGTCACAAATCGTTCAAGATCGCGAAAAAAGAGGTTCAACGTCGACAAGATCAACGCGACGCCAAACGTCAAAATCATTTGCCCCAAACCGATAATAGGTATGCCCCACAACCAGTCAATGGAGGGCCGCATATGATAGATATACAGAAAAACGATGATAACCGGAATCGTGCAGAGAAAATGCATACACTCCATCAAAACATTACTTAGCGGTATCACCGAACGTGGGAAAACGGTTTTTTTGATAATCTGGGCGTTCGCGATAAAAGCAAAGAGCGAATTGGTCGTCGCACTGGCGAACCACTGCCAGGGGAATAATCCGGTAATCAGAAACACGGTATAATTGGGAATCTGAACCCGCATAACAAGCTTAAAAATGAAATAATAGATCATAGCAAACAACAGCGGGTTAGCAATCGACCACAAATACCCTAGAAAACTGCTTTTGTAGCGGACCTTTAATTCCTTCTCAGTAATAACTATCGCAAGATCAATAAGATAACCAAAATTATACTTCATAGATAGAACTCTTTTTTGTACAAAATCCGCTCTTGGCTAGAAAATGCTGGCCCACGCTACCGCCCCTGGCGTTATCACAGCCAGTTCAGCAACCGAATCAAGTTTCTTTCGCATCCAGGCTATCCCGCTTGTTCACCTGTGTACATTTGATTAACATCACAGCGTTTTCCGGCGGCACAAAAAGCATTACTCTCCCGGATCAGCGAACATCAGTCGGGATCATAAGCAAAACGCTCGTAACATTACGCGCACGAACCGCGCGCGTCACTAGGAAAAATCATAAAGATAAAGCCGCCATGGGCGTGTGCGAGTCAGCGTCAGCGATAGTTTGTCCCATGACCAAAACCGGCCACCAGACATAACCACAGAGTGCCATTTGCCATGACGCAGCGAACCGGGCGAAAAACACACTGGGATACTTAACAGATCGTAATGCATTGAATGTTCCGGGCTCGCGGTTAACTTGTTATGTACAGCTGTCTTACGTGGCGACGTATGCTAGCATTTTCTGCCAAATAGTGAAAGAAAAGGCTGCTTAAATGCCCCGTCGGGTTGGCTTACCCGAGAAACGGCTTACACAACATGGGGATGAATGACAGGCAGGCGGCCTCTTTTTGCAATTATTTAATTATTAATGATTGGCTAATACAGTGATAGGCTGACGATTAGCCCGCAACGATGTTAAAATCCGTCCAGTCGATAGACTGGCGTTAACAAAAATTGCCGGTATCCATCACTACCGGGACGCACAGCGTTCTTGCTGTTCGCATGGGCGATATCTTAACGAGGTTTTGGAATCGGGCTACATTGTTTATGGCCGGCTGGTGGTATATTGCGGATAATCAACGGCAGGGGCCGGTGACCTTGCCAACGCTGGAAAAATTACTGCATCATCGGGTATTGAACGCGCAAAGCCTCATCTGGCGTGAAGGTTTTGCACAATGGATGCCCGTGTCCGCAATACATGAACTGAAGCCGCTGCTTGACTCGCCGCCCCCCTTGTTGGCGCCCTCCCCCCACCAGGCGGTATTGCCCTCTTTCACGCTTAACGCCTCGCGCCGATGGATCTATAGCGGTTTGCTCATCGGCTTGCTTATCGCGGTCAGTTCGACGGTCTACTTCACGCAACAAGGCGATTTCCGCCAGTTGCTTGATGATATCAAGGGTAGCGCGATGTGGCGCGCCGCCACCCCATCCGTCCGGCAGACGACATTGTCGCCGCCCGCCATTTCGGCACACCAATGGCGAAACCCCATTACCCATAAACGCGCGATAATTGATGATACCTGGAGCGTCAAACAGCTTGAAGCCGGGCCGGGCATGCTGACCAGTTCGTTTATCAGCAGCGATACCCACGTTAATTTCAGCGTCGTCAGGGATAACGGCCCAAGCCTTAACCAGGTCGTGGCCTATCTCAAGGCGCATGAACCCACGCTGCGTTTTATCAATGCGGGAAATTACCACAACAATAAAACCCTGGCGGAGTGGACCGGCATCGCCACCAGCCCGACTGATCATGAGCGTCATTACATCGTGCACGTCACCGATGCCAAAGCCGGTTACAGCATATTTATCGCCATGATCAATCAACAAACGGCCGCCAGCGTCGCCCGCCTGGAAGCGCTTATGGCGCAGTTGGATAGTACGTTTCTGGAATGATACTGTAAGCGAGCTGGCATCTCGCCTGGTTAACAAATCTCGCCCCGGCATCCTGACCTCACCTGATACAACCGGTGTGAGATGAACCATGGCAAAACGCTATTCCATTATCGAACGGCAACAGCATTTTGCAATAAAACCCATTCACGCACGAAGGTCCTGCGCTGGGATAAACATGGCGGCCCCCACGTTGTCCCACCCCGCCTCCACCCCGATGGAAAAACGGTAACGATTATTCCAGTGATGTCTCCTCGTCTGAGGAGGGTGGGATGCGTTCATCCCATAACGACCGAGAACAACCACAACTAAAAAATCCCGCTATTTATAGTGGAATCTGCATTGAACAACTACCAGTTGTTGAAATTCCCCTTTTCCTGCCACCCGGTAGACAAACCGATGTTCACCAGATATCCGTCGAGACCCAAAACCAGAAAGGTCTCCTTTAAGGGGTTCCGGCTTACCCAATCCCTTAAAAGGAGACCTCTTGGCGTCTTTGATCAGTTCGTTTATTTTCAAAGTCATGCTTGGGTCTGTTTCCTGCCAAAACCGGTATTCCTGCCAAGCATTCTCCGTCCATAGAAGCCTCATGTCAGATAGTCGGGTCCTGTTCTACCACTTTCCCTTCTCCAAGCTGCTTGATGCTATCCCTCAGACGATCGGCATTTGCTGGCGTTGAGAGTAAGTGCAGGGTTTCCAGGATGGATTCGTATTCACCCTCCGCCAGCATAACCATTGCCTCCGAGCCTTGCCGGGTGACCAGCAGCGGGGCCCTTGAGGTGATAACCTGGTCAAAATGTGCCGCGATGTTCTGGCGGAATTCAGTTAAACGAACATGTGCCATAAGAGACCTCCTACAGATAGCAAATGTACATATTTACGTACAGATTAGATTGACTTTTAAACAAAGTCAAGGTCCGCCCCAATTTGCAAGCCATCCCTTTATAGAAATCGCCTGAAAAAAGACATATTACCCCGGACAAAAAAAAGACCAGGCGCGTTCCCGGTCTCTTAAAGGGCGGGCAGGCGCGCCCGCAACTCAGCCTTTATACCCGTTGGGATTGTTCTTCTGCCAATTCCAGGTATCACGCATCATGCAATCCAGATCGCGCGTCACCGACCAGCCCAACTCCCGTTTCGCCAACGCCGGATCCGCCCAGAAGGCCGGCAGATCGCCGTCGCGCCTTGGCGCGATGGCATACGGAATGTGTTTACCCGAGGCTTTCTCAAAGGCCTTCACCATCTGCAACACCGATGTGCCGACGCCGCCGCCCAGATTATAGGCTTTGTAGCCTTTGATATCGGCCAGATGATCCATGGCCTTCAGATGCCCCTCGGCCAAATCCATGACATGGATATAATCGCGCTTACAGGTGCCGTCCTCGGTGGGATAGTCGTCACCGAAAATTTGCAGCTTGTCGCGGCGCCCTACCGCCACCTGGGCGATAAACGGCAACAGGTTATTGGGAATGCCATTGGGATCCTCGCCGATACGGCCGGATTCATGGGCGCCCACCGGATTGAAATACCTCAGGGCTATCATGGCGAATTGCGGCTCGGCTTTGGCGAAATCCGCCATGACCTGCTCCACCATCACCTTTGAGGTACCATAAGGACTGCTGGTGCCGCCGATGGGCGAGGTTTCGACATAAGGCACCGGCGCGTTGACGCCGTACACCGTGGCCGACGAACTGAAGATAAAATGATGAACTCCCGCCCGGCGCATTTCCTCCAGCAGGACCAGCGTGCCGGCAACGTTGTTCTGGTAGTATTCCAGCGGTTTGTGGGAGGACTCCCCCACCGCCTTGAGCCCGGCGAAATGGATGACCGCCGAAATATCGTGGTCGTCGAAAATGCGCTGCAAGCATTCCGCATCCCGTACATCGCCCTGATAAAAGACGATATCCTTATCGGTTATTTCCGACACCCGATCCAGCGAAATATCGGAGGCATTGCACAAGTTATCCAGCACGACGACATCATCGCCGCGCTCAAGCAATGCCAGTACCGTATGCGAACCAATGTAGCCGGCGCCGCCTGTAACAAGAATAGCCATAAAAGCTCCTGTTTTTTTTAGCGTATCAGACTGTCCATGTTACAGCAGGCTTTTAATCTTCTCACGGAAATCATCGCCGAGTTTTTTGTTGCGCAAGCCGTAGGAAACAAAGGCCTGCATATAGCCAAGCTTCCGGCCGCAGTTAAAACTTTTGCCGGCCAGGTACAGGGCATCCACCGGCTGCTTGTCAACCAGCGAGGCAATGGCGTCGGTCAACTGGATACGGCCCCAGGCGCCGGGCTTGGTTTCTTCCAAAAGCGGCCAGATATCCGCCGACAGCACATAGCGCCCCACCGCCGCCAGATCCGAATCAATCCGGCTGAGATCCTGGGGTTTTTCGATAAAGGACTCAATGTGCGCGCGCTGACCGGGCTGCTTGACCGGTTTATCGCAACTGACCACCGAGTATTCCGGTAAGGTGTCGCGCGGCATGGATTGAACCAGTACCTGGCTGTGGCCGGTTTCATAGTAGTTTTTAATCATGTCCGCCAGGTTTTGCGTGCGCGTATCATAGGTGGAATCGTCCAGCAGCACGTCCGGCAACACCACGGCAAAAGGCGCATCCCCCAGCATCGGTTTGGCCGACAAAATCGCATGCCCCAGCCCCAACGCTTCCCCCTGGCGGACATTCATAATGGTCAGGCCCTTGGGACAGATGGATTGCACTTCCTTGAGCAGGGTGTTCTTTACCCTGGCCTCCAACAGCGCCTCCAGCTCAAACGAGGTATCAAAATGGTTTTCGATGGCGTTTTTTGACGCGTGGGTCACCAGCACGATTTCCTTGATACCGGCGGCCGCGCATTCTTCCACCAGGTATTGAATCATGGGCTTGTCGACGATGGGTAGCATCTCTTTGGGAATGGCCTTGGTGGCGGGCAGCAAATGCATGCCCAGGCCGGCGACGGGGATTACGGCTTTAAGTATTTTCATCTCATGGCACCATTTTGATTAAAATTAGGACACAGCCTAAGAAAGATAGTAATAATGATAGCACCAGGCCAACCCGTTGAAATCGTTCTTCTCAATTAACGGAGCGGTTATGATGCATTTTTGTACGCTAATCGGAAAACACATTATTTTTAAAGCATATTTTTAACCTGACACATTGAGTTCAAGCACGACCGGATGAGGCCGCGACATAAGGCTAGTACGCGCCGTCTCTTCTTAAGACCACGTTGACGGTTTTAAATAAAATAGCGATATCATTCCATAGTGACCAGTTTTTGACATACCAGGAATCAAAATACACCCGCACGTCATAATCGACATCGTTACGGCCGCTGACTTGCCATAAGCCGGTCATCCCCGGTTTGGCCATGAGATAATAATCGACATCGCCCGCATAGCGTTCAAGTTCCTTTTCAATGATCGGCCGTGGCCCCACCAGACTCATATCGCCACGCAGGACATTCCAAAGTTGCGGCAACTCATCCAGACTGGTCTTGCGAATGAATTGCCCCACCTTAGTGATACGCGGGTCATTTTTTAACTTAAAATCTTTATCCCATTCAGCCCGCGCAACAGGGTCGTTGGCCAGCAATTCGGCCAATACTTCCTGGGAGTTCAACACCATAGAGCGGAATTTCAGGCAATGGAACTTCCTGCCGTTCAGCCCCACCCGCTCATGACCGTAAATGGGGCTTCCGCCGTCGCGCGAGACCTGGTAAAGCAAGAAGAGGAAAATGGGCGATAAAAAAAGCAATATCAATGCCGAACCGAATATATCGAATACCCGTTTTAAAAAGCGCGAAGACCGTTTTGCCAAGTTGTTGCTGACGCGCAGGATCATGACTTCGTGGCTAAAAATAAAAGACATATCGGTGCCGTACAACGGGACCCCACGCAATGTCGGGATCACTGAAACCGAGCGGCAATTATGCTTCGCCAACTGTTTTAGCCAATAATCCCGATAGGCATGTTGCTCAAACTCCACAGCCACAATGAACTGGGTATTATCGGTATCCACCAACGGCCATAATTCCGATTCATCCTGCAGAACAGGTTTACTGAAAGATGTCGTCACCGCGCTGTCGTCGACAGCGTAGAAAGCCTCAACATCAAATCCCAGTATCTCTTCACTTTGCAACGCCGCATAAGCGTCATGGGCATTTTTGCCAGAACCGATGATAATCGTCTGTTTTTTCCAAATACCGGCCATATTCAGAGTACGTTTAACGATAACGCGGCCCAGCGGTACGGTGATTGCCGCCAATACCCAGGTCAAAAACCACACATAACGGGATAACTCCCATTTTGAGAAAGCGACAATGGCCAGATCGATCACCGAAAATATAAGGATGGTACGCAAAATCTCTTTCAGTTCAAACCAGAATGGCTTGCGGTAAGTATAATGCCGCAAACGCATCCAAAACCAGGAAACGCACACCACGGAAAGAATGATATGTGAGGCATAGCGGGCCTGTATTTCGTCCCTTGGGACAAACGCATAGAGATCATTAGAAACTAAATCGATAATAGATAACGCGAGTATCAGTGATATACTCAAGCAGAACAAATCAGAAATAGCCAATGTTATTTTGGCAACATAGGCCTGGAGAGAAATATTTTTATTAGTCATACGATGCTCTTTATCGTAGCTTGATTTAAGCATGGATGTCATAATAGCGCCTCACCATATATCCAAAAGTTGCACACATTGAAATTCATTATGACGGTGGCATCTCAATCAATTTCATCAATTTTATAATGCAAACATAGGGTAACAAAGGTTGACATCCATTCCTACTTAAAATCACATAGTTTTAGGGCAGATAAAATCAATTAAGATAATACTGATTATAGTATTTCAAACTGAGGATAAAACATTAAGGATTATCCGAAAATACAAATCACAACCCTATGATAATATATCACTATAAGTACTTATACGGAAAATCCCTATCTCGTGATACTTCACGTTGCCTTATTGTTGGCCACGATGCACCTCGAAGTATTTAGAGTCAATTCCGTTCTCATTTTCGTAATAACGACAAAATAGCCGTTGTTTTTTCCTGCATCAGGCCGGTATCAGCTTTACTTTCCACATTCAGCCGCACAACCGGCTCGGTGTTTGAGCTGCGAAGATTAAAACGCCAGTTTTCAAACTCGAGACTGATACCATCGGTATAATCGATAGCCAGCGCTGCGCTTTCATACGCTTTCAATACCCGGTCGATAGCCGCTTTCGGGTCGGCCAGCGAGCTATTGATTTCCCCGGAGGCAGGATAAGCGGACATTCGATTACTGACCATCTCACCGAGCGTTTTGTTTTTGGTAGACAAAAGCTCGGCCACCAGTAGCCAGGGGATCATCCCACTGTCGCAATAGGCGAAATCACGGAAGTAATGGTGCGCGCTCATTTCACCGCCATAGATGGCGTCCTCTTTGCGCATACGCTCTTTGATAAAGGCATGGCCGGTTTTGGACATAACCGGGGTGCCGCCGGCTTTGGTCACAATATCCACGGTATTCCAGCTCAACCGGGGATCATGGATGATTTTCGCGCCGGGATTTTTCTCCAGAAAGGCTTCGGCCAGCAAGCCGACGATATAGTAGCCTTCAATAAAATTCCCTTTCTCGTCAAACAAAAAGCACCGGTCGAAATCGCCATCAAACGCAATACCCATATCAGCTTGGCATTCTTTGACGGCATTAGCGGTATCCTGTCGACATTCAGGCAATAGCGGGTTGGGAATACCGTTTGGAAAATTACCGTCCGGTTGGTGATGCACCTTGATGAACTCAACGGGCACGGCGGACTGTTTAAAGCGTTGCTCGATGGCATCCACTACATGCCCGGCCGCGCCATTGCCTGAATTTATCACCAGTTTCAGCGGTCTGGTGAAATTCGCCATCGTGATATAGCCGAGCAGATGATCAACATAGGTATCCAGAACGGAAATTTTTTGGTAGCGGCCTTTGTGCGCCGCCTCCGGTTTGGCAAATGCATTCTCTTGCGCCAGACGTTGTATATCCCGTAATCCGGTATCGCCGCTGATAGGCCGCGAACCTTCCTTGACCAATTTCATGCCGTTATAGTCCATTGGGTTATGGCTGGCGGTCACTTCAACGCCTCCGTCAACGCCCAGATGCGATGTCGCGAAATAGATTTCCTCCGTACCACACATCCCAATATCCAGTACATCCGTGCCGGCATCACGCAAACCTTCAGCCAATGCCAGTTTCAACGATTCGCTGGTCAAGCGGACATCGCCCCCCAACACCATTGTCTTGGGTTTGAGAAACTCGCCATAGGCGCGGCCAATCCGGTAAGCGATATCCTCATTAAGCTCGTCGCCCAATTTACCGCGAATGTCATAGGCTTTGAAACACGTCAACTGAGTCATAGTCAATTTCCCTGTCAATTAAAATAACCCGTAATGATCTTTGAGACGCACGATATCGTCATCGCCAAGATAGGATCCCGACTGGATTTCCAGGAGTTCCAGCGGAATCTTGCCTGGATTTTCCAACATATGGACAGAACCGATAGGGATAAAAGTAGATTGGTTTTCCGTGAGCAGGTAGGATTTGTCTTCCAGAGTGACTCTGGCCGTCCCGGTCAGTACAACCCAGTGCTCCGCGCGATGATGATGCATTTGCAGAGAGAACATACCGCCGGGTTTCACCGTGATGCGATTGATGTTGTAACGGGCCTCACTGACTATGCTGTCGCAGCGGCCCCATGGACGATAGGATTCGCGATGGCGGCGATATTCTGTTCGTGAATTTTGTTTGAGATATTCAACGACCTTTTTAACATCCTGCACTTTTGATTTATCAATCACCAGTACGGCATCCTTGGTGTTGATGATAACGAGATTATCGACGCCAACAGCCGCTATCAGTTTTTCATCCGTGTTAATATAGCAATTGGTGGTTTTGTGCAGGAAAATATCCCCTGTAAGGGCGTTTTCGTTCTCATCCTTTGCGTTTACCTCCCAAAGGGCCGACCACGAACCAACATCATTCCAGCCGGCATCCAAAGGAACCACGACTGCCTCAGTGGTTTTTTCCATCACCGCATAATCAACCGACTCATCCGGACAGGCAAGAAACGCCTCTTTTTTGACACGAATGAAATCTTGCTCGACGTCTGCTTCTGGTTTTTCAATGGCAGTTTCGCACGCAGAAAGAATATCAGGTCGAAATTTGCGTAATTCGTTGAGATATTCACTGGCGCGAAACATAAACATCCCGCTGTTCCAGTAATATTCACCGCTGGTGATATATTTTAAGGCGGTATCGGAATCAGGCTTTTCCACAAAACGTTGCACCTTATAGCTACCTTGCCCATCAAGGCTAAGGGACTCACCGCGTTGGATGTAGCCGTACCCTGTCTCTGGCCCTGTCGGTACGATACCGAAGGTAACCAGTTTATTATTGAACGCGTAGTCAGTCGCTTGCATAACCGCAGCCTGAAAAGCCTGGGTGTCTTCAATGACATGATCGGCCGCAAGCACCAATAACAATGGGTCGTCACCATTGGCCACTGCACTTAAGGCGGCTAAAGCGATGGCCGGCGCGGTGTTGCGCCCAACCGGCTCCAGAATGATATTGTGCGAAAGCTGTTTGATTTGACGTAATTGCTCCGCCACTAAAAACCGGTGTTGTTCATTACAAATCACCAGTGGCTCTCTGGCATTAATCCCGTTCAAGCGAGTGACGGTTTCCTGGAGCATGGATAATTCGCCATGCAGACGGAGAAATTGTTTGGGGTAGAGTTCACGGGACATCGGCCATAAACGACTGCCGGTACCTCCGGCCATAATGACAGGTAAAATCATCATAACTTCCTATGCATTTTTATCGGCCAAATAAAATTAATAAAAAGATCTTCGTAAACCATGTTAAACTGTTAGATATATTTAGTTTATATCATCCCCATTAATATTTATCATTTTAGCAGGGATCACTATTGATCCGGTTTGTATATTTCTTGTAACGACAACACCTGCGCCAATTTTACAATTATCACCAATTTTAACTTCTCCGATCACAATAGAATTTGCTCCAAATTCAACATTATTGCCAATGTTTGGGCATCGTGATATCGAACCATCCTTTTTAACCTTATTCCCTATTGTCACACCTTGTCTGATTATGCAATTTTCCCCTATTTTCACTTCTGGATGAATAACAACAGCAAATCCATGATACATTACCAAGCCAATACCTATTTGCGTTCCTGGATATAAATCACATGCGCATATGCAGGTCGAATAAAGCCTAAATATTATAAATAATAACAGGTAAAATGGAAAAAAAGCAATAAACAAAAGTTTATTATTTTTTCTTTTGTATCGCACATAATATGTTAAACGGAAGAAAATTAATAAGATGATAAGCCTCAAAGAATCATTTTTTTTAGATTCAAGCCTTATTGCATTAAATGTTTCTTTTAGTGTATTCAATTGTTTTCCTCGGACTTAAGCATCATAAACGCCATCTCCTTCAAAAAAAATACACGAATTATATAAGTATTTATCTTAATTAAGATAAAGATAACATTGCTATAACAATATATTACTATATAAAATCAATATTTTATTAGATATCTATAAAAAAGTAATATAAAAGATTTTTACTTTACCCTTCTTAAGAAGAAATTATTAAGAGAAAATTATTTTTAGCCCCCTTCTTTATAAAATGGGAACCAGACATTGATTTTGTTTTGATTTTTAGTGTGTTGTTTTATATAAATAAGAGTTTGATCCTGCTGGATATCCCCAATTCTAGTTGTCATTTTACCAAGAGGATAATTATATTTATGCGGCACATCCCATTTTAAGACATGTTCTGCAACCACATTAGTAGTGGTAAATTCACTTATACCCGAAAAAGTAAAGTTTTCACAAAAATGATTATTAAATTCAATAGCGGCACTATCATCAAGATCAATGTTTTTGATTATTCCGCCATCAACTTTAGCACGAGAAAATGAACCTCCTCTGAAAAAATCTATACGACAATTATTAAATACTATTTCAGAATAACCTTCCGTTGGCTTTAAAATTTGATTAATTTCTTTTATAGAGCATTCTCTAAAATTAATATCTCCATGATATTCTTTAGAAAAATGGACTTTGGAAATATCAATAAAGTTTAACAAAACATTTTCAGTATAATTTTGAATATCTAAAACATTATTTATTTCCCCATTAGAAAAATAATAATTAGATGAAGCAACAAGTTTATTTACTTTAAAATTACTTACTGTATTTTTTGAAGAGGGGTAATGAAAAAACCATGTATCACACGATATAACATCAAATTTAGAATATGAGCCATAATTTGTGAAAATTAAGGACTTAGATGCGTTTATTGTATTTATATTACTATAATCAGCATTAAAAATTATCGAAAGTTTATCACTGGATAAAAATTCTCCATCTGGAGCCTGCTTAAGAGGAGAAGCATCAAATATTGCATTATTAATTATCGAATTGCCAAGTAGAATATATACATTCCTATGTTTCATTCTATCATTAGGATTCTGATCATCACCTAATAAAACGTACGTTCTTTCAGCGTGTATATTATCGATAACATCTCTAACAACATTTATATAAAGAGAATAATGATAAGCCTGCTCACTCTGTATGCTCATAATATGAGTAGTGTTATGAGTATCCCCTTCACTTCCTAACTTAATTTGAGGCGAATTTTTATTGCCACATAATTCTGCAGAAATTCTCTGGATAGTTGAATCCCATACTGAATCCTGATATATGCCAATTCCATTAAAATTAACGGCTCGCATATGTTCAATATTTAGCCAACTCCCCTTAATATATATTCCATTCAGAAGATTATCTCTATTTAGAGATTGCACCATCAACGTACCTTCTAAACATAAACCATCAGCACGATTTTTATCCCATTTTCCTGGAGTACCAATTTCGATAGCCCATTTTCCAACGAAATTATTTGAGTCTACAATAAATAATGTTGTCTTATCACATATTATTTTAGAAACTTTTGTTAAATTTATAGTGACAGATATTAGCCATGGTCCATCTGATAAATTAATTACTTTCTTATGAGAAGAATTAATATAATTTAACATTTGATGAGAAACATCATTTTTACCGCCCGGAACACATCCATAATGTATTGGTAATAATTGATCCGTAATTCTTTTCCAACGTTTTCCTGCATGTGTTACAATTACACTTCCTCCATCGTCCTGTGATACTTTATCTGCCGCATCATACCAAAATTCTCCGCCACCAAAAATACCATTTATATTTGATGACCATCCTGCATAATAGCTAACAACATCTATTCTTTGTCCTATTATATTTGGTTCTGTTTTGCGTAGTTCTGAAATATCAGAGCACCGGCCTATATATTTTAACCCGTCGTTATTTTGAAGTAGCCCAATAATAGCTTTAAAGCAATTTTGTTCATTGATTACTTTCTTGGTGACGTCCGCCTTTTCTTGTTTTTTACTTATAGGTATAGAACTCTCGGCAAAACCGAACTTGATGGGGAATAGACTAGATAATGGCAAAATAAAGGATAGTTTTTTTAAAAAAAAACGTTTGGACCCATCATATGAATCTTTTTTTTTAAAAAACTTATTTTTTATCATTCTCATAATACATTTCCATTATAAAAAGCTAGTATTAAACGATAACGTCAATTATCCCTAAGGGTCCATCCCCTTAGTTACTCACAGAAACCTATATGGCTTTCTCGATTCAAAAAGCTTATGTTCTTATCCATTCTCAATATGTGAAAAATAAATTTCAAATGAAAAAATAAAATAAAATTTTTATTTTATATTTTTGAGCAAATGCCATGGATATTATGTGTGTAAACACTGTGAACGTTAAAATTATTATCCTATCTATGGTTTCCCATAAGGTCTGTTTAATTATATAAAAGGTTATTGTTAATAAGCACGAATCGATCTTTGTCAGAATTATGTTGATTTTTCAACTAAACAAAAAAATACTTTAGTTTATGTTACATTAAAGTAGGTTCCAAGATACTACATACCACGCACAACTTAATATCTATATTCCATATCAATACTTAGATCATTCATAAATCTACTTCTTGAATCTTTTCCTTGCAATCTAATACCATTGACAATAACGCTGATTAGAATATTGGTTGCAATTATTGCTTATCTTTAATGCTCCACTTGTCATTGTCAAGCTTATTCTTCTTTGTGGAGTTTTACGCCGCATCTTTTCCTAGCGATTACTACACACGCTCACTATCCAGACCAGAGTGTTTTGATGTCACCACAAAATCGGCAAAGCAAGAGTCTGTACACTCGTCACAAATATAGCATGTTAAAGCTACGCTACGTTAAGAATATCTATCTTTAGAACCAACGTAACCCCTGAATAACGCCACATTATTAATGTATCCGCGCTATCAGCTGACCCAGGACCAAAATCAGTGCAGTGCTAAATCAGAGATCTTCGTCTTTCTGGATACATCGGATAAATTCTGCCTGAGTCGGTACCCATAGTGGATTTTCCCACGTTCATCGCCTTTGCCGTTTCAACAACGCTGTATTGCTGGTCGAGAACTAGGCTGTGTCCCTTAATTACGTAACCGTTGATAAAAGAGTCGGATGCAGCCCAGTTTCACCATCGCCAGATAATTTCTCGCCGTTTTGTCGTAACGAGTAGCGATGCGACAATATTCTTTCAGGCGACCAAAGCACCGTTCAACGACGTTACGATTTCAGTACGCATCACGATCAAGCTTCGCACGTCCATCCGATGCCATTTTCTCATTTGATTTTCGGGGGATTACTGCCTTTATGCCGTTATTTTTCAGCTCATTGCGTAATGCGTGCCCGGAGTACGCTTTGTCGGCCAGTACTGCATGTCCACGGCGTTTCATGCTGCCGTTCTGACGCTGAACGCCAATACCGTCCAGAAGTCGTTGCGCGAACTGGCTTTCATGAGCCTGCCCGGGGCTTAGCACGATATTTAACGGGAGGCCGTTTCCGTCTGTTGCCAGATGGATTTTGGTGCCAAAACCGCCGCGAGAGCGACCCAGCCCATTATCTCCGTCGATATCGGGATGTTTTTTTAAGCCCCTGCGGCACATTTGAGCGCCCGGATATTACTGCCATCCAGTGCTGTAGCAGACCAGTCAACAAAGCCGTTCGCATCAAGTAGTGAAAGCAACCTGTTGAAAATGATGTTAATCACGCCTGACTTTGACCACCGGTTAAAGCGGTTATAAACCGTTTTCCATGGCCCATATCGTTCGGGTAAATCGCGCCATGGAGCGCCGGAACACAACACCCAGAACATGCCATTGATGATTTTACGATGCTCAGCCCATGGACGTCCGGCCCGTCGTGTCGCAGGTTCAGGAGGCAACAGGGGCTTGATGATGGACCATGCTTCATCGGGAAGGTCGTAGCGAGCCATAGTTCAATATGTCGTGGAAACAGACAGTTACTATAGCTCAGACGATTAAGGGACACAGCCTAATACCGACCAGTCTATAACGCTACTTCCTCAACGCAATGTGAGTTCACCGATTGGTTACGATATATCACGATTTCGGCTCAACAATAGCGGTTTGAAAAGCGGACAGAAAATTATTTACAGGAACGGAGTGACTACCAACATTTACTTATGATCACTTTTTCGGTATAGCGGGTCTTTTTCATGACAATGAGCCTCTTTGTGGACAGGAAGAAAGACCGGATAGCTCAGTTTAGACTGGCACTGTTTGCAGTAAGAAGATCAAATTATTATAATTTAAGCCACAAAGAATTAATAATAAACTTTAATTTAATAAGTTAACTTTTTTGAAGCATTAAATTCTTCCCACTTTTGTTCAACAAATGTAGAAATATTTGTTTTAAACACCTCTTTGCTAAATTTTTCTGCATTATTGCGGCAGTTTGTAGGTTTGAAACTATCCGCATTTTGCAAAAAAAGATTTACAGCCTCGACTAGAGATTTTACATCTTGTTGATAATAAAATAGGCCTGTAGGATTCACAACACCTAGTGGCCTTATAGTTTCTAGTGCTCCCCCTTTCCCATAAGCAATAACTGGAGTTCCACACGCTTGAGCTTCAACTGGAGATATACCAAAATCCTCTTCTGCAGCAAAAACAAAAGCTTTAGCTTTCTGCATATAATCTTTAAGTATATTATCGGGCTGAAAGCCTAGGACTTCGATATTTTTAGAAGACTTACGTTTTATTTTATCCATGTCAGGGCCATCCCCGATAACCACTAATTTTTTATCTGGCATAGCCGAAAAAGCTTCAACGATTAAATCAATTTTTTTATATGGGACCATTCTTGAAGCAGTCATAAAGTAATTATCTTTATTCTCATGAATAGTAAATTTATTTACATCAACAGGTGGATATATAACATGAGAATTTCTTCGATAAATTTTTTGAATTCGCCTTGAAATGAAGTATGAATTGGCAATAAAATAATCAACATTATTTGCAGTTCTTGAATCCCAAAAACGCATTTTATGTAAAATATATTTAGCAAAAAATGATTTTATACCACTGTTTAGATTTGCTTCTTTAAGGTATTGAAATTGAAGATCCCAAGCATATCTAATTGGTGAATGTACATAACTAATATGTAGTTGGTCCGGACCAGTAATAACTCCTTTTGCAACTGCATGATTACTTGATATAATAATATCGTACTTAGTGACATCGAGTTGCTCTATAGCAAACGGCATAAATGGTAAATAAGTCTTATATTTTTTTTTAGCGAACGGCAATCTCTGAATAAATGTTGTAGTGGCTTTTTTGTTGAGTATCTTTGCTCTATCATCATCAGACAAGAAGTCTATAACAGAAAATAAATCTGCGCCGTCATATATTTTCAATATCTCATTTAAAACTTTTTCTGCACCAGCAAAAGTTACTAACCAATCTGAAACTAATGCAATTTTATTGTTTTGCATTAACTTACTCCATAAATAATTTGCTCTAAATTTGCTTTAGCTTTCATTGCGGTTGCTTGCCATGTAAATTTTTTAGCCTGCATTAAACCCTTTTTTATCAATTCACTTCGAAGATTTTTATCATATGTAAGTAACGAAATTGCTTTTGATATCTCGTGCAGATCTAATGGATTTACAAGTAACGCAGCTTCCCCAGCTATTTCAGGTAGAGAGGAACATCTAGAAGTGATGACCGGTGTACCACAAGCCATCGCTTCAATTATCGGCAATCCAAATCCTTCGTAAAGAGAAATAAAAATTAAAGCATCAGCCCCTTTGTATAAAGATGGGAAGTCATGTTGTTCTACAAATCCAGTAAAAAAAATTTTATCGCCTAAATCCATCTTTATTATGAGTTCATGTAAACTTTCATCACATTTCCCAGTGAAAACAAGCTTATAATCTGATGATAATTTTGCATTTGCGAAAGATTTTATAGTCATTTCTTCATTTTTATGTAACTTCCGGTTACTTACACATAAAATATAGGGAAAATCAAACTTTTTAGGAATAACATTCTCGTTGAATTGTGAAGATACCCCATTTCCTATATTTATAACTTTTTGTGGATCAATTTTTGCCCAATCAATTATTCTTTTCCGTGAAAATTCAGATACGGTAAAAATCTTTTTAGCCTTTTTACACCCCCTTTTAATTATAAATTTATAAAAAATTCGTTTAAGTAAACTAGAGTTTTCATCTCTATCAATATGATTCAAGTCGTGAATTGTAAAAACGTATGGAATCTTTGAAAATAGTGGTGGGATATATCCAGGCAAGAATATGCAACCAGCTTTTAATGTGATTATATAAAATGACATTCTTACACAATCGAAAGGTGAAATAGGATTGCCATGAAAATTTGCATTTGTAAATTTAGCAATTTGCTGTATTTCTCTAGAAAAAGTCCCTATTCCACCAAAATCGGACCACCTTTCATCAAAAATTATATCTCTATTCATCAATAGAATACCTCGATATACTATATAACCCTAAATAAAACCATGGATAAACCATATATAGTTGAGCGCCTAATAAAAAGGGCAATGCAAATAAAAGTATATATGTTATTCCATTAACATCATATTTAAAATATAAAAATATACATAGAATAAATAATAACAGACCAATTATACCATTTTCTATTAATAAATTCAGAAAACCACCTAACCCTGTCAAGTCCCATGCTTGAACAACAGGGAAAGGTCCTCTATATTTTGAATCATTCCTTACAAGCGAATAAGCACCTAATCCAATACCTATTAGAGGATTATCTTTTATTATATTAGGGCCTATATATGTTGCTGCAATTCTACCCATAACTAATGAAGGGTCATCATCACGTTGATTTAAAGAAGTTGAGATATTGTCCAATTCTTCTATATATTCTTGAGAAACTTTATAAACTATATAACCACTTAAAAGGAAAGATATAAAAATAAAAATCACAAATCTAATAAAATTTTTAGGTTTTATAAAACTTCTTAAGAAACGATTTTTTAGAAGCATTATATAGAAAAGATACAGAGCAGTTGAAGATATTCCTGCTTTCGATTGTGACAAAACTAAAGCACACAGAAATATAATACAAAAAACTTTTCTTTTACAGTATAAACATTCAAGAAAAAAAAGTGTGCTTAAATACAAACCATATGGCCCACCCTCGACATAAAAAGCTCTTAATCTATGCGTCGATCCATAAGAAACAAAGGCAGTACTAAAGACATAATCTACAACAAAAAGAGACAAAACAATTAAAGTAAATAATGCATTCACGTTTAAAAAGATTGATATAATTCTTTTTCTCGATATTTTATAAATCCTATTTATATTATATGGTATTGATGCAACGATTAAGCATAAGGTGAGTTCAATAAACCTGACCACAGATATAATATATGTTCTTTTGAGCCCGCCATAATTATAAAAGTGAGTATCAGTTGTGATGGCCTTAATAAAAGATAAAATTAAAAAAATTATAAATATAAAAAAAAAATTATTAATTTATTTTCTATTTTCCGCAAAAAAAAAGGAAATATTGATAATGCCATTAATTCCCAAACTTTTATTGGCCCCACGGTAATATCTGTTAATTGGCAAGCAATTGCCATAAAGAAAATCAAAATGAAAGAAAACGTTAAATACCTATTCTGATTAGATGAGTTTGTTATTTCCATACCATTTCACTTCCTCATTTACAACTACTATAAAGAAAAGCATTTATTTTTTTACTGAGTTCCTTTGCTGCATCCTTTTCATATTTATACATATACGTCCTAGATTCACTAAGATAATCTTTCATCCCATCACGGCTGGATGCTATAATAGGAATATTCCTCCGAAGTGCTTCTAACATAACTAATGGGACGCCCTCATACCTTGATGCTATTATAACTAGATCCATTTTATAGCCTTCGACCCATAAATCATTTATCCATCCGCAAAATTTAATATTGATAAAAGATGGTAAATTAGAGCACATTTTAATTAATTTGTTTTTATCCGGGCCATCACCAACGAAAAAAACATTTATTACTTTCTCTCTCCGTTCAATGCATTTCAATGCCTCAATAAAAATGTCATGGCCCTTCTGACGAAAACTTATCCTTCCAGGGAAAAGAATATTAACTTTCTTATAGTCTTCCAGGAAGCAATAACCTTTTCCTCGAATTTCGGATAAGGGTACGTTTGGTATAATATTTCTCATTACCTTAATTTCTGATGAGGAGTTCAAACATTTTAAATCGTCTTTAAAACAAGTAGAAATTGTTATATAACGCATACAAATTCTATAAATTTTACGGCTTAAAATATCCTTTAAAAGGGATAAATGGGATTTCATTTTCTTAAATGAATGTGCGTAAGGAATATAAGAAACAACATTCATATTGAGATGTTCGGCTGCTCGTAAAAATATAGAGCCAAGTTCTATATCACCCTGAACAATCACTATTTCGTCATATTCAATACCTAACTTTTTAAGATAGGACCTGGTTTTTATTAAGCGCCCAATATTAAAAAAAGTATGAATAATATCAAACCGTTTATGGCAGATATTATGGAGTTGATATTTTCTATTTTTTCCAATACAATAATTTATCATCTGGGCATTATCTTTCGGAATAAAAATATTAATATCAACTCCCTTTTTATACAATCTATCAATATGGGTTAAGGCCATTAGTTCATGACCGCCCATTATAGATGATGGGAATAACACTGCAATTTTAAGGTCTTTTAGTTTTCGCATCTTAGTCATAATTTTGCTATAACTTATTGAAAATTATAGTATGCTTTTTAGGTTGAAATGAATTAGTTTATGAAATTGATAATTACGTACTATAAATATTACAGAGTATATTTTATTATAAGATTATAAAATATTTGAATTTAAGCCTTCAGATCAAAGAGCTAATGCTTTTTTATTATCAAATGATACTGAGCAATTTTATTACTTTAAAGAAATTTAATGAAATTTGTTGGTTTCAAAGCTTCTTATTGAAGATTTTATAATAATAAAAAATGTATCTTCTCATACTGTTCCATTACTTAGACTGCATGAAATGGATGATAGGATAATTTCATTATGTCGGTAGCTGTCAACGAAGTTGGCACCCTTATTCGTTTTTACGCTGCCGTTTTCAACCCGGTTTCCATCTTATCTGTATTCAGCATCACTACCTCAACCCGTTGCCATTGACGGCATGAGGTTGACCACCGTTGTTCCGGTCGAGCTTTTCTGGCCGTTTCATATAACGCTTTTCGTTTTGCCCACAGGGTTATATCTTCTCCCTGATGCCGTTGTTCCGGTGTGACATAACCGATGGCGCTATATCAATGCTCTTCTCTTTGTTATTCTACCCACTGAAGACCTCGACCCAATACCTGGCTTCAGCCACATCCAGGAAACCTTATGACGGCCACGATGGAACATGCTTTAACGTCCTGAACAACGACTGCACATACGGATTATCGTTGCTGACCCGCGGCCGGCTGTGCGAACTCGTAATGCTCGGTTCTTCCAGTTTCGCTTTCAACTTCTGGGATTTCATCGGTGCACCATTGATACCCTTCTAAGAGTCAAGTAGTTAGTTGTGTGCTATTAACCTGGCGATTTTGATTACTCAATAACATATAGACTTCACGCGAGATATAGCGTTTTTGGCAGCGTAACGCTTCCATTTTTGGGCAGCCTTCGGCTACCCGTTTTGCCACATACTCCTGTGTTTTCGTATCCAAGCGTAACCGGTCTATCGCAATGATATGCAAAGCGCTGCTGGCTACACGATCGCCGCCACGGTTAAGTCTGTGACGATTTGTTTTGCCGGAAGAAACGGGTACAGGACTGAATGTTACGATAGCCGGTAACACCGGGTCACCACGCGGCCAGGGTACGGATCAACTGCATTCTCGTGAGGTGACGTATCTGATCACGTAACTCATCCGGGGCTGAAACGATATTCATTTAGAATCAGTTGTAGCGCAATACGCCGCACAGCTACAGCCGTTTTGCGGCAGATTTTCAAGACGCGCAGTGCTTCAACCATTCCGCTACGTGTTTTAGGTGTAACGGTACGTATACCTGAGAACGCGGCGTGAGCGGCACTTGCTGCATCGATCGTGTCGCTTTTGCCTCGCTTACGACGTTCCATTTTGTCTGGTGCCGTAACCTCCAGGACTTCAGTTCGGCTATTTGAAGGTAACGCAGCAATCCTGCACCATATGAGCCCGTACATTCGACACCGATACGCGCCACCGTTCCAAAACACGCCATCCATGCCAGCATTTGATACTCTTCTTTGGCGCCCACTTTATTGGCCGGTGCTGGACGCGTTGCCGTGTGGCGACGATCTTGAATCCGGGTGTTCCAGCGCTTCCAAGTGCTTATACTCCGGTGAATAACTTTTTATATCAGGCTCCGTTGCCCCCAGTGTAATTTTCAGTGTGGGGTATCAACTACCCTGCCGGGGGATGTGTATTAAATGCACCCAACTTGCATCATGACATTTTTAAGATTTTTCTGGCTTTGTATTTACATATATTAAGAAAATTTTTTTTATTTAAATTCGATATTAAATCAGTTAAAGTTATAGGTTCACTTTTTGCCATTTTATAATTTAAATATAAGTTTTCTTTGTGTTGTCTTTTTAAAAGCGAATTATGTTTTTCTATAAATTGCCTATAGCCTATATCTAGTTTATTACTTGTTGTTATTCTGCCAAATTCATGTTCTAGATGCTGTATATATGTTGCTCTACCTATATTATAACCATTACCACATTTCACGCATAGGCGAAGCCAAGCATCATAATCTTGCCATGCTTTAAAGGATTCGTCAAATCCGCCTATGCTAACTAAATTTTCTCTTTTTGTAAAAACTTGGCTACCTACGATATTTTCATAAAGTAAATCATCTAGGAGAATAACTTTTTCTTGATCATAACCGCTTTTTGAATGATTGCCATTTTTAAATGTTATACCAGAACATATAAACTCATATGTGTTTTTTTCAAAAAAATCAACAAATGTACTTATACGATTATTCACAAATTCATCATCATCATCTAAACCCGTAATATATATACCTTTAGCAGCAAAAATTCCTAGATTTCTTGCTGCGCACGCTCCTTTGGGTTGATCATTCTTTAAATAAATTATATTTTGGTATTTCTTTTTATAGTTCTCAACTAAAGAATGAGTATTGTCACTTGATCCGTCATCGCAGATTAAAATCTCTAAGTATTCATAATCCTGGTTTAGAACCGAAAGTAAAGCTCTTTCAAGAAGCTTTGACCGATTATGAGTTGGAATATAAACTGAGACAAGTTTATTACCCATAAATTTCCTCGAATGATATGCTGAATAAAAAATATGCATCTCTTTATTTTAACGTATTATTTTATTAAGTTAATATAAAGATCATTGTAATTTATAAAATAAATTAACAAAACAAATGCAATAGCAACAAAAATCCATTGTTTAATATATGAAATAAAATCAATTCCGACTACTGGTTTAATAAAAAGTGGATGAACAAATACTGATATTAATAATTGAGATACTGATAAAGATATTGCTACGGCTCCGATATTATGGAATGTAACAGCCGTTATCAAGCAAACTAACATTATCATTGTAGCCCAAATATTCCACAAAAACTCTATATGCGTTTTACCATTTGCTTGCGAAATTGATCCAGTTAGTCCGCCCATTGGTCTCAACATTCCAAATACTAACATAAGAGGTAAGATGGCAGCCACTTTTAAGTGATTTTTACCATAAAGAATGCTTACTATAGTCGGGGAAAATAAAGAAACAAAGGCATAGCCGATTGCGCATATTATGACTATAAAAAAAGTAGACTTTAAATATATCTTTTTTAACTCAACATTAGAATGCTGATTTTCAGCAAATCGAGGTAAAGCTAACCTATTGATGACAGGAGTTATTAACTGTAATGGACGCAAAACCAATTCTTTTGCAAGTGAATATATCCCTAAAATTTCTGGACCTAGTATTTTACCGATAATAAATGAATCAGCTTGGGTTCGAAGTTGATTTATTGTTTGCGATCCTAATTGAAAACTACCATATTTTATCGCTTCTTTGCATGTTTTGACGTTAAACTCAAAAGTTGGATGCCATGATTTTTCTGATTTTATAATTAAGCAAAATAACCTGATTAATGCATTGATGAATAGCCCTATTATTACACAATAAATACCTAAATTTGTAATTTTAACAAAAATAACTATAAATAAAAATGATAAAAATTTAGCTAGCATCTCAATTTTAGCCAGTATAATAACTTTTTTTATTTTTATAAAGTGCGATTGATATTGAGAGAGAGCTCCAATGATAAAGAAATTTAAACTAGAAAGTGATATATAATAAAATAATTGTTTAATATTATAAAAATAAGAGATTGGATAAGCTAGTATCAGTAATATTCCTCCAGTGCAAAAACCGATAAATACATTCACCCAAAATATTGTACTTTGTTCTTTGCGTGATAAGACCTGCCGATGAACTAAATAACTACTCATTCCCATATCTTGTAGTACCATAGCAACACTGAGTATTGCATTTATAATTGAAAGTTCCCCAAGTTCTGAAATGGGCAATACCCTCGCCAGGATACCTAACTGAGAAATTTGCAGTATTGCATTAAAACATGTTCCACCAAACATCCATATTGCCTGATTTCTTATGTTACTCACCTATTTTTGACTCCAATAAATTGGCTAAATAAGTGTTGACTTTTTGTTGATCAAATTCTTCTTCTATCTTTATACGGGCTAACTTTGTTATTTCCCTTAATGTTTTCTTATCATAAGCATGATCTATCAGAATATGAGAAATTGCGCTTGCCTCTTTTTCTGGAACCAAAAAACCTGATTTTTCATTTTCGATCAGTTCAGGAATGCCGCTATGATACGTTGATATAACAGGTAACCCCATCGCCATAGCTTCCATTAAGACTACTGGTATACCTTCTTGATCGCCATTCATCGCTGTTATTGAAGGTAGTAAAAGAAAATTACTTTCATTCATTAATTCTTTAACTTCCGTTTGATTTTTAAAACCCACAATTTCAATGTTATTTTGAAGTTCTAAAGAATAAATCTTTTCTTTTAACGAGGCTAATAATGGTCCTGAACCTACAATTTTATAATGAAACTTGAAATTTTGTTCTTTGAGTTTTTTACAAGCACAGATGGCATAATATATTCCTTTTTTTTCAACAAATCTTGCCACTGTTAATAGTTTTATTGGACTATCTTCATTAATTTTCTTAACTATCATTTCATTAAAATTAAATGATTCAAGATCAATACCCATTCTTAACACTATGATCTTCTGTATTGCACACCCCAAAGATATTAATTTATTCCTCCAATTATAGCTTATGGGTAAAATAAGTTCTGTATCGCTGAATAATTTTTCATAATCAGCTTTATGCTTATTTATTAAAGAATATTCTGAAATCTCATTTCCATGAAAAATTGTTGCAATTTTTCCTTCAAATAAACCAGCTCTACGAAGTTGTCTAGCAATAATACCATTTATGCCGAAGTGAACTAAAAAAAAATCTGCGCTACTTTTTTTGTTTCTCGCAAGAATAGTTGATAAAAATAGTTTTTTTGTCTGTGATCCAAATTTTTTTTTATTTAGTCCATTACGAACATTTTTTTTATATATGTTTGTAACCGTTTTAAAAAGTCTATATACTAGCTTGAAAATTTTATTATTTTTTTCAGCGGGTAATAAATAACTTGTTATTTCACCCAAATTATAATCATCATATAATGGATGTTTTTTATCTGTATCTCCAGGCCAAATTGAAATTATGCGAACATTATGCCCTAATTTAATGAAAGAAACGATTTGATTCAATACAAATGTTTCGGAAAATATGGGGAATCTTGATATAAAAAAAATTATTTTCATTTTAATATCTCTATTGCTTTTATTATATCTTTGATTATTCCCACCCCTTTTTCTTTTTCTTTCTGCACTGATTCACAAATATTAATTTTCGTTTCTGAAATGTTATCCAATATATTTGATATATGCGAAATAAGTTTTCCCTCAATCAATTCTTTAATATCTATGGAAAGTTCTTCTAAACCAATATTTTTTAGAATTCCTAAAGACTTATGCTCATAATTTATTGCGATTGCTGGTGTACCAAAATTCATTGAAATAATAGCCGAATGTAATCTGGTGCCAATTGTTAACTTACAAAACTGCAATATTTGTCCCAGTTGAATATCATTCACCTCATCCATTACTACATAATAATTTTCGTCGTTGATATTATCTCCTATACGTAACCCTACCATACGATCATCCTTATTATAACTTTCAATACCTGTACAAGTTGATACAGCAATCACTTGATATCCTAATTTAATAATTTTTTTTACTAAATTAGCGAATGCAATTTCATATTGCTCTTGCGTAACTTTAAGTCTTATATCAAACGGAGCTAATTCTCTTAAGGTTATTGCTATTTTTGCTTTCCCAGAAGAAAGTATATTAAACAACTTTGGAGATATATTATTCCGCAAATCATCACGCTCACAATCTTCAGGATTAACCAACCATGCTGTATCGGTTCCTTCTAAGACCTTACTTACAGAAATTTTACTCCTTTTCATTAATTCAAAACTTATATTTTCCCGCAAAATAAGTTTATTTACATTCTCAAATACATAATCAGCAACATGGTTAAATTTTTCATTAGTAAATGGCCCAACGCTATGCCCAATCATAAAAAGGGGTTTTTTTGCAGCCATCGCGCAAAGTGCGTGTTCAAATTGACGTACGCCATATAAATCGACAAAAAAAGACCCCCCCACTTGTATAATTGCATCATAATCTTGCATTTTCTCAATAAGCTTTTTATATATAGAGCTTATATCTGTTTTTTTGTCAAATGTTCTATTTTTCTTTACTTCATCGAAAAGATCATAAAAATCCTTATTTTCAAATATTTTTGATTTTATTTTTCTAAAAATTGTTTTATTATTATTTTTTACCGAATTAAATAAAAAATCTTTATCTACTCTTCTACCTAAAAGGTAAGTAGAACTTATTGGATATCTACTTATGACATCTATCTCAATTTCAGCATTAATACTCTTTATTGATGAAATAAGTCCTCGTAAAATTGCACCATCACCTCGGTTCCCGCATGTATGATTACCAACCAATAGCAATTTCATGTTGTTTTACACCCTTCACAGAAATGTTGTGCTCATAGTTAGCTGTCTATTGATTTATAATCATAATCATAATAGCCATAATCATTATAATAATTACTTGATTTTTTGATTACAGAATTAATTATAGCCCCTTTTATATAAACACCATTTTGTTCAAGTCTATTTATGCTCAATTTAATTTCTTTCAAAGTATTAATACCATATCGTGTAATTAATAGTGAAGTTCCGGCATGACGGCCGACTATGGCAGCATCAGTTACGGCCAAAATGGGAGGTGTATCTATCAAAATAATATCATAAACATTTTTCGCCCATGTGAGTATTTTCTCAAGCTTATCATTTAAAAGTAATTCTGAGGGATTTGGTGGTGCTTTTCCTCTTGTTATAACACTCAAGTTAGTAATTATATTACTTTTGATAGCCTCATTAATCGAAATTTGGTCTGATATAATTTCTGATAGGCCCTTATTATTATTTAATCCAAATATTTCGTGTAAATATCCTTTTCGCATATCAGCATCGATCAAAAGAACATTATTTCCTGCTTGCGCGAATACCGCGGCAATATTTGTGCAGACGAATGTCTTCCCTATTGATGGACTAGCTCCAGATATCATTAGCACATTATTTTTTGCTTCCAACATAGCAAAATGCAGACTTGTTCTAAGACTTCTCATAGCTTCGATGGCTATGTCAGTTGGGTTTCCTATTGTAAGGAGTTCCTTTCGTATAGCTTCTTTATTGCTTTTTCTATTCTGATATTTTTTTATATATTCTGCATCCTTTTGTACTTGCCAAGTTGATAATGGTATACTTGCATAAACTGTGATACCATTCTCTTCTAATACTGCAGGGTCTTCTATTCCCCTATGTAAGAGATTTTTGATTACCACATAGACTGTTGAGACGATAGCACCTAGAATCACAGAAATAAGCATTATTAGTATTTTTTGTGGTTCAACTACTTGTGGCTGAGTTACGGCATTATCTACAATTCTTACATTACCAATTGTACTAGCTTTAGAAATATTTAATTCTTGTTGTTTATTTAAAAGTTCTATATATATAGATTGATCAGATTGAGCATCTCTTGTTAATCGTAATATCTCCTGCTGAGTTTTTGGCATTGTATTAATTTGCTGATTTAATTGATTTTTTTGCTGTTCTAAAACTTTCTTTTGATCCAGTAAAGTTTTATATGAAGGATGTTTTTTAGTATATAATTTAGAAACTTCAGCTTCTTTTATTGTCAATTGATTAATTTCATTTTCAATATTTACCATCTGTTCAAGAAGTGATCTTGCTTCTAAAGATAAATCTACTGAATCATGTTCTTGCCGATATTTATTTAATCTATCTTCAGCTTGATCTAAAGAAGATCTTACTTTAGGTAATTGAGATTTTAAAAAGAGCAAACTTTTATTTGCTTCTTCAGATTTTCTTTCAATATTCTGCTGGAGATAATTAAATGCTATACTATTTAATATGTTTTTAATTTTAACTTTATCATCGCCGGTTAGTGTTAAAGTTAATACTCCAGTATCTTTCCCTGCATCTAAAACGGAAAGCTCTTTGTTTAAATTATTAATGGCCGTTAATGGCCTGGTTTTCTTAACTGCAAACTTAGTGCCTGGTTTTGCTATTATACTTTCTACGTAGTCTGTTATACCATTTTTACTACAGAATTGCCCAATTTTACATCTTAATAGTATATTATCGTTATACGATAGTATATATTCGTTATTCTTAAGAGATTCTAATTCAAGCTCTTCACCAATTAAATCGTCGGGGATGTTTAATTTTGTTATAAGTATTTTTGCTGTAGTTTCACCTATTAATCGTGCCCATCCAGCCCCTATTATAGGAACAAATTTTTGTTCCGCGGTAATATTTAAATTTAAATCATGAACGGTTTTCCCCAGAACTAACCTTGACTTAATGAGTTCGATTTCAGCATCCGAACTTGGTTTTGCAGTCGGTAAAACGCTTGCTAGATCGTTCATTAAATCATTTTCGATCGTGGGTTCTACTTGTACTAATGCGTCGGCCTTATAGATAGGCGTCGCAAATAGACAATATAATATACCAGCTATCGCAAATAAGGAAATTATACTGATAATTACCCACTTATAATCAAGTAATAACCCAATTATCCGGGCGAGATCGAGCTCATCCTTACTTTCACCAGTTGTTCGTGAAATCATATCTTTTTCAGACATTCTAATCCTTGATTATTCAATAAGTTAATGCTCTAGCCCAATTTTGGGCATCTTCATCAAGTAGTTTAAAGATATATTCAAAGGTTTCTTTACTTTTCCTATATGGATCTGGTATATTTCTCTTCCCGCTCCAATGACCAAATAGCAAAATTTTCCCTCTGGTTAATGGTGCAATTTTGCAAATTTCATTTATATGCTTTCTTTCCATAACCAAAATCAATTCACATTTATTACACAATTCATAAGTGATTTTTTGAGGATGATGGCCGCTAATGTCTAGATTATGTCGTCTAGCAATTTCTATTGCATATGGATCTGCTGTTATGTTATTCAATGCAATAATTCCTGCAGAAATGATTTCATTATTATGTGTATAATACTTTAGTAACCATTCTCCCAATGGGGATCGACAGATATTCCCTGTACAAACAACAAGTATTTTTAACTGTTTCATCTTACCAATCATGCACATCTTGAGCACTTTCAGATATATTGCGAGCTCCACTGATTGTAGGCACCAATTGACTGATAACTCTATTCCAGCGAGTTATTGGTGCAGTAGTGACGTATACAATATCATATGGTTTAAGTTTAAATTCTGTTGCCAGAATAAGGGACGTAGCATCTGAGAGATCTAGCATATAAACATTTGCTAATTTATTTGATTTGTTGTTCTTAGATATAGGACGGATAACAAAGATACCCGTAGCATCTGATGTTGTTTGATTTATTCCTTCAGCATTTCCTAACGCTTCTGTCAAAGTCATCCCACTTCGATCCATTTTCAATGTTGCTTGTTTTGTAACTTCTCCCATGACAAAGACTTTCAGTTCATCGTTTCTTGGAATATATAAGATATCTCCAGCATATAAGAGGTGGTTCTGTTCTAAATCACCATCTTGCATTAGTGCTTGTAAAGAAATCATTTCTTCTTTCCCGTTATGGGTTAATATTACATTTTTCCAATCCGCATTGGTACCTAAACCACCAGCATTATTAATTGCATCTAAAATAGTTAATGGAACATTCGAAATTGCTTGTTCACCCGATTTATTCACTTCGCCAGTAACATAAGCTTTCTGCGATCTAAATGCGGCCACACTAACGTCAACTTGTGGTGACTCTATATATTGCGCAAGTCTTTTACTTATTTCTTCTCTTATTTCATTTATTGTATGACCCGCAACATATACTTTACCTATATATGGGTAATAGATTGTTCCATCCGCTTGGACCCAGTTCCCAGAATCAGAAGCGCTACGATAAGTACCTGCAGGTGTAGTTAGTTCTGGATGCTCATAGACCGTAATATTTAATACATCACCTATACCGACCCTATATTGGTATTTTGATATTTCTTCTTCTAATGTTTTATTATTTCTAGCAACATTTACCTCTGGCCTCAGCTGTTCTAGGACAGCTGGGGTGAGCTTATAGACATTTACATACTTACCGATATCAAAATCTGAATCATCCTCTTTGATGATAGTTTTCCCACTTGTGGACATATTCATACCCGGAACCACCGTACAACCACTAACCAACATTACCGACACCAAAAGCGGCATCAACTTAAGTTTTGTTTTCATCATTGAGTTTTCATCACTCTCGTCGTTGCTCGGCCAAAAAGCGTATCCATGTCTTTGATACCGCCTTCCGATAGGGTGTTAACGCCAAAAAAGCCCCAAAATAATGTACAGTGCCGCAAAGTACGTCCTTGGTGTTGGTGGTCCGCGCTCATCGCCTGGCATCTCATCGATTGTCATTCACCGTAAAGATAGGACTACTTGAGCAAATATAGCTGAAAAATTCAACTGTTAAACTTATCATTACAATGATTCTCTCTTAAACCTATCTGCGCTGGCCGGTTGTGGGCACTCGACGTATGGCGCGCCTAGTGGATCCCGGCAACCGACGCTCAAAAATTAACCTATCAGGCGGAAAAAAATCTTTTTACACTAAAGTCCGTCGTCGCCGCGCCGATAGTACGGGTGGATGAATGCAGTGGAGATAACACAAGAAAAGGAAATACCACCATTTAATCGGTATCGATTCATAGATGGACCGGCGCGGATGCTGCCGGTTAGGATTGTTGGATACGGCCTGTCGACAAGGTCATTTTTTAAGCGGTGCATAAATTGTGCTGGGGAAGTGTGCGCGTTGAGTTTTCTCAAAACACGCTACCGCCCTTGGCTTGTAGCTACCAATGTACTCTATCGCTGACGCTTAAAATATGTACATTCCGGGGTTTCCAAGGCCCGCCGCTACGTGCCGCTGAGTGTTAGCTCAGTCACAAATCCAGATTTCACCGCTCGTTTTTTATCCAAAAAAGACACTATTGGCACAACATATGCCTCTTCGTTGTTATACTAATTATTAATTATCTCTTTACAAGGTTTCCCTGTCGGCTGCGTCACGTTTTAGGAATAAGACTACCCATTTCAGTTTTTTGCCATTGGCCCCGTGCGCGATACGCCCGGCTAAGCGGTGGATTTTTCACCGGATCTTGCTGAGAAATAACAAAATCTTATTTTCTGACCCTTTCGCCGTTTTCGCCGATGAACGGGCAATTTTTCATCGATTTGTTCCTTTACAAACCACAATCTTCAAATCAATAAAAAATATTTAATTTGCATAGTTATAATTGCGATAGTGAAATTTCGCATTTTCGTCATTTTTTAGTAACACAAGCCCGTTTCCCTATCCCTTGACGCTCGGCGACATGAACAACATTGCCTTTTCCCCTATTACCTTTCATGATTTGTGACATCATGCGTACTTAACTAAGGTATACCTCTACAATGGAGTGGATTGCGGATCCGACAATCTGGGCCGGGCTGGCGACATTAATTGTGCTGGAGCTGGTGCTGGGCATCGATAATTTAGTGTTTATCGCCATCTTGGCGGAAAAGCTGCCGGCGACGCAGCGTAACCGGGCTCGGCTGGTGGGGCTGGCGCTGGCGCTGATCATGCGGTTGGTGCTGCTGGCATCCATGTCCTGGCTGGTATCGCTTACCACGCCGCTTTTTAGCGTATTACAGCATCCCTTCAGCCCGCGGGATCTCATCATGCTGGCGGGCGGCGTGTTTTTGCTGTTCAAGGCCACCCTGGAACTCAATGACCGGCTGGAAGGCAAGGACGAGGAGCAGGAATCCCAACGCAGGGGCGCGCGGTTCTGGGCGGTGGTGACGCAAATCGTGATCCTGGATGCGGTATTTTCCCTGGATTCCATCATTACCGCCGTCGGCATGGTGGATCACCTGGCGGTCATGATGGCGGCGGTGGTGGTGGCCATCGGCTTGATGATGTGGGCCAGCAAGCCGCTAACGCGGTTTATCAACGCCCATCCCACCATCGTTATCCTCTGCCTGAGCTTTTTGTTGATGATAGGCTTTAGCCTGGTGGCGGACGGCTTCGGCTTTACCATTCCCAAGGGGTATCTGTATGCCGCCATTGGGTTCTCGGTGATGATCGAGTGCCTGAACCAGTTGGCGCAATTCAATCGCCGCCGCTTCCTGGCCGGTTCCGTGCCGCTGCGCAAGCGCACCGCCGAGGCGGTGCTGCGGTTGCTGAGCGGCAAACACGAGGAAGCGGAACTGGATAGCGATACCTCCGCCATGGTCGCCGATAACGAAGGCGCGGGGCGGGAGGTGTTCAATGAGCAGGAGCGGCGGATGATCGAGCGGGTACTGGGACTGGCCCAGCGCGCCGTCAGTAGCGTGATGACCTCGCGTCACGATATTGAGCATATCGATTTGCGCGATCCTCCGGACGCCATTACCCGATTACTGACCGAAAACCAGCATACCCGGCTGGTTATCACCGAAGATACGTCCGCCAATGAACCATTGGGCGTGGTGCATGTGATTGATTTACTCAATCAGCAACTGCGCGGCGAACCGCTGGATATCCGCGCGCTTATCCGCCAGCCGCTGGTATTCCCGGAACAGCTGTCTTTATTGCTCGCCCTGGAACAGTTCCGCGAGGCCCACACCCATTTCGCCTTTGTGGTGGATGAATTCGGTTCGGTGGAAGGTATTATCACTCTAAGCGATATCATGGAAACCATCGCCGGACAATTACCCCTGGAAAACGAGGACGCCGACCCGCGCCATGATATCCAGAAAAACGCCGACGGCACCTTGCTGGTCAATGGTTATCTGCCGCTGGAAGATCTGGCGAGCTATATCACCCTCCCATTGGACGAGCATCGCGATTATCATACCCTGGCCGGGTTGATCATGGAACACAGCCAAACCATCCCAAGCGTGGGGGAGCAACTCGCCATAGGCGATTATCGGTTCACTATCGTCGCCATGGACGGCCACCGTATAGTCAAGGTACGGATAACGCCTTTGGCCGAAGCGGACTACGAAGTGTAAACCGCTCTTGCGAATGGGCGAATGCCAGGGCGCCCTCCCCCATGACATCCTCGGCCCCAAACGGCGTCATAGCTTATCCAGCAGTTTTTGCACTTCTTTGTTTCGCGTGGAGTTCTGGTGTTTTTGCGCCCAGTCGTTCAGCCGGCGCCGGATTTCATCTTCCAGTTGCCGGCGCATCAACTGATCCACGTGCAACTCGTACCCCAGCGCATCCCAGGGCCCGTAAACCCGTAACGGGATAGGGGTATTTATCAACGCGGCCACGCGGTCCGGGGGGCCTTGCCAACCCTTGAGCACCCGGATATCGAGATTAACGTCGCATTGCCGTTGCGGCAGGTTAAGCGTGCCGTTGCCGGTCAGGGCCAGCAGATCGGATTCGCCGGCCAGATCGCTTAATTGCAGATTGCCCTGCCGTAAGCTGGCCTGAGCGGTCAGTTGTTTGACCTCGGAATAGTTTTCGCTTTGTTCCTCGGCGCCGATGCCGTTGTTGCTGCGCGCCACCGCCCGCTGAATCAATTGCGAGATATTCAACCCCTCCAGACGGGCATGATCCAAGACCATTCGGCCGTCGCCCCGCCAGTTTTCCGCGAAATCCCGGGCAGTCAGCGAACGGCCGGTGATGTCGCCTTGCACCGAGAGTTGTCCGGTCAGGGTTTGCGGCAGGGAAAAGGCTTGCAACAGGGGGCCCAGCGCCACCTGGTGGATATCCGGATGCAGCGTGAAGGTGGGTTGCGGCCCGGTGCTATCGAAGGTACCTGGCAAGCTAAACCGTCCCGCGCCCATTTTGCCGTCCAGGGCGTTGACGACCAGGTGGCCGCGCCGGTTATCGGCCCTGGCTTGGAAATCGGTGATGTTCAATCCCCGATAGGTCACCTGATCGGCGGTCAGATTCAACTGGCCGTCAAACCCGTTAAGAAACGAGGGCGAACGATCGTCCACGGCGGAAATGATAATCGGCCGGCTGCCGCGGGAGCCGCCCGCATCGCCGCCGCTGCCGGCGCTATTGTCCGCTGAATAGCCGGTTAAGGCATCAAAGTTCAGATGCTGGGCGTTCAGGTCCAGTTGATATACCGGTATGCTATCCAGTTTGGCGCTGGCCTGGCCGGTGATATGGCTGTCGTTGGCGCTAAGGGACAAATTGGTGATATCAAGCGTCCGGTTAGTCTGTGAATAATCGGCGCTGAACGCGCCCTCGCCCTTGATGCCGCCGGCCGGAAAGCCGGTCCCCCGCAACTGATAGCTGACATTGTTCAGGCGGGCGGTGATCTGCCGCGGGTAGCGGCTCATATCGATTTTGCCGCCAAGGGACAAGGTGAGATCGCGCTGATCGCGGTTAATTCGGCTGGAGAAGGTGATGTCGCCCTGGCGGTGGCCGTTCTGTTCGATGTCCAGGTTGAGATCGCGAAAATTGATCTGCTCGTTGGGCTGCTTTTGCCAGACCAGCAAACTGTCGGTGAGTTTCAGGCTGGCAATGTCATAGGACCAGCCGGCCCGGAGTTCCGGCGCCAGCGTGCCGGCCGGCGGCGCGATGGGGGCGTTTTTCGGCTTGCGCTCGGCGCTGTCCGGCGTCAGGGTAATCACCGCGCCTTTGAGCATCACCTGCTTCACCGACAACTGGTGGGACAGCAGCGGCCAAAGCTCCACATCCAGCCGCATATTCTCGGCGCTGACCACCGGCAGTTTGGCGCCAGGGGCGGTCAGCGTCGTCCGGCCGGCCAGGATGCTCAGTTGCGGCCAGACATGCCAGCGCAAATTGCCGTCCAGCACCAGATCATAGCCGCTGCGCTGTTTTACTTTGGCCACCATGTAATGACGAAATTCGTTGGGATTAATGAGCATCACCAACGCGGTGACGCCGACCAACAGGACCGCCAGCAATATCACCAGCGTCGTCAATAATCTTCTCATGCAGTCCCCATTTATCTTTCGCGCAACCTGCGTCGGCGTGCTCAATCTTTATCAATACGGCTGGCGACGGCTCCCTGCTGGTTGCGATATTTGGCGTCCACGCGGCGGTTATAGGGCCGCGCGGCCGGACCGCTCAGCGGCTCGAAGCTCAGGGCGCCTATCAACATGCCGGGACGCAATGCCAACGGCAGTTTCCCTGAATTATAGAACTCCAGCACAATTCTACCTTGCCAACCGGGATCAATGCGATGGGCGGTGACATGCACCATCAGCCCTAGCCGGGCCAGCGAGGAGCGTCCGTCCAGCCAACCCACCAGGTTATCCGGCAGTCGGACCGACTCATAAGTGACCGCCAGCGCCAGCTCGGCGGGATGCAGGAAAAACGCGCCGCCTTCCGGCAACACGATCTCGTCGCTCATCACCCGGTCCAGAGCGGCGGTGACATCGTCCTTGGGGCCGCTTAAATCGATAAACGCGGCGTTATGGCCCTGAAACACCCGGAACTGGTTGCCCAGCCGGACATCCACCGTCGCTCCGTTGATGCGCTCCACCGGGGGACGCGGGTTGATTTCCAGCCGGCCGTCGTCCAGCCAGGCTTCGATGTCACGATCGCAGAGTCTCATCGCGTGTTTCTCCATAAAACGCGGAATGGTAAGCGGCCGAGGCCCGCGGGACGCTCGCCGCGGGCGAGGCGCATTATTCCAGAAATTGACTGATTTTCGCCTTAAGAATATCAATGGCGATCCGGTTTTTACCGCCGCGCGGCACAATAATATCGGCGTATTGCTTGGAAGGCTCGATAAATTGCAGAAACATGGGACGCACGGTCTTTTGATACTGCTCCATCACCGATTCCATTGCCCGGCCGCGCTCGTTGACATCGCGCCGCATCCGGCGCAGCAGGCAGATATCGAGCGGCGTATCGACGAAAATGGAAAAATTCATCGCTTCCCGCAGCCGCACGTCGGTCAGCAGCAGGATACCTTCAAGAATAATCACTTTTTTCGGCGGCATGGTAATGGTTTCCGGCCGCCGGGTATGCTCCACATAGCTGTACACCGGCATTTCAATGGACGAACCGGACTTGAGCGTCTGTAAATGCTGGAACAACAGATTATGATCCATGGCGCTGGGATGATCGTAATTGGTTTTGACCCGCTCGCTCATGACCATATGACTCTGGTCCAGGTAGTAGCTGTCCTCCGGGATGATGCCGATGTGCTGATCGCCGACCTGCTCGCAGAGTTCCTGGTACAATGTGCTGGCAATCAGGCTTTTGCCGGACGCGGACGCGCCGGCAATGCCAATGATGACGCATGGGTGGGACTTCTCAGTCATACAGTAAATGGCCTGATAAAAAGAAGGGAATTGCGTGGCGTACGCAAACGTCGCCGGCAATTATAAAGTGCCGGTTCCCTTGATGCCAGCGGTTGAGGCAAGGTAAATCTCCCACAACATGGCGTACTATTTGATAGGTGTATCACAAATTTAAGATAAATCACGCTAGAGCCTCGCCTGGCGATTGCGTAGAGTATCGCTTTGGGCACAGGTGCCCACGACACGCGCCGACCATGATGTCGGCGTTTTCCTGGGTTTATGATGGCGGATTCGGTTAACTGAATGAATTGGCGCTGGCTGACATTTTTCGGCGATAGCACGCTGCTGTTGCCCTGCTCGGTGATTATCGTGGCGTTGCTGCTCTGGAAAGCCGACACCCGTCGCACCTGCTGGCAGTGGTTGCTGTTTTTCGGCGGCGCCGGCGCGATCGTTGTCGCCTCCAAATTGGCCTTTATGGGCTGGGGCATCGGCAGCCGGACTTACGATTTTACCGGATTTAGCGGTCATTCAGCGTTGTCGGCCAGTATCTGGCCGGTGATGTTTTGGATTTTGACCGGCCGCGCCCCGAGGGCCGCGCGTATCGCCGCGGTGGCCGGCGGTTATGCGCTGGCGCTGCTTATCGGCATTTCACGGGTGATTTTGCATGCCCATTCCGTCTCGGAAGTGGTGGCGGGTCTGACGCTCGGCTATACCATCAGCGCGTCGTTTCTGCTGCTGCAATATTCCCGCGGCACCCGTATCCGTCGCTTGTCGCTCGGGCAGTTGACCGCCGTGCTGATATTGCCGCTGCTGTTGGTGATGCAGGGCAAAAAAGCGCCGACCCAGAGTCTGCTGGAGCAGATCGCCCTGACTATCGCGCCGGTGCAACATGTTTATACGCGCGCTTACCTGCATCGGGGCGATGTTGGCTACCATGGCCGGGATGGCGTGACCATTACACCGCAGTAGCCCAATACACCACAGTAGTTGACCGCAAACGAGTCAATGCTATCCCGCCGATGTTCCGCACGAACAGGGGCGCCCCCGGTCAACCCGCCCGAAGGCGGGTTGACATTTTCAGGGCATCCTGTCTTCCTCCGCCGACAGCACTTCTTCAAGAATTTTTACCCCATCGGCGGTCCGTATCCAGCGCGGCGCCCGCAGTTCGCCGGATAAGTAGTTCATGAGTTCAAACAGCAATCCCTTGAAAAGCGGCTCCCTTTCCGGCCTGTAATCCTTCTCCTCCAAGAGTTGCGCCAGTATTTGACAATATTCGCAAAGCAGGTCGGAGTCTGGTTCAAAGCAAGGCGCGGTCGTCGGCAGTTCATCCACTGTCAGGCTTTCAATCAGATTGGGCGGGAGGGGAGCATCCAGGGCGGGCCGCAACAATGCCAGTCCTTGAGAGAGCCGTGTGAGCAACGCCTGACACAGCGCGTCATCATGGCATTCCAGCAGTGCCTCGGAAAGCCTGTCGCAATGTTCGGCCAGTGTGATGAAATCCGTGGTGGAACGGATAGCATGGGAAAGTAATGCGTGAACGGAAGTCGGGGTCGTAGCCAAAGGGGCAGCCTCCACTAAGTGTTGTTGTGAATAAAGACGCAAGTGCGTCATATGCCGCCACTAAGTTTTTTGGGAGACCAATCCCACGCCTGATTTTGCAGGCGCAGACCAACAATACCGTTAACGGCGGTGAACTGCAACCCCTTCCGCCCTGCTTAGCCGGGGCCGGACAACGTGGCTGGGGGTGGAATGCAACCCTTTCATAGCACTTGTGAAACGCATTCCATTTCTTACCCAAAGGCATGCCGTTTCCTTGGCCGGCATTCGGCGGTTTACCTCCCGTGGAATCACCCGCCGTTATCGTGGCGCCATGACAACTGTTCTCACGCCCCATGATTCCTTGTTTCGGAAATTCCTCGCCGATATCGGCGTCGCCCGGGAATTTCTCCAACACCACCTGCCGGAGGAGTTGCGCCGACAATGCGATTTCTCCACCCTGCTCAGGCACAACAGCTCTTTTGTGGAGGAAGACCTCCGCGTCCGCATCTCCGATATGCTCTACAGCCTGCGCATGGATTCGGGCCAAGCCTATATTTACTGCCATATCGAGCATCAATCGACACCCGATAGATTAATGGGGTTCCGCTTGATGCGCTATGCCCTGCTGGTCATGCAGCAGCACCTGGAGCGCGGCCACAAGCGTCTGCCGCTGGTTATCCCCTTGTTGTTTTACCATGGCGAGCACACCCCCTATCCTTACAAGACCGGCTGGCTGGACTGTTTCCGGGACCAGGACCGCGAGCGGGCCGAGACGCTGTATAGGCAGCCCTTCCCATTAGTGGATGTCACCGTGATACCGGATGAGGAATTTCACCGCCATCCCAAGGCGGGCCTGCTGGCGCTGGTGCAAAAGCATATCCGCTCACGGGATTTGAACCAGCGCCTGCAGGATATCGTTCGGCTCGTGGTCAAAGCCCAACTGGAAAAACCGCTGGTGATGGCGCTGCTGCACTACCTCGCCCAGGAAGGCCAGCACCTTGACAGCGAGGCATTTATCCGTACTCTGACGGAAAAGACGCCGGAATTTAAGGAGGATATTATGACCCTGGCGGAACAGTGGCGGCACCAAGGCCTGCATCAAGGCATGCAACAAGGCATGCAACAAGGCTTGCAACAGGGTCGGCATGAGCGCAATCAGGAAATTGCCCGCAATTTACTGTCCATGGGCATCGATCGCCAAAAAATCAAAGACGCCACCGGGCTTTCCGATCTCGAGTTAAAGGCGTTATCTTATTGATATAACTTTTTTTATAACTTACTTTGGGATCATTTATCCGTACTCTGACGGAAAAGACGCCGGAATTTAAGGAGGATATGATGACCCTGGCGGAACAGTGGCGGCAGCAAGGCATGCAGCAAGGCATGCAACAGGGTCGGCATGAGCGCAATCAGGAAATTGCCCGCGATTTATTGTCCATGGGCATCGATCGCCAAAAAATCAAAGACGCCACCGGACTTTCTGAGCTCGAGTTAAAGGCGTTATCAGCTTGATGTGGGCTAAAAAGTAATTTTTTCTTCAACGAAGAAGCGATTAAACAACACGACTGAATGAAATGGGATGCGCATTCCATTTCTTACCAAAAGACGTGCCGTTTCCTTGGCCGGCATTCGGCGGTTTACCTCCCGTGGAATCACCCGCCGTTATCGTGGCGCCATGACAACTGTTCTCACGCCCCATGACTCCTTGTTTCGGAAATTCCTCGCCGATGTCGGCGTCGCACGGGAATTTCTCCAACACCACCTGCCCGAGGAGTTGCGCCGACAATGCGATTTCTCCACCCTGCTCAGGCACAACAGCTCTTTTGTGGAGGAGGACCTCCGCGCCCGCATCTCCGATATGCTCTACAGCCTGCGCATGGATTCGGGCCAAGCCTATATCTACTGCCTTATCGAGCATCAGTCGACACCCGATAGATTAATGGGGTTCCGCTTGATGCGCTATGCCCTGCTGGTCATGCAGCAGCACCTGGAGCGCGGCCACAAGCGTCTGCCGCTGGTTATCCCCTTGTTGTTTTACCACGGCGAGCATAGCCCCTATCCTCACAAGACCGGTTGGCTGGACTGTTTCCGGGAACAGGACCGCGAGCGGGCCGAAACGCTGTATAGGCAGCCCTTCCCACTAGTGGATGTCACCGTGATACCGGATGAGGAATTTCACCGCCACCCCAAGGCGGGCCTGCTGGCGCTGGTGCAAAAGCATATCCGCTCACGGGATTTGAACCAGCGCCTGCAGGATATCGTCCGGCTCGTGGTCAAAGCCCAACTGGAAAAACCGCTGGTGATGGCGCTGCTGCACTACCTTGCCCAGGAAGGCCAGCACCTTGACAGCGAGGCATTTATCCGTACTCTGACGGAAAAGACGCCGGAATTTAAGGAGGATATTATGACCCTGGCGGAACAGTGGCGGCATCAAGGTGTACAACAAGGCTTGCAACAAGGGCTACAGCAAGGCTTGCAACAAGGCATGCAACAGGGTATTCACCAAGGTTTGCAACAAGGTCGGCATGAGCGCAATCAGGAAATTGCCCGCGATTTATTGTCCATGGGCATCGATCGCCAAAAAGTTAAAGATGCCACCGGCTTGTCCGATCAGGAGATCAAGGATCTGACGGCATAGTTTTACCACAGCCTTTTTCGGGTAGGGGGCTTCGCTTTATCGGCATAGGCGGCATAACTCAGCCGTCATGGCGATGTTTGCCCTCTTCAATGAATTCTTCGGCAATCTCCTCCGCGTTGCCCTCATTATCCCGCCCCGACAACAGATTCCAGCAGGCGATAAATAACGCGGCGATAAGCGGCCCGATCACAAAACCATTGATACCGTAAACCTCCATGCCACCTAACGTGGCGATAAGAATCAGGTAATCCGGCATCTTGGTATCCTTCCCCACCAGCAGCGGGCGCAGAAAATTATCAATAAGGCCTATCACCACCACAAAGAACGCCACCAGGAAGATGGCTTGCCACAACATACCGGAGGCGAACAGATAAATGGCGGCCGGCACCCAGATAATGGCCGAACCGACGGCGGGTATCAGCGACAAAAACGCCATCAACGATCCCCACAGCAGGCTGCCTTCGATACCGGTCAGGGAAAACGCCAATCCTCCCAATGCCCCTTGCACCACGGCCACCACGACCGTGCCTTTGACCGTGGCCCGGGATACCGCGGCAAACTTCATCAACAAGTGATGTTTCACGAAGCGTGACAGGGGTAACGCCTCTAGAATCAACCCCACCAGATAGGCGCCATCCTTAAGCAGGAAAAACAATAAATACAGCATAATGCCGAACCCCAGAACAAATCTGAAGGTCCCCCTGCCGATAAGGAAAACACTGCCCGCCAGATATTGGCCGCCGCGCATGGCCAGATCCGATAGCTGTTGCTGGATTTCGGCGGCGTTGGCCATGCCGTGCCGGACAAGAAAATGACGTAGCCAGTGGGGTAAATGCCCCATAACATCCGCCACAATGCCGGGCATCACAGTGGAATTGCCCTGCAACTTGCCATACACCGCGTTGAATTCCACCGCCAACGAAGACAGGATAACGGCCAATGGAACGAACACGATAAGGCAAATGACCGCCACCGTGAGCAAGGAGGCCAGGCCATTGCGGTCGCCAAGCCACGACCTGAGCCGGACATACAGCGGATGGAAAATGATGGCGAGGATGGCAGACCATAACAGCGCTGATGAATACGGCGCCAGGACATCCAGGAAAGCCAGAGTCGCAATCAGTAAAATCAGGATGAAAAATCCTTTTGTAAGACCTTTGAATCGCATATGTTTTCCTCGGAAACATCCCCGTTTAACGCTTAAACGTCATTTTTTTAATCCCGCCATATAGCCCCTGGTCATCTCTAAGTATGTCTGAAGATTTACGAAAGTGAATGCTTCTCTGAGCGGAAGTCCTGCCGTCGTCGTGTTAGGGCTTTACATCCCCCCGCTGTGAGGGACTATTTATGTGATCACGCTCAAATAATTCATCTCCGATAATGGTCGTGATATGGAACCGATTCCATACTCATATCCTCATGATGTTTTTCACTGTTTGGGTTGGCGTTTTGCGAAACCTCAACGGCGGACTCTGACGTGTGGCTTATGGGTGACGGCCTAAGCGGCCTGAGACTAACGACTAACGTGTGGCGCGCGCCCAAAAAAAGAGATAAGGAGTGAGTATGCCTGAATCATCCCCGCCCGGCGCTGCCGGGACAAAACTGGATGTTATCACCCTCGGCGAGGCCATGGCCATGTTTGTCGCCCAGCAACCGGGTCCCTTGCATCAAGTCGATGTTTTTTCCCGCCGGGCGGCGGGCGCCGAGCTTAATGTCGCCACAGGGCTGTCGCGGTTGGGGGTGCGTACCGCATGGGTAAGCCGGGTTGGGGATGATTCATTCGGCCGGTTTATTCTCGATACCCTGGACAACGAACATATCGATAGGCGGGCGGTCACGGTCGATGCGCGTTATCCCAGCGGTTTTCAGCTCAAATCCCGCGCTGACGATGGAACCGATCCCCTCGTAGAATATTTCCGCAAGGGGACGGCGGCCAGCCACCTTTCGCGCCAGGATTTTAATCCAGAAGATTTTGCCGCCGCGCGCCATCTGCATTTGAGCGGTGTCGGGGCGGCGCTGTCGGATGAGTCCTATGCTTTGGCCGACTATGCCGCGGGCTGGATGCGGCGGCAAGGTAAAACCGTATCTTTCGACCCTAATCTGCGGCCGGTGCTTTGGCGTTCGGAGCGGGAGATGGTCGCGCGGTTGAATAAACTGGCCTTCCAGGCGAATTGGGTATTACCGGGCATCAAGGAGGCCGAAATTTTGACCGGCCATCGGCGGCCGTCGGCCATCGCCGACTTTTATCTGTCGCGGGGCGTCGATGTGGTGGTGATTAAAACCGGCGCCGAGGGGGCCTATTATCAAGCCGCCGACGGCCGGCAAGGGATGGTGCCGGCGGTGCCGGTCAAGCGGGTGGTGGATACGGTGGGCGCCGGAGATGGTTTCGCGGTTGGCGTCATCAGCGCGCTGTTGGAAGGGCTGTCGCTGGCAGAGGCGGTAACGCGCGGCAACCATATCGGCGCGCTGGTCATTCAGGCGGCCGGCGACAGCGAAGGCTTGCCCAATCGGGCGGAACTGGCCGCGGCCATGGCCGGCGAGCGCCTTGCCTCGTCGATATGATGCCGGCGAGGCCGCCGCCGCGCTTACAGCGCCTTGAAGGCGATTTCAGTGGGAATCACCTCGCCCTGCCAGTACAACTGGGCCGCCACCTGGCCGGCCAATTGCCGATAAAGTTCGGTGAATTCGCTATCGGGACGACTGATGACCGTCGGTTCGCCCCGATCAAGATCTTCCCGCAGACTGATGTGCAGCGGCAATTGGCCCAACAGCGCGCAATGGTATTGCTCCGCCAGTTTTTGCGCGCCGCCGGTGCCGAAAATGGCTTCCAGATGGCCGCAATGGCTGCAAATATGCACGCTCATGTTCTCAACGATGCCCAGCACGGGTACCCCGACCTTTTCGAACATGATGATGCCTTTACGGGCGTCCGCCAAGGCGATGTCCTGCGGGGTGGTCACCACCAGCGCGCCGGTGACGGGGATATTCTGCGCCAGGGTAAGTTGGATATCGCCGGTGCCAGGCGGCATGTCCAGCACCAGGTAATCCAGCTCCGGCCACAGGGTATCCTGCAATAATTGCAGTAACGCCTTGCTGGCCATGGGGCCGCGCCAGACCATGGCGTTATCGTCGGTCACCATGTAGCCGATGGAGTTCGTGGCGAGACCATGGGCCATGATGGGCGCCATATGTTGTCCGTCCGGCGAGGTGGGGCGTTCGTGCGCCGCGCCCAGCATGGCGGGAATGGACGGGCCGTAGATATCCGCGTCCAGCAGGCCGACGCGTCCCCCTTCGGCCGCCAGCGCCAGCGCCAGGTTGACCGCCGTGCTGGATTTGCCGACGCCCCCTTTGCCGGAGCTGACCGCAATCAGGTTACGAATGTTCTTCACCCCCGGCGAATCCTTGACCCGCCGCAGGGTGGCGATATTGTGGTTTAGCGTCCAGTCAATGGCGCCGGCGCCGGTCACACTCAGCAACTCGGCGCTGACCGTGTCTTTCAGCTCATCAAAAGCGCTACGCCAGGCGAACGGCAACGTCAACTCAATGTGCAACGCCCCGTCCAGCAAGGCGCAGTGCGTCAGCGCCTTCAGTTCGTCCAGACCCTGTTTGAGGGTTGGATGCCGCCAGGCCGCCAGGACCTGGGTCACCTGGGCGCGCAGTACGTCCGGTGTGGAATGTTCGGGTGATGGAGGATTCATCCCGGCTCCTTAAATTTGGTGTATTTACCCGTTGGACATAGCATAACAGATCCCGCCGAGCTTGTTTACGGCGGGCATGGCTATCGGTTACCATCAGAAACTCTTTATTTCATCTGAAAAAGCGCATTTCCACCATGACTCAAGTCGCGAAAAAAATACTGGTAACCTGTGCGTTACCTTACGCTAACGGTTCAATCCATTTAGGCCACATGCTGGAGCATATCCAGGCGGATATTTGGGTCCGTTTTCAGCGAATGCGCGGCAATCGGGTTTATTTCATCTGCGCCGACGACGCCCATGGCACGCCGATTATGCTCAAGGCGCAACAACTGGGTATTGCCCCGGAAAAAATGATTGATGAAATGAACCGGGAGCATTTGGCGGATTTCACTGGTTTTGGCGTCAGCTTCGACAATTACCACTCCACCCATAGCGACGAAAACCGGGCGCTGTCGAATCTGATTTATCAGCGGCTCAAGGCCGGCGGCTATATCAAGACCCGCATCATTTCACAGCTCTACGATCCGCAAAAGGCCATGTTTCTGCCCGATCGGTTCGTTAAGGGTACGTGCCCCCGCTGCAAATCGCCCGATCAGTACGGCGATAATTGCGAGGTGTGCGGCGCCACTTATAGCCCCACTGAACTTATCGATCCCAAATCGGCGGTATCCGGCGCCACCCCGGTCATGCGGGATTCGGAGCATTTCTTTTTCGATTTACCGGCGTTCAGCGATATGCTTCACGCCTGGACCCGCTCCGGCGCGCTACAAGAGCAAGTCGCCAATAAAATGCAGGAATGGTTCGACGCCGGTTTGCAGCAATGGGATATTTCCCGCGACGCGCCCTACTTCGGTTTTGAAGTTCCCGACGCGCCGGGCAAGTACTTCTACGTGTGGCTTGATGCGCCCATCGGCTATATGGGGTCGTTTAAAAATCTGTGCGTCAAACGCGGCGACATCGATTTCGACGATTACTGGCGGCCGGGTTCCGATGCGGAGCTGTATCATTTTATCGGTAAGGATATCGTTTATTTTCATAGTCTGTTCTGGCCGGCCATGCTGGAGGGCAGCGGTTTTCGTAAACCCACCAATCTGTTCGTTCACGGCTATGTGACGGTCAACGGCGCCAAGATGTCCAAATCCCGCGGCACCTTCATCAAGGCCGCGACCTACCTTAAGCACTTGGATGCGGATTGCCTGCGGTATTATTATGCCGCCAAACTGTCGTCCCACATCGACGATATCGACTTGAACCTGGAAGACTTCGTCCAGCGGGTCAACGCGGATATCGTCAACAAAGTGGTGAACCTGGCTTCCCGCAACGCCGGTTTCATCAATAAACGGTTTGCCGGGCGGTTATCCGATACCGTGGCCGATCCCGCTTTGTACCGCGCCTTTACCGATGCGGCGGCCGGCATCGCCGAGGCGTTCGACAGCCGCGAATCCGGGCGGGCCATTCGGGAAATCACGGCATTGGCCGATTTGGCCAACCGCTATGTGGACGAGCAGGCGCCCTGGGTGGTGGCGAAGCAGGAAGGCGCCGAGCGGAAGCTACAGGATATCTGCTCAATGGGCATCAATCTGTTCCGTGTCCTGATGACCTATCTGAAGCCGGTGCTGCCGTCCCTGGCACAGCGCGCCGAAGCTTTCCTGAGCACCGAACTGACATGGAACGGCGTTGCCGAGCCGTTGACCGGGCATACCGTCAACGCCTTCAAGGCGCTGTTTAGCCGTATCGATCCGGCCCAGGTGGCGGCCATGGTGGCCGAATCCCGGGAAGACGCGGCGGCCTCGGCCGCGCCGGCGTCCGGCCCCCTGACGGATGAGCCGCTGCTGGAGACGATAGCCTTCGATGATTTCGCCAAAGTGGACCTGCGTATCGCGGCCATCAAACACGCCGAGATCGTCGAGGGTTCCGATAAGCTTCTGCGGCTGACGCTGGAGCTGGGCGGCGAAACCCGCCAGGTGTTCTCCGGCATCCGCGCGGCCTATCCGGATCCTGCCGTGCTGATTGGCCGATTGACGGTAATGGTGGCTAATCTGGCGCCGCGCAAGATGCGCTTTGGGGTATCGCAGGGCATGGTGCTGGCGGCGGGACCGGGCGGCAAGGATATTTTCCTGCTCAGCCCGGACGCCGGCGCCCTGCCCGGCATGGCGGTCAGGTAAGCGTCGGCGCGGCGGGCCGAATACAGACAATGTTGTGGATTAGGTAAGCAGGTAACCGGAAGGGTTTTATTATGGACGCTGTACCGCTGGCGAAGGGATTTCCGCCCATCATCAAAGCACTGTTTCTGGCTTCTATCGCGTTGACTGTCGGACGCGGCCTGTCGTTGCCGTTTCTGGCCTTGTATCTCTCGGATCAACTGGGGCTGACGCCGGGCAGGATAGGCCTGGTGCTGGGCGCCGGCCTGGCTCTGGGCATCATTTTCAGTTTATACGGCGGCTATTTGGTGGACCGGTTCAATAAGAGAACGGTCATTGCCGCGGCCATGTCCCTGTTTACCCTGTCATTTTTTGTTTTGCCGCAATGTCGCACCTGGCCGAGCCTGGTTTTACTGCAAGCGCTTATCATTACCGCCTATTCCCAGTTCAGCATCACCCTTAAGGCGATCATTGCCGAATGGTTGCCGGTGGCCGCGCGCGTCAGGGCATTCTCCCTGAATTATACCCTGGTGAATATCGGCTGGGCGGTGGGACCGCCGCTGGGCGTGATGGCTGCCGCCATCGGCCCGGTGATACCGTTTTATCTTTCCGGCGCCATCGGCGCGCTGGCCACCGCCGTTATGGTGTGGCTGCTGTCCCGTTTCGGGCGCCCGCCGGCCGAAATGAGCGGCGGCGATGCCCCGTCCGCCGCGCAAAAGATCAATTTCCGCCAGACCCTGAGCTTGCTGCGTCATGACAAGCGGCTCATTTACTTTACCCTGGGCGGATTGCTGGGCAGCATGGTGTTCAGCCAGTTCGCCAATTGTCTCTCGCAATATCTCATGGTGTCGTTCGACAATGCGTTCGCCTATCGGGTCGTGGGCATCATTCTCCCGGTCAACGCCACCGTGGTCATTACCCTGCAGTATCTCCTGAGCCGCAGAATCAAACAGGAAGCGTTGCTGTCGTGGCTGGTGGCCGGCAATGTGTTTTTCATTGTCGGCTTACTGGGCTTTATGCTGGCGCAGCACTCGCTGCCGTTGTGGATAATCGGCGTGGCGATATTTTCCCTGGGCGAGATCATTACCATCCCGGTAGAATATCTGTTTATCGATTTTATCGCGCCGCCGCATCTGAAAGGCAGTTATTACGGCATGCAAAACCTGGCCAACCTGGGCGGCGCGGCCAACCCGGTGGTCACCGGCTTCCTGTTGACCTGGGCACCGCCGGATACCTTGTTCGTCGTGCTGATCGTGGCCATTTTGCTGAGTCTCGGGCTGTTTTATCGCGGTTTCCGTTTCGCCCGGCCGGACGCATAGCCGGCCCGACGCCACCGCATCGGCGGAGTCCGGCCTTGGCCGCGCTTTCCGCCCTGCCCGGCCGTTACGTTAAATCACCCCGCTGCGCCGCAATGCCGCCCTGATGTTTTCTTTCACGTCCTCCCTCAGCGGCGAGGCGGGTTGCAGGGCATTCACCGAGATATCCACGCCCACCAGTTGGATGGCGTATTTCACGACATTGTAAAATGGCGCATCGTAGGTATAAAGCTCGGGAATAAAGGACAACCGCTGCTGCAAGCGCACCGCTTCGGCGTAATCCTGGCGCCGCCAGGCCTGGTAGATACCGCAGGTAAGCTGGGGCGCGAAGTTGGCGCTGGCCGGGATGCTGCCGTCGCCGCCCAGGATCAGGGTGCCGAACAAATATTCGTCATAACCGGCGAAGACCGCGAAATCCGGGCGCGCTGGTTTGACTTCGTGAAGGGTCTCGCGAATATGGCTTAACGTATCCACGGTGTCTTTAAGGCCGACGATGTTCGGGCACGCCTCCGCCAGGCGGCGAATCACCGGCACCGGAATATTTTGCCCGGTAAGCGCGGGGAAGTTGTACATCAGGATCGGCAGGCTGACCGCGTCGGCCAGGTGTTTGTAATGCAGGAAAAGGTTGTTTTCGCTGAGGGGATTGTAGTAGGGATTGACCGCCACCACCCCATCCGCTCCGATTTTTTGCGCATGCAGACCGTAACGGATGGTTTCCCGGGTGCCGGAATGGGCAATGCCTATTAAGACCGGTTTGCGTTTATTGACATAGTTGACGCAAAATTCGGCGGTTTGCAGACGCAACGCCTCCGACATATGGGCGAATTCGCCGGCGCTGCCCAGAAAAAACAATCCATTGACCGCCGAGTCCAACAAGCTGTCCAGCAAGTGGGCCATACTGGCTTCATCCAGTTTTTCATCGGCGGTGAACAGGGTGGGTACCGGCGGTATAACGCCATAAAAACGTGTTGTAGGCATAAGAAGTCATTCTCCTGACGGCTAAAATCCTCCGGTCGGCAAATCTACCGGAATAGATGAGGTCTTCTTTGTTAACAGATTCGCCTGGTTTTTTTCGTGCGCCAGCGCAGAGTTTTGCCGGACGCAAGCACCCCGGTATCAAGCCGGCAAGGCAGCTTTCAGACAATGCCCCAGATTGCTGCCCAGACACTGCACGGCCAACTGCCACAGCGGTCCGCACGGCAATTCGCCGCCCTGCCCGCGAATGGCGCGTAAATGATCAAAGGCATGCTTGAGGGTCGGATAACGATCGCTTAACGCCAGATGCAGAAACAGCGCCACCACCGTTACCGACCGGCAGCGGCCGGCCAGACAATGCACCAGAATATTGCCCGGCCGATGGTCAGGGTAATCCGCCGGCCCCGGGCTGGCCTGCGTCAAAAGGCCGCCCAGCGCCAGAATGGCCGCCATCAGATGCGGCAACGTGTTGCCGCTGCCTTCAATCAGGCCCACATGACTGTGCCGCACCAGCATGCCATCCGGCAGCGTTACCGGCGACGGCGGCAGATTGACCGCCACATTCAGCGCGCTGGTGATACCGTGGGCGCCCAGCAGCGCGCCGTCGCGGGCGGCCTGCCCGTTGCCGATATACAGCGTGGCGTCATAAGGTCCCACATGCCGCTCCACCAGCCACAGCCGCGGCGGATGATCTTCGCTTTGCCCGGTCGTAACGACGGACGCCGGCGTGATACACTTTTCCGGGAGCGGAGCCGGTCTCATCTTCATAGGAACCTCATGGGGCTAGGGTGGGGCGGGATTTCCGCCGACGAACATTCACGGTCGGAACATTCACAGTCAGGGTATAGTATGGCAGCAATCATCGTGCCTGGCGGCCGGTTCACCTTAGCCATGATCCATGACAATGTCGTGATACCCCCCAGTACCCGGTGGCGCCAGACGCGGTTTAATTGTATGATGAATGCGGTCAGTAATAAGGTTGCGACAATGCGTAATATGTTGTTGAATGGCTGGGCCCTGGTCCGGGCTTTCGCCTTGATTTATCTTTGTCTGTTCATCGGTAACGCGCTCTCGGCGTTGTTGCCGATCACGATCCCCGGCAGTATCCTCGGAATGCTGATTTTGTTTGTCCTGCTTTCCCTGCAAATCCTCCCGCCGTTATGGCTTAAACCCGGTTGCCACCTGCTCATTCGCTATATGGCGCTGCTTTTTGTGCCCATAGGCGTCGGCGTCATGAATTATTACCACGAATTATCCTCGCAATTCGGCCCGATCGTGGTGTCATGTTTGGTGAGCACCTTTATTGTGATGCTGGTGGTGGGTTATAGCTCCCATTTTATCCATCGCGAACGCCCCGTGGTGGGTCGCCCGCATCCGCGCGAGGATGAATGATGTTAGCCAATATCTGGTGGTCCCTGCCGTTGACCCTGCTGGTGTTTTTCGCCGCCCGCCGATTGGCGGCCCGTTTCCATTCGCCGCTGCTCAATCCGTTGCTGGTGTCCATGGTGGTGCTTATCCCATTCCTGCTGGCAACCGGCATACCCTACTCCCGCTATTTCGCCGGCAGCCGGGTACTCAACGATCTGCTGCAACCGGCGGTGGTGGCGCTGGCGTTTCCGCTTTATGAACAACTGCATCAGATTCGCGCGCGCTGGAAATCCATTATCGGTATTTGCCTGGTGGGCAGTTTGACCGCCATGACCACCGGTACCGCCTTGGCGTTGCTTATGGGCGCTACGCCGGATATCGCCGCCTCGGTGCTGCCTAAATCCGTCACCACCCCCATCGCCATGGCGGTATCGCAATCCATCGGCGGCATTCCGGCCATCAGCGCGGTTTGCGTGATTTTTGTCGGCATACTCGGCGCCGTGCTGGGACACAGTCTGCTTAACCGCCTGGGAATCACCACCAAGGCGTCGCGCGGGTTGGCCATGGGTACCGCGTCCCACGCGCTCGGTACCGCCCGTTGCGCCGAGCTGGATTTTCAGGAAGGCGCTTTTAGCTCGCTGGCGCTGGTCATCTGCGGGATTATTACCTCGCTGCTCGCGCCCTTTCTGTTTCCCGTTCTGCTGGCGGTTTTTCACTGATATAACGCGATAAGAGATTGATCATATTATTTTTCCATTGACCGATTAGAATGAGTTCCCCACGCGCCTCTGGAGAATCATCATGCAATCACGTTTAGCATCACCGCTGGCGGCCCTGGCGCCGGGGCTGCGGGCGGCTTTGTCCCCTTTGCTCGCCAACTCCGGCTTCGAGGGCGTATTCAGCGCGTCCGAGGCGACGAAAATGTGCGCCGCCAGCGGACTGGACATTGATGGCTTGTGCCTTGCCCTGCTGCCGCTGGCCGCCGCGTGCGCCCAGGCCGGTGTTTCACACTTCCCGGTCGGGGCCATCGTTCAGGGCGAAAGCGGAAACCTGTATTTCGGCGCGAACATGGAATTTGCCGGTGTGGCGTTGTCGCAAACCGTTCACGCGGAACAAAGCGCCATTACCCACGCCTGGCTGCGCGGCGAACGCCGGCTGACCCGTATTACGGTCAATTACACGCCCTGCGGCCATTGCCGGCAGTTTATGCATGAACTTAACAGCGGCGCCGACCTGATCATCCAGTTGCCCGGCCGTTCCCCGACGCCGCTGGGACACTATCTGCCCGACGCGTTCGGGCCGCGCGATCTGGGGATTGAAGGCTTGCTGATGGATAAAGTCTGTCACGGCTATCGGCTGACGCGGGTGGAAGCGGCCGCGGACTTGACCCCGTCCGGCGCCGGCCCCGCCATGCCGTCGCTGCACGCCGGACCCACGACGCCGCCTTGGGATGCGCCGCCGGCAGAGAGCCTGCCGGCGGACGCGCCGCTTTGTCTACAGGCGCTGCAGGCGGCCAACCAAAGCCATGCGCCATACAGCCAGGCGCATTGCGGCGTGGCATTACAAATGGCGGATGGCAGGATATTTGCCGGCCGCTATGCCGAAAACGCCGCCTTCAACCCCAGCTTGCCGCCGCTACAGGCCGCCTTGATCCTGATGAACATGGCCGGCGGCGCCAGCCGGGAAATCCGGCGCGCAATTCTGGCGGAACGGGACGATGCGCCGATATCTCTCTGGGACGCCACGAGGGCGACCCTGCGCGCGTTGGGTTGCCGGCAAATCTATCGCGGCATTCTGGCGCAGTAGGCGCCGGCGACGCCGGTCGCCCCGTCCCGCGCCAAGGCGGTGGTCCGCCGCCTTCGTGACCGGTTGCGCAAAATGCCGACACCAAGCCTTTCAATTGGTTACGCGCCTTGCGTCGGCTGTTGAGGTACAGTAGCCTTAGTGCATGAAATCGCAGCAGGATACGATTAAGGCTTACGGCATGTGGAAGCGCCTGGTATATTCCCTGATCGGTATTGCGGGCGTGTTGCTGCTTGCGGCGCTGGGCCTGGACCGCTGGATCAGTTGGAAAACCGCTCCGTATATCTATGAAGACTTGCGTCTCTTACCGCACCGTCAGGTCGGAGTGGTGCTGGGTACGGCCAAATATATCCGCACCGGCGTCATCAACGAATATTATCTCTACCGTATACAGGGCGCCCTGAACGTTTATAACAGCGGCAAAGCCGATTACCTGCTGCTGAGCGGCGATAACGCCCTGCAAAGCTATAACGAGCCGGTCACCATGCGACGGGATCTGCTTGCCCGCGGTATGCCCGCCGGGGATATCGTTCTGGATTACGCCGGTTTCCGCACCCTGGATTCCATTATCCGCACCCGGAAAGTTTTTGATACCAATGATTTCACCATTATTACCCAGCGCTTTCATTGCGAACGGGCGCTTTTTATCGCCATGCATATGGGTATTCAGGCGCAATGCTACGCGGTGCCCGCGCCGAAAAATATCTTCTCGGTTCGTCTGCGCGAAGTGGGCGCCAGACTCAGCGCCCTGTTCGATTTGTATTATTTGAAGCGGGAGCCCCGCTTTCTCGGCCCGCAGATTCCCATACCCTCCCACAGGGAAATTCCGGAAGGCACCCAGGGCTATCCGGCGGTCTCTCCGGAACAATTGCTGCAACTTCAACCCAAACAGGACAAGCCGGCCGACGACGCGCTACAGGATATGCGGTAATCGCTTCACCGCTACCGGCCGGTAAATTCCGGCTTATTTTTTCCCTTCAGCGCCCGCAAACCGATGCGTCGATCCTCGCTTGAGGCGATAAGCGCCGACAAACTCCGCTCGTAGCGTATGCCGGCGCTTAAGGGCATCTCGAAGCTCGCCGACACCGCCTGTTTCACCATTAGCGCCGCCAGCGGGGCCGCGCGCGCTATTTTATCGGCGATAGCCAGGCAGGTGGGCAGTAAGCGATCAGCGGTGGTGACGTGACTGACGATCCCCGCCGCCAGCGCTTCTTGCGCCGTCAGACGACGGGCGGTCAACAGCATTTCCATGGCCAGCGATTTCCCCACGGCCTTGACCAACCGCTGGGTACCACCGGCACCCGGTATAATACCGATATGCGTTTCCGGCAATCCAAGGGCGAGCGTATCATCCGCAACGGCGATGTCGCAAAGCAGCGCCAGTTCCAGCCCCCCGCCCAGGGTATAGCCGGAGAGCGCCGCGATAAGAGGTTTTTCCATGCCGGCGATGCGGTCCCATTTTTCACTAAAACCGCTGGTGTAAAGTTCCACGGCGGAAACCGCCGCCAGGGCGCCGAGATCCGCGCCGGCGGAAAACGCCCGCGGCTGGCCGGAAATCACCGTCGCGCGGATTGACGCATCCCGCTCCGCCCGGTCGAGGGCATCGATCATCTGATCCAACATCCCAATGCTGAGCGCATTGTGTTTTTCCGGCCGATTCAACGTGATATGCAGCACCGGGCCTTGTTGCCGGCACAAGATCTCCTGGCTCATCGCGGCGCCCTCTCCGTTAGCAAACGCACAATCTCATCGCGGCGCCCCAGCGCGCGGGCGATGTCCTCGCTTTCCCACGGGTAGAAACCGCTACCGCTTTTAATGCCGAGTTGCCCCTGAGCCACTTTATCAAGCAACCAATCCGGCAACCCCGTGTCGTTGCACAGGGCGGGCAGCAAGATTGCCGCCACATTTCTGACCGTGTCCAGTCCCGCGCAATCCATCAGTTTCAACGGTCCCATCGCCGACCAGCGCGGGGCCAGCGTCGACTGCACGGCGCGATCCACATCGTCAATCGTCGCCACGCCTTGCGTCACCAGATGCAGCGCTTCCCGCAAGAGCGCATATTGCAAGCGGTTCACAATAAATCCCGGCACATCCTGATTGACGTTGACCGGCGTTTTATCCAGCCGTTGGCACAATGCCAGGGTGCGGGCGACCGTGTGTTCGTCGGTTTGCGGGCCGCGAATGACCTCCACCATCGGCATGACATCGGCCGGATTAAACCAATGCAGGCCAATCAACCGCTGGGGACGATGCAGCACGGAGGCCAATGCGCCTATCGGGACGCTCGACGTATTGGTCGTCAACAGGCAGTCTTCCCTTACCCGCTCTTCAATCTGCCGGAATAGCGTTTGTTTCACCTCCACTTGTTCGGCAATATTTTCCGAGAGCATATCCGCCCCCTGCAGACATTCTTCCAGCGATGTGGTGAATGCGATGTCCGCCTCGGGCGCCAGGGATTGGACCAGAACGCGGGCTTTGGCCAAAGAGGCCTCGCTTCGGGAATAAAGGCGGGTAGCGAAGCCTTTAGCGGCAAAAACGGCGGCGATACGCGCCCCCATGGTACCGGCGCCGATAACGGCCACCCGCTGCGGGGAAATGGACATGATGCTCACTCCTGTTTTCCGATGACGCCTTGTTGTTGCAACCGTTCAAGTTCCTGTTGGCTGAGTTGCAGTTTCTGGGTCAAAATCTGCCGGGTATGTTGCCCTAATGTGGGCGGCTGAAGGTCCGTGGGCGGCGCCATACCGCTCATTTTCACCGGTTGTGTAAAAATGGCGATATCCCCGGCGGTGGGATGTTTGATAGGCTTGAGCAATTGACGCGCCTGGGCATGGGGGCTTGCCAATGCCGCTTCCAATGTCCACACCGGCGCGGCGGGAACCCCGGCCTCATCCAGTAACGCCACGGCCTGAGCGACGGTTTTACCGCAAAGCCAATGTTCAATCCGTTCCCGTAACGCGTTCTGATGCGCCAGCCGTTGCGGATCCGTTGCGAAACGGGGATCGCTGGGCAGATCGACGGCGTCCAGCGCCTGCGCAAGGCGGGCGAATAGCCGGTCATTGGCAACGGCGATCACCACATAGCCGTCGTCGGCGCGGTAGCTGTCCATCGGCGCGCTGATGGGATGCGCGTTGCCAATACGGCCCGCCGAGGGCTTGCCGCCCATCCACTGGGTCAGCGAAACCATTTGCAGCGCCATCATGGTATCAAGCATCGCCACATCGATATGTTGTCCGCAACCGCTGACGCCGCGTTGCAACAGCGCGGCCAGCACGCCCCAGGCGCCATACAAACCGGCCACCACGTCGCCGATGGCGTCGCCGACGCGCGTCGGTTCGCCCTCGGGGCGCCCCGTCACCTGCATGATCCCCGCCATGGCCTGAATCACATGATCATAGGCGGCTTTGTGGGCCAAAGGCCCCTGCTGGCCGAAACCGGAAATACTGGCGTAGACCAGGCGCGGGTTAATGGCGTTGAGCGTCGCATAATCGATACCCAAACGTTGCGTTACGCCGGGACGAAAATTTTCCACCACCACATCGGCCTGTTCCACCAACCGCAAGAACAGGTCACGCCCTTCAGGGTGTTTCAGGTTCAACGTCAGACTTTGCTTGCCGTGGTTAAGCAGCATGAAATAGGTGCTTTCGCCGCCGAGATGGGGTGTGAAGGCGCGGGAATCATCCCCGCCCTCCGGCATTTCCACCTTGATGACCTCCGCCCCCAAATCGGCCAACAGCGAGGCGCAATAAGGCCCCGCGAGCACGCGGGACAAATCCAGCACCTTAACGCCGGTTAACGGACTTCCCAGTGGCATTCACCGTCCTCCCCGAGAATGGGCCGCAAGGCTTCGCCTAGCGAGCCGTCGACAATAAGCTGACGCAAGGCGGCAAGATCACGCCACAGTTCACGATCTTCCGTTAAAAACGGCACATGGGGCCGAACGACCGACAAGACGGCCCGGGAGCCGGCGGACGCCCGCAGCGGTTGATGGAAATCCAGCGCCTGCGCCGCGCAAAGTATTTCAATCGCCACGATATCCACCGCGTTGGCAATGGCATCCAGGGATTTGCGCGCGGCGTTTACCCCTTGACTGATATGATCTTCCTGGCCGGCGCAGGTGGTGACGGTATGCACGCTGGCGGGCGCGGCCAGGCTGCGGTTTTCCCCGGCCAGCGCCGCCGCCGCGTAAGGCGGGATCATGAGCCCCGAATAGCCTCCCGCCGCGTTTATGAGAAAGGGCGGCAGGCCGCTGAGGTGGCTGTTGGTTAACCGGTCGGATCGGGCCTGGGAAGCGGTGCTCAACGCCGCAATGGCAATCGCCAGCGCATCGAGACTCAGTGCGATTGGCGCGCCGTGGCCATTGCCGCCGGGCAAAACCGTCAATTGGCCGTCTTCAATGAAAAAGACCGGATTATCGGTGACGGAATTGAGCTCTGTATGGACGACCTGATGGCAGAAAGCCAATTGGTCGCGCACCGCGCCGTGAATCTGTGGGATACAGCGCAGGCTGAGCGCGTCTTGCACACGATAATCACGGTATTTATCCAGAATATCGCTGTCGGTCAGCAACCGGCGCAAGATCCGCGCGGTGGTTTGCTGGCCGGCATGGGGGCGCAAGGCGTGCAGGCGCGCGTCATAGCCTCGGGTATTGCCCTTTAACGCTTCCAGACTCATCGCCCCCGCCGCATCGGCCAGCGGCAATAAAGCGGCGAAATCGGCAACCGCCAAACACCCCAACGCCGTGATTTCGTAGGTGCCGCTCACCAGCGCATGGCCTTCGCGCGGCCCCGGTAAACGCAAGGGAATGCCGGCGCGGGCAAGGGCCTGGTCGGAAGGCAGCAGCGCTCCCTGATACCCGCACTGGCCGTGGCCGAACACCGCCAGGCCGATATGGGCGGTGGCGATAAGATAGCCCACCGATCCCTTTGAGGGCGACCACGGTATCACGCCTTGATTCAGCATGCGCGCCAGGGTTGTCACCAGCTCGGGACCGACGCCGCTGTGGCCTTGCAGCAACGAGACGATCATCACCGCCATCATCGCGCGGACTTCCCGTTGCGCCAGCGGCGCCCCCATACCGCACGCGTGGCTTTTCAGCATGTTGAGTTGCATCGCCGCCACATCGGCGGCCCCCAGGCGCGCCGTCACCAAATCCCCCACCCCGGTGGTCAAGCCATAGATGACGTTGCCCTGATCAATGGCCTGGCGAATCAACGTCTGGAGAGCGGCCATGCCCGCCAGCGCGTCTTGCGCCAGTTCAACCTGGGCGCCATCGGCAATGGCGACGATTTCCCGCAATGACGTGTCGCCCTTACCCAGCGTCACCCGGGGTAAAGCGTTCAATGCCGTCATCTTATTTAATCAACTTATGCTGTACCAGCCAGTCATGGGCCACTTGATCAATGCTGGCGAAATTGGCCAGCTTGCCGTTCATTTCAATTAGATCTTCGGTGGTGAGCGTCTTGGAGATGGCATTAAGGGTGTTTTCCAGCTCGGGACTCAGTTTGTCGGCGGCCACCAGCGGCACAATATTCTGCGCCGGGAACAGGTGCGACGGATCTTCCAGCGCCACCAGATGGTTGGCGTGCATGGCGGGATCGGTGGATGTCATGTCCGCCGCCTGGATCTGGTTGTTTACCAGCGCCGACAAGGTCAGCGGACCGGCGACATCAAGCACTTTGAACGATTTGAACTTCAAACCGTAAACGTCTTCAAGCCCGCGGACGCCTTCACGGCGGGTTTTCCATTCCGCCGGACCGCCCAGCACCAGTTGTCCCGCCACGGGTTTCAAATCGGCAATGGATTTCAGATGATATTTTTTGGCGGTTTTGGCCGTCACCGCCAGGACATCGCTGTCTTGCGCCGGCGAAATATCCAGCATCTTGATTTTGGCGGGCAGCGCCTTGGCCAACGCCGCCGCCACATCCTCGCTGCTGTGCGCTTGGCTCTTTTCATCCAGATAACTTAATGTGGCGCCGCTGTACTCCGGAATAAGGTTAATGGAACCGTCCAGTAACGCCGGCATATAGACTTCACGGCTGCCGATATTCAGTTTCTTTTCCACTTTGATATGTTTATCGGCCAGCGCTTCGGCATACAACGTCGCCAACAGCTGGCTTTCCGGAAAATCGGCGGAGCCGACGATGATGGTGCCGGTTTCCGCCGACAGCGCTTGCGGCGCCTGGCTCAATGCGGTAGCGAACAGTGATGCGATAAGCAATTGGGCGACTTTCATTTTTCAATTTTCCCGAACGTTGTGTATTGAGGAAGGACCTTGGGTGTTAAGCCATGCTTTTTTCCGTCCCGTTTTTCTCGCGGCGCGGCGACGCAGGCCCGGCGAGACCAACAGGCGGATAAGTACGGAAAAAAGGCAATCGGTGAATAACGCCAGCAACGCCACCAGGACGGCGCCGGCCACCATTTGCCCGTAATCATTCTGGGCGCGTCCATCGATAATCAGACGTCCCAGCCCCCCCAGCGAGACATAGGCGGCAATGGTCGCCGTGGAGATAATTTGTAGCAGGGCGCTGCGCACGCCGGACAAAATCAATGGCAGCGCGCACGGGATCTCGACCTGGAACAACCTGCGCCAGGGGGAATACCCCATGCCGATGGCGGCATCGATCACCGCCGGGTCAATGGCGGTGATCCCGGAATACACGCCAATCATGATGGGCGGCAGCGCCAGTACCATCAGCACAATCAGGCAGGGTAGAATAAAGGCGAGATCGGACTCGAATAGCGGGCCGAACAAAATTACCAGCAGAATAATCAACCCCAATGACGGCAGCGCGCGAAACGCATTGGCCATTCCCACCAGCGCCACTTTGCCGCGGCCGGTATGTCCAACGTAACATCCCACCGGGAAGGCGATCAGTAGCGCCATGGCCAGCGCAATGGCGCTGTAGGTCAGATGCTGGACGATAAGGGTTATCGCGCCATCGTCCCCCAGCCAATGACGGCTGTCCATTATCCAGTCAATCATAAGCGGCTCCGTTGCGGCCGCCAGGCGGTAAGCCGGCGCGACAGCAGCAGCACCAGGCCATCCAGCGCCAGCGCCAGCGCGATGCACAGGATGATGCCGGCAAAGATCGGCGTCAGGAAATGCAGTTGAAATCCCTGCGTGAATAAGCTGCCAAGTTGCGGCGTGCCGACCAGCGCGGCAATGGAGACAATGCTGACATTGGCGACGACCACGACCCGCAGCCCGTCGGCGATAACCGGGATGGCCACCAGTAATTCCACCTGCACGAACCGTTGCCACGGATGGTAGCCGAGCGCCTCGGCCGCCTGGCGGGTTTCCGGCGAAACGGCGTCCAGACCGTCGCAGACGGTGCGTACCAGTAACGAAACGGCATAAATGGTCAACGCCGCCACTACATTGAGGGTATCGAGAATTTTGGTGCCCAGGATCCCGGGCAATAGCACGAACAATGCCAGTGAGGGTATGGTGTACAGCAGGCCGAACACGTTGAGGGCAAAAGGCTTGATTTTCTCACAGCGATGCAGCAGTCCGCCGATGGGAATCGCGATCGCCAGCCCCAGCAGCACCGGTACTACCGACAGGTACAGATGCCAGCCAAACAGGCTTAGAATTTGCGGAGCCTGTTGCGCCAGCCAGTCAAAACGGATCACGGTCTGTCCTCCTTGCGCTCGCGCAACGCGGCGAGTACCGCGTCAAACGTCACCGACCCGCGAAGCTTTCCCTCCTCGTCCACCACGGCGCCGCGCTGGCAGGGCGAACTTAACACCGCATCGGTTAATTGCCGCAGCGTGCCTGACAGCGGCGCGAAGGTACTGCCTAAATTGACGTCGGCGTGGGTGAGGACATCGCGAACCAGCGTCAGATTCGCCCATCCCAAGGGTCTGCTGTCCTCGGTCACCAGCAGCCAATCGCCCTGGGCGAGAGCTCGCGCCTGCTCAATAGGCGTTGAAAGGGCCGCGCTGGGCTCATGGCGCACCGTCAGTTGCGGATGGATGGCGCTGAAACTCAACTGACGGTAGCCGCGGTCCCGGCCTATAAAATCAGCGACAAAGTGATCTTTCGGCGCGCGCAGCAGTTCGGCCGGCGCGGCTATCTGCGCCAGTTTGCCGCCGGGTCGCATCACCGCCACCTGATCCCCCAATTTCATGGCCTCATCAATATCATGGGTGACCATGATGATGGTCTTACCGATATCCCGTTGCAGGCGGAGAAACTCTTCCTGTAACTGCTCACGAACCACAGGATCCACCGCGCTGAACGGCTCGTCCATCAGCATGAATTCCGGGTCGGCCGCCAAGGCCCTGGCCACGCCGACCCGCTGTTGCTGGCCTCCCGACAGTTGCCAGGGGTAGCGTAGCGCCAACGCCGGCGAGAGACCGACCCGCTCCAGCAGGGCCATGGCGGTTTTGCGCGCCGCCGTTTTAGCGGCGCCGTTCAATCTGGCCGTGACCGCGACGTTATCAACAATGGTTTTATGCGGAAAGAGCCCGGCATTCTGGATGACATAGCCGATGCGCCGCCGCAATTGCACCACATCCATTTCGGCGGCCGATTGGCCGTTGAGAAAAATCCCCCCCGAGGAGGGTTCGATCAGCCGATTGATCATGCGCAAGGTGGTGGTTTTACCGCATCCCGACGGGCCGACCAGAATGGTCAATTTACCGGTTGGCGCGACGAACGACAGGCCGTCCACCACTACCGTTCCGTCTTCATAATGTTTGGTCACATTGTCAAAAGAGATCATTCCCGGTCCTATGCATTGGCCGCTGGTACATGCGATGTAATGTATAATCTTGTATAGATGAGTTGATAGATAAGATTAAGCAATGTTCATGCCATAGCGATGCGCAACGGTGGACACCAGGGCAATGGCGGCCGGGTTGCGTTAATGTCGGCGGGCAATGCACCAAAACGAGGCTCTGTGCCCCGAACCCAGGCAAAGGGGGGAATCGCGGGTAACATTGATGATGAAACGGATACGCCAACAGGGGGAATTACAGCGATGGACGCCCCCGCCTTTCGGCCGGGGCGTTCTGTGAGCGGCATGCTTTAGGTTGCCGCTTGGTTGGCCGGATTATTTTTTCTTCGCGTACTTCAGCGAGTCCAGCGCCACGGCGAAAATGATGATGGTTCCCTTGATGATATATTGCCAATACGGGTTAACGCCGATATAGGTCAGCCCATAGTTGATCAGGGTGAAGATAATGACCCCGGTCACCACGCCGGCGATGGTGCCCACGCCGCCGGAAAAAGACACGCCGCCCACCACGCAGGCCGCGATGGCGTCCAGTTCGTACATAAAGCCCAGGTTGTTGGTGGCGCTGCCGATGCGGCCGGCCTCCAGCATGCCGCCGAAAGCGTAAAACGCCCCGGACAAGGCATAGACCAGGATCAGGTTTAACGGCACGTTGACCCCTGATACCTTGGCCGCTTCCGGGTTGCCGCCGATGGCGAAAATGTTTTTGCCAAACCGGGTCTTATTCCACAGGATCCAGACAATGACGGTGGCTATCGCCGCGTAGAAGGTAATATACGACAGTTTAAACTCGCCGAACCGCAAATATCCCTGGGTAAAGGTGGAGAAATGGTTGTCGAACCCGGCAATGGGCGATGCGCCGACCAGGTTGTAATACAACGAGTTGATGCCATAGACGATGGTCATGGTGCCCAGGGTGGTAATAAAGGGCGTGACGCGCAGATAGGCGATGATCAACCCGTTCACCAGGCCGAGGATCGCGCCCACCACGCACACAATCACCACCACCACCGGAATCGGCATGGTTTGCAGATGGGGGAAGACTTTGTTGACGTTATCCATGGATTGCAGCAGCGTGGCGGCGATCACCGCCGACAGGCCCACCTGGCGTCCCGCCGACAAGTCGGTGCCCTGGGTCACGATAAGCCCGGCCATGCCGAGCGCGATGATCACCCGGACAGAGGATTGGGTCAGAATATTACTTAAATTGAGCAGACTTAAAAATGTGGAATCCTGCGAGATAATCAGCAGCAGCAAAACCAGCAGTACCAGATAAATACCGCCCTCTTTGAGATAAGTGAGCAGGCTTTTCTTATTTAACGCATTCATAATAAGAACCCTTAAAATTAAAGATGCACGGAGGCAAGACGTAGGATTTCGTTTTGGGAGGTCTCTTTGGTGTTGACAATTCCCGCCATCAGACCATTGCTCATGACGAGTATCCGGTCGGTTATTCCCAATAACTCCGGCATCTCAGACGAGATAATAATAATGCCTTTACCCCGCTTGGCCAGTTCAATAATTAATTGATATATCTCAAATTTAGCGCCGACATCGATACCGCGGGTCGGTTCGTCCATCAGCAGAATTTCCGGCTGCGTCAATAACCAGCGGCCGATGATCACTTTTTGCTGATTACCACCGGACAAGGAACCAATGGCGGTTTTGTGGCCGGGTGTTTTCACCCGCATCGAATCGATAACCCATTGGACATCGCTCTTCATGCGCGTGTTATTCAACAATCCGAGCTTGTTTTTATAATTGCGGATATTGGAGATTAATGAATTAAACCCCACATCCAGGTAGGCATAAATACCCGTGGCGCGTCGCTCTTCGGTAACCAGGGCGAAACCGTTGTTGATGGCCTCGTTGGCGTTAGCGTTTTTGACGATTTTGCCATGCAGCATAATAGTCCCGCTGGATCGCTCGCGGATGCCGAACAGGGTTTCCACGATGTCGGTGCGTTTGGCGCCCACCAGGCCCGCGATGCCGAGAATTTCCCCTTTATGGAGGTCAAAACTGATGTCGCGAATGGAGGGTTGGCGCAGCGAAGTCAGATTTTGCACCTTAAGTATAATCTCGCCCGTTTCGCCTTCCTTATCGGGGAATCGCTGGCTCAATTCGCGTCCGACCATCATGGCGATGATTTGCTCCATGGTCAGGCCTTCCACCGGCTGGGTCGCGATCCATTGCCCATCGCGCAGGATAGTGACTTCGTCACATAGCTGAAAAATTTCCTCCAGCTTATGGGAAATATAGACAATGCCGCATCCCTTGGCTTTCAGCTTGCGGATAATGCTGAAAAGATGATTGACTTCTTTTTCGGTTAACGACGACGTCGGTTCATCCATAATGACTATCTTGGCGTCGTAGGAAAAGGCTTTGGCGATTTCAATCATTTGCATCTGCGATACCGACAGATTGGCGACTTTTTCGTTGGGATCAATGTCGATATCCAATTCTTCGAAAATCGCTTTGGTATCGCGATACATTTTCTTCTGATCGACAAAAAGCCCTTTTTTCGGATAACGGCCCAACCACATATTATCCATTACCGTGCGCTGCAATACCAGGTTCAGCTCCTGATGAACCATGGAAACACCATGCTCCAATGCTTCCTTGGCGCTTTTAAAATTGATTTCTTTACCTTGAAATACAATGCTGCCCGCATCCTTGCTGTAAATACCAAACAGGCATTTTAATAAAGTGGATTTTCCCGCGCCGTTTTCTCCCATTAATGCATGAACGGAATGCGCGCGAACCTTGAGGTTCACATTATCCAATGCTTTGACGCCGGGAAATGATTTACTGATCCCCGTCATTTCCAGCAGCCACTCACTGGGCTGTTCGGTCGTAATCTCGGCCATAATGATACCCGGCTAGGATGGATACAAAAAAATCCCCGGCATGGGAATATGCCGGGGGGAGTCAGGATTACTCTTTGGTAAATTGCGCTAAATTATCTTTATCCACGCCCACATAGGGAATACGCACGATCTTGTCTTCGAGTTTCCAGTGGGTGCCGGCGGCGGCGGGTTTGCCCGCGGCCAGGTTTTTCGCCAGATCGAATGTGGCTCTGGCCTGATTGTTGGCGTCATTGAGCACGGTGCCCGCCATAGCGCCGGATTTGATCAGCGCCAGGGCCTCGGGCAGGGCGTCCACGCCGAATACCGGAATTTTGGTTTTGTTGTGCGCTTTCAACGCTTCCACCGCGCCCATGGCCATGGCGTCGTTATTGGAAATCACGACTTCGATCTTGTCGGCGTTGGGGCCGGAAAGCCAGGCGTCGGTCTTGTCCTTGGCTTGGGCGGTATCCCACATCGCGGTATCCAGCGCCAATTGCTGGGTCTTGATCTTTTCTTTATCGTTTAACGTTTTGATAACATAGGTGGTGCGGGCTTCGGCATCGGGATGGCCCGGTTCGCCCTTAAGCAGCACATACTGGATCACGCCGTCTTTGTTCAAATCCCATTGCGGATTGGCGCGCCAGTGTTTGGCTATCAACTCGCCCTGAATAACGCCGGCCTCTTTGGAATCCGTGCCGACATAATAGGCCTTGTCATAGCTGTCCATAGCCTGGCGGCTGGGTTCCTTGTTAAAGAACACCACCGGGATATCGGCGCTGCGGGCCTTGGAGATTACCACCGGCGCGGCGGCCGGGTCCACCAGGTTGACCGCCAGCGCTTTCACGCCCTTGGCGATCAGCACGTCAATCTGGTCGTTTTGTTTGGACTGATCGTTCTGGGAATCGTTCATCAGCAGTTGCACGCCGCCCACTTGCTTGGCGTCGCCTTCCAATGCTTTACGCACCTCCGACATGAAGTTGTCGTCATATTTATAGATTGTCACACCAATGCGGGTATCCGCGGCGCGGACAGCGACGGAAAACAACAGGCCGGCGGTGATTGCGGTGAGAGTCAGTGCCTTCTTATTCATTAGATTCTCCGGAAGATTATGTAGGGTTACGCATAGGCGGTCTTTCCATCCGTGGCGAAACGATTTTCCAAAAACTCACACTCCGGTCAGACGAACGACGTTATCGCCCAAGCGGAGCGAAATGACTCAACGTCCGGTTGAACAAGCCATTTGTCCATGTCAGGCGTAAAACATCGCTAGCATAGAGATTTGAATGTTAATAATCTGTGAATAGTCTCACACTTTGAAAGCGGTTACATCTCGTCCTGTGTTGAAGAAGCGGCACTGGTCGCATTTCGCCACGGCGCCACCGAATGCCGACGCACCACGGTCGGCATGAAAAGATGGGATTGCTCTTCGTTCAGCCGCCCCGCCGTGCCCTGCAAGGCGAGTTCGGTGGCCGCCACCGCCATGGCGAAGATGGGATAACGGATCGTGGTTAAATGCGGGCAGGTATAGCGCGACATGGGGATATCATCGAACCCCACCACGGAAAACTGGGCCGGCACGGCAATGCCGTTTTCCCGCAGCGTGGCCAGCGCGCCCACCCCCATGGCGTCGTTATAAACAAACACCGCCGAGAGTTGCTGGTTACGTCCGAGGAGTTCCACCATGGCCATTTCGCCGCCCTGCAAATCCGGCGAAAACGCCACCTGCCAGCTTTGCGGCGGCACGATGCCCTCTTCCCGCATCGCCTGTAGATAGCCCTGGCGCCGCTGGCGCTCATCCTCGATGGGATGGTTGGATCCGATGTAGCCGATATGGCGATGCCCCAGCTTAAGCAGCGTGCGGGTGGCCATCAGCGCGCCGGTGATATTGTCCAGTCCCACGCAGCGATGCTCATAGCCGGGGATGATCCGGTTGATAAGCACCATGCCCGGCTCGCGCGCCATGATGGGGATAAGTTCTTCATCGGTGAGGATCTTGGCATGAACCACCAGCGCGCTACAGCGCTGGCGGATAAGCACCTCGATGGCGTGCCGTTCTTTATCGGCCTGGTGATAACTGTTGCTTATCAGCACGTTTTTCTTGTGCCGCTGCGCCACGGTATCCACCGCTTTAACCAGCGCGCCGAAAAACGGATCCGAGACATCCATCACCACGACGCCGATGGTATCGCTGATTTGCGTGGCGAGCGCCTGCGCGTTGGCGTTGGGCCGATAGCCGAGCTCATCCACCGCCTTCATCACCCGATCGCGGGCGTCCTTGCTGGCAATGGCACTGTCATTCAATACCCGAGAAACGGTCGCCACCGAGACCCCGGCCAACCGCGCCACATCACGTATGGTGATCATGTCGTCCCCTGTTGTTATCCCGTAAACCCCAAAGCGCCCGGGCTTGCCCATCTTGCCCATCATCTTTATCTTTTGCGCCGGAGCGCTGTCAGGCATTCCAGGATGTTTATTGTAAAGGCAGGTGAAATGCGCTGGGCAGAGGCGTCGCCGATGCCCCGGCGCGCCTGGCGCGCCGGAAACGCAAAAGATCATATTAGCCACATTATCGGCCATACGGCGTGAAACAGCTCACAGGTCAGAAAGCGCTTACATCAACAGGGTGGGAATTTTGCGAGCGTGTCGACAGTGTTAACATTGGCGTCAGGCGGAAGACGGCAACGTCACCCTCGCTATGGTGCCCGGCCCATCCTGCCGGTTGAGCAGCTCGAATTGGCCGTCATGTAACTGGGTAATACGGGTCACAATACTCAATCCCAGCCCGATGCCGTTATAGCGCTGGTCCATCCGCACGAATTTACGGGTTAATTCCACCGCTTTATCGGGATCGATGCCCGGCCCCTCATCGACCACTTCAAGGAGAAGGACGCCGCCGGCATTCTCCGATAGCCGGATTTCGATGCGGCTGTCATTGGGGCTGTAACGATGGGCGTTTTCCACCAAATTGCGCAGCAGCAACCGGATCAGGATCGCGTTGCCAAGCAACGTCAGTTCCCGCTCGGGCAGACGCCATATCAGACGCTGCCGGTGCGCGGCCGCCATTTCCTCCAGTTCCTCGCGAAGCGCCATCACCACATCCGCCTTCAGCTTCACCGTCTGGTAGTGCCCGGAGGTGAAATCATGCCGGATGCGCGCGAGCATCAGCAATTGCTCAACGGTAAAGGTCATATTGTCCACCCGCTCAATCAGCGGTCCGTTATCGACCCCGGCCTGTTTTTGCTGCAACTCCAGATGCAGCCTGATGCCCGCCAGGGGAGTACGCAGTTCGTGGGCCACGTCGGCGGTGAACTGCCGGTCTTGTTGCAGCGTATCATTGAGCCTGGCCAGCAATTGGTTCAGGCTGCGGGTCACGGCGATGACCTCCTGAATATTGCTTTGCTCCGGCAAAGGGGCGAAATCTTCGGCGCTACGCTTTTCCAGGGCGTTTTGCAGTCGGGACAATGGCTGCGTCACCCAGCTCACCGCCTGGACGCAAAACAGCAATGTCACGATCACCATCATCAGGGCCGGCACACTCAAGGCGGCGATGGCCTCCCGGATCTCCTGGTTGACATGGTCGTTGCGCACGCTTTCCGCCAGGGTGCGGTTCACCAGCAAATCAATTTGCTCTTTGCTTTCGTGCCACAACCAAATGACGGTGATAAATTGGCAGCACAGCAAGATGATGCCGAGCACCACAATGAGACGCCAGCGCATACTGACCAGCGCGGGCCGGTCTGGTTTGCGCATGGTTATTCCCCCTCTTCCCCGGTGGTTAACAGGTAGCCGAAACCGCGCAGCGTCCGGATACGATCCTTGCCTATTTTCTGCCGCAGATTATGAATATGCACCTCCAGGGAATTGGATGAGGGGTCGTCGTCCCAGTTGTACAGATCCTGATGCAGGATTTCCCGATGGATACGATGACCGGCGCGCAACATCAGACGGGAAAGAATGGCGAATTCCTTTGGCGTGATATCAATGGGTTTGCCGTCCACCGTGACTTCATGGCTGGTGAGATCCAGCGAGATGTTCTCCACCCGCAATTGGTTGTTGCTTACCCCTTGATGCCGCCGGATTACGGCCCGCACCCGCGCCATCAGCTCGGTCAGCGCGAAGGGCTTGATAAGATAATCGTCCGCGCCGTAATCCAGGCCGCTGACCCGCTCCTCGATACCGTCGCGGGCGGTCAGAATCAGTACCGGCACATCAATGCCTTTTTTTCGCCATTTGGTCAGTAACGACATGCCATCGCCGTCCGGCAGGCCCAAATCCAGGATAGCCAGGCTGTAGGGCGACGTTTCCATCAAATTGTCCGCCTCGCGAAAACCGCCGGCGCAATCGCTGGCGTACCCTTCCTGTTGCAGCGCCAGCTGCAAGCCTTGCTGCAATAATTTATCATCTTCGATGATCAATATTTTCATGGCCGCGTCATCCTACAGGGGTGAAGTATATCCAAATCGGGCCGATAAAGCGCGGTACCGACATTCAGCATACCCAGCAACGTCGAAAACAGATTATCCTGGGAATAATCCCCGGTCCGCGCCCGGTCGCGCAGACATGTCTCCGCTATGCCCTGCGCACGGATATAGGCGGGAGACAGCCACATCAGCATGGGGATATGGGTTTGTTGCTCAGGCGCCACGGCATAAGGCATACCGTGCAGATACAACCCATTTTCCCCCAGGGATTCGCCATGATCCGACAAATAAACCAATGCGGTATTAAACCTATCTTGATGGGACTGCAACAATTTTACAGTCATATCGAGCACATAATCACTATAGATGATGGTGTTGTCATAGGTATTGACCAGCGCGCGATTGGAACAGGTCTGTATTTCGTTGGTATCGCAGGTTGGGGTAAAGACCGCCTGCCGGGCGCCGTAGCGCTGATAATAGGTTGGGCCGTGACTGCCGATGGTGTGCAAGACGATCAGGGTATCGCCCGTGCGCTTTTCGATATAATCGTTTAAGCGATACAACAAGGCTTCATCCCGGCAAACGCCCTTGGCGCACAGCTGCGGCAGGTCGCGCCAGCGGGAGAGATCCTCGCTGGGCACCCTGGCGCAAACCCCTTTACAGCCGCCGTCGTTTTCCCGCCACAGCACATTGACCCCGGCGCGCTGGAGGATATCCAACACATTATCCCGATGCGCCGCGACATCGCCGCTGAACTGCCGGCGGCCCTTATCGGAAAACATGCAGGGAACCGATACCGCCGTGGCGGTGCCGCAGGAAACCGTATGGGGGAAATACACCACGTTGTCCCGCGCCAATAGCGGATTAGTGGGCCGGTCATAACCGCCCAGCGAGAAATCCTGCGCCCGGGAAGTTTCGCCGACCACCAGGATCACCAGATTTTTCCGGCCGTTATCCGCTGAGGGCGGCAATTTATGCGCGTCCAGGCCGATAGGTACAAACGGCATGTTCCTGCTGACGTCATGCTTATAATACGAATAGCCGCCCATGACCATGTTGCTGGGCACCAGGCTTTTTATCAATTGCTGATTATTGCGCATTAAAGATGCATAATCTTTATAAAAAAAGGTGGCCACCAGCGCGATAACACATAAAGAAAATAACAGGTTCAGCAGAAAGAAACCGGCGTTTTGCCACCCTATCACCACCGGTTTAACCTGTATCCATAGCGCCAGCAGTGACGGCAGCACGCCTAATATCAGCAGATAATATATCAGTTCCGGCGAGAATAGCGCGAAGGATTCGGCCGGTGTGGTCTCCAGGATATTTTGCACCATACCGCGGTCAATCAATATCCCATAGGATTGCATGAAATATTGCGCCGCGGCATTGAGAAGGAAAAGCGCGATAACGATTGGCTTACGCAAATAAGGCAGGAGAATAACACTGAGCAGGATGTTCAGCGCAAAAAACAACGTAATGGGCATACTGGCAAAAAACAGCAGGTTATGCGGCGACGAGATGTCTATGAGGCCCAGTATTTTGTTGAAGAAAACGAAATTTTGAAAGGCTGTGATAATCAGCGCAATAAAAATAGTAAAAACCCATGGACGAACCATGGGCCGGAAACGGGTAAACGACGTCATGAACATTTCAATGCGTTGGCCATGCTGAAAAACTGGCCAAAGATTAACAATGCTACATTAATTGAACATTAAGCTTGCCGCCAGTCAGACGGGTGAGCCTGCGCCATAGCCATTCCATAGGGCCTTGGCTAAACAGGCGCAGCCAAAACCCGGAAAAGAGAATATTCACCAGCCAGACCAGCGGGACGAACAACAGTAAATGGCTACGGTCGTAAACCATAAATTGTTGGAAATGATCAAATATCGTCGTGCAGATAAGCGTTTGCAGCAAATAATTGGTCAATGCCATCCGCCCCACATTGCCGAGCCAGCGGCCCAGCGGCCATCGTGACAACACCGGCCACCAGCCGTAACAAACGGCCACATACCCCAACGCCTGAAAGGGCGCGCCAAGCTCGCGGGGGATCTGCAACAAGAAACCGCTCCAGCGATAATCCCATTGCAGGTGCCATTGCAGTATCACGCCGGGCAGGTTGATGGCCACCCCCAGCGGCAGCAGGATCAACGCCATTTTGCGGTAATGGGCCGCGGGCAGCGCGCCGGCCAGCCAGCCGTGGCGCATCAGCCCGGCGCCGATAAGCATGGCGCCGGCCATCAGCCAGCCGTATTGCGACAGCAGCGAGACCAGGCTGTTATGTACCAGTCCCAGGCGGATCCGCCAGGCTTCGGGACCGCCGGTGGTATGCCAGTAATATTCGTAAATCCGTTCGGCGAGATCCGGTTGCCAGAAGTTGCCCGGCGGCGAAGAGGCCAACAGATGTTGCAGCGCCAGCAGGATGGCCAGGCCCAAAAGGTACAGCGTGGCGCCGGCGAGCAGCAAGCCGCGCCAGCTGTCCACCTGCCGGATTAACCCAAGGCACAGCAGCCCCACCAGACCGTAATCCAGCAGAATATCGCCATCCCAGAAAAACACCCCATGGATCAACCCGAACACCATTAGCCAGCATAGCCGGGAGCGAATCCAGCGATTGCCGCGCGGTAAAAGCATCTGTAGGCCGGCGCCGAACAGCATGGCGAACAGGGTCAGAAATTTCACTTGCGCCAGCAAATCCATCGCGGCCCAGCTCCAGGCATCGGCGACGGAGGGTTTTCCCGCATAGGCGGGATTGAGATACGCCGCGCTGGGCAAACCAAAGGCGGTGATATTCATCAGCAGGATGCCCAGGATAGCCAATCCCCGGGCGCCGTCCAGCATGGCGATGCGCTCGCGCATAGGCGACCTCTTATCAACAGTTGTCGGTTGGCGTCAGGCGCTTTTCAGGCGAAAGCCTCGCACTCCGGCTTAATCGCCGTGATGGCGCACCGCGCGCAAAAACTCCTGGCGGGTGTTCTGGCTGGATTTGAACAGGCCGCCCAGCGACGTGGTGGTGGTGGCGCTGGTGGCATCCTTGACGCCGCGCGCCTTGACGCAATAGTGCACCGCGTCGATGGATACCGCCACATTGTTGGTGCCAAGCAGGGTTTGCAGGGCAATCAGGATTTGCTGGGTAAGCCGCTCCTGGACCTGGGGACGTTGGGCGAAAAACTGCACGATACGGTTGATTTTCGACAAGCCGATAACACTGTCTTTCGGGATATAGGCCACGGTGGCCTTGCCGTCGATGATGACAAAATGATGCTCGCAGGTGCTGGTCAGGGTGATATTGCGCACCGCCACCATTTCGTCCACTTTCATCTTGTTTTCAATCAGGGTGATTTTCGGGAAGTTGGCGTAATCGAGACCGGAAAAGATTTCGTCCACATACATCTTGGCGATGCGATGGGGCGTTTCCGCCAGACTGTCGTCGGTCAGATCGAGATTAAGCAGCTTCATTATCCCGGCCATATGCTCGGCAATGAGGCGCTTGCGGGTCTCGGCTTCCAGGACTTCGCCGCTTTGCGGCGTTTCCAGCCCGCGGGCCATTAAGGCCTCGTGCACCAATAGGGCTTCTTTCGTCAGCGATACCATGTTTTTTTCTCCGGCAGGCATATCGGCTGTTAACCTCCGCCGCGTCAAGCGGCGCTCCCCACTCTAGAGGAGAGCGCGACGATTATCCAGTGATTGTCTTGCATGGCAAATGAAATTATCACAGGTTGCCGCCGCTATTGCCGCCAGACCAACCCGCCGGCCAGCAACAACGCCGCCAGGGCCGCCGCCAGCGCCGGCTCCAGCCTCCCTACCGTCCACGTGGATAAGGCCGATAAAACCGGACCTGTCAATTGGCCTATGCCGTAACCGCAGGTCAGCAGGCCGGCCATATAGCGGGTATGCTCCGGCGCCTGACGGCGGCTGCATTCCAGCGTCAATTGCACCACATTGAGAAAACCGCCGCCGGTAAGCAAGGCCCCGGTAATCAGGCTGGCCACCCCCGGCAAACCTATCATCAGCGCCACGCCCAGCCCTTGCGCCCACAAGGTAATGGCCAACCGCCGGCCCGGCGACAGGCAATGCCGGGTCAGGATGCCTATGCCGATCCCGGTCACGCCGGCGGCGCCGAACACCGGCCAGACCCAGGGCGCGAAAGCGCTGTCGGGGAACCGTTGCGCCGCCATTTGCGACAAAAAGGTCGCCGGCAGGATATAGCCGAAACCGGCCAGGGAGTAACTCCAAACCAGTTTTTTCAGCGGCCGGCCGAGATGGGGCGTGGCGGCGATATCCGCCCGATGGGCCAACGCCCCCCGCCGGGGAAGGAAGAAGCTTATCACCGCGATGGGCAGCAAGGCGGCAAGACCGTACAGCCGCCAGGCCTCGCTGGCGCCGATGCCATAATGCCCCATAATCACCGCCAACAGGCCGCTTAAGAAAATGCCGCTGCCCGGCCCGGCGAACACCGCCGCCCCGAGCGCCGGCCGTCGCAGGCGAAGCAGCAGATCGTGGGTCCAGGCGGAGACCAATACCATGGACCAGCCGCTGGCGATGCCGGCCGCCGTTCGCACCACGCCGTGCGACCATGGGTCGTGGATAACGGCGCTGAACAAGGTCAATGCCACCGTGCCCCACACCCCCAGCCACAGCCGGATTTCCAGCCCCCGCTCGGCCCGCATGGCATCAAAGGCGCCCAGCAAATAACCGGCGTAATTGGCCGCCGCCACCAGTCCGGCGCCGGTCAGGGTCAATTGGCCGTCGGCTATCATCAGCGGCACCTGGGGCGTAAAGGCGAACCGGCCGATCCCCATCGCCACCAGCAACGCCAGAAAACCGCTCATTGCTATCTTTAATGCCATACTTGCTCCCTAGGCTACATTTTCTGTTGCCAATAGCATGCATGATCAATAAACTCACGAAAAATGAATAATCAAGACAAAGTTGCTGACGAAATGAGAATATGGATCTGACACAACTGAAAATGTTCTGCACCGTGGCCGAGACCGGTTCTCTGGCGCGGGCCGCCGAGGCGCTGCATCGCGTGCCGTCTAACCTCACTACCCGGCTTCGCCAGTTGGAGGAGGAATTGGGTTGCGATCTGTTTATCCGTGAAAAGCAGCGCCTGCGCCTCTCTCCCCTTGGCCATAATTTTCTTGGTTATGCCGTGCGTATTCTGGCGCTCAGCGAAGAGGCGTTGTCGATGGCCCGCACCGGGGAGCCGGCCGGCGGTTTTCCGCTGGGCGCCATGGAAAGTACCGCCGCCATACGTCTGCCGGAACTGCTGGCCGCCTTTCATCGCCGTTATCCCCGGGTTGCCCTGTCGCTGGTCACCGGTTCTTCCGGGGAATTGGTGGAGAGCGTCCGCGCCGGTACGCTGGCCGCCGCCCTGGTGGACGGGCCGGTGAACTATCCGGACATTCACGGCTGTGTCAGTTTTCGCGAAACCCTGGTGCTGATTGCCGGGCGGGAACAACCGCCCATCAAGGGCGCGGGGGATATCGCCGGCAAAACGCTGTTCGCTTTTCGCCCGTCTTGTTCGTATCGGCAACGGTTTGAGGCCTGGTTCCAAAGCCAGGGCGTCACGCCGGGACCGGTTATGGAAATACAGTCCTACCACACCATGCAGGCCTGCGTGGCCAGCGGCGCGGGCGTCGCCATGCTGCCGCTGGCGGTGCTCGATCAGTTGCCCGGCCGCGACGAGGTCAGCGTGCACCGCCTGCCGGCGGAAACCGCCAATACCGCCACCTGGCTCATCTGGCGCCGGGACGCGTTCAGTCCCAATGTACAGGCCTTGAAACAGTTAATTATCGAACAGGAATCCGCCCTCGTTCATCCCGCCCTTGAACCCGAAAAAGGAGTTATCCCATGTCAATGATCAAAACCCGCGCCGCCGTCGCCTGGGGCCCCAACCTTCCCCTTTCGGTGGAGGAGGTGGATTTGATGCCGCCGCAAAAAGGCGAGGTCTTGGTGCGTATCGTCGCCACCGGCGTTTGTCACACCGATGCCTATACCCTGTCCGGTAAAGATCCGGAAGGGGTGTTCCCCGCCATTCTCGGCCATGAGGGCGGCGGCGTGGTGGAAGCCGTGGGCGAAGGCGTGACAAGCGTCGCGGTGGGCGACCATGTGATTCCGCTGTATACCCCCGAGTGCGGCGAGTGCGAATACTGCCGGTCCGGCAAAACCAATCTTTGTCAGGCCATCCGTCTGACACAGGGCAAGGGGCTGATGCCCGACGGCACAACCCGGTTTTCCAAGGACGGTAAACCCCTATTTCATTACATGGGGACATCCACCTTTTCCGAATACACCGTGGTGCCGGAGATCTCCCTGGCCAAAATCAGCAAGGACGCCCCGCTGGAGGAAGTGTGCCTGCTGGGTTGCGGGGTGACCACCGGCATGGGCGCGGTCATCAATACCGCCAAAGTGCAAGCGGGCGACAGCGTGGCGATTTTTGGCCTGGGGGGCATCGGACTGTCGGCGATTATCGGGGCGAAAATGGCCGGCGCGGGGCGCATTATCGGCATTGATGTGAATCCCGGCAAATTCGATTTGGCCAAAAAACTGGGCGCCACCGATCTGATTGCTCCGCAGGACTACGCTAAGCCCATTCAGGACGTCATTGTCGAGCTGACCCAGGGCGGCGTGGATTTTTCCTTCGAATGCATCGGTAATGTCAAGGTGATGCGTTCGGCGCTGGAATGCTGCCACAAAGGCTGGGGGGAATCGGTGATTATCGGCGTGGCCGGCGCCGGCGAGGAAATCGCCACCCGGCCGTTCCAGTTGGTGACCGGACGGGTCTGGCGCGGCTCGGCTTTCGGCGGCGTCAAGGGCCGTTCGCAATTGCCCGGGCTGGTGCAGCGCTACCTGAACGGCGAATTTCCGTTGCAGGACTTTATTACCCATACCCTGAGTCTGGATCGGATTAACGACGCTTTTGCGCTGATGCACGCCGGCGAGTCCATCCGTTCCGTTATCCATTATCGCTAAGGCGCGGCATGCCCATGACCAAGACACCTGAATGTATCGACGCGCACCGGTTGTTCGGCGGCTGGCAATATCGCTACCGCCACGTGTCCGCCAGCACCGGCGTCGCGATGACCTACAGCCTTTACCTGCCGCCGGCCAAAGCACATGCCGGCCCGCCCCACGCGGTTTACTGGTTGTCCGGCCTGACCTGCAATGACGAGAATTTTACCCTGAAAGCCGGCGCGCAGCGGGTGGCCGCCGAGCTGAACCTGATGCTGATCATGCCCGACACCAGTCCGCGCGGCGAGGGCGTCCCCGACGATGAGGCCTACGACCTGGGCCAGGGCGCCGGATTTTATGTCAATGCCACCGAGCCGCCCTGGTCCGGGCATTTCCGAATGTTCGACTACCTGGCGGAAGAATTGCCGGCGCTGGTGGAATCGCAGCACGGGCAAAGCGGCCGGCGCGCCATCATGGGCCATTCCATGGGCGGCCATGGCGCGCTGATGCTGGCATTGCGGCTGCCGGGGCGCTTTTGTTCCGCCTCGGCTTTCGCCCCCATCGTCAATCCGGCGGATGTGCCCTGGGGACGCAAGGCGTTCAGCCATTACCTGGGGGAGGACGAAGCGCGCTGGTCGGCCTACGACAGTTGCCGGTTACTGGCGGCCGGCGATGCCGCGCCGTTGCCAATCCTGATTGATCAGGGCGATGAGGATCCGTTCCTGCCAGAGCAACTGCAACCGGAAAAACTGGCCGAGCTGGCGCGCGAGCGGCAATGGCCGTTCACCCTGCGCCGGCAGCCGGGCTACGATCACAGCTATTATTTCATCGCCAGCTTTATTGAAGATCATCTGCGTTTCCACGCCGGGAATCTTAACGCCTGAATCTTTGCGGGCGCGGCCCCCTGCGCTTTAGGCGTCCCGTCCGGGGAAAGTCATATCCTCATAGCGAACCAGCCGCGTGCCATGACGCCACTTGTAACCCCACCAGATAATGAGGAACAACGGCAGGCCGATATAGGTGGCGGCCACGCCGTACCAGTCGATGCGGTCTTGCAAAAACGCCTGGTAATTCTGGCCGAGAGTGATCAGCAGGCACAACACGAAAGCGAAAATCGGCCCAAGGGGAAAAAATCCCGAGCGGTAAGGCAAATCCGCCAGATCCCGGCCCTGCGCCATATAGCCGCGGCGAAAACGGTAGTGGCTGACGGCGATGCCGAGCCAGGCGATAAACCCGGTCATGCCCGAGGCGTTCAGCAGCCAGAGATAGACGGTTTGGTTGCTGTACATGGAGGTGAGGAAACACAATCCGGCCATCACCGTGGTCAGATACAGGGCGTTGCGCGGCACGCCGCCTTTAGACAGCCGGGCGAAGATTTTCGGCGCCTTGCCTTCGCAGGCCAGTGTATACAGCATGCGGGTTGAGGCGTACATGCCGGAATTGCCCGCCGAGAGAACCGCGGTCAGGATCACCGCGTTCATCACCGCCGCCGCCGACAACAGGCCGGCGTTGCGGAACACCAGCGTAAAGGGGCTGACGGTGATGTCCTTGACATCGTTGCGCAGTAAATTCGGGTCGGTATAGGGGATAATCAGGCTGATTATCAGGATAGCCAGTACGTAAAACAACAGGATCCGCCAGAAAACCTGCCGCACCGCGCGGGGGATGTTTCTGGCCGGGTCGGAGGATTCGCCGGCGGCGATGCCGATAAGCTCGGTCCCCTGAAAAGAGAATCCGACAATCATCGCCACGCCGATCATCGCCGGAAAACCACCGGCGAAGGGCGCATCGCCCACCCGCCAGTTCTGCCAGCCGGCATGTTCCCCACCCCGCAGAATGCCGATAATCATCAACACCCCGACCAGGATGAACACCATCACGGTCACGACCTTGATAAGCGAAAACCAGTATTCAGCCTCGCCGAACCCTTTGACCGAGATGGCATTGAGAACAAACATGATGGCCAGAAACAGGGCGCTCCAGATCCAGCCGGGCACCGACGGAAACCAATAACTCATGACCAATTGGGACGCCACCAGATCCACGGCGATGGTCACCGCCCAGTTGTACCAGTAATTCCACCCCAGGGCGAAGCCGAAACCCTCTTCCACATAACGGGCGCCGTAGGTGGAAAAGGAACCGGAAATCGGCATGTAGGCGGCCAGCTCGCCCAGACTGGTCATCAGGAAATACACCATTAAACCGATGATGATATAAGAGAGCAACGCGCCGCCCGGACCGGCCTGGGACACCGTCGCCCCCGAGGCGACGAACAGGCCGGTACCGATAGAGCCGCCGATGGCGATCATCGTCAGGTGACGCGCCTTAAGCTCGCGGCGCAACGCCGGCGCACGCCGGTTTTCGCTGTAAAGTGTGGACATAATCTTGGCTTATTCCGTACAAAATCGACGGCGGATTGTAACAGAATACGCAGGCGGGGAACGTTTCGCGCAACGATCATTAGAGAGCTTCATAACTCTGCCGTAATTATAAGTTTTAACGGCTTTGTGCTTATTTTTAAGGCATAGTCAGCAGATTCTGCGCTGCCGCTCCGCCGTGTGGCGGTGTTCCCGCTTCCGGCCTACCGGGCGTAGCGCTGGCAAAATCGCTCAAAGCGTTCCAGCGCCCGGGAAAGGTGTTTTTGCCGATGGCGCACCAGGTAAAGGGTCCGAATCAAAGGCGGCAGGGGAATCTGCAAGGTCGCCAGCGTGCCGAGGGCCAGCGCCTCGCCCACGACCCGGCGCGACAGGCAGCTTATGCCCAGGCCGTGACGCACCGCGTGTTTGATGGCCTCGGAATTGCCTAACTCCATCACCGACTGGAAATGCGGCAGTTGCGCCAGCAACAGATAATCGACGATTTCCCGGGTGCCCGACCCTTGCTCGCGCAGAATCCAGGGCGCCTCGGCCAATTGTTCCAACGTCAGCGGTTTGCCGGCCAGCGGGTTGTCCGGCGCGGCGAATACCACCAGTTCATCCTTCAGCCAGGGCTGGGTGATAAGCGACGGATTGTGGCTGGGCCCTTCGATAAGCCCGACGTCCACCCGGAAATCCATGACCGCGTTGATCACATCCTGGCTGTTGCCCACCTGTAGCGCCAGCGGCGCGTCATGGAAATCGCGTCGGTAGGCGGCGATGATTTCCGGCAGAATATAGTTGCCGATGGTGCTGCTGGCGTACAGGCGCAGCGCACCGTTCCCTTCGCGGAACAATTGGTCTATCTCCTGGGCCCGCTCCAGCAGCGCCACGGCGCGGGGATAAAGCAGCCGGCCATGTTCGTTAAGCACCAACCGCTTGCCCACCCGATCGAACAGCTTTACCCCAAGATGGTTTTCCAGGTCGGTCAGCGCGGCGCTGACCGCCGATTGCGATAACGCCATCATGGATGATGCCTGGGTGGTTGAGCCGCTTTTAAGGATCTCGCTGAATATTTCCAACTGGCGCAATGTAATATGCATGGGAAACTCTGTTCCTGCGGTTTGGGGCGGACGGCCCTTTACTGTAGTATGGCTGGTTCCAAACCATGTTAACCGATCGAAATTCGAGGAGAAAGCCATGAAATATGTTGGTGCCCATGTCAGCGCCGCGGGCGGGGCGGATCAAGCCGTACTGCGCGCCCACGAACTCGAGGCGACGGCACTGGCGTTGTTCACCAAAAACCAGCGGCAATGGAAAGCGGCCGACCTGGATAAAGACGATATTGACAAATTCCGTTCCGCTTGCGAGCAATATCATTTTTCACCGGAGCAAATTCTGCCCCATGACAGCTACCTGATTAATCTGGGCCATCCGGTGGCGGACGCGTTGAAAAAATCCCGCGACGCCTTTATTGATGAGATGTTCCGCTGCCAGCAACTCGGGTTGTCGCTGCTTAATTTCCACCCCGGCAGCCATCTGCAACAAATCGATGTGGACGACTGCCTGGCCCGTATCGCCGAATCCATCAACATCGCCCTGGACAACACCGAAGGCGTGACGGCGGTTATCGAAAACACCGCGGGCCAAGGCAGCAATCTCGGTTTCCGCTTCGAACACCTGGCGGCCATCATCGCCAAGGTGGAAGATAAACAACGGGTGGGCGTGTGCATCGATACCTGCCACGCCTTTGCCGCCGGCTATGATTTGCGCAGCGAAGACGCCTGCCGCGACACGTTCGCCGCATTTGAACGTATCGTCGGCTTCGACTACTTGCGCGGCATGCATTTAAACGATTCAAAGAGCGAGTTGGGCAGCCGGGTCGATCGGCATCACAGCCTGGGGGAAGGCAAGATAGGCAAAACCGCTTTCGCCTGGATCATGGGCGATAACCGCTTTGATGGCATTCCCCTGATCCTGGAGACCATCAATCCCGATATTTGGCCTGAAGAAATCGCCTGGTTGAAATCCCGGCAAAACGCGTAACGCCGCCGGACCGTCATTCTTTTCCCGCCTTTAGCCGCGACCGGACCACCCTTGCCTGGTCGCGCATTCTCTCGTGTACCCATAGTGTTTTTTTTATGAGCTTTTATTGAAGTGGTATCAGGAATAATTCCGGACGAGAAAGGGATACTCGGGACGTTGCGTTGACCCTAACGCAACGCGGAGTATCAGGGACAGACCGCCACTGATAAGGAAATAATTATGTTGCCCGCCGTCACCGCTGGTTCCGCTTCCGCTTCTGTTTCACCCGCCGTCGCCCCGCGACAAGATGTTTTGTCCAATCTGGAACGCCATATTCGCCTGGAAACCACGCCATTTTCCCAAAGCGGCGCGCATTATCGCCGCTGGGGTGGCCTGTGCTGGCTGGAAAATAACTGGCAATCCTCGCTGGAAACCCGGCTGCGATTCATTGGCGAACTGGCCGAACATCTTATCTCCATGCGCCTTGGCCACGATAAGCCCATCACCCTGATCTCGCTGGGATCGGGCGGTATGTTATTTGAATGCTATATTCATCGGTTTTTGTCTGATCTGGGCTTTAAAAACGTGCGCTGGCGATTGATAGACCTGTGTTACCTCAATAAAAGCCCGAACGGAATGCTGGAGGAATTCCGGCTAAAGGCCGCCACCGAGAATGTCCAGGCCTTTACCAGCGAACAGGAATACCTGCGCTCCCTGGCCGATGGCAAAGCGTTGGCCTATGACGACAGGCAAATCAGCGCCACCGTGGTGCTCTGTGTGAATTCCCCCCAGGATCATGCCGGGGATATCACATCGGGCGCATTGGCTGGCTGCCGGCGATTTCGCGCGACGCGGGTTTCTTCCGCGGACCTCGCCAATAGCCTGTTTTTTATGGTCAGCCACCGCAGATACCGTTTCCAACTCGACGCGGCCCTGACGGAAGCCTCCCGGCCGAACCGCATCGTGATTCTCGATAATGCGCTGCGCTGCGCAATGGTGCCGGGAAACACGCTGCGCCTGGACAACAGCCCCTCGGTATCGGGCAGGCTATTAAACGAACGGATGCAGGTTTGCCTGAAGGATTTGTTCACTGAGCGGCAAAAACGTCAGGCAAAGGTGACGCTGGCGGATATTGATAGGTTGGCCGACAATTTGGCCGATAGGCTGTTACAGGAACATGACTTGTATGTGTTACGCTATTTCGCCTCTGATTACGATATCGGCCTGGAGAATTTGCGGGGATTTTGCGCCGACGGTTCGTCGACGCTGTTGGCCAAATTGGACTGGAACGAAATCACCTTTGTCTGAACCGCCGCGCCGAATCCATCGACGCGGCGATATTATCAGGCCGCGGCTTTGACCAGTTCCACCTCGGGCCGCTTGAGCACCGAATACAGCACGCCGAGCAGCACCGTGCCCACCGCGATGGCGAGCAGATACTCGCCCACCGGCGTAATGGCGCCCGGAATCAGCAGCACAAACATTCCGCCATGGGGCGCCATCAGTTTCGCGCCGAAGTACATGGACAGCGCGCCGGTGACCGCGCCGGAAATCATACAGCTGGGTATGACCCGGAACGGATCGCGGGCGGCGAACGGTATCACCCCTTCGGTGATAAAACATAATCCCAGGACAAAAGCCGCCTTACCCGCCTCGCGCTCGGTCTTTTCAAACTTGTTGCGCGCCAGCAGCGTGGCGACGGCAATCCCCAAAGGCGGTACCATCCCGGCGGCCATGACCGCCGCCATGGGCGCGTAGGTCTGGGTACTGAGTAACGCCACGCCGAACGCGTAAGCGGCTTTGTTGATGGGGCCGCCCATATCGCTGCACATCATGGCGCCCAGGATCGCGCCCAGCACAATGGCGTTGGCGGTTCCCATGGTCTGTAGCCAGGCGGTCAGCGAAGCGAGAACTTTCGCCACCGGCGTGCCCACCACGTAAATCATCACCAGGCCGGTCACCAGACTTGCCAGCAACGGAATGATCAATATCGGCTTTAGCGCCGCCATGCTCTGCGGCAACGGCACTTTGTTATTGATAAGTTTCGCCACATAGCCGGCCAGGAAACCGGCGATGATCCCGCCGATAAAGCCGGAGCCGCCGCTCACCGCCAGCATCCCGCCCACCAGGCCCGGCGTCAGCCCCGGCCGGTCGGCGATGGAAAAGGCGATATATCCCGCCAGCACCGGCACCATCAGCGCGAAGACCGATTTGCCGCCGATAGCCATCAGCGCCGCCGGCAAGGTGCCCGGCTGCTCAAAGGCATGGATGCCAAACACGAATGACAACGCGATGCATAACCCGCCGGCCACCACCATCGGCAGCATATAAGACACGCCGGTCAGCAAATGACGGTAAGGTCCGGTAGCCGTTTTCTTTTCCTGACCGGACGCTGCGGCGCCTGGCTTCGTGTTCGGTTGATAAATCTCGGCCTTGACGAACGTGTCGTCCAGCGCCTGGGCGGTCCGCTTCAACGCCAGCCCGGTACTGGTCCGGTACAGCGGCTTGCCGGCAAATTTGGTCAAATCCACTTCGATATCGGCCGCCACCAGCACCGCATCGGCCTGTCGGACTTCCTCATCGCTTATGGCATTGCCGGCCCCCACTGAGCCGCGGGTTTCCACCTTGACCCACCAGCCGCGTTTTTTCGCCTCGGCCTCAATGGCCTCGGCCGCCATATAGGTATGAGCGACGCCGGTGGGGCAAGCGGTGATAGCCACCAGCCGTTTCGGACCGCCGGCGTTGGAGACGGCCGCGCCGCCGGCCGGCGCCTGGTACAGCACGGCGCCGGTCTTGGCGTTTTCCAGCAATGCCGCGGGCTGGCTGGCAGCCTGCGCCGCATCGACGATATAAACGCGTTTGCCGTCCAGGGCGTTGTCGGCCTGGCCGGCGCCGCCCACCCAGATCACCAGTTCAGCGTCAGCCGCTGTCTCGACCGGGGTCAATCCGGCGGCGGGCGCCGCCGCGGCAAGCAGTTTTTTCACCAGGTGGCCACTGGCCTGCCCCAGCGAGCTGTCCATTTTCAGCAGTATATTCATTATGCCTCCCGCTGATCGTTAAAAGGGGTTAATTCGACCCGGGCCATCATTGCGGCCAGTTGGGGACGATCCGTGACGCCGACATTGCTCTGGCTTACCGCCAGCGCCGCGACGGCGGTAGCCAGACGCAAGGTATGTTCGCTGGATTCGCGCATCAGCAGGCCATAGATCAGCCCGCCGACCATGGAGTCGCCGGCACCCACGGTGCTGACCACCTCGCAGGCCGGCGGCTTGGCCAGCCAGGCGCCGGACGCGTTAACCCACAATGCGCCTTCCGCGCCGAGAGAGATGACCACATGGGCGATGCCTTGCTCGCGCAACGCATGCGCCGCGGCCACTACGTCTTTGAGCCCGGGGAGTTTATGCCCGGCCCAGATTTCCAGTTCACGGCGATTGGGTTTCACCAGCCAGGGGGCGGCTTTCAGGCCCGCCACCAGCGCCTCGCGACTGCTGTCGAAGATGATGCAGGGGCAATGGCTGCGCAGCTTCACCATCCAGTCGGTGAACTCTTCCGGTGCAACGCCGGTCGGCAGGCTGCCGCTGACCGCCACCATATCGAACTGGCCGAGCCAGGTGAGGGAATCATTGACAAATCTTTCCCAATCTTGCGGGGTCACGGTAAAACCGGAAAAATTGAAATCCGTGACATCGCCTTGTTTTTCCGTCAACTTGACATTGATACGGGTCCGTCCCTGTACCACCTGGAACCGGTTGGCGATACCCAGATCGCTGAACAGCAACTGAAAGCCGTCCTGGTTCTCTTTACCGAGAAAACCGCCCACCGTAACGTCGATGCCGAGATCTTTAAGCACTTTGGCAACATTGATCCCTTTCCCCGCCGCGTGCAGTCCGGTTGTTTGCACCAGGTTAACCTCGCCCCGTTCGATGGAGGGACAATACCCGACCAGGTCATAGGCCGGATTCAATGTAATTGTCGCTACACGCCTGCTCATGCCGCACTTTCTCCCAAGCCCGAGGCTATTGCCTCGCCAATGGCTTTCAACGCCTGTTCCGCATCAGCGCCGTCCGCGGTAAAACGTAATCTGTCGCCCTTTCTCACGCCCAGCGCCACGACTTTCATCAGGCTGCGGCCGTTGGCCGGTTTACCGCTGCCGTCCAGATTGGCGACGGTGATGGCGCTTTCAAATTGTTTGATGACATTCACCAGCGCGGTACCGGGACGGGCATGCAGGCCGTGCTCGTTGCGCACCACGAATTCCGCGCTCAGCGCCGCTTGCGGGGCTGCGGCCTCGCCGCTGAGCAACGCCAGCACGCCGGAGGCGTCGGCCGTCAGCAGGCTGTCGGCCCCTCCCGCCAGGACCAGATCGCCCAGCGTATTGAGTATCGCAAGGGGTTGGTCATCGGTCATGGCCACCGTCACCAGCAATGCCACGGTTTCGCCGTTCAGGCTAAACGGCGCCAAAGGCCGGCTGACCGCCACGCCGCTGGACAGATTGCCGCGGGTGGCATCGTTTAGCCAGATACCCTGGCCGAGATGCAGCGGCGCGCCGGTTATCACATCGCTGACGAAATCGGCATTCACGGCGCCGGCTTGCTGTAACCGGCCGGCGTTCAGCGCCTTCAGCGTGGTCATATCCTCGGCGACGATATCCAGCGCAAGCAACGACGCATCGAACAGCAACGGCGTCGACTGGCGCTCGCCGGACAGCACGCTTTTCATTTCTTGGGGATCGTCGGTGACGGCCAGGCGTTGCGCCACCTGTTCATCGCTCAGCACATGGGTCAATTGACGCAACAGCGCCAGATGTTCGTCGGAGCGGGCGGCGATGCCGATCACCACATAGGCTTTTTGTCCGTCGCCCCAATCGATACCCTGTGGAAATTGGAAAACCTGCACCCCGGTCTGCCGCACCAAATCCCGGGTGTCGGTGGTGCCGTGCGGTATGGCGATGCCGCTGCCCAGGTAGGTGGACGTCTGCCGTTCCCGTTGCAGCATGCCTTCCAGGTAGCCTTGGGCGACATAGCCCGCCTGCGTCAGCGCCGCGGCCACTTGACCGATGGCCTCCCGCTTGTCCGGGGCCTGGGCGCCAAGATGAATCTCATTTATTGACAGCTCGAACATAATTCTCCTCGCTTGCTGAAATTGAATCGTTTCAGCTCGTATGGACAATCTTTGCGCCATTCGCCATCGGGACAAACCCACAATGACGCTGAAACGTTTCAAGGAAGTCTCCGACGAAGCCAAGCCGATTGCAAGCAACAGCTGATTTTTCCTGTCGGATATTTGAAGCCACGCACATTCTAACAAAATGTCGCTGAACGCCACCGGTTTTTTCAGCCGAGGCTGAAACCGTGCTGAACCTTGCGGGACCTGACCGTTCTCCCCCCGCCCCCTAAAGATACGTCTTTGAGGCTAAATGCGGTCTTGGCGGGTAACCCTGGCCAAGGGCGACGCGCGGCGTCACGCTTAACGGACTGAAAAACAACAATAAGGGCCAGAGAAGGCCGATGGGCGCCTAGAGAACCCGACCTGGGCGGCCCAGATCCACGCCGGTGTTTTCCCCTTGCTGACGGCGGACGATGAACGCTTACGGCCCATAGGCATAGCGGCGTGAAAAAGAGATAACACGCGGGATAAAACGCAGGTGAAACGCCGTCCGATAAAAAGGAAGGCCGTGTTGCTGACAGCTGAAAGCGCCTTGGACGCAATAGCGGCCGGGCCGTTTGGCCGCATTATCCGTTAACCTCACCGGGCGGGCCTTTGTGCAAAAAATGCCACGACGGCCCTCTTGACGGTTAATTTACGTTCGCGCGCTTTCGTTTTCGGCCCGCTGGCGTATCATGCTTCCGTCCTCCGTTTTGTGATTCAGATCTACTTTATGATGCACTCACCCCTCGCCCTTCCCCGGCGACTTCCGGATATGACCGCCTCGGCATTTCTGGTGATCGCTTTTTTATCCGGTATTGCCGGCGCGCTGCAACTGCCTACGTTAAGCCTGTTTTTATCCACCGAGGTACAGGCCCGGCCGGTTATGGTCGGCCTGTTCTATACCGGCAGCGCCGTGATAGGCATTGCGGTCAGCCAATTTCTGGCCGGTCGCTCCGATCAACGCGGCGATCGCAAAACCCTGATTTTCCAATGCTGCGTTTTGGGCGCGCTGGGATGCGTGTTGTTCGCTTTTGATCGCCATTATTTCCTGCTGCTCACGCTCGGCGTGCTGCTTACCAGCTTTGGTTCCACCGCGAATCCGCAGATGTTCGCCTTGGCGCGCGAGCATGCGGAACACAGCGGCCGGGAATCGGTCATGTTCAGCTCGATAATGCGCGCCCAGGTTTCCCTGGCCTGGGTAGTGGGGCCGCCGCTGGCCTTCGCCCTGGTCCTGGGCTTTGGTTTTCCATTGATGTATATGATGGCGGCGGTCACTTTCCTGTTGTGCGGCGGTCTGGTGTGGCTGGCGTTGCCGTCCATGCGCAAGACGGCGGTGAAAACCGCCGCGATTATGGAAGCGCCGCGGCGCAACCGGCGCGACACGCTGTATTTATTCGCCGCCTGCACACTGATGTGGACCTGCAATTGCATGTACCTCATCAATATGCCGTTGTATCTGATCCATGAGCTGCATCTGCCGGAAAAAACGGCCGGTATCATGATGGGGACCGCGGCCGGGCTGGAAATCCCCACCATGCTGGTGGCCGGGTATGTGTCCAAACGCTATGGCAACCGGTTGCTGATGCGGATCTCGGCGGCGGCCGGATTGTTGTTTTATCTGGGATTGCTCGTCTTTCATCAGGCGCCGGCCCTGCTGGCGCTGCAAGGCCTCAATGCGGTATTTATCGGTATCCTGGCCGGCATCGGAATGATTTATTTCCAGGATCTGATGCCCGGCCAAGCCGGGGCGGCCACCACGCTGTTTACCAATTCCGGGCGGGTCGGCTGGATTATCGCCGGCTCCCTGGCCGGGCTTATCGCTGAAATCTGGCAGTACCACGGCGTATTTTATGTCTCATTGTTTATGCTGGCCGGCGCGGGTTATTGCATGTGGCGCATTCACGAGGTAGATTCGCGACGCTCGCGCGACACCCTCGATCCCCCCTTGCCTGAAGCGCTCGGCAACGGTAATGTGTCGCCAAAGATCCCGACTCATTGATACAGGTCCATTTAATGGCTAGAGCAAATGAAATTAAACGCGGCATGGCCGTCAATTACAACGGCAAGCTGCTACTGGTAAAAGATATTATTATTCAGAGTCCGAGCGCGCGCGGCGCCAGCACGCTTTACAAAATGCGCTTTTCCGATGTCGGCACCGGCCTCAAGGTCGAGGAACGTTTCAAAGGCGATGACATCCTCGATACCATTGAACTGGTACGCCGTTCGGTCACTTTCTCCTATATCGACGGCGATGAGTACGTCTTCATGGATGATGAGGACTACACGCCCTATCTCTTCAAAAAAGAGCAAATCGAGGAAGAACTGCTGTTCATTCCCGAAGGGGGGATTCCCGGCATGCAAGTGCTGACCATGGACGGCCAGGTATTATCGCTGGAGTTGCCGCAGACGGTCGATTTGGAAATTGTCGACACGTCGCCCGGCATCAAGGGGGCGTCGGCCAGCGCCCGCACCAAACCGGCGGTGATGAGCACCGGCTTGGTGGTGGCGGTGCCGGAATACCTCAATAGCGGCGAGAAAATCCGTATCCATGTGGCCGAACGCCGCTATATGAACCGGGCCGACTGATTGGATGTCCAGGCAAACCGCCGCCGATAGGATGAAGACGATGGCCGGCCGCCGTCCCGCTTTCTTGCTCAGGAGCATGACGTCATGGCAGTGAAAACCACGATGGTGACCGGCTTTCTCGGTAGCGGCAAAACCACCACGCTTCTGCATTTGCTGGCGAGCAAACCCGCCGGGGAGCGCTGGGCGGTATTGGTAAACGAATTCGGCGAAATCGGCATTGACGGCGCGTTGCTGGCTGATAGCGGCGCTATCCTCAAAGAGATTCCCGGCGGCTGCATGTGCTGCGTCAACGGCTTGCCGATGCAAGTCGGTCTCAATACCCTTTTACAACGACACCGGCCGGATCGTTTATTGATAGAGCCCACCGGCTTGGGACACCCTAAACACATTCTCGACCTGCTGACGTCCCCTTTCTACGAAAGCTGGCTGACGTTACAGGCCACCCTATGCCTGCTGGATGCCCGCCAACTGGGCGAGGCCCGCTATCGCGACAACGAAAACTTCCGCGATCAGCTGGCGGCGGCCGATATTATCATTGCCAACAAACAAGATAGCTATCACGAGGACGATCGGCGGCGGCTGGCCGCCTGGGCGCGGGAAAACGCCGACGGCAGGCAGATTATCGCCGCCACCCGCGGCAATATCGCGCCGGAATTACTGGACACCCCCCGCCGTAACCTGCGGGCTTTGCCCGAGGGTCGGCATCACCATTCCCCCGCCGGGCGAAAAATCGGCCTAGCCAGTTTGTCGTTGCCGCCGAACACCCCCTGGCGCCGGGCATTGAGCAGCGGGCAGGATTATCACGCCTGCGGCTGGATTTTCAATGCTGAAACCGTTTTCGATACCCTGGGGGTGCTGGAATGGGCGCGGACGGCGCCGGTGGAGCGCGTCAAAGGCGTGGTACGTATTGCCGAGGGCGCTTTGCTGGTCAACCGCCAGGGCGCGGATTTGCACATAGAAACCCGCCAGGCTCCACCGCCCGATAGCCGGCTGGAGATGATTCATTCCGCCGCTGCCGAATGGAATCTTTTGCAAAACGCCCTGTTGAAGTTACGTTTAAAATAATTTGGTTATCATTTCAAATTCAACTTAGAAGGTTAGGTGCTGCTTTATGCATCGTTTTGCTGCCATTCTTTGCCTGAACATCCTGGGCGTATTGCTGTTTTTTTCCTGGTATCTGCCTGCGAATCATGGGTTCTGGTTTACGCTTGATTCATCTATTTTCATGTATTTCAATCATTTAATGGTAAGAAGTCATGCGTTTGCCATTTTACTGGCCATCACCAATTACCGGGCGTTCGATCTGATCTCCCTGCTGGCCATGGGCGCCATGTACTACGTCTATTTCCGGCGCGCCGATCGCCGCGGGAAATACCGCCTTATCAGCATCGGTATCGTCATGCTGCTGTCGGCGGTGGTGATAAATCAATTGGGCCACCTGATTCCGGTGAGTCATGCCAGCCCGACGCTGTTTTTCCAACATGACCCGAATGTGGTGCGTATCGCGCAATTGGTGTCCATTCCCACCAAGGATGCCTCCAGCAACAGCTTTCCCGGTGACCACGGCATGATGTTGATGATTTTCGCCATGTATATGTGGCGATATTTCGGCTTGCGGGCGTTCCTGGGCGGCGTGCTGATCGTGGTGGTATTCTCGCTGCCGCGGGTGATGATAGGCGCCCATTGGTTTACCGATATCGCGGTGGGTTCGTTGTCGGTGCTGCTGGTGGGATTGAGTTGGTGGATGCTGACCGGCGCCTGCGATTGGCTGATAGGCTGGCTGAATCTTCATTTGCCGGGGTCGCCGGAGAAGCGGGCGCAATAGGATTAAATTATGTCGCCGGCCGGTTTACGTCCGGGTCTCTTTATGCAAAATGGCGGCAAATCGCGCCCCCGACGATGAAAAAGCCCGTCGGAGGCCGTCTTACCGCCAATGGCATTGTCATGATCCAATTTTTAACCTAAGTTTCATTAAATATTCACATCATTAAATGTTATAAAATAATCGATAAAAATTCTCGCTTTCCCTTATTCATTACGGTAACCTCGGACGTGCTGTACTCGCGAACAGATATTCCAGTCGCTACCGAAAATTAATTCGAATTGCATCGCGACGGCAGGTGAGTGACAAATTTGTGGGGAGCGCCTTTGCCCCGTTGACGGTAAGTTCCCGTCAAGAGACAAGATGCCCCTATTCATTCCCGGACGCATAACCGATACTGTGGCTGGGATGAACGGATCCCGCCGCCAAAGACGCGACCCGACGTTTGTCGGTATATGAATTTATGTGAGTCACACCACATAATTTATGAATAATATTTGGTCGATGAGTCTTTGCGCCTTATTCTCGTTCCGTTTGGCATTTTATAGCGGCTTTGTCGCTAAGGACCTTAAGGGATAACATTAATAATGGTCAAATCTCAACCTATTATGAGATATGTTCTGCGGCTTATACCCGCAGCGGCGGTCGCGATTCTGCTCTCCGCCTGCAGTTCTCAGAGTTCCAGACAAACCGCTGAGATGCATGCAGTCAACGATAACCATTTTTTACTGCAAGCCTCTCAGGACCAATTTGAAGAAATGGTCCGTAATATGGATATCAAAACCAAAATTATGGATCAATACGCCGATTGGAAAGGCGTGCGCTACAGATTGGGCGGTGATACGAAACGCGGTATCGATTGTTCGGCTTTTGTACAGAAAACATTCAAGGAACAATTCGGTCTGGAGTTGCCCCGTTCCACCACGGAACAGCAGGAAGTGGGCTCGAAGATTCAGCGCTCGAAATTGCGTCCTGGCGATCTGGTCTTGTTCCGCGCCGGCTCCACAGGGCGTCATGTGGGCATTTATCTCGGCAATGATCAATTCGTACATGCCTCCACCTCCAGCGGCGTCATGATTTCCAGTCTTGATGAGGATTATTGGAAGAAACGGTATCGTGAGGCGCGCAGGGTATTGGTACGCGGCACGCAAAGCTGAAGCAACGGTTATTATTTAAGCGTCCTAAATGTCAAACGAGAGAAAACCGCCTTAAGGCGGTTTTTTTTTGCCCAATTAGCCGGTATTTCTATTCGTTAATTAATAATTTCTTTTATGTCAATGCGACCCGCCCCTACCCTTAACCACGGGAAATTGACAAACAGTCCGAATCATTTTGTGTCCGCAAATACGTCCCATCGCCGCGCAATGATGTTTGAAATCCCCTGTGCCATTATCCGTCGGATTTTACGTTGCCGGTTTGTTGGCGATGCGCCGCCACGAGGCAACGTGAATTATTTATAGTAGATACTGTTTTAATCATTGAAAACTAAATTTTGATATACTCGTCTGACTTCAGGTTGCATCTTCGTTTTGGCGGTTCACATTCGTTGCATGAGAAGGTGTCGCTTGCTGGCCGTGGTGAGGCAACTTGAATGATGTGGCGTCTCGTTCAACAGTATCTTCGCAGGAGCGTAATCGGATGTTTTTACGTTTTTGGATTGCCCTGGCTTTCAGCATGAGCTGTTTTGGATTGCAGGCCGAAACCATCAACGAGGGCTACGCATTCGCGTTACTGGGCGAGCCGAAATACGCCAGTGATTTCACGCATTTCGATTACGTCAATCCCGCCGCGCCCAAGGGCGGCTCGGTCACCCTGGCGGTCATCGGGACATTTGACAATTTCAACCGCTATGCGCTGCGGGGGACCGCCGCCGCGCGCACCGAACAGCTTTACGACAGCCTCTTTACCACCTCCGATGACGAGATGGGCAGTTATTATCCCCTGGTGGCGGATACCGTCCGCTATCCCACAGATTTAAAATGGATTGAGGTCACCCTCAATCCCAGGGCGCGCTATCATAATCATCAGCCCATCACCGCCCGTGATGTGGTTTTCACCTTCAATAAATTCATGACCGAGGGGGTGCCGCAATTCCGGTTGTACTATAAGGGCGTCACCGCCAAGGTCATTGCGCCGCTGACGGTACGCTTTGATTTCCCGCAACCGGATAAAGAGAAGATGTTAGGGTTATTAAGTTTGCCCATTCTGCCGGAAAGCTTCTGGCGGCATCACAAGCTCAGCGAGCCGCTGACCGCGCCGCCGCCGTCCAGCGGACCCTATCGCATTACCGCCTGGCGCACCGGCCAATATGTCACCTATTCCCGCGTCAAAGATTATTGGGCGGAAAACCTGCCGGTCAACCGTGGGCGGAATAATTTCGACAAAATCCGTTACGATTATTATCTGGATGATAATGTCGCATTGGAAGCCTTTAAGGCCGGGGCCTATGATTTACGGGTGGAGCAGTCGCCGAAAAACTGGGCGACCCAATACCATGGCGGCAATTTCGATCGCGGTTATATTATCAAGCAGGAAATCCCCAATAACGCCCCCGTCGATACCAATTGGCTAGCATTTAATATTCAACGGCCGATGTTCGCCGATCGCCGGGTACGCGAAGCGATTAGCCTGGCCTTCGACTTCGAATGGATGAACAAAGCCCTGTTTTACAATGGTTATCAGCGGGTTAATAGTTATTTCATCAACACCGATTATGCCGCCCGCGGCTACCCCGATGCGGCTGAATTGGCCTGGCTGGCGCCCCTCAAGGGCCAGATTCCCCCTGACGTATTCACCTCTATATATCAGCCGCCGACATCGGACGGCAGCGGCTATGATCGCGCCAATCTGCTCAAGGCGCTGGCATTGCTTAAGCAAGCGGGCTGGGAACTCAGGGACGGAAAGCTGGTCAATGTAAAAACCGGCCAGCCGTTCCGGTTCGAAATGATGTTGATGAGCGGCGGCAACAGCCAGTATATCCTGCCCTTCCAGCATAACCTGCAACGCCTGGGCATCGATATGACCATTCGGGAAGTGGACAGTGCCCAGTTCATCAACCGGTTGCGTAAACGTGATTTCGATATGATGCCCGCCAGTTATTCCGCTTTCTCCTACCCCAGCGGAGACTTGCAGATTGTCTGGGGCTCGGCCTATGTGGACTCCACCTACAACCGTCCCGGGGTCAAAGACCCGGCCATCGATCGGCTGATCAACGAAATCGTCCGCCATCAGGGCGACAAGCCGGCGCTGCTATCGCTGGGACGGGCGCTGGATCGGGTGCTGACCTGGAATTATTACATGATCCCCTTGTGGTATTCGCCGCAGATCCGTCTGGCTTATTGGGATAAATTCGCCATGCCTGAAATCCGGCCCACTTACGCGCTGGGGTTTGATACCTGGTGGTATGATGTCAATCGGGCGGCCAATTTGCCCGCTGAACGACGCTGAAGGAGAACACGTGACTGCCTATCTTTTACGTCGGTTACTACTGGTGATTCCCACATTATGGGCCATTATCACCCTGAACTTCTTCATTGTGCAGATTGCGCCGGGCGGACCGGTGGACCAGGCCATCGCCGCTATCGAGACAGGACAGCATGGCGGATATGCCGGCGGCGGCCATGGCGATCCGATGGCCCGCGCCCAGGCGCTGCACGGCGGGCCGCTTGTGGACAGTCAATATCGCGGCGCCCGCGGGCTGGATCCGGAAATCATCGCGGAGATCACCCACCGTTACGGTTTCGATAAACCCTTGCATGTCCGTTATTTCAACATGCTGAAGAATTATTTGCGTTTCGACTTCGGCAACAGCCTGTTTCGCGGCGCATCGGTCATGCAACTGATCAAAAGCAGCCTGCCGGTTTCCATTACGCTGGGGTTATGGAGCACGATTATCATTTATTGCGTTTCCATTCCATTGGGTATCAGAAAAGCGGTTTGCAACGGCAGCGCCTTCGATGTTTGGAGCAGCACGGTAATTATTGTCGGTTATGCCATCCCGGCGTTCCTCTTTGCCATTCTTTTGATTGTGCTGTTCGCCGGCGGCAGTTATTTGGACTGGTTCCCGCTGCGCGGCTTGGTCTCCAGCCATTTCGACAGTCTGCCCTGGTATAAAAAGATCACCGACTATCTCTGGCACATCACGCTGCCGGTACTGGCCACCGTTATCGGCGGCTTCGCCACCCTGACCATGCTGACCAAAAACGCCTTTATGGACGAGATCCGTAAACAATACGTGATAACCGCCCGGGCCAAAGGACTGGATGAACGTCAGATTCTGTATCGCCATGTCTTTCGCAATGCCATGCTGTTAGTGATAGCCGGTTTCCCCGCCACCTTCATCAGCATGTTTTTCACCGGTTCGCTGCTTATTGAGGTGATGTTCTCCTTAAACGGCCTGGGGCTGCTGGGTTACGACGCCACCTTGCAGCGGGATTATCCCGTCATGTTCGGCACGCTGTATATCTTCACCCTGATAGGCTTGCTGCTGAATATCCTCAGCGATATGACCTATACATTGGTCGATCCCCGTATTGATTTCGAGGGACGACAATGAGCAGATTAAGCCCGGTCAATCAGGCGCGCTGGGCGCGTTTTTGCCGTAACCGCCGCGGCTACTGGTCGTTGTGGCTGTTCCTGGCGCTGTTCATCCTAAGCCTCGCTTCCGAGCTGGTGGCTAATGACAAACCACTGCTGGTACGCTATCAGGGGCATTTGTATTCTCCCCTGCTGTTCAATTATGACGAAACGACGTTCGGCGGCCAATTCGCCACCGCGGCTGATTACCGCGATCCTTATCTGGTTCGGCGAATAAAAGAAAACGGCTGGGCTGTCTGGGCGCCCATCCGCTATGACTACCGCACCATCAATTTTTCCACCCGCGTGCCCTTTCCCTCGCCGCCCAATCGGCAAAACTGGCTGGGCACCGACAGTTCCGGCAAGGATGTACTGGCGAACCTGCTGTACGGTTTTCGCCTGTCGATGCTGTTCGGCCTGGCGCTGACCTTTCTCTCCAGCCTGATAGGCATCGTGGCGGGCGCCTGTCAGGGTTATTACGGCGGCCGTCTCGATTTATGGGGGCAACGCTTTATCGAGGTCTGGTCGGGCATGCCGATCCTGTTTTTGATTATCCTACTCTCAAGCGTGGTACCGCCGAATTTCTGGTGGCTTTTGGGCATTACCGTGCTTTTCGGCTGGATGAGTCTGGTGGGCGTGGTGCGGGCCGAGTTCCTGCGAACCCGCAACTTCGATTACATTCGGGCGGCGCAAGCCATGGGGGTCAGCGACCGGATGATTATGCTGCGCCATATGTTGCCCAATGCCATGGTGGCCACCTTGACCTTTATGCCCTTTATTCTGTGCGGCTCGATAACCACCTTGACATCGCTGGATTTCCTCGGTTTCGGGCTACCGATGGGCTCCCCTTCGCTGGGCAATTTGCTGTTGGAGGGCAAAAATAATCTCCAGGCGCCCTGGCTGGGCATTACCGCGTTCGTTATGCTGGCCCTGGTGCTCTCCTTGCTGATTTTTATCGGCGAAGCGGTACGCGACGCCTTCGACCCCGACAGGGCCCACTGACATGACCGCACCTTTATTGCAGATTCAGGAATTAAGCGTCGCCTTTCGCCAGGGCGCGCAAACGCATCCGGTGGTGAACCGGGTATCACTGTCCGTGAACGCGGGCGAAACCCTGGCGCTGGTGGGGGAATCCGGTTCGGGCAAGAGCGTCACCGCACTGTCGGTCCTGCGTTTGCTGCCGCCGCTGGTCACCGTTTACGACCATGGCGATATTCTGTTCCAAGGCCAGAGCCTGCTGCATGCCGGTGAAACGGCGTTGCGGCGGATACGCGGCGACGACATCGCCATGATTTTTCAGGAACCCATGTCCTCGCTAAATCCGCTGCATACGGTGGAAAAACAGTTGCTGGAAGTGTTGTCCCTGCATCGGGGACTCCGGGGGGATGCGGCCCGAACCGAAGTACTGGCCAGCCTGGAGCGGGTCGGTATCCGACAGGCCGCCTCCAGGCTGGGGGATTTTCCGCACCAACTGTCCGGCGGCGAGCGGCAACGGGTCATGATCGCCATGGCGCTGCTGACCCGTCCGAAACTGCTTATCGCCGATGAACCCACCACCGCGCTGGATGTCACCGTACAAGCGCAGATTTTACAATTGCTGACCGAGCTGCGCCAGGAGCTGGGCATGGCGCTGCTGTTTATCACCCACAACCTGAATATCGTGCGACGCCTGGCGGATAATGTCGCCGTCATGAAAGACGGCAAGTGCGTGGAAACCGCTTCCTGTCAGTGCCTGTTCGATGTTCCACGCCATGCTTATACTCGCCGGTTACTGGCCGCCGAGCCGGATGGAGAGCCATTGCCGGTCGACGCCCATAGTCCTTTGCTGCTGCGGGTAAACCAATTGGCGGTCAAATTCCCCATACGCCGGGGATGGCTGCGCCGCACGGTGGCGGAGAAAACGGCGGTGCAAGCGGTCACTTTCGACCTGCGGCGCGGCGAGAGCATAGGACTGGTGGGCGAATCCGGCTCCGGCAAAAGCACCGCGGCGCTGGCGGTGTTGCGCCTATTGAAAAGCGAGGGGGAAATCTGGTTTGACGGCCAACCGCTGCACCGTTTCACCCGCCGGCAAATGTTGCCGGTCCGGCGCCGTATCCAAGTGGTTTTTCAAGACCCCAACTCAGCGCTTAATCCCCGCCTGACCGTGGCGCAAATTGTTAGCGAGGGATTGCTGGTTCATCATCACTATGGCGCGGCCGAGCGGGAAGCACGGGTCATAACCGCGCTGGAGGAAGTGGGATTGGACCCCGCCACCCGCAACCGGTATCCCGGCGAATTTTCCGGCGGCCAGCGTCAGCGGATAGCCATTGCCCGGGCGCTGATTCTTCAGCCGGACCTGGTGATCCTGGATGAGCCTACGTCCTCGTTGGATCGGTCGGTGCAAGCCCAGATATTGCAACTATTGAAGTTCCTGCAAGAGAAACACCGGCTGACCTATCTTTTCATCAGCCATGACTTGCAAGTGGTCAGGTCCCTTTGCCATCAGGTTATCGTCCTGCGGCATGGACAGGTGGTGGAACAAGGGGATTGCCGCCGGATATTCGGCGCACCCGCCCAGGAATATACCCGGCAACTGCTGAAATTAAGCGATTAACGGGGCCTGAACGCCCCGACATACCGCCATCACATTGCGGGGGGCACCTCGGCGGGTTCGGCGATAGCGACGCCGATATTTTTCAGGCGGCACAAACCGGCGCACTCATCATCGCGGCGCAAGAACAGGCAAGGCTGGCCCTCGCACTCCAGCACCGAACACGTCAGCTGAATTTCCGCCAGGGTTTGAGCCAGCTCCCGCATCACCCCCCACGCCGAATCGCCCTCATGGCTCAACAGCGCGAGGCCGATAAGTTCGTTATCATTACCGCCGGGCAGGGTGACAGGCTCGACTTTGACGCCACTAAATCCTTTCAGCCACCGATAATGATGCGGCAAACGATGAACCACAAACAAGGGCATAGTTGTCACAGCATTTCCCCAAAGGTTTGAACACCAGACTCGCCAAACTTCACGTAGCCTCTTGGCCGGCCGCGATGTCGCTCGAAGAATGGCGATTTTACAATAACAATTCTATCACAATATTATAATATCAAGGCGACATGTATGCTGTGGTATTATCACAAACACTCATTGCTCGTCATACTTCACGCTGCGGACGCGTTGGCTTCCTCGCTCACCCCAGTCACTTACTGATGTAAGCTCCTGGGGATTCCCTGCGTCGCCGCCTTCCCGCAACGCGAATTATTTAGAGCAATATCCGTCATACTTCACGCTGCGGACGCGTTGGATGAGGTTAAATGAGAGGTAGATCTCTTTTTTGGCCTATATTTACCCGTTTACGCCCCAATTTACAACCTTTTTTAGGCAATTAAATAACGTTTAACGCTCTCATATTTTACATTTTATAAACATTCTCCACCTCTACACCGGGAAGAATGTTTATGGCAAAGGGAATCGACGGGCTGAGGGACCCAAGGCAATAAAAAGCGGCCGGCCGCATCAGCCTTAACCGGCGGAGGGGCCGCTGCGGCAATATCCGGCAAACGCGGCATGGGCGCGGGCGGCCGACCCGGACAGGCGACGGGGGCCCCTAGACCGCAGGGGGAGAAGAGGTCTTGCGCGGGCGGCTGGCGTAGCCGTAACACAGCATGGCGCACAGCATGGAAAACGCCATGGAGATCACCATCGGCCAAGGGCTGTTAAACGTCGCCAGCGACAGCAATGCGCCTATCACGGCGCCGACCCCGAACCGCAGCGTACCGGCCAGGGACGAGGCGGTACCGGCCATATGGGGAAATTCATCCAGAATAACCGCCATACCGTTGGAGGTAACCATCGCCACGCAGCCGATAAAGACCGCCACCCCCACGACCATGGGCAGAAAACCCAGCCCAAAAGCGCATACCAGCACCAGCCAGACCGCCATCAGGGTCTGTACCACCAAGCCCAGACGGAACATCTTGTGGGCGCCCATCCGCGCCACACTGCGGCTGTTAATGAGGGTGATGATAAACAAAAACACCACATTGAGCGCAAAATAATAGCCAAAGCGCTGGGGCGAAACACCGTTCAATTGGATATACACAAACGGCCCGGCGCTGAGAAAAGAAAACATGCCGGCAAAGGAGAAACCGCTGGCCAACATGTAGCAAAACACGCGCTTGTGACGAAACAAGGCGGCGAAATTGCCCGCCGTGGTACGCAGCCTGAAAGGCTGACGCCGCTCACGCGGCAAGGTCTCGCGAATATACAGCATAACCAGGATAGCGGCGACCAGCGCCGCCATTGCCATACTCCAGAAGATGGCATGCCAGCTAAACAGCAGCAGCAACAGCCCGCCGAGCATGGGCGCCAGCAGTGGCGCCACCGTCATGACCAGCACCACGAAGGACATCATGCGGGAAAAATCATCTTTATTGAACATATCGCGCATCAGCGCGTTGATGACCACGCTGGCGGCCGCGGCCGCCAGGCCGTGCAACAGACGCATGTAAATCAGATGCTCGACCGAGCGGGACAAGGCGCAAGCCGCGGCGGCCGCGGCGAAAAGCAAGGTGCCGAACAAAATGACCGGCTTGCGGCCCAGGCTGTCGGCCAACGGGCCGTAAAATATCTGGCCGATGGCGAATCCCAGCACATAAGCGCTGAGGGTCATTTGCACGCTACCGGCGCTGACGCCGAACTCGGCGGCGATGGTCGGCATGGCCGGCAGGTACATATCAATGGCCAGCGGCATCAGCATGGATATCAAACCGAGGATAACAACCAGACCGATGGGGGATTCCCGGACAACTCGCACTTCAACCACTCCTTTACCGGCCGTCCGGTTCGCCGTCGGCCGCCCATGCCACTGAAATTGCCGGTACGCCGGCGTTAGGTAAAATGCATCGCCGGTTATCGTCCGGGCACGCCGACGCTCTCAATTTCTTCCCGGGTCAGGGAACGATATTCGCCCGGCCCCAGAAGACCGTCAAGCACGATCGCGCCGATCCGCTCGCGATGCAAAGCCACCACCCGATTGCCCATGGCGGCGAACATTCGCTTAACCTGGTGGTAACGGCCTTCGCTAATGGTCAGGCGTGCTTCGCACGCCGACAGCACATCCAGTTTCGCCGGCCGGGTCGGCAGTTTTTCGCCTTTGAGCAGCACGCCCTCGGCGAACAAGCGCGGAAGATTGTCGGCCAAAGGTTCCGCCAGCGACACCCGATAGGTTTTCTCGCAATGATGTTTAGGCGATGTGATCCAATGCGACCATTGCCCGTCATCGGTCATCAGCAGCAGACCGGTGGCATCCATATCCAGGCGGCCGGCGGCATGCAGCTTGTCGGCGACCGGTTCGTCCATGAAATACAGCACCGTGGCATGTTCGGCATCATCCGTGGCGCAAACATAGCCTTGGGGTTTGTTCAGCATGAAATAACGCGGTCCGGCGATTTGCCGCAATACCGTGCCATCGAAACGGATCTCGTGGGCCGGCTCCACCTGGAATGCGCCCTGCCTGACGGTCTCGCCATCCACCGTGACCCGTTTCGCCCGTAATTCCCGGGTCACCAGCGCCCGGCTGATACCCAATTGTTGAGATAGAAATTTATCCAGTCGCATTAACGTTGTTTTGCCTGTAATCTTTGCCCGTAGTAACGCCCCGCCGCGGCCGCCGGCAAAGCGGCGGCGCGACGTATCACGAGTATAGCGGCCCTTGCGGCGCGAACCTAGCAGACAACATAATTCATTTCATACCGATATGCTATTTATGCACCAGCGTTACGCCATTACCGTCCGGGAACGGTGGCGGCGTCCATGACCTTCTCCTTGCGCCCCTATCAACGCGAAGCGGTAGCCGCCGCCGTTAATCATTTCCGTCATCGGGATTCGCCGGCGGTCATCGTTTTGCCCACCGGCGCCGGCAAGAGTCTGATTATCGCCGAACTGGCGCGTCTGGCCCGCGGCCGGGTATTGGTACTGGCCCATGTCAAGGAGCTGGTGGCGCAAAATTATGAGAAATATCAGGCGCTGGGTCAGGAGGCGGACATCTTCGCCGCCGGCCTGCGGCGGCGCGATAGCCAGGGCAAGGTGGTTTTCGGCAGCGTCCAGTCGGTGGCCCGCCATCCGGAACGCTTCGACCAGGCCTTTTCCCTGTTGATTATCGATGAATGCCATCGCCTCGGCGACGATGACGACAGCCAATACCGGCGCATCATACGCCATCTGCAATCGGCCCAGCCCCGGCTGCGTATCCTCGGCCTCACCGCCACACCGTTTCGTCTCGGCCGGGGATGGATTTATCAGTATCATTATCGCGGCATGGTCAGGGGCGATGAAAACTGTTTTTTCCGGGACTGCGTTTTCGAACTGCCGTTGCAATACCTTATACGCCAGGGTTTTCTAGTCTCTCCCGAGCGATGGGATATGCCGGTGCGGCAATATGATTTCAGCCGTCTGTCGCCCAGTGCCCAGGGCCTGTTCAACGAGGCGGAGCTGGACCAGACATTGCGCCGGCAGCGCCGCATAACGCCGCTCATCGTGCGCCAGATCCTCGAATTCGGCGGCGATAAGCGCGGGGTCATGATCTTCGCCGCCACCGTAAACCATGCCAGGGAAATACTCGGTCTGTTGCCGCCGGCGCAAAGCGCGTTTATTGGCGGCGATACGCCCGCCGACGAGCGTGATCGCATTATCGACGCCTTTCGCCGGCAAACACTGCGCTATATGGTGAACGTGGCGGTCCTGACCACCGGTTTCGACGCCCCCCATGTGGATATGATAGCCATCTTGCGTCCCACGGAATCGGTCAGCCTTTATCAGCAAATCGTCGGCCGCGGGCTTCGGCAATCGCCGGGCAAGACCCGCTGCGTTATTCTGGACTACGCCGGCAACGGCCATGATTTGTTTTTCCCGGAAATCGGCCAGGCCAAACCCGCGCTCGGGGGCGAGCCGGTGCAGGTGTTTTGCCCGGTATGCGGTTTTGCCAACCTGTTCTGGGGCAAAACCGATGCCGAGGGCGGAATAATCGAACATTACGGGCGGCGTTGCCAAGGCTGGCGGCAAGATCAACAGGGCGAACGCCGGCAATGCGATTTTCGCTTCAGGTTCAAACTCTGCCCCGACTGCGGCGCCGAAAACGATATCGCCGCCCGCAACTGTACCGCCTGCCAGGCCGTCCTGGTCGACCCCGACGATATGCTGAAAGCAGCGCTCAGGCTGCGGGACGCGCTGGTGCTGCGTTGCAGCGGCATGGATCTCTCGTGCGGCGACGACGCCGGCGGTCCATGGCTGAAAGCGACCTACTACGACGAGGATGGCGCCGATGTCAGCGAGCGCTATCGGCTGGCGACCCCGGCCCAGCGCCGTCTGTTCGAATTCCGTTTCCTGCGGTTGCATCAGCGGGCGCCCGGCGTCCCCCTGCCCTGGCGCGTCGCCGGGGATATTTGCCGCGCCGCGAATCAGCTTCGCCATCCGGATTTTGTGATCGCCCGGCGTCAGGGCCGATTTTGGCGAGTACGGGAAAAGGTGTTCGATTACCAGGGCCGTTTCCGCCTGGCCAATGCATTGCGCCCCTGACGAGGACGAGTAAATTTGCCCGCGCGGCGATAATCCGGTAGAATCAGCCCGCTTTTGTTAAAGCACAGCTATTCTGTCCGCTGCTGGGTCGCCTGTAGCGGGGTACATCTTCAAATATCGAGAAACCTATGTTAATTATCAATGCCAACGCGCGTAAAGAGCAGGGTAAGGGTGCGAGCCGCCGCCTGCGCGCCGCCAACAAGTTCCCCGCCATCGTTTATGGCGGCGCCGAAGCGCCTGTGTCCATCGAACTGGATCACGAGATCGTCTTCAACACCCAGGCCAAGCCCGGTTTTTACACCGACGTCTTGTCGCTGGTGATTGACGGCGCTGAAACCAAAGTCAAGGTACAGGCGGTACAACGCCATCCCTTCAAGCCGAAATTGACCCACATCGACTTCGTCCGCGTCTAAGCGCGCCACGCTGTGGCGGCCATTATGGCCGGACGAGAAAAACGACGCCGCTTATGCGGCGTTTTTTTTCATCGCCCCCTTCGCACCCGCGCGACAACCGCGCCTTCGCCGCGCTGTCTGGGGGAAGCCGCTTTTTCGCCGGACTTATTGCCCCGTGCCCACACGGCGTTGCAACTGATCGCGCAGATTAGGCGGCGTACCCTTGATGGTCAACGTGTCGGTGGCCGGATCCCAGAACACCCGCTCGCCCAGTAACTGCGCGTCGAAATTCAGGGTAATGCCGCCGCCGCTGCCGGCATATTTGGTCAACTGCCGCAACGTGCCGCGATCGGCCGGGAAATGATCTTCCAGTGCGTAATCCTCGCCGCGGGTGAACGTCTGGAAGGTTTTATCCCCAACCGGCGGCAGGGACTCCGACAATTCCGTTAAGGCGATGTCCTCGCCGGCCTGCATTTGATCCCGGCAATAGCTGTAAACCTGCTGACGGACGGCCTGCCGTTCTTCTTTATCCAGTTGCCCGTCAGCGCAATAGTCATCCACCGCCTGCAACAATCCTCGGTTTTGCGCCTTGGCGTCCAGCCCTTCCGCCGCCGCCAGGAAATCCATAAAAAAATCGGCGACCTTGCGACCCACCCGGCCTTTGAGAAAGGTCAGATAACGGCTGGATTCCGGATTCGTCTCCCATTCGGTCAAGTCGATACGGGCCACGATATCCGCGTGAGTGATATCCAGATAATGGGTACTGCTGATATCCAGTTGCTCGTTAACCCGCATGCTGCTGCAACTGGCCAGCAGGGCGACCAACAGGTATTCCGCCGCCAGATAGCGGTATTGGCAAAACAGAAGGGTACCGCCTTCGGCGAAGGGGTATTTGGCTATCTCATCGCGCAGCCTGCCGGCGGCGGCCCGGGAGAATGCCAGGAAATCGTCTTCGCCGCGGCGGCAACGCCGTAATGCCTCGGCCAGTTCGCTTTGCGGGTGGAACAACCCGTAGGCTTTGGTTTTAGCGCTATAGACCCGGTGCAGCTCCGCCATCATGTCTTCCACGGCGGCATTGGTCTGTAGCGGCGAATCCCGCAAGATGAGTTCCAGCGTCTGTTCGTCGCGTTTAATGAGTTGATGCAGCGCGATCTGGTCAATATCCAGACTCATGATTTATTCTCCTAGTGGTGAGACGCGTATTCAAACACCGATGGCTGCCGGCTGCAACCGCCATCGCCGGCGAGGCGGCATTGGCGGCTTCCCGCGCGGGTAAGCTATAAAAATGCGGAAAAAGCGGAGTTGATACGGTAAGATAGCGGGCTTTAAGAGGTTAAGAAGACTATATTATGCCGCAAGTATCCCGTTATAGCGACAAACAGGTCGAAACATTGCTGGACGAACTGTCGGCCGTGCTGGCGAAACATCAGGCGCCGGCCGATTTGTCTTTGATGGTGCTGGGCAACATGGCGACCCATATCATCAATAGCCGCATCGCGCCGGAACAACGCAAGATACTGGCGCGTTCGTTTAGCGAAGCCTTATTATCTTCCATTACGGAAGCCGGCACGCATTAATCGGACAGACCGAACAGATATGGTGACCAATAGCCAGCGCTACCGTGACAAAGTTTCCCAAATGATCAGTTGGGGTCACTGGTTCGTCCTTTTCAATATTCTGCTAAGCCTTGGGCTTGGCAGCCGCTATTTGTTTGTCGCCGATTGGCCCGGCTCGCTGGCCGGCCGGGTGTATGCTTTCGTCAGTTGGCTGGGGCATTTTAGCTTTATCGCTTTCACGTTGTATCTGCTGGTCATCTTCCCACTCACTTTCGTGGTGATGTCCCAGCGGCTGCTGCGCTTTTTATCCGCCATCATCGCCACCGCCGGCTTGACGCTGCTGTTGCTGGACAGCGAGGTTTTCACCCGCTTTCATCTGCACCTTAATCCGGTGGTCTGGGATTTGGTGGTAAATCCGGAAGAAGGAGAGCTGTCCCGCGACTGGCAATTGATGTTTATCAGTATTCCGGTCATTTTCCTGGTGGAAATGCTGTTTGGCACCTGGAGCTGGCAGAAACTGCGCAGTCTCAACCGCCACAAGCTGGGCAGACCGGTGACCGCGCTGCTTATCAGCGCGTTCTTTGCCTCGCATATTCTGTATATCTGGGCGGACGCCAACTTCTACCGCCCCATCACCATGCAGCGCGCCAATCTGCCGCTATCCTATCCCATGACCGCCCGCCGTTTCCTGGAACGGTACGGGCTGCTGGACGCCCAGGAATATGAGCGCCGTCTGGTGCGCCAGGGGAACCCCGAGGCCTTGGCGGTGGAATACCCCTTGAGCACCCTGTCCTTTCAGGAAGGCGGCAGCCATTACAATCTGCTGCTGATCAATGCCGGCACCCTGCGCAATGATACGCTGGACAAGCAAATGCCCAGGGTACGGCAATTCGCCGCGGATAATATCCGTTTCACGGATCATTTCAGTACCGGCAATCGTTCCGACACTGGCTTGTTCGGCTTGTTTTACGGCATTTCCGCCTCTTATCTGGACGGTATCCTGGCGTCGCGCAAAACGTCGGTATTGCTTGATTCGTTCAGCAAACAAGGCTATCAGTTGAGCCTGTTCTCCTCCAACGGCTTTGGCAGCCCGTTGGATAGGCAAGCCCTGCTCACCGATTTCAGCCTGCCGGAGCCGGTCAGCCAGACCGACGCGCAAACCGTCGAACAATGGCAGAAATGGCATGCCGGCTACAGCGGCTCCGCCCCGTGGTTTTCATATGTGGAATTCAACGGCACGGACACCACGCCCGATATGAACAACACCCCGGTGCTTTATCGCCATTATTTGCAGGGGGCGCAGCGGTTGGACGGCTATATCGGACAGATGCTCGATACCTTGCGGGAAAAAAGCGAGCTGAACAATACCGTGGTCATTATCACCGCCGCCAATGGTATCGAACTGAATGACGCCCATAACGGCCATTGGGAAGCCGGCACGGAACTGAACCGTTTCCAGATGCAGGTGCCGCTGGTGGTGCATTGGCCGGGCACGCCGGCGCAGTCGGTGGACAAGCTCACCGATCATAAAGACATCACCGTCAGTCTGATGCAGCGCCTGCTGCACGCCACAACCGCCGTCAGCGACTATTCACAGGGCGAGGATTTATTCGCCCCCCGCCGCCAGAATGACTGGGTCGTCAGCGGCGATAACGGCACCTTGGTCATCAATACCCCCAGTCAGACCCTCTTGCTGCATGACGATGGCGATTACCGGACCTACAACTTGCAAGGCGAGCGTTTTCGCCACGCCAAACCCCAGTTAGCGCTGCTGTTGCAGGTGCTGACCGACGAACGGCGATTTATTGCCAACTAACTGCTTAATTCTATAGCAGTCAATTCGGCGGGCTATTGCAATCAGCTCAGGAAACGGTAGTATAAGCGCCCATGCAGTCGGCATGTAGCGCAGCCTGGTAGCGCACCGTCATGGGGTGTCGGGGGTCGGAGGTTCAAATCCTCTCATGCCGACCAAACAACCCCAAGAAAACCAACCTGTTAGGGTTGGTTTTTTTATGCCTGAAATATGGACAGGGAAAAATAAGGGAAAAACCAGGGAAAAACCACACCTCCTACATACCAGTTTATGATGCTCCGTTCTGGGACTTTAGGGTTGCAATTTCCTGTTCCTGAGCGTCAATTTTAGCTGACAGCGCCTTGATTGCCTCGACCAGTAATCCAGCTATTTCGCCATAGCCAACAGCGAGGCAATCTTCTATCACTGAACCGT
>NZ_SZPQ01000138.1 GCF_005217455.1 Martelella alba
TAAATAGCTGCGCAGAATAATAGATCACATTGAGGGAACTCAGCCCGGATTGTGCGATCTGATCAATCGCCAAACATCACAAATCACCAACCGGACTGAGCGATGCCGATAATAGCACCAATACCCCGTGACGAACGACGCCTGATGCAGAAAGCTATCCATAAAACACGTGACAAGAACCATGCCCGCAGGCTGACCGCAATGCTGATGTTGCATCGGGGCGACCGTGTCAGCGATGTCGCAAGAACGCTTTGTTGTGCCCGTTCTTCTATTGGGCGCTGGATTAACTGGTTTACGCACTCAGGTATTGAAGGCCTGAAATCCTTACCCGCAGGACGCTCCCGACGCTGGCCTTTTGAGCATATCTGCACCCTGTTACGTGAACTAATAAAGCATTCTCCCGGCGATTTTGGTTATCAACGTTCACGCTGGAGTACCGAATTACTGGCGATAAAAATCAATGAAATAACCGGATGCCAGTTACATGCCGGCACGGTGCGTCGCTGGTTACCCTCTGCCGGGCTGGTATGGCGCAGAGCCGCGCCAACGTTGCGTATTCGCGATCCCCATAAAGACGAAAAGATGGTGGCAATCCATAAAGCACTGGACGAATGTAGTGCAGAACATCCGGTCTTTTATGAGGATGAAGTTGATATCCATCTTAACCCAAAAATCGGCGCAGACTGGCAGGTTCGCGGGCAGCAAAAGCGAGTAGTCACGCCAGGTCAGAATGAAAAATATTATCTTGCCGGAGCCTTACACAGCGGTACAGGAAAGGTCAGTTACGTTGGCGGCAACAGCAAAAGTTCGGTGCTGTTCATCAGACTGCTGAAACATCTTAAAGCCACATATCGACGGGCAAAAACCATCACGCTCATCGTAGATAACTACATTATCCATAAAAGCCGTGAAACACAGCGCTGGTTGAAAGCAAATCCCAAATTCAGGGTCATTTACCAGCCGGTTTACTCGCCGTGGGTGAATCACGTTGAGCGGTTATGGCAGGCGCTTCATGACACGATAACCCGTAATCATCAGTGCCGTTCAATGTGGCAGTTACTGAAAAAGGTCCGCCATTTTATGGAAACTGCCAGCCCATTCCCCGGAGGAAAACATGGTCAGGCAAAAGTGTAGCGGTATTAGGCGCAGCTATTTA
>NZ_SZPQ01000140.1 GCF_005217455.1 Martelella alba
CCCAGGCCAAACCGTTCCGCCGTCAGGATATCGTAGGCGACCCAGGCTGGATTATTCGACCATGCCCATTTGAACGTACCGTCCCAGGTGCCGCTATAGGTGCGGGCCTCGGGATCATACGTGGTCGGCACCTGAATGATCCGCATTTTGGGTTCACAGGCGACGGCCGGAATGTTTTGGAACTGGCTGGCATCGAACTGAACAAACAACAACGCGGTTTCCGGGTAGGCCAGTTTAGCGTCAATGACCTCGGTAATAGCCTCGATAACCATTTTGTCAGCTATCAGGTCACTGGTCGAGTTGGGTGTTATTCGCCGCACGCGGATTTGCCAGCCGGTAGTGGCCGCCGGCAGATCGATGCGGTGACTGCGCTCGTAGGTGGTCGTCGTTTTGCCGTCAACCGCTGTATCGAGGACCTGCTGATATGCCCCGCCGTCGGTGGCCACGTCGATCGCATACTCAATCCGATAGCCCACGACATCGCCATTGGATTTTTGCTGCTGTAGCGATGACCAGGAAAACCGCAGACGTATCGCTGATAATTGGGTATTGGTGACAGCATGCACCCAGGGCGTTTGGCTGGTCAGTTCCAGGCTAACGGCCGTTTCGTTCTCGATGTCCGGCATGCCGGCGATGTACGACTGGTCAGGCGTTCCCGGCCGGAATTCCCAGGCAACACCCGGGAAATTGACGGAGCCGTCAGCGTTTTGAATCGGCGTTCCATCCAGATAAATGTTGGTGCCGTCCAAACCACCAGCGAATTCCCCCTCGCCCAACGCCAGCAACATTTTGGCGTAGGAGGTTGACTGTAGCGAGTCTGGGGATTCAACCGGCGTGTGAGTGCTGCTGGAGCCGCTCTTGTGGCCCCTGATTGATTTCGCTGCCATATGGGACCCATAAAAAAGGCCCGCCGAAGCGAGCCGTTGAGAGTTGCGTTTTTTTTATTGCTGGTCTTCCGCATAAATACCAGCGGAAATAATTGCCCCACCGATACGGCGTTTACCGTATCCAATCGGCACGGGATTACCCTGAGCGACCGAGTTTACCGGACCGCCAAAGGCATACGAGGGTTTGTTATCCGGATCCTG
>NZ_SZPQ01000141.1 GCF_005217455.1 Martelella alba
GGTAAAACGACCCTGACCGCCGCCATCACCGCTGTACTGGCCAAGACCTACGGCGGTACTGCCCGCGCCTTCGATCAGATCGACAACGCGCCGGAAGAAAAAGCCCGCGGTATTACCATCAACACCTCGCACGTTGAATACGATACCCCGACCCGCCACTACGCGCACGTAGACTGCCCGGGGCACGCCGACTATGTGAAAAACATGATCACCGGCGCCGCGCAAATGGACGGCGCCATCCTGGTGGTGGCCGCCACCGACGGCCCGATGCCGCAGACCCGCGAGCACATTCTGCTGGGTCGCCAGGTAGGCGTACCGTACATCATCGTGTTCATGAACAAATGCGACATGGTGGATGACGAAGAGCTGCTGGAACTGGTGGAAATGGAAGTTCGCGAACTGCTGACCCAGTACGACTTCCCGGGCGACGACACGCCGGTTATCCGGGGTTCGGCGTTAAAAGCGCTGGAAGGCGACGCCGAATGGGAAAAGAAAATCCTGGAACTGGCGGACGCGCTGGATACCTATATCCCGGAACCGCAGCGCGCCATTGACAAGCCGTTCCTGCTGCCGATCGAAGACGTATTCTCCATCTCCGGCCGTGGTACGGTGGTGACCGGTCGTGTGGAACGCGGCGTGATCAAAGTGGGTGAAGAAGTGGAAATCGTCGGCATCAAAGCAACCACGAAGACCACCTGCACCGGCGTGGAAATGTTCCGCAAGCTGCTGGACGAAGGCCGTGCCGGCGAAAACGTGGGCGTGCTGCTGCGCGGCACCAAGCGTGACGAAGTGGAACGCGGCCAGGTACTGGCTAAACCGGGCACCATCCACCCGCATACCCAGTTCGAATCGGAAGTGTATATTCTGAGCAAGGACGAAGGCGGCCGTCACACGCCGTTCTTCAAGGGCTACCGTCCGCAGTTCTACTTCCGTACCACCGACGTGACCGGGACCATCGAACTGCCGGAAGGCGTGGAAATGGTGATGCCGGGCGACAACGTGAAGATGAAAGTCAATCTGATCGCGCCGATTGCGATGGATGACGGCTTGCGTTTCGCTATCCGTGAAGGCGGCCGTAC
>NZ_SZPQ01000142.1 GCF_005217455.1 Martelella alba
GTGGCCACCGCCACGCTCACCAATACCGTGGTGGGTATCAGCGCCGTCACCGCCACGCTATCCAATAGCAGCAGCCAAACCGTGGACACCACCTTTATCGGCGATACCGCCACCGCGCACATCGCCGACGGCAATCTGACGGTCACCGTTAATAACGCCGCTGCCAACGGCATCGCCGCCAACGCGGTGCGCGCGGTGGTCACCGACGCCCAGGGCAACCTGCTGGCCGGCCAGAGCGTAACCTTTACCGCCACCAACGGCGCCATCATCACCACGGTAATTGGCGTCACCGGCGCCGACGGCGTGGCCACCGCCACCCTGACCAACACCACCGCCGGCGTCAGCGCCGTGACCGCCACCCTGTCCAACAATAGCAACAAAACGGTAGACACCAACTTTACCGCCGATACCGGCACCGCGCAGATCGCCGACGGCAATCTGACGGTCACCGCCAATAACGCCCTGGCCAACGGCACCGCCGCCAACGCGGTGCGCGCGCTGGTTACCGATGCCCAGGGCAATCCCCTGGCCGGCCAAACCGTCACGTTCACCGCCACCAATGGCGCCACGGTCACCACCGTTATCGGCACCACCGGCGCCGATGGCGTGGCCACCGCCACGCTCACCAACACCACCGCCGGCGTCAGCGCCGTCACCGCCACCTTGTCCAACAATAATAGCCGGACAGTGGACACCGTCTTTATCGCCGATGCCGGCACAGCCCAGATTATCAGCGGCAACCTGACGGTCACCGCCAATAACGCCGCCGCCAACGGCAATCCCCTGGCCGGCCAAGCCGTCACGTTCACCGCCACCAATGGCGCCACGGTCACCACCGTTATCGGCACCACCGGCGCCGACGGCGTGGCCACCGCCACCTTAACCAACACCGTGGCCGGCGTCAGCGCTGTCACCGCCACCCTGTCCAACGGCAATAACCAAACAGTGAATACCTTGTTTATCGCCGATGACAATACCGCGCGCATCGCCAACGGCGATTTGACGGTCACCGCCAATAACGCCGCCGCCAACGGCATTGCCGCCAACGCGGTGCGCGCGCTGGTCACCGACGCCCAG
>NZ_SZPQ01000143.1 GCF_005217455.1 Martelella alba
AGATGGCCAGCTGCCGCGATGACCTGTTCATCTGCAAAAAATCCGCGCAGCGATGCATCCTGAGCCAATTCCTGTTCGGTATCAGCCAGGGCGCCGACCGGCATCGATTTCATGAAATCCGGCTCATTGCTGATCAGTACCCGGCCGGACATGAACATCGGCAATACCTCGCTGCCCGGGCGGAACAGCACCAGCCCCAGCTCACGCTGTAGACACGGCGTCAGTAATGCCCTCACGCCGTCACCCGACCCGTCAAATGTTCGGCCCATAGCCCGGCTATCCATTTCACGCCTTTGGGTGTGAACCGGGCCTGGCTAAACGCGTAATTCGACGTATTCGTGGTGCCGGTCTTCACCTCGAACCGGCCGGCGTCGGTGTGCTGGTGGTGCGGTGTCAGGACATTGTTTAACCGATACATGATGTGGCGATCCAGCAGGAACAGGCGGAAATCCGGCTCTTTGGCGTTGAGCAATTTCGCCACCTGGCGGAACGACATTGAACCGGTAGCCGTCACGTACTTATCCACGAATTCAGCCTTCGGCGCCGCGGTGGCCAGTTGGTTTTCCAGCACCTGCTTTTGCTCTGCCAGGTCGGCCGCAAGTCGCAAGGCTTCCGGCAGAGATTGAGGAACGGTGATTTGCTTTTCCAATTCCTGCCAGCGATCCACTACGGCGGCGGTGAATTCAGGAGAAAGCCGGGCCACCAGCACCAGGGAATCGCGTTTACTGAACCGGTACTCGGTATAGCTGTTCCCATTGTGCTCGAAATCGAACTGCGCCAACGGCGCGGTTAAAATTCCAGCGGCGACCAATCGTTCAGCCGACCGCTTAACGTCACCGTGTTTGCTCTGAACAAGGGCGGCAATCTCCCGGCTCGACATTGTGATCGGTCCCGCCGTGATTGGGTTATGCATCAGCTACCTCCTGAATAAAATCACTGATCGTTATTTCCACCCGGCCACCAGCCACAACCGGTCCCCAACAAGCAGCGAGGCGTTTAACTTGACTGTCGTCTTTCCAGATACCTGCATGTGTGAGAGCGTCAAACAGGGCTTTGAAACAG
>NZ_SZPQ01000144.1 GCF_005217455.1 Martelella alba
CCTGCATAACACGCTGGCGGACAAGGACGAGTTCAATGAAAAGAACCCGGCCAGTACCTGCATTCTCGGCACCAATGAACCGTACCGGGTTTTCGGGAGACTAAACTCTCAGTAAAAGGAGATCCTGAATGAAATCAAAATCAGCAAACCGTTATCCGCCAGAGTTACGTGAACGCGCCGTCAGACTGCTCCTTGAGCACCGTGGCGAATACGATTCAGAACCGAATGCTATCCGCGCTATCTCATCAAAAATTGGCTGTCATTACGATACCCTGAGGGCCTGGCTGCGACAGTACAAAATCGATGTTCATGGTGATGTTTCCCCTGCCCGGGCTGATGGTGGGGGACTGACTGTCGACGAACGTCAGCGCTTAAAAGAACTGGAGCGTGAGAATCGGGAGCTACGCCGTAGCAATGATATATTGCGGCAGGCCTCTGCTTATTTTGCTCAGGCGGAGCTCGACCGCCACTGGAAAAAATAATGCCACTGATGGAACGTCTGAGTGGTACGCACGGGGTCGGGCCGGTATGTCGCGAGCTGGATATTGCCCCGTCGACATATTACTGGCATCAGCAGCGCCGGGGACATCCTGAAAAATGTAGCCAACGCGAAAAACGTGATGCACAAATCAGCAAAGAAATAAAACGTATTTACGAAGAAAATTACAGCGTCTATGGGGCGCGGAAAGTCTGGCGCCAGTTACTCCGGGAAGGCTTCAGTATCGCCCGATGTACTGTAGAACGGCTGATGAAAATAATGGACCTGCGGGGTGTTCTTCGCGGTAAGGTCATCAGGACTACGGTCAGCCGCAAAACAGCGACAGCAGCGGATCGGGTGCAGCGTCAGTTCGTGGCTGAACGCCCCAATCAGCTTTGGTGTGCAGATTTTACTTACGTCAGCACCTGGCAAGGCTTCGCGTATGTGGCCTTCATCATTGATGTGTTCGCCGGCATGATCGTAGGCTGGCGGGTCTCATCGTCAATGGAGACGAC
>NZ_SZPQ01000145.1 GCF_005217455.1 Martelella alba
ATACTCAATCCGATAGCCCACGACATCGCCATTGGATTTTTGCTGCTGTAGCGATGACCAGGAAAACCGCAGACGTACCGCTGATAATTGGGTATTGGTGACAGCATGCACCCAGGGCGTTTGGCTGGTCAGCTCCAGGCTGACTGCCGTTTCGTTCTCGATGTCCGGCATACCTGCAATATAGGTTTGATCAGGCGTTCCTGCCCGAAACTCCCAGGCGACGCCGGGGAAATTGACAGAGCCGTCAGCGTTTTGAATCGGCGTTCCATCAAGATAAATGTTGGTGCCGTCTAAACCACCAGCAAATTCCCCCTCGCCCAGCGCCAGCAGCATTTTGGCGTAGGAGGTTGACTGTAGAGAGTCTGGGGATTCAGCCGGCGTGTGAGTGCTGCTGGAGCCGCCCTTGTGGCCCCTGATTGATTTCGCTGCCATATGACGCCCATAAAAAACCCGCAATTTTGCGGGTTAGATCGGTGTTAAGATGCGAGGTTATTTTTTCTCTAAATAACCCGCCAGTCCATTATTGATATCTTTTAATATATCTATCTTTTCTTTTTCTTTATCCTCGATGGCGCGACATATTACTCCGGCCATTGCCATTAAAGTGCCAATAATTGCAAGTGAACTGCCTGCAATGATATTTACTTCTCTATTTGCGATAAGGCCAGTATTGTATATCTTGTCTACATATCCAACAGTAACGTCCATCCCGAGGGCACATAACACCCATATGATGCCACCAGCCATCAAAAGACCACCTATCACCTTAAGCATAATACTATCCTCATTATAGACATTTTGTAACCGCTTGAGAATACGCCTTAAGGTAACATAAAAAATGATTTATTGCTGGTCTTCTGCATAAATACCAGCGGAAATAATTGCCCCACCGATACGGCGTTTACCGTATCCGATCGGCACGGGATTACCCTGAGCGACCGAGTTTACCGGACCGCCAAAGGCATACGAGGGTTTGTTATCCGGATCCTG
>NZ_SZPQ01000146.1 GCF_005217455.1 Martelella alba
GGTCCGGCGGAGGCGTCGGTTGCGTCCCGGACGGCGGTTGCGCCAGAGGAACAGTGGCATGAACCGGCGGCGATAATTCAGCCAGCGGTGGGCGAAGCGCGGCGGATGACCGGTCCGGCGGAGGCGTCGGTTGCGTCCCGGACGGCGGTTGCGCCAGAGGAACAGTGGCATGAACCGGCGGCGATAATCCAGCCGGCGGTGGGCGAAGCGCGGCGGATGGCCCGACGGGCCAGCGGCGCCGAATCCATGGCGCAGCGCCCAGCGCAACCGACTGACGTCCCGCCCGTGGCAAACGGCGCGAGCAAGCCCGTGGCGAAAGTGATTCTGAGTCATGAGGGATTGCGTCGTTCGCCTTCCCCTTCAGGGCATCGGCAAAATAGCGATGACAACCCCATATTGGGCCAAGTGGATGAATCGCTGGTCGAAGCGCGGGCGCGCCTGAAAAAAAGCGGCCCGGGGCCAATGCCCAAATGGCTCAGGGATCTTGATAGCGAGTCCTCGGGAACCGGAGGCGCCTGAACCGCCACGGCGATACATTGATCCGGGCCGGTCATGCCGGCCCGGGACAAAAGGAACGATTAAGATGCAAAAAACGGCAATGGACGACATCTCGGTTAGCGGCCGATTGCGCGCCTTATTGGCCTATAAATTGGGCTGGCGGCAGGAAGAAGTTCATGAGTCTCTACATTTGATCAATGAACTTTATGTGGATTCATTAGACCTGGTGGAAATAGATATCGGTATTTTGGAAACGTTTGATGTTCAGCTTTCCAAAAATGATTTTCAGGCTGCGGAAACAGTCGGCGATTTACGTTTTATTATTGAACGCCGGTTGTGGGAAAATAATCCGACCTCACCGGAAGCGCGCCAATGACGGGCTTCCGCTGTGCGGCGCCTTGAATGACCTTGCCTAAATAGCTGCGCCTAATACCGCTACACTTTTGCCTGACCATGTTTTCCTCCGGGGAATGGGCTGGCAGTTTCCA
>NZ_SZPQ01000147.1 GCF_005217455.1 Martelella alba
CTTTTCCTGACAAGGAGTCAGTTTATGATTATCAGCCCACCGTTTCTGAAAGCGAAAGATGCCCATGAAACTGATGCAGCCTGGATTGAAAGAGTCATGACCGTAGTTGACCGCCGTGATTTCCCGGTGAATGGTTATGGGTCGTGGCATGGCGGGATACACATCCGTCAGACTGACGCTGGCAGACCTGCCGAGCGCGTTCGGGCAATTGCGGATGGTACTGTCGTTTCACTGCGCAACAGCTCCGACAAACGAGACCTGGCGCCATTGAACCTCAACGCCGGTAAACCCGATGCCAAAGGCAGCGATGATGGATATGTGCTGATAAAGCATGAAACCGAGATCGGCAGCGGTGATGAAGCAAAAGTGATTTTCTACTCACTTTACATGCACCTGAAGTCGCTGGCCGAAACCGTTAAAGCCGGTGAAAAGGTTTACCGTAAGGATCCGTTAGGCCTTCCCGGTATGGTGGATGGGGTGAATGCGTTCCATTTCCAGATATTCTGCGATGACGACAACATCAGCAAACTCACAGGCAGAAAGACCCGTGAACTGGACGTGTCGAAAGATGGCCGAACCGATGCAGTTTATGGTGATATTCACTTTTATCTTCCGGCCGGAACGAAGTTTTATGACAGAGCGCCGGCACATAACAGCACTTCCACTAACGGGCTTAGCGAATGCCATACCAGTACACTCCCCCTTTATGTCAGCATGACGCTGGAAAAGGGAAGCTGCACCATGGTGACCCGGCAGAAAAATACGCAGGTTGATGGGAAATATGATCTGCTTGGCGAGCCACTGGTGAATGCTGATGGCAAAGACTACGAATACAATCTCTATAAAACCGCGATGCGGAATTATAAGGAGAGCCCAAGTGCCGGGTTCGAATTACTCCGCTTTGGGCGGGTAATCAATACCGGGCATGAAACGCTGGTGCCGGCAGACGCGCCATTATGGATGACGGTCAATTACCCTA
>NZ_SZPQ01000018.1 GCF_005217455.1 Martelella alba
AAAGCGAGTATTTTTAGTCATCCTGTTACCTCTCTCTCAAAGAGTTTAGTCTCCAGGATTCCCGGGGCGGTTCAAAAGCTTTTGTATCACTTCCCTTCTTGGGGAAATATGTTCCATTCGAAGCTTGGTTCCACTCGACCACCTTAATCCGAGAGTTAGACACATCATATAGTTCGCGCCCCTCAGGTGACCAGCTCCCCATAAATTAACATATCTCAACGTAATCAACGTCTGCTTTTGGCACTCAGCAGACGTTCGTTGAATTTACATGCTGTACACAGAAAGTTTTGGAAGGGCATAAAATGAGAAGGGTCCAACAGGGTTTTTAAGTATATGGCTACGCGTGATGAACAAAAACCTCGAAAACTGTGGGCACCTAGTATTCACTGCTTATATCTACTGTAGGTGGTATTATAGATTTAAATTATAAATTAATAAATATCTATATTAATCAATCATTAAATACCAATGCATCATCGTTTACGAAACATCAGCACTGCTGTCAGTGGTGCTTACCCATCCATCAAGCTTATCAACCCATTCCTGCATCATTACTTTGCGTTCATCAAGATAAGTCGCGTGGTTATATGTGCGGCGAACATTATTGGTATCAGCATGGGCAAGCTGAGCCTCGATAGCATCAGGCCGATAGCCCATCTCGTTCAACCGTGTGCTGCCTGTGGTTCGGGTTGCATGTGGGCTGTAAGTTCCACTCCAGCCGAGGCTTTTAAGTAGCTGACGCAGCGAGTGTGATGTCATCGGGCCACGCGGGTTATCACGGCCCGGAAAGAGATGGTGTCGATGCCCGGTTAATCCCTGTAGCGTTCTGAGCATGTTGACGGCTTGGGAGGGGAGGGGAATAACATGTTCTCTACGAGCTTTCATGCGTGTAGCCGGAATGGTCCATAGTGCATTATCGAGATCGAATTCTACCCATTCAGCTTCGGTGACTTCGGCTGGCCGCGCCAGCGTCCACCACATTAGCCACATGCAATAGTTAACCTGATATGAGCCGCGACTGTTATCAAAACAGCTTAATAGCTTCCCGATTTGCTGTGGATTCAATGCCTGTTTATGCTGTGTCTTATTCGCCGGAAGCGCCTTGCGTACAGGCCAGACAGGATCGCTGTCAGCTCTAAGCGTTGCCACTGCCAACTCAAAAACCGATGAAATGGTACGTCGGGCTTCAGCAGCAACAGTCGGAGCGCCGCGTTTAGCGGTTTCCTGAAGAATTTTAAGAATGTGGTGTGGGGTGATCTCTCTGACAGGGAGCTTACCGATTGCGGGGAAAACCACACGTTCAAGCATATCCAGTCGGCGTGTTTTGGTAATTTCGGCCCAGTCTTTCATCTGCAACCACTCTTTGGCGATCAGCTCAAAGGTGTTAGAAGCGTCATTAACCTTGCGGATCTTATCTAACTGACGAGCCTGTGTCGGGCTAACTCCATCTGCGACTTGCTTACGCGCTTGCTCGCATTTCTCGCGAGCTTCGGCGAGCTTTATCGCTGGATACTCACCCAACGCAAACATGCTTGATTTTCCGTTGAGTTTAAATCGATAGCGCCATGCCTTTTTGCCATTGGGTTTCACTTCGAGGTAGAGACCATTAAAGTCATTGAGTCGATAGAGTTTTTCTTTCGGCCTGGCACTGCGGCATTGCGTATCAGTGAGCATAGCGGGTCCTTGACTATTTCTTATACCGTTATTGTACTCACCTAAAATGATAATGGAAACGGATTGTACTCATCTATGTACTCATTTTAGACTGCGCTTCCATGAGAGCATATGAGACAATGTGGAATAAAAAATCCACGCAAACGCGTGGATTTTAGCGGATTTTGTGAGTTTCATGAGATGTTCTGAAACCTCATGAGACAACAAAACTTATTTAGACGTTAAACAAAAAGTTCATCACATCGCCATCTCTGACAATGTAGTCTTTACCTTCCGCGCGCATTTTCCCCGCTTCTTTGGCGCCTTGCTCGCCCTTATAGGCAATAAAGTCCGCAAACGCAATGGTCTGCGCCCGGATAAAGCCCTTTTCGAAATCGGTGTGAATTTTGCCCGCCGCCTGCGGGGCCGTGGCGCCCACCGGAATGGTCCAGGCGCGGACTTCCTTGACCCCGGCGGTAAAATAGGTTTGCAGGTTCAGCAACTGGTATCCGGCGCGAATGACCCGGTTTAGCCCCGGTTCTTCCAGTCCCAGTTCCGCCATGAACTCCCCCCGTTCGTCTTCTTCCAGCTCGGCGATATCGGATTCCACCGCCGCACAGACCGGCACCACCACAGAGCCCTCGGCCTCGGCGATAGCCCGAACCTTATCCAGATGAGGGTTGTTCTCATAACCGTCTTCATTGACATTGGCGATATACATGGTCGGCTTAAGCGTCAGGAAACTCAAATAGCGGATTGCGGCTTTCTCTTCATCGCTTAGCCCCAGGGTACGCAGCATGCCGGCATCACTTAGGTGGGGCAGGCATCTTTCCAGCACGGCCTGCTCAACCTTGGCGTCTTTGTCGCCGCCCTTGGCTTTCTTTTGCACCCGCTGCAGCGCGCGCTCGCAGGCTTCCAGATCGGACAGCGCCAACTCGGTGTTAATGACATCAATATCTTCCGCGGGGTCGACCCGGCCGGCCACATGGATAATATTGTCGTTTTCGAAACACCGCACCACATGGCCGATGGCTTCCGTTTCACGGATATTAGTCAGAAACTGATTGCCAAGACCTTCGCCTTTCGATGCGCCCTTGACCAGGCCGGCGATATCCACGAATTCCATGGTGGTGGGGACAATGCGCTGTGGCTTGACGATATCGGCCAACTGATCAAGCCGGGCATCGGGCATCGGTACGACCCCGGTGTTCGGTTCTATGGTACAGAAGGGAAAATTCGCCGCCTCGATCCCCGCTTTCGTCAATGCATTAAACAGCGTAGATTTGCCGACATTCGGCAATCCCACAATCCCGCATTTAAAACCCATGGTTATATCACCTTACATAGCTCAATTAATAAACGATTATTCACACGCATCCCGGCATTATCCGTGAACAGAGACGGGATCTCATCATATGCGCCATTATACATCATACCCCAGGTTGCCTCTTCATTGGCGGCGCTCGCCTGTTTCCGTTACAGCGTGGCCTACACGGCTGGGATTGATGGCCGACGCGCTCCGCATCAGTCCGCCTTGAAACTATGCAGCCGGTTCATGGCCTTGACGCTGCCTTCCTGTAGCAGAATAGGCGTGCATGCCACCGCTTCGTCGATGGCCTGGTCGATGAGCGCCTGCTCTGTGGACGGGGGCTTGCCCAGCACGAAACCCACCACTTTGTTTTTGTCGCCGGGATGGCCGATGCCAATACGCAGTCGATGAAACTGCGGATTATTGCCCAAACAACCGATAATACTCTTCAGTCCGTTATGCCCGCCGGGACCTCCACCCAATTTCAGTCTGGCATGGCCGGGCGGCAAATCCAACTCGTCATGGGCCACCAGGATCTCTTCGGGATGGATGCGGTAAAATGTGGCCATGGCCGCCACCGCCTTGCCGCTCAGGTTCATGAACGTGGTGGGCACCAATAGCCTGACGTCCTGACCGGCGATGATAAGCCGGGCGGTATACCCGTAGAACTTGCCTTCTTCCTTGAGGTCGACGCGTTCCGCGCCGGCCAGCGAATCCACATACCAGGCGCCGGCATTATGCCGGGTGGCGGCGTACTCCGCGCCCGGGTTGGCCAAGCCCACTATCAATCTGATTGTCATGACGTTGCGTATTCTCAATGCTGATGGAGTGCGCGGCATCGCCGCGCGAAACAGTATCCGGTTGCCGCGGGGGGCCGCGGCTATCGGTTAACGGATAAGCCGCCTATAGTAGCAGAATTTCCCGGCGCCGATCCGGGAAACACGCAATGCAAAGCGGCGGGGGTCTCGATGCGATAGCATAAAAGGTAAAATAAGAGAGATCCTATTGTGTATAATGCTTTTACCCCTCAGACAGAGCTAACGCCACACAATGTGAGTGCCGGAGATAAGCGCCGGAGAGGGGCTCTTTCATCTCCCCCGGCCTTGTGCCGGGTTTTTTCTGCCATCATGCCTGACTTCTGGCCCATCGCGTCAATCCCCGGTTTTTTTAGACCTATCACCAGACAGACCATTGGCCGTGGCCGGTGGGTTGCCGCCAGACAAGAATAAACAAGTTGCTTAATACAACTATTTGGTTGTATAACACAACCAAATAACCATGGAGATGCCCCCAATGACCACCGTGTCCCTACCGTCCCTAGTGGAAGAAATTCGCGCCGTCTCGCGCGCAATAGTTCGCGAGATGGGTTTCATGGGCGGCGATTTCGCGGGTACCACGTTGTCGCCTTCCGCCGTGCATGCGCTGATCGAAATCGAAAAGGGCGGCGTCACCGCCCGCGACCTTGCCGCACGACTGCGTTTGGAGAAATCGAGCGTGAGTCGGATGTTGCGCAAACTGGTGAAGTCCGGCGATGTCAACGAGGTATTCGGTGAAAACGACGGCCGCGTCAAGTGGCTGTCCCTGACCCCCGAGGGTCAAAACCGGGTAGCCGCGATCCATGCTTTTGCCCGCGCGCAGGTGATGGATGCGCTGGGACGCCTGGTGCCCGGACAGGATCGCATAATACTGGAAGGATTGCGCCTCTATGCCGACGCGTTGGTCAGCCGGACGGATGCGGGGCGGCCCATTGCGTCCATTGAGCTTGTTCAAGGCTACCGGCCAGGACTTATCGCCCGCATAACCGAACTGCACGCGTTATATTATGCGCGGGCATTGGGGTTCGGTCAGCATTTCGAATCGGTAGTCGCCACGGGCCTGGCCGAGTTCAGCGGCAGGTTGGATAACGCGCGAAACGCCATTTGGACGGCCATACGCCACGGCGAAATCATCGGCTCGGTGGCTATCGACGGCCAAGATTTGGGCGCCGATAACGCCCATTTGCGTTGGTTTATCGTCAACGACGATGCCCGTGGCGATGGCGTCGGGAAACGTTTACTGGATGCCGCTATGGCATTTGTCGAAGAGCAGGGGTTTGCCGAAACCCACTTGTGGACGGTCTCGGGCCTGAACGCCGCACGGCATCTCTATGAAACGCGGGGGTTTGTACTGGAGGAAGAATGGTCCGGCAGTCAATGGGGCAAAGAAGCGCTGGAGCAACGTTTTGTTCGACGCCGTCGTTAGCCCCGCTTTTGTCAGGAAACATGTATTTGTGTGATTAAATGTGCACTTTGTGATCATAGACACGAAGGTCGCTGGCCCATATTGCCTATACTTTAACCAAAGGAAGTCTTTGAAATTCTAAAAGTCGATTTCATTGATGAACCCGGAGGTGAACGATGAAACGTAAATCAGCTTTGGTGCTAGGCAATGGTTTAATGGGGTTCGGGCTGTTTATGATGATAGCCGGACTGGTTTGTTCGGTACTAAACCAACTGCCCCATTTTGATTTAAATCCGTTGTTCGCCAATGGCGCCATAATGGGTATTTTCGTTGGGGCATTGTTATGGCTGACCGGCGCACGCTTGGGCGGACACGAACGCATCACGGATCGCTACTGGTGGATAAGGCGTTTCGACTCCCGTTGCCGGCGCACCAGCCATCATTAAAGGCGCTGTTGCTGGCTGCCCATGGCCGCTATCGTAAACCGGTAGCGGCTTGACCTCAATCAGGATGCGACGATGCAGCCTGAAGGGGGCAGGGTTTCTCACGTCTTGCCATCTTCAGCGGCGACAGGTTGCCCGGCTTTCACCGCCGCAACACTGCCGCCCGACAATCAATGTTCAAACATGGCGGAAATGGATTCTTCGTTGCTGATGCGGCGGATCGCCTCGGCCAGCATGCCGGACAGCGTCAGCGTCCGCACGTTGGGCAGCGCCTTGATGGCGGGCGACAACGGTATGGTATCGCAGACGATGACTTCATCTATCATGGACGTTTTGATGTTATCGCAGGCATTGCCGGAAAAAATAGGGTGGGTGGCGTAGGCGAAAACCCGTTTCGCGCCCCGGTCTTTCAGCGCTTCCGCTGCTTTGCACAACGTACCGCCGGTATCGATCATGTCATCCACCAACACACAATCGCGGTTGGCCACGTCGCCGATGATGTGCATTACCTGGGAGACATTGGCGCGGGGACGGCGTTTGTCGATGATGGCCATGTCAGTGTCGTTCAACAGTTTGGCAATGGCGCGCGCGCGCACCACGCCGCCGATATCGGGCGACACGACAATGGGATTTTCCAGCTCTTGCTGCAACATGTCTTCCAGCAAAATCGGACTGCCGAATACGTTATCCACCGGCACATCGAAAAAGCCCTGAATCTGTTCGGCGTGCAAATCAACGGTCAGAACCCGATCGACGCCCACGCTTGAGAGAAAATCGGCCACGACTTTCGCGGTAATGGGGACCCGGGCGGAACGCACGCGGCGATCTTGCCGGGCGTAGCCGAAATAGGGGATAACGGCGGTGATTCGGCCGGCGGATGCGCGCCGCAAGGCGTCGACCATGACCACCAGCTCCATCAAGTTGTCGTTGGTGGGCGCGCAGGTGGACTGGATAATGAAAATATCCCCGCCGCGCACGTTTTCGTTGATTTGCACGCTGACTTCGCCGTCGCTGAAACGACCCACAGCGGCGTCCCCAAGGCTGGTGTATAAACGGTTGGCAATACGTTGCGCCAGTTCCGGGGTGGCGTTACCAGCAAAAAGCTTCATATCAGGCACGAGATAAACCTCAGGCTTGCGTCCAGAGAAGGTATTGCTCAGGATAACACTCGGGACCGGAGCGCCATACAGGGCAATGCCGCACAGGTAAAAAATACATTGTGGCCCGTCGTTGCGGCCGTCGTCGGTAGGGGCGGCGGGAGCAAACGATGGCCTCAATCCGCCCCGGCCAACGCAACGCGCAGCGGCGAAATGTTGACGCCGCGCGCTACGAAACCGTGTATCCATGCCGGGGCTTGCTCAAGCACCTGACGGGCGGCGGCCTCGGTATCGAATTCGGAAAATACGCAAGCGCCGGTGCCTGTCAGTCGCGACGGCGCGTATTCTAACAGCCATGAAAGATGCTGTTCAACCTCGCTAAAACGTTTTCTTGCGATTGGCTCACAATCATTGCAAAACGGCTCGCGCAATAACCGCTCCAATGGGCGTGCCGGCGTATCGCGTTTGAGTTCGGGATCGGTGAAAATCGCCGGCGTGGCGATACTCACCGGCGGAACCGCCACCAGGTACCATTTTTCCGGCGGTGCGGCGGGTGCCAGCCTATCGCCGATGCCTTCGGCAAATGCCGCCCGGCCATAGAGAAATACCGGAATATCAGCGCCCAGCGTGCCTCCCAGCGCCATTAGCCGGGAGGGGGGCAGCCCGCAGCCCCATAAGTGGTTAAGGGCCGCCAGCGTCGTGGCTGCATTGGATGACCCGCCCCCCAGCCCGCCGCCCATCGGCAAGCGTTTTTCCAGCCAGATATCGGCCCCCGGCCGGGAAAAACGGCCGCCGGCCGCCTCGGGGCAGCGCCGCAGGCTTTCCGCGGCCCGCACAATCAGATTATCGGCTTCGGCGACACCGGCAAGGGGCGTGACCAAGTGTATGCGGCCGCTGTTATTGGCCTCAATGGTCAGGGTATCGCCATAGTCGAGAAACTGAAACAGCGTTTGCAGCAAATGATAGCCGTCCGTCCTGCGGCCGGTGACGTAGAGAAAAAGATTCAGTTTGGCCGGCGATGGCCAGCGCAGGCTCATTTCAGGCTCCAGGTATCCATTCTAAGCTTGATGAGCTGATCATCTTCGCGCAACTCGATATTACCGGGCATTGGCGGCAGCGTATCATCACGGTAATTCAGGTACGAGACTTTCCATCGCCGGCCGTTGTGATAGTAATTGACCTGTTTTAGCAGACCCCGGTCATCCAGGGCGAAGTCGTGGGCATCGCCCGGCAGGCCGACCAGCCATTGGCGCAGATTGTCCAGCGGTATGTCCATACCGGTAAGTTTTTGCAGCATGGTTTGCGCATCTTCGCTGGTATAGGTTTTGCCCTGATTGTTGATGATTTTCGCCGTGTTGGGACGGACGGAAAGATCAAGCTCGGTGCCGCCAAGGGGATTGGTTAACAACAGCCGGTAACTGTCGGCATCGGTTTGCGTCCAGTTGAAACGCGCATAAACCCTTTGTCGGCCGGAAATGTAGGCGAACGCGCCGCGAGTCTGATAGCGGGTCAAATGGGACACGGCGCTTTCATGCTGCCGCCATTCCGGGGAGTCGGGGGTTTTGGCCGGTCCCGAGGGCGCATGGATACTACAGGCCGCCAGGAGCAAGGCTGCCAGCGGTAGTAACCGGTAACAGGCGGTAATACGCTTCGGCATGGAAAAAAATTCCTTGTTTTCGGCATTTTTGCCGGATTTATGGGTTGCATCACGCTAACGGACGGCAAGGGTAGCGTCAATCGCTTTGAGAGGTGGTATTTTAAACCACAATAGTTATATATCTATACAGACGCTATAGTGTAAGGGCTATGGTGCGAAAATGCGGTGCGACTTTTCTTGATCACGCGCATCAAGTAGAATGCAATGCATCATAACCATACAAATACTCGTATTATTTATCAGCCGTATTCTTCTATGACTTTGCTGGCATTAGGCATTAACCACAAAACAGCGCCGGTCGCCCTTCGTGAACAGGTGGCCTTCGCGCCCCAGACGCTCGACCATGCTCTTGCCAGCTTGCTGCAACAACCGCTGGTGCAGGGGGGAGTGGTGCTGTCCACCTGCAACCGCACCGAACTCTATCTCAGCGTCGAGCAACAGGAAAATGTCCAGGAAATGCTGGTGAGGTGGCTTTGCGATTATCAGCATCTGCAACCCGAGGACGTGCGGCAAAGCCTCTATTGGCATCGCGACAATGAAGCGGTCAGTCATCTTATGCGGGTGGCTTGCGGTTTGGATTCCCTGATCCTTGGCGAACCGCAAATCCTCGGGCAAGTTAAAAAAGCGTTCGCGGATTCCCGCCGCGGCCAATCCCTTTCCGGCGATTTGGAGCGAATGTTTCAAAAAGCCTTTTCCGTGGCCAAACGGGTGCGCACTGAAACGGAAATCGGCTCTAACGCGGTGTCGGTGGCGTTTGCCGCCTGTACGCTGGCCCGGCAAATCTTCGAATCCCTGGCGGGCATTACGGTACTGCTGGTGGGGGCCGGCGAGACCATCGAATTGGTGGCGCGGCATCTGCGCGAGCATAAGGTAGGTTCGCTGATTATTGCCAATCGCACCCGGGAACGGGCCGAGCGGCTGGCGGAACATGCCGGCGCCGAAACCGTCGACCTGGCGGATATCGAGCTGGCGCTGGCCAGGGCGGATATCGTCATCAGTTCCACCGCCAGTACTTTGCCTGTCATTGGCAAGGGCATGGTCGAACACGCCATGAAGGCGCGCCGCAACCAGCCGATGCTATTGGTGGATATCGCGGTGCCGCGGGATATTGAGCCCGAGGTGGGTAAAATCGCCAATGCCTACCTGTATACGGTGGACGACCTTCAGGCCATTATTGAAAAAAATCTGGTGCAACGGCAGTCGGCCGCGGTCAAGGCCGAAGACATCGTTGCCGAGGAATGCCTGGATTTCATGGGGTGGCTACGCGCGCAAAACGCGGTGGAAACCATCCGCGATTATCGCAGCCATGCCGAGAGCCTGCGGGCGGAAATCGAGGCGCGCGCGTTGTCCGCGCTCAAACTTGGCGCCGACCCTGAACTCGTGATTCGGGAAATGGGCCATCGCCTCACCCATACACTTATCCATGCGCCAACCAAATCGCTGCAACAGGCCGCCCGCGAAGGCGACACGCAGCGTCTGCAAATCTTGCGCGACAGCCTCGGGCTGGATTAGCGCTGTCTATCTCATTAAGGTAAAACCACCATCCATGAAGCCTTCTATTGTTGCCAAATTGGAAGCGTTGCAAGAACGCCGCGAAGAAGTCGAGGTGATGCTCGGCGATGCCGATATCATCAGCGACCAGGAGCGATTCCGCGCGCTTTCCCGGGAATATGCGCAACTGAATGATGTGACCGCGTCTTTTCAGCGCTGGCGCCAGGTACGGGACGATATCGAAACGGCCCAGGCGCTGCTGGACGATCCGGAAATGCGCGATCTGGCGCAAGAAGAGCTGCAAGAGGCCAAGGCGGCGCAAGCGGAACTTGAGCGACAACTGCAACTACTTTTACTGCCAAAAGACCCCGATGACGATCGCGGCTGTTTTTTGGAAGTGCGGGCGGGAACCGGCGGCGATGAAGCGGCGATATTCGCCGGCGATTTGTTTCGCATGTACAGTCGCTATGCCGAAACGCGCCGTTGGCGTGTGGAAATTATCAGTGCCAGCGATGGCGAACACGGCGGGTATAAGGAAGTGATCGCCAAAATCGACCACGAGGGCGCCTACGGGCAACTGAAATTCGAATCGGGCGGTCATCGGGTTCAACGGGTGCCGGAAACCGAGTCCCAGGGCCGTATACACACCTCGGCTTGTACCGTGGCGGTGATGCCCGCCATACCGGAGGAGGAATTGCCGGAAATCAATCCCATTGATTTGCGTATTGATACTTTCCGCTCCTCCGGCGCCGGCGGGCAACACGTCAACACCACCGATTCGGCCATTCGTATCACCCACCTGCCCACCGGGCTGGTGGTGGAATGCCAGGACGAGCGCTCGCAGCACAAAAACAAAGCCAAGGCGCTGGCGGTGCTGGGCGCGCGGTTGCGCGCGGCCCAGGCCCTTAAACGTCAGCAGGAAGAGGCGTCGACCCGTCGCAATCTGCTGGGCAGCGGCGACCGTTCCGATCGCGTCCGTACCTACAATTTCCCGCAGGGCCGGGTGACCGATCATCGGATCGGGCTGACGCTATACCGCCTTGATGAAGTGATGGAAGGCAAGCTGGACACCCTTATACAGCCCATCATGCAGGAATATCAGGCGGATCAACTGGCCGCGCTGGCGGAGCAATCCTGATGGAAATCCGCGTCTGGCTTGCAAACGCCATCCGGCAGTTGGCCGGCGGCGACAGCCCGAAGCGCGATGCTGAAATCCTATTGCGCCTGGTAACCGGCCGCGAGCGTACCTGGCTGCTGGCCCATGATGACGCGTGCCTGACATTGGAGCAACAAACGCGTTTGGCCGGTCTGCTAGACCGGCGACGGGCGGGGGAGCCCATTGCCTACCTGACCGGCGAGCGCGAATTCTGGTCTTTGAATCTCAACGTCTCGCCGGCGACGCTTATCCCGCGCCCGGACACCGAATGTCTGGTGGAGCAGGTATTATCTTTAGTATTGGACGCCGAGACCGACGTGCTAGATCTCGGCACCGGAACCGGCGCCATCGCGCTGGCGCTGGCCAGCGAACGGCCGGGCTGGCGGGTGACGGGTGTGGATCTTCACCCCGACGCGGTGGCGCTCGCCCGGGAAAACGCCCGCCGTCTGGGGCTGGAACGGGTACGTTTCGAGACCGGCGACTGGTTTAGCCGGTTGCAGGGAAAGCGCTATGGGCTTATCGTGAGTAACCCTCCTTATATCGACGGCGACGATCCGCATCTCTCGCAGGGCGATGTTCGTTATGAACCCCGCAGCGCACTGGTGGCGGACATGTCCGGACTGGCTGATCTCCAGTGTATCGTCAAGGGCGCCGGCGAGCATCTACTGGCTGGCGGCTGGCTGGCGGTGGAGCATGGCTGGCGGCAGGGGAAGCCTGTGAGAAGCCTGTTGTCGCGTGCCGGTTTCCGGCGGATAGAGACCCGTTATGACTATGGCGGCAACGAGCGGGTAACGCTGGGTCAATGGATGGCTTAACAGGATTATTATGAGTAATGTTGCTGATTTTGAATACAATCTTTCGCCGCTAAGCGAAGGGGTCATTCGTATTTCGATCGCTGTTCGCCAGGACTTTCCCGCCGAGCGTGTCCGTATGCAATTACGCCAACTCACCGAAGAGGCGCGCCGTCTTATTCCGGCCGATATTCAACAAGATGAGCAGTTGGACAAGTTGCTGACGTTATTCTACCGGACCTGGGGATTCGGCGGCGTCGGCGGCGTGTACCGATTATCCGACGCCCTCTGGCTGGATCAGGTATTGGAGCGCCGCCAGGGCCTGCCCACCTCGCTGGGCGTTATTTTGCTGCATATCGCCCAGGGCATGGGCATTCCGCTCGCGCCGGTCATATTTCCCACGCAAATGATCCTGCGGGCCGACTGGCTGGACGGCGAGCTTTGGCTTATCAACCCCATTGATGGCGATACCCTGGATGAGCATACCCTGGAAATTTGGCTACGCGGCAATATCGGCCCCGGCGTCGAGCTGACCGAGGAAGATCTGGAAGAGGCCGATAATAATACCGTGGCGCGCAAACTGCTGGATACCCTCAAGACCGCGCTGATGGACGAAAAACAGATGGAGCTGGCGCTGAACGCCAGTGAAGCCATGCTGGAGTTCGACCCGGAAGATCCCTATGAGATACGGGATCGGGGTTTGATTTACGCCCAATTGGAGTGTGATCATGTGGCGTTAACCGATCTTAACTATTTCGTCGAACAATGCCCGGAAGACCCCATCAGTGAGATGATCAAGGTCCAGATTCACACTATCGAGCAGAAATCGGTGACGCTGCATTAACGCGTTCCGGGGCGCCGCTGACTTAGCAGGCTGGCAGTCCGGTTTGAACACAATAAGGTAACGACATGAAACAAAAAACAGTCATTATTGGCGATATCCCGGTGGCTAACGATCGCCCCTTCGTGCTGTTCGGCGGGATGAATGTGCTGGAATCCCACGATCTGGCGATGCGTATTTGCGAGCATTACGTGACGGTGACGCAGAAACTGGGCATCCCCTATGTTTTCAAGGCGTCATTCGATAAGGCCAATCGTTCATCTATTCATTCCTATCGCGGCCCGGGGTTGGAAGAGGGGATGAAGATTTTCCAGGCGTTGAAAACGCAATTCGGCGTCAAAATCATTACCGACGTTCACGAAGCGGCCCAGGCGCAACCGGTGTCGGAGGTGGTGGATGTGATTCAGTTACCGGCATTCCTGGCCCGGCAAACTGATCTGGTGGAGGCCATGGCCCGTACCGGCGCAGTGATAAACGTCAAGAAACCCCAGTTCATCAGCCCTTCCCAGGTGGGCAATATCGTGGAAAAATTCCACGAGGCCGGTAATGACCGGATTATACTTTGCGATCGCGGCAGCAATTTCGGCTATGACAATCTGGTGGTGGATATGCTGGGCCTGGGGGTGATGAACAGAGTCTCCGGCGGCTGCCCGGTTATTTTCGACGTGACCCATTCCCTGCAGACCCGCGATCCGTTCGGCGCGGCGTCCGGCGGACGGCGGGCGCAGGTGGCCGAGCTGGCCCGCGCCGGCATGGCGGTGGGTATCGCCGGTTTGTTTATTGAAGCCCACCCGGATCCGGAACACGCCAAATGCGATGGTCCCTCCGCGTTGCCGCTGGACAAGCTTGAACCCTTCCTGCGGCAGATGAAAGCCATTGATGAACTGGTAAAAAGTTTTCCCGGATTGGATACCGGCCGATAAAACACCGGTGTGGGTTTCGACAATGACAAGGGATACCGACGTATCCCTTGTTCACATTTATTGCGCGGGGCCCGGCGCAATGGACCGCAATGCCTGGGGCAGCGTGGGGTAGAAGGCCAGGCGGCCCTCAAGGGGCAGGATGTTGGCCCGGGCCAGCGTTTTCAATGGCTGGACAGGGATATCGGTGACGATAAGCCGTTGATCACCCCTTATCCGTTCGCTAAAACGGACAAAGGCCTGCAACCCGCCGGCATCCAGCACTGGCACCGCATCCCATTGCAAGACGATAAGCGGGTCTTTGCCGGTCAGCTCGGTCAATTCATCGAAAATTCGCTCGGCGGCGGCGAAGAACAACGGGCCGTTTATCCGGAATATCCGATGCTGGCCAGCGACACTTTGCGGTAATTCCTCAATGCGGGTCATGCTGGCGATCCGCCGCATAAACAGCAGCGAGGCCAATACGATACCCACCGTGATGGCGACCACCATGTCGAATAGCACCGTCAAGGACATGCAGAGCAGCATGACCGCGATATCGTCTCTCGGCGCCCGGCGCAACAGGTAAATGACCTTGCGCGCCTCGCTCATATTCCAGGCCACCAGCAGCAGTAGCGCCGCCATGGCCGATAACGGCAGGTAGGACAACGCGGGCGCCAGTATCAGCAATGCCAGCAGTACCAGTAAGGCGTGGATGAGCGGGGACACCGGAGACGTGGCGCCGGCCCGGACATTGGCCGCTGAACGGGCAATGGCGGCGGTGGCGGTGATGCCGCCGAAAAACGGCGCTATCATATTGCCCAGCCCCTGGCCTATCAATTCATTGTTGGATTGGTGCTTGATGCCGGTCATGCCATCCAGCACCACCGCGCAAAGTAAGGATTCGATGGCGCCCAGCATGGCCATGGAAAACGCCGCCGGCAATAAAAGGGAAAGAGTTTGCCAATTTAACGCCATCGGTTGCCCGTGCGCGTCGGGAAGTTGCCAGGGAAGCAGCCAGTGCGGCAGGATGGGCGGAATGCCCTGGCCATGGGTGCCATCCGCCAGGATATAGCCAAAGCGGGAGCCGATGGTGGCGACATGAATATTGAGCAACCACAGCAGGCACATGACGCCGGAGCCGGCCAGCAGGGCCGGCAAATGCGCCGGGAAGCGCACGCCGAATCGGGGCCAATAGATCAACACGGCCATAGTGACCGCGCCGACCAATGTGTCGCCCCACTCCAGGGAGGGCATGGCGGTCGCCATTGCCGCCACCTTGCCCAGATAATGTTCGGGGACGGTGGTCATATGCAGGCCGAAGAAATCCTTGATCTGCATAGTGCCGATGGTAATACCGATACCGGAGGTGAACCCCAGCGTGACCGGCAGGGGAATGAATTCAATGAGCTTGCCCAATCGGGCCAGACCCATAAACAGTAATATCAAGCCGGAAAGCAGGGTGGCTATCAGCAGGCCGGCCAGACCAAATTGCTGCGATACCGGATAAAGGATAACCACAAAGGCCGCGGTGGGCCCTGATACGCTAAATCGCGAGCCGCCGCAAAGCGCGATGACGATACCGGCGATGGCCGACGTGTACAGGCCGTGTTGCGGCGCGACGCCGCTACCGATGGCCAGCGCCATGGAAAGGGGAATGGCTATGATGCCGACGGTGACGCCGGCAATAAGGTCCTTGACGAACCGATGAAGGTTATAGGGCTCTTTCCAGCAGGCATCAATAAACGCACTGAATGGGCGAATACCGGCGAACAAGCGAATTTTCATTAAAACAACGAACCAGAACGTGAAAAAAAGGCGGGCCAGGGGTCCGTCGCAAAGAGGCCATAAAATAGCAGTTTTCGCAGTGGTTATACCAGTGTTATCTGTTGTCGCGGTGCAAAATGTATCAGTCTCACGAAAGGGTCGTCTGAGGGAATGCGCGGCGGCGAGTCTCGGGGCTCGGACTGGCCCCGGCGACGGGGCAGATTACAGCATCAATGTCATCAGATAGGCGCCGAACAGGGCAAGGTGCGCGGTACCGTTCAATACGTTGGTGCGCCCTGTCGAGAAGGAAATTTGGCACAGAAACATCGCCGCCAGCAGTACCACAATCTGCGTTAGCTCAAGGCCGAACATCAATGGGTGGTCGGTGAGTATGGCGATAACCGTGACCGTGGGAACGGTGAGCGATATGGTGGCCAGCACCGAACCGAAAAACAGATTCATGGCGCGCTGCACCTGATTGCGTAAGACCGCCTTGATAGCCCCCAGCCCCTCCGGCGACAAAATAAGCAGAGCCACCAGAAAACCGGTGAATTGCGGCGGCGCGTTCAGGTCGTTAAGCAATTGCTCCAGCGGAATCGCGTTGAATTTGGTAATGACCACCACCGCCAGCAGGTGGACCACCAGCCAAACGCCATGCCAGCGCGAACTGTGGGCGGAAGGTTTGCCATGGGGATCGTCGTCGTCGCCATCCTCATGTTCGTAAATGAACCACTTCTGGTGGGTTTTCGTCTGGATCAGCAGAAAAACGCCGTACATGGCCGCCGAAATCACTGCGGCGAACAGCGCCTGAAAAATACCGAAGTTGCCCGCGGGCAACGCGGCCGGCAGCACCAGCACGATAATCGCCAGAGGCACGATCGCCATCAAGTATTGTTTGATCCCGGCCAGATTCACAAACTGCGTGGCGAATTTGCGCCCGCCCAGCAGCAGGGCGAAACCCACCAGTCCGGTGGTGACAATCATTATCACGGAAAACAGGGTGTCCCGCATTAGCGCCGGCGAGGCATTGCCGGTGGCCATCAACGCGGAAATAAGACTGACCTCCAGAATCACCACCGACAGGCTCAGGATAAGCGAGCCGAAGGGTTCTCCCAGGCGATGGGCCAGCACATCGGCATGGCGGACCACATTGAAGGCGCTGACCAGGATCGCGGCCAGCGCCAGCAAATTGATAGCCGCCGTGGCGGGCAGGGAGGAAGCTGAGCCCCAAAGCAGCAGCACCGCCAGCGCGGCGATAGGGAAAAGCAGCGTATATTCCTTATGGCGGGTTTTAATGCCTTGAACGGACGACTTCATGATGAGCAAACTCCTTGCGCGGGTAAGGCCGGCTATCGGATGTCGGATGGGCGAATATTGCGTTATTCTCGTGGGAAAATTCTACCAGAAAACAACGTGAAAAGTGTCAAGTTATGTATAAAAACCCTATTGGTGAATTTAACTAGGAATAAGCCCATAAAAAAGGCTATATCTACAATTTATGTCAGGATTATGAACTTTAATTATATTAAAAAATTTAAACTATCTCTTGTATATCGGTAAGTTATCATAACTAACCTGATATTATGTCATCATCATGATAATCTCACATCGGAAACGACCATGAATGTCTTTTTAAACAAAACGCTGGCGCCGGTGAAGCTGGCCTGAGGATTGGCGTCGCGCCAATCCTTCACTACACTTTGTGAAAGATGGCGGGCATCCATAAAGAGTGGAATAGGGGGTCGGATAATGCCTTTTAAAGCCAATGAAGACTTGCCGGAGCGCGTTAGCCGCGTCCTGCCAAAACACGCCCAGGATATATACCGCGAAGCGTTCAATCATGCCTGGCAGCAATATCAAGACCCCTCCGATCGTCGTGGTGACGAAACCCGGGAAGAAACCGCGCATAAAGTCGCCTGGTCTGCGGTGAAACAAAAATACCATAAAGGCGACGACGATCGCTGGCATCCGACATAATCGCGGTGGCCGATACGGCCTTCCCAACATCAAAACGCGCCTGGCGAGGGTGTATTGCCATCGTCGCCGACCTATTACCCCTGCAATTTTTCCTCTCGGTCCCGACCCGCGGTTACGCTAAGTCCCTCACCAGCCAGCATTTGCATAATGTGATACAGATCAAGCTTGATCATTAGACTGGAAACTTATATGGTCATTCAATAATTGCTTTATTATTGAGCTATTAAAAAATAATTCTCAAAGCATCAAACTGACTGCCTGCTCTGTGGCCGGCGGATGTGGTCAGGAGAACAGTATCGGTGTTAACACGCGCTTTCTTGCAGCAAGCTGATTGTAAAACAGCCTTTGGCGTTATCGAAGAGGCTTTATTACTGACTCCAGAGCAACGCCGGGCTTCTCTGCAGGCCACGTTGTCGCAACGGCCGGACGACAGTCCCGTATGGATTTTCGGTTACGGCTCGCTCATGTGGAATCCGATTTTCGAAGCGGAGGAAGTGCGGCCGGCCATGCTTGCCGGTTGGCACCGCGCTTTTTGCCTGCGCCTCATCGCCGGGCGGGGGACGATGTCCCAGCCCGGACGCATGTTGGCGCTCAAAGCGGGGGGACAGACCAATGGCCTGGCCTTTCGGCTGCCTGAGGCGCGTCTGGAGGAAGAACTGGAGTTGCTCTGGAAGCGCGAGATGCTGACCGGTTGCTATATACCCACCTGGAGCGAGCTGACGCTGGATAACCGGCAACGGGTGACCGCGCTGGCGTTCGTTATGGATTCCAGCCATCCCTTTTTTGAAGCCGACACCCGTTCGCAGATCATCGCGCCGCTCATTGCCTGTGCCAGTGGTCCCCTGGGGACGAACGCCCAGTACCTTTTCGCTTTGGAACAAGAGCTGAATAATTATGGCATGCATGACGAATGCATGGCCGAATTGGTACGCCAGGTCAGGCAATTGTTGCAGGCCAAATCAACCGTTAACCGTAACCTGCCTGATGGACCGGCCATTGCGTCCTAAATCGCGCCAGCCAATGGCCCGGACGATGCGGGCCGGTGTCGGCGTTGCCGTTTAGGAATTGGACCCGGCGTTATCCAATCTGGCCCAGCGCCGGTGTCGGTCTAAAAAACGTTCGGTCAGATGCTTGCGGACCCGGACCACGAACTGCTCTTGAAAAACCACGCAGAGTACGACGGTCAGTATCAGGTAGACCCCGTATCCACCCAGAGACAGCCGCACGTCGCCCGCGGCGGCGATACAGCCCGCCCAATCGCTGAAGCAGGCGCCGGGATTCCCTCGGAAAAACTGCTCCAACGTTCGAAACAAGCCGAAAATCGGCACATGGAGGGCGAACATGGATAGCGAGGCGGCGCCAAGTCGCGGCGACCAATGCTGAATCCAGGCGCTATGCGGTGTGCGGGCCAGAGCGCTAAGATAAATCAGCGCCACCTGCGAGGGCAGAAGCAAACCGTTGTGCAACAGGAAGTACCAGAATTTATGGCCGTGGGTGAACAATACCGTGGCGATTAGAAAACTACAGGCGATGCCGGCCGCTATCCATAGACGCTGGCGTTCCGAAGGGATCTGTTGTTGGCGTTTCGCCCGGCGGAACAAGGCGTAGCCCAGGATCCCGGCGAAAAATTCCGGCGCCCGGAACAAAGGCACCCGTTGCAACAATCCGGTATAAGGAACGCCATACAAATGCTTGGCGATAATCCAAATCGGCGGCAACAGATAGATAAGCCATATGATAATCAACCACAGCCAGGTTCGCCGGGCATTCATCAGCCTTGGCGCGAAAAAGGGAAACAACAGGTAAAAGAAAAACAAGGTGGATAACGACCAAAGCGGCGCATTAAATGTCAGAAAATAGGGGTTCCAGGCCTGCAACAAGAACAACTGCAAGAAACCATTGAACAGCAATTGGGTATTATCCATATAATGCCGGAACAGTTCCGGATGGGTGCGTCCCAGCGCCTCATTGGTGTCATAGATCACAAATCTTATGCTGGCGCCCGGACCGTCCGGTGGAATGGCGAGGCCATGCATGGCGGTGATGACCAGAATGGATGCCGCCAGCGCGACGATATGGATGGGATAGAGGTTGAACAGTCTCTTGGCCCAAAAGCGCGGCGCCGGATCGCGCATCCTACCCTCCCTGACATAAACATGGGCGAGCAAAAAACCGGACAGGACAAAGAAAGTGCTGGTGGCGAAAAAGCCCATGCTCGTCAGCTCGCCAAGTCCGAACACCGTTTGGATCTGCGGATAATTGTGAGCGGTGTGGTACAGCATCACATAGCAGCCGAGCAAAAAGCGCAACCACTCAAGGCCAATAAATCGTTCGTTTTCCAGGGGCTTCATAAGGGTCTCCGGGCTGTCGTCTGTCGGGATGCGTCAGTGATGTCGCAGGCGCCGAGCCGCTTGCATACACCGCCTCCACCGCAATTCCGCCGCCGGGCGCGAGCCGACGTCCCGGTGAGTATTCCGGGCGTTTCGCGAGCGCATGCGCCTGCGCCTGGGGAAGCATGAGATCTATCCCGGCTCTCACCAACGGCCGGCCATTGGCGGTTCACATCTGTCCCGACGTAGGCGTCGCACATTGGCTGGCGCGATGTGCATGACGTATCAAGAGTATAGGACTGCAATAATATTAGATAAAAATAATAAGCTGGCTAATACGTGGTGATAAATGCGGTTAAATCCGATACTTGCGTCGCAGAGGGGAGTGTATAAGATTGCGCCGGCGAAAAAAAGCCGTACCTCTTTTTCGTTGGCGAATACAGATTAATCTGTATCGGGACAGGGCCGACAAGCAGGCCAGGCCATGACTCACTTCACCGTCAGCCACTGGCCTATGCCCGTCATACTTTCTCGTCGCCGTCGGGTATCATGGTATTTATCAAACCCGACAAAACTGGCGTGTACGTCTTTATTGTTGCCTGGCCGGTAGATAACCTCCGCGTTGCCAGAATGAGAGATAGCGCGCTAATAAACTTTTATCCAAGGGAGTGAATGATAAGGGGAAATCCAGGGCCGACAGCGCCTGGCGAGTGTTGGCGGTATCATAAGTCGGCATATTTTCATAGACTTCCCAACGGGTCCGTAAATTAAGGACTGGCTCGTTGAGAATCGGCAGCAAGGGAAGCAATGGGTTGGTTTCGAGATGGGGATCGTCTTCCAAGCGCTTTACCCAGTTGGGATAAGTAAGCATCTGTAATGGGAAACCGCATTCATCGAGCAGGGAAAAAAACGTTTCCATGTCAATTGACAACGTGTCGTCCGGCGGAACGAGATGATAGGCCTTTCCCAGGTTTGCATGTTTACCCGCTATGGCAAGCAAAGCGGCGCTCACGTAATTAACGGGGGAAAAATCCTTGCGCTGGTGCGGCAGAATAGGGGCCGCGTTAATTTGAATACAGCCTCTTACCATTCGGGCAACAAAATCTTTAGGGTTGCCGGCGCCGGTAATGGTATCGCCCATGATAAAGCCGGGACGATACACAGCTAATGGCATCCCCCGTTTTTGCGCCGTCCAGAGTAATTGTTCAGCAACCCATTTGCTTTGCGCGTAGCCGCTATCGTAAGCTAACCCTTCAAAATAGGGCGCAAGATCTTCATCCTCAAATAAACGGCGTGTGTTGTTTATATGGTGTGCTGGGCCAAAGGCGGTAATGGTCGAAAGATAATGTAACGGCTTATTTATAATGCAGCTTGCAAAGCGCAAAATATTCAACGTGCCCTCAACGTTGGTCGCACGATGCGGTTGATAGGGTTGGCTGTAATTGACATGGGCCGCCAAGTGAAAAATAACGTCACATTGGCCGGCCAAATGGAGGTAGAGGGGATGATTAAGGCCGAAGTACGGCATGGAGAGGTCTCCCACAAGAGGAATGATGCGCTGCTCATCACCCGCATGGCTTAAGCCGTATTGCGCTGAATTTTTTGTGATACGTTGACGGGCAGAGCCTTCATCCGGGGCCCTTACCAGGCAGACTATTTTTTTTATATGCGCGTTAGCCAAAAGATCGCGTAAAAAAAAGGCGCCAAGAAAACCAGTTGCGCCAGTCAATAAAACGGTGGCGCCCATTTTTTTGTTCCAGTCCAGGCATGGCGTTGGTAATGGTTGGATGTCATCCGGCAATATGCTGTCTTTTCGCCATGCCAGAGTATCGATCTGGTCGGGGAACAGGGCCGACTGGGTGATTCGTTTTGTCATTTCACGCAATGTCGGCGCCTCATAAAGTGCTTGTAGGGTGAGTCGGCAATGGAAGTGACGTCTGATTTCAACCAATAACCTCGCCGCCTGCAGTGAACTGCCCCCCAAATAGAAGAAATTGTCGTTTGCGCCGATATGAGCGATATTCAGGATCTGACGCCATAGTTGTTGCAATGCATGTTCGTCCGCCGATAAGGGTTCTGCTTGAACCTGTTCGGACGAATGATCAGTGGCGAATTGTTCGATTAGCAGTCGTTTATCGGCTTTGCCGTTGATAGTGAGTGGAATGTCATTCACTATGTATAGACGTGGCAACATATAGCGAGGCAGATATTTCTGTAATGTCAGCAGCAATTGTGCTTTATCCCAGTTATCCGGCGCGTATGGAATAATGAAAGCAGCAAGATAAGGATCGCTTTTACCATCGTTGACCAGACAAACTACACCCGCTTTTAATTGCCTGGTTTCCATTAGCTGATATTCTATTTCACCAATTTCAATGCGCTGTCCTCGAAGTTTTATCTGATTATCAGTACGGCCAACATATAAAAAGATACCATCTGGACGCTGCCAGCACCGGTCGCCGGTATGGTATAATCGCTGTAACGGTGTGGTTTGGGACAACGAGGCTTGAATAAAACTTTTATTATTCAAATCGTCACGATTCCAGTAACCGCGCGAAAGTCCTTCTCCACCAAGATACAAATTTCCGATTTCGCCGGCCGCCACCGGTTGACGATGTTCATCCAGAATGACGGCCGTGGTTTCCTTTATTGGCCGTCCTATGGGAATATTACCTTGCTTGACATCTTCCATGGTGACTTCATGGCAAAGTGCGAAAGCGGTACATTCTGTGGGACCATAGCCATTGATAATATGTTTCGGCGGGTTATTGTGCATTATCAATGCAACCATGTGCGGATTGAGTGTTTCGCCGGCAATCAATAAATAATTGATATGGGCAAATACATGAGGGTAATTTGCTGCGACCAGGTTGAATAACGCTGTTGTCATGAATAAAACACTAATTTTTTGCTGTAGAATTTGCTCCTGAAAATATGCGATATCTAACATATCCTCTTTGGTTATCGTCACCAATGTCGCGCCATTGAATAATGCGCCCCAAACCTCAGCTAACGATACATCAAACGTAGGGTTGACGATATTCGCGACGCGATCGTTCTCGGTAATCTTCATATATTGTGGGTCGATTGTTACGCGCCAAATACCCTTAGCTTCAATTTGAACCGCCTTGGGCTTGCCGGTGGATCCGGATGTAAATAAAATATGGGTTCGGTGATTCGGCTTGATATCACGGATATCAGTAATGTTGATTTTCGTCTCGGGCGTAGGGAAAAGCTCATTAATATCTAGCAAGGTCGCTGTTAAAGAGGATGCAAAGGGGAGGTTGTCGCCAATTATCCAACGTACCTGCAGATCTTCCAGCATGATATTGATGCGCTCAACCGGTGTGGTGGGATCCACTGGCAGACAACTTGCCCCCGCCATCAGAACGCCGATCTGGCATATAATTTGCTCAATACCCAACGGCAAAAGAATAGCGATAGGCATTTCATGGGTGACACCCAGAGTGAGTAACGTTTGCGCCAGTGCGGCTGATTGATGAACCAAGTCAATATAATTGATTGACTGTTTTTTAGTCACTATGGCGGGATGATGAGGTCGCAGTTCGGCTTGTCTGACAAGTCGGTGAATAAATCCCGATTCTAACGTTAGGGACGGGGTCTGTATAAGCGTTTTTTTATGTTTCCCAGAGATAAATTTTTGTGACATATTTTTCACCAATGTTTGTGGTTGGTTGTATGCTCCATATATTTCGAGCTTTTTTTGATCGATGGTTTGTGCTGATCTGCCTTCTCAGAATTGCTCGGACCGATGGGCGTTCACTGGATTGTCGTCGTATGTCATGAGGGTTTTTGAAAATGGCTGGTCAGTTCTTGCTAATTTTATTGAACGCTCACATTTCAAGACATCGTCCGACTACTCATCTATAGGTGATGTGGGAGATAAAAACAATTTCCTTTTTTACCATTGACAATGTTTCATTGGGAATCCGTTGAATAGCCACGTATCATTGCGCGCATTTTATCATATTCTTTACGTTGGGAATCCCGTCCAATAGGGGAGGTTTTCGTCCTGGCGACTAAAAAAAGAGAAAGGTTTACATAGTGTTATGTCTGTTCATTGTAACGCTGCCGTGAGCCGAGAGATCCTACGGGTGTTTTTGACGGGCCGCCCTGGGCAATTCGTCGGCCGTGTGCCGGACCGCTGCGCTGCCACTTGACTTATCTATAGTTTCAATATTATTCGGTTTGTTCGCATTAGTGTGATTTGGATAATACTTGTAACGCTTTACAAACATAATCTTCATGATTTCTCCATGATTTTAGGCTAATTAGCCATTGCCCTTTAATTTATTTACGCTGGCTAGCGTTACTTTAGATTATTACGTGTAATCTTATTTCCGTAAGACACATTGTTGTCGAGAATACTTCCCGGCAATCTAAAATTCGACATCCTTTATACGGTCTCCAGGCGGTCAGCGTCAATTCCCCGATAGCGGAGAAAACACCGCGGCGTGGGCGTCGGAGAGACGGCAGGAAGGGTGAAGAGTATCAGCGAAGATGAGGAAATTATGCGTAAATTAACCGCGTTGGCGATAGCTTCCACCCTGTTGCTGGGAGGCGCGCAACTGGCGTCCGCGGCCGATAGCACGGCCGCTCCGTCCACCAACGGTCAACCAGCCGCCGGTGGAATGATACGCCATCATGAGCATCCTGGTCCGATGGTGGATTATATGTTCAAGGGTTTAAATCTGACCACCCAGCAACGCCAGCAGATGCGGGATATTTTCCGTGAATCCCGTAAAGAGATAAAAATGCCGTCTCAAACGGAACGTCAGCAAATGCATGACATTATCGCGTCGGACAGTTTCGATTCCACCAAAGCCCAGACGTTCGTAAACTCCATTTCCGAGGAGCAGAACCAACGGATGCTAGCCCGGCTTGAGATGCAAAACAAGATGTATAATGTACTGACCCCGGAACAGAAGCAAACTTTCAATACCCGCTTCCAACAGCATTCCGATAAATTAGCCCAACGCGCCGCGGCGAAATAACCGCCCCGGCGAGCCCTTGGTTTGATGGCGCCATCCCGGTCTTTCGCCGGTATGGCGTCCGGTGGCGCCAGCAGGGCAATACATTAGGGTTTGCCTAGGAAAAGTAAGAAAAAGTCACTTCCCGTTGCGCTGCAATTTGAAAAAAAGCCTTTTGCCATCTAGGCTTAACGTGACGAACAACAAAAGAGGTGACATGATGAATAACAAACTGGCTTTAGCTTTCACTACCGCGGCTGCATTAACTGTACTTTCCGGTTGTACGCTTTATGACCGGGCCGACAGTTACATGAAAAAACCGGTGGTCAGCGACGTCAAGAAAGGCATGACCAAAGAACAGGCCCGCGCCATCGGCGGTATGCCCGCCACCACGGCGACCATGGTGAATGCCCGCGGCACTTGCGACACGTATATCCTTGGCACGCGCGATGGCAAACCGATCAACTACTTCGTCAGTTATGACGATACCGGCCATGTTTTGAATAAGGGCTTCCAGACCTGTCAGGAATACGATACGAACCCGCAGTAATGCGCGTCGCGGTGCTTGTTGGAGCGCGTCTGAATGATGAGCGATAAGTGAAAATTCACTTATCGCTCATCATTTACCCTCAGGCCGGCACACCGGCGATTTTGCCGATTCTTGACCAGACCCGATGCGCCTTCAGTTGATCGAGAAATTCCGCCAGCATGGCCCCTTGCGCGGCGGAACCCTCGCAGATGCCTTCCTCGGGTAAATCGGTCAGTCCCAATTGCTGCTTAAAGCGCTTGGCGTCGCCGCTCAATCCTATGACTTTGAGGTGCTTGAACGCCTCTAAAATAAAATGGCGGGCGGCTCCGTCCAGCAATAAGGCGTCCATATTGCCGTCCGGCACGATAACGGCATCGACGCTGACCGAGGGCGAGCCATCGAACGTTGCGTCGATAGGCAGGGTGGAGCCATCGTTGGCAAACACGCTGCCGCCGTGTCCGGCCAACAGCTTCACATGGACGCCCGCGGCTTTTAGCGCCTGCATGACATCCAGCACATCGGCGGCATTAACGCCGTCGCTAAGCAACAGCGCCACCAACCGGCCTTTAACCGAACCGGCGCCGCTCGCGTACAGACTGAGCGTCGGATCCTGGGTCACGCCGTTAACGGGGCCTGGCGGAGATATCCTGCGCGTTTCCTCAGGCAGACTATAGCCCAGTTTGGCCGACACCCGTTCGGCCAGGGTTAAATCCACCCGAGCCAGCAAATCCATCACGCGCTCGCGGATATAAGGTCGGCTAAGTTTGCCAAGTTCAAAAGCGAAAGCATCCACCATATGGGCTTGTTCAGCCGGGGTCTGGCTGAGCCAGAACAAACGTGGCTGTGAATAATATTCCAAGAATGAATCGCTGCGGGCGCGGATTTTATTGCCGTCGACGCGTTCTTGGTAGGAGGCGAATCCACCCTCCGCCGGCGTTGTTTCGCGCGGCCAATTATCATTAATGGAATTGGGGCCGTAAGCGGCCGGATTGGTATCGATATCCTGCCGGTGCATGCCGTCACGCTGGAAATTATGATAGGGGCAGACCGGCCGGTTAATGGGAATTTCGTGGAAATTCGGTCCGCCAAGCCGGCTGATTTGCGTATCGGTATAGGAGAACAATCGCCCTTGCAGCAAGGGATCGTTGCTAAAGTCGATACCGGGAACGATATGTCCGGGATGGAAGGCCACTTGTTCGGTTTCGGCAAAAAAGTTGTCCGGATTGCGATCGAGGGTCATCTTGCCAACGATTTCCACCGGCACCAAAGCTTCGGGGATAAGCTTGGTTGCATCCAGCAAGTCGAAATCGAAGTTGTGCTCATCTGCCTGCGGTATCACTTGCAAACCCAACTCGTATTCCGGATAGTCGCCGGCTTCGATGGCCTCCCACAGATCGCGGCGATGGAAATCGGGATCTTTGCCGGCCAGTTTTTGCGCCTCGTCCCATACCAGCGAGGCTTTGCCGGCCACCGGTTTCCAATGGAAACGAACAAAAACGGCCCGCCCCTGGGCATTAATAAGCCGGAAGGTATGGATGCCAAAGCCCTCCATTGTACGATAGCTGCGGGGAATACCGCGATCCGACATGGCCCAGAAGACGTTATGCAGGGTTTCCGGCTGTAATGACACGTAATCCCAGAAGGTATCGTGGGCGGTGGCGCCCTGGGGAATTTCGTTATGCGGCTCGGGTTTGACCGCATGCACGAAATCGGGAAACTTCAGGGCATCCTGAATGAAAAACACCGGCGTGTTATTGCCGACCAAATCAAAATTGCCTTCATCAGTGTAGAATTTGGTGGCGAACCCACGGATATCACGGACAGTATCCGCCGAACCACGAGAACCCTGTACCGTGGAAAATCGCACGTAAACCGGTGTCTTGACCGCCGGATCCTGGAGAAATAGCGCTCGAGTGATATCGGCGAGCGGCCGATAAACCTGAAAAAAACCATGCGCGGCTGAGCCGCGGGCGTGGACAATGCGTTCCGGAATACGCTCATGGTCGAAATGGGTGATTTTTTCCCGTAAGATAAAGTCTTCAAGTAATGTCGGGCCCCGGCTTGCGCCGCGCAAGGAATTCTGGTCATCGGAAATTTTAACGCCTTGATTGGTGGTCAAGGGCTGCCGGTCTCCGTTTTTCCGTTGCGTCGCGAGGCTATCAAGTTTTGCGTTGCTGTTTTGCGGGCTTTTATACGAGCCGGAGGCGGTGGGTTGTTTGCCCGGACCCGAGGGCGCCGACGCGGGTTTATGGCTATTATCATCCGGCGCGAGATGGCCGAGACCCGGCCGCGCGGAATTGCCGTTAGGAGCGGGCGCCATAGGGGACGACGTTGCCTGAGGTTGGGAAGAATCCGTGGGTTTGGACATGAACATTGCTCCTCTTAACAAAGGGAAATCATTGCGACAGGCCGCCATGGCCCTTATCTGGCGATTACGGATTGCGGCGAGACGCTTTCGCGCCCCGTGATAATGGCAAAAAGACGCCCACGGGTATGGCACCCGTTATTAGCGCGCTAAACGAAAGTTATCGCCGCGATGCAATTCGACGTCTTTAGAGTATAGAACAGATTAGCCAATCAGCAGGAAGGTCCTTTTTTGAGGCGGTAACACGTAGGCTGGATTTGAAAATAAGCCAAACGAAGCGTTCCGTTATTTCGCTGGCGGTTCTTCGTGAATATCACTGAAATTTAATTATTAAGACGATCAATATTTAATATTGATTTTATTGTGTTGCGGCGTTGCCCCGATGCGATGGTCATTAGCTGGAGTATCAGCGTTAAATACCGCGGCCGGGGAAAACGTTGCCCCGGACTTTATGCCATAGCGCTTGCACCGAATCCGGTACGGTGATTGTCGTGGTGAGCGGCATACCTTGGGGATGCTGTACGGCGAATACCAATATGGCCAGGCAAATGATCCGCTCCAGTTGATGGCCTTTGACCGACACGATAATCGGCAGGCGGAATCGCCATCGGCAAGGCCACAGTAGGGGCACGCCCGCAGGCGTCAGCATATCGGCGAAAATGTGGCTGAGATAGCCGATGATCATACCGTGCAGGGCATCAAGGGGAATCAGCCTGTTCGGTTCAAATTTCAGGCCAAACAACGCCACGCCGGCGACGATGGCCAACAGGCTATGGGTAAAACCGCGGTGGCCGAACAAGCGCGCGATAGGCGTTGACAACCATCTAAGTCGCTGGCCGAGGAAGGACTGTGGATGATCGATATCCGGCAACAGGCAGGTAAGCAATGCGCCGGCCACGATATGCCACCAATCCCCTTGGGCAAGCGCTGGCGTGAACTCCATTTTTTTCGCGAGAATGGCGCTCGCCACGGCAAAAATCAGGTGCCCTTCAGCGGTCATGGCATCGGCGTTCTTTATGGCTGGTCATTTGTCCAGTATAAAGTAATCATTAGGCGGGCGGGAAGAGTTACATCGTAACTTTTCGCGAATGTGGGAGTGGCCTTGCGGCGAATGTAAGCGGGACAAGCGAACATCCGGTCGACGCACGTTACCGCCGACCGGATCTTATTTTAGCGTGCCAGCCAGCCTCCGTCGACGGCAAGGGTATAGCCGTTGATATAATCGGAAGCGGAAGAGGCCAGGAATACCGCCGGACCTTTGAGATCCTCCGGCAAACCCCAGCGACCGGCCGGGATGCGCTCAAGGATTTCCTTGCTGCGATCTTCGTCGGCGCGCAACTGCTGGGTATTGTTGGTTGCCATGTAGCCAGGCGCCAATGCATTAATATTGATGCCGTGTTTGGCCCATTCATTGGCCAGTAGCCGGGTTACCCCCATGACCGCGCTTTTGGAGGCGGTATAGGAGGGCACCCGAATGCCGCCTTGGAACGAAAGCATGGAAGCGATGTTGATGATTTTTCCGCCTTTGCCTTGTTTGATAAACTGACGGGCCACCGCCTGGGACATGAAAAAGACTGTTTTAATATTGATATTCATCACGTCGTCCCAGTTTTTCTCACTGAATTCAATCGCATCCTCGCGGCGAATGATACCGGCGTTATTCACCAGAATATCGACATGACCAAACTCGGCGACGGCCTTTTCGACGATGGCGGGGATGGCGTCGGTTTTCATCAGATCGGCGGTCAGGCTCAGGAACCGACGCCCCATAGCAGTCACCTTGCCGATGGTGTCGTTCGGATCGACAATATTAACGCCGACAATATCGCAGCCGGCTTCGGCCAGGCCGATCGCCATACCCTGACCCAAACCGGTGTCGCAACCCGTGACCAGCGCGATTTTTCCCGATAAATCAAATGTGTCTAAAATCATACTTTGCCTCATTGACGGCGGCTGCTCCCAGCCGCGGCAGCGTATCGAACACGCCGGGACCGCCCCGGCAGAATGTCGCCTTCAGCGTAGTTCGCTGACCTTGACGTGATCCATATCGTTGAACACCTGGTTTTCGCCCACCATACCCCAAATGAAGGTATAGCTTTTGGTACCGACGCCCGCATGAATCGACCAACTCGGGGAAATCACCGCCTGTTCGTTATGCACCAGAAGATGGCGGGTTTCCTGCGGTTGTCCCATCATATGGAAAACGGCGGTTTCTTCGTCCATATCAAAATAGAAATAGACCTCCATCCGTCGCTCATGAGTATGGCAAGGCATGGTATTCCACAGGTTGCCTTCGGCAAGTTTGGTCAGCCCCATGGTCAGTTGGCAGGTTGGCAGCACATCGGGAACGATAAACTTGTTGATGGTTCGGCGGTTGCTGGCGGCGTTATCGCCGAGCGTCTGTCCAGACGCTTCCGCCAGGGTGATTTTACGGTTTGGATAGGGGGTGTGGGCCGGCGCGCTATTGTAATAGAATTTGGCCGGTTTGGCGGCATCGACACTGGAAAACCGCACGTCCTTGGCGCCCATGCCGACGTACAGGGCTTCCTGATGGCCAATCTCAAAGGTTTTACCGTCGACCACGATAACGCCGGGGCCGCCGATATTAATCACGCCCAACTCGCGGCGTTCCAGAAAATAACCCACTCCCAGTTGTTTGCCCACTTCGCTGCCGATACTCACCGTCTTGCTGATGGGTTTGATACCGCCGACGATAATACGGTCAATATGGCTATACGTCATGGTATAGGTATCGGCCGCAAAGATGTTTTCGATAAGGAACTGGCTGCGCAACCCTTCGGTATCCAGTTGTTTGGCATGGTCGCTATGGATGCTTTGGCGGACTTGCATAATATGAATGCCTCTCTTTCGGAACTGACTTCGCTATGAGGATGTTTTCACCTGAGATGCTGGCATCATAGTGCGATAGGGATGTGAATTCAATAAAAATGAAATAATGTTTTATTTATTTTTTGAGAGATGTCATGATTTTGATGTTTTCCGTTTTTTTTCCATCTCACCGGCCTTAAAATGCGGCGGTGACGGTTTTTTTCCTTACAGAATTTGCCTAGCGGCAAACGGGAGCAATATGAAAGCCTTTTTTATCAATGACGAAACCCCCTGGGAACAGCTGGGGGAGGGGGTAAAACGCAAGGTCATGACCTGGAGCGATGATCTCATGATGGTGTGCGTGCATTTTGCCAAAGGCGCCATCGGCACGGCGCATCGGCACGATATCCATGATCAGATAGCCTATGTCGCCGCGGGCAGTTTCGAAGTGGAAATCGAAGGTGAGAAGCGGATTCTGAAGGCCGGCGACGCTTATCGCGCGGTTAAGCACGAAATGCACGGCGTGGTAGCGCTGGAAGACGACAGTATGCTTATCGACACCTTTACCCCCAAGCGCGCGGATTTTCTCTAGCCGACCCGTGGACGGCCATGATCCGGCCGCGGTTTTAGGGCCTGCCTAGCGCAGGTGTTCGGCGGACAAGTCCGTAAGCGAGTCGAGTCGGACATCGGCCAATACCCAGCGGGGATCGGCGCGATAGGCCGGGTCGGGCACGACGATGGAGCGCATTCGCGCCGCTTTGGTGGCAATCATGCCATTAAATGAATCTTCAAGGGTGGTGCAGCGCTCCGGCAATACGCCCAGCCTGTCGGCCGCCAATAGATAAACCTCGGGGTGCGGCTTGCTATAAGGCAGTCGTTCGGCGGAGCAGATTTCAGCGAAATAATGGCGCACCTGGAAAATTTCCAGAACGCTTTCCAGCATGAACAACGGCGATGCCGAAGCCAGGCCGATTTTCAAGGAGCACTCCGCCGCGATGTCCAACGCCTGACGCACCCCCGGCAACAGCGGCCGCCGTTCATCGATAAGATTTACGGTACGCCGGATAATGCGCAGGGTAACCTCTTCCTGGGATACCCCCTCCCACGGGCTCATGGCATACCACATTTTAACCACATTATCGATGCGTAATCCCAGTGTATCGGGTAATTGTTCCCCTTTGGCGATATCCAGTCCCATGGCGGCAAAGGTCTCCAGTTCCGCCTGGTGCCAAAGAGGCTCGGAATCGATAATCAGACCATCCATATCAAATATGACCGCTTCCTGTGGTAACAATGTCGGCATGCAACAGCTCCTTTAGGGTGAGAACATAAGGGCAACAGGGTATCATCTCTTGGCGATGAAGGGGATGGCGGGCGGAAGTAATAAATACATAAAAAAGCGGAGTTAATCACGCTATACTCGTCATACTTCGCGGGGCGATTTTGAGCCTATGCCCTCATCGCCTATGACGGGTATGCATAATGGATAAACTTAATCGCACGGGTTGGCGTCGATTGATAAGGGGAGCGCATGACGTATCAACAAGCCGGCCGTCTGGCCGTGATCAAGCGGTTGGCGGGATGGATAATTTTTATACCGGCTTTACTCTCGACACTGATTTCATTGCTGAAATATCTTTATCAGCATGCGGAACAAAACAAAGGGATTAACGCCGTCGTTTCTGATTTTTTTCATGTCATGATCGATATGCTGCGGTTTAATACGCCATTTCTCAACATGTTCTGGTATAACTCGCCGCAACCGACTTTTGAGCGCGCCCTGTTCGACGGCAATATCGGTTTCTGGGTAGTCTACGTTCTGATTTTCGTCGGTCTGGCGCTACAGGCGTCCGGCGCGCGCATGTCGCGGCAGGCCAAGCATGTCCGTGAAGGCGTCGAGGATCAAATGGTGCTTGAACAGGCCAGGGGATCAGAGGGCCTGAGCCGCGCGCAACTGGAGGAAAAAATCATCATGCCGCGGCACACCATATTTTTGCAGATTTTCCCGCTGTATGTTTTGCCCGTCGTCATCGCCGTTATCGGCTATTTTATCCTTAAATTGCTGGGCATGTTGTGATTACCGGCCGGCAAGCCGGAAAGAACGGGCTTGCCGCCGGCCGTCAGGCGCCGTCGCTTAAAACCCGATCCAGCGCCTGCTCGGCGGCGGCAATATGCTCGCCGCCGAACAGACAGGCACGGTTCAGCAGGTAATACAGCTGGTAGACCGGTTGGCGATGGATAAACCCTCTGTCCAGCGGCCAGACGCTTTGATAGCCATCGTAGATTTGCGGCAAGAGTTCCGGATAAAGCGGCAGCATGGCCAGATCGCACTCCCGATCGCCCCAATAACAGGCGGGATCGTAAAGGTAGCAGCCCAAAGGGCTGTTGGCGCAGTTGTCCGGCCACAAATCGCCGTGTAGCAGCGAAGGCTGAGGCTGGTGATCGCGCAGCAGGAAAGCGATATGCGCGATGACATAATCAATATCGCCGTAACGCAATCCTTTCTCAGCGGCCAATTGCAGTTGCCAACCGATGCGCTGTTCGGCATAAAATGTCGCCCAGCGACGCTGCCAGGCATTGGGTTGGGTTATCGTGGAGAGGTCATTGTCAAAATCGAGACCAAACTGCGGTTGCTCGCTCCATTGATGCAACCGCGCCAATTGCTGCCCGAGGCAATAGGCGCCATGGGCGTCGAATGGTCTTTCAGGCAGAAATTCCATAAGCAGAAAACTGTAGTCCCTGTCGCTGCCGACGCCATACACTTTTGGCACCCGCACGGTCTTGCTGCGGGCCAGCATAGCCAATTGATCGGCTTCGCTAGTGAATTTTTGCAGCATATCCCGGTTATCGCTTTTGACGAACACCTCGTGATCCCCAAAGCGGATGTACCAGGTCGGATGCAGTTCGCCGCCGGGCAATTCCCGACGCTCAAGAATGCCGTCGCCGGTCAGGGCTTCGGCCAACAGGCGTTCAATGGCGTGCCACATGAAAATCTCCCCCTAAAGTTATCCTGCCGGTCAAGGTCTGAAACTTTGCTGACAATGAGTCAGATCGGCTCCGTCAAGAAAACGGCGGCGGCCGATGGAACAAAACCGGTCTTGGCCGGAATCGGGCGCTGACCGAACCGGGTTCCATTAGAGAAGAGCGCGCCGGAAAGTTTGCTTGGATTGCAATTTGGTTCCCTGGTGACGCTTCGTGTGAGTGTTGTTGCTTATATAGTCAATGTCAACCGTTTCTTGCTTCGGCCTGGCGCTTTTACCGCGCAATGGCAAAAATTGTCCGCCTGCCGGCCTCATCGCGCCGCGTAAGGACATAAGCGCGATGGTGCTTGAGAAAGCGCTCAAAGAATACTGGTCTGGCAAAGGTATTGATAGATACGCAGCGTATCGTCACGAGTGCAAAGCCGGGTACCTTTGTGTAAGGTGGCCGCGCTGCCGGCCGCCACGCCGTAGCGCGCCATCTCCAATAAATCGGCCTTTTCGGCCAGTTTCAACGTCATTGCGCCCACCATGCTATCCCCCGCGCCGACCGTGCTCAGTTTTTTTACCGGCGGGGGGACGATTTGCAGGGTCTGGTCATGGTCGGCCACCAGGGCGCCCTGCGGGCCGAGCGACACCACGACGCGCTCGGCGCCGCCGTGGGCGACGATGTCCGATGCCGCTTGTTTGACCGACTGTGGATCATCAAGACTGTGTCCGACCATTTCGGCCAGTTCTTTCTGATTGGGTTTGACCAGCGCCAGGTTTCCCACCGCCAGACACGCCGCCAGGGCGGGACCGGAACTGTCTATTACGCAACGCAATCCCTGGGATTGCGCGGTTTTCAGCAAGTGTTGCAGATTTTCCACTCCGATGCCCGGCGGCAGACTGCCGCTTATCACAAACAGCGAGTCGCGGGGCAGCGCGGCCAGCCGATGTTCGAACGTGGCGAACTCCTGATCGGTAAGATGGGCGCCGGGCATGACAAAACGGTATTGTTCGCCGGTACTTTCCACATGCACATGCAAGTTTTGCCGGGTCCAGTCCGCGGATTCCACCGGGTCGATGTCGACGCCCTCCGCCTGTAACAATTCGGCCAAATGGCGCCCGGTGGGGCCGCCAATGGGGAACAACGCGGTCGCCTGGCCGCCAAGATGCACTATCGCCCTGGCCACATTGATGCCGCCGCCGCCCGGTTCAAACACGGGGGCCGAGCAGCGCAGCTTGCCTTCGGGATACATTCTGTCAGTGGTTGTGGCGCTGTCCAGAGAGGGTGCCAGCGTAAGGGTCGTTATCGGTGTCATAACCCGCTCCTAACTATAGATGTGCGGCCAGCATAGCACTCTTGCCCTCTGACCGTATTAGGAGAAAACGTTTTTTGCGACGAACTTGCCTCAAGTTTGTTACCCGTCTGCCGATACCGAGGGGGAAGAACAGGAGGGAACTGAATGAGTGTAAAATCCGAACGGCGCTGGAAGGTGATAAGTCTGTTTCTGTTGGTGGTGTTAGTGGTATTGACTGGGCTACTTTTTAAAACCGATGTGCCGATGTAACGGAGGGCGTCTTCGACGTTCAAGGCGATCCGGCGGCGGTTTATGGGCTTTTGTATGTGATCTGACGCAGATTTTTTTAGGAAAAATGCCATAAAGAATGATCTGGCTCTTATTATTTGTGCAAAAACACGTGTACGATTATTCTTAAAAGAAGTCAGGTGATTGTGAGGGTATCATGGAATATTTCTATCGGTTAACGTTGCCCAGCATTGTATTGATATGTATGGCATTTTGGGTCGCTGTCGTTACTGCTCTGGTGTGAAATACCTCATAATGACATGTGGATTCAAGCAAACCCGCCACGGCGGGTTTGCTGCTTTTTGGTGCAAGGCGTGATTTTTCTATTGACATTGTCATTGAAATGATAAAGAACTGAGCCAAGCATTTTTCCTGGATGTTAATCGCGCGGCTGGGTAAATGCGCCTGGCGCCCATTGCCAGTGGGAATCATGCCTCAATGACTGGCAGGAGTGGTTGTGTTGAGCCGATGGTAAAGTCGCCGACCCGAATTCTGGCACCGGATATCCTTCCCCGCCTCGAGCAGCAATCGGTAGCGTCCTGCCGTTTCGTCAATCTGACGGACAGTCAGCGAGGGCGGCGGGCATTGCTTTAAAGACTCCAGTAAACGTGTGGCCGCCAGAGCGATGCCGTAGCCTGCCGGCGGCGCCTCTTGCCGGAAAAGTCCGTCGGCCGTTGCCAGCAAGGCGGAAAGGCCTTCCTGGCAGACTTCCGTGCGATAGAGTCGCAATCCCAGAAATAACGGTCTTTCCGACGACAACGGCACGATAAACCCATTCCCGCCGGCCAGCATTCGCCCAAATGCATCGCCCCTTGCCGCCAGATCCCGCCGCCAGCGAAGCATGGCGCGGGCCATGGCGTGCTTATCGGTGAGATGCGCCGCGATGTCGTCGCCGTCACAACACATCAAGTACTTCGCGCCGACGGCCGGACAGGCGGTGTCGGCTATTAGGCAACCCACTGAGATAGCACCCAGGGGGAAGGGGGTGAAAGGCGGTTGACGGGACAAGGATTCGTCAATGATGACGACATCTTTCAACAGGGCGCGAAAACATTCCCGTCCGGCCATCAAGCCGATATAGAGTTGGCGTTCATGCATCCGCAGCGCGGCGACGGCGTAGCGCCTATTTTCCAGCGCCGCCAGCATCTCCTTTGACGAGCGGAGGGCTGAAGGCGCCAGCGCGGCGGCAAAACGGGAATAATCCGGCTCTTTCAAATAGCCGGCCACGGTTTCGGCAATGGCGGGTATTCGATAAAAAATATCGGCCGGAGTATTACCCGCGTTAGTCAGATGGAGGCCGGTAAGGGGCGCCGACGCCGCCGGTTTCGTCTCGGGAGGCGCATCGGCGGGGGGGCCATTGTTGGCTAATTTATTTTGCAAGATAAACATAATATCGCACTGGTTGACTTAACATAAAAATTTACTTGGCGGACCCCACGTTGTCTCTTTGTCGCCGCGCCCGCTTGCCGCCGCGATGCAACGTGAATTATTTAGAGTATATCGCTTTCTTGACCATAAAATGAATAAAGCGGAAACCTGAATATGGCATTTCCCTCCCGGATTCTACTACCCACCCAACCTAGGGCGAGTATACATGGCCGGCGCGGCGGCCTGGCAAAAGGGCATTAACGCGTGGGGCTTGGCCGGCCTGGCGCCGATGGAACATCCATGGGGTGAAAAGTATGTCAATTGAAGACGAATTATTTTACGTGGTTCCGTTTTACCGGTAAAAAATAGTCGCAGTGAATCATTCGGGTTTGTAATGGTGAAGGTACCAAATCCCTGGCACAAAAACGTTCTATTCCAATCCCTTTCCGGCGAGTCAAACCGAGCATGGGGAGATAGGTGCCATACAGAGTCATAATAAAATCCTGGAGTTCCTCCGTGGGGCCGTCGAAAGTAAACTGGGCATAATCGCCGCCCTCCAATTCCATTAACTGTCCATAAATAAAATTACCCCGCATCTGCGCATAATCCACCGCCGTGGTGTAAAAAACTTCCTGCTCATCCTCTTTACTGTGGCTGGGGCGGATATGATGCAATCCATATAAAACGGGAGGTATGAAGCCTGCCTGTCGAATATATTGACTCCAGAATCGTAACCGGAATTTGGCGCGATAATATCCCACTTGCTCCAGATTGCAGGTATAACTTTGTGTCACGCCCATTAATTTCATCGGTTGCAGTGTGATAAATCGCGGCGACGGCAAAGGTGGCGAATCTAGCAGGATCGGCGGACAAATAGTGGTGGTGTCCCATTCTTCCAGACGGCGATAGCGCGCGGGCGTGGTGGCGAACTGGCGGCGGAATGCCCGGGTAAAGGTTTGTTGCGAATCAAAATGGTATTGCAGGGCGATATCCAAGATTGGCAGACTGGTCAGCCGTAGGGCGACCGAGGCCTGGGAGAGTTTTCTCGCCCTGATATAGGCGCCCATGGCCTGGCCGGTGGCTTCTTTGAACATCCGTTGTAAATGCCATTTTGAATAACCGGACTTAGCGGCGACATCATCAAGGGATAGGGGAAGGTTTAAGCTTTTCTCGATCCAGGATAATACACCACGAATAATTTCGGTTTGATCCATTACAAATCTCATCGGGCAATAAAAAAAATATCATAACATTTTTTTATGATGTGCTAATAAATGGCGCATTTTTTGTTAATTTTTTATGTCAATATTTCTATTGTTACGTTTTGTAATTCGCATTATTTATGTTTTGACAATCCGGCGTTTCTTGCGGCGGGGTGAGTTAACGGCCCCCGCGGCGGTTTCCCTCGCATTAAACCAAAATTGGCGAGTTCCGACCGGCAAAAAGTTTCTCCCACAAAGTAAGAAATGCTAACATAGCCCCCTCAAATTGTGAGCCAGCCGGATATCAATGACTGTGCGGTTTGTGAACCCCTGTAGGGCCAATCTGACGAATGTGGGTGAGATGGTCATACAACTAATTGAAAATTAACCGTAATTGAATTTGTATGTGATCTTGCGTGTGGATCACCACTGCAACCTAAGGAAAAAATCATGCCAGTAATTACCTTGCCCGACGGAAGTCAGCGTCCTTACGGGCACCCCGTATCCCCTCTCGACGTCGCCCGCGATATCGGCCCGGGCCTGGCCAAGGCCTGCATTGCCGGACGAGTCAACGGCGAACTGGTGGATGCCGTCGATATGATTACCGAGGATGCGCAACTTGCCATTATCACCGCCAAGGATGAAGCCGGACTGGAGATCATCCGCCATTCCTGCGCGCACTTGCTGGGGCATGCCATCAAACAGCTTTGGCCCGATACCAAAATGGCGATCGGTCCGGTAATCGATAAAGGTTTTTACTACGACGTCGATTTGGATCGCACCCTGACGCAGGAAGATATCGATCTGCTGGAAAAGCGGATGCATGAGCTGGCCGAACAAGACTACGACGTTATTAAAGAAAAAGTCAGTTGGCAGCAAGCGCGGGAGGTCTTTGTCGCCCGTGGCGAAACCTACAAGGTGGCGATCCTCGACGAAAATATCAGCCATGACGATCGTCCGGGACTGTATCATCACCAGGAATATATCGACATGTGCCGCGGCCCGCATGTGCCGAATATGCGTTTTTGCCATTTCTTCAAATTACAGAAGATTTCCGGCGCTTACTGGCGTGGCGACAGCAAAAACAAGATGCTGCAGCGTATTTACGGCACGGCCTGGGGAGACAAAAAGCAGCTCGCCACCTACCTCCAGCACCTGGAGGAGGCCGCCAAGCGCGATCACCGCAAGATTGGTAAGCAACTCGATCTTTACCACATGCAGGAAGAGGCGCCTGGCATGGTATTCTGGCACAATGACGGCTGGATCGTGTTTCGCGAGCTGGAAGCCTTTGTGCGGATGAAACTTAAAGAGTACCAGTATCAGGAAGTCAAAGGCCCCTTCATGATGGACCGGGTGCTCTGGGAAAGGACCGGTCACTGGGAAAACTATGCCGAACACATGTTTACCACCTCGTCGGAAAATCGCGAATATTGCATCAAACCGATGAACTGTCCCGGACACGTGCAAATTTTCAACCAAGGCCTGAAATCCTACCGGGATTTGCCGTTGCGCATGGCCGAGTTCGGCAGTTGCCATCGCAATGAGCCCTCAGGTTCGCTGCATGGACTGATGCGGGTGCGGGGGTTCACCCAGGACGACGCGCATATTTTTTGTACCGAGGACCAGGTGCGCGATGAGGTCAACAATTGCATCAAAATGGTGTATGATATATACAGCACGTTTGGTTTTGAAAAAATCCTGGTCAAACTGTCCACTCGTCCGGAAAAACGTATCGGCAGCAATGAAATATGGGATCGGGCGGAGCAGGACCTGGCTGCGGCATTGACGGAAAACGGCATTGCCTTTGAATTCCAGCCGGGTGAAGGGGCGTTTTATGGTCCTAAAATCGAATTTACCTTGCTGGATTGCCTGGATCGTGCTTGGCAATGTGGTACGGTGCAATTGGACTTTTCATTGCCCGGTCGTTTAAATGCTTCTTATATCGGTGAAAATAATGAGCGTTTGGTGCCGGTGATGATCCATCGTGCCATCCTAGGTTCCATGGAACGTTTTATCGGCATCCTGACCGAGGAATACGCGGGTTTCTACCCCACATGGCTGGCTCCTACCCAGGTTGTGGTGATGAATATCACCGATAACCAGTCAGATTACGTCGCAAAAGTGACGGAAAAATTATCCGCTGCCGGAATTCGCGTAAAAGCGGACTTGAGAAATGAGAAAATAGGCTTTAAAATCCGCGAGCATACTTTACGTCGGGTGCCTTATATGCTGGTCTGCGGTGATAAAGAAATGGAAGCGGACCAAGTTGCCGTGCGCACGCGTCGCGGTAAAGATCTGGGCAGTATCGGCGTAAGCGAGATTATCGAGAAGCTGCGGCAAGAGATTCGCAGCCGAAATCTTCATCAACTGGAGGAATAAAGTATTAAAGGCGGAAAACGAGTTCAACCGGCGCGTCCTAATCGTATCAACCGGGAAATACGCGCCGCAGAAGTTCGCCTGGCGGGTATCGACGGCGAGCAGATTGGGATTGTCAGTCTCAATGAAGCGCTTGAAAGAGCCGAGGAAGCGGGTGTGGATTTAGTTGAAATCAGCCCGAATGCCGAGCCGCCGGTTTGCCGTATCATGGATTACGGCAAGTTCCTCTACGAGAAGAGCAAATCCACCAAAGAGCAGAAAAAGAAACAAAAAGTTATTCAGGTCAAGGAAATCAAATTCCGGCCTGGTACCGATGAAGGCGACTATCAGGTAAAACTACGCAACCTGGTTCGTTTTCTGGAAGACGGCGATAAGGCCAAGATCACGCTGCGTTTTCGCGGACGTGAAATGGCGCACCAGCAAATTGGCGTTGAAGTGCTTAATCGCGTTCGCGACGATTTGAGCGAATTGGCGGTCGTGGAGTCCTTTCCGACGAAAATCGAAGGACGCCAGATGATCATGGTGCTCGCCCCCAAGAAGAAGCAGTAAGGCCCACAAGCAAGACGGCGTCCCCGCGGGCAAGGGTTCAGGGTACGCCGGCTTCGCCTTATTGTTTCATATTATCAACAATGCGCAGTAGAGAGTAGATTCATGCCTAAAATCAAGACAGTACGCGGCGCAGCCAAACGCTTCAAAAAAACCGCCTCCGGCGGCTTCAAGCGTAAGCATGCGAACCTGCGTCATATTCTGACCAAAAAAGCCACCAAGCGTAAACGTCACCTGCGTCCGAAATCCCTGGTTTCCAAAGGAGATCTGGGTCTGGTCGTCGCGTGCCTGCCGTACGCTTGATTGTCACTTCACCGGTTTACAGAATAAGACTTAGGAGAGCATATGGCTCGCGTTAAACGTGGTGTGACCGCACGTGCACGTCACAAGAAAGTACTGAAAAAAGCGAAAGGCTACTATGGAGCCCGTTCGCGTGTTTATCGTGTCGCCTTCCAGGCGGTTATCAAAGCCGGGCAGTATGCCTACCGCGATCGCCGCCAGAAGAAGCGCCAGTTCCGTCAGTTGTGGATCGCGCGTATCAACGCGGCGGCCCGTCAGAACGGTATTTCCTACAGCCGGTTCATCAATGGGCTGAAAAAGGCCTCCATTGAAATCGACCGTAAGATCCTGGCTGATATCGCTGTATTCGACAAGGCGGCCTTCACCGCCCTGGCTGAAAAAGCGAAAAGTGCGCTGGCATAAACTATTTGAAAGAGGGAGCGGGTCTCCCTCTTTTCTTATTAAGGGTTTATCTTTACACTAGCCGAAAACAACGCCATGTGCCGGCAGGACGACAAACAAGGTAATGCAAGCATGAATGCTGCTATTTTCCGTTTCTTTTTTTACTTTAGCACCTGAAGCATGGGGGCTTGCGCGTAAGAGAAGAAACGAAAAACAGCGCTGAAGCCTCCCGATGCGGAGGTTTTTTTTTGCTCGCGGTCAGCCCGGACGGGCAAACAGTCGGCCGAGCCGATACTCGCCACCTACGATCAAGCCAACAGAGGCCGGAAGAAGAGGAACGTAATGCCACATCTCGCAGAGTTGGTTGCGCAAGCCAAGGCAGCCATAGCACAAGCCCAGGATATGAACGCGCTCGATAGCATCCGCGTTGAATATCTAGGAAAAAAAGGTCATCTTACCCAACAAATGGCGAACCTTCGCGATTTGCCGGCACAAGATCGTCCCGCGGCCGGCGCGGTAATTAACCAGGCCAAGCAGGATGTGCAGCAAGCACTGAATGACCGCAAGGAGAATCTGGCGTCATTGGCGTTGTCCGCCCGGCTATCCGGGGAAAAGGTGGATGTTTCCCTGCCCGGACGGCGTAGGGAAAACGGTGGTCTGCATCCGGTCTCCCGAACCATTGCCCGTATAGAAACTTTTTTTGGCGAGTTGGGGTTTTCGGTGGCTACCGGTCCGGAAATCGAAGACGATTATCATAATTTCGACGCCCTGAATATTCCTCCACATCATCCGGCCCGCGCCGATCACGATACATTTTGGTTCGACGCCACCCGCCTGCTGCGAACCCAGACGTCCGGCGTACAGATCCGCACCATGCAAAACCAGCAACCGCCGATCCGCATCATCGCGCCGGGACGGGTATACCGCAATGACTACGACCAAACCCATACGCCGATGTTCCACCAGATGGAGGGGCTGATTGTCGATACCGATATCAGCTTTACCAATCTGAAAGGCACGCTGCATGATTTCCTGCTCAATTTTTTTGAGGAAGATTTGCAGGTACGTTTTCGTCCTTCCTACTTTCCGTTTACCGAACCCTCGGCGGAAGTGGATGTGATGGGTAAGAACGGCAAATGGTTGGAGGTATTGGGGTGCGGTATGGTTCATCCCAATGTCTTGCGCAACGTCGGTATCGATCCGGAAAAATACTCCGGCTTTGCGTTTGGCATGGGGATGGAACGATTTACCCTGTTACGTTACGGTGTCACGGATTTGCGGGCATTTTTTGAAAATGATTTACGTTTCCTCAAACAATTCAAATAAAGGCGGGATAACACATGAAGTTCAGTGAACGTTGGCTGCGTGAATGGGTGAATCCCGCTATTGATAGCGACGCGCTGGCCGAGCAGATCACCATGGCCGGTTTGGAAGTGGACGGCATGGACGCGGTGGCCGGTGTGTTCAGCGGCGTGGTGGTTGGTCAGGTCATCGCCTGCCGGCAGCATCCCAATGCCGATAAACTGCGGGTGACCCAAGTCGACATCGGCGGCGAAACGCCGCTGGATATTGTGTGTGGCGCGCCCAATTGTCGCGAGGGATTGCGGGTGGCGGTGGCGACCATCGGCGCCGTTTTGCCGGGGAACATAAAAATCAAGGCGGCCAAACTGCGGGGCGAACCTTCGCAGGGGATGCTATGCTCGTTTCGTGAGCTGGGCATGTCCGAGGATCATTCCGGTATCATTGAATTGCCCGCCGATGCGCCCATGGGCGCCGATATTCGCGATTATCTCGAACTCGACGATCACACCATTGACATCAGCGTCACGCCTAACCGGGCCGACTGCCTGGGGCTCCTGGGCATCGCCCGCGATGTCGCGGCCGTCAACCGCCTGCCGCTCAATGCTCCGCTTATCGAACCGGTGCGGGCCGTAATTGATGATACCGTCGCTATCCGCGTCGATGCGCCCGAGGCGTGCCCGCGATATCTCGGCCGGGTGGTCAAGGATTTGGATGTGACGGCGGCGACGCCGTTATGGATGAAAGAAAAATTGCGCCGTTGCGGCATTCGTTCGGTGGATGTGGTGGTGGATGTCACCAATTACGTTCTGCTTGAACTGGGGCAACCCATGCATGCCTTCGATTTGAGCCGTATCGACGGAGGCATTGTGGTCCGCCTGGCGCGCGAGGGCGAAGTATTGACGCTACTGGACGGCAGCGAAGCGACGTTGTCCCCGGATACCCTGGTGATAGCCGATCATGCCAAGGCACTGGCGATTGCTGGCATATTCGGCGGCAAATATTCCGGTATTGGCGACAAAACCCGCGACGTGGTGCTGGAATGCGCCTATTTTAATCCGCTGGCCATTACCGGTCGCGCGCGCCGTTACGGCTTGCACACTGATGCATCGCACCGATACGAGCGCGGCGTTGACCCGGCGCTGCAATACCGCGCCATGGAGCGGGCCACCGCGTTACTCATCGGTCTTTGCGGCGGTCGGCCCGGACCGGTGGTTGATGTCACCGCGAGAGAGGCATTGCCGACCCGCGCGACGATGACGCTAAGACGTGAAAAGCTCGATCGCCTGATAGGTTATCCGGTGCCGGATGCGGATGTGACCGATATCCTGACCCGGCTGGGATGCGATGTGACCGTCGGCGCCGGCAGTTGGCAAGCGGTGGCGCCCACTTGGCGTTTTGACATGGCGCTGGAGGAAGATCTGGTGGAGGAGGTGGCGCGGCTTTACGGTTACAACGCCATACCCAATGCGCCGATTCGCGCCGATTTGCGGATGACTCGCCATCGGGAAGCCGCACTTCCCCTAAACCGGGTCAAGACCCTGTTGGTGGACTACGGCTATCAGGAAGCCATCACCTACAGTTTCGTTGATCCGAATGTACAATGTTTACTGCATCCCGACCAGGCGCCGTTGATGCTGCCCAGTCCCATTTCCGCCGAGATGTCCGCCATGCGGTTATCATTATGGACGGGTTTATTGACGGCGGTGGTTTATAATCAGAATCGTCAGCAGAACCGTATTCGGCTTTTTGAAAGCGGATTGCGCTTTGTTCCTGATAATGCAGCGGACCTGGGAATTAGACAGGATCTTATGCTGGCCGGCGTGATCACCGGGCCGCGTTATGACGAACATTGGGATTTGCCGCGCCAGTCGGTGGATTTCTTCGATCTGAAAGGCGATCTTGAGGCAATACTTGAACTTACCGGCAAACTTGCCGATATTGAGTTTCGAAGTGAGAGTAATCCGGCTTTACACCCAGGGCAGAGTGCGGCATTGTATCTGAACGGGGAACGTATTGGATTTATTGGCGTTATACATCCGGAATTGGAAGTCAAACTGGATTTAAATGGCCGAACCGTCGTCTTTGAACTACTCTGGGATAAGATTTCAGAGCGTAAAGTGCCTGAAGCTTTTGACATTTCTCGCTTCCCGGCGAACCGCCGCGATATCGCCGTCGTGGTCGCCGAAAATGTCCCGGCAGCAGATATTATTGCAGAGTGCAAGAAAGTTGGCGCAAATCAGGTAGTTGGCGTAAACTTGTTTGATGTGTACCGGGGGAAGGGCGTAGCGGAAGGTTTCAAGAGTCTGGCTATCAGCCTAATATTACAGGATACCGCTTGTACACTGGAAGAAGAGGCTATTGCTTCCACCGTTGATCGATGTGTGGCGGCATTAAAACAGCGATTCCAAGCATCCTTGAGGGATTGAACCTATGGCGCTTACTAAAGCTGAAATGTCAGAATACCTGTTTGAAAAGCTCGGGCTGAGCAAACGGGATGCCAAAGAGATTGTGGAACTGTTTTTTGAGGAAGTCCGGCGCGCGCTGGAAAATGGCGAGCAGGTGAAATTATCGGGGTTCGGTAATTTCGATTTGCGCGACAAAAATCAACGGCCGGGTCGTAACCCCAAAACCGGAGAAGATATTCCCATTACCGCTCGTCGGGTTGTGACTTTCCGTCCGGGTCAGAAGCTAAAGAGCCGTGTGGAGAATGCCTCGCCTAAGGAGTGAGGCGGCATTGTCACGGCCATCTGTCGCAGGGAGGCGCCGGTTATCCACCGGCGCCGCCATTGCTCTGAATGCTTGATTCTATCTGGCTTGCCGGCATTTTGGTTAAATTTCCGCCAGCCCCTCTCCGCTGCTTTTTTTGCGCATATCATTGTAAAGAAATTATCGGTATTTCGTTAGACTTCCGTAAACCGTATTTATCCGATAGGGGCGGCGACCTGCGGTTGCTATACCCAGTAATGTCTGGGCGCAGAGTGCCGCAAGACGGATAAAATGGCTCAACCGGGAACATGTATGAACAAACAGATCGGTGTGTTTATTGCGGCTGTACTGGCTTGCGGTGTGGCGACGGCGGATGATGTGCCGGTCGCTTATGTCGCTCCTGGCGTGCTGGTCCGTATCGGCGCACAGGATCAGCGGGGTTATTTTTGGGATGGCGATGTCTGGCGCTCGCCGCAATGGTGGTACGATCATATCGATCGTCACATCGGCGAACGGAATGAGCGCGGTTGGTATTGGGATGGTTTTCAATGGCGTACCGAGCAGTGGTGGGACGAACATCAGGGAAATGATTTCGGCGAGCGCAATGAACAGGGCTGGTATTGGGATGGGTATGAATGGCGTTCCCCCCAATGGTGGGCCGACCATCAGGATAATGATTTTGGCGAGCGCAACGAATTTGGCTGGTTCTGGAGCGGCTGGCAATGGTTGCCCTTTTTGCCGGAAGGCATGATGGATAATCGTGGCCGCTATTGGGATCACGGGCATTGGTCGCCACATCGTCCCCCCGATTACGACAGGGACTACCCGCCTTATCATAGCGGCAGACGACCGCCATACCAACGTACCGGCGGCCGCCCCGCCATTGGCAATCCGCCTCCCGGCGCCGGCGGGCACCCTCCCGTCGGCAACCCGTTTCATGGCGGCGGTCCGGCGTCCAGTGGCGGCCAGCATTTAAGCACAGGCGGCAGCCCGTTCCATAATGGCGGCCAGCATGTCGGCGGCGGTCCGGCGCCCAGTGGCGGCCAGCATTTGAGCACCGGCGGCAGCCCGTTCCATAACGGCGGCCAGCATGACGGCGCCGGCGACCATCCGGCGGATAAGACGCCTTCCCATGAAAATCGCTCATATCCATCGGGCGGACAACAGGAACAACATGGCGTCGAACAGCATCATGACGTCGAACAGCATCATGGCGGCGAACAGCATCATGGCGTCGAACAGCATCATGGCGGCGAACGGCCCTCCGGCGGCGAACAGCATCATGGCGGCGTCAGGTTGCCGCCGCCCGGCACGCATCCGCGACCGAACTGATAATGACTGGCGCGGCCGTTGTCGCCGCGCCAGTCTGTTGCTTCAAGAGCAATCCCGGTAGGATAGGGTTTCCCCAAACGCTTTTGTTGACGGAACAAGGACAATGTCGGCAAGCAATCCACTTCTTAGCGAATTACAACGCCGGCAATGGCAACGAGACAGGACCAGGATGGCCTGGTTGTGCCTGTTTTTGCTTTTGGCTTTCATTATCAGTCTCTGCGCTGGAGATACCTGGTTTTGGCCGACCCGCTGGTTCAGCCAGGCCGCCGACATATTTGTCTGGCAATTACGGCTTCCCCGCGCACTGGCGGTGATGGCGGTCGGCGCGGCGCTGGCGCAGGCGGGCGCGGCGATGCAAAACATCTTCGAAAACCCCCTGGCCGAACCCGGTTTGCTCGGCATATCCAACGGCGCGGGCGTGGCACTGACGCTGGCGGTGGTGGTCGGCGGCGATGGGTTGCCGATATGGGGCCTGGGATTATGCGCCGTGGGCGGCGCCCTGGTAGTTACGGCCATCCTGCTGGTATTCGCCCGGCGTAATACGTCCAATGCCCGTTTGTTGCTGGTGGGGGTGGCGCTGGGTATTTTGTGTAGCGCTATCATGACCTGGGCGGTGTATTTCAGCACCAGCCTGGATTTGCGGCAGTTAATCTATTGGATGATGGGCGGATTCGGCGGTGTGGACTGGCGCGACGATTGGCTGATGATTTCCCTGGCGCCGGCGATCGTTTGGCTTTCCCTGCAAGGGCGCAGCATGAATTTACTGGCGTTGGGGGAACTGCCGGCCCGGCAATTGGGGGTGTCGGTCTTTATCCGGCGCAACCTGTTTGTGCTGGTGTTTGGCTGGCTGGTGGGGATCAGTGTGGCGCTGGCGGGTGTTATCGGTTTTATCGGTCTGGTGGTTCCCCATATCCTGCGACTGACGGGATTGACCGACCATCGCCGTTTGCTGCCGGGCTCTGCCCTGGCCGGCGCGGGCGTGTTGTTGTTGGCGGACGCCATAGCCCGCACCACCTTGAACGCGGCTGAATTGCCCATCGGCGTCGTAACCGCAACCCTGGGTTCGCCAATATTTATCTGGCTATTAATCAAGATAAAAGGCTAAGCTTGTGGCTCAGAGCCTATCCCGTTAGGGCCTGTTTGTTAATCCGCTTGACGCAGCGACACCTGGAGGGCGCTCAAATGAATGACAACTTGTATTCCTTGCCATTGAAGACCATTACCGGTGAAACCATTACGTTGGAGAATTTCAAGGGCTCGGTATTGCTTATCGTGAACGTCGCCTCGAAATGCGGTCTGACCGACCAATATGAGGCGCTGGAAAGCCTGTACCGGGAAAAACACGCCCAGGGATTCGAAGTGCTGGGATTCCCTTCCAATGAATTCGCCGGACAGGAACCCGGCAGCAACGAAGACATCCTGGCGTTTTGCCGCGGGACCTTCGGCGTTGAATTTCCCATGTTCAGTAAAATAGAGGTGAATGGCGACCAGCGCCATCCGTTGTACCAGGCGTTGATCGCCGCGCAACCCGAAGCCGTCATCCCCCAGGGCAGCGGTTTCTACGAGCGTCTGGCCAGTAAAGGCCGGGCGCCCAAGCACCCGCACGATATCCTATGGAATTTTGAAAAGTTCCTGGTTGGACGGGATGGTCGGGTGGTACAGCGTTTCGCGCCGGATATGCGGCCGGATGACCCGATTATTGTTAACGCCATCAGCGTGGCCTTGGCGGAATAAGCCACGTCATGCGGTCGGCGGGGGCCGGCTGATGAACGCCGGGGTAAAACGATGAGCCATGATCGGTTGGTGGAATTGCGAAATGTCGCGGTGCCGCGCCGTTTATTGCCGCTGACCGCCGATATCGTCGCCGGCCGGCTTATCCATCTTGTCGGGCCCAACGGGGCCGGCAAGAGTACGCTGTTGGCCGCGGTTGCGGGATTACAGGCGGCAGAAGGGGACATCCTGTTCAAAGGACGGCTCCTTGGGCAATGGCGCGGCGAGGCGCTGGCGGCCCACCGCGCCTATCTTGCGCAACAGGCCCTGCCGCCGGGGATCATGCCGGTGTTCCAGTATATGGCGCTGCACCAACCGACCGGCGTTGACGGGGCGGCCATTGATCGCGCCATGAACTATCTGACCGATGCCTTATCGCTGTCTGACAAACTGCATCGTCCGCTGAACCGGCTATCCGGCGGTGAATGGCAGCGCGTCCGTCTGGCGGCGTCGCTTTTGCAGGTCTGGCCGGCCATTAATCCCCAAGCGGTTATGCTGCTGTTGGATGAGCCCGCCGCCAGTCTGGATATCGCCCAGCGTGTCGCGCTGGACGCGCTGCTGGCCGAGGTGATCGCCGCCGGACTGGCGGTGATGGTTTGCGGCCATGACCTTAACCATACCTTACGGCACGCCGACGACGTCTGGTTGCTGTCCGCCGGTCGGCTTGCGGCGGCGGGATCCGCCCGGCGTGTGATGCAGCCGGCGCTGTTATCGGCGGTTTTCGGTGTGGATTTCGCTTGGACGTCGGCAGGGGATACGCCTTGGCTAACGGCGTCCGGCACCATGACAATGGCCGCTAACGCGGTGTGAATAACCGGCAGTCCGATAGGGACGGCTTTCCCCGAAGAGTCAAAGATGAAACGGATATCCTGGTGGTTAATTGTGCTGAGTCTGTTACTGACCGGATGCAGCCATCATGCCCCGCCGCCCGATCCCCGGCTGGCCGATTCCATCCAGGTGGTAGCCCAGCTTAACGACCAACTGCGGCAATGGTACGGCGTGCCATACCGCTATGGCGGCCTTGACCGCAGGGGCGTGGACTGTTCGGGATTTGTCTACCGCACCTTCCGGGATCGGTTCAATATTCTGCTGCCCCGGACCACCGAGGCGCAAACCGGGGTCGGTAGCCGGGTCTCTCGCGGCGACTTGCTGCCGGGGGATTTGGTGTTCTTCAAAACCGGTAGCGGCGACAATGGGTTGCATGTGGGCATTTATGATACCGGCGATAAGTTTATCCATGCCTCCACCCGTCAGGGCGTCGTTCGTTCCTCGCTGAACAATGTCTACTGGAGCAAAACCTACTGGCAGGCGCGGCGTATCTAAGATGATTTCGGCAGGTTGCGCCGGCCGCCTTTCGCTGAAATAGGCCGACAGTTCTTTTGTCCTATCCCCCAACCGCTACACTGTATCTAGGAGGCGCCATGGCTGACAGACCGCAATTCGACAACAGTTATTACCGACGCTTGCCTGGTTTTTTTACCGCGCTGGACCCCACGCCGCTGCGCGGCGCGCGTCTCTTGTACCACAACGCGGATCTGGCCCGGCAACTGGGCCTGGATGACGGCCTATTCTCGGCCCGAAACCATGCCGTCTGGGGCGGAGAAACCCTGTTGCCCGGGATGCAGCCGCTGGCCCAGGTCTATAGCGGCCATCAATTCGGCGTTTGGGCCGGCCAATTGGGCGATGGCCGGGGTATTTTGCTTGGCGAACAGCGGCTGGCGGACGGCCGCGCAGTGGACTGGCATCTCAAAGGCGCCGGGTTGACGCCTTATTCGCGTATGGGCGATGGCAGGGCGGTTCTGCGCTCGGTGATCCGCGAATTCCTGGCTTCCGAAGCCCTGCATCATCTCGGCCTGTTCACTACCCGCGCGCTGACCGTCGTCGCCAGCGACGAACCGGTTTGGCGGGAACACGTCGAAACCGGGGCCATGATGCTGCGAATTGCGGAAAGCCATGTGCGTTTTGGACATTTCGAGCATTTCTATTATCGCCGCGAACCGGAAAAGGTCCGGCAACTGGCGGAATATGTCATTGAACGCCATTGGCCGTCGCTGGCGTCCCACCCGGAACGTTATCGCCTATGGCTGACGGAGGTGGTGGAGCGCACCGCGCGGCTTATCGCCCGCTGGCAGGCGGTGGGTTTCGCCCATGGCGTGATGAATACCGATAACATGTCCATTCTCGGGATGACCATCGATTACGGCCCCTATGGTTTTATGGATGGCTATCAACCGGGTTTCATTTGCAATCACTCAGACTATCGCGGCCGCTATGCCTTTGAGAATCAGCCGGCGGTGGCGCTGTGGAATCTGCACCGTTTGGCCCAGTCCCTCAGCGATTTGATGCCGACCCATGCCCTTGAACAGGCGTTGACGCGCTATGAGCCGGCGCTGATGGCGGCCTATGGCGAAGAGATGCGCGCCAAACTGGGATTCGCCACGCGCGACAAGCAAGACAATAGTATTCTCACCGGTTTGCTGCGACTGATGGCCGCGGAAGGCGCTGATTACACCCGGACCTTTCGGTTGCTCGGCGAAACGGAAACCCACAGCGCCGCAACGCCATTGCGCGATGAAATCCGGGATCTGGCCGGATTCGACCAGTGGTTTGCGGTGTATCGTCAACGATTGCGGCAGGAAGACATGGACGACGCCGGACGACGGCGTGATATGCGGGCGAAAAACCCCCGTATCGTGTTGCGTAATCATTTGGCGCAACAGGCCATTGCCGGCGCCGAACAAAATGATGTGACCCTGCTCGACCGGCTACATCAGGCGTTGCGCCATCCTTATGACGACAATCCGGCGTTGGAGGATTTGGCGGCCGCGCCCCCCGCCGGCAGCGATCCGGTCTGCGTGTCGTGTTCCAGCTAAGCCGCGCCCCTGTGCAGGACGGAACGGGGCGCGGAGCGTCGTGGATTAAAAGCGGCACTCCACCGCTTGCGCCAGCATGGCGAGCAATCGTTCGCTATCCTGCCAGCCCAGGCAACCATCGGTAATGGATTGCCCGTAGGCGAGGGCCTGTCCGGGGATCAGTTTCTGACTGCCTTCCAACAGATAGCTTTCAGCCATGACGCCGACCACGCGGCGGGAACCTTCGCGAAGTTGCCCACAGACATCATCGGCCACGGCCAACTGCCGCTGGAATTGTTTCTGGCTATTGCCGTGACTGAAATCCACCACCAGGTGTTCCGGCAGATGGTATTCATGCAAGTGGGCGCAGGCCTGGGAAATGTCTTGCGCGTGGTAGTTGGGGACTTTGCCGCCGCGCAGGATAATATGGCCATAAGGATTGCCCTGCGTCTGATAGACGGTCATCTGGCCCTCTTTATCCGGCGAGAGAAACAGATGGGACGCGCGGGCGGCGCGGATGGCGTCAATGGCGATTTGCGTATTGCCGTCAGTGCCGTTCTTGAAACCCACCGGGCATGACAATGCCGAGGCCATCTCCCGATGGATCTGGCTTTCGGTGGTTCTGGCGCCAATGGCGCCCCAACTGATCAAATCAGCGATATATTGGCCTATCACCATATCCAGGAATTCCGTGGCGGTAGGCAAACCGAGTTCATTTACGGCCAGCAGTAATCGTCTCGCCAGCGCCAATCCCTCGTTAACCTGATAGCTGCCGTCAAGGTCCGGATCGGCGATAAGGCCTTTCCAGCCAATCACGGTGCGGGGTTTTTCAAAATAGGTGCGCATGACGATTTCCAACCGGTCGCGATATCGTATCCGCAAGTCGTTCAGTTGCCTGGCATAATCGATGGCGCTGTCGATGTTGTGAATGGAGCAGGGGCCGATAACCACCAATAGGCGGGGATCCTGACCATGCAAAATCTTTTCGATACGGTGTCGGGCGGCGGTGACGTTATCGGCCACGTCGGGCCCGAGCGGCAGCCTGGCGGCCAGGGTCGCGGGTTCGACCAGACGGCCGATACGCCTGGTGCGTAATTCATCTGTTTTCAACATGTGTATCTCTGGCAAAAAGGGCTTCTTCGCGACGGTTGTGGCGCCGGGAAGTGATGCCGATCACAATAAACCAAAACCAGGTGAATTCAACCAGAATAATAACCAGCGGATTAATACATGCGCCGGCTCATACCCAGCAAATCCATTATCTTCGTGGCGAGCTCTTCCACGGAATGATTGGTGGAATCCAGATAAGGAATCTGATTATTGCGAAACAACAGCTCCACTTCGCCAACTTCGAACCGGCATTGGCGCAGGGACGCATACTGGCTGTTGTTCAGCCGTTCGTCCCGGATGGCGGCCAGCCGTTCCGGCGCGATGGTCAATCCAAACAATTTATCATGAAATGGCTTTAATGCCGCGGGTAAACGCAGATTTTCCATATCGTCGGCGATAAAGGGATAATTGGCGGCGCGAATACCGTACTGCATGGCCAGATAGATACTGGTGGGCGTTTTTCCGCAGCGGGATACGCCCAGCAAAATGATCTGCGCCTGATCGAGATTACGCAAGGTGATACCGTCATCATGGGCAAGAGTATAATCAATAGCCGCGATGCGGGCATCGTATTTGGTCAGGTTGGTGGCGGTCAATCCATGGGTACGATGGGCCACCGGATCGGGCGCCATGCCCAACTCCCGTTGCAGCGGCGCCACCAACGCCTGGACCACGTTCTGGCAAAAACCGTCGCTGGATTCGATAATGCCGCGAATAAGCGGCGACACGATTGAATAAAACACCAGGGGACGGACGCCGCTTTGCTTATAGAGCGCATTGATTTGCTCGCAAACGGCGATGGCGCGGGTTTCATTTTCCACAAATGGCAGCGTATAGCCGGTCGTAGCCACCGGGAATTGCGATAACACCGCATGGCCCACCACTTCGGCCGTAATTGCCGTGCCGTCTGAGATGAAAAATACACTTCTTTCCATGTTTTTCTCCCGGTTTGCATACGACAAACTCTTAATTTTCAAGCTGGCTCGATTCACATGGATTCTGCCGGCGGGACTTTATGCTACGCTCAAAAATGATTCATTCCGTCCAGACTGTTTCATTCATTATAAGTAAAAGGATGACCCAGATGTCTAAACCTGACAATGATTGCAGTAGCGTATTATGGTACAACCAGCTAGGGATGCAGGATGTAGACCGGGTTGGGGGTAAAAATGCCTCTCTTGGGGAAATGATAACGCATTTATCGGAGCTGGGCGTGTCGGTACCCAACGGGTTCGCCACCACCGCGGGCGCCTTTAATGAATTTTTGAATCAGAGCGGTATCAATCAGCGGATTTATGATCTGCTTGACGATATTGACATCGATGATATCGGCGAATTATCCCGGGCCGGCAATCAAATCAGGCAGTGGATCATTGATACGCCGTTTCAGCCCGACTTGCAGGGGGCAATCACCGCGGCTTACCAGCGCCTGTCGGCTGACGACAGCGAGGCGTCGTTTGCGGTACGTTCCTCCGCTACCGCGGAGGATATGCCCGACGCATCGTTTGCCGGCCAGCAGGAGACGTTCCTAAACGTGCAGGGCATTGATGCGGTGATGACCGCCATCAAACATGTGTTCGCCTCGCTGTTCAATGATCGGGCCATTTCCTATCGTGTTCACCAGGGCTATGATCATCGCGGCGTGGCGTTGTCCGCCGGCGTACAGCGGATGGTTCGCTCGGATAAGGCGGCGTCGGGCGTCATGTTCACCCTTGATACCGAATCGGGATTCGATCAGGTGGTCTTTATCACCGCCGCCTACGGTCTGGGCGAAATGGTAGTGCAGGGCGCGGTGAATCCCGACGAATTCTACGTTCACAAACCCACCCTGCATGCTGGGCGGCCGGCCATAGTCCGGCGCAATATCGGCTCCAAGAAAATACGCATGGTCTATGCCGGCAGCCAGGAACATGGCAAGCAAGTGCAAATTGAAGATGTGCCGGAAAGCGAGCGGGACCGGTTTTCACTTAGCGATCAAGAGGTGGAGGAGCTGGCGCGCCAGGCGCTGCTTATCGAACGACACTATGGTCGGCCGATGGATATCGAGTGGGCCAAGGATGGGCATACCGGGCGGCTTTATATTGTTCAGGCCCGGCCGGAGACGGTGCGGTCCCGCGGTCAGGTGATGGAGCGGTACCAGCTCAAATCCCGCGGCGAGGTGCTAATAGAGGGCCGGGCCATCGGTCATCGCATCGGGGCGGGGACGGTCAAGGTTATCCAAAACCTTAACGAAATGAACAAAGTCGAGGCCGGCGACGTATTGGTCACCGATATGACCGACCCTGATTGGGAGCCTATCATGAAAAAAGCCGCGGCCATTGTAACCAACCGCGGCGGGCGGACTTGCCATGCCGCCATCATTGCCCGGGAACTGGGCATTCCGGCGGTGGTGGGATGCGGCGACGCCACCGAGCGCATCAAGGAAGGACAGAATGTGACGGTATCCTGCGCGGAAGGCGATACCGGCTATGTGTATCAAGAATTGCTGGACTTTGCGGTAAACAGTTCCGCCATTGACAAAATGCCCTCACTGCCGCTCAAGGTCATGATGAATGTGGGGAATCCCGATCGGGCCTTCGATTTCGCCTGCCTGCCCAATGACGGGGTGGGTCTGGCGCGCCTGGAATTCATCATCAATCGCATGATAGGCGTCCATCCCCGCGCCTTGCTGGAATTCGACCAGCAGCCGTCGCAACTGCGAGAGGAAATCAACCGTATGATCCATGGGTATTCCTCTCCCAAGGAATACTACATCGCCCGCCTGACCGAAGGGGTTGCGACACTGGCCGCCGCTTTCTGGCCGAAACGCGTGATAGTGCGGCTGTCGGATTTCAAATCCAATGAATATGCCAATTTGCTGGGCGGCGACCGCTATGAGCCTTCGGAAGAAAATCCCATGTTGGGTTTTCGCGGCGCCGGGCGCTATATTGCCGACAGCTTCCGTGACTGTTTCGCGTTGGAATGCGATGCCATCAAACGGGTGCGTAATGACATGGGGCTTTGCAATGTGGAAATCATGATCCCCTTTGTGCGTACGGTGGAACAGGCCGCGGCGGTGGTGGATGAACTGGCTCGGCAGGGTCTCAAGCGCGGCGAAAATGGCCTTAAGGTCATCATGATGTGCGAAATCCCCTCCAATGCGCTGCTGGCGGAGCAATTTCTGGCGTACTTCGACGGTTTTTCCATCGGATCCAATGACATGACCCAGCTGGCCCTGGGGCTGGATCGGGATTCCGGGTTGGTATCGGCGTTGTTCGATGAGCGTAATGAAGCGGTTAAGGCGTTGTTGTCCATGGCGATTTCCGCCGCCAAGAAGCAGGGAAAGTATGTGGGCATCTGCGGTCAGGGACCGTCGGACCATGAGGATTTCGCCGCCTGGCTGATGCAGCAGGGTATCGACAGCTTATCCTTGAATCCGGATACCGTGGTAAAAACCTGGCTCAGCCTGGCGGAGCTTCATTAACGGGAATTCAGTTCCGCTTCCGGGGACGGTGGACGGAATGTCGCTCATCGTCCACCGGATGATACTCGGCGCCGTGGCCCGTTAAGCGAGTGCATTCCGCCCGCGGCAACGTTAAGGTTAACGCGTCTATAGGCAAAATACTTCGCGTGGCATCGCGGCGGTAGGTAAATGCTCCCCAGGCGCATAGAAGATGAATGAACGTCGCCGACACAGAGGCGCTTAAGAATATAACCGAGAGTTAAGGCAGGAAGACGGGCAAAAAAAAAAGCCCATCCTGTCTGACGGGCAAAGACTACACACAGCAATTCGTTTAACTCAGGGGAAACCGTGATGAAAAATCATGGAGTTGAGTTAATTGCTTAGATTATAATATTTATTACCCACGACGGAGTCATTAAGAATCATCCTAATAACTTCCGGGATGTTTATTCATGTCCATTGAAAATAATTCACCTTTGCATATAATCTCCCGATTTATTTTCTACTCGATGAAGACGATTGAGATTATCGGCTGAAATTGATCTTGCCTGAACGCGACAAATATAAAGTAATAAACCTTAAAAATTAAAAGGACAATAGGCCCTTAATAATCCAGGTGACAACACGGCGGCGCACAATCGGCACCGCCAACAAACAGGCAACCTGAGGCAGGACGGGAATTTTTCTCAAGGAAGTTCCCGCAGGCGTATCTCAGGATGATGGAGTTCGCCAGGGGGCGGCGCTTCGTGTACCCAGGCGAATATCAGACGATAGGACACCGCCAATACCACCGGACCGATAAACAGGCCTATCATGCCGAAACCCAACAACCCGCCGATAACGCCGCACAGTACCAGCAACACCGGCAGATCGGCCCCCATGCGAATAAATATCGGCCGCAGGAAGTTATCCATGGTGGCCACCACACAACTCCAGATAAGGAGCAGGGTGCCAAGGGTGGTGCTGCCGCTCCAATAAAGCCAAATCATGGCGGGGATCAACACCAGCAACGGCCCAAGTTGCGCGATACACAGCATGAACATCATGACCGTAAGCAGGGTAGCGAAGGGGACGCCGGTCACCGCTAATCCGATGCCGCCCAATACCGCCTGGACGATGGCGGTCAGCACCACGCCCAGGGCCACAGCCCGAATCGCCTGAGCGGCCAACAGCACAGAGGCGTCGCCGCGCTCGGCGCCCAGACGGACGGCGAAATGACGCACCGCGTGCGCGACGCGTTCGCCGCGCACATAGAGCAGAACGCTAAACAGGAGCATCAGCCCGGTATGCAACAAAAAACTGCCTACTTGGGCCACTTGCGCCAGCAGCCAGGCGGCCGAACGGCCGACATAAGGCCGGATTTTGCTCATCAAGAGACCGCCGCCGCCGGAAATCAGATTCTGCCAGCCGGCGTACAATTTGTGTCCCACCAGGGGAATGCTCTCCAGTTCATGCAACTCTGGCAGTGTCAGCCGGTTCGGCTGGGTCGCCCAGGCTATCAGCGGCGCACTGTTCTCGATGGCGCTGCTTACCAGCAACGATACCGGCAAAACGATGAGCAGCAGCAACAACAGCGTCATCACGATGACCGCAAGGGAACGCTTGCCCCATAACAGCGCTTGCAGCCGGATAAGCAGCGGCCAGGTGGCGATAACCACCATGCTGGCCCAGGCGAAGCCAAGGATAAAGGGTTGAACCACCCAAAAACAGGCCAGGGCCATCAGGGCGATAAACGTCACGCTAAACAGCATCCTCGGCAGATCGGTAAATTGACGCGGGTAGGCCATGAAAGAATTTTCACCTCGCTTGACAGACGGATGGGTAGACCGGACACCGGGCCGAGCGCCGGCGCCTTACCAGGCTACGACCATAATGATGCGTGATTTCAGATCCTTTTGATAGCGCGAAACACAAAACTTTCGCCGCCGCCGCTGTTCACCGTAGCCAAGATTTTTTCCCGTCCGCGCGCATGTCAAAAAGAAATGTGATAAAACACATCAGTGCGGTTTCCCGGCAGGCTCAGACGCATGCCCGGAAACAAACGCGACACACATCATTTTGAACATAAAACAACAATAGACACTCTGGATAATTTGAGTTGCTTCGTGGCGGCAAAAAGCCAACCCAAGCGAGCGCATTGCGCGAACACGGCACTGGGGGCAACCTGAAGTATACGAGTATCACCATTGAAAAAGCAGGCTTGTCGTCAATGATCCCACAGATTGCAAAGGCACCGGGACTTGCCCAACCGGTTATTGATTTTATTCATGAACTGACATTCAACGGCTTTACCGGCGACAGCGCCACGACTTATGCGGACAGGCTGACCATGGCCACCGACAACAGCGTCTATCAATTATTACCCGACGCAGTGTTGTTCCCCCGCTCCACCGAAGACGTCAGGCTGATAGCCGGGCTGGCGGCGAATCCCCGCTTCGCCGGGCTGACATTCACTCCGCGCGGCGGCGGCACTGGCACCAATGGTCAATCTCTCAATACCGGTATTGTGGTGGATATGTCCCGGCATATGAACCGGATTTTGGACGTGAATATCGAGCAGGGCTGGGTCAGCGTGGAGGCCGGCGTCATCAAGGACCAGCTTAATCTTTTTCTTAAGCCGCTCGGCTACTTCTTCGCTCCCGAACTCTCCACCAGTAACCGCGCAACCCTTGGCGGCATGGTCAACACCGACGCATCCGGCCAGGGATCGCTGGTCTATGGCAAAACATCCGATCATGTGCTGGCGCTACGCGCGGTACTCATGGGCGGCGAATTGCTGGAGACGCGGGCCATGCCGACGGCCGAGGCGGAGCGTCTGAGCCGCGCGGAAGACGCCGCCGGCGCTATCTATCGCACGGTGCTGGAGCGCTGCCGACTGCAACGCGACCTTATTTTGCAAAAATTTCCGTCGCTGAACCGTTTTCTGACCGGTTACGATCTCCGGCATGTGTTTAGCGACGATATGCAGACCTTCGATCTGGGCCGCATCCTTACCGGTTCGGAGGGCACGCTGGCCTTTATCACGGAAATCCGGCTGGATATTACGCCGTTGCCCAAGGTGCGGCGGCTGGTCAATATCAAATACGATTCGTTCGACTCCGCGCTGCGCAACGCGCCCTTTATGCTGGAGGCGCATGCGTTGTCGGTGGAAACCGTCGATTCCAAGGTATTGAACCTGGCAAGGGAAGATATTATTTGGCATTCAGTGAAGGACCAAATTCGGGATGTGCCCGGTCACGATGTGCAGGGACTGAATATCGTCGAATTCGCCGGCGACGACCCGTCGCTTATCGAGACGCGTCTGGCGAAACTATGCCAACGGCTGGATGCGCTGATGGAGGCACGGCAGGACGGGGTTATCGGTTATCAGATCTGCGATCTGTTATCGGATATCGAACGCATTTATGCGATGCGTAAAAAAGCGGTCGGCCTGCTTGGCAACAGTAAAGGCGCCGCCAAGCCGATTCCCTTCGCCGAGGACACCTGCGTCCCGCCCGCGCATCTGGCCGACTATATCGCCGAGTTCCGCCAACTGCTCGATAGTCATCAACTGCAATACGGTATGTTCGGCCATGTGGACGCCGGCGTGCTTCACGTGCGTCCGGCGCTGGATATGTGTGATCCGGCGCAGGAAATACTCATGAAGCGGCTTTCCGATCACATTGTCGCGCTGACCGCCAAGTATGGCGGCCTGTTGTGGGGGGAACACGGCAAAGGGTTCCGGGCCGAATACAGCCCGGCGTTTTTCGGCGACACCCTTTACGAGGAGTTGCGGCGGATTAAAGCGGCGTTCGACCCTGATAATCGGCTCAATCCCGGCAAAATCTGCGCTCCGCTGGACAGTGGGGATGCCATGAAAACCGTGGACGGCGTGAAACGGGGCGCCTTTGACCGGCAAATTCCCGTGACGGTCCGCAATTCGTTTCGCGGCGCGCTGGAATGTAACGGCAACGGCCTGTGTTTTAATTTCGACACGCGAAGCCCTATGTGCCCGTCAATGAAAATCACCGGCAACCGGATTCACTCGCCAAAAGGCCGGGCCACATTGGTGCGCGAATGGCTACGGTTATTGGCCCAGCAGGGCGTCGACCCCTTGGCGTTGGAAAAAAATCTGCCAAGCGGCATCGCCAGCCTGAGCGAATTGATGGCCAGAATTCGTAATACGCGCCGCGCCGCGCGCGGGGAATATGATTTTTCCCATGAGGTCAAAGCGGCCATGTCCGGCTGTCTGGCCTGCAAAGCCTGTTCAACGCAATGTCCGATAAAAATCGACGTGCCGGGATTCCGTTCGCGGTTTCTCGCGCTTTACCACAGCCGCTATCTGCGCCCGATGCGGGATCATCTGGTGGCCGGCGTGGAAAGCTATGCGCCTTTGATGGCGCGAGCGCCAACGGTGTTCAATTTTTTTCTCAAACAGCCCTGGCTTAATACGGTGGGCCGTAAATATATTGGCATGGTGGATCTGCCGTTGCTTTCCGCGCCATCGCTGCGCAGCCAATTGGCTGGGCATCGCTGTGTCGAGACCAGTCTTGAACGACTGGAAGCCATGCCCGATGCGCAACGTCGCAACCATGTGCTGGTGGTGCAGGATCCGTTTACCAGCTATTACGATGCCGGCGTGGTGGCGGATTTTGTCCGACTGGTGGAAAAACTGGGCTATCAGCCGGTTTTATTGCCCTTTTCACCCAATGGCAAAGCGCAGCATATCAAAGGCTTTATGCAGCGTTTCGCCAAAACCGCCGCTAAAACCGCTGATTTCCTCAACCGGACCGCCCGTCTCGGACTGCCGATGGTCGGCGTCGATCCGGCGCTGGTGCTATGTTACCGGGACGAGTATCGTGAAGTGCTGGGGGCGCGACGCGGCGATTTTCAGGTCATGCTGGTGCATGAATGGCTGGCCGGTTTGCCGGACGCCGCTGAGAAAACCCCGCCGGCGTCGGCAACGGGGGATAATACCTGGTATTTGTTCGGCCATTGCACCGAATCGACCGAATTGCCCGCCAGCGGCCAGCAATGGTCGGCGATTTTCGCCCGCTACGGCGCCAAGCTTGAGACCGTCAGCGTCGGTTGCTGCGGTATGGCCGGGACTTATGGCCATGAAAGCGCCAACCTGGAAAATTCCCTCGGTATTTATGCCTTATCGTGGCAAAAACCGCTGCAACAGTTGCCGCGGGAACGCTGCCTGACCACCGGCTACTCATGCCGAAGCCAAGTCAAGCGAATCGAGGGCGAAACCCTCCGCCACCCCTTGCAGGCGCTATTGGAGATGTTATGAGCATTTGGAAACGTTCCATGACATTGGCGGAACTCAACCGTACCAGCAAGGATACCCTGGCCGACCATCTGGGCATCGTCTATACCCGCCTTAGCGAAGACGAACTGGAGGGAACCCTGCCGGTGGACGGACGCACCCGTCAACCCTTTGGTCTGCTGCATGGCGGCGCGTCCGCGGTGCTGGCGGAATCGCTGGGATCGCTGGCGGGCTACCTCTGTACCGAAGGGGATGCCCATATTGTGGGACTGGAGATTAATGCCAGCCATATCCGGGCGGTGAGGGAGGGCAGGGTTCGCGGCGTCTGCCGGGCGGTGCACGTGGGGCGCACCCATCAGGTCTGGGATATCCGGCTGTATGACGATCAAGACAGGCTCAGTTGCCTCGCCCGGCTGACCACCGCCGTGCTGCAACCGCGTTGACGCCCCCCGCCGCAAAGCGCGGGGCTGGGCAGTATTCCGGAACCGGGCTGTATAACGGCGTTAGGCGTGTTTCCCTCCCGGGGCAAACGGTCAAATTTCCTTGCGGCCGTGCGGGACTGGGGTCGCTAACCGGCGGCGCGTAATTTCAGCCGGAGGGTAAGCAGTGCGGACAGCGCGGCCATGAGCGCCGCACATAAATAGATATATGACATGCCCAGATGGGACATGATAAAACCGGCGGCCGGGCCGGCCAGGCTCAGGCCGAGATCGAGAAAGGCGGAATAGGTGCCGAGCGCGGTGCCTTGGTTCTGAGGCGGCACCTGTCTGACCGCCTCGACGCCGAGCGCAGGGAATACCAGCGAAAACCCCGCTCCGGTCAACAGCGCTCCCATGTCCGCCACCAGCGCCGAGGGGGCCTGCCAAATCAGCAATAACCCCAGCATTTCGCCCACAAACGATACCAGCGAGACGTTCAGGCCGCCATGGCGGTTGATGGTATCCCCTGACGCCAGACGGACGCCGACAAAGGCGCAACTCATTAGCGTCAGTGAAAACGCGGCGCCCTGCCACTGACGCTCGGCGAAATAGAGCGTGATGAAACTGACTATCACCCCGAAGCCGACGGTGCCTAACCCCAGTCCCAGGCCGTATTGCCATACTCTGCCCACCACCTGATAAAAAGCCAGGCGCTTACCGGCCGCGACGGTGACCGCCGGCTTGCGTAAAGCGACCAGCCAGGCGGCCAGGGCCGCTGCCGCGATAAAGACGCCTACCGCGCCTAAGCCGCCGACGTCATTTAAAAACACGCCCAGCGGGGCGCCGATGCCGATGGCGCCATAAGTGGCCACGCCGTTCCAGGAGATCACCCGGGCGGTATGCAATTGGCCCACGCGGCCAATTCCCCACAATGTGGCGCCGGTACTGGCGAAACTTTCACCCACGCCCAGCACCAGTCGCCCGGCGAACAGCACGAAAAGGCCGGTCCAGGGCGCGGCGGACAGTCCACCGGCGACAACATACAGCAGACCGCTCAGGCCGCAACACAGTAATCCGAGCAGGACCACCCGTTTCGGGCCCCACATATCGGCAAACCGTCCGGCATGGGGGCGGCTCAACAGGGTGGCGATATATTGTATGCTGATGGCAAGGCCGGCTATCACGGTATTGAACCCGAGCTGATTATGGGTAAAGCCGGGAATCACCGCCAAGGGCAAGCCGATGGACAGATAACAGATAAAAGTAAAAAAAACGATGGGTATGATGCGCCGGTTCAGCTGCCGCGGGGGCAGGGCCGGTAATGGCGAGGCTTGAGAAGGCATAAACGTAAAACACCTGGAAAATCCCGATTTCGAACGTTTAGGATAACCCGGATTCATGCACCGCGCTGGAAAAAAATGCGGTGGGACCGTAATTTGCGCCAGTAGCCCCTGGTTGAGGGGCAGAGTCCGTCATGGAAAATAATTTTGTATTATAATTAGTAGGCAAGGCGTCAAAAAGCGGCAATGTAGCGTTTAACGCGTAACGACGGAACGGGCGACGGGGAAGATGCGGTTTTATTGTGTAAATACTTATGGTAATCATTCTCAATCAAGTAATTTAATTCACTGGGGTCAGCGGTTTACCCGAAGCGCAGTAGACAAATAGCGGCGGTACATAAGGGTTAATGTTTGCCTGTTATAAAAATAGTTATTTTCGATGGATATTTTCCCGCTGGCGGCCCCGGAATTCTGATAATTATTTTGTGGTTTTTATTTTAATTAAACTACTTTAAAATCAATACAGTAAATATTGAAAAAATAGGTCCTGTGCCGGAGCTTAAGGCAAATACGCCGCGCATCCGCCATCCTGTCCGGCGTTTCGCGACGGTTACCGCTATTTCCCTGTAAAGGGCAAGGTTGCAGTGATATTCCATATCACTAACATAGAGTTCAGGTTATCTCGACTTGTTATCTTGAGAGGTAAAATTTTATGCAAACGGACACCGTGGAGACATTTTCCCTGGAAGACAATGTCTGGCAGGGATTGACCCTCAGCGAGGCGGCCGCCAGGCAGATTCGCCGCCTGACGGAGCAAAATGACGGCATGATGGGCCTGCGGCTCGGCGTTAAGCAATCGGGCTGCGCCGGTTTTGGCTATGTGGTGGAAATGGCGAGGGAACAAGATCGCGGCGATTTGGTCTTTCAGCGCGACGGCGCCAGATTGTATGTCCCGTTACAGGCGATGCCGTTTATCGACGGCACGGAAGTGGATTTCATTCAAGAAGGCCTGAATCACGTCTTCAAATTCAACAACCCCAAAGCTCAGCATGCCTGCGGATGCGGCGAGAGCTTTGGCCTTTGAGCGATGAACCATTATGGCACGAAGCAATATTGAGACTCTAGAGCCTATCAATGCGGCGCCCCAGCCCTGGGTCAGGGATGAGCGCTATAAAGAAGGCTTCTTTACCCAACTGGTTACCGACGAGCTGGCCCATGGCATCAGCGAAGACGTGGTGCGGGCGATTTCGGCAAAACGCAATGAACCGGAATGGATGCTGGAGTTTCGCCTGGATGCCTTCCGCGCCTGGCAAAATATGGAAGAGCCGCATTGGCTAAAAGCGCATTACGATAAACTGGATTACAACGCCTACAGTTACTATTCCGCGCCCTCTTGCGGCAGTTGCGACGATCAGTGCGGATCGCAGCCCGGGGCGGTGCAGCAGCCTGGCGCCCAAGCGTCCGAGGGATATCTGACCACCGAGGTGGAGGCCGCTTTCAATCAACTGGGCGTGCCGGTGCGCGAGGGTAGCGAGGTGGCGGTGGACGCCATTTTCGATTCGGTGTCGGTGTCCACCACCTATCGCGACAAATTGGCCAAAGAAGGCATCATCTTCTGCTCGTTCGGCGAGGCCGTGCAGCGGCATCCCGAACTGGTGCGCAAGTATCTGGGCAGCGTGGTGCCGCCGAATGATAATTTTTTTGCGGCGCTGAATTCCGCAGTCGCCTCGGACGGGACGTTTGTGTATATCCCGAAAGGGGTGCGCTGCCCGATGGAGCTGTCGACCTATTTCCGCATCAATGCGGCAAAGACCGGCCAGTTCGAGCGTACCATCCTTGTCGCCGATGAAGACAGCTACGTCAGTTATATAGAGGGTTGCTCGGCGCCCGTGCGCGACAGCTATCAACTGCACGCCGCGGTGGTGGAGGTCATCATCCACAAAAACGCCGAAGTCAAATATTCCACCGTGCAAAACTGGTTCCCCGGTAACGAAACCGAGGGCGGCATTCTTAATTTCGTCACCAAACGGGCCTTGTGCGAAGGTGAAAACGCCAAGATGTCCTGGACACAGTCGGAAACCGGTTCGGCCATTACCTGGAAATACCCCAGCTGTATTTTGCGCGGCGACAATTCGGTGGGCGAGTTTTTCTCGGTGGCGCTGACCAACGGTAAACAACAGGCGGACACCGGCACCAAGATGATCCACATTGGTAAAAACACCCGGTCAACCATCATCTCCAAAGGGATTTCCGCAGGCAAAAGCGAGAATACCTATCGGGGGCAGGTAAAAATCATGCCGACCGCGACCAATGCCCGCAACTACACCCAGTGCGATTCAATGCTGATCGGCAGCGAATGCGGCGCGCATACCTTCCCGTATGTAGAGGTCCGCAACAGCACCGCCCAGCTCGAACATGAGGCCACCACATCGCGCATCGGCGAGGATCAACTGTTTTACTGCCGCCAGCGGGGAATTAGCGAAGACGATGCCATCTCCATGATCGTCAATGGTTTCTGTAAAGACGTGTTCTCGGAATTACCGCTGGAGTTCGCGGTTGAAGCGCAAAAACTTCTGGCCATCAGTCTCGAACATAGCGTGGGTTAAGCCGCCAGCCATTGCCTGGCCGCTTTGCGGGGGGCTCGGACGGGGTTAAAGGAAAAATAATGTTAACAGTAAGCAATTTAAGCGTCAGTGTGGAAGACAAAGCCATTCTCAAGGGATTGAGCCTGGAGATCAAACCCGGCGAGGTGCATGCCATTATGGGGCCCAACGGCTCAGGCAAAAGCACCTTTTCGGCCACTTTGGCCGGACGGGAGGATTATCAGGTCACTGGCGGGGAAATCCTGTTCAAGGGCAAGGACTTATTGGCCCTCGACCCGGAAGCGCGGGCCGGGGAGGGCGTGTTCATGGCCTTTCAATACCCGGTGGAAATTCCCGGCGTCAGTAATCAATTCTTTTTGCAAACCGCGGTGAATGCGGTACGTAAATACCGCGGCCAGGAGCCGCTGGACCGTTTTGATTTCGCCGATTTCATCGATGAGAAAATCGAGCTGTTGAAAATGCCCGCCGACCTGCTGACCCGCTCGGTGAACGTCGGATTCTCCGGCGGTGAAAAAAAACGTAACGATATTCTGCAAATGGCGGCGCTGGAGCCCGATTTGTGCATTCTTGATGAAACCGACTCCGGCCTGGATATCGATGCCCTGAAAATCGTGGCGCACGGCGTCAACACCCTGCGTAATCCGCAGCGCTCGTTTATTATCGTAACCCACTACCAGCGGATCCTGGATTACATCAAGCCGGATCACGTCCATGTGCTCTATCAGGGACGTATTGTCAAAACCGGCGATTTCGCTTTGGTTAAACAGCTGGAGGACCAAGGCTATGGCTGGCTTACCGAACAAGAATAATGCCCGGGCGCTGCAGCAGTGGCATCATTTATTCGAAAGCCGGAACATCAGCCGCTCGGCGCAGGCCCATGTCCATTGGCAAAATGTGCAACGGTTGGGATTGCCGACCCGTCGACATGAGCATTGGCGTTATACCCCTCTCGAGGGGCTGTTGTCCCATGATTTTTCCCTGGCGGACGCTCCCGACCTGAGCCCCATGGAGTGCGACCGGCTCAGCCTGCCTCTGGATGCGGTGCGACTGGTGTTTGTGGATGGGCGCTTCAATGAGCGGCTCAGCTCGGTTGAACAGGGCGCCTGGCAGGTCGAGGTGGAGCGGGGCGCCGATCGCTCAGTGTTGCCTGAGGCCATCCAACCGGACATCTTTTTGCACCTGACCGAAAGCCTGAGTCTGGAAACCGCATTGATTCGGCTGCCGGCCGGTAAAACAGCGGAAAAACCGCTTTATCTGCTGCATATCAGCAGCGGCAGCCAAAGCAACGACGAGCTCAACACCGTACCATACCGGCATCATCTGTCAGTGGAAAACGGCGCCAGCGGCGAGGTCATCGAACATTTCGCCAGCCTGGACGGCCGCGGGCATTTCACCGGCGCGCGGCTAACCATGGCGGTGGGAGACAACGCCCGTCTCGCCCACATCAAGCTGGCGTTCGAGAATCGGGCGAGTTATCACTTCGCCCATAATGATATCGCCATCGGGCGCGATGCCTATGTGCGCAGCAATAGCTTCCTGCTGGGTGACGGGCTGACCCGTCACCAGACCAGCGCCCAATTGAATGGCGAAGGGGCTGATCTGGCCATCAACAGCTTGTTGTTGCCGGCGGGTAACAACGTCACCGATACCCGTACCTATCTTGAGCACAACAAAGGCTATTGCCTAAGCCGCCAGTTGCATAAAATCATCGCCCGCGATCGCGGCAAGGGCGTGTTCAATGGGCTTATCAAGGTGGCCAAGCATGCCATCAAAACCGATGGACAAATGACCAACAACAATCTGTTGCTCGACAGGCTATCGGAGGTGGACACCAAACCCCAGCTGGAAATCTACGCCGATGATGTAAAGTGCAGTCATGGCGCCACGGTGGGACGAATCGACGAGGAACAGATGTTCTATTTGCGCTCCCGCGGCATCCCGCGCGACGACGCGCAGCGGATGATCATCCACGCCTTTGCGGCGGAAATCACCGAGGCGGTGGACAATCAAGGGGTGCGGGACTTCATCCTGGCGCATATTGCCGAGGCTTTCCGGGGAGGAATGCATGTCATATCCCATTGAACGAATCCGCGCGGATTTTCCCCTTCTCGCGCAAGAGGTCAACGGGCAGCCGCTCGTCTACCTGGACAGCGCCGCCAGCGCCCAAAAACCCCATGTCGTCATTGACGCCGAGGGGGATTTTTATCGCCATGGCTATGCGGCGGTACATCGGGGTATACATACCCTCAGCGCCGACGCCACCGCCAGAATGGAAGGGGTTCGCGCCCAGGCGGCGAAATTCATTCACGCCGCCTCCGAGGAGGAAATCATCTTCGTCAAAGGCACCACCGAAGGCATCAATCTGGTGGCCAACAGCTATGGACGGCATTTCCTGCGCCCGGGCGATAATCTGATCCTCACCGAAATGGAGCATCATTCCAATATTGTCCCCTGGCAAATTATCGCCGAGGAAAAACGGCTGGAAATCCGATTTTTGCCGTTGCTGCCTGACGGTACGCTGGATGAGGAAAAACTGCCGTCCCTGATAGACGGGCGGACCCGGCTGCTGGCCATCACCCAGGTATCCAATGTGCTGGGCACCGTCAATCCCCTGGAACGGCTGATTGCCCGCGCCCGCGCCGAGACCGATTTGGTGGTGTTGGTGGACGGCGCCCAGGGCATAATGCACCAGGGTGTCGACGTTCAGGCGTTGAATTGCGACTTTTACACCTTTTCCGGCCATAAGATTTACGGGCCGTCCGGCATCGGTATCCTGTATGGCAAAAAAGCCTTGCTGGATCGCATGCCGCCTTGGGAAGGCGGCGGTTCCATGATCCGTGAAGTCAGCTTGCGCGAGGGGACGACGTTTCTGGACGCGCCATGGCGTTTCGAGGCCGGCTCGCCCAATACTGCCGGGATGATGGGGCTTGGGGCGGCGTTGAGCTATGTCGACGAACTGGGCCTTGAGAACATCCATCACTACGAACAGCAACTGATGCATTATGCTCTGGATGTCTTGCGCCAGGTGCCGGACATCATCGTCTATGGACCCGAGGAACGGGCGGGCGGCATTGCGTTCAATCTGGGACGCCACCATGCCTATGATGTGGGCAGTTTTTTGGACCAGTACGGCATCGCCATCCGCACCGGGCATCACTGCGCGATGCCGTTGATGGCTTACTACCAGGTACCCAGCATGTGCCGCGCGTCGCTGGCGCTGTATACCACCCGGGATGATATCGACCGGCTGGCCTCGGGATTGGCTCGTATCCGGCGGCTGCTGGGATAAACCGCGTCCGGGGAGGACAAGAATTTTATGGCGAATTTGCCCGACAAAGAAAAACTGTTGCGTAACTTTTCCCGTTGCAGCAACTGGGAAGAAAAATACCTATATATTATCGAGCTGGGCGGCAAACTCGAGCCGATGCCGCCGGGTACCCGGATTGCCGGCAATCTTATCCCCGGCTGCCAAAGTCAGGTATGGATCGCCATGGCCAAGGATCCGACGGGAACCGTGCATTTCCATGGCGACAGCGATTCGGCCATCGTCAAGGGGCTAATCGCCACCGTGTTTGTGCTTTATCAGGGCATGACGCCGCAGGATATCGTCGGACTGGATGTGCGGCCGTTTTTCAGCCAGTTGGCGCTGAGCCAGCATTTGACGCCGTCCCGTTCTCAGGGACTGGAGGCCATGGTGCGCGGCATCAGAAACAAGGCCGCCGCGCTGTAATCCCCGCGCCCGCGCCGGCTTAAGCACCCGGACGGGTTTCAACGGCCGCATCGCGGCCGTTCCCGCTCTTGGCGTGATCGCCCCTGCACGCGACCGGGTATCGGCAAATTCCGATTGCCGTCCACCATGGGTGTTTGCTATTGATGAACCCAACGCCGCCGCAACGCGACGGCGGATCATCTTGACGACCCAGAGTGGGGATAGCATATGCAAGGCACATTTCGGACAATCGGCCTGGTACTGGCCGCCTGCGTTCTGGCGGGTTTCAGCCGACTCGCCGCCGCGACCGTTTACCCCCTGCCGCCGCCCGACAGCCGACTTATCGGAGAAAACGTCACCACAACGGTGGATAGCGCGGGCGGTTCCCTAGAGTCCATTGCCGCCCGCTATCAAATCGGCCTGCTGGCCATGTTGGAGGCCAATCCCGGCACCGATCCCTGGTTACCGAAAGCCGGCCGCGAATTGACCATTCCGACGCAAATGCTTCTGCCGGACGCGCCACGCAAAGGCATCGTGATTAACCTGGCCGAATTGCGGTTGTATTACTACCCGCCGGGGGAGGAGAGCGTGATAGTCTATCCCATCGGCATCGGTCAGTTAGGCCGGAACACGCCGGTCATGGTGACGCAAATCATTCAGAAAATCACCCATCCCACCTGGACGCCCACGCCCAATATCCGCCGGCATTATCGTGAAGAACAGGGGATTATCCTGCCGGCGGTCGTGCCGGCGGGGCCGGATAATCCCATGGGCTTGTTCGCCTTGAGGCTGGCGGCCGGCAACGGCGCTTATCTCATTCACGGCACCAACGCCAATTTCGGCATTGGCATGCGGGTCAGTTCCGGCTGTATCCGGTTGCGTCCCGACGATATCCAGACGTTATTCGAACACGTGCCGGCAGGCACGCGGGTGCAGGTGGTCAACGAACCGGTAAAAGTGGCGCAGGAGCCGGATGGCAAACGCTATATTGAAGTGCATCAACCGCTGTCCCGCACGGCCAAAGACGATCCGCAAACCCTACCCATTCCCTTGACGGCGAAGATCAAAAAATTTCTCGCTGATCATGGTACGGACCGGCAGATGGCCATTGAGGCCATTGCCCGCCGTTCCGGCATGCCGGTATTGGTTTCCCTGGGTGAACCGGCCGACAGGTTTTAAAACCCCGCCAGGACGCTCGGTAAAGGCCGTCATGACATTCCGGGCGCGGGAAGAGGAATTCACACTACGGGACAGGGGAAAAGCGCTGTGGGGTGGGGGAGGCCCATTGGCGCCAGGCAAAAAAAATGGCGCACAACGTGCGCCATTTTCTAAACAAGGTGACTCTTACTTGCGATAAGAGTGAGCTTGGTTGTCTAAACGTTGGTTAGCACGGGCAGCGTCATCTTTGGCAGCCTGTACGTCAGAACGGATAGCGTTCACATCATTGCTCAGCTGGTCAACTTTGGTGTTCAGGGTCTGAACATCGGAGGACAGTTGATCGATTTTAGCGTTGCTCGAACAGCCAGCAAGCAGAGTGGAACCCAAAATTACCGCGCCCAGTACCAGTTTAGTACGATTCATTATTAATACCCTCTAGATTGAGTTAATCTCCATGTAGCATTACAAGTATTACACAAAGTATTTTCGAATGAGAATAAATTTTAGCGATAAAACGATTAATTTCGATCGACCGCTCAAAGAAACATCTTGTTTTACAGGGAGGTTAAAAAAAACCACTGAAACAACCGCGTTCCATAAGATAACTCTGATTAAAAGGCAGGGTCCTGTCCGGCTTATTTTGTCTCGGCCGGGTTGATTTTATTGTCGCGACTTATCTCTTTGCCAACAATTAACGGCGAAAGACGGCTACGGACCGGTGCGGGGATAAGCGCGGTCGGCGGTGGCGCCGGCACGAGACGCGAAACGGCCTGACGAAACGAGGTTATGGAACGGGATGGCGATACAGTATGGCGGTGGCTTGGCGGGCAAAAAAAACGCCCCGGCGATGCGGGGCGGGCTGTCTTTAGAGCTGGTGTACCGATGCGGTATTGGTGGTGCCGCTTGGCACCAGCGCGCCGGATACCATCACGATGATATCGCCTTTTTGCGCCAGGCCGCTTTCCAGCGCCAGGGTTTTGCCTATCCGGTAAAAATCATCGGTGGAGGCAATCTTATCCACCAACTGGGTGGTGACCCCTTTGCTTAGCAGCAACTGACGGGCGGTGATGGGATTGGTGGTCAGCGCCAGGATTTCCGCCTTGGGGAAATACTTACGTACCGCTTTGGCCGATTTGCCGCCCTCCGTCGCCACCACAATCAGCGGCGCTTCCAGTTTTTCAGCGGTTTCCACCGCGCCACGGCACACCGCTTCGGTAATGCGCAGCTTACGGCTATCATTCACGCTGTCAATCCGGCTGCCCATTACCCGATCAGTGCGTTCGCAGATGGTTGCCATGATGCTGACGGCTTCCAACGGATACTTGCCTTTGGCGCTTTCGCCGGACAACATTACCGCATCGGTGCCGTCAATAATGGCGTTGGCCACATCGCCGGCTTCCGCCCGGGTCGGGCGCGGGTTCTTGATCATGGAATCCAGCATCTGGGTGGCGGTAATCACGACTTTGCGGGCGCGGTTACATTTTTCAATCATCATCTTCTGGGCGAAGATCACTTCTTCCACCGGGATCTCCACGCCCAAATCGCCGCGCGCCACCATGATGCCATCGGAGGCATCCAGAATTTCATCAAAATTGTTCAGGCCTTCCTGATTTTCAATCTTGGAGATGATCTGAATATGTTCGCCGCCGTGTTGCTTTAGATGCTCGCGAATTTCCAGGACATCGGAGCGCTTGCGAATGAAAGACGCGGCGATGAAATCCACGCCTTGTTCGCAACCAAAGATCAGGTCGCGTTTATCCTTCTCGGCCAGCGCCGGCAGGGCGATGGACACGCCGGGCAGGTTTACGCCTTTGTTTTCGCCAAGATCGCCGTTGTTGAGCACCCGGCAGGTCACGGTCGTCTCGGTTTTCTCGGTGACCACCATGCCAATCAGGCCATCATCCACCAGGATGGTGTTGCCGACCGACAGATCATTGGCGAAGCCGGCATAGGTGACGGCGACGCGTTCTTTATTACCCACTACGCTCTGATCAGTGGTGAAGGTAAAGGTTTGACCGGCGGTCAAGGAAGCGTCGTTGCCGTTTTCCAGCTTCATGGTACGGATTTCGGGTCCTTTGGTATCCAGCAGGATAGCGGCTTTCTGGCCGGTGGCCTCCAGGATGGCGCGCAGGTTTTTGATCCGGTTGCCGTGTTCCTCATAATCGCCGTGAGAGAAGTTAAGGCGCATGACATTCATGCCTGCATCAAGCAGCTTGGCCAGCATCTCTTTAGGTTCGGATTTCGGGCCTATTGTACAAACGATTTTCGTCTTTTTCATAACTTTGGTATCTGCAAGTTGTGTTGGATGAGGATCTGGTGTGTCGCCGGGTTGTGCCGGCGAACGAAATTCGTGGCTCGCGGAGCCGGTTCCCTATGTTCAAGGATAGGTGACAAAAGTGAGAAAAGGATGAAAAAAACATAAACCTTTCACCTGATGAAACGGAAAGGGGCCGATGTTTAATTTTGTTGTCGTTAACCTTCGGCTGTTCAGATGAAACCATTCAAATGAAATAACGTTTTGTATTATAGTTATTGAAGCGGCGGACACAAGAAAAAAACAGCGCAAATAATGCTTTAGCCATGAAAAATATCTATTTGTGTACAATTGGCAAATTTTTGGTGTCATCTGTTGCGCGCTTGCACAAAGTCATTAACGTCGCTACGCGCTGTATGTCGCGTGGCCCCTTGGCTGGACGCGTTTGTTTGCCGCCGTGAGGCAACACAACCTGTCGCGGCGAATGGCCCACGGATTAATGCGATTTGACAGAATAGTCTATCGCAGGTCGGGGAAGAAATTTCATTAATTTTTCTTGACGGAAAAAAGGGGGAGGCAAGACAATAAAACAGGTGGTGCGTCCGAATGGACTCGAACCATCGACCCCCACCATGTCAAGGTGGTGCTCTAACCAACTGAGCTACGGACGCACAAGAGATGGTGCGTTCTAATGGACTCGAACCATCGACCCCCACCATGTCAAGGTGGTGCTCTAACCAACTGAGCTAAGAACGCTTACCGAAAAACGCCGCCAGCGCGGCAGCGGGACGAATATTAGCGGGCAACCTCAGCGCTTGCAAGGGGAAAAACCGTTTTTTCCCCTTGCAAGCCGTTAATTGATGACGTAATGCGCAGCCTGTCGAATTTTTATTCCGGCACCGCTGGGTTCCTTGCTGTCGGCATCCCGGGGAATCAATGTGGGTACCCCTTGCCAAGGGGGCATCAGCGCGCCGCGCGATGAAGAATTATCATCGGCGGTTGTCGCTGCAATCGCACGATGCGCACGGTCATCATGACGGCGGCCGACGTCAGACCGATGATAAAACCGAACCAAAACCCGCTGGGGCCCATGGCGGGCCGTAGAACATCCGTCAGCGCCAGCAGATAGCCAAAGGGCAACCCCAGTAGCCAGTAGGCGGTGAATGTGATGAAAAAAATGGCGCGGGTATCTTTGTAACCCCGCAAAATACCGTTGCCTATAACCTGGATGGCGTCGGATATTTGATAAAGCGCCGCCAGCGCCATGAGATGCGAGGCCATCACCACCACGGCGAGATCGCTGTTATACAGGGTGGCGATGCGGACGCGGAAGGTAAAGGTGGCTATCGCGGTCAGGCAGGCCAATGTCACGCCCAGCCCCAAACTGGACCAGGCGGACACCCGGGCATCATCCACCCGGTTTTCACCCAGGCTGAACCCGATGCGGATGGTGGCCGCCACGCCGATGGAAAGCGGCAGCACAAACATCAGCGCGCTGAAGTTCAGCGCGATCTGGTGCCCGGCCACCGCCACCGTCCCCAGCGGCGAAACCAGCAGCGCGACCACGGCGAATAGGGTCACCTCGAAAAACAGCGCCAGCGCCACCGGCAGTCCCAGACGCCATAACCGGCCCAGCGTGGGCCAGTCGGGTCTAATGAGGCCAAACGGCAGACGCACATCATCGAAAACGTCGGCATGGCGGATATACGTCCACATTGCGGCGAACATCAACCAGTATACCGAGGCGGTGGCGATGCCGCAGCCGACGCCGCCCAGCGCCGGCATGCTGAATTTGCCATAGATAAACACATAGTTGATGGGAATGTTGGCCAGCAGGCCGAGGAAGCCTATGACCATGCCCGGCTTGGTTTTGGACAATCCCTCGCATTGGCAGCGCAGTGCCTGAAAAAACAGATAACCCGGCGCGCCCAGCATCAGAAAGCGCAGATAGGCGACGGCTTTTTGCGCTAATACCGGATCGATATTCCGCATATGGCCGATAATTAACGGACAGTGATACAACAGCGTCATAATCAGCGCCGCGATGACCGACGCCAGCCACAATGCCTGCCGCACGTGAAAACCGACCCGATTGCGCCGGCCTGAGCCGTTCAGTTGGGCGACAACCGGCGTCAGAGCCAGGATCAGTCCGTGGCCGAACAGAATGGCCGGCAGCCAGATGGAGGTGCCGATGGCGACCGCGGCCATGTCGGTGGCGCTCACCGAACCAGACATGACGGTATCGATTACGCCCATGGCCGTTTGGGCAACCTGGGCCAGAATGACCGGTATGGCCAACGACAGTAATAACCGCGCTTCCTTGAGATACTTCTGCAAACAGTGCACCTTCGAAATGGGGTGGAACGGGAATCGGCCGTTAACCAGATGATTAGCGGTGGATAATGTGGCGATAGTGTAATGGTTTAAGCACGTTATACCAATGCCGTCGCTCGGCTTTTCGGGGCAAGCCGGCGGCATTGGCATCGCCGGTGTTTTGGGGCAAACTGTCAGGCATCATTTTCCACTGCCGAAAAACGAGGTCGTCGACATGTTCACCGGTATTGTGCAAGGTACCGCTGCGATAGTGGCCATTGAGGAAAAGAGCCATTTTCGCACGCATTTTGTCAAAATTCTGCCCCATCTGCTGGCGGGGCTGGAGCCCGGCGCGTCAGTCGCCCATAACGGATGCTGCCTCACCGTCAGCGCCGTGCAGGGCGATGTGGCGAGTTTCGATTTGATGAAAGAAACGCTGCGTATTACCAACCTGGGCGCATTACAGGTCGGCGACGAGGTCAATCTTGAGCGGGCCGCCACGTTCAACAGCGAAATAGGCGGGCATCCGATGTCCGGCCATATTCTGTGCCGGGCCGCCATCGCCAAAATCGTCGCCTCGGAAAACAACCGCCAAATCTGGTTCAAAATGCCGGACAAAGCGCTGATGAAATATATCCTCTATAAAGGCTTTATCGGCATTGACGGCATTAGCCTGACGGTGGGCGAGGTGGTTGGACAAAAATTCTGCGTACATCTGATTCCCGAGACCCTGGCGCGCACCACCCTGGGCAAAAAGCGGCTGGGGCAAGAGGTGAACATCGAAATCGATGCGCAAACCCAGGCGGTGGTGGACACGGTGGAGCGGGTCCTGGCCGCGCGGGAAACGGCGCAGTTGACCCAGGACGTTCAAGGGGTTGAGGCGCAGTAACGGGACCGGCCGCCCCGCAGGCGAAGTTCCAGCCGCAATTTAAGGCGAAGGGAACCGCGCGTCACCGAGGCGGCGTGCAGATGAATTTGGCGGGGGCTTCCGTCAACGGGGCACCCGCATCCCGCCATCTACGCCTTGCGGGCTGAGCAACACTTGCCACAACTGGATATTGCGGGCGCGAAAAGCGCCGGCGCAGGCATTCAGATAGTAGCAGAACATACGGTAAAACCGTTCGGAGTATTTACCCGACAGCGCCGGCCAAGCGGCCAGAAAGCGTTCGTACCAGGCCATCAAGGTCTTGTCGTAATCCGTCCCGAAATTATGCCAGTCTTCCATGACGAAATGGGGCTCGCTGGCCTTGGCGATGTGCTGCACCGAGGGCAGACAGCCGTTGGGGAAAATATACTTGTTAATCCAGGGATCGACATTCATATCGGTATGGTTGGAGCCGATGGTGTGCAGAAGGAACAGACCATCGCGTTTCACGTTGCGGCCGATAACGTCAAAGTAGGTGGCGTAATTTTTGGGGCCGACATGCTCGAACATGCCTACCGATACCACCCGATCGAATTGCTCGTGCAAATCCCGGTAGTCTTGCAGGGATATCGTGACATCCAGCCCGTCGCAGCGCTGTTGCGCCAGTTTCTGCTGTTCAGCGGAAATGGTGACGCCGCGAACCGAGACGCCGTAATGCTTCGCCGCATAGGCGGCCAGCCCGCCCCAGCCGCAGCCAACGTCCAGCAGGGTCATCCCCGGGCGCAACTGTAATTTCTCGCAAATCATTTTCAACTTGTCTTGCTGGGCTTGCTCAAGGGTGGCGGCTTGTTTCCAATAGCCGCAGGAATACTGCATATAGGGGTCCAGCATCAGACCGAATAAGTCATTGCCGAGATCGTAATGTTCTTTTCCAACAATCCAGGCCCGTTTCCGTGATTGCAAGTTGAAAAGTCGGGCGGCGATAACTCTTACTATATCCTTGAAACTATGGGGGATTTTCTGCTCAAGGCCAGCGCGTAGCACTTTTTGAAAGAAGATATCCAGCCGTTCGCATTCCCACCAGCCGTCCATGTAACTCTCGCCTAAGCCCAGCGAACCGCTTTGTATCACTCGTTTGAATAGATCAGGGTTTTTCACCCGGATATCGAACGGTCTTGCACCGTTGATTTTGATGTCTGCCTCAGCCAGTAGATCATGAACGATCCGGTACCACGCATTATCATGAAAGCTCAGGTCTTCAACACAAGAGGAACTCATAGCTTCTCCATCACCAATCTTCTGTCATACCCCGTCAGGAAGTTAACTTTTCAGTGACCTGCGGGCTTTTTATAAGCATCCACGGCGGCCGTGGTGTCTGAAGTACCACAATAAACAGAGGAGTGTTAAGTCATTCAAAGAACTGATTGCAAGCCGGGTGTTTTGCACATGGGTCAATGTCGGGAAAAGGCCCTGACACTCTTTCAAGCAATATTATTAGACAACTCGTTATAATTGTTAACGATATTGAGTATAAGCCCCGATGCTAGATTAGACAATAGCTAAGAGGATAATGAATTTAATAGGTAACTTAATGATTTCTTACAGAAACAATAACGTTCATGATACGGATGGACGATGACAATATATTATTTCGTACCGCACATTCCGTATAGAAAAGACGGATGAAAGAGAGAACGCAATCAGCGAAATGGACCATCGGCCACCGAACGCCGTTCTATGAGGATGGGATGTACCTCGATGGCCCGGGCGGTCTCCCGTTTGCTGGTGATACGGTCGAGCAGCAATGTCAAGGCCGCTTCGCCAAGCTCTTCCTTGGGCTGGTGGATGGTGGTTAACGCCGGGGTAAAGAAACGTGAATTCCGTACGTTATCATAGCCAATGAGCGAAATATCCTCCGGCACGCGCAATCCCAGCTCATCAATGGCGCACAGCGCGCCCATGGCCATCACATCGCCGCCGCAGAATACCGCCGTGGGACGTTCGGCGCGGGATAAAATTTGCCGCATGGCCTGGTAGCCGGATTCGGGTTCGAAATCCCCCTGGACTATCCATTGTTGTGACGCCGTGACGCCGGCTTCCGCCAGCGCGTGCAGATAGCCGCGATGGCGCCCGCCGCCAGTATTGCGCGACAACTGGCCGGGAATGGCGCCGATGGCCCGGTGGCCGCGGTCAAGGAGATAACGGGTGGCCATATAGCCGCCTTGAAAGGCATTATCGATAATGGTATCGGTAAAGTCCCGCCGCGCCTCCCCCCAGTCCATCACGACCATGGGAATCTGCCGGTAATCCCCCAGCATCTCCAGCAGAGGCTCCGGGTATTCGGCGCACATGACCAGCAGCCCATCGACGCGTTTTTGCGCCAGCATCGCCAGATAAGCACGTTGTTTAACGAGATCGTTATGGGAATTGCAAAGCACCAGGGTATAACCCCGCGCGAAACAGTGCTGCTCGATGGCCTCAATGATCTCGGCAAAATAGGGCGCTTCGCTGGTGCTGGCCAGCAGTCCGATGGATTTGGTACGATTGATTTTTAAGCTGCGCGCTACGGCGCTCGGGGAATAATGCAGCCGGTCGATGGCGTCCAGGACGGCGAGGCGGGTATCTTCCGCCACGAAACGGGTTTTATTGATGACATGCGATACGGTAGTGGTGGATACGCCGGCGCGTTTCGCCACGTCTTTTATGGTTGCCATGTCTCTAAAACTCCTGATTGCGCCAAAGCGCCTTGCCTAACGCGAAAATCGCGACATAATGTTAGCGAGCCGCTGATTTCCAATACCCCGCATTGACGTGAAAGCGTTATGCCGCGCAACGCCGATGCGTACAGCCCACCAACGGCATTGCAGGTTGGCGGATTCAAAGGCGGCATCATACGGGGAAACTCGGGTTGCGTCTATTGTCGGATACCACACTAAGGACTTACGATGAGCAGCGATTTCAAAATATCTCTTGTGACCACGATCTGCGCCCTATTGTTGATCATGGCTTTCAGTTTCACGGCCGTCATGAACTAAGGGTCCGTGCGGCCTGAGCCCGCGGCCGGCCATGCCGCCCACGGGGATTGTCGGCGAACACATACAAAAGGGGCCGGAGGCTCTTTTTGTATGTTATGGCGCTAGCGTACTGTTTGGGGCGTTACCACTCTTCGCGCGCCGACGTAATGATCCTGCCAGTAATCTTCATTCAGATAGCTTATCCGGATATCACGGCCCGTCCTCGGCGATTCGATAAACCGGCCATTGCCGATATAAACGCCCACATGGTCGGCCGCGCCGCGGTTGGTTATATGGAAAAACACCAAATCCCCGCTTTCCAAATCGTTCTTTTTCACCGGCGCCGCATCGCGCAGGTGGTACATTTCATTAGCGGTCCGCGGCATTTTTATGCGCACGACATCTTTGTAGGCGTAATAAATAAGGCCGCTGCAATCAAAACCGGTGCTGGGGGACATGCCGCCCCAGCGATAAGGCTTGCCCATTTGCGACAGCAGCTTGTTCATGGCGGTCAGCTTGGCGCGTTGATAACGTCTTTTATGACTTTCGCTCATTTTAATGGGTTGGTCGGCCACCAGGTCCGCCTTGGCCTTGCCCTTTATGCGATGCCTGCCGTAGCCCTTCTTATAACCTTTCGACGGTGGGGTGACTTTGGCGATTTTTCGGGCGGCAAGCGGCGAATGATGTTTTTTCTCGCCGACGGCGACGACCGCTGACGTTTTAACGGGATGCTTGCGGCGGGTTGTCTCGCTTTTGGCGTTTTTTTCAGCCCTGGCGCTTTTATCGGCTCTTTGTGTTTTTGGTCTTTCAACTGTGGCAGCAACATGGCGGGGGGGGGTATGAGACGCCGTGTGTCGCGGATGGTGGATGGCGGTTTTGGGCTCCGATGCTTCAGCCTTGTTCTTGCCGGTTATCTTAACCGGTTTTCGTTTGCGCCGGTCTCCGGTTTTGGCCGTACTGGCCTGAGATTTACGTTGGTCGGCATTGACACCGGCGTTTGGCGCCGCATGCGCCAGATTGAAAAACAATTGGGTAAACAGCAATGCAAAAAGCGTAAACAATAAACGCATGATGAAAGCTATCCTCCGTAGCCCATAATAGGGGGGTTGCCAAAGCCTCAAAGGAATTTAAGCTATTTACTCTGCCAATGCACCAGGAATTCGCATGAGATTGTGTATAAACGTGAATAAACGCGCATTTGATGCACGCTTTCGCCGGCAAAGACGGAAATTTCAACAATAATGCAACGACATGGCGTTTCCCGTGCCATGGGGGGCACTTGGCCTGAGGTATTCCGCAGTAAACGCTATACTCCTTATACTTCACATCGCCCTTTTGTTGTGGCGGCGTGCGTTTTATCCCCTATGCTGCGCTGGCTGGGTGCCGGGGGATTATGCCAAGGCAAAAAATGTTTATCTCTTTTCACCGTTATCGATAGAATGATACTTCCGGGCAAATTCCCGTCCGGAACAGCTATGGCCGTACGAGGCTTGAGGAAGCGAGACAATGACGACAGTTGAAAAAATTCAGCAACAAATCGCTGAAAATCCCATCCTGCTTTATATGAAAGGTTCTCCGAAGCTGCCGGGTTGCGGTTTTTCCGCGCAGGCGGTCCAGGCGTTGTCCGCCTGCGGCGAGCGTTTCGCTTATGTGGATGTGCTACAGAACCCCGATATCCGCGCCGAACTGCCGAAATACGCTAATTGGCCCACCTTTCCCCAGTTATGGGTGGATGGCGAGCTGATAGGCGGCTGCGATATCATCCTGGAAATGTATCAGCATGGGGAATTGCAGCCGCTTATAAAAGAGACCGCGCTGAAATACGGTTCTCAGGAAAAACAGTCTTCTCATTGATCCCATGTCCCCGGCGAGTGAACCGTCCGGTCCACTCGCCGGGGAAAAGGATAGGCCGACGTCAGGCGCCGCTTTCCAACGGCGGCACAGGCCAGCCACCCAGCCTTTTCCAGCGGTTGACCAATTCACAAAACAGTTCTGCGGTACGCTGGGTATCGTACAGCGCTGAGTGCGCCTCGCGGCTGTCGAACGGAATACCGCCGGCGACACAGGCCTTGGCCAGCACGGTTTGGCCAAGGGCCAGTCCGCTAAGCGCGGCGGTGTCGAAGGTGGCGAATGGATGAAAGGGGTTGCGTTTCATCGCGGCCCGTTGCGCGGCGGCCATCAAAAAACCGTGATCAAAACCGGCATTGTGCGCCACGATTATCGCCCGGTTGCACCCCTGATCCTTAACCCCTTTACGAACCATCTTGAAAATTTCATGCAACGCTTCATATTCGCTGACGGCCCCGCGCAGCGGGTTGGTAGGATCGATACCGTTGAAGGCCAGCGCCTCCGGCTGCAAGATGGCCCCTGGAAATGGCTCAATATGGAAATGCAGCGTTTGGTCCGGCCCCAGCCAGCCTTGCGCGTCCATCTTCAAGGTGACGGCGGCGATTTCGAGCAGAGCGTCGGTGACGGCGTTAAAACCTGCGGATTCTACATCGATGACAACGGGATAAAAGCCGCGGAAACGGCCGCGAAGGGAATTTACATCGTCTAATTCAGCCATGCCTGTTCTTACTTTTCAAAAATACAGCCGCTATTATGGCAAATTCAGCCATGGGTTGCATGGGGGAATCCGTTAGGGGCCGGCGAAAACCTCTTTTGGCCGCCGCCGGTGGTAAACGGTAAAATCAGCGTCCCAAACCTTGACCGGCCTGATGCTGCTCGATCAATTCAATTTTGTAGCCGTCGGGATCCTCGATAAAAGCAATGATGGTTGCGCCCCCTTTGACCGGGCCCGCTTCCCGTGTGACACGGCCGCCGGCTTGGCGAATGCGCTCGCAGGTGGCTGCGACGTTGTCCACCCCCAGCGCGATATGCCCATAGGCCGTGCCAAGCTCATAGTGGTCCACGCCCCAATTGTAAGTCAATTCTATAACCGCCCCCGCGGTTTCCTCTGTGTAGCCTACAAACGCCAACGTGTATTTGTATTCAGGATTTTCACTGGTCCGCAACAGACGCATTCCCAATATGGTCGTGTAAAAATCAATGGAACGCTGTAGATCGCCGACCCTCAGCATGGTGTGTAGCAAGCGCATAGAATTCCTCGGTGACAAACGACGGCGGTGCCTTTACCGCCGGAAAAGACGATTTTAAGTCTATACCCATCCTTCGGCAAGTTCAGCTTTGTCGGCTCGGCTCGGCCTGGTCCGGGCAACGGCCGGGGTTGGCGTATGAAAAGGCCTTGCCAGATGGGTCAAATCCGTCTTCAATGAATAAGAATGAGGAGGTCCCGTGCCGGAACAGCTTGAGTTTTTCGCCATACCCAGCCCTTGCCGCGGCGTCTGCCAATCGGATGCGCGCGGGTATTGTCTTGGCTGTTTCCGCTCACGGCAGGAACGTTTCGAGTGGGGCAACATGGACGACAGCCAGAAACAGGACGTTTTGCGGCTTTGCCGCCAGCGTTTCCTGCGCATGCGACGCGGCGGCAATAAAACCGCGCCGGCGGACGATGCGCCCAATCAGCCCAATTTACTCTAACGCAGGCGCCGGTTCCCTAACATTTACACCCTAAATACTTCGCGTTGCATCGCGGCGGCAAGTGATCGACAAATTCGTCTGCTGTCTCGTCAGCGGGCCTAGCCGATAAAAGGCAAATTGCGGTAATTGCCGTATGTGGCGTCGCGATTTTGATGCTTCCGTTCTTCGGTTGCCGCCGCAAATGCGATGAGGGTATCCGGGAAATAGTAAGCTGTATTAATAATTATTAATTCAAAAGCTAATTACTAGTAAGTTATATATTGCAACTACATTATAAGTCACAATACATGAAATATTGATATTTGTTATGTCTTCATTTAACTTAAATTAACAATAAATCACGCTGAATGACAATAATAGTGATACAGTTATGATTAATCCGCTTGGCATACGATGTTATCCGTGAGGTTAAAGATGAGGCGGCAAGGGGAAGACCGGGGATTAAATACTCTCAATATTTTATGACGCATCGCGGCGGCAAACGAGCGAAAACTTCGCCGGGAACCAATGGAATCGCCAGCGGCGGGCCTTTGTAGAGAGACGGGATGTCTCTCATTGACCCCCGGAGCAAAGCCAACGTTGTGGCTGGGGTGGATGAATGACGCCGATTAACAGGCAACCTGAAGTTGGCGAGTATAGGGCGTCTATTGCCCCACGCCTTATACCAGGCGGAAGGATTATGTGTAAGCAGATCCAATACATCGGCGGCCAAAGCAGGCGGGAATACATATGCGTTTAGGTAATGTCCCTTTAATCAAAGGAATAACATGCATATCACATCGATCTCAACTTAACTGTCACCTAATTCATATATATATTTGTATTTTGCCATTCCACCCATTAGAATGGATGGGAATCCAGGGAACAAGCTTAATCGGCTTAATTATAAGGAGAGAGAATTGGAATCGCCATTAGGATCTGATTTGGCGCGACTTGTCCGTGTTTGGCGCGCATTGATTGACCATCGTTTAAAACCTCTTGAGCTGACGCAAACGCATTGGATCACGTTGCATAATATTTGCCAGTTGCCGCCAGAACAGTCGCAAATACAATTGGCCAAGGCCATCGGGATCGAGCAGCCTTCTTTGGTCCGAACGCTTGATCAACTCGAAGAGAAGAAACTCATCACTCGGCATACTTGTGCTAACGACAGGCGGGCGAAGCGCATTAAACTGACGGAGGCCGCCGAACCCATCATTAAAGAAGTCAACCATGTCATAAATAGTACCCGGGATGAAATACTCACAGGTATCTCAGAACAGGAAATTCATTTTTTGAGTAATATGATTGCCAGGTTGGAGAAAAATATCCTGGAACTTTATAATAAATCCTGATTTGTTTAGATTTTTAGTACATGGCTTTCATAAAAAACCGGCATACATTGCCGGTTCCTTATATTTACTCTCAAAACGTCGAGTCGCATCGCGTCGGCGCGCGAGCGACGAATCCGTCGGGACCGGATGAGGACCACCGGCGGCGAGGCTTGGATGAGGGGAGGTCGCCTCCCATTGTCCCAGGCATCTAGGCGGCTTTGTGACTTAAGTGAACCAGGATGGCCCCCGACGGGGCGGCGCAGAGGGCGGCGTGTTCAAACACGCCGGAATCAAAACGCCAATAATGCCGGCCCCGGCAAGACCGGTACCGGCGGGCGTAAAGGTCGCGCGGCGGCAGGTTAGCGGGGCGAGACAGTGACGGAGCGGCCGTTACTGGCGATGGCGACGCGTTCGCCAACGCTAAACCGGGTCGGCCCTTGTTTTTGCACGACCATAATGGTGTTGCCGTCGTCCTTGCGGATCTCCAGTTCAACCCCCTGAGTGCGGTTCATGGCGCTGCCAATATTCTGGCCGGCCACGCCGCCCGCCACCACGCCCGCCGCCGTGGCGAGAGTCCGTCCAGTACCGGCGCCGACAGTATTGCCCAGCAGACCGCCAAGAACCGCGCCGCCCAAGGTGCCGATAACGTTTGCATCTTCACCGCCCTGAATTTGCACCGGCCGCACGCTAACCAGTGTGCCGTAGGCCACGCTCTGGACCTCTTTGGCTTCCGAGGCGGAGTAGACATCGCCGGAAAGGTCGTTATTACTGGCGCAACCCGCCAAAATCAATCCCGTCAAGGCGACAGCGAACAAACGTTTTTTCATTCAAAAGCTCCTAATGTATGCCGTTCGTCAAGGCAAGCCAAGACAGAACAGAAGCACTTTCGCCACGCGGGTTTCCCCATCCGGAACGCGGCTTCGTTAGTATACCGTGGTTGATAATATTGCAAAAAACATAAACTGCGAATAAACAGACGTCAATTTGTGATTTCTACAATGATTTTAACACTAACATTTAACTCCCTTGATAATGAAATTGTATCAGGATTCGTGCGAATTGACGGCCATGGATCGCATTCAGTGAAAATCGTGACGGTAATCCGGTATGATAACCGGATTGTCACTTTGCGAGGAGCCGGTCAGCTCGATGAGAACAGGTCGCTATGTGGGTGTGATGTCAGGCACCAGCCTTGATGGCGTGGATGTGGTGCTTGCCGCCATCGACGAATACACCGTGGCGCAGCAGGCCAGCCACACCCACCCGATACCGCTGGCGCTCAAACAGCAAGTTCTGGCTATGAATCAAGGGCAATCCGTGACCTTGTCCCAGTTCGGTGAATTGGACACCCGGCTGGGCATTTTGTTCGGCGAAGCGGTAAGCAAGATGTTGTCCGATTACCATATCAATCCGCGCGACATTACCGCCATCGGCTGTCATGGACAGACGGTATGGCATCAGCCCGGCGGGGAAAATGCCTGTACATTGCAAATAGGCGATAACAACCGGGTCGCGGCGCTGACCGGCATCACCACCGTGGGGGATTTTCGTCGTCGCGATCTGGCCTTTGGCGGGCAGGGCGCCCCGCTGGTGCCCGGTTTCCATCATGCGCTACTGGGGCACCCGGCGGAACGTCGCATGGTGCTGAATATTGGCGGCATCGCCAATCTGACCTTACTGTTGCCGGGTCTTCCCATCCGCGGCTACGACACCGGACCGGGCAATATGCTGATGGATGCCTGGATCTGGCGCCATCAAGGCAAACCTTATGATCGCGATGGTGAATGGGCGCGTAGCGGGACCGTTCATCAGGGGTTGCTGCGCCGGTTGCTGGTGGACCCCTATTTCGCGCTGCCGGCGCCGAAAAGCACGGGGCGGGAATATTTCAACATGGCCTGGCTTAAGCATCATCTCGACATGTTTGGGAGCCTGTCGCCCGCCGATGTGCAGGCGACGCTGGCTGAATTGACCGCGCAAAGCATCGCTCAGCAGATTCTGCTATCGGGCGGTTGCGAGCACGTGCTGGTTTGTGGCGGCGGGGCGCGCAATGTCCTTGTGATGTCCAGGCTATCGGCGCTTTTGCCGGGAATTGAGGTGAGTCCTACTGACAAGTACGGCGTGAGAGGCGATGATATGGAAGCGCTGGCCTTCGCTTGGCTGGCGTTCCGGACACTGTCCGGCTTGCCGGGTAATCTGCCCTCGGTGACCGGCGCCAGCCGGGAAACCATTCTTGGCGCGATCTATCCCGCCGACGCCCTGTTTCCGAGATGAGGCCGCCGCGCCGCGGTTTTGTCGGGCAGGCCAAACGTCAAGGCACAAAAACCTGATAAAGGGAGCGACAATGACGGTGAAGCATATTAAAGGATTGCTGGTGGTTGGGGTTATGGCGGCGGTCCTCGGGGGTTGCTCTTCCTGGCGCGGACATGGGGGCGATAACGTGCGGGTGCTGCATTATCGCTGCGGCACAATGCCGTTGACCGTGCGCCAGGAAATTCATCCCGCCCGGGTGCGTCTGATTCTGGACGGTCAAGCGTTGACGCTGACGCAGACGGTTTCCGCCTCCGGCGTCCGTTACAGCGATGGCCGGTATGTCTTCTGGTCAAAAGGTCCCCAGGCATTTATTGAACGGGACAACCGCGTCATCATTGACGATTGCCGCCTGGCGAGCGGATACGGTAAATGATTGAGATTTTTAACCATGCGGCGCACAATAACGCCACAAATTCATACCCCAGAACATCATGACTGAACAAAAAATCGACATTGCCGGCTTGCGCCGCGAATATACCCGCGGCGGATTGCGGCGTGCGGATTTGACCGCCGAACCGCTGGATTTATTCGAATTATGGCTGAGGCAGGCCTGCGAAGCGCAATTGGCCGATCCCACCGCGATGTGCGTGGCCACCGTGGACGAATCGGGGCAACCCTATCAACGCATGGTGCTGCTCAAGCACTACGATAGCCGCGGAATGGTATTTTACACGAACCTTGGCAGCCGCAAGGCCGGACATCTCGCCCACAATAACCGTGTAAGTCTGCATTTCCCATGGCATACCCTGGAGAGGCAGGTAATGGTGTTGGGACGGGCGGAGCGTCTCTCGGTGGCGGACGTGTTGAAATATTTCCACAGCCGGCCCAAGGACAGCCAAATCGGCGCCTGGGTCTCCCGCCAATCCAGTCGCATTTCCACACGCGGGGTCCTGGAGAGTAAATTCTTCGAGCTAAAGCAGAAGTTTATGCAAGGCGAGGTGCCGCTGCCCAGCTTTTGGGGCGGTTACCGGGTCACAATTGACGCCATGGAATTCTGGCAGGGAGGCGAACACCGCCTACATGACCGGTTTATTTATCAACGGGTTGCCGATGGCTGGTCTATCGATCGGCTGGCGCCTTAAGCGTCCCTGACGCATTTAATCAACAGATACGTTTACAGTTACGGAGTTTTTTTAATGGCAAGCAGCAACCTGATACAACAATTGCATGAGCGGGGCCTGATAGCCCAGGTAACGGATGAGGCCGCGCTAAGCGAGCGGCTGGCTCAGGGACCGCTCTCGTTGTATTGCGGTTTCGACCCGACTGCCGACAGCTTGCATCTGGGCCATCTGGTTCCGCTGCTGTGTCTCAAACGCTTCCAGATGGCAGGGCACCGCCCGGTTGCGCTGGTGGGCGGCGCCACCGGTCTTATCGGCGACCCGAGTTTCAAGGCCACCGAACGCAAACTCAACACCGAGGAAACGGTTCAGGAGTGGGTGGATAAAATCCGCCGGCAGGTGTCGCCGTTTCTGGATTTCGACTGTGGCGAGAATAGCGCGGTGGCGGCCAATAATTACGATTGGTTCGGCACGATGAACGTGCTGACGTTTTTGCGCGATATCGGTAAGCATTTTTCCGTTAACCAAATGATCAATAAAGAAGCGGTTAAACAGCGCCTGAATCGCGACGACGTGGGGATTTCTTTTACCGAATTCGCTTATAACCTTCTCCAGGGCTATGATTTCGCTTGTCTGAGCAAGCAATATGGCGTCGAGTTACAAATCGGCGGTTCCGATCAATGGGGAAATATCACCTCCGGTATTGATTTAACCCGGCGATTGCAGCAAAAGACCGTTTACGGCATGACGGTGCCCCTTATTACCAAAGCGGACGGCACCAAGTTTGGCAAAACCGAAGGCGGCGCGGTATGGCTGGATCCGAAAAAAACCAGTCCGTATAAATTCTACCAGTTCTGGATCAATACGGCGGATGCCGATGTTTACCGTTTTCTGAAATTCTTCACGTTTTTGTCTCTTGACGAAATCAATGCCCTGGAGGAAGAGGACAAAAACAGCGGTGCCGCGCCGCGGGCGCAATATGTGTTGGCGGAGCAGGTGACGCGGTTGGTTCATGGAGAAGCGGGCCTGTCGGCGGCGGTGCGCATCACCCAAAGCCTGTTTTCCGGCGCGTTGCAATCCCTGACCGCCGCCGATTTCGAGCAATTGGCGCAAGACGGCATGCCGGTGGTCGCCCTGTCTAACGGGGCGGATTTACAGCAGGCGCTGGTGGATGCCGAACTGGTCCCGTCCCGGGGCCAGGCCAGAACGCTGATATCCTCCAATGCCGTGACGGTCAACGGTGAAAAACAATCAGTGGCGGAGTACGTCTTCAGCGATGCCGATCGTCTCTTCGACCGTTACACGCTGTTGCGCCGCGGCAAGAAAAATTACTGCCTCATCTGCTGGAAGTAAATCGTGGTCGCAGAGGGCCCGCGCTCTCTGCCATGTTGTCGCGGCCGCCGGGTCGAGGACGTTAGGGCACTATTGATGAAAAATATTTTATCGATTCAGTCGCATGTGGTTTTTGGTCATGCGGGCAACAGCGCAGCGGTATTTCCCATGCGTCGTATGGGCGTGAATGTTTGGCCGCTGAATTCCGTGCAGTTTTCCAATCATACCCAGTACGGTCATTGGACGGGCGCCGTTATGCCGGCCGAGCATTTGTCGGACATCGTGCGGGGCATCGCCGAGATCGGCCAGTTGGCGCATTGCGACGCGGTATTGAGCGGGTATATCGGCTCAGCGGAGCAGGGGGAACAGATACTTTCCATCGTTCGGCAAGTCAAGCGGGCCAATCCGGCGGCCTGCTATTTTCTCGATCCGGTAATGGGCCATCCGGGAAAGGGGTGTTTCGTGGCGCCGGGCGTGGCGGATTTTCATTGCCGGCAGGGCATATCCCATGCGGATATTATCGCGCCCAATCTGTTGGAGCTGGAACAATTGAGCGGCCGCACGGTGACTTCGGTGACGCAAGCGGTCGCCGCCGCCCGTGAACTGTGCCGGCGCGGACCGAAACTGGTGCTGGTCAAGTTCCTCAGCTATGCAGGCTATAGCGAAGACAGTTTCGAAATGCTGTTGGTCACTGCGGAGAAAGCCTGGCATATCAGTCGGCCGCTGGTGGATTTCGGCGAGCGTCAACCCGTGGGCGTCGGTGATTTGACCAGTGGTTTGCTGCTGGTGGATTTGCTTCAGGGACGGGGGCCGGTAGCGGCGCTGGAGCACGTTACCGCCGCGGTCTATGAGGTCATGATCGCCACCAAGGAAATGCAGGAGTACGAATTACAGGTGGTGGCCGCGCAGGACGCCATCGTTACGCCGACCCATGTTTTTTCCGCCACGGAAATCCGATAGGACGGGATTAATCATCCGCATTGCCAGCGCAATGGAAGGCGTCACGCCAGCCGCATCGCCTTCCGGGCGGCTGGCGGTTACATGGCCTGAGCCTGCGCTTCCTGGTGTTCCGCCGCCAGCGCCGCCGCCACGGCGGGCCGGTCGTGAATATGACGGTAAAAACGCGCCACCATGGGCGAGGTCCCCAGGTCGAATCCCAGCCGTTCCGTCCATGTCAGCATGGTGAAAAGATAGGCGTCGGCCACGCTGAAGCGGTTTCCCAGCAGGTAGTCCTGACCGGCCAATTCCCTATCCAGATAAAGCAGTTTAACTTCCATCTGTTGACGCAGCTGTATCTGGTAATCCTGTGGGATCTGGTTGTCGAACAGCGAATTCAGTCCTTGGTGCAGCTCGCTGGCGACATAATTCAGCCATTCCAGCGCCTGATAACGGGACAACGTGCCTGGCGCCGGGATGAGGTGCCGGTCGGGGACCCGATCGCCGAGGTATTGAACGATGGCCACCACCTCGGTGAGCAGGGTGCCGTCGTCCAGTAACAATGCCGGTACCTTGCCCTTGGGATTGATGGTCAGAAAATCTTCGCCGTGCTCGGTCAGTTTGGTGAAGAAACTCACTTTTTCGATGCTAAAGTCCAGCCCCGATTCGCGCAGGATGATATGAACCGCGAGGGAACTGGCGCCGGGCATATAATACAGTTTCATAGATCACTCCTACCGGAGGGGACCGGATGAGATGCTCTTGAGCGATTCGCCTGTGAACAGCATACGACCAAGCCCGCCGGCGGCATAGCGAAATGACAAGCGATGGCACTTTCCGCCGATAAAGACATTTATGCCGCCGCCTTTGGCCCGCGTCGCCGCGCGCTCATTCCTCTTTGGCGTTAAATTCGCACAAGTCTTCAATCAAGCACGATCCGCAGCGCGGTTTGCGCGCTATACAGGTATAGCGGCCGTGCAGGATGAGCCAATGATGGCAATCCACCTTATACGCCGCCGGAACGACCCGCAAAAGTGTTTTCTCCACCGCCACGACATCTTTGCCCGGTGCAAAACGGGTCCGGTTGCAGACCCGGAAAATGTGGGTATCGACGGCGATGGTCGGCCAGCCAAAGGCGGTATTGAGCACCACATTGGCGGTCTTGCGTCCCACCCCCGGCAGGGCTTCCAGCGCTTCGCGATCTTCGGGCACCTGGCCGTTATGCCGCTCCAGCAAGCGTTGGCAGGTTTTAATGATATTTTCCGCTTTGCTGTTAAACAGCCCGATGGATTTGATATAGCCTTTTACACCCTCCACCCCCAGTTCCAGTAAGCCTTGCGGCGTATTGGCGACGGGAAACAACTGCGCCGTGGCCTTATTCACGCTGACATCCGTCGCCTGGGCGGATAGCAATACGGCAATCAGCAATTCAAAGGGCGACTGGTAACGCAGTTCCGTCGTGGGGTGGGGGTTGTTCTCTCGCAGGCGGTTTAAAATCGCCAGACGTTTGCCCTGATTCATGTTTCTGTTTGTCCTTGCCGGAGAGACGTGGCGGCCAGCAGGGTTTGCGCCTGCCGCCGCCGGGTTTTGAGCTTATTGTCGATAACCTGCTTGCCCGCCAGCATAAAACCCAGGCCAATAAAGGCGCCGGGCGGTAGGATGGCCAGCAGGAAGGGCGTGTGCAATGGATAGATATCCATACGCAGCGCTTTCGCCCATGGGCCAAGCAGATGGTCGGCGCCGGCGAACAGCGTGCCGTTGCCCAAGAGTTCGCGCAGGCCGCCCAACAGCGTCAGCGCCGCCGCGCCGCCCAGACCGGTGGCGAGTCCATCGAGGGCCGACAGGGCCACCCGGTGTTGGGAGGCATAGGCTTCCGCCCGGCCAATGATGATGCAGTTGGTCACAATCAACGGAATAAAAATACCGAGGGATTGATAGAGGCCATAGGCGAAAGCATTGAGCAGCATCTGTACCGATGACACCACCGAGGCGATGATCATCACGTAAATCGGGATGCGGATTTCCGTTGGCACAAACCGGCGCAAGGCGGAAACCGCGCTATTGGAGCAGAGCAGCACAAGGGTGGTGGCCAAACCCAGACCCAAGGCGTTGGTCGCGGTGTTACTCACCGCCAATAGGGGACAGAGTCCGAGCAATTGCACCAGGGCCGAATTGTTGCTCCACAATCCCTGACGTAGTAAACGCGTGGCTTCACTCATCGTTGTTTCTCCCGCAAGGGGGTAAAGTGGCAAGCTTATCCGGCAGCGTTTCCAGGTAAAGCGCCGTCCGTTTGACGGCGTTGACCACCGCACGGGGCGTGATGGTCGCGCCGGTGAACTGGTCAAAGCCGCCGCCGTCTTTTTTTACCGCCCAGAAAGGATCTTCGGTGGAATGCACGACTTTCCCGCTGAAATAGGTTATCCAATCTGACACCCGGCGATCGATTTTGTCCCCGAGTCCCGGCGTTTCATGATGTTCGGTCACCCTGACCCCCATGACATTACCCGCAAAATCCGCCCCGACCAAAAGCCGGATAGCGCCGTTGTAGCCGTCGGGAGCCGTGGATTCGATCGCCGCCGCCACGGTTTTCCCCCCCTTGCTGGCCAGGTAAACCCGATGAAGATCGTTATCGCCCAACGCGCTGTCGGAGACCAGAAAACATGAATTTAACATATTGTTATCATGCATGCCGGGGGGGATAACCTGATCAAGCAATTGCTGCTGCTGTTTCAATGCCTGCCTATCGATAACCGGACGGGTCAGGCTATGGACAACCGCGGTCAGGCCGGTTGCCGCCGCGGCGAACAACGCCAGCGTGATACCGTGTCGACGCATCATATCCCGCATATCGCGTCCCTTAGTCATGACCATAGGCCCGTGGCTGGGTGTAGTGGTCGATAAGCGGTACACAGAGATTGGCGAGCAGTACCGCGAAAGCCATCCCTTCCGGATAGCCGCCGAAGGTTCTGATAAGCCAGCATAATCCTCCAATCAGGGCGCCATATATCAGGCGGCCGCGCGACGTAGTGGCGGCGGTTACCGGATCGGTGGCGATGAAAAAAGCGCCGAGCATGGTCGAACCCGAGAAAAGCTCGGTGGCCGGCGGCAATTCGGACAAGGGCGCCCACCACCATGCCAGCGTCGCGCAAAGTATCAGACCGGCCAGGCAGCCGGCGGGAATTCGCCAGTCGATGACCTTGCGCCACAGCATGAAAACCCCGCCCGCGAGAAAGGCGATATTGACCCATTGCCAGGCGAAACCGGCCAGCCAGCCATCGTACACGGGTTGTCGTAAAATCGTCGCGGCATCCTGGCCCAGACGCGAATGGGTTTTAAAATTATCCAGCGGCGTGGCTTGGGTCAACCCGTCATAACCCTGGCGAAATTGCTGCAAATCAAGGCCGTTGGCGTCATGGCCGGTAAAAATCAGCGCCAGCGACTGCGTCAGCGAAGCCGTATGCGGCAGGAAGGCGCTATCAGGCAACCAGGATGTCATTTGCACCGGAAAGGAAATCAATACGATGACATAGCCGACCATCGCCGGATTGAAGGGATTTTGCCCCAAACCGCCATAAAGCTGCTTGGCTATGCCGATGGCGCTTAGGGTGGCGATGACAGCGATCCACCATGGCGCCAAAGGGGGCAGACTTAATCCCAGCAACACGGCGGTCAGTATGGCGGAAAAATCGGCCAATCGTTCACCAACAGGTTGTTTGCGCAAGGCGACGATCCCGGCTTCGCACAACAGGGCGACCAGGCAGGCCAGCAAGATCTGAATTAACGTGCCCCAGCCGAAAAAATAGCTCAGGGCGAAAAAACCCGGTAAACAGGCAGCTAGCACGTGCAGCATAATCCGACGGGTCGAGTTGCGCTGGCGGGTGAAAGGCGAGCTTGCTATTTTAAATGCCATTTAATCCTCTTCAGAACGGGCGGCAGCCGCTTTGCGAGCCTTAACGCGGGCGATGGCGGCGGCCACCGCGGCATGGCGAACGTCTTGGGCCGAAGGGGCGGCGCCCTCACCGGCGGATTCGCCGGCCGCTTTGCGGGCTTTAACGCGGGCGATGGCGGCGGCCACCGCGGCATGGCGATCATCGCGGTCCGAATCGGTTGTGGCCGGGAGGGGCGTTAAATCAGTGACGTTGTCACTATGGATTTCACCAGGAGGGGCGCCGGCCGCTCCCCGGTTGGCAACCGGGTTTTCCTGTTCAGGTTGCGCCAGCCGGGCTGCCGCCAGACGATGGCGCTCCTCGCGGCCGGTCTTCTCCCGCTCCCGGCGCGCCAGTTTGGCCTCATGTCTGGCTTTGGCCGATGAGGCTTTTTGCGCTTCGCGATCCTGGGCGGCGATTTCCGCCTTCGTGCGGCGGTAATAATGCACCAGTGGAATGTCGCTGGGGCAGACATAAGCGCAGGCGCCGCACTCGATACAGTCGAACAGATGGTATTGCCGGGCTTTGTCATTCTCCTGCCCGCGGCTGAACCAATACAATTGTTGTGGCAGCAAATTCGCCGGGCAGGCATCCGCGCAGCGCCCGCAGCGGATACAGGACTGCTCGGGCCGTTCTTCCCCCAATTCCCCCCGGGAAGGGACCAGAATACAGTTGGTGATTTTGACCACCGGGGCCGCGGTGGTCGGCAGGGCAAAGCCCATCAGCGGTCCGCCCATAATGACATATTGTCCCGGTTCAGGGGTAAATCCGGCCGTCATAAGCAGATGACCGACCGGGGTGCCGAGTCGCGCCCAGACATTACCCGGCCGGCGCAGTGCCCCGCCAGTCAGGGTCACCACCCGCTCGGTTAGCGCTTCGCCCTCGATCACCGCGCGTTTAATGGCGAACAGCGTGCCGACATTGAGCATCAGCACGCCGATATCCGGTGAATGCCGTCCGCTCGGCACTTCGCGACCGGTAAGGATCCGCGTTAACTGTCTTGCTCCGCCGGAAGGATATTTGGTGGGAATCACCCGCAATCGATAGTCGGAACGCGGTCTCAATGCCTGGCGCAGCGCATCCGCGGCTTCCGGTTTGTTATCCTCGATGCCGATCAGGACTTGACGGGGGGCAATGATATGCACGGCGATATCGATGCCGGTAACGAGTTCCTCAGCCCGTTCCCGCATCAGCCGGTCGTCGGCGGTAATGTAGGGCTCGCACTCGGCGGCATTGACGATCAGCGTGTCGATAGCGCCGACGGTCATTTTGGCGGCGGTGGGGAAGCCCGCGCCGCCCAGCCCGGCGATACCGGATTGCTGGATGCGCTCCAACAGTTCTTCCGGCGGGCGCCGTGAAAAATCCGCCAGCGATGGAGCGTGATGCCAGCGATCCTCGCCGTCCGGCCGCAAAATAATGCTCGGTGCCGCCAGGGCGGAAGGATGGGCGGTGACACGGTTTTCAATGGAAGCAATGACGCCGGAGGTCGGGGCATGCACCGGCAATGCCCGGCCCCGGCCGAAGCTTAAGGGTTGCCCGCGCAACACGTGATCGCCGGCGGCCACGCGCAATTCCCCTTCCGGTCCCAGATGTTGTCTGAGGGGTATAATTAGCTCCTCTGGGAGGGGGATGGCGCGCAAAGGGGCGCGGCTGGAGATGTCCTTCATGTCCGGCGGAGTGATGCCGCCGTCGAAATCCCAAAGCCGGTCCCCGCTGCGACGGGGGAGCAAACTAAACATGCGGACCGGCCTCTTGTTGCCGCACCGGTATCAACGCCAGATTCCAGCGCCAGGTGGCCGGGGATTCCGCCACCGGCCGCATTTCAATACAATCCGTCGGGCAGGGCGCGATGCACAAATCGCAGCCGGTACAAAGATCGGCCATCACGGTATGCGTCGCGCGCGCGGTACCGATAATGGCGTCCACCGGGCAAACTTGCAGACATTTGGTGCAACCGATGCAGTTGCGTTCGTCGATCCAGGCGACAGTGGCCGGCGGCGCCGCCACGGCTGTTTCCGCCAGCGGCTGCGGCGCCGTATTGAGCAACGCGGCGATGTTGAGCATGACCCGCTCGCCCCCTGGCGCGCATTTATTGATTTTTTCTCCTTGAAATGCCACGGCTTCCGCATAGGGGCGGCAACCGGGGTAGCCGCACTGGGCGCATTGGCTTTGCGGCAGCAACGCGTCAATGTGTTCCGCGACCGGATCCGTTTGCACCCGGAATCGGCGGGCGGCAAATCCGAGCAGAACGCCGCAGATAAGCGCCAGCGCGCTGAGCGACCCGATGGCGTAGTAGAGACTTGTCATACTTCACGTTGCCTCTTTGTGGGCTGATGGCGGGCCCTCTTCGTTCCCAACGAAGGTGTCGCCCGTTTGCCGCCGCAAAGCAACCCGATGTGGTCAGCGCGCAGAGTCATCAGTATTTTACCAGGCCGGTAAAGCCCATAAAGGCCAATGACATCAGACCGGCGGTGATCAGCGCGATTGCCGATCCTTTGAACGGCGTCGGCACATCGGCCAGGGCCAGCCGCTCGCGCAATGCGGCGAAAAGCACCATGACCAGGGAAAATCCCGCTGCCGCGCTGAAACCGTATACGGCGGATTGCAGGAAGTGATGCCCGAGGCCGACATTGAGCAAAGCCACGCCAAGCACCGCGCAGTTGGTGGTAATGAGCGGCAGGAAAATGCCCAGCAGGCGATACAGGGCGGGGCTGGTCTTACGGACCGCCAGTTCGGTAAACTGCACGACCACGGCGATAATAAAAATAAAGGCGAGCGTGCGCAGGTAAGTCAGCCCCAGCGGAAGCAGAATATAGGTTTCGATAAGCCAAGAGCATACCGACGCCAGGGTCAGGACGAATGTCGTCGCCAACCCCATGCCAATGGCGGTTTCCAGTTTTTTGGATACCCCCATGAACGGACACAAGCCGAGAAACTTGACCAGCACGAAATTATTTACCAGCACGGTACCGATAAACAATAACAGATAACTCTTCATTGCCATACCTGTCTACCCAAACGCACAGGGTATTATCCGGTATCGACCGTTAATGCACAACGGCCTATTGAGGCGGCAAGGCTCACCGTGAGGGAAACAACGGCGGGTTATCACGGACGGGTAAAGGTTTGCCGGACGCGCAGCGAACGTTTGATATAAGGCACGCCCAGCGCCGCCGCCAGCAGGGGCCACATCAGGGTGCGCAAGGCCAGCGCGTCGGTAACGGGTGAGAAAGCAAAGGTTTTCAAACCCAGCAATACGCCCGCCAAAAGCCACAGAATGAACATTTTGGGAAACCGTCGCGAATGGGTCACCAATAAGCGCAGCACCCAAAAGCTAAACAGCCACATGGCCAGGGCGGTCGCCAGCGAGGAGAACCATTGTACGCCGAACATCGGCAACTGTAGCGCCTGGCGAAACGCCTGCCAGTGCTGAATCAACGTGAGCAGATGAATACCGATCATCAGACTGGCGCTGAGTAACGCCATTACCACATAGACGGCCGGCAACCATAGCCAGCCGCCAATCTTTGCGGACGACGCGCCGGTAATCAAATCACATACCGCCAAACGGATTTCGGAATGCGCCCCATATCGAACAACCGGCCGCCGGAAGCCAGCTCAGCCCGTCGGTGATCCGCCGCGCGATACATACTGATGATCTCCCGGGTATCGACCAAAGAATAATTTAAATGATCGAACAGTTTTTCCAGGCTTTCGGTTGTGTTCACCTTGCGAAATTTTAAGAGATATTCTTGCGGTGTCATGATGGCGTTTGATTAAGGGATTAAATATAAGCAAAGTAGTATATGCAGCGCGGCCTCAGTGTCCATACATTCCACGATAAAAAAGCAAAAAACGTTATGCCGGAGGGCGGGCGTATTGCCCGCCTCCCCGAAGATTAACGCTTATTTACCGCCAAGTTTGTAATAGAGATCGTTCCACCGCAAGGCTTGTTTGAATTCGGGGATACGGGTTTCGTTGTCGATAACCATGAGCTCAATATTATTCAGCTCGGCGTAAAGACGCATGTGTTCCAGATTAAGTGCCTGGCTGAAGACGGTATGGTGCGCGCCGCCCGCCAAAATCCAAGCTTGCGCCGCCACTTCCAGCGAAGGCTGCGCTTGCCAGATCGCGCGGGCCACGGGCAACTTCGGCAAGGGCCGCGGTTGTTCAATGGCGTCCACCACATTCACCAGCATCCGGAACCGGTCGCCCATATCGATAACCGACGCATTGACCGCCGGTCCGGCCGGCGTGGAGAACAACAGCCGCGCCGGGTCGGCTTTGCCGCCGATACCAAGGAATTGCACATCCAGCAACGGTTTTTCCTCGCGGGCGATAGTCGGGCAGACTTCCAGCATATGCGAGCCCAGCGCCAGGTTATTCTCGGGCTGGAAATTATAGGTGTAGTCTTCCATAAACGACGTACCGCCCGGCAATCCCGCGGCCATCACTTTGAAAATACGGAGCAGGGCGGCGGTCTTCCAATCCCCCTCGCCGGCAAATCCGTAACCTTGCTGCATAAGACGCTGCACGGCCAGCCCCGGTAACTGTTTCAGCCCGGTGAGGTTTTCGAAGTTAGTGGTAAACGCCCGGCAGCCTGCCTGTTCCAGAAAACGTTTCAATCCCAACTCTATCTGGGCGGCGTCCAGCAAATTCTGGCGCTTCTCGCCGTTGAGCTTGATTTTATCGGTGAGAATGTAGCGGGCTTCGTATTCCTCTATCAAAGCGTTGATATCGCCGGTGGAAACCGCGTCCACCACCCCGACCAAATCTCCCAGACCATAGGCGGCCACCGAATAGCCGAACTGGATTTGCGCGCCGACCTTATCCCCCTCTGTGACCGCCACTTCGCGCATGTTGTCGCCGAAACGCGCCACAATCAGTTGCTGGCTTTCTTTGCGGGCGACGGCGGCGCGCATCCAGGCGGCGATGGCGGCATGCGCCTGTTTGTCCTGCCAATGGCCGACCACCACCTGATGATTCAAGCGCATCCGCGCGCCGATAAACCCGAATTCGCGGCCGCCATGGGCGGTCTGGTTCAGGTTCATAAAATCCATATCCATCGTGTCCCAGGGGATCTGGGCATTAAACTGGGTGTGGAACTGCAACAGCGGTTTATGCAATATGCTCAGACCGCCAATCCACATTTTGGCCGGCGAAAAGGTATGCAGCCAGGTCAGCAGCCCGATGCAACGGGTCTCATGGTTGGCTTCCCGGCAGAGGGCCTGTATTTCGTCGGGCGTGGTGACCAGTGGTTTGAGGACCAGCTTGACGGGCAATCCGGCCTTTTCATTGAGATCCCGGACCACGGTGCCGGCATGATCGGCGACCTGCCGCAAAGTTTCCGGGCCATAGAGGTGTTGACTGCCGATGACAAACCAGACTTCTTGTTGCGGAAAAATTTCCATAAAGACTCCTGTGCGTCTCCATTAAAGGAAAATAACGGGTCGCCGTTATTCCGACGGCCCGGTTTTGATATGTCACTGTCCGGCGGTTGCCGCGGCGTAGGCGGGTTCCGCCAACCGAGCCCATTCCAGGTAGCGTTCATAGAGCATTTGATAGGCCGCCACATTGGCGGAATCGGGCTGTAGCACGCGCTCTATCCGGCTGGCCATGCGACCTTGGGCTGTTGCGATGTCCGGATGCGTGCCGGCGGCCACCGCGCCGAAAATCGCCGCGCCCAGCGCGCAGCATTGATCGGATGACACCACTTGCAGAGGGCGGTTCATCACATCGGCCAGTACCTGCATGATGATTGGGGATTTACGGGCGATACCGCCCAGCGCCAGCACATTGTCCACCGGAATGCCCTGATCGATAAAACATTCCATAATGGCGCGCGCGCCAAAGGCGGTGGCTGCGATTAGCCCGCCGAACAGCGCCGGCGCGTTGGTGCCGAGATTAAGACCGGAGATGACGCCCTTTAGCCGTTGATTGGCGTAAGGCGTTCGGCGGCCGTTGAACCAGTCGAGTACCACCGGCAAATATTCCAGCGACGGTTTATCGGCCCAGGATTGCGCGAGATCGGATAACAACCGGTCGCCGATTTCCGCCATGGCCGGCGCAAGGGAAGGATCGCGCCGCGCGGCCTCGCGCAGCGGCCAGCCCAGCAGTTTGCCGTACCAGGCGTACATATCGCCGAACGCCGATTGGCCGGCTTCCATACCAATGAAGCCCGGTAGCACGCTGCCATCCACCTGGCCGCAGATGCCGGCGATGGGGCGATCGCCCACACGGTGTTCGTCAGCAATCAAGATATCGCAGGTGGACGTGCCAATGACTTTCACCAGGGTATAGGGTGTTGCGCCGGCCCCTACCGCGCCGATATGGCAATCGAAGGCGCCGCCGGCCACCGTTGTCGTTTCCGGTAGCCCGAGTTTTGCCGCCCATTCGCTAGTGATAAGACCCACCGGCGCATCAGCGGTGTAGGTTTCGCTAAACAACGGATATTGTAGCCGTTCACACAAGCGTGGATCGAGCGCGGCGAAAAAGGCTTTGGGTGGTACGCCGCCCCATTGCGGGTGCCAAAGGGATTTATGCCCGGCCGAACACCGCCCCCGGCGGATATCTTCCGGCCGCTGGGTTCCCGATAGCACCGCCGGTACCCAGTCGCACAGCTCAATCCAGGAAACCGCCGCCTGCCGGACCGCCGGATCCTGCCGGGTGATGTGCAGAATTTTGGCCCAGAACCATTCCGATGAGTAAACGCCGCCGATGTATTTGCTGTAATCGGGAAACTCCCCGCTGCGGCAAAGCCGGTTGATGGCCTCGGCTTCTTCGATAGCGGTATGATCCTTCCACAGGATAAACATGGCATTGGGGTTATCGGCGAATTCCGGTCGCAGCGCCAGGACCCGGCCTTCCTCATCAATGGGCGCGGGCGTCGAACCGGTTGAATCGACGCCGATGGCGACGATGCTGGCGCGCTGGGCTGGCGTGAGATCCTTGACCACGGCGCGAATGGCCAGTTCCATGGATTCCAGATAATCCGCCGGATGATGGCGGAACTGATTGAGGGAGGGCTGGCAATACCGGCCCTCGCGCCAGCGTGGATACCAGACGACTTCCGTGGCCAGCTCCTTACCGCTCTGGCAGCCGACGGCCAGTGCGCGCACCGAATCGCTGCCGAAATCCAGTCCGAGGCTGATGGCCTCTCCCGTCATGATGTTCTCTCCTGTAAGCGCGTAAAGATATTGTGAATAACCATAAGGTTGTTTCATCGCGGCGGTGAGGAAAGGCCGGCTGGAAGTATGCACAAATCTGCCACCGTTAGTCGATTTGTGATGGTGCTCATAAACTGTGAACAGATGGATTTTGCTGTATCTATGCACGAACCTGCTGTTATTGAGAACTGTGATAACGCTCTACATTTTGACAAACCGTTAACGCTAAAATTACTTCGGTCTTAAGGGTCTGGTCGGTTAAACGGCGTTTTGGCGCCACTTTTCTGTACCATTCGACATATCTTACCGACTGATAACGCTTACACGCTTCAGCTTTTCGGAGCAAGGCGATAATAAATAGTGGAGAGTTCCATGCATAAATTTACTCAGGTACTGGCGGCTATTGCAGTGACCGCGGTTATGTCTCATTCGGCTATGGCGGCCAACTTGAAATTGGGCTTTTTAGTGAAACAGCCTGAGGAGCCCTGGTTCCAGACCGAATGGCGTTTTGCCGATAAGGCCGGTAAGGATCTCGGCTTTGACGTCATTAAAATTGCGGTTCCCGATGGCGAGAAAACCCTGAATGCCATCGACAGTTTGGCCGCCAGCGGCGCTAAAGGTTTTGTCATCTGTACTCCCGACCCCAAGCTTGGGCCGGCCATCATAGCGAAGGCGAAAAGCTATGATATGAAAGTGATCGCGGTCGACGATCAGTTTGTGGACGCCAAGGGCAAGCCCATGACCAATGTGCCGATCGTGATGATGGCCGCAACCCAGTTGGGTCAGCGCGCCGGTCACGAAGAATGGAAAGAAATGAACAAACGCGGCTGGAAAGTGGCCGATACCGGCGTGATGGTCATTACCGACAATGAGCTTGATACCGCGCGCCGTCGCACCTCCGGCGCCATGGATGCCTTGAAAACCGACGGCATGCCGGCCGCGCAAATCTACCAGGTTCCCACCAAGACCAACGATATCCCGGGGGCCTTCGACGCCGGTAACTCCTTGTTGGTCCAACATCCCAACGTGAAACATTGGCTGGTGGTGGGCATGAACGATAATACCGTATTGGGCGGCGTACGCGCCACGGAAGGCCAGGGCTTCAAAGCCCCCAATGTCATTGGTATCGGCATCAACGGCGTGGATGCGGTCAATGAATTGTCCAAGGCCGAACCCACCGGTTTCTATGGCTCACTGTTGCCAAGCCCGGATATCCACGGCTACAAAACCGCCCAGATGCTCTATAACTGGGTCACCAAGGGCGTGGAACCGCCGAAATTCACCGAAGTCACTGACGTGGTCTTGATTACCCGCGATAACTTCAAAGCCGAACTGAAGAAAAAAGGCCTGATGTAAACTTTGCGGGCGTGTTCACCGGGACGGCGCGTCCGTCCCGTAATACATGACGATGTCATTCATCAAGAGGATATATCCGTGTCAGTTCAAACCCCTGAAAGCAGCCGTTGCGGGATTGTCGGCTCGCTGTCCGGATCTGTTAACGCGAGGATGTGTTCATGACAACCCTGACGCCTTATTTGTCATTTCACGGTATCGGCAAGACTTTCCCCGGCGTTAAGGCGCTGGATAATATCAGTTTCGATTGCTACCCAGGCCAGATCCATGCATTGATGGGAGAAAATGGCGCTGGCAAATCCACATTGCTGAAAATTCTCAGCGGCAATTATCTGCCGACCCAAGGTGAAATCCTGGTTAAAGGACAACCGGTTCAATTCGCCAATACGACCGCGGCGCTTGACGCCGGGGTGGCGATTATTTATCAGGAATTGCATCTGGTGCCGGAAATGACGGTGGCGGAAAATATTTATTTAGGGCAACTTCCCCAAAAACACGGAGTTGTTAATCGCAGCATCTTGCACTTTGAAGCACAGCAGCAACTGGAGCATCTCGGCCTGGATATTCCGCCGGATACGCCGTTGAAATATTTGTCCATTGCGCAGTGGCAGATGGTGGAAATCGCCAAGGCGCTGACCCGCAATGCCAAGATCATCGCATTCGATGAACCGACCAGCTCATTGTCGGCGCGGGAGATCGATAATCTTTTCCGCGTCATTCGCGAATTGCGGTCGGAAGGGCGGGTCATTCTTTATGTTTCCCATCGCATGGAAGAGATATTTACGCTGGCCGATGCGATTACTGTTTTCAAAGACGGCAAATATGTCCGCACGTTCGACGATATGTCCGCCGTTAATCATGAAACGCTGGTGCAAGCCATGGTGGGGCGCGAGTTGGGCGATATTTACGATTACTCGCCGCGGCCCCATGGCGAGATCCGGCTGCAACTTGAAAATGTCCTGGCGCCGGGCGTCAAAACGCCGGTTACCCTTTCGGTGCGGGCCGGTGAAATCGTCGGCTTATTCGGCCTGGTCGGGGCCGGTCGCAGCGAATTGATGAAAGGGTTGTTCGGCGGTACGCGGATTACTTCCGGCCGGGTGTTGCTTGATGGCAGTCCCATTGATATCCATTCGCCTATCGATGCGATTAGCGCCGGGCTGACGCTGTGTCCGGAGGATCGCAAGGCCGATGGCCTTATCCCGGTGCATTCAGTGCGCGACAATATCAATATCAGCGCCAGACGCAACGCGTTGATAGCCGGTTTTCTTATCAATGACCAATGGGAGCGGCAGAACGCGCTGGAGCATATCCGCGCGCTGAATATTAAAACCCCAAGCGCCGAACAGGTGATCATGAATCTGTCCGGCGGCAACCAGCAAAAGGCCATTCTCGGCCGCTGGCTGTCGGAAGAAATGAAAGTGATTATGCTGGACGAACCGACCCGGGGGATCGATGTCGGCGCCAAGCATGAAATTTATCACGTGATTTACGAATTGGCCAAACGAGGCATAGCCGTGCTGTTCGCATCCAGCGATTTGCCGGAGGTGCTGGGGCTGGCCGACCGGATAGTCGTTATGCGTGAAGGCGCGCTGTCCGGCGAGCTCTCCCATGATGAGGCCAGCGAGCAAAAAGCCCTGAGCCTGGCTATGCCTATCACCACCGAGACCCGGCCCGCGCAAGCGATGGCTTGATTGTGAAGGAGTTTATTATGTCAACGGTTACCGCTTCTACCGCCCAAAGCAAGAAAGCCATCAATTTGTCGAGAATCTGGGACAATTTCGGCATGCTGGTGGTATTTGCCTTGTTATTTATCGCCAGTTCTCTGTTTGTACCGAATTTCGCCACCTTCATTAACATGAAAGGCCTGGGCCTGGCGATTTCCATGTCGGGAATCGTCTCCTGCGGCATGCTGTTCTGTCTGGCTTCCGGCGATTTCGACTTGTCCATTGCATCGGTAATAGCCTGTGCCGGCGTCACGACCGCCGTGGTGATCAATCTGACCAACAGTTTGTTCATCGGCGTGGCCGCCGGTTTGCTCTTAGGCATAGCCGTGGGTTTCATTAACGGCTTCGTCGTGGCCTGGATGAAAATCAACGCGCTGATCACCACGCTTGCCACAATGCAGATTGTTCGCGGTCTGGCGTACATCTTCTCGGATGGCCGGGCCGTGGGCATTGTCGACGAACGGTTCTTTATTTTGGGCAATGTCAACTGGTTCGGCATACCGGCGCCCATCTGGATTATGGCGCTATGTATGGCGGTTTTCGGCTTTTTGCTCAAACGTACCACTTTTGGCCGCAACACCCTGGCCATCGGCGGCAACGAAGAAGCCGCCCGCCTGGCCGGCGTGCCGGTGGTACGGGTGAAAATACTCATTTTCACCTTGTCAGGCCTGGTGTCGGCCTTGGCGGGGATTATTCTTGCCTCGCGTATGACCAGCGGCCAGCCGATGACCTCCATCGGTTTTGAAATGACCGTCATCTCAGCTTGCGTTTTGGGCGGGGTATCCCTTAAGGGCGGTATCGGCAAAATGTCCTATGTGGTGGCGGGGGTGCTTATCCTCGGTACCGTGGAAAACGCCATGAACCTGCTTAATATTTCGCCTTTCTCGCAGTATGTGGTACGTGGTCTGATCCTGCTGGCGGCGGTGATCTTCGACCGCTACAAACAAAAGGCCAAACGCACGGTATAAACGCTTAAGGACGATGCCGCGGCGCTTACGCCCCTGGGGCGACCGCCGCGGACATCGCAGTCCAGGAGAATTGCCGTCATTCATCCGTCCGGAGGCGATATGTACCATAGAATACCGCAAGAGACCCAATCGAACCCCTTATTGCCCGGGTACATGTTTAATGCCTATCTGGTGGCCGGACTGACGCCTATCATTGCCGGTGGCCCGCTGGATTTTTTCATCGACAGGCCGGAAGGCATGAAAGGCTATATCCTGAATCTGACGATCAAAGGCCAGGGCAAGGTTTTCGAGGGCGATCGATCGTTTGTCTGCAATCCCGGCGATCTGGTGCTGTTTCCCCCAAAATCGGTCCATTATTACGGCCGTTCCCCCGATAGCGAGTGCTGGTATCATCGCTGGGTATACTTCCGTCCCCGCGCCTATTGGGCCGATTGGCTGGAATGGCACAGCCGGGTCAATCTCATCGGTCGTCTTTCGCTGGGCAACGATAGTCTGCTGAACGAATTCGATCGACTGTTGGCCAATATTGAGCAAACGCAGCGCTCCGGCCGACGTTTCGCCGAAGAACTCGGCATGAATTTGCTTGAACGCCTTTTATTGCGCGCGATGGAAGAAGACCCGCAAAGCCCCAGTAAAATTCTCGATCCCCGCATAATCGAAGCCTGTCAATACATTACCGGCAATCTTTCCGGCGAGTTGCGCATTGACGAGGTGGCGCGCCATGTTTGCCTGTCGCCCTCCCGGCTGGCCCATTTATTCCGTGAGCAGGTGGGTATCAATATTTTGCGCTGGCGCGAAGATCAGCGGGTTATCCGGGCTAAACTGCTATTGCAAACCACGCAGGAATCCATTGCGGCCATCGGTCGGATGGTGGGGTATGACGATCAGTTGTATTTTTCCCGGGTATTTCGCAAACGGGTGGGCGTCAGCCCCAGCGATTTTCGCCGCCGCAGCAGCGAGTTGCATTACCCCGGCCGCAGTATCCAGGCCGCCAATAATTGGCAACTGCAAAGCGAAAACGCTATCGGCGGATGATCATTGTTGATATGGTTGGTTCGATAATGTGTGTTTTGCCGCCCGCCGATCAATGGGCGGCCCATCGATACGGACAAAAATGAGGTTACGATGGCTAAAACCCTTGGAATCGGACTGATTGGCTATGGCTTCGCCGCCAAAACATTCCATGCTCCCTTGATTACCCACACCGAAGGACTCACCCTGGCCGCCGTTTCTTCCAGTGATGCCCGCAAGGTGCTCGCCGATTTGCCGACGGTGGCGGTCTCATCGCAACCGGCGGCGGTCATCGCCGATCCGGCTGTGGACATCGTGGTCATTCCGACGCCCAACGCAACGCATTTCTCTTTGGCCAAACACGCGTTGCAGGCCGGCAAGCATGTGGTGGTGGATAAACCGTTTACAGTGACGTTGTCACAGGCTTATGAATTGCAAGCGTTGGCTGATAACAGCAAATTAGTGCTGTCGGTCTTTCACAACCGTCGCTGGGACAGCGATTTTCTCACCGTTCGTCAACTGGTCCAGGATGGCGTGCTGGGCGACGTGATGTATTTCGAGTCCCATTACGACCGGTTCCGCCTCGAGGTCAGGGCGCGCTGGCGTGAACAGCCCGGCGCCGGCAGCGGCGTCTGGTATGATTTGGGACCGCATCTTCTCGACCAGGCGTTGATGCTGTTCGGCACGCCGGTGGCCATTGATGTCGATCTGGCGCGGCTACGCCCCGGCGCGCAAACCGACGATTATTTCCATGCCATACTGATTTACCCGCAGCGCCGCGTTGTGCTGCACGGCTCCATGTCGGCCGCCGCCGAGACCCCGCGGTTCACGCTGCATGGCACCAAGGGAAGTTTTGTTAAGTTTGGTCTGGATCCCCAGGAGGAACAACTGAAAAACGGCCTGCGCCCCTCATCGCCCGATTGGGGTCGGGACGCACGAGACGGCACACTGACCCTGGCCGAAGGCGGGAAAATGACCGAACAGTCCGTCCGGACACAACCAGGCAACTATCCCGCCTATTATACCGCATTACGCGACGCCATACTGGGCGAGGGGGCCAATCCGGTATCCCCTGCCGCCGCCATTCGTGTTATGGAGCTGATTGAACTGGGCATATCCTCGGCGGAACAGAAAAAAACATTAGCGGTGAAGAACGGTTAATGTCATGGTGATGTTTTCAGGGGCGATGGAGTGATCGCCCCGGTCCAGTTGTGTGTAAGGGTCGTTTCATGTCTTGGTTCCAACGATTGCGTATTGATAAGTTTTTGCTGGTCCTGATTTCCGTCGTTATTCTCGCTTCTCTTTTTCCTTGCCGCGGTCTGTTTAAGACTTTTTTTGAATACCTGACCACCGCCGCCATTGCGCTTTTGTTTTTTATGCACGGCGCAAAGCTTTCCCGCGAGGCCATTGTGGGGGGGATGAGCCATTGGCGGCTCCATGTGGTGGTGTTCATCAGCACATTCGCGCTGTTTCCGCTGCTGGGCGTCGCCATGAAGGTTTTTGTGCCGTCGTTGCTGTCCGTTCCGGTTTATCTCGGGTTTCTTTACCTTTGTGCGTTGCCGGCGACGGTGCAGTCGGCCATCGCATTCACCTCGGTGGCCGGCGGCAACGTCGCGGCGGCCATTTGCAGCGCCTCGGCATCCAGTATCCTGGGGGTTTTCCTGTCGCCGATTCTGGTGGGGTTGCTGATGCAGACCCAGGAAGGCGGCGGCGCCGGCAATACATTGCACGCCATCGAATCGATCGTGATGCAGTTAATGGTGCCCTTTGTGGCGGGCCATTTATCCCGTCCGCTGATAGGCGGATGGGTGAACCGTCATAAAAAGTTGATCAATATTACTGACCGGTCATCAATACTTCTGGTGGTTTATACCGCTTTCAGCGAGGCCGTGGTGGGGGGCATCTGGCATCGGATTACCTATCTGTCGTTGATATCGATCCTGGTGTATTCCCTAATTCTGCTGGCCATCGTGTTGGTTATCAACACCTGGGCGGCGCGCTGGCTGGGCTTTGATACCGCCGATGAAATCACCATCGTCTTTTGCGGCTCAAAGAAAAGCCTGGCCAACGGCATTCCCATGGCCAATGTGCTGTTTCCCGCGGCAACGGTGGGGACGATGGTGCTACCGCTGATGATTTTCCATCAGGTGCAATTGATGATTTGCGCGACGCTGGCGGGGCGATATGCCCGCAAACAGGCTCGGGGGCGCAAGGATCTGCCCGCCGCATCCGCTACGGGAAAACGGTAGGGACGCGTTTGCTGCCGGGGTGGCGGTTATTCCAGCGCGCAAACCTTGACCGGCGGCCCAGGGCGAGCCGCCATCAAGAACGGCTTTCCTCAGGCGCGGCTTTTCGCCGCGGCCATCAGCGTCCGCTTTTCGTTTTCATCCAAGAAGGCTGCTTTAATGCCGTTTTCCTGGACGATGCGGATAAGTTGCGGCGTCAGGCCGGCGGCCGGCGCGGCCACCCGGTATTCATAATCCAGATCGACGCCCTGCACCGCAGGATCGTCGGAATTCATCGTCGCCAGGATGCCGTGTTCCAGGAAGGTTTTCAACGGGTGTTGCGGCAGCGTGGGGACGGTGCTGGTTTGAACATTGGATGTCAGGCAGCTTTCGATGGCAATGGCATGTTGCGCCAGAAAATCCATCAGTTGCGGGTCTTCGATGGCTTTAACCCCGTGGCCGATGCGTTCCGCGCCTAATTCGTCAATGGCTTGCCAGATACTTTCCGGTCCCGCGGCCTCGCCGGCATGAACGGTGATATGCAGGCCGGCGTCGCGGGCGCGGGTGAAGTGGTTCAAAAACAGGCTACCGGGAAATCCCAGTTCATCGCCTGCCAGATCCAAGGCGGTGATGCCGTCGCGCGCCGACAGTATGGCATCCAGTTCCCGTGTGCAGGTATCTTCGCCAAACGTCCGGCTCAGGATGCCTATCAGCCGCGCCACTACCGGATAGTCGGCGCAGCCGGCCCGGACACCGTCAATGACCGCTTCGACCACGCCTGGCAACGGCAAATGGTGCTTCATGCCCATATAATAGGGCGAGAAGCGCAGTTCGGTATAATCCAGGCCGATGGCCGCGGCATCGGCTATATTTTCGTAGGCGATGCGCCGACAGTCGTCCAGCGATCCCAGCACCGCGACACCCCAATCCAGTTTTTGCAGAAAACTGACCAAATCCGGTTCATTGCGCATAACCTGGACATGAGGAAGCAAGTCTTGCAGGTTATCCGCCGGTAATGGTAATCCATACCGTCTGCCCAGCTCGAGAATGGTTTGCGGACGAATATTACCATCCAGATGGCGATGAATATCGGTTAAAGGCAATGATTTATCTATCATAGGGAACACTCTTCTGGATCCCGCGGTCCCCGGCGCAAGTCCCTTGGGGCCGCGAAATAGCCTTATGCGAAACAGATGGCCGCATTATGGCTGCGGCGCCGCCGGCGGCGTGGTATCGGGCGCGCGCTCCATACCGAACAATCCCAGGAAATCCGCCAGGGACATCTTCTGGCCGTTTAAATTGACCTGATTGTCGGCATAAAGGAAACTGCTACTGAGGGTGTTGTCGTTTACCGTGGTCAGTTTGAACATCTGACCCATGGCCGCCAGTCCCTGTACCTGCTGTTTGGCCAGTTTCTGGGCATCGTCCTCGTTATAGCCTTGAATTTTGGCAACCTGGGCGGTCAGCTCGGTGGCCATATCCATATCAACGGTCAGCTTGGCGTCCAATTTGTTGACAAACCGCGCCACCAACTGCTCTAGCGTGGCATTGGACTGTTGGGGAAGCTGGGCGGGATCGTTGAGATTCAGCGTCAGGTTAAACGCGCTCTCGCCTTTGGCGTTTTTCCAACTGAGCGGCGAGATGGCCAGGTAAGGATCGCCTTTCAGCGCTACCGGCAGCGTTTGGATCAGCGCCTGGGTAATCTGCTCCTGCTGGGCGTCGGGGTCGACGGCGCCGGTCTGGCGCATGATTTGCTCAACCCTGGCGTGATATTGCTCGCTGAACTGGGCAACCGCGGCGCCATCCAGATTGGAGAACTTGACGGTCAAACGACCGGAGCCGAAATCCCGTCCCTGAACTTTCAGTGTATCCAGGGCATAGGCGACCTGGACGTTCAACTTATCCTTGTCCTCGTCGGCGTGGGTCACTTGCGACAGGCCGCCGGTGCTAATGGCCTCCTTGCCGTCGACGGTATAGGTAATCGACCCCACCTTGAGGGTATTGTCGCCAATGCTATAGCCTTGTTTTCCCTTGTGGGTATTGCTGTTGATACTGATATCTCGCAGCGTCACCTGTTCGCGCTGTTGCGACGGATTGACGCCGGCGGCCACCAGGCTGGCGATACCGCCGTCAATGATGACCTTGTTCATATCATGATCGATGGAAAGATTGACGGTACCGCCGTTCGTTCGAATCTCCATGTCCTCGTCGCGGTAATCCAGGGCGGCCAGGTCAATAACCGAAGCCGTATCGCCGTTGTAGGCTACCCGCGTTACCGCCATTATCGGCGATTTACCCTGACTGGCATTCAGCAACGGCTTAACCGGCGGCGTCTCGGCAAGACGGCTTTGTACCGAGGCCATGCTGGGCAGCAGAATACCGCGCTTGAGCTGGGAGAAAGGGAAGGGGCCGTGATCGACAATTTCTTTGATAATCACTTCTTCACCGGGGGTAAGGGGTTTATTCTCTCCCACCGAACCGTCTGATTGCAGCACCACGTCCAATCGGCTGGAAAACAGACCGCGGTGATAATCCCGCACCGCCAGGTGCAATCCGGCCTCCGGCAAAGTGGAGGATATACGCTCATTAGCCATGGACACAAGGGCCGGCAGCCGCTGCTCGAACTGTTTACCGGTATACCAGGCCGCGCCGGTCCACGCCGCGCCCAGAATCACGATAATGCCGGCTGCGATAACTGTTTTTTTCATTGTCGATTCATCCTTTTTTATAATGTCCTGTTCCAGATTATCCCTGCGCGCTTATCGTCGTCCTCGTCACAGGTCACATTGCCACTGTGTTGGCGCGTTCGTTTGCCCCAGTTACATCGCGCTATCACTAATAGTAGCAACAGATCAGCCCGCAGCGGGAAAAGCGGTTAAAGATCGTTGAAAACCCGGGCCAGCCGGCCGGTACCACTGACATCGACCGGCGAATCGGCTGCGCTGATAAACGCCGATTCGCCAGGTTTTAGCTGCAATTGCTCCCCTTGTTTCGCCACCACGGCCTGTCCTTCAATGCAAAACAAAATGGCGGCGCTATGCTGTGAAAGGGTGTGCGGCGTGGCGGAAAGCGGGTGCAACGAGAAGGCAAAATCCTCTACCGGAATGGGAAAACGCAAGCCGGTCGCCGCGGGTTCGGGCCGGGTCAGCAATGCGTCCTGCGGCTTGGCCACAAACTCTACGTTGGCCAGCAGTTCCGGCACGTCAATATATTTTGGGGTCAGACCGGCGCGCAATACATTGTCGGAATTGGCCATCACCTCCAGCGCGACGCCTTTGAGGTAGGCATGCGGCGTTTTGGCGTAAAGGAACATGGCCTGACCCGGCTCCAGGGTGATGACATTCAGCAGCAGCGGCGAAAACAAGCCGCTGTCCTCGGGGTAGACATCGGCTATCATGCGAATGGTGTCCCAAGGCTCGCCATGCTGATGGTCGAGGGCGTTTTTCAGGATACCCACCGCCAGGGATTTCTGCTCGCCGTCCATGCTCAGCAGAAGACCGAACAATGTCGCCAGATGCGCCGGGTCCGGGTGTTGCAAAAAGGCGGCGATAGCGGGGTGCGCGCCGGCGACCGGTTGCAGCAGGGATACGATGGCGGACAATTCGCGAAAGCCGTTCATGGCCTGGAACGGGGTCAAGGCGAAGACCAGTTCCGGCTTGTGGTTGGGGTCCTTGTAGTTGCGATTGGCGGCATCCAGTGCGATACCCTGGCGATTTTCCCTCGCAAAACCCGCCTCGGCGGCGGCTTTGCTGGGATGGACCTGAATGGACAAGGGTTCATTGGCGCACAGCACCTTGAAGAGAAACGGCAATTCGCCGAAACGGCGGCTCACCGCCGCGCCAAGCATCGCCTCCGGTTGACCGGCGATATATTCGCGCAAGCTGATTTCCTGGTTCCGTTCGTCCGTTATCCGTGAACTGCTTTTGGGATGGGCCCCCATCCAGAGCTCGGCCATCGGCCGGTTGTCCGGATTGGCGATTCCGTACATTTGGGTCAAGGCGTCTTTGCTGCCCCAGGCATAGTATTGAACGGAATTAATCATTTTTTTCATTGTTTGCTGGCCTTTCGGAGTCCTAAATGAATATCGCTAACGGATCGCATAATGGTAAGCTTTTCTGCGGCACTATACTATCAATGCCTGGTCCCGGCTGGTACCCGTTTCCGGGCAGGATATTGATCATTAGGAAGAATACCAGGAGGCATGAATGACAGCTACCCGCGTCGAGAAAGATTCCATGGGCCCTATTGAAGTCCCCGCCGAACATCTATGGGGCGCGCAAACCCAACGCTCCCTCGAGCATTTCCGCATCTCCAGCGAAAAAATGCCGCCGGCCCTTATCGCCGCGCTGGCGCAAACCAAGCGCGCCGCCGCCCAGGTAAACAAGGATTTGGGCCTGCTGCCCGACGAACGGGCCGATGCCATTATTGCCGCAGCGGACGAGGTGCTGGCGGGCAATCATCCGGACGAATTCCCGCTGGCCATCTGGCAAACCGGTTCCGGCACCCAAAGCAACATGAATATGAATGAAGTGCTGGCCAATCGGGCCAGTGAGCTGTTGGGCGGCCGGCGCGGCGGTGAAGGACGGCTGGTGCATCCCAACGACGATGTCAATAAAAGCCAAAGTTCCAATGACGTTTTTCCCACCGCCATGCATGTGGCGGCGGTGGTCGCTTTGCGCATACACCTTATTCCCCATCTGACGGCCTTAAGGGAGCAACTGGCCGCGAAATCCGCGGCTTTCAACAATATTGTCAAAATCGGCCGCACGCATTTGCAGGACGCCACGCCCTTGACGCTGGGCCAGGAGATATCCGGTTGGGTATCCATGCTGGATCATGGTTTAACCCACATCGAGCAGAGTATTCCCCATTTGTGCGAGCTGGCTTTGGGCGGCACCGCGGTCGGCACCGGACTGAACACGCATCCCGAATATGCGGTCAGAGTGGCGGCTGCGTTGGCGCAATTAACCGGTCAGCCCTTCGTCACCGCGCCGAATAAATTTGAAGCCCTGGCGACCTGCGATGCATTGGTGCAAGGCCATGGCGCGTTGAAAGGCCTGGCGGCGTCGTTGATGAAAATCGCCAATGACGTGCGTTGGTTGGCTTCCGGCCCCCGTTGCGGCATCGGGGAAATCCGAATTCCCGAAAACGAACCGGGCAGCTCGATTATGCCGGGCAAAGTGAATCCGACCCAATGCGAGGCCATGACCATGCTTTGTTGCCAGGTGATCGGCAATGATGCGGCCATCAATGTCGGCGGCGCGTCCGGTAATTTTGAACTGAACGTCTATCGGCCAATGATAATCCATAATTTCCTGCAATCCGTGCGCCTGCTGGCGGATGGCATGGACAGCTTTAACCGGCACTGCGCGGTGGGTATCGAACCTAACCGGGAACGTATCGATCAGTTGCTCAATGAATCGCTGATGCTGGTGACGGCGCTTAATACCCATATCGGCTATGACAAAGCGGCGGAAATCGCCAAAAAGGCCCATAAACAGGGCCTGACGTTGAAGGCCTCGGCATTGCAGCTCGGCTATTTGACCGAAGAACAATTCGACCAATGGGTCAGGCCGGAGGATATGGTGGGCAGTCTGAAAGCGTAATCGTGACGGGGCGGCATGGGTGAAAATGCCCGGCCGCCGCTTGGTGATGTCCCCCGTCCCACGCCGGTTTATTCGGCAACATAAAGATGCAATCGTTCTATAATCAGATGTGCCGGTAAAGCGGACGGTTTGTATTTATGCCGCACGCTTTCCTGCCGATAATCGGTCAATTCCCCCACCTGGGGAAGCGGCGCGCCGTCGCGCCGCAAACTGAACACCAGTAACGGTGAAGGGCAGGCATACTGAATCTGCCGCTGCCGTTCCTGGTACCATACCCGGGCGATGGGTTGCACTTTTACCGGCCGTTTAATTTTCAACGGGATATCCGGCGGCAATTTGCCGATGACATCCCATTCCTGCAAAATCTTTTCCCGCCATTGCGTCTTGTCATAGGGCGGTACCGCCCGGCCGGCTTCCAGGCTTTTTTTCAGCATGGACAGGACATCCGCGCGGGTCAGGTTTTTGATGATGTGCTTGTTGGCCCAGCCGAAACGCACGCTCCAGGGGTCGATGATAATCTGTAATCCACGATAGGCGCTCAGTGTTTTCAGCCCGCGCAATTGGTTATGGACAAATTCAAAGCGTTGAGCGGGGGGAAGGGCGGCCTCCACGGTGATAATCCGATTGAACTCCGCTTTCACGCGGTTTATTTCGTTAACCACGGCGCTAATGCGTTCGAGCGAGGCGGGCTCAACGTCGAAACACAGCGCGCCGGGCAGGCGAATCGCCGCTTTGGCGCTGCTATTCTGATTCTGATGGAAAATAAACAGCCGTTGGAAATGATTCAATCCCCGCGCCAGCGCATCGGCGCCGAGGTGCTGAAGGACAGGAATCGTGGTGACCGCGTCATGTTCCCGGCCTTTTTCGGTCTCGGGCAGTTCGAATACCCGGCCTATCAGCAACGGTGTTTGTTCAAGCAGGGCGCGCAACTCGGTAAGGCGAGCTTGCATGGTGGTAAAGCTGTCGTTGAGCCGTGCTATGACATCAAGGTGACGCATGGTTTGGGTTTTCTAGTTACAACATTCTGGTAGTTTAACGAAATCCCCCTTGTTTCGCCAAGGCGTTAACGATTAATATGTCTCGGAAATCAATAAACACAAAAAAAACATTCGCCTTAGTTACAACATACAAATAATTCCTTTCAAAATCACGAACACTTCGGCCACACGCATATCATCATTCAACAGGGAGGAACAGGGCTACACCTTGCGTCCGGCGCTCTCACCGTTATCGAGGGCGCCGGACAACCGGTCAAATCGCTCGCAGTTCAGGAAGTTTGCGTAACCGCTGCGCAATGAACAGGGCCGCTATCAGCATAACCGCCAAAAATAGCACGACGCCGGTCCAGGCAAAACTGTGCCAAAAGAGGCCGCCCAGCGTGCCGGCGGTACTCGAACCGACATAATAACAGAACAGGTAGAGGGAGGAGGCTTGTCCCTTGGCACGCCGCGCTCGACGGCCTATCCAGCCGCTGGCGATAGAATGGGCGGCGAAAAATCCGGCGGTAAACAACATCATCCCGATAAAAATCACAACCAACACATTTACCCAGGTGATCAATAACCCGGCCAGCATAACACCGATGGATGCCATCAATACCGGGCCACGACCATAACGCATGGTTAGCGCGCCGGCCTTGGGCGAGCTGATTGTGCCTGTCAGGTAAGCCAGGGACAGAAGGCCCACAACGGCCTGGCTAAGAAACCAGGGCGCGGCCATTAAGCGATAACCGATATAATTGAAGAGTGTGACAAATACCCCCATAAGCAAAAAACCTTCGGCGAACAATAGCGGCAGGCCGGCATCGCGAAAGTGCAGGCGGAAATTGATCGCCAAGGTATGGGGTTTTAGCGAAGAAGGGCGGAAATGCCGTGAGGATGGCAGAATACGCCAGAACATCAATGCCGCGCATAACGCCATCATGCCGATGGCACCGATGGCGATACGCCAGGAAAAAAAATCGGTCAGCACGCCGCTGAGCAGCCGTCCGCTCATACCGCCAATGGAATTGCCGCTGATATACAACCCCATGGTAAAGGCAACCGCCAACGGATCGATTTCTTCACTCAAATAGGTCATGGCGACGGCGGCGACGCCAGAGAGCGACAAGCCCACCAAAGCCCGGGCGATAAGGATTTCCTGCCACTGGGTCATCACGGCGCTGATAAGCGTAAACACCGCCGCCAGCAATAATGCCACGACCATAACGGATTTACGCCCCACGGCATCGGACAACGGACCGGTAACCAATAGCCCCAGCGCCATCAACCCGGTTGAAACCGATAGGGAGAGACTGCTTTCCGCCGGCGTAATCCCGAAATCGGCCGATAAAACCGGCAAAATGGGCTGCACGCAATAAAGCAACGCAAACGTGGCCAGACCGGCCGAAAAGAGCGCCAGCGTCAAACGGAGATACCGCGGGGTGCCACGTTCGATAAAGGGATGTTTGACAGGGACATGTTGCGGTGTGCCGGGTTGGGGCGTCACAGGCATATGCGCCGTGTTACGCAAAGGGATATTCACGATACTTCCTCAAATGGATGCTTAATCGTGATCATAGAAATTGTTAGATGGGTTGTCTAATATATTAATAATCTCAATTGATATGTAGAAAGTATGATTATTGCATGCGGGCCGGATGAACATTGAACTGCGTCATTTACGTTATTTTATCGCTGTGGCGGAAACCCTGCACTTCGGCCGCGCCGCGGAACGGCTGCACATTTCTCAGCCGCCCCTTAGCCAGCAAATCCGTCTTCTTGAGCAGGAAGTCGGCGCGCAACTGCTGGAACGAAACAACCGCAATGTCCGCCTGACGCCGGCGGGCAAGCAGTTTCTTGAACAGGCCTGGTTAATCATCGAGCAGGTCAATCAGGCGGCCGACCGCGCCGCCCGGATCCAGCGCGGCGAATTGGGTGAAATCACCATTGGTTTTACCTCTTCCACTCCCTTTATCAGACGGATTTCCGCGAATCTGCTGGCCTTCCGGCAACAGTATCCCGACATTCATATTCAAATGGTCGAAACCAATACCAAGCAGCAAATTGAACCGCTGCTCAATGGTAAATTCGATATGGGCGTGATGCGCAATACACCTTTACCTGATGTCCTCAACTATCAGCTCCTGTTTCGCGAGCCTCTGGTGGCAGTGGTGCATGAGGACCATCCCCTGGCCGGGAGTTCCGCCGGCATTGTTTCAGTACGGCAACTGGCCAGGGAGCCCTTTGTTTTCTTCGACCGGAAAGTCGGTACCGCCCTTTATGACGAGATATTGCTGCTGCTCAAACGTTTTGGCATCACGCCCTATATTACCCAGGAAGTGGGGGAGGCCATGACCATTATCGGCCTGGTTTCCGCCGGGTTGGGGGTTTCCATCTTACCGGCATCCTTCGCCCGTATCCGCGTTGACGGAATTTGCTATTTGGCGCTGGAAGAAACGGAAGCCCGCACCGAAGTCTGGTTGGTGACGCATCGGCAACGCCGACTTTCCGCCGCGGCAAAGACGCTGATCAATTTAATGTTAAAGCAATGATGTTACTCTCTGTAACAGCGCGCGGAAAAACGGTTCAATGCGTCGGGCGCCGACGGCTTGTTGCGTTTTATGCCCGTGGCGAAGGTTGCCAACCTGGGTGCGGGCCACATTGTGTGCGTTAAATCACATAACTAATCAAATATTTGACGGCTATATTGAAAAGTCACACCATAGCCCCAAGTCAATTATTTCATAGCGTGAAAATATCAGGAGCAGGGTGAGTGATTGGCCATGGTCAGCCAGGGCATATCGATCAAATCAAACAGTTTAATGCGGGTGTTGTCTATCGTTTGATTGATTCGTTCGGCCCGATTTCTCGTATCGCCTTATCCAAGGAAGCCCGGCTCGCCCCCGCCAGTATCACCAAAATTGTGCGAGAGCTGGTGGAGGCCCATCTGGTCACTGAAACCGAGTACCAGGAAAACGGGATGCGTGGCCGCCCGGCCATCGGTCTGGTGGTGGAAACCCAGGCCTGGCATTTTCTTTCGGTGCGCATCGGTCACGGCATCATCACCCTGGCGTTGCGCGAGCTTAGCAGCAGGCTTGTCGTTGAAGACACCGAGGCATTACCGGCGCAAGCGCCGGAGCCGTTGTTGCAGCGGCTTGTTAAATGTATCGACAATTTTTTTATTCGCCACCAAAGCCTGCTCGAGCGATTAACGGCCATCGCCGTGACCCTGCCAGGCATTATCGACGCCAAGGCCGGCATGGTCCATCGCATGCCCTGGTATAACGTGGATAATCTTTCTCTGGGACCGGCGCTCAGCGAACACATCGGCGTTCCGGTGTATTTGCAGCATGACATCTGCGCTTGGACAATGGCTGAGGCGTTGTACGGAGCGGCGAGGGGATGTAACGACGTCATACAGATCGTTATTGATCACAATGTGGGCGCCGGGGTCATCACTGGCGGCACGCTCTTGCACGGCAGCAGTCAGAGTTTGGTTGAAATCGGCCATACCCAGGTGGAGCCTTATGGCAAACGCTGCTACTGCGGCAATCGCGGCTGTTTGGAAACGGTGGCCGGTATTGAGAGCATTCTGGAGTTGACCCGTCAGCGCCTGGCGCTGAATATGGACTCGGCGCTCAATCAAACCGGCGTCAGCATTGAATCCCTATGCGAGACGGCTATCGCCGGCGATACGCTGGCGCGGGATATTATCGTCGGCATCGGCAACAGCGTCGGCCGCATTCTGGCTATCATGGTCAATCTGTTTAATCCGGAAAAAATTCTGGTGGGCTCGCCCCTTAACTCGGCATCGGACATCCTGTTTCCGGTAATCCGGGCCAATATCCGGCAGCAATCCTTGCCCGATTACAGTAAAGATATCGTCGTGCAGGCGACGCGTTTTCAAAATCAGGGCACCATGCCGGGCGCCGCGCTGGTCAAAGACGCGCTTTACGATGGCTCATTGCTGTTAAAGCTTTTGCAGGGATAACATCGACGGCGATTTTTGAAAAAACAACCAAGACGGCATATTTCACAAGAAATAGTCCCTATCAAGGCGTTTACCGATAAAAAATTGAGCTAACGCAAGCCATTCCCGAACAATATCGCTTACATTTTCATTATCCGATCATTTTAACATGTCCAATGGATTAACGACAGGCTGGAGTTGTCATGTTGAAGCGTATATTTGTTGCCGGTACGGATACTGCTGTCGGCAAAACCATCGTGTCGCGCGCTCTGTTGCAGAACCTGGCGGCACGAAAGCTCAGCGCGGTAGGGTATAAGCCTATTGCCCGCGGAAGTCAGGTGACGCCTGAAGGGCTACGTAACAAAGATGCATTAATTCTTAATGCATCTTCAACTATGACTTTGCCCTATGCCCAAACCAATCCGATCTGTTTTCAGGAAGAAGAAATCAGCGCGTATACCGGCGACGACATTAATTACAGTCTTATGTCCTCCGGTCTCAGTCATTTAAGCGAAATGGCCGATGTCGTGGTGGTTGAAGGCAGCGGCGGCTGGCGAACAATCATGACTGATTATCGGCCTTATTCCGATTGGGTTATACAGGAACAACTACCCGTAATCTTGGTAATAGGTATCAAGCTTGGCTGTATAAGCCATGCTTTATTAACTGCCCAAGCCATTATTAGCGATGGTTTGCCATTAATAGGCTGGGTAACTAACCGTATTAATCCTGGATTGGCCCATTACGCTGAAATTATCGATATTCTGCGCAATAAGATACCCGCGCCCCAATTAGGAGAGCTACCTTATTTACCTCGCGCCGAGCAACGTGATCTGGCAGGTTATATCGAATTAGGCAGTTTACTGGACAAAAAACAGCGGCTGACGGCCTGAATGACCGCCAAAAAAAAGCGGGGTCGCCCCCGCTCGGCGGCTATGGACTGGGCGTGTTATCCTCACCGTTGCCACCGGTGCGCATGTAAATGATTTTCTGCGTGTCGTTATCGCAGTGTCCCACCACCTGTCCTCCTGACTGCTCGGCTTGATCGGCAGGGACGATCCGCAGACTGAAGCTTGACGCCGGCAAACCATTTTCCACGATTTTGCGCGAAATATCCGCCTGGACGCTTTCACAGGACGCCAGAACCGTCATTGGCAGCAGCGTAAGGGCGCCCACCGCGCCAAACATAAAGATTTTCTTCATCTTACTGTCCTTTTCTGAGAATGAAGTACCCTTACAAAGAATAGCAGCGTCTGATAATTTGAGGAAACCGCCGGCTATCAGCGCAGGATAACCCGACCGGTGCGGCGATCGAGGCAACGGGCGGTGTTGGGTTCCCAGTAGGCGTTGACATTATCACTGTTGGCGCATTTTTCCTGAAGATCGACCGCATTGTCGTATTTGTCAAAATCTTTTTCCACCCGCTGATTGACTTTGCCACGCAACGCGCGGGTGGCGTCCCATTGTTCCTGGTTTTCCCGGGCATGTTCGCGGGACAAGGCATTGTCGCCGGAATCGATGATAACATGCTGCGTGGCGGCGCCGACCGCACCGGAAAAAGCCAGGAGGGCGAAGAGCAGATGTTGCGCGGAAATTTTTTTCATAATCGATTCCTTTACTTTAAATTTACAGATAATGCCATATTAATATTGCGTTATGCTTATAAAAAATACGCCGGCCTTATTGATTTGGGTGGGATAAAGGCAACCGCCCCGCAATCAGACGGTTGCCGCAAACCGGGGTCGTCAGTCCCGATGTACGCTTAATCCGGCGAAAGACTGATTGACCGGCATCATTTCCAGTACATTGATATTGACGCGCGAGGGCAGGGTAGTCACCCAATAAACCGCTTCGGCCACATCTTCCGGCGTCAGCGGATCGGTGTTTTTGTAGGTATTGGCCACTTTATCGTCGTCGCCTTTGAAACGGACCGCGGAAAATTCGGTTCCACCGACCAAACCAGGCTCTATATCCGTCACACGGACTTTGGTGCCGACCAAATCGGCCCGCAAATTGAGACTGAACTGACGGGTAAATGCTTTGGTGGCGCCGTAGACATTACCGCCGGCATAAGGCCAGCGGCCAGCGGTAGAGCCCAGATTCACAATATGTCCGCGGCGTCGTTCCACCATACCGGGCAACAGGGCGCGGGTCATATAAACCAACCCCTTATTGTTGGTATCGATCATGTTTTCCCAATCATCAAGGCTGGCTTTGTGTGCCGGCTCCAGTCCCAAAGCCAGTCCGGCGTTATTGACCAGCACATCCACTTCGCGCCATGGGGCCGGTAATGTTTCCACGGCTTTTTGCACATTTTCCCGGTCCCGCACATCGAGTTTCAGGGGAAACAACGCATCGCCCAGTTCGGATTGCAAGGCATCAAGGCGTTCCTGACGACGCCCGGTGGCGATAACGCGGTGCCCCTCCCCAATAAACTTGCGGGTAATGGTTTCGCCGAATCCGGCGGTCGCACCGGTAACGAAAATAATCATCTGACATATCCTCTTATCTTGCAGTCGGTGAACATACTTTACAATTTTTCCCGTGGCTTGGCGGCTCAGACTTTACGCAAATAGGGGGCGATAAGGGAAAGATCGGCCGGAGATAACCGATCGGCCGCCGTTTGCGCCTGATGCCAATAAGGATAGATCAACGGCAGGCGACTGACCGCGGACAACCGATGGACCTCGTCACTATTGAGGACCAAATTGGCGGCCGCCAGATTATCCTTTAATTGTTCCTCGGTACGGGCGCCGATAATCACCGAACTGACCGCCGGTCGGCTTATAAGCCAGGCCAGCGCCACCTGCGCCGCCGAAACCCCTCTGGCTTCGGCGATATCCACCAGGACATCGATTATCTTGAACAACGCTTCCTGATTGTAGATTGGCGGCTCGTTCCATTCCTCCAGATGCCGGGTGCCGCTTTCGGGTTGGCGATCACGGCGGTATTTGCCCGACAGTAGGCCGCCAGCCAATGGACTCCAGATCAATACCCCCAATCCTTGATCCTGGGTGATGGGCAAAAGCTCGTACTCGGCTTCACGGGATTGCAATGAATAATGTATCTGCTGACTGACCGGCCGGATCAGATTCAGCCGTTCCGACACGCCCAGGGTTTTCATCAAATGCCAACCGGAAAAATTAGACACGCCGACATAACGCACCTTGCCGCTTTCCACCAGATGTTCCAGCGCATAAAGCGTTTCTTCCAGCGGCGTTAAGCCATCCCACTCATGCAACTGGTAAAGATCGATATAATCGGTTTTCAGCCTTTTGAGGCTCGCTTCGCAGGCGCGAATCAAATGATGGCGGGATGAGCCGCAATCGTTGGGGCCGGTGCCCATGGGAAAACGGGCCTTGGAGGCTATCAGCACTGCATGGCGCTTTTCTTTCAGGACTTCGCCGAGGATTTCCTCCGACGCACCCTGAGAGTAAACATCGGCGGTGTCGAACAAGTTGATCCCCGCGTCGAGACAAATAGCCAGTTGGCGGCGGGCTTCCGCCACGCCGGTATCGCCAACCTTGGCGAATTTGCCTTTGCCGCCGAACGTCATGGTGCCGAGACTCAATACCGATACTTTCAGGCCGGAACGGCCGAGCTGACGATATTCCATATGGATTCTCCAAGCATGAGTACTTTGGTATTCCCTGCCGCGCAAGGCCGTCCGCGGGTAGACCGCAAGTCACGCAAGGCGGTGGTTCGGACGGCGTAACCGGTTAACGGCAGGGCATTTATATTGCGCGATGTGTCGATTGAATGCGCGGAGTTATCATTCCGCTGATTGTCAACACGGGCAGGTGACGATTATGGCGCACGAAAATGGATGAAACGCCATACAAAATACAATGAAAATGGCGCAAAGGCGAGTGCCGCTTTGCGGCATGACCGGGCCAGCCGCAATGACGTCTGTGGATAACGTGTGGATTGTTGATAAAACGATCGCAAAGCGTATAAAAGATCCGCAACCTGTTGAAACGGCAACCCGGATCCCAATCGATCCGCCTGCGGTTTTCATCACGATGCCGATCCAAGGACTCTCAGCCGCACAAAGCGCTGTGCGACCGAGAGGGGCCGGCGAAATTAGAATCGCACTTTCAAACCCAGGGTGCCGACGGTATCGCGATAGTCGCCGCCGCCGATGCGTTGTCCCACATTTCCCCAGACGGAGAGGTGAGGATTCAGTTGGCCTTCGTGACCTATTTTCAGTTCCGCCATATGTCGGCCGCCGTCCTGAACGAACCGGTCGCCGTCGATTTCCATGCCGAAACGCCGTGTAGAATGTATCCAGTGCGCTTCGACGAAGGGTTTGTAGCGGACGAAACCGGTTTCACCGCCCGCGCCGTTGAACTCAAGAGCGATCCGTCCACCGATGCGCGATTGCAGATTGCCGGCGCCATGCAAGGTCATGCGCTCAGCACCCTTGCCCTGGGGGGCCGTGCGTACACCCATCCAGGCCAGTTGCACTTGCGGCTGTAAATGCACGCTGAAATCGGCGTTTTGCCGCCACTGCCACTGATAGCCGGCTTCCAGGGTGCCGTTAAAGCCCCGGGAACGATAGCGCTCTTCTGCCAGCGTTTCGCCTTTCACCCGGTTATCGAACCAATTGTAATTCAGCGCACCGTCAAGATAGATCCCTTGCCGCCCGCTATCCCGTTCGCGCCAAGTGGCATAGAGGCCAAGGGCATAACCATCCAGGCTACCGGTGGCGCGATAATCGCTCAGTTGCGCTTGGCTACGGTTGTGGCCTTGCGCGTGTCCCGCCATCAGTCCCAGATGAAAGCCTTCGCCGTTTTTGCCGCCCGCCGATAAAATTTCGCCGCCCAATTGCACCAGATGCCGGTAGGCGCGAGTAGAAATCTGTCCACCGGCCAGACGGACATCGTTGCGTCCACCCGCGGTACGCAGCCAGAGTGAAGAGCCCTCCGCGGCGTCCGGGTACGGCGAACCATATGGGTAGACCGGCTCGCCGATACGATCATGCATGCTGGTGAGAAACAGGCTGTTGGCCGCCGCCGAATTGGCCACATAGCTGCCCACTTCAGGCCGTAGCGCCTTGCGTCCGCCTGATGCCGCCGGGGCGGGCGGGACATATGACGGGCCCGGATCCGGCTCGGGATCCGAATCCGGCGTCAATGGGGTATCTTCGGCAAGAGGCTCAGCTTGCAGTATAACCGTTTCATTGACCACAGGATCTTCCGACAAAAGACCATTCACTTGCGCCGGCTCAAGCATCTGCCTGCTACGCGGCATAGGCAGGGGCGGTTCCTCTCCTGCGGCATCGCGGTGTTCCGCCGTCACCGGCGCATCGGCCTCTGACATCGCCGTGTCTTCAGCGACAACGAATACCGATGCCCCGCTCGCCGGCAACAGGGTCCGTCCGTCCGGCATGACGAAAGATTGGCTCGTTTCAGCTTGAATGCCGGTATCAGATCGGCGAGCGGCGTGATTTCCCCGACGCTGTTCAATACAAATCGATTCAGCGGATTGTGCCGGATTGTCTTTCGCGGGGGATTTAGGGGACAAAACGAATGACGAATTCCGCATTTCCTCAGTTGGCGTTTTAGACGCGGCATGTTCACTGGCGAGATAGGTGTAGGTTCGCGCCGGTTTGGACGGAGGAATGTCCTTACGGGCCACAGCCGCCATGGGCGTAACCGATTCGTTTGGCGAATGGGCATCGGCCGGCCCCGGATACGGCATAACCGCCTCGGCGGGCGGCGCGCTTGGTAAAGGCGCGTCGGCCGCTCTTAAACTCGGCTCGAATGCCTCGGCGGGCGGCGCGCTCGGCAAAGGCGCATCGGACTTGCTGGGATTGGCCCACTTTTCCGTGAGGGCACCGGATACCCTGGAAGGGTTTTTCCTCAAGGTTTCCGGCATCAACGTTTCCGGGAATGTGGTCGTCAGCAACCAATCATTGCCTTGCTGAGTCAGAAAATAATCATAGGCGCCGGCGACCACGCGCTGATTAAGACGGAAGGTATCGGCGGGCAGCAATGTATCCGACAACACCTGAATGAGAGTAATGCCTTTGTCGGTTTTCGCCCCTTTGCCGCCATGGTTAGTCACCATGACCTGGCTGCTGCCGGTGGCCGTACCGCGAATGATTAATTTGTCGGCGGGGGTACGATCATCGCCCAGCTTGGCATCGAACATGATCAGGCTGCCCGGTTCGCCATGATAATTACCGTCGATGGTCAAGGTCCGGTACTGGCGCTTGGTGGAGTAACTTCGGTCAAAAAACAGATTGCCGGCATTATGCACGTTGCCTTTAACGGACCCATTGCCGCCGAAAAAGGCATCCTTGTCAATGCGCACACGATCGACGTTGAGCCGCGCGCCATTGACCAGGGTGAGATCACCTTGTTCGATCCAGGCTTTTTTCAAACTGACGCCGGCGCTGTTGCTACCGGATAACTCCCAGTTTCCCGGACCTATCTTATGTAAATCGGTAAAACCCTGCCGACCTTCCACCGTCGCGATCTTATCAAGGTGAAAGCCGCCGCCATGGGTATCGGCGTCGAATATCAGCACATTATTCCGTCCGGCGGCCCCAATACTCCCCTCAAGGCGATAACCCGGCTCCAGAAAAAGATTGTTTTCGTCGCCATTGAATTTCACCGCATAGAGATTACCCTTCAATTTACCCCTGAGGGAGAGGGAACAGCGATCCTGGGCTTCGATAGCAATGCCATTGGACTTGCCGCCGATTACCGTGCTGCTTTGGGAAACGAGAACACGGGAAGGACCGCTGACCAGTTTTATCCCGGCGCCATCCTGGCTGTTAACGGTACTTTTGACGAGATTGATTAATCCATTTTCAACAAATATACCCGCCGCGTTGTGGTCATGACTTCCTCCGTGAATATGCGCGTCATAAAGATTGACCATCGCGGAACCCGTGATGGCCAGACCATGACCGGCGTACTGTTGGGACTCGTCAACGAAACCGTGGGCCTGTTTTTTACGATCGCCGCCGCTGATGGTACTTTGGTTTATTTCCAGCGCCAGCGGTTGCGGACCGCTGCCGATGATAATGGGGTTTCTTTTGCTGTCGGAATTGAAGGCCAACTGGTAATCCTGCCACGTCCCCGGCGCACAGGTATTCGCCCGGCAAAAAATCCCCGCGCCGCCGACGGAAGAACCCTGTTCAATCTTGTTGGCGGCCCGGGCTTCGCCACCCTTGAAATGGCTTTTATCTATAGTGACGTTGATAAGATCCTCGCTATAGGAAGCCAGGCCGTGGCCGCCGATCTTCCCCGTTCCGCCCTTGGCCCGTACCTGTAATAAAGAAACGACGCCTTGCAGCGGTTTGATGATAATTCCGTCGCCGCCGGCGATAATATCTCCGCCGGGCGCCGGCGCTCCCTTGTATTTTTCCTTGTTGCCGTCGATAAAAGTCAATATGCTTGTCGTGCCGCAGCTCGCTTTAAGGGAAGAATTGGGTCGATTGACGATATCCAACTCTTTATCATTGGCATAAACTGGATCTATGCCACCTATAAAAGTGACAATAGTACAAAAAACACTATTTATTTTTCTCATGTTATCCTATCAATAAATATATTGATGTTTTACGCGTGGTCTATGCTCTAAATACTTCGCGTTGCATCGCGGCGGCAAGCGAGCGATAAATTCGTCAGAAGCGAATCTGGTTGAATCGCGGCGGCAAGTGAGCGAACCCCCAGGAACATCGATAACGCTGTGACTGGGATGAGCGAACACAGCCAACAAAGAGGCAACTTGAAGTATGGCGAGTATAAAGTATAAATTTAATTATTAGTGTCTAATCCTTGTAATTGACTGACCGGCGTATTTTATCCAGACAGAAATAAAAAACAGCCCCAACCGTTATTATGTTTACGGTCCATTCAATATTTTTCACCCGGTGACATCCGGTGGCGAAAACAGGAATTTTTGCAGGATCAGGCAATGATGAAGCAATAATGTTCTACCCGCGCCGCGTTATTTTCAGGCAAAGTAAATCGCCAAACTTAACATGCCAAGCAAGTCTTGCCTGTTTTTTATTCATCTGAATTGGGAGTGCCTTCTATGTCTAGAGCGAAAGGTTATGCCGCACTGGCCGCCAAAGCCCCGCTGACCCCTTATGTTTTCGAACGCCGAGCGCCGAATGCGGATGATATCGTGATCAAAATCGCCTATTGCGGGATTTGCCATTCGGATATCCATCAGGCCAGAGACGAGTGGGGCAGATCTCACTTTCCAATGGTTCCCGGCCATGAAATAGTCGGTACGGTAGTCGCTAAAGGTGACAATGTCACTAAATTTAACATCGGCGATCGCGTAGGCGTCGGCTGTTTCGTCGATTCCTGCGTTCATTCCGCCGAACGGGACGAAGAGTTGGAGCAGTATCGGGATGGCCTGGTACTGACCTATAACAGTGTGGAGCGCGACGGCAAAACGCCGACAATGGGCGGCTACTCGGATCATATCGTGGTCAAGGAGGGCTACGTCCTATCCATACCCGACAACCTGCCGCTGGACGCGGCCGCGCCTTTACTTTGCGCCGGTATTACGCTCTATTCCCCGTTACGTCATTGGCAGGCAGGCCCTGGGAAAAAAGTGGCGATCATCGGCCTTGGCGGCCTGGGGCATATGGGCGTGAAAATCGGTCACGCCATGGGCGCCGAGATTACCGTGCTGAGCCAGACATTATCGAAACAGGCGGATGGATTTCGGTTGGGCGCCACACATTATTACGCCACTCAGGACCCGCAAACCTTCGTTAAGCTGCAAAACACTTTCGATTTGATGATTTGCACGGTGGCCGCCGACATAGATTGGGGCGCTTATCTTTCTTTGCTGAAAATCGACGGCAGTATGGTGCTGGTCGGTATCCCGGAAAACAAAGTGCCCCTTGCCGCCGGCGCCTTGATCCATGGACGTCGCAGCCTGGCCGGGTCGGGTATCGGCTCGATTAAAGAAACCCAGGAAATGCTGGATTTCTGTGGCGAGCATGACATCGTATCCGATATTGAAATGATTGGCGTGCAGCAAATCAACCAGGCTTACGACCGGGTGGTGAAAAGCGACGTCCGCTATCGCTTCGTTATTGATATGGCCACGCTGGGATAGTTTTTCAGACGTTACGACCGCGCGCCTGACGCCGCCAGAAAATAACCGACGATGTTAGGCGCCGCATCATTTTCATTTCGTCGCCAGGTAACCCCATGTCCATAAGCCTGACGCGATATGCTATGCTGGACGCCTTGCGCGACAGGAGCGTCTCATGCCAATTTCCCCCCACACCGGCAATCCGTTTTTTCAGGCCAGTCCGCTGCCTTATGCGGCGCCACCCTTTCATCTGATCGCCGAGGCCGACTACAGTCCGGCCCTGGATGCGGGGATTCGATCGTATCTGGCGGAAGTGGACGCCATCGCCAACCGATCCGATCCGCCCTCCTTTGAAAATACCTATGCCGCATTGGAAGACGCCGGCGCGCTGCTGAAACGGGTTTTAAACGTATTCGGCGCGATGATCGCCGCCGCCAGCAGCGACTCTCTGCGAGAAATCAATGAAGCGCAGTCCCCCCGTCTGGCCGAGCTCAACGATGCCATTACCTTGAACGCCGAATTGTTCAACCGCCTGCAAACGGTTTATCGCCAGCGGGATCAGCTGACGCTGTCCGCTGAATCCAGACGGCTTATCGACATGACCTACCAACGGTTCATTTTAGCCGGCGCACGGCTCGATCCCGCGGAGAAACAGCGATTATCCGGGCTGAATAAGGAAGCGGCGGCCTTGAGCGCCCGATTCGGCAATCTACTGTTGGAGGCCGCCCGCGAGGGAGCCTTGGCGGTGGACGAGCCGTCCCGCCTTAGCGGTCTTTCCGCCGCGGAACTGGCGGCGGCGCGGCAAGCCGCCGCCGATCGCGGTCTTGAACATCACTGGCTTTTGCCGTTGCAGAACACCACGCAGCAACCTTTATTGCAATCATTGCAAACCCGCGCCACCCGTGAGGCGTTATTTATCGCCTCGGTAAACCGGGCGGAGAAAAACGACGTCAGCGATACGCGACCGATAATCCGCCGTCTGGCGCAAATCCGCGCCGAAAAGGCTCACTTGCTGGGGTTCGCCGATTACGCCAGTTGGGCGCTGCAAGATCAGATGGCCAAAACGCCCGCGGCGGCGCTGGCTTTTATGCGCGCCATTGCGCCAAGCGCTTTGGCGAGGGTGCAAGACGAGGCGGCGGATATTCAGCAGATCATCGACCAACAGCACGGGGGATTTCAACTCGCCCCATGGGATTGGCAGTTTTACGCCGATCAGGTGCGCAAGCGGAAATACAATCTCAATGACGCGGAAATCAAGCCTTACTTCGAGCTGGGACGGGTGTTGGCCGATGGCGTGTTTTACGCCGCGCGGCGCTTGTATGGAATACGCGTTCAACCACGCACGGATATTCCGGTCTATGATACGGACGTCAAGGTTTATGAAATCTTTGATCATGACGACAGCCCGCTGGCATTGTTTTACACCGACTATCTGCAGCGGGACAATAAAAGCGGCGGCGCCTGGATGGGCAACTTTGTCGATCAATCCGCCCGGCTCGGCACAAAGCCCGTCATTTATAATGTCGCCAACTTCGCCAGGCCGGCGGCCGGAGAGCCTGTGCTACTGACCTGGGATGATGTTATCACGCTATTTCATGAGTTCGGTCATGCTTTGCACGGCCTGTTTGCCAGTCAGGATTTCGCCGGTTTGTCCGGCACGGCGACGCCGCGCGATTTCGTGGAATTCCCTTCGCAGTTTAATGAGCATTGGGCTGACGACCCCGAGGTCTTCGCGCATTATGCCCGGCATTATCGTACCGGCGACCCTATGCCGGCGGATCTGGTGAGCCGTATCGGCCTGGCGGCGCGCTTCAACAAGGGCTATGACATGACCGAACTGCTGGCGGCCGCCTTACTGGATATGCATTGGCATACCCGGCGTATCGACCAGCCGGTGGAGAATATCGCCGCTTTTGAAACCGATGCGCTACGTCAGGAACAGCTTGATTTATCTTATGTCCCGCCGCGCTATCGCTCGAGTTTTTTCCAGCACATCTGGGGCGGCGGCTACGCGGCGGGTTATTATGCCTATCTTTGGACCGAAATGCTGGCTGACGACGCCTTTGCGGCCTTTCGCGAACGGGGAGGACTGACGTTGGAAAACGGCCGAGCGTTCCGTGCGGCCATCCTGTCCCGCGGCAACAGCGAGGATTTGCAACAGCTTTACCTGTCGTGGCGCGGAAAAGCGCCCGATCCGGAGCATATGAGGCGTCACCGCGGCTTGTCGCCATCATTGGCGTGATCATTCCGCTTGGTATCGGGTTACCGATGGCGTTACGTTTTCTACGAAGGAAAATCCCATGACGACAGCGGATACAAATCGGCTGGTACAGCTTATCCCATTTGAAGAGCGGCACTTCGCCACGCTCTCCACCTGGTTCAACAGCGCCCGGGATGTGGTGCAATGGGGGGGACCGCAACTGGACTTTCCGCTCGATCCGCGGCAATTGGACGCCATGCTTTCGGAATGCCGCGCCACGCCTCCGCTGCGACTGTGCTGGATGGCCGAGGATGAGGCAGGCGGCCTTGTCGGGCATGCGCAGTTGGCCCTCGATTGGCGCAACGGCGTGGCGCGGATCGGCAGGGTGGCGATTGCGCCAGCCATGCGCGGCAAGAGTCTTGCCGGCGCCATGTTGAACCAGGTATTGGCGCGGGCCTTTGCTTATGCGGCTATTGAGCGGACCGAATTGAATGTTTACAGTTGGAACACGCCGGCGATTCGCGCATATCGCCGGTTGGGTTTTGTTCACGAAGGCGTTAGGCGTTCCTCCGCCAAAGTGGACGATGAGCGGTGGGACACGGCGATGATGAGCATATTGCGTTGCGAATGGAATAGCATATAAACAAACACTCAACACATCGTCGGTTGATGGGTGGAAAAAAAACCTATTGCTCGATGGAGAATAAAGCATAAACCCTGACCGGACGCGCCTTTTGGGGTCGGCCAGGGACGTTACAATCGATTGTCGCTTATGCCTTTCCTGAGGCTAACCTACTATTTTCACAGAAAGATTTACGTATATACTCTAGGCTACGAGGGAATGACCGGTAACTTAAGGCCAGAGGAGTCGTTCGTGAAAATAGCCACAATACTACTGACCAATTTTCGCTGTTTCGCCCATTTCGCCGTACATCTCGATCCCCGGCTGACGGTGATCATTGCGCGCAACGGCGCGGGCAAATCCGCTCTACTGGATGCGATAGCCCTCGCCCTGGGTCCTTTTTTAACACGCCTGCCCGGCGTGAAAGGGCTGAGTTTCAAAAAGACCGACTTCCGGATTGACGCTCACAATTCACAGCCGGCCTATATGCGCATTCGCTGCGAGAGTCTTGAAAACGTGGTATGGGATAGAACCGAGCGGCGGGATCAATCGATCAAGACACAGGCCGCAATCCCTCCGGGGGTGGGGCTCAAGGCATTGAATGATTACGTTGATCAATATATTGATGCACACAATGAAGGCGAAGAGTATTCACTTCCCGTTTTCATTTATTACGGAACCGGCAGAGCCGTATTTGACACGCCATCACGAAAACGCGCGCTTAACCGGCATTTTTCCCGTTTTGAAGCCCTTGATGGCGCATTGGAAAGTCGGACCAATTTCACGCGCTTCTTACAATATTTTTATCAACTGGAAGAGAAAGAAAACCGACTCCAGAAAGAACGGCGTTCTTTTGAGGTGGAGTTGCCTCAGCTTGCCGCGATACGCTTGGCGGTGAAAAGGCTTCTCCCGCAGTTCAGCAACATACGTTCGGCGGATATCGCCGGGCTAATGCTGGATTGGAAAAAAAATCCATCTGATGATGCACCGGCGCAAACGTTAAGAATCGAGCAACTGAGCGATGGCTATCGCACTACGCTCGTGATGGTCATGGATATCGCCGCCCGTATCGCGGAAGCCAATCCTTTTTCGAAAAATCCCCTTTCCACGCAAGGGGTTATCCTCATTGATGAAATCGATCTGCATATTCATCCCGAATGGCAAAGGGAATTTTTACCACGGCTTATCCGGGTGTTTCCCGGCATTCAGTTTATCGTCTCAACACATTCGCCCTTTATCATCCAGTCGGTCAAAAGGGGGCTGTTAATCAATTTAGATAAAGAGAATGCGGCCGATAGTCCTTCCCTGGATCAGGAACTGAGCATCGAAGATATCGCGCAAAATGTGATGGGGATGAATAACGTTCAGCGCAGCGCGCTGTTTAACAAACAAGTCGAGATATCAGACAAGTATTACAAATTGCTTAAAGCGGGCAGGACAGCGAAGGATGCCGACGTATCGGCGTTATCGGCGGAATTAGACCGGATTGAGGAGTCTTTCGGCAATAATCCCGCCTGGGTAGCGTTGTTACGCGCTGAGCGCAGAAAAAATATCGCCAAAGGAGGGTAGCTATGCGACCGATTTTGCGGCCGGCCTATACGGGCCCGGCGATCACGGATTACAAAAGTTATTTGTCCAGTCTACTGACCGCTTATGGCAATTACTGTTCCTATTGCGAGCGTATGGATAAAGTCGACGTAGAGCACGTCGTGCCTAAATCCCATGCACGGCACCTTGAGGTTGACTGGCATAATCTTCTGCTTGGCTGTCCTCGCTGTAATAGAGACTTCAAAAAAAACCGCAACACCTCCCGTGTGGGATATGTCTGGCCGGATGAGGACAATACCTATACGTTACTGAAATATCATGCTGATGGCAGGGTAGAGCCCGCGGCGGGGCTTCCCCGGCCGCTGCAAAAGAGGGTGCTGGCAACCCTCAACCTTGTTTGTCTTGACGATTCAACCAAAGTTCAGAAACCGCTGTGCCTCGGTAGAAGAACCGCATTTCAGATAGCGGAAATGGTCAAACAAAACTACTTGGCCGGGAATCAAACACTGGAGGAAATAAAGGATTTTGTCCGCGCCGGGCATTGGTCGGTATGGTATACCGTTTTTCGGGACATCCCCGAGGTCATGCGCGCGCTGGCGGAATTGCATCCCAATACGGATATCCACCGCGTATGAGTCCGTGCAGGGAGCGCACCGCCGGGACATGGGGCAACCGCCGCGAAACAGCGACGTGTTCATTCCAGACAACGCGAAATTTCCGTGGGCCATGGCCCACGGAATTCACATCTCCGGCACGGATGCCAGACCGTCTATCACAACGTGAGGAATACCTCGTGAACAGCGTTCTATACGGCTACGCACGCCATAAACCCGCTCCAGACTTTCCGGGCTGATCACCGCATCCGGCATGCCGTCGGCCATCAGCCTGCCGTTTTTCAACATCAGTACATGGTCGGCGTGGCGTAGCGCGATGTTGATATCATGTACCACGACCAGCGTAACGATATCCCGCTTGCGGGTTTCCCGCCGGACCAGGTCCATAACATGAAACTGATAATTAAGATCCAGCGCGCTGAGGGGCTCGTCCAGCAGCAATAACGATGGCTGCCGGATCAGCGACTGGGCCAACCCCACCAATTGTTTTTGCCCGCCGGACAGTTGATCCAGATAGCTTAGCGCCAAGGCTTCTATGCCCAATTGGCGCAACAACGCCATGATTTCCCGCTGGCTATCGTCATTGTATAGCCCGCCCGAGGCACGTTGCGCGACTATGATCGATTCCAGCACATGCAAATGTACTCCCGCCGGTAGTGTCTGCGGCAGGTAGACAACCTGCCGCGCCCGTTGGGCGAAAGAGCGACTCAGCAAATCCACGCCATCGAACAACATCTCGCCTTGCGCCTTGCCCAAGCCGGCCAACGCCCGCAACAAAGTCGATTTACCGCTGCCGTTAGGTCCAAGCAGCGCGGTAATCTCGCCACGGGGCAATCTGGGTACCGACAGACCGGCAATCACCGGCCGTTTGGGATAACCGGCATGAAAATTCACCAGGGTTAATCCTTCGCGCTGGCTCATAGGCTCCCCCGGTGGCGCAAAATAATACTCAGGAAAAAGGGCACACCGACCAATGATGTCACGATCCCCACTGGAATGATAACGCCGGGGAGCAGATTCTTCGACGCCACCGACGCCAGCGACAAGACCAGCGCGCCGATAAGGGCGCTGGCAGGAAGATAAAAACGATGATCCTCGCCAAACACGATACGGGCTATATGCGGCGCCACCAGACCGATAAAGCCGATGGGACCGACGAAGGCCACTGACAACGCCGAAAGCATGCTGATACGCATTAACGCGGTCAGCCGCAAGCGGCGTACATTGATACCGAAACTGACGGCCCGGTCTTCTCCCAGCCGCAGCGCGGTCAGCCGCCAGGCATTGGCCATCGACAGCGGCATGATCACCACAAACGCCAGCGCCAATATGCCGAGTTTTTCCCAGGAGGTGCGGGCCAAACTCCCCATGGTCCAGAACACCAGGCCCTGCAAGGTGTCCTCATCGGCGATGAATTGCAACACCGATACCAGGGCGTTAAAGGTAAATACCAGCGCGATGCCGAACAATACGACGCCAGACGTGGACACCTGAGTCCAGCGGGTGAGGGTATCCAGCAACAACGCCGCCAGTAGCGCAAAGAGAATGGCGTTGGCGGAAATAAACCATTGCGCCGGCACACCCGGGATGCCAATACCCAGCACAATCGCCAGCGCCGCGCCGAATGCCGCCGCGGACGATACTCCAAGCGTAAACGGACTGGCCAGTGAATTGTTGAGAATCGTCTGCATTTCCGCGCCGGCCAGCCCTAACGCCATACCCACCATGACCGCCATCAAGGCGGTGGGCAGGCGAATATCCCAGACAATCACCCTGATGCCGGGGTCGGCGCTGGCCGGATCCGCTAAGGCTCGCCACAAAATGTGCAGTGAGAGTCCCGAGGGGCCGAGGACAAAATCCAGTAGCAACGTCGCCAGAATCACCACCGTCACCATGAGCAAAAGCCACAAACGGTGTTGGATAATTTTCCGGTAGCGATGCGGCGTGGCGGCAAGACCGGATACGGATGTGACACTCATCCGACGTCACTCCGCCAAGGGACTGGCGAAAATAAAGCCACGATCCGGCAAGCGGGTGAAATGCCGAATGAGATAATGGTAGGACGCAGCAGGATTTAATGCGGCAAACTGTTGTGGATAGATGGCTTTGGCCAGGTATTCCATGCCCACGATGTTGTAGGGATGATTGTAAAACTGGTGATAAATGCCAAATACCCGTTTTCCCCGTACGGCCGGAATTTCACTGACACCGTTGCGAGCCAATAAAGCCGCCGCTGTCTGTTTGATGGCCTGTTGATCGGCATCGTACCCCAGCGGTAGCATGTGATTTTCAGCGGAATTGTGCCGGGTGCCGGTCATGATATAAACATCCGGCCGCATACTGATCAGCTTCTCCAAAGAGACATAGCCGGCCGCGCCGGTTAACAACGTCGATCCGATATTACGGGCGCCCACCGCTTCAACCAGCGCCCCCCAACCGTTGTGGGCATGGGTGAAACAACAGCTGTCTGAACGACCGGCCAAGGCTTCCACAAACACATTGGCTTTGCGGGGCAAATGCGAAGTCTGGCGTTGGATGGCGTCAAGTTGCTGACGATAAAAGGCGGTATAGGCTTTAGCGTTGTCGTCTTTGTTTAGCACTTCGCCCAACAGGTCGATGCTGGCGGCAGTATTTTTTACCGGGTTGACTTCATAATCAACAAACAACACTGGAATGCCCAGCATATGCAGCTTGTCAATGACACCGCTTTGGCTCAGCGCCGCTTTGGCGCGTAGCTGGGCAATCAACAGATCCGGTTTTTGAGCCAGCATGCTTTCCAGGTTCACTTCGCCATCATCGCCAAAGCCCATATCAAGCACTTTGTCCGCCTGCGGCCACGTGGTTTTCAGCATATTCCAGGTCGCGACATCCGACCTTTTCGGTATGTTATTCCACGCGACCAGCCGCTGAAAGGGATTGGTCCGGTCAAGCAGCGCCAAGGCCATGATATCGCGTCCATCTTGTAAGACCACGCGTCGGGGTTCGTGGGCGATTGTGACGGATTGTCCGCTGATATCGGTGACAGTGAGTGGGTATTGCGTGGCATATCCGCTAGCCGACAAGCCAAGTAGAGCGAAGAAAACAATGCAGCGTGCTAAATACGAAAACATGACAACATCCTTGAAAGTAAAACCCGTTAAAAGTGATAATGATAATCAATTTTAACTTCGTTTGCGGCGAAATTTAAAAGACAAAATGTAATTTTTTATCACTAGCAACTGAACTGGCTTTGATTAATAAACCGCCTTCATTGAGTAGCAGGTGAAATGAACTGCACCCCCGGCGGAACGCGGGATATCCGTGCGAATAATGCCTTATTGCCCATCAGAGTGTGCCTCGGCGGTGACGCCGTGTTGTGCCACAAGGGACGCCAGCGTATTCATACGTTGAAAAGATCCTGAACTGCCAAGCCACAGTCGCTTGCCGCCGCTGTAAACCGTCATTCAATCGGCGCACCGTTGCTTGTGCATCTACTCTTTAAGCTGCGCCTGTGGTTGCGCGGCATGCAAGAGCAGCACGGACCCAAGCAGACAACCGATGCCAATTGTCTGGGCAATAAAAACCACCATCTTGAACCGGCCCAAAAGTGCGGTAATGATGTGTTATTCGCCTTTTGCGGATGCAGTTGTCTTTCTCGCGCCCACCACCAGACCCTTAGGCCAAGAGGCGGCGCCATTACAGGCTGAGGCAATTGCTGGCACAGGGTTTGTCATGGGTGACGTTTAGCCAATTCATGAATGGTGTTACTTAAGGAATAATGATGGACATACGTTATCCGGTGCGAAAAGCCGACGGGCGGGACTATAAAAACTATGATGCGCTGCTAACCGATATCCGCAAAAACGCCCATGGGTGGTGGCTGATTGGCGTAAATCGTTACTGGCATGGGGGCATTCATGTCGGGGCGTCATCGTCTCCGGCGTCGGTACTGAGTCAGGATGCGCCGGAAAAGTCTGTTCCTCTCCAGTTCATGATGGGCGGCGAGGTGGTGGCAAACGTAAAGAGTATTAAAACGGGCAAACAGTTCATTAAGCTGAAGCTGAAACGGCCGCTGTACCTGCGAAACGGGGAGGGCGAGGAAAGTACCTTTGCGCAGATGAGCGCCATTACCCGTGCCGATGCCGGAAAAATTATTCCGCGTGACGCCACGTACCCGTTTACGGATAAAACCGGGGTGACCTATTTCCAGATCCGCCCGCATACGTGGATGCACCAGGACGATGTAGAGCAGCTCAGTCAGCATGATTTAGAGGGGCTAAACTTTCACTGTATTGAGGCTGAACCCACAACGGATTTTACCCGCACGCTGGATGAACGCTGGGTCATTGACGCCCTGAAAAGTATCTGTTCGCACTTTGATGGTGAAAAAGGACCGCAGTTCGCGCAGGCAAAAATGTTTTATGACAGCCTGATCCGTAATGCTGAAATTCGGGATCGGAGTGGACCTCATCCGGACACGTCACAGGACGCGCAGTTGTTCGGCTCGCTGCACACAACTCAGATGAACATCCCGGAATATGCGCGACGGCTGATAGTGAAACACGACAGCGACTGGCACAGTACCCGCGACAGATATATCAAACCCTGATTCGGGAGGATATGGACCTACATCTGAGCAATATTCAAAATTACTTAGAGCATATGCACTTGATAAAAAATCAGCATTAAAATCAGCATCTTGGGGTAAGTTCCAGATTCTTGCGTCAAACCACGTTGCAGCCGGTTACGTTAGTCATGAGGATTTTGTTTTCGCCATAAGTAAATCTGAAAAAAGTCAACTAAAAGCGTTTGTTAGTTTTATCGAAGCTGACAGTGTTTTACTGAACTCTCTCCGTTCTAAAGATTGGCTTTCATTCGCCAAAAGATATAATGGAAAGCACCAAAAAGGATATAATTTAATAATGGAGAAAAATTATAATGCATCATTATAAATTCGTGATATTAGTTGCAATGTTTCTATGCGGTTCATCGTTTGCAAATGATGAATATTTTTTGTGCGATACTGCAAAGGGAACCATTACATTAGATGGAAGCAATGGTGTACTTCGGTACACCTTAACGAACGACCGCAAAAATGAATTTTACTATGAGTCAAAAGATAATGATTTTTCAGGGTTTAAATACAATCATTATTCGCGGTTTCAAACTGAATACTTCAACGTGTCGTTTGTAAACGCAGGGTATAAATACACGATATTTAGTAATTATGAAGATGAGAATGAAAGCCGTGGGGTTAGTGTTACGAATCTGAATAGCAAAAAAGAATCTGTTTACGATTGTAAGTCCGTTAGTATTGACCGCCTTAGTGATTTGTCGTCAAAACTAGCCTGTGATAAGGATTCTGCTCTTGGTTGTGAGTAGCTAGGCGTCGTTTGATCAAATTCTTTCACTATCAACTTACAATCGGTTAGAAGAGGATGTAAAAAGAATATGTCAGAAGCCTGATGCAATAAGAGTGTATCATCCGAATCCAAATGCAACTCCCGAACAAGCATGGAATGATACTCCAGAAAAAATAAAAGAGGTGCTTGTAGATTTTAGATATCATGGGGATTACACACCTCATGCCCGTTCATTAATTCAGCGGTACGCTTATTTTGGTGATTTGTCTTCATTTGGTAAGGTATTGTCAAATAGAACTCAATGGTCAAATGTTCCACAAGATAGATTTTTAAGGAGAGTTGGGTTTTATGAAAATTAAATATCTTTTGTTTATTTTGTTTGCTTCATATTCTGCGGAAAGTGTTGCCGCATTTTCTGAGGAAGAAAATAGCCAGCTTGCGAGTATTAATCAGAAAAGCTTAGAGGAAGTAAAAACGGCATTACACAATTTGAACATTTACATTAGGATGAATGATGAAAAAAGTGGTTTTGTTTTTAGCTATTGTTTCGTTCTCTGCTGTGGCTAGTATTACTGACATCACAACAAAGCCAGTTGCATTAACAGCATTGAAAAAAAGCAGTGCTCAATATGTTGATATTTGTAAAGCGGTCGATAATTCTTGTAAAGACGGGACTTCTATCTGGAAAGAAAAGAATTCGGATAACATCTTTTATTTGACAACGTCACATCTTCAGTTAATGAAGCTGAAAAAAGATGGTGATATGTATTCTAAAATGGTTTCGTGGGATTTCACTAAAGAAACTAAAAATGAGGATATCCCTGATGATGAACTTACCAAAAGCGATGTATATATATATCCAGCTTTATATCCTTTAAGTAAAGTTAAAACGGCCGTTGCGTTAGTATCGAAATGGTCAACAACTTATTCTGGAGGGGGGCGCGAGGAAGAATATGCAAATTTCATGATGATTAATGATGATGGCTCATATCAATCAGCCTTTAAAAACATTCCATTTTCATCAAGAGAAATGATAAAGGCTTGTTTCACGGAGGATGATTATGCAAAAAAAACACATTGTCACAATGAGAGTTGGAGCATCTTAAGCCTTAAAATCACAGATGACTCGAAGGAATATTACTTATGGAAATTCATAACAAAATCATATAATTGGCCTGCATTTAAAGACAAGGCATCGACTCAAGTAAGTATTAACGAGAGCGTTGCATATCCATTCCAATAGCAGCCACAACATAACAAATAAACACCCATCCTTGTTTGAGAGGACCTATTACATACTGAAAAACAACCAATTTTATAAAAACTTTGAGGATAAAAACCACTGAAATCATGTGCATAGAGGACACAATACAAGATAACTTTGAATCGCTTTTTTCTTATAACCGCTCACGTAAAAGATAAGGAAAGGAGGCGCCGCCTTTGTTTTTTGCAACAAGTCTCATTCCCGCGTTAAAGTCCTGCGCTGGGATAAACACGGCGTCTGGCTGTGCCTGCGCCGTCTCCACCAGGGCCATTTTATCTGGCCCAAACAAGGCGATGTTGCCTGGATATTGTCGCCCGAACAGTTCGACTGGCTGACCAAGGGCATCGACTGGCAACGCATAATCGGCTTACTGTTGCTTGTGCACCATGCATTTGAGCTGCGCCTGTGGTTGCGCGGCATGCAAGAGCAGTACGAACCCAAGCAGACAACCGATGCCAATTGTCTGGGCAATAAAAATCACTATCTTGAATCGGCCCGCAAGTGTGGTAATCACGATGACAGCCGCGAAATTGTGCCGGATACCCTGGCAAACAAACACGGCCACGCCAGAACGCTGAGGCAGGGTAATCCCCCCATTTTTAACGGAGGTGATAAGTAGAATCAGGTCATGCGCTGAATATGCTGCATTGGTGTGAA
>NZ_SZPQ01000148.1 GCF_005217455.1 Martelella alba
AAAAGGAAAATTAATCCGACCCGCGTTCCCATTGAGGAGAAAGAAAGCTATCGCTGGCTGGAGAATTTACGACAGTCTACGGAGTTACTGCAATGCCCGGAACGATGCGTTCATATTGGTGACCGTGAGAGTGATATTTACGAGCTGTATTGCCTGGCATCGGAGTTAAATACACATTTTCTGGTCAGAACGTGCGTTAATCGCCTGGCTGAAAATTCCACCATGGAGGAAGAAATGAAAAACGTGTCCTCTGACCATCAGGGGCATCATAGGATCTTTCTTCGGGATGACCAGGAAGGAATCCGCGAAATAATACTGAATGTCAGATGGAAAACGCTCACATTACATCCTCCGATTGGTAAGGCAAAGCAGTATCCCGATCTACAGCTGACGGCACTTATCGCGACAGAACAATGTCCGGATAATGATACCAGGGTTGAGTGAAAATTACTGACTGACCTGCCAGTGACAAATCTGGCTGAGGCCAGGGAAAAGCTGGAATGGTATAGCCATCGCTGGAAAATAGAGACCTTCCATAAGGTTATGAAATCCGGTTGTCAGGCTGAACGTTCCAGGCTGGGTTCAGCAGAACGGCTGACAAATTTATTATGTTGTTACTGCATCCTGAGCTGGAAAATATTCTGGCTGACAATGCTAAGTCGGGAAATGCCCGCAGCACCGGTAGAACTTGCTTTCAGCGGCACAGAGATAAAAATACTGGATACGATGATCAAAGACACATCACAAGTTATGTCATCGCCTCCCCTGGAAAAATATACGATAAAACTAGCCCGATTAGGCGGATACACAGGGAATAAAAATAAGCATCCACCCGGTAATATTTTAATCTGGCGCGGCTTACGACGATTAAGCGAAATACAAACCGGATGGGAAATTGCTACCGGGAGATGTGG
>NZ_SZPQ01000149.1 GCF_005217455.1 Martelella alba
GCCGCGTCCGGCTCGGCGTCGGCCGCGCTGGCCAGCCAGAATGCGGCCGGAACATCGGAGACCAACGCCAAAACCAGTGAGACCAATGCGGCTGCCAGTGCGACTGCGGCGGCGGCATCGGTAGCGAGCATTGATGTTGATGCCATTGAGGCAAAAATCGACGCCAAGGCCGACAAGGGAGCCAACAGCGACATTACCTCGTTGACCGGACTAACAACGCCGCTCAGCGTGGCGCAGGGTGGCACGGGGGCCAATACCGCTTCCGATGCGCGTACAGCGTTGGGCGTTGCCTATGGTACGGCGGCGGGTACTGTGGCGCAGGGTAATGATTCTCGGTTGGGTACGATTGATGGGAAAAATGGAGGGACGCTGGCCACGGGTAACTCAATAACCCTGATATCTGCGACATTTCCATCAGCCGCAACCGGCGATTATTTGAATACTCCGATATTCAAGAGTCTGATCAATGGTCGTGGGGCGTACGGTGACACACGTGGTGGCTTTTTTGGTTTTTATTACCAGGAACATGTTGGCGCTGCCAACGAAGGCATTTTTAACCTAAATGGGTTTAGTAACGATATTAGCTGGATTTTTAGTAACAACGGCAACGCTAGCGCGCCAGGCTCCTGGGTCAATAATTCTGATAGTCGCATCAAAACGGACCTAGAGGTAATTTCTGATCCACTAGATAAGGTAAAGCAACTAACCGGATATACAGGTCTGAAAGACACGCAGCCGTATACCGGATTGATAGCCCAGGATGTTCAAAAGGTTCTGCCGCAAACGGTATTTAACATGGGCCGTTATACGCTGCGAGACGGTTCAGTGATAGAAGATTGCCTCGCTGTTGGCTATGGCGAAATAGCTGGATTACTGGTCGAGGCAATCAAGGCG
>NZ_SZPQ01000150.1 GCF_005217455.1 Martelella alba
CGCTTCCATCGGAAACGGTGATCTGGCAGCCTGAGTTCACAGACAAAACACTCTCCCGGAAAACCGGGGCGGTTCAATACTCCACCAAAAGGATGTGTCTGGTATCGTTGGGATTCGACAGATGATGTCTGCCCCCTTGGCAAGGTGTACTTGCTCAGATCGGATTTGACACAGTAGCTTGTGAAATGAGCATTTGCGATTTCCAAAGGCTGTCGAATTCGCTCAAAACACGAGGTCATTTCCATGCAATTTGCTTACAACTTGTTATCAAAACCGAAAAGGCCAAAACCTTGAAAAGACGCCAGCATCACAAAATCGCTATTTGGTTCGTTATTAAAATAATTTTCAATTTATAAAAATCATTTTAATCGAGGATCTGAAGAATTATTCTTCTTTTCATTGCAATTTTCTTCATCAGTCTAAGTAGTTGATAAAGTTTTTCTTGAAATGTCTTAAATGAATTTCCATTGTGTCTTACCCTACAATGTTTATTATTTTTTTAGAAATTGATTTGCTCGTCAGAATATTTACCCGTGATCTGCCCAAAGAAATCACACCGACCGCCGCGCCAATTCAAAGACATCACTCTATTGGCTCATTTCGCTTTTATCATTCAATGTGCGACAATATGATTTCTCAGGATTAGAAAACGGCCTCAGTTTTACCTATTTTCAGATGCTATAATCAAAAGACAACACTATCATTTAGTTTTCGGCCATTAGCTGATAACGCACCTGATCGATAGGCAATATTATTTGCAGAAAGAAACACGTCTTTCATAATTAATCTAGCGATAACATTACGCGGGCAGATTATCCAGTTCCTGGTCCGAAAGC
>NZ_SZPQ01000151.1 GCF_005217455.1 Martelella alba
CTTTATTATCGAATTCGGTGACCGCCTGGACGGTCACTTCTGAGAAAAGGCACTTACACAAAATGGTGAACAGGCTCCACCCTGCAAGGTGGCCTTTTCGATGGATCAGTTGAGCTGTAACTCTTCTGAACTAAGGTAACTGGGTATAGGGTTCCGTTTGGGAAACGGAGTCCTCTAACAGGGGATTATCGGGATTTTAGATTTGTTTCTTCTTTATACAATTTGACGACTTCATGGGCAAAGTCGTCACTGACAATATAAAAATAGCATTCTGGCACATCCAACACGGCCGCCAGGCGGATAGCTAGCGGAAATGGCGGACTGGCGCGTCCGTTCTCATACTGTGAGATACGCTGTTTAGCGGTTTCCGGCTCAATGCCGGCCGCCATACCCAATTCCTTTTGGGAGAGTCCAGCGTCCAGTCGGGAGCGTTTCAAACGGTAGGCAATCATTCAGTTGTGCGCCAATGTCCTTTTTTAAATAACTGAAAGCGAACCTGCTCCATCGGCTATAGTGAAATCATATTCTGCCAAGTCTTTTCTGATGCTGTAGACATCCTTTTCGGAAGCGGCAGTAAAAACGTCAAAGACAGCTTTGTCCAACTTGCTCCAGTTCGTGAGGCTCCTCTGCGGGTCCGTATCGACAACTGCAATGTTGTAACCTGCGCGTGCCAAAGCTGTGCAGATGTTAATAACTGCGGTTATACGGTGAATAAGCAGTTGGCCGACCGGGAACTTGCCGAGCTGAACGCCCTGATCGGACGGCTAAAAGTCAGTGGCGCACGGTACACCGCGTCTTTTGCCCGCTTTCTTGACCGCTAAGCGTTAACGCAAC
>NZ_SZPQ01000152.1 GCF_005217455.1 Martelella alba
GCTTCATCGTCTTGACGAAGCTTTCTGCAACACCGTTACTTTGCGGACTTCTTATTGCGGTCGTTCTTGGCTCCAGCCGCGACATCCTGGCGAACTTCCGCGTGTCACCGGCGCGATAGGCTGGACCGTTATCCGTCAGCCATTCGATGGGCGCTGTCGGCAGGTTTTTGACCGAACCGGCGTTCAACTGAGCGTTGCATAACGTCCTGTACCATATCGCTCTCATAACCGCCGGTGCTGGCAGCCCAGTCCAATGCTTCCCGGTCGCCACAGTCGATGGCGAAGGTGACCCGCAGCTTTTCTCCGTTATCGCAGCGGAACTCGAAACCGTCCGAGCTCCAGCGGCGATTACTTTCGCCCACCGCCACCCGGCCCGTGTGACGACGGGTATCCGGTGCGGGGTGGGGTTTCGATTGCAACAACAAGCCGTTATCACGCATCACACGCCATACCCGTTTTGCGTTCACCCTCGGCAGACCGGTAGCTGTCAACGAAGTTGACAGCTACCGGGATAAGCAAGCGAGGTGATACCTATTTGAGGACCTTGCTTATCCATGGTGCAAGGGCGGTATTGCAGTCGGCCAGACATAAACAGGATGCCGTATCGAGCTGGGCTAACCGGCTCATGGCGCGCCGGAATAACAAAATTTCCTCGGTAGCATTGGCTAACAAGAATGTTCGGACTGTGTGGGCGCTCTTGGCCAAAGAGCGGTAAACGTACATCGAAGCTTACAACTACCCACATCTCCCGGTAGCAATTTCCCATCCGGTTTGTATTTCGCTTAATCGTCGTAAGCCGCGCCAGATTAAAATATT
>NZ_SZPQ01000153.1 GCF_005217455.1 Martelella alba
TTTTCATAGAGATCTCCCCGATTCAGGTTACGAGAAAATTCTACTTATGAACACACCGGTTTTTCGGGGGGATTACCAAATGACGGCCTCGTCCTCTACAGACTGCGCAGGGTGCGCATTCTGGCACTCAATAACTTCCGCACGCTGCTCACCTGTCAGCCCGGCAAGCCATAAATTTTTCACGATATTTTCTTTGAGCGGGATGTTATAGGTGGCCATGTTCATCCCCTCCCTCAGCTCACCGGTTGGAGCTGCATCTGGCCGGTGCAGCAATGCGAGAGGTTCGAGTGCTTCCTGGGTCAGACGGTTGCCAAGAAGCAGAGCAACGGCTGCTTCAGCAGTATTGTTTGAAGCAACCGGATCAATCTGGAGGCCAACAATCAATAACATCGCATCATCTTTGATGCGGTGATCCAGCCAGTGGTTGACTACCCCCGGCCCATTGCTGTCTGTGTACTCAAGCGCGCAGGTTATGCCACTCTCCTGCCAGGCTTCCTGCCAGATATTTCTGACAGCAGGGAATGGCTGAGATGACGAGACATCGAGGATGACAACAAGCGAAGCGTTCTCCGGAAACTGGTGAACTGGAAGATCGGCAATAAGCTCAGAGAACAAACGTGAGATAACCAATCCAGGAGTATCTTCTGGTTCTGCCGTAATACGGCTCAGCCTCCTGCTTTTTTCGCCTTTCCAGTCCGACTGGGCAATGATAATGCTGTGATTATTGAGCATATCATCAGCGACAGAAAGTTGTTCGTCTTCCTGATGGGCTGTAATAAATGTCGTATTCAATACCTGAAGCGCACGGCGTGCC
>NZ_SZPQ01000154.1 GCF_005217455.1 Martelella alba
CAGTTTGCAACTACCGATAAGCGTATACATCAACGCTGCCCGGTCACCGCCGCTATCCGAGCCGAAGAACAGATAATTTTTTCGGCCCAGGCTCACCGCCCTTAACGCGTTTTCCGCGATATTGTTATCGATCTCCGCCCAGCCGTCGCTGGCGTAGTAACACAACGCCGGCCAGTGGTTCATCAGGTAGTTGAACGCCTTCGCCGTATCGGCTTGCCGCGATAGCGTGGTGAGTTTTTCCCGGATCCAGCTCTCCAGGCCCATCAGTAACGGTCGGGATCGCGTTTCGCGCACCTGTCGTCGTTCTTCAGCCGGACGCCCCCGGATGTCGGCTTCGATAGCATACAACTCACCGATACGGCGCAGTGCCTCGGTGGTGGTCGGTGATGGATGTCGGACATGGATATCATGGATTTTACGCCGGGCATGGGCCATGCAGCCGACCTCGCGGATATGGCCTTCTTCGTACAACGCATTGAAGCCCGCATAGGCGTCCGCCTGCAACAGGCCGCTGAACCCGGTCAGATGCGTTTGCGGATGAGCACCCTTGCGGTCCGGGCTGTAAGCGAACCATACCGCGGGCGGCCGTGTCGAACCGGCATTGCGGTCGTCACGCACATAGACCCACAGCCGGCCGGTTTTGGGCTTGCCGTTGCCCGGTTGCAGCACATCCACCGGCGTGTCGTCGACGTGCACTTTTCCCGTATCCATCACATAGTCACATACCGCGTCGGCCAGCGGCGCCAGCAGGTTACTGCACAGTCCTACCCAACCGGCCATCGTGGCCCGGCTCAGCGC
>NZ_SZPQ01000155.1 GCF_005217455.1 Martelella alba
CCATAAATTAACCTGTTTCTGATGTTGGATTGAACATATCAAAATCAGGCAATTACACAATTTAATTTACAGGCTCGACAGGATGGATTTTCCATTACCTCGTCGGTATTGCTTATGCATTGCTGTTGTTAGTTTTCTGGGGTACCCGCTTTGCTGTGCAACCGGGCATTCTCCCTGTCTTCATCATTGGCGTTGTTGTCAGCACTTTTGCAGGCTTAGCCTTGCTGATGCCCGCCATGGGGGGCGGTTTTCTGGGGAGAAAATTACCGAACCAGATGTTGATGATTATCTACATCATCGTCGCCCACATTGTCTTTGCAATTGGCCAGTATGGATTTGCGCTACTTTATTCAATCAGTTGAATATGCGCTTCAGCGTATTGTTTTATCACTGAGGTTAATGTCATTTTCCCAGTCAGAGCTGAATCAGTCGTGCGGAAATACAACACCAACCCTTCAGTCACGGCTCTGACACTTTCCCTATGTACAACATCATCATTTTACGATCGGCAGCTCTGAATATCGCGTTGTATAGCAAGGCGATTCAAAAACCATCTAATACCTCCTGCCCTTTGGCCGTACTGGCGGCTGAGAAATGATTCAGGGACTGCTTACGTCAGGATATTTCACGGGGCATGGCTCGTTTTTTTCCATCCCAAATCCTTGCCACGCGACACCCCGTACTCCGTAAGCGTCCGTCTGATCTTACAACTAGCCACATCTCCCGGTAGCAATTTCCCATCCGGTTTGTATTTCGCTTAATCGTCGTAAGCCGCGCCAG
>NZ_SZPQ01000156.1 GCF_005217455.1 Martelella alba
AAACACCGGGTAAGAATATGTTCTCAAGTGATAACGATAATTACCAGGATCCAATAAATATTCCGCATCAAAAAAATGGCAGACTTTATCGTGTGGTGGATACAACAGATTATCTCCCCAGAACTCTGCCGCAATTTTCAATTTATTCAGTTTTTCTATGTCCGGTGGATACGCTATCTCCTGACCACCACGCTCATGGCATGGTAAATAAAAAAAGGAATCAACCAAATTAACCGGCCGGGCAAGTTGGTGAAATGCCCCCGTTAAGCGTTGCCACACCTGCCGGTTGCCCATTGCCAGCTCAGGCAACCCCTCATCGTAGAGACGCAGGGCCTCATATACTCGAATGATACTCTTCGAGTGAAAACCTTTCGTGATCTCTTCCGGCCAGGTTCTCAGCGCCTCCTCATACTTCTCAGCAAAATACGCCCAGGCATCCCGCTTGCGTTGCCACAGGCTGTAACTGCTCAGGCGTTGCAATAACCAGAACAGTTTGCGGCGCACACTCTCGTCGGTCATCGGGTATCGGGTTTTTTCAATGGTGATCATGACTCACTCCCTGTGGTGGTCTGGTGCTCAAATCCAAATCAATAGTGACCTGTTCGCTCGCCTTGAAATATGCAGGATAAGCGCAGGGTGATTCCGCAATACAATGTCAAAAATACTCAGGCGGCGGGCTGTTAATTTTCCTCGGGTTTTAAATAAACATCCCCATTATCATCCCTGTTCAGTAAGCTCCATATCGCTGGAAGCCGAATTTCAGGGGCGTGCCTATC
>NZ_SZPQ01000157.1 GCF_005217455.1 Martelella alba
CTTAACTCACGTCAAGCGGAAATCGACCGTCTGCTGGCGCAACTGGCGAAACTGCGGCGTCTGTACTTCGGGCGCAGCTCGGAAAAGGCCGAGCGCCAGATAGTCCAACTGGAGCATCGCCTGGAAGAGCTGCTGACCGAAGATAAGGGACAGCCCGCGCGCCTTGATGACCCGTCGGTGCCGCCGGCGTTACGCCGCCCTGCGGCGCGCCGTCCCTTGCCGGCACACCTGCCGCGCGAAGAACACCGCCTGGAGCCGCAAGAGCCGGCTTGCCCTGCTTGTGGCGGCGACCTTAAACCGCTGGGCGAGGATGTGAGCGAACAACTTGAACTCATCAAAAGCGCGTTCAAAGTCATAAAAACCCGTCGCATGAAGAAGGCCTGCGCCCGCTGTGATGTTATTGTCCAGGC
>NZ_SZPQ01000158.1 GCF_005217455.1 Martelella alba
CGCGTTCAAGGTGATTAAAACCCGTCGCACAAAGAAAGCCTGCGCCCGTTGCGATACCATTGTCCAGGCACCGGCGCCGTCGCGTCCCATCGAGCGCGGCATCGCCGGCCCAGGCCTGCTCTCAAGGGTGATGACGGCGAAATACGCCGAACACCAGCCGCTGTATCGCCTGTCGGAAATCTTCGCCCGCCAGGGCGTGGCGCTGAGCCGGGCCACGATGGCCGGTTGGGTAGGACTGTGCAGTAACCTGCTGGCGCCGCTGGCCGACGCGGTATG
>NZ_SZPQ01000019.1 GCF_005217455.1 Martelella alba
CTTTATTATCGAATTCGGTGACCGCCTGGACGGTCACTTCTGAGAAAAGGCACTTACACAAAATGGTGAACAGGCTCTAGATAGGTGTCCATATATGTTCGATATGTACATATCTGAGTGACATGGTTTATATAACCCGTACGCAAAGTTCCTCAAAAGCGTAACTTTCACTGCCAAATCTGCCTTTCATTTCGCGGTTAAGGCGGTCTTTTGCACCGCTCCAGTGGACCAGCTCATGCAGGCCAGTAGCATAGAAATTAGCCACATCGTTAAACAGATGGCGTTCCAACAGCCAGATTTCATCCGTGGCGGACATGAAGAACGCATTCTGCCCCTTCTCGATGATTTTCGCACCTCTGCGGCGGAAAAGCGCTTCTGCCTGCGATAACATGTCAAAGGAGGCAACAGGTGCTTCTTCTCCGGTTACCCCCTCTGTGGCCAGACCGTCAATCTGGTCAAGATTAAATACCGTGAAGGTTTTCAGCATCGGAATATGTTCTGTTTCACCTTCGTCGTTTTCTTTCTCCAGCGTGGTGTAGAAAATGGCTTTTGTCCCGCGTTCTCCCTTACGTACCAGACCGCCAGCGGTCTGACTTTGTTTATATGTCATCCCCGTGAATTACTGAATCCCAGTGGTGAGGCACTGCACCACAGCAGCATGATATTCATCCCGCTGTAGGCCACGCCGGTAGCGTAATTGGATGGCAGACCAGACACACCCGATACGCGCTGCCACGGGCAGGGCCACGGTTTTACATCCGCTTTAATCATTACACATTAAATAATAGCTCAGCCCATGCCCCAACCATAAAACACATAAGCCGTTGCAGGGACCCGTTCCCCGCAACGGATATTTCATTATTTCCTGACCGCGATGTAACCCATTCAGCAATGCATATGTCTTGACTGGCGAAGAGAAAATAGTTTTCCTTCTTACACTCTTTTTATCTCCATAGATGTATCGCTGACTTTCCGTCCCCACCAGTCCATCAGTTCAATACGCTGCGCCATGTAGGTTGAGCGGTTATATGCGGCACGGGTGGGGTTAGCATCAACATGCGCCAGCGCCGCTTCCACTACATCCGGTGGGAATCCGGCCTCGTTCAGCGTGGTGCTGCCCAACGCCCGGAACCCATGTGATACCAGTTCACCACCATATCCCATGCGCCACAGCGCCTTGTTGACCGTTTCACTATGCATAGGCTGGCAGCGCTTTACCCTGCCGGGAAACACAAATGGCGAATGCTTACTCAGGGGCTTAAGTTGTTCCAGAACGGCCATCGCCTGAGGAGACAACGGTACCTGATGTTCACGTTTCATCTTCATACGGGCTGCCGGGAGCGTCCAGAGCCGTTTCTCTGTATCAATCTCACACCACATGGCTCCGGCGGCCTCAGCAGGGCGTACAAGCGTCAGAAGCTGCCATAGCAGCAGCAGGCACGTCATCGGAGACAAGTTACTCGTATAAACCCGCAGCATCAGTTCCGGCAAACGTTCCGGGCGAATGGTTGGCATATGCTTCTTTCTGGGCTTAACAAACGCCTCATCAATGGTTGATGCCGGGTTGGCATCCAGCAGGCCGGTATTAATGGCGAATTTCATCACTTCGTTAATCCTCTGCGTCAGGCGGTGCAATGTTTCCAGTGCGCCACGCAGTCTTACTGGTTCCAGAGCGGCAATAAGCGTATGGGCTTTCAGCGCAGTTACCGGCGTCTGTCCGATAGTCGGAAACACGTCACGCTCCAGTGATTTCCATATATCATCTGCATAGTCGGCGGAGATTTTTGTTTTCTTCACGGCGAACCATCTTGTCGCCACGTTGATAAACAGACTATCCACCGCCAGCTTTTCACGCTCTGTCTCTTCCTGCTCCTGTTTTTTCGGGTCAATGCCTTTTACCAGCAGGGTAAGGTGTTCGGCATGCAGCGTCCGGGCTCTGGCAAGCGACATGGCAGGGTAGTGTCCGAGGGTAATAGTGGTTCGGGCAGTCGAACCGGGACGTTTGTAGCGAAAACGCCAGATTTTTTTACCGTTGACTCTGACAAACAGGGTTAACCCCTGTCCATCGAACAGTTCGTAATCTTTATCAGCGGGTTTTGCCTTCTGGACTTCGGAGGCAGACAAAGGGCGGGTAAGCACAGCCATAAAATCACTCCTTATATATCAGGGGAAAATGACAGTGATGGAGCGGTGCAATATTCTATTTTCTGAAACGTATTTCAGCCCAAAACTCAAAATGGGCCTACAAGATTTCCACCTTCGGAGACATAGGCCCATTCATAGGCCCATTTGCTCCGGCTCCCCCGGTACCCGGAAGGGCGCATACAGACGAAAAAAAACCGTATCCTGTTGACAGTGATACGGTTTTCTTACTTCCCCGGACTTCATAAGATGCCCCAGGAATGTATGTTGGTGGGTCGTGCAGGATTCGAACCTGCGACCAATTGATTAAAAGTCAACTGCTCTACCGACTGAGCTAACGACCCATCCTATTCCGGCTGTTGCCTGCCACGGGAGGACAATGCTTTCCCTTGGCAACGGCGGCATATATTACTAATTAATTTCGTCTACGCAACCAAAATTTCCGGTCAGGCGGTGCGACTGCCTGTTCTTCGAGCACTCAGGCCTTATCCAACACCATTGGCGCGCGATAAGGCCTAAGTTATTTAAAGAGAAGCCAGACGTTTTTGGGATTGCTTGGCGGCATCGGTACTGGGGTAAAGCTTAATCACCTGCTGGTAAACGGCTTTGGCTTTATCGCTTTGCCCTTTTTCCTGCATTATCACCCCGACTTTGTACAGCGCTTCGGAACTCTTCGGCGATTTAGGATAATTTTTCACAACATAGGCGAAGTAATATGCCGCATCATCCTTCTTACCCTTGTTGTAATTCAACTGCCCCAGCCAATAGTTGGCGTTGGGCTGGTACGTCGAGTCCGGATAACGTTTGACAAAGTTTTGAAAAGCGACAATGGCCTGATCGTATTGTTTCTTTTCGAGCACCAACGAAACTGCGGCGTTATAATCGGTATTGGCGTCGCCTGTGGCGGCACCGACCCCCGCTGTCTGCCCGGCATTATCATTACCTGCGGAGGCTCCGCCAACCGGCGCCGCGCCTTGCTGCTGGCCGCCCTGCTGCTGGCTCGCCGAATTTTGTCCCTGGCTGCTCAGGCTATCCATCTGTTGATAAAGTTGTTTCTGGCGTTCGACAACCTGCGATAATTGATATTGATTTTCCTGGATTTGCCCACGCAGGGAATCGATATCGCGCTGATTATCCGCCATCTGCTGCTGTAGCTGGGTTAATAGTTGGGCGTGAGCGTTGGTGATGCGCTCAAGCTGCGTGACCCGGTCTTCCACCGAGCCGGAACCGACATTACTGATTGGCGCCTGGGCGGTAGCGGCCCAGGGGGCCGCTACGCCAACCAGCAACGACAGACCGAGGAGTTTGCGTCTGAAGTTACCGCTCATGCAATTCTCTTAGTATACCAGCACGGCGCGACGGTTCTTGGCCCATGCTGCTTCGTTATGGCCCAGAACCGCCGGTTTTTCTTTACCGTAAGATACGATAGAGATCTGATCGGCGGAAACGCCGCGGCCCTGGAGATACATCTTCACGGCATTGGCACGGCGTTCACCCAAGGCGATGTTGTATTCCGGCGTACCGCGTTCGTCCGCATGACCTTCAACAGTCACTTTATAAGACGGATTGTTGCGCAGGAAGTTGGCATGCGCATCCAGCATCTGAGCGAATTCAGGACGGATATCGTATTTATCCAGATCGAAATAGACGATATTGTTCCGTTGCAGTTCCTGCATTTGCAGGCGAGCCTGTTCAGGCGAAGAGCCGTTAGCGGCGCCATTTTCCATACCAGTGCCAGCGCCCATGGAGGTATCAGCACCATTGTTAGCGCTTTTGTGGGAACTACACGCGGCGACAGCCAGCACTGGCAAAGCCAACATCAGCCCTTTTAGCACTTTGTTCAGTTGCATCTCATTTTCCTTTTATAGTTTGCCATACACATTTACACATGCATCACAGATACGGCGACCAGGCAGGGAATTTCACCTGTCCATCGGTCGCCGGAAGACGCGCTTTGAAACGCCCATCAGTCGAGACCAGCTGTAACACGGACCCCAGTCCCTGGGTGGAACTGTAGATAACCATCGTACCGTTGGGAGCCAGGCTTGGCGTCTCGTCCAGCAACGAGGACGTCAATACCTGCACCGCCCCCGTCGTCAGATCCTGTTTCGCGATATGCTGAGCGCCGCTGCCGTCGGTGCTGACCATGACCAGGAATTTCCCGTCAGCGCTCATGTCCGCATCCTGATTCTGGGCGCCTTCCCAGGTCAGACGCTGCGGGCTACCGCCGTTAATATTGATTTTGTACAACTGCGGACGGCCGCCCTGGTCGGAAGTGTACGCCAGGGTTTGACTGTCGGGATACCAGGTGGGTTCCGTGTTATTGCTGCGGCTGTCGGTCACCTGGTGAATCTGGCCGGAAGCCAAATCCATATAATACAGATTCAGGCTGCCGGTCTTCGACAGAGCGAAGGCCAGTTTGGTGCCGTCGGGGGAAAACGCCGGCGCGCCATTATGTCTTGGGAAGCTGGCGATCGGCCGGATGTTGCTGTTGGCCAGGGTCTGCATCACCAAGGCGGAGCGGCCGCTTTCAAAGGTCACATAGGCCAGCTTGCTGCCGTCCGGCGACCAGGCCGGCGACATCAGCGGCTCCTGCGAGCGATGGACCACGAATTGGTTATAACCGTCATAATCCGCCACGCGCAACTCATACGGATATTGCCCGCCGTTCTGCTGCACCACATAGGCGATACGGGTACGGAAGGCGCCCTTGATGCCGGTCAGTTTCTGGAACGTTTCGTCGCTGACGGTATGGGCGGCGTAACGCAGCCATTGTTTGGTGATTTTATACTGGTTTTGGGCCAGCACCGCGCCGGGATTACCCGAGGTATCCACCAGTTGGTAGCTGACGACATAACTGCCGTCCGCGGAAGGCTGAATCTGACCGACCACCACCGAGTCGATGCCGAGCGCGGTCCAGGCCGCCGGCGTGACTTCAGACGCGGTTGTGGGCTGCTGTGGCATGCGGGCCACGTCGATAGGATTGAATTTACCGCTGTTACGCAAATCCGCCGCGACGATGGCGCCGATATCGGCCGGGGCCTCGCCAGGCCCAACCCACTTGAACGGCACCACGCCGATGGGTTTTGCCGAATCCACGCCCTGGGTAATTTCTATTCTGACTTCCGCATGAAGTATGGTTGCCCATAAAAACAGTAAACTTAGCGCTACTCGCAATGCCTGCTTCATTTTATCTCCCATACCGACGCATACGCCTCGATAATTTAGCAGAATTTTAACCAAATCGTTTAAACATAACTACAGAAGCCCGGTAGTCAACATAGTCTAAATCTTAAAGGATTACTCCTTCATTTAGACTTCTTTACCCATCAGTCCGGTTTAAAATCAAGTGGTGCATTTTTGAATATTTCATATATCGCCTCGCTGGGCGGTTTGGGTATCTTGGCGGACCTCGCCGCCGATACCGCCGCCTGGCACAACGCCGGATCGCCGCCCTCGGAGCTAACGGAAATCACCATGCCGTCTGGGGCCAGTTTCAAGCGTAATGTACAGGTTTTGCCCGCGTAGGACGGATCGGTATAAAATTTCTGCTCAATGGCCGCTTTCACCTGCCCTAAATAATTATTGATTTCAGCGCCGGTGGCCCCGCTCTGCTTACTACTGCCGACGCCGGCCGGCCTGCTGCCGCTGTGAGTCGGGCCACCGCCTGTCTTCGGCGCATTTTTGGCGTCAGTAAGGCCGCCTAACAGATTATCGACCTCACTCGTCTGCTTGGCCGCTGCCGCCGCCGCGGCTTTCTTGGCGGCGGCGGCTTTTTCCTTGGCCTCTTTGGCCGCCTGGGCGGCGGCCTTCTGCTGGGCCGCTTTCTCCGCCGCGGCTTGTTCAGCCGCTGCCTTGGCCTCCTGAGCGGCTTTTTCTTTCGCGGCTTGCTCCGCCTTGGCCTGGGCGGCGGCGGCTTCAGCCTGTTTCTTGGCCGCTGCCGCGGCGGCGGCTTGCTTGGCCGCCTCCGCCTGCGCCTGTTTTTTGGCCTCTGCGGCGGCTTTCGCCTGCGCCGCGGCTTCCGCCTTGGCCTGTGCCGCCGCCGCCTCCGCCTGCTTCTGCTGCTCCTGGGCCTGCTTAATGGCGGCCTCAGCCTGCTGCTTTTGCAGTTCCGCTTGTTTTTGCTGCTCGGTCTGCTGTTCTTTCTGTTGCTCCGCCGCTTGCTGCGCGGCCAGACGTTCTTTTTCCAAATCCTTTAAGCGCTGCTGTTCCGCAGCCTGCTTTTGCTGCAACTCCTCTGCCTGTTGCTGCGCCTGTTTATCACGCAATTGGGCCGCGCGCCGCGCATCGGTTTGCTGCTGCTGTTGTCGATTGTACTGCTGCACCACGGCACCGGGATCGACCATGACCGCGTCGATGGACGAGCCGCCGCCTCCGCCGCCGCTGCTATCGAAATCCTCATGATACGAACTCCAGATCAGTAAGCCGACCAGGATAATATGCAGGACAATCGAAATAATAATGGCGCGTTTGAGCTTGTCGTTCTGTTCGGTTGCCTTTAACACAGTCGATTCCCAAAAACAGATTTGCCAGTGAGATCGCGTTTCATCCGCAGACCGTCAGATAGGCTGCGTCATCAGGCCCACCGACTTCACGCCGGCCTGATGCAGGAGATTCAACGCCTTGATAATTTCGTCATAAGGCACGTCTTTGGCGCCGCCTATCAGAAATATCGTTTTGGGATTGGCCGTTAAACGGGCCTGCGCCTCGGCAACCACCTGCTCCGGCGGCAGTTGCTCCATACGGTTGTGATCCACCACCAGACTGTACTGGCCGACGCCCGACACTTCAATGATGACCGGCGGATTATCGTCGCTGCTGACCGTTTTTGAATCCGTCGCATCCGGCAGATCCACCTCGACGCTTTGCGTGATAATCGGCGCCGTGGCCATGAAAATCAACACCAGCACCAGCAGGACGTCCAGCAGCGGGACAATGTTGATTTCCGACTTCAGTTCTCTGCGACCACGTCTACGGGCCATATTCTACCTCCCTCCTACTTGGCGCTATCGCTGGCGAAAGCTTGGCGATGCAGGATGGCGATGAACTCTTCGGTAAAGTTGTCGTAATTCTGTTCCAGTTTATTGACCCGCTGACTCAGCCGGTTGAAGGCCATGACCGCGGGAATGGCGGCGAACAGGCCAATGGCGGTCGCGATTAACGCCTCCGCGATGCCGGGCGCCACCATCTGCAGCGTGGCCTGTTTCACCGCACCCAGGCCGATGAAGGCGTGCATAATGCCCCATACGGTACCGAACAAGCCAATATAGGGACTGATCGACCCGACGGTGCCAAGAAAAGGGATATGGGTTTCCAACGCTTCCAGTTCGCGGTTCATGGAGATGCGCATAGCGCGCGACGCGCCTTCGACCACGGCTTCCGGCGCATGGCTGTTGGCCCGGTGCAGACGGGCGAACTCCTTGAATCCGGAGTAGAAAATCTGTTCGGTACCGGTCAGGGCGTCGCGACGGGTCTGGCTTTCCTGATACAGCCGGGACAATTCAATACCGGACCAGAACTTGTCCTCAAATGCTTCGGCTTCACGGCTCGCCGAGTTGAGAATGCGCGTCCGCTGGATGATGATTGCCCAGGATGCTATGGAAAAGCATATCAAAATCAACATGATCAGTTTAACCAGAAAGCTCGCTTTCAGGAACAGATCAACTATGTTCATGTCAGTCACTGCTTGAACTCCGCGACAATAGACTTGGGAAGCGCGATGGGCTTCATTTGATAAGGATCGATGCAGGCAATCAGGACATCCGCTCGGCTGAGCGCCTGTCCATCGGCATTAAGGATGCGTTGTGCAAAAGTCAAGGAAGCGCCGCGCATTGAAACGATCTCGCTTTCCACGAGCAACAAATCGTCCAGACGCGCTGAAGCGAGATAGTCCACCGTCATCCGCCTTACCACGAATGCGATATTTTCGCTAAGCAAGGCGTGCTGGTGAAAATTATGCTGGCGCAGCATCTCGGTACGGGCCCTTTCATAAAAAACCACGTAACGGGCGTGATAAACCACGCCTCCGGCGTCGGTGTCCTCATAATAGACCCGCACCGGCCATTGGAATAACGAGTTATTCACGGTAAATCCCGGCAACGCAATACGACGGTGCTTACTATACGCAAGACCGATCACGTTTGGAATAAAATCCCTTTGCCAGATGAAAATATTTATGTTTTACCCGTCATACGGCCCATCGTCTCTTTAATATCGTATCCGGACGGCAAAGCCGCTGTCGCTTGTCGTTGCGACAGAACGCGGATCACTGCTTTTCCCTCGTCCGATTGGGCGGGGTTAAGGGCATTGACCAAGGCGCCTGCCCGGCGGAACCCAAACAGCGCTTGGACGTGAAAGAGGCAGAACGGGCAGGCTGGGCCCGCCCGCTAGGCTTATTTATCGAAACGCGTGGATAAGCGCCGCCGCCATTACCAGCAACGCCAAAGACGGTAAAAACAATAATCGCCAGATTGCTGTGCGGGGACGAAAACCGCTGCCATGAATGACCCCGGCGCAAACCGACCAAACGATAAGTATCGCGAACCAGCCATTGGCCGGGCCGGCAATGACATTAAACCGCGCCGGCTGCCATAAAACGCAGCCGGCCAGTACCAGCGCCAGAATAAGTGAAAGAGCCCGCAGCGGGCTCTTGTCGGTCAACTGGTATAGCCGGTCGATAACGATTTTTATCACTGAGATGTTTTCTCCGCCTGGCTGTTTTCATATTGTTCCAGCGCCAGCGCGGTAATGATCCCGAAGGAACAGGCAAGAAGCGTACCGAGGATCCAAGCAAAATACCACATGTTTCAGCTCCTTACTTAATACAGGCTATGAGTGTTCTGTTCAATATGTTCTTTGGTGATGCGGCCGAACATTTTGTAGTAACACCAGGCGGTATACAACAGCACGATAGGCACGAACACCACGGCCACCAGCGTCATGACCCGGAGGGTCAACAGGCTTGAGGTGGCATCCCAGATGGTCAGGCTGGCGTTGGGCATGGTTTCCGACGGCATAATGAACGGAAACAGCGTGATGCCGGCAGTCAGGATGACGCAGGCGCTGGTCAGCGACGCGAAAACGAATGCCCAGGCGCTCTTATTTATGCGACTGCAAACGAACGTCAGCAGTGGCAACACGACGCCCAGCGCCGGCACAATCCACAACAGCGGGTGTTGATGATACTTCACCATCCAGGCTCCCGCCTGACGCGCCACTTCCTTATTAAGCGGATTAGACACGGCGTTGGTGTCGATAGCCGATGTAATGGCGTAGCCGTCAATGCCATATACCAGCCAGATGCCGGCCAGCAAAAACGTCACGAGCGTCAGCAGACTGGTCAGTTTGGTCAGGCCGCGCGAACGCACCAGCAAATCGCCGTTGGTGCGCATTTGCAAATAGGCGCCGCCCACGGTCAGGAACATGCACAGGCTGACGATACCCGCCAACAGGCCGAAGGGGTTAAGCAGCCCGAAGAATGTGCCGGTGTAGTTCAGGCGCAAATATTCGTCCACTTCAAAGGGCACCCCTTGCAATAAATTGCCGAATGCGACGCCGATGACCACCGGCGGAATAAAACTGCCGGCAAACAGGCCCCAATCCCAGACATTGCGCCAGCGGGGATCTTCGATTTTGGCACGGTATTCCAGACCGACCGGCCGGAAAAACAGCGAGGCCAACACCAGAATCATGGCGATGTAAAAACCGGAAAACGCGGCGGCATACACCATGGGCCAGGCGGCGAACAACGCGCCGCCGGCGGTGATGAGCCACACTTGATTGCCTTCCCAGTGCGGAGCGAACGAATTAATCATAATCCGCCGCTCGATCTCGTTGCGGCCAAGAAAACGCACCAGCATGCCGACGCCCATATCAAAACCGTCGGCGACGGCGAAGCCTATCAGCAGCACGCCGATCAGCACCCACCAGATTACGCGTAATACTTCATAGTCAAACATGGTATAGGCTCCCGTCTCAATGTGCCTGCTGCACGGCCAGCGCCGGCTGTTCAAAATGATAGCGACCGGTTTTCAGACTGCTCGGTCCCAGACGCGCATACTTGAACATCAGATACATTTCCGCCACCAGGAACAAGGTATACAACCCGCAAATAAGCCCCATGGACAAGAGGATATCACCCGACGTCAGCGTGGAATTGGCGGCGGCGGTGGGCAATATTTCCCCGATGGCCCAAGGCTGACGGCCATATTCGGCGACGAACCAGCCGGCCTCCACCGCTATCCAGGGTAAGGGAATGCCATACAGCGCCGCCCGGTGCAGCCAGCGTTTCTGGCCTATGCGATTGCGAATGACGGACCAGAAGGACAACGCGATGATGACCAGCATAAGCACGCCGCAAAGCACCATAATACGGAACGAGAAATACAGCGGCGCCACGCGGGGTATGGAATCGCGGGTCGCGCTCTGGATCTGTTCTTCAGTGGCGTTGGCCGGGTTGTCGGTATAACGTTTGAGCAGAAGACCGTAGCCCAGGTCTTGTTTGACCTGATTAAACTGGCTGAGCACTGACGGAGCGGCATTGCCCTGACGCAACTCCTGCAGTAACGCATAAGCCTTCATGCCGTTGCGGATACGGATCTGATGCTGCGCCATGAGTTCTTTGATACCGGTCACCGGGCGGTCTATGGAGCGGGTCGCGATAATGCCGAGCGCATAAGGGATCTGGATGGAGAAATTATTCCGCTCATTGGCCTGATCGGGGATGCCGAACAGCGTGAATGCGGCCGGCGGCGGTTGGGTTTCCCATTCCGCTTCAATAGCGGCCAGTTTGGTTTTCTGCACATCGCCCATTTCATAACCGGATTCGTCGCCCAGCACGATGACCGACAGCACCGCCGCCATGCCGAATGCCGCCGCGATGGCGTAGGAACGCTTGGCGAAGGCGAAGTCGCGCTTTTTCAGCAAGTAGTAGGAACTGATGCCCAGAACGAACATCGCGCCGGTGCAATAGCCCGCGGCCACGGTATGCACGAATTTCACCTGCGCCACGGGATTGAGTACCAGATCGGCGAAACTGACCATTTCCATACGCATGGTCTGGTAATTGAAAGCCGAAGCGACGGGATTTTGCATCCAGCCATTCGCCACCAGTATCCATAGCGCGGAAAGATTGGAACCCAGGGCAACCATCCATGTGACCGCCAAATGCTGGCTCCTGCCGAGACGATCCCAGCCGAAGAAAAACAGGCCGACAAAGGTGGATTCGAGGAAGAAGGCCATGAGCCCCTCAATGGCCAGGGGGGCGCCAAAAATGTCGCCTACATAATGGGAAAAATAGGACCAGTTGGTTCCGAATTGGAATTCCATGGTCAGACCAGTAGCTACGCCCAGAGCAAAATTGATACCGAACAATTTGCCCCAGAATTTGGTCATGTCTTTGTAAACTTGTTTACCGCTCAGGACATATACCGTTTCCATGATGGCCAGCAAAAACGACAATCCCAGCGTTAGCGGCACAAACAGGAAGTGGTACATGGCTGTTAAGGCAAACTGCAACCGTGACAGTTCGACGACATCAAACATATTGACTCCTTGCTCATCGCGGAATGGCTCCCACGTGCGGTAATCAGGTGCTTCGGCATATCGAGGCCACGCAACAATCCGCAGTGAATAATGACAAGTTGATACTCGTCATACTTCACGTTGCTTCTTGGTTGGCGGCGTTCGCTCGCTTTTCGCCGCGATGCAACTTGAATTATTTAGAGTATGTAATTTTCCCGACCCTCGGTTTACCCGGCATAACACCCGCGCCAGAGCATCAAAACGGGAAATCGGGAACGGTTTTATTAAAACGGGACGCTCAAGATTTTTACAATCCACATAGTACCCCTCAATTTCCTCAGGATAAATAACTTTTTTCGTGACCCCGCTCGGGAAATGACATCCCGATCAAAACCCGCTTGGCGCGGGCCACGCCGGAATATTGAGATAGCGCAAATTATGGCGATATCATTACCAGACGCCAATCAAAATTCATTGATTTAAAGCAATATTTTGCGAGTGGTGTTAAATTTTCTTTTCTAATTAACCAATAATGAACGTGATGTTAAAAATCTGTAATTAATAATCACCTAACGCACTAACATTTGAAAAATACCTTTGGTACGTTTCCCTTTCCACCCGGTATTATTTATAAAGGTTATCGCACCATTGTTATTGTCTATCCAGGTTGTCGGCAGATGTATTAAATGTAGTATCAATTTACTCTAAATGTTACAGAAATATTATTATAGACAAAAAAACCACCCGCAGGTGGTTTTTTCCTCGTCATACCTCATGTTGCCTCTTGGTTGGCGGCGCCCGCTCCCTTGCCGCCGCGCTGCAACTTGGCGTATTTAGAGTAGTGATGACCGATTTCGCCTGGGACAACGGCGGATATTCACGGCAGCAATGTTTTCAGCGCCTCGCCTATCTCGGCCAGACTGCGGACGGTTTTCACCCCCGCCGCCTCAAGCGCCGCGAATTTCTCATCAGCGGTGCCTTTGCCGCCGGCGATGATCGCCCCGGCATGGCCCATCCGTTTACCTTTAGGCGCGGTAACTCCGGCGATATAGCCCACCATGGGCTTGGTCACGTGATCCTTGATATAGGCCGCCGCCTCTTCCTCGGCGCTGCCGCCGATTTCACCTATCATGACAATGGCTTCGGTTTGCGGGTCTTGTTCAAAAAGTTTCAGAATATCGATGAAACTGGATCCCGGAATGGGATCGCCGCCGATACCGACGCAACTGGACTGGCCCAGGCCGGTATCGGTGGTTTGTTTTACCGCTTCATAGGTTAAGGTGCCGGAGCGGGAAACGATGCCGACCCGGCCGGGCTTGTGGATATGACCCGGCATAATGCCGATTTTGCATTCCCCCGGCGTGATAACGCCTGGACAGTTCGGGCCTATCATACGCGTGCCGCTCTGTTCCAATTTGGCCTTGACCACCAGCATATCCAAGGTTGGAATACCCTCGGTGATGCAGATGACCAGTTCGATGCCGGCGTCGACGGCCTCCAGAATGGAATCTTTGCAAAATGGCGCCGGTACGTAGATGACCGACGCGGTGGCGCCGGTTTTCTCCACCGCTTCGCGCACGGTATTAAACACCGGCAGCCCCAAATGCTCGGTCCCGCCCTTGCCCGGCGTTACGCCCCCCACCAGTTTGGTGCCGTAGGCCAGCGCTTGTTCGGAATGGAAGGTTCCCTGGCTACCGGTGAAGCCCTGGCAGATGACTTTGGTGTTTTTATCAATCAAAATGGACATTATTTTCCCTCCGCGGCGGCGACGGCCTGTTGAGCCGCATCTGTCAGACTGGCGGCGGCGATGATGTTCAGGCCGCTGTCGGCCAGGGTTTTGGTGCCCAGCTCGGCATTATTGCCTTCAAGACGCACGACAACCGGTACATTGACGCCGACTTCCGCCACCGCGCCGATAATCCCCTCGGCAATTAAATCGCAGCGGACGATACCGCCGAAAATATTCACCAATACCGCTTTGACGTTTTCATCGGACAAAATAATTTTAAACGCTTCCGTAACCCGCTCTTTGGTCGCGCCGCCGCCGACATCGAGAAAGTTGGCCGGCGCGCCGCCATGCAACTTGACGATATCCATGGTACCCATCGCCAAACCGGCGCCGTTCACCATGCAGCCGATATTGCCATCCAGGGCCACATAGTTTAATTCCCATTGCGCGGCATGCGCTTCGCGGGGGTCTTCCTGGCTCGGATCGCGCATTTCGCGCAATTCCGGTTGACGGAACAAGGCATTGCCATCCGCCGCCAGCTTGCCGTCCAGGCACACCAGATCACCGGCTTTGGTCACCACCAGCGGATTGATTTCCACCAGCGCCAGGTCACGCTCCAGGAACAATGTGGCCAGGCCCATGAAAATTTTGGTGAACTGGCTGATTTGCTTACCGGACAAACCCAATTTAAAGGCCAGTTCCCGGCCCTGGAACGGTTGCGGTCCGGTTAACGGATCCAGCGCGACTTTGTGGATAAGATGGGGAGTTTCGGCGGCGACTTTCTCTATTTCCACACCACCCTCGGTGGACGCCATGAACACCACGCGGCGCGAACCACGATCCACCACCGCGCCCAGATAAAGTTCCTTGCCGATATCCGTGGCGGATTCCACCAAAATTTGGTTGACCGGTTGCCCAGTGGCATCGGTCTGGTAGGTTACCAGGCGTTTGCCCAGCCAGTTTTCGGCGAAAGCGCGGATGTCTTCTTTGCTGTTAACCACTTTCACGCCGCCTGATTTACCGCGACCGCCCGCGTGGACCTGGCATTTCACCACCCAGGGACCGGCGCCGATTTTCGAGGCGGATTCCTCGGCCTCTCTCGGCGTCGTGCAGGCATACCCCGTGGGGGCAGGCAGACCATACCGAGCAAACAGCTGTTTTGCCTGATATTCGTGTAAATTCATGATGTTAATCCATCTTTGTCTGGGAATGTCAGCGGCAGGGTACGACCAGCCACCATGAAAGCGTACTGCCCGGGGGCAAAAACGGATACGGTGTCACGCCGTATCCGTCGGCGACTAAACATCCAGCAGCAAACGGGCCGGATCTTCGAGCATGTCTTTGATGGTCACCAGGAAGCTGACCGATTCCTTGCCGTCAATCAAACGGTGATCATAGGACAAGGCCAGATACATCATTGGCAAAATCACCACCTGGCCGTTTATCGCCATCGGCCGATCTTTGATGGCATGCATGCCCAGAATGGCGCTCTGCGGCGGATTAATGATAGGCGTCGACATCAGCGAACCGAACACCCCGCCATTGGTGATGGTGAAATTGCCGCCGGTGAGTTCTTCCACCTTGAGCTTGCCATCGCGACCTTTGACCGCCAGTTCCTTGATGCTTTTTTCTATGTCGGCCATGCCCAGGGCGTCGACATCATGCATCACCGGCGTAACCAGCCCCCGCGGAGTGGAAACCGCGATGCTGATATCGAAATAATTATGATAAACCACGTCATCGCCGTCGATGGAGGCGTTAACTTCCGGAAAGCGTTTAAGGGCTTCCACCACGGCTTTTAAGTAAAACGACATAAACCCGAGGCGAACGCCATGGCGTTTTTCAAACGCTTCGCCATACTGTTTGCGCAGATCCATGATCGGTTGCATGTTGACCTCATTAAAGGTAGTCAGCATGGCGGTACTGTTTTTGGCCTCAAGCAACCGTTCGGCGACCCGCTTGCGCAGCCGGGTCATCGGCACGCGTTTTTCGCCGCGCAGCCCGGGGGACGACAAGACGGCCGGCGCGGCGGCGGTCTCGGCCGGCGCCGGTTCGCTCTTCGGCGCGGCTGTCTTTCGCGCCAGATGTTTTTCCACGTCTTCACGGGTGATGCGACCGCCCACGCCGCTGCCTTTGATTTCATCGGCGTTAAGGTCATGCTCGGCGATCAGGCGGCGGATGGCGGGACTTAGCGCTTCGTTGCTTTCATCCTCCAGTCCGGCGGTATAACGCTGCGCCGGCGTGGATTCCTTGCTGCGGTTTTTTTCCGTGGTTTCCTCGCCGGTGCTGTCGCCGGGACGCAAGCGGCCCAGCACCTGCCGCGCGGTGACGGTGGCGCCCTCGTCCTCCAGCAGGGAATCGAGCACCCCCGCCTCGGGCGCGGGCACTTCCAACACCACTTTATCGGTTTCGATTTCCACCAATACCTCGTCACGCTGGACGCTGTCGCCGGGTTTTTTGTGCCAGGCGGCGACTGTGGCATCGGCAACCGACTCGGGAAGATCAGGAACCAAAATATCTACGCTACTCATTATCTATCCTTATTTTCAATTAACGTTCAGCGCGTCATTCACCAGTTGTTTCTGCTGAGCCTGGTGCACGGACAAATACCCGACGGCCGGCGATGCCGAAGCCGGGCGTCCCGCGTAACGTAGCGATGCCCCGAAAGCGATGACTTCCCGGAAATGATGCTGGCTGCAATACCAGGCGCCCTGATTGAGCGGTTCTTCCTGGCACCAGACAAAATCCCGCACATGGGAAAAAGGTTTTAGCACATCCTGTACCGCCTGGTGCGGGAACGGATACAACTGTTCAATCCGCACGATGGCCACATCCTGCTGGCCGTTTTTGCGCCGTTGTTCCAGTAAATCATAGTAAACCTTGCCGGAGCACATCACGACGCGTTTGACATGCTGGGGATCCAATGTATCCACTTCGCCGATGGCCGGCTGGAAAACGCCCTCCGCCAACTCTTCCAGCGAGGAAACCGCCAACGGGTGGCGCAATAACGATTTGGGCGACATGACAATCAGCGGCCGGCGCATGCCGCGTAGCGCCTGACGGCGCAGCATATGGTAAACCTGCGCCGGCGTGGAGGGAATGCAGACCTGCATATTCTGCTCGGCGCACAGTTGCAGGTAACGCTCCAGCCGCGCCGATGAATGCTCCGGCCCCTGGCCTTCGTAGCCGTGGGGCAACAGCATCACCAGGCCGCACATCCGGCCCCATTTCTGCTCGCCGGAGCTGATGAACTGATCGATGACCACCTGGGCGCCGTTGGCGAAATCGCCAAACTGGGCTTCCCAGATGGTTAGCGTGCGGGGTTCGGCGGTGGCGTAACCGTATTCGAACGCCAGCACCGCTTCCTCGGACAACACCGAATCCCATACCCGGAACGTGCCCTGGCCGTTATGGACATGCGCCAGGGGGGTGTAGCTGGAACCGTTTTTCTGGTTATGCACCACCGCATGGCGATGGAAGAACGTGCCGCGCGCGGTATCTTCGCCGGATAGCCGGATGGGAATGCCGTTGTCCACCAGCGTGGCATACGCCAGCGTTTCGGCGCCGCCCCAATCAAAGGCTTTTTCACCGGCGGCCATGGCGGCGCGATCGGCATAGATTTTGGCTACCCGGGGCTGCATTTCCAGCCCTTCGGGAATTTCGCTGATTCGCCGGGCCAATTCCTGCAACCGTTTAATATCCACCTTGCCGGGATAGGGTTCGTCCCAGTCATGATTGAGATAAGGCGACCAGGTAAAAGAATGCATATTCATCGGTCGCCATTCGGCGACCACGCACTCGCCGCGGTCCAGGGCGTCACGATAAAGGTTGACCATTTCCGTGGCGTCTTCCAACGTGGCGAGACCGTCATGCTCCAGGCGGTCGGCGTAAATTTTGCGAGGGGTCGGGTGTTTTTTGATTTTCTGATACATCAGCGGCTGTGTCGCACTGGGCTCATCGGCTTCATTATGACCGTGCCGGCGATAACACACCAGATCGATCATGACATCGCGCTTGAAAGTATTGCGAAAATCCAGGGCCACCCGGGTCACAAAAGCCACCGCTTCCGGATCGTCGGCGTTGACGTGGAATATCGGCGACTGGACCATTTTGGCGATATCGGTGCAATATTGCGTGGAGCGGGCGTCGCGGGGATTGGAGGTGGTAAACCCCACCTGGTTGTTGACCACGACCCGCACCGTACCGCCCACATCGTAACCACGCGCCTTGGACATATTCAGGGTTTCCTGCACCACCCCTTGTCCGCTGATGGCCGCGTCGCCGTGCAACGTGATCGGCAAGACCAGATTGCTGTTGCTGTTTTGTTCGCCAAGCCTGTCGATGCGGGCGCGAACCGAGCCGGCCACGACCGGAGAAACGATTTCCAGATGGGAAGGGTTGAAAGCCAGCGCCAGATGGACCACGCCGCCTTCAGTGTCGACATCGGAGGAGAAACCCTGGTGGTATTTGACATCGCCGGTGCCAAGGTGCTCTTTGTGCTTGCCGGAAAATTCGTCGAACAAATCCTGCGGTTTCTTGCCAAGCACATTGATAAGCACATTCAGGCGACCGCGGTGGGCCATGCCCAGCACCACTTCTCGAGTGCCGTTGCGTCCCGAATACCGCACCATCTCCTTGAGCATGGGGATCAACGCATCGCCCCCTTCCAGGGAGAACCGTTTGGCGCCGGGGAACTTGGCGCCCAGGTAGCGTTCGATGCCCTCGGCGGCGGTCAGTTCGCTGAGAAACCGTTTTTTCTCCGTCGCGCTGAAACTGGGCTGGCCCATTACCGATTCGATGCGTTGCTGAATCCAGCGCTTTTCCTCGGTGCTGGTGATATGCATGTACTCGGCGCCGATGGAGCCGCAGTAAGTCTGTTTAAGCGCTTCGTACAGATCGCCCAGTTTCATGGTTTCCCTGCCAATGGCGAAGGAACCCACGTTAAAGGTTTCCTGGAAATCCGCTTCCGTCAGATTATGGAAGGCCGGATTCAGATCAGGCACGGTTTCTTGTTTCCACAGGCCCAGAGGGTCCAGATTGGCATGCTGATGGCCGCGGAAACGGAATGCGTTGATCAATTGCAGGACTTTCACCTGCTTGGAATCCATGTCCGGGTCGTTCACCGAAGGGGCGAAATATCGGGCGTCTTTCGCCAGGCGTCGAAAATATTCCCGGGTTTTGGAGTGAAGTTGGTCGGGACTGACTCCCGCGGTAGGTAGCTGTTTGAATATTTTGCCCCAGCTATCGTCAACCGAGTCAGGATCCGTTAAAAAATCTTCATAGAGCTGCTCTATGTAGGACTGGTTCGCCCCCGCCAGGTAGGAGGAATCCAGCCAGGCCTTCATTGCGCCGTTCTGCATCATGATCCCTTAAGCTATTTCGCTTCAGTTTTCGCCGTGGTTATCGTCAATTCCGGATAACGTCTTTGCGGTTCAACCGGTGAATCACTTAGCCTCTGTCGGGTAAATAATCCTACCGAAGGAACCTTTGAAAAACGGCGGTCGGGATGTTTATCCGATAACCGCTTTTCAAAGGCTTCCTGTCCTGTCCAACACACCACCCCGGGGATGGACCGGCCGGAATTCCGGCCCGCCGGCGCGGCGAATTGGCGACGGCAGGGAATCCCGCCGCCAATCGACCGTTTTTCAGGCGCCGCGCTGAACGAGCATGCTCTTGATATGTCCTATCGCTTTGGTCGGGTTCAAACCCTTGGGGCAAACGTTGACACAGTTCATGATGCTATGGCAGCGAAATACGCTGAACGCATCGTTTAAATCATCCAGCCGCGCGGCCCGTTCGGTATCGCGACTGTCGATAAGGAAGCGATAAGACGCCAGCAATCCGGCCGGACCGATGAATTTATCCGGATTCCACCAGAAAGACGGGCATGAGGTGGAACAGCAGGCGCACAGAATACATTCATACAGGCCGTCCAGTTTGGCCCGTTCGGCCGGGCTCTGCAAATGCTCTCGCGCCGGCGGATTGCGTCCGTTGTTTAATAGATAGGGCTTGATTTTTTCGTATTGGGCATAGAATTGCCCCATATCCACCACCAGATCGCGCACTACCGGCAAGCCGGGCAACGGCCGAATGACGATTTTATTGTTGCCCTTGCGCAAGGCGGACAGCGGCGTTATGCACGCCAAGCCATTCTTGCCGTTGATATTCATACCATCGGAGCCGCACACGCCCTCGCGGCAGGAGCGCCGGAAGGAGAGCGTCGGATCCTGCTCCTTTAGTTGGATGAGGGCGTCCAGCAGCATCATGTCGTGGCCTTCTTCAAGCGCCAGTTGGTAATCCTGCATGCGCGGCTTATCATCCACATCGGGATTATAGCGATAAACAGAAAATTCGACTTTCATTACGTAATGTCCTCCGCCCTCAGTAGGTCCGCACTTTCGGCGGAAATGCCGGGCGCAATGTCGGCTGCATGTTCACCTCGCGCCGGGTCATGGTGTCGCTGGTAGGCATATACAGGGAATGGCACAGCCAATGGGCATCGTCGCGATCGGGAAAATCGAATCGGCTGTGGGCGCCGCGGCTTTCGGTACGGTAATTGGCGGCCATGGCGGTGGCGTAGGCGGTTTCCATCAGGTTGTCCAATTCGAGACACTCCACCCGCTGGGTATTGAACTCGGCGGACGTATCATCCAGGCGGGCATGGCGCAGCCGTTCACGGATTTCCTTTAGCTCGGCCAGCCCCTTGGCCATGGCGTCGCCCTCCCGGAACACTGAAAAATTGTTCTGCATACAGGCTTGCAGCGCCTTGCGGATGACGACCGGATCCTCGCCGCTGCGATTATCGTTCCAGCGATGGTAACGCGCCAGGGCGGCGTCGATATCATCCTGGACGGCGTCGCGCAACGCCCCCTGTTCAGCCAGGGACTCTTGCAGATGCACCCCGGCGGAACGGCCGAAGACCACCAGATCCAGCAACGAATTGCCGCCAAGGCGATTGGCGCCGTGCACCGATACGCAGGCGATTTCACCGACGGCGAACAGGCCGGGAACCACGGTGTCACGCCCTTGCGCATCAAGGGTCAGCGCCTGGCCGGTAACTTTGGTGGGAATACCGCCCATCATGTAATGGCAGGTGGGGATGACCGGAATCGGCTCCTTGATCGGGTCGGCATGAGCGAATGTGCGCGACAATTCCAGAATACCCGGCAAACGGGATTCCAGCACGTCTTTGCCAAGATGATCCAGCTTCAGTTTCACATGCGGCCCAAGGGGGCCGTCGCAGCCGCGCCCCTCGCGGATTTCAATCATGATAGAGCGCGCCACCACATCGCGGCCGGCGAGGTCCTTGGCGTTGGGGGCGTAGCGCTCCATAAACCGCTCGCCATGCTTGTTCAGCAGATAGCCCCCTTCTCCCCGGCACCCCTCGGTGACCAGCACGCCGGCGCCGGCGATGCCGGTGGGATGAAACTGCCACATCTCCATATCCTGCACGGGAACGCCGGCCCGCAGAGCCATGCCGACGCCGTCCCCGGTATTGATATGGGCGTTGGTGGTGGACTGGTAGATGCGCCCGGCGCCGCCGGTGGCCAGGATGGTGGCTTTGGCCTTGAAATAAACCACTTCGCCGGTTTCGATGCACAGCGCGGTGCATCCCACAATGGCGCCGTCCTGGTTTTTAACCAGATCCAACGAATACCATTCGGAAAAGACGGTGGTGTGATTTTTCAGGTTTTGCTGATACAGGGTATGCAGCAAAGCATGCCCCGTACGGTCGGCGGCGGCGGCGGTACGCGCCGCCTGCTCGCCGCCGTAATTCTTGGACTGGCCGCCGAAGGGCCGCTGATAAATGCGTCCGTCGTCCAGCCGGGAAAACGGCAAACCCATGTGCTCCAGTTCCAAGATGGCCTCCGGACCGGTTTTGCACATGTATTCAATGGCATTCTGATCACCAATATAATCCGATCCTTTCACGGTATCGTACATATGCCATTGCCAATCGTCCTCATGGGAGTTGCCCAGCGCGACGGTAATGCCGCCCTGGGCTGATACGGTATGGGAACGGGTCGGAAATACTTTGGAAACCAGGGCGCAGGACAAGCCCATCTGGGAAATCTGCAACGCGGCGCGCATACCCGCGCCCCCCGCGCCGATAACCACGGCATCGAATTCTCTCACCGGCAATTTCATTTAGGCACCCCACACCACGACTGTTCCATAAAGTAAATACACCATAAGCACAACCACAACGGCCAGCTGCAATAGCAGGCGCAGCGACAGCGACTTGATGTAATCCGTCAATACCTGCCACATGCCGATCCAGGTATGCACCAGCACCGAAAACAGGGTCAGCAGAGTGAAGACTTTGGTCATGGGTAAAGTGAAAAATCCACGCCATACCGCATAGGTCAAGGTATCGGCAAACAGCACGAAACCCAGCATGTAAATGATATAAAGGCAGATGACGATGGCGGAAGCCCGAACCAATAGCCACTCATGAACGCCATTGCGTCCCAGTGCCGAAGCATTGCTTACCATACGAGTACTCCCGCCAGAATAGAAAGGACGACAGTGATCACAAATGTAACATTTGCCGTCAATTTACCCATGGCAAACGTCTCATCCAAATAGCCGAAATCCATTAGCATGTGACGTATGCCGCCCACCGCATGATAGGCGAGAGCGGTCAGGATTCCCCATAGGACGAATTTGATGACGGCACTGTCCATCAGCGCGGCCGCCTGACTGAAGCCTTCGGCGGAGGAGAGGGATAGGCCGAGAATCCATAGCAGTATGCCGACGGACACGAACATGATGACACCGGTGACACGGTGGAGAATAGAGGCTATGGCAGTTACGGGAAACCGGATCGTTTGCAGATCCAAGTTGACAGGTCTTTGTTTTTTCACGGTTTTGCCCACACAGCTATTATAATTTTTTCCTTCCTCCGGTCCTGGCTGGGTCAGACAGCGTTAAAAGATTACCAAGACACGTCATGTGCTCAAAACCCGATCCCTTGTGCTTAAATGACGCGTTAAATAACGCTGGGTGCTCCTACTACAAGGACTCCGGAGACCTAGTCAGAGTATAGGGCTTTCACATTATGATTACAATTCCCCTACAATTTGTTTGGTAACATTTGGGTCAATTAGTGACCCAGATCACGATTTTTACATTTGGCTTATTTATGTATAATCATGTTGACAAAAAAGCAACAACTCAATTACAAAGCGCGGTAGAAATATGCTATAAACACAATACGCGATACGTTGAGACTTTCGCCTTGTCCAAGTTTATGCAACAGTGTGAAGATGCCTTGACCGTTCGGGTAATGGGGGCGTCATCCGCACTCAACTTTATTCAATTACCACTGTATTTTAAAACCAATGTACTCTAAATACGTCGAGTTGCATCGCGGCGAAGAGCGAGCGCCGCCAACCAAGAGGCAACGTTTAGTATGACGAGTATAAATCTTTAATGCCGGGAGCCGCCGCTTTTTATCCTGGACGGGAATAACTTGCACATCCTTAAGCTCTGTACCCTGCGCTATGCCAAGTCGTCCGAGCTATGGAGTGATAACAAGCGCAAGGTCCCCTCAGGTCTGCTGGTACCCTACGGCGAAGATTTATCCTATAAGCGCTAAGGAGATTATAATGGCTGACAATAAAGCGACGTTGAACCTACCTGGTGAAGCGCCAATAGAACTGGATGTGCTACAAGGAACACTGGGTGAAAAGGAAATCGATATCCGCAGCCTGGGCGGTAAAGGCTACTTCACTTACGATCCCGGCTACACATCCACCGCATCCTGTGAATCGAAAATCACCTTCATTGATGGCGACGAGGGTATATTGCTGCATCGCGGCTACCCCATCGATCAGTTGGCCTTGAATTCCACTTTCCTGGAAGTCTGCTACATTCTGCTCAACGGCGAGTCGCCCACCAAGGAACAATATGAAGAATTCCGGACCATCGTGACCCGCCACACCATGGTTCACGAGCAGATTACCCGCCTCTTTAACGGCTTTCGCCGCGATTCCCATCCCATGGCGGTACTGTGCGGCGTGACCGGCGCGCTGGCGGCGTTCTATCATGATTCGCTGGATGTGAATATCGAGCGCCACCGTGAAATAGCGGCTTTCCGCCTGCTGTCCAAAATGCCGACCGTAGCCGCGATGTGCTATAAATATTCCATCGGCCAGCCATTTATCTATCCCCGCAACGACTTGTCCTATGCCGGCAATTTCCTGCATATGATGTTTGCGACGCCGTGCGAAGATTACGAAGTGAATCCGATACTGGAACGCGCCATGGATCGCATCATGATTCTGCATGCCGACCATGAACAGAACGCCTCGACGTCCACCGTGCGCACCGCCGGCTCTTCGGGCGCCAATCCTTTCGCCTGTATCGCGGCGGGCATCGCCTCTCTGTGGGGGCCGGCCCATGGCGGCGCCAATGAAGCCTGCCTGCGCATGCTGGAAGAAATCAATAGCGTGGAGCATATCCCGTCGTTCATTAAGCGCGCCAAGGACAAAAATGATTCCTTCCGCCTGATGGGCTTCGGGCATCGGGTCTATAAGAACTACGATCCGCGCGCCACCGTTATGCGCGAAACCTGCCACGAAGTCCTGAAAGAACTGCAACTGTCCGATAACCTGCTGGCCGTAGCCATGGAACTGGAACACATCGCCCTGCACGACGAGTATTTTATCGAGAAAAAACTGTACCCGAATGTGGATTTCTATTCCGGTATCATTCTTAAGGCCATGGGCATTCCCGCCTCCATGTTCACTGTGATCTTCGCCATGTCGCGCACCGTGGGCTGGATAGCCCATTGGAAGGAAATGCATGACGACGGCGTTAAGATAGCGCGCCCCCGCCAGCTTTATACCGGCTACGATCAGCGCGATTTCGTCTCGAGAATCAAGTAATCCTCTTTGGCAAGGCGGGGATTTCCCGCCTTGTTTCTCGTCGATTCCTTCTCAATGTTTTCCCATTCCCGTGGTTCAGCGCGCGGCGATGACGATGCCGTTGTCTCGCAAACCCGCAGCGATCCGCCGGGCAAATGCCAGCGCATGGGCGCCGTCGCCATGCAGGCAGACGGTATCCGCGCGCACTTTTATCCACTCCCCTTCGCGGGTTCGCACTTCTCCGCGCTGCGCCATAATGAGCGTTCGGTCGAACGCCTGTTGTTCATCCTCAATAAGCGCGTCCGCTTCAGTGCGCGGCACCAGGCTGCCGTCCCGGCGATAGTTCCGGTCGGCGAACACTTCATGCCGCACCGCCAATCCGTGAAACGCGCCGGCCCGGATCAGTTCACTGTCCGCCAGTCCCACCAGTCTCAGAGACGGATCCACCGCTTTAACGGCGCGGGCAATGGCGTCGGCCAAGACCGGTTCCCTCGCGGCCTGGTTATAAAGCATACCGTGGGGCTTGACATGAACCATTCGCCCGCCTTCCGCCTGCGCCAGCGCGCCCAGCGCGCCTAGCTGATAAACCGTCTGCGCATACACCGTTTCTGGGGGCAGCCGCATGGCGCTGCGGCCAAAATTCACCCGGTCGGGAAAACTCGGATGAGCGCCAATGGCGACGCCGTAACGCAACGCCCATTGGACTGAGCGGCGCATACCCACGGCATCGCCGGCGTGAAATCCACAGGCGATATTGGCCGAGCTGACACATTGCAGTAAGGCTTCATCGTTTGCTTCGCCCTCACCCAGATCCGCGTTCAAATCAATCACAATGGCATCGGCCATGTCCGTTCCCCTTCATCAGGCGGTCAACGCGCCGTCACGGCCGATGTCTGCCGCTCAAGAGCCGTCAGTTGCCAGGCTATCTGTTCAAGGTAGTGCATTTGCTCACGCCAGGCGGCATGCGCCTCTTCCAGGGTACAGCGCACGAAATGAATCGGCTCGCCCAGTCTGAGTTGCGCCAAATGGAACATATCCGCGCCAATGACGCAGGCAATTCGCGGATAGCCGCCGGTGGTCTGCGCATCGGCCATCAAAATTATCGGCTGCCCATTGGGGGGCACCTGTACCACGCCCGGCAAGAGGCCGTGGGAATACAATTCCCGTCCGCCGTCGCGTTTCAGGCTGGCGCCCTGCAAGCGGTAGCCCATACGGTTACTTTGCGCGCTGAGTTGCCAGCCGGTGCGCCAGAAGGCCTCCTGGGATTCGGCGCTGAATTCGCGGTACTCGGGACCGGGCAGCGCGCGCACCCGGTTGCCAAACAGCAGTTGGCGAATACCGATTTGTCTGACGGGGAGATTTTCCGGCTCGCCGGCCGGTAACAGGTCATTGTCCTGAATAAGACGCCCTTGATAGCCGCCGAAGCCGTTATTGAGATCCGTGCTGCGGGAGCCAAGAATTTCCGGTACCTCAATACCGCCGCTGACCGCCAGGTAGCTGCGCATGCCATGTTTGGGCGTCGCCAGTTTCACAACCTGCCCAGGGCGCACCGGAAAACGCCAGCCGGTCCAAAGCGGCATGCCGTCCAGTCGGGCATGACAATCCGCCCCGGTCAGCGCCAGCCAGCCGGGGGCGGTAATTTCCGCGCAAAACCGACCGAGCGTGATTTCCAATACCGCGGCATCCGGCCGATTGCCTACCAGCAGATTTGCCAGTTGCATGGCCGGTTTATCCAGAACGCCGCCAACACCCACCCCCAGATTCCGATAGCCGGTCCGTCCGCCGTCCTGTACCGAGGTCATCATGCCGGCATGCAGCACTTTCAGCATATGCCCTCCTTTTGCGGGACAAAGCGAACCCGGTCGCCCGGTAGCAACAACGTGGGCGGATTCCGGGCGGGATCGAATAACCGCCGAGAGGTACGTCCGATAATCTGCCAACCTCCCGGCGTGGCGCGGGGGTATATGCCGGTCTGCCGTCCGCCTATTCCCACCGATCCCGCCGGCACCCGAAGGCGCGGTTCGGCGCGGCGCGGCGCGGCGATGGCGTCGGGAAGACCGCCGAGGTAAGGAAACCCCGGCTGGAAGCCGAGAAAATACACATCATAGCGGGCCTCGGCATGACAGGCCACCACCTGGCCGGTCGTCATGCCGGCCAATTCCGCCACGATCTCCAGGTCTGGCCCCTGCTCGCCGCCGTAAACCACCGGAATCTCGATATCGCGCGCATCGGGCAATACCGTATCGCTTTCCTCCCACCAGCGCTGTAAGCGCTCCAGGGCATCCAGGGCCTGCTTTCGCGGGTGGGCCAGCAACAGGGTCAGGTTGTTCATACCGGGAATCGCTTCACTGACATCCTCATGATGCGCCAACCGCGCGGCCAGTCCCCAAATCCTATACTGGCTTTCCAGCGTAATGGGCGGCTCCAGCTCCAGCACTACCGCGCTCTCCCCCAAGAGATAACATCGGGCCCGTTGCATATCCTCCTCCTGGGAACCGGTTCCGGTCCCATCTGGCGTTGTCCGGAAATAGCCGGATGACATTCGTCGCTGTGGTACAAACAGGCGGGTTAACGGCGGCGGCCGGCACTAGGCCGGATTGTCGATATCGATAAAGGTCACATCAAGCCGGTATTGCCGCGCCAGCCAGTCGCCCAGCGCTTTGATTCCGCCGCGTTCGGTGGCATGATGACCAGCCGCGAAAAAATGTATCCCGTATTCGCGGGCGATGTGGATGGTCTGTTCGGAGACCTCGCCGGTGATAAACGCATCCATTCCGGCCCGGGCCGCCATTTCGATAAACCCCTGCCCACCGCCGGTGCACCATGCCAGGCGTTTGACTTGCGCCGGCGCGTTATCGCCGCAATGCAATACATCCCGCCCCAGACGCGTCTCGAGTCTGCTCAGGACATCCTGCCAAGTCGCCGTTGCCGGCAACTCCCCCCAGGGCAGCAACGGCTCTAGCCGACCTTTGATTTCAATATCCAATAATGCCGCCAATTGCGCATTATTACCTAATTCAGGATGGGCATCGAGGGGTAAATGCCAGGCGAAGAGGTTGATGTCGTGGCTTAATAGGGTCTTGAGGCGGCGTTGTTTCATCCCGGTCACCACCGGCGATTCATTTTTCCAGAAATAGCCGTGATGTACCAGTACCGCGTCGGCCCGCTGGGCCACCGCGGCATCCAGCAAAGCCTGGCAAGCGGTGACCCCGGTGACGATGCGCCGGATTTCGGGCCGCCCCTCCACCTGCATTCCGTTTGGGCCGTAATCCTCGAACGCGCCGGCGTCCAGATACTGATTGATCAGATGTTCGAGTTCTGTGTTAAGCATGTCGTCGATTCCCTGTTGCGGTTCACCGGCGGTCCCGGTCAACGGCCCGGCGCGTTGGCCTTGGCCGTTTGATAGGCCGCCAGGGCGGTTTGTCGTGCTTGCTTATGATCGACGATCGGCAAAGGATAATCCAGTCCGTTTTCTGCGGCCTGCGGCCAGCAGTGCGGTTCATGAAGATAATCATCCGGCACCGCCGCCAGTTCCGGCAGCCAGCGCCGGATAAAAAGTCCGTCGGCATCGAATTTTTTTCCCTGGCTGAGGGGATTAAAGATGCGGAAATAGGGCGCGGCATCGGTGCCCGTGGACGCCGCCCATTGCCAGCCGCCGTTGTTCGCCGCCAAATCGCCATCAATGAGCCGCGACATGAAATAACGCTCACCCTCACGCCAATCAATCAGCAGATCCTTGGCCAGAAAGCTGGCGCAAATCATACGCAGTCGGTTATGCATCCAACCACTGTCATTCAACTGACGCATAGCGGCATCAATAATGGGGAAACCGGTCCGACCCTCGCACCAGGCGGTGAAAAGCCGCTTATCCTGGCGCCAGGCCACATGCCGGGTCCAGGTAATAAAAGGCTGATGCCGGCTTAGACGAGGGAAATACACCAGCAAATGGCGGTAGAAATCACGCCAGATAAGCTCCCCCAACCAGACGGCGCCGCCGTCGGTTTGCGTCAAGACTTCCGGTTCGACGGCGCGCAAGCGATGATAACACTGTCCGGGCGACAGCACGCCCAACGCCAGGTAAGCCGACAGACGGCTGGTGGCGTCCGCGGACGGGATATCCCTCCCCCGGCGATAGTCACGTAATGAATGCGCGCAGAAATGGCGTAGGCGCGCCAAAGCCGCCTTTTCGCCGGCCGGATAGTCTTCACCCGGCGCCTGGCGGGGATAATCATAAGGTTCGAGCGCCGCGATGGCCGGCGGCGCTCCCCGGCTGTTGGGCGCGGGCAGACAAGGCGGTTCATCGGTATTCAATCGTCGGATTACCGCGTTGCGAAAAGGCGTAAAGACTTTATACATCTCTTTGTCGCCGGTAGTGATGACCCCAGGGGGGAGAAGCACGCCGTCGTCGAATCCCTGGCAAACCACCTTACCCTCCAGACGACGTTCCACCGCCCGATCTCGCTGCCGCTCGTTGTATTCGTACTGGTAATTGTAAAATAGCGCATCCACCCGTTCCCGCCGGCAATAATCCGCCAACCAATCCACCGCCCCGTCATAATCGGCGCATTGATGATAGCCTAGCGGTATACCGCGCTCCGCCAGGGCGGCCTGTACCGCCTGGAGATTGTCGCGCAGAAAAGCCGCTTGGCGCGGGGACATATCATGGCGCCGCCATTGTTCCGGCGTGGCGATAAATAGCGCCGACACCCGCGCCGAAGGGTCCCGGCAGGCGGCGTGCAAGGCCGGATTGTCGCGGATGCGCAAATCGTTGCGCAACCATACGAGATGGGTTTTCATGTCGTCTTCCTTGCATCAATATCCGTATCGTAGCCGTAGCGCGTCGGGATAAGGTTCGAAATAACGCTGCTGCGCCAGCCAGGCGTCAGGGTATTCGGCCAAGTAATGCTTTAGCAGGGTGATGGGCGCCAGTAGCGGCTGGACGCCCCGGCGATAGCTGTCGATAAGCGAGGTCAGTTCCCGCCGTTGTCGGTCGGTGAGATGGCGACGAAAATAGCCCTGTGCATGCATGAGAACATTGGTGTGATTGGGCCGCGTCGCCCGCTGGGCCAACAGCGCCATCAGCCGGTTGCGGTATTCCAGCGCGAACGCCTCCAAGGACGACCACCGTCCCAGGCCGGCGATAAATGGGCCGATGCTGCGATAACCCGGTTGGGAGTGCGCCAGCATCAGTAATTTATAGCGTCGGTGGAATGCCAGCAAGGCTTCGGGGGTGAGGGGCTGTCGCAGCAGATGGTTGAATTCGAATAATGTGAATACCCGGGCGACGAAATTTTCACGCAGCAAAGGATCCTGTAATCGTCCATCCTCCTCTACCGGCAGCCAGGGCATCCGCCGCATCAAGGCGGCGGTGAAGATACCGGCGCCTTCCTTGCGCACGCCGGACCGATCGTAAAGCCGTACCCGTTCCATTCCGCAACTGGGCGACTTGCCGCAAACGATGAAACCGCAGGCATGCTTAAGGCCCTGGCTTTGCCGCAAAGCCAGCCTTTCCACCGCCGGCGCCAGGTCATCGCCCCGCGAATCGTTATTGACACGCAGAATAATACGCCCTTCCGGGTCTTGCACCCTGCGTAATGCGGCTCGTGGCGTCGGCAGGCCGATGGCCGTCTCAGGGCAGATCGGCACGAAACGGACGTAGGGAGCCAAATCATCCATGGCGAAGGACAGGCGCTTATGGCCGCCGTCGAAGCGGACGGGCGCTCCCGTCAGGCAACCGCTAATGCCAATGGCAATTTTATCCTGCATACTTTCTTTCCGCGCATGTTCCACCTGCAAAGCGTAGTCGATATGGCGGCGGACGTCCGGCTTTATAATAAAAGTCTTTCAGGTTTATTCGCGGCGTCATAGGGTCTGAGGCCTTGCGCGCCGCGTCGGGCGGAGCCAATTTGTCAAGACCAGCCGGGAGAGCCGACTGCTTTGGACGTTCACGGGCCGCAAAAGTATTCACCGGGATAGCGATTCGGGGGATAATGCGTCGTCCGGCATTTTTTGCCATTACCGGATGCGGGTACGCGCCGGTTTTTGCCGAAAGGGAGGAAGTATGAGCACCGTGGCTGCCAACATTCTTATCATTGAGGATGAAGAGGCTATTCGTCGCTTTGTCCGACAGTCGCTGGAGCGCGAAGGCTATCGGGTTTTCGAGTCCGAAACGGTAGCGCGCGGCCTGCTGGAGTCGGCCACCCGCAAACCGGACCTGGTGATTCTGGATTTAGGGCTGCCGGACGGCAATGGCGTCGATTTCATTCGTGATCTGCGCCAATGGAGCGCCGTGGCGATTTTGGTGTTATCGGCGCGCAGCGACGAACAAGATAAAATCGATGCGCTGGACGCCGGTGCGGACGATTATCTGACCAAGCCTTTCGGTATCGGTGAACTATTGGCCCGGGTGCGGGTTGCCCTGCGCCGCCCGCAACGAGGCGAGGATAAACCGTCGACCGTGAATTTTTCCGCCATTAGCGTCGATTTGGTCAATCACCAGGTCACACGGGACGGGGAAAATCTGCATTTGACGCCCATCGAATTCCGCCTGCTGGCGACGTTGCTCTCCTATCAAGGCAAAGTGGTGACCCAGCGGCAACTGCTTCGCGAAGTCTGGGGGCCCAACGCGGTGGAACATAGCCATTATCTGCGAATTTACATGGGCCACTTGCGGCAAAAACTCGAAACCGACCCGGCCAGGCCCTGTCATTTACTTACCGAAACAGGTATCGGTTACCGTTTTGTACCCTGAGCGCGGCCCCTTGCGCTGCAGGTTTGCCGTGCGTCTTCCGCCAGAGCGGCTTGCCGACCGACGGGGACCGGTACGTCCGACTTTTCGACATTGCAGGAAAACATCATGAATGCCTGGCTTCTTTATGCGTTGCTATCCGCTTTCACCGCGTCGCTGGTGGCCATATTCGGCAAAATCGGCCTCCAGCATCTGGATGCCAATAGCGCTACCGCCGTTCGGGCGGTGGTCATGGCGCTCTTTTTAACCGGCGTGGTGGTTGTTCAAGGTAAAATCGGCCTGGTAAACGCCATTCTGGCTGATAAAAAGGCCCTGGTTTTTATCGTGTTAAGCGGCGTGGCCGGCGCTCTGTCCTGGCTGTTTTATTTTATGGCCATCAAGGCCGGCCGGGTTTCCCAAGTGGCGCCCATTGATAAGCTGAGCGTGGTGTTCGCCGTCATTTTGGCCGTCGTGCTGTTCGGGGAGAAAGTCTCTTGGCTGGCCGGCGCCGGCGTGGCGCTTATCACTGCCGGCGCGCTGATGGTGGCCTGGGGATAACGGTTTATCTGCCCTGACGGGCGGGATATCTTCCCCCTGACCACCCCTGGCGCGCCCTGTTTAGCGCGGGTCGCCGTGGCGGGAATAACGCGGCCCGGTCGGCGCACGCCCATTATATCATTCTTCTGGTTCATCCGGCGCAGCGCGCAGCGCGGCCTCGATACGCGCCACCGCATCGCTCAATGCACCGTTGATATGCTTGATTTGCTCCGGGGACAAATCGGCACGCATCATATTGCCGCGCAGCAAGCCCCGCAATTGCGTCAGATTTTCGTGAATACCGGGCATCAACTCCCCTTCCCCCTGCTGGCTTAACTGGGATAATCGAGCCAAAATCGCCGCTACCGCCGTTTGATTATTGGCCAGCTCCGCTTGTCCGGCGGCGGTAATCGCGTAACTTTTGCGGCTCTGCCCCTCTTCGCTTTCAGTGGTCAGGAAATCTTGGTCCACCAAAAGGCTTAACGTCGGGTAAACCACGCCAGGGCTAGGAATATAGAGACCGGAAGATGCTTGCTCAATGGCCTTGATCAGTTCGTAGCCATGGCTGGCTTTGCGCGCCACCAGCGCCAACAATACCAGACGCAAATCGCCATGTCCCAACGGCCGCCGTCCCCGGTTCCCGTCTCGCGGATCACGGCGATGTCCCCCCTGGAATCCGTGGCGACCTCCACGGCCGCGCGAGCCGTCGCCGCCACAGCATTCATCGCCGAAACCGCCATCCCGGAATCCGCCGCCCTGCCGGCAACCGCCGGCCATACCACGGCCGCGCGGGCCGTCGCCGTGACGGCGTTCATCGCCGAAACCGCCATCCCGAAACCCGCCGCCCTGCCGGCAACCGCCGGCCATACCACGGCCGCGCGGGCCGTCGCCGTGACGGCGTTCATCGCCGAAACCGCCATCCCGAAACCCGCCGCCCCGCCGGCAGCCGCCGGCCATACCACGGCCGTGCGGGCCGTCGCCGTGACGGCGTTCATCGCCGAAACCGCCATCCCGAAACCCGCCGCCCCGCCGGTTTTCGAAATGCGCCTCGCGGCGGGGAAAACGCGCATCCTGATGGCGATGACACTCTCCGCCGTCCAAATGTGAATGTTGATGTAAACGGAAAAACATAATAGTGCCTCCTGTTATTTAGATATATCTAATTTACATGGGGGTTTTGCGGGATGCAAGAAAAAGATATATCTAAATGCAATTTTGTCGCCACGGGCGAATTGCCAGTTAGCGCCTCGCCCGCCGGCATATCGAAAGTGAAGCTATGGAGCGCCCTGCAACAGACGATCTTTTTACCTGGCGGATAAACCGTTAGCCAACAAGGAAGGCGTACCTCGGCACGCGGGGGAAAGGCGTTTGTGCGATGAAGGGTGCTCCGTCGACACACAAAAAAAAAGGCCCTTTCACAAGGGCCATGGAATCTGTGAACCTACCGCTTAAGACCGGTTATTTGGCGCCGGCCAGGACATCGCTGACAATTTCCACCGCTTCTTTCTCAATACGTTCCCGGTGCTCGGCGCCCAGGAAACTTTCGCAATAAATTTTGTAGGCGTCTTCGGTACCGGAAGGCCGCGCGGCAAACCAACCATGTTCGGTCATCACTTTCAGGCCCCCTATGGGGGCGCCGTTACCGGGCGCCGCGGTCAGGCGGGCGGTGATAGGATCGCCGGCCAGCGTGCTGGCGCCGACCTGTTCCGGCGACAATTTGGACAATATGGCTTTTTGCGCATGGGTAGCCGGCGCCTGGATCCGGTTGTAACTTGGCGCGCCGAAATGCTTGGCCAGTTCATCATAGTGCTGTTGGGGGTTTTTGCCGGTCACCGCGGTAATTTCGGCCGCCAGCAGGCACATGATGATTCCGTCTTTATCAGTGGACCAGGGCTGGCAATCGAAACGCAGGAACGACGCGCCGGCGCTTTCCTCTCCGCCAAAGCCCAGGCTGCCGTCGAACAAGCCGTCGACAAACCATTTAAAGCCCACCGGCACTTCCACCAATTTGCGGCCAAGCGCGTCCACCACCCGGTCGATCATGGCGCTGGACACCAGTGTCTTGCCCACCGCCACGTCAGCGCCCCATTGCGGCCGATGGCGGAACAAATAGTCAATGGCCACCGCCAGATAATGGTTGGGATTCATCAGACCGGCGGGCGTCACGATACCATGCCGATCGTAGTCCGGATCATTGGCCATCGCCAAATCGAACTTATCGCGAAGGGCCAGCAAACCCGCCATGGCCCAGCGGGACGAGCAGTCCATGCGGATAATGCCGTCATGATCGAGGTGCATAAACCGGAAAGTCTGATCGACTTCTTCGTTAACCAGGGTCAAATCCAAGTGATAGTGGCTGGCTATCCGCTGCCAATAGGCGATGCCCGAGCCGCCAAGCGGGTCGACGCCCAGCTTGAGTCCGGCCCGTTGGATAGCCGCCATATCCACGACGCCGGCAAGGCCTTCCACATAGGCCTGGACCAGATCCTGCTCATGCACCAGGCCGCCGCGCCAGGCCGCGTCAAAGGATTGGCGCACCACGCCGCGCAAGTCCTCGGCCAGCAACGCATTGGCGCGCTCCTCGATCACTTTGGTCAACCCGGTATCGGCCGGGCCGCCGTTGGGCGGGTTGTATTTGATGCCGCCGTCTTCCGGCGGATTGTGCGAGGGGGTAATGACAATACCGTCGGCCTGGGGTCCGCCGCGACGGTTATGGGTCAGGATGGCGTTGGAAATCGCCGGCGTCGGTGTAAAACCGTTATCCTGCTGGACAATGATATCCACGCCGTTGGCGCTCAGGACCTCAAGCACCGAAATAAATGCCGGCTCCGAGAGGGCGTGGGTATCCTTGCCCACATAACAGGGGCCGGTAATCCCCTGTTTGCGGCGTTCTTCAGCAATGGCCTGGCTGATGGCCAGGATATGATCTTCGTTGAAACTGTGGCGTCCCGCGCTGCCGCGATGCCCTGAAGTCCCGAATTTCACCGCATGGGCGGGATTGCCCGGCTCAGGCCGTAACACATAATACTGTGCGGCGAGCTGGGCTACGTTAATCAAATCACTGGGCCGGGCAGGTTGTCCGGCACGGGGGCTATTCGCCATCGGTGCTTCTCCCTTGGCTGTTATTCATCAAATGTCATTCATTAAATGGTGCCGCACACTTTGTCCGTCAGTTCCGCCGGAAACTGCATCGCCAGCATAATGTGTTCCACCATGCCCCGTTTGCGCCCGGTATTGGTATTGGTAATGACCCAATAGGGGGTCCCCGGAACCTGCTTGGGTTTGGTATGGCTGCCGTTTTGCAAAAGCGTGCGCTCATCGCCGGCGAAATAAGTGCGGGTGCGGCCGTGCAGAAGTTCCGCCGCCTCGGCGAATTCCGACGGAGACAGAGTATAGAGCGTGGACAGCACCAGCATGAAACGATCCACCGCCTTACGTTGTTCAGCATAGTCGTCCGAAAGCAATAATTCACGCATGGCGCGGACCCGATCGCGCGGCGGCGCGGAAACCGTATCCGCGGGCTTGGCGGCGGGCGCGGCCCGCTCCGGTCCGGCCTCGGCCGGCGCCTTGACATTCAGCATACGGCGCAGGATATCCGAGGCGCTTTCGCCGATGTGCTGTGTATGACTGGCGATGTAACGGTAAAGATCTTCGTCGAGTTCGATAGTTTTCATTTTTGTCCGGGAGCTTTCTTCTCTCAAATCAATCCGAAGGATTATACAAGCTAAACTGTCGCCGGGAACAGCGCCGTATTCCGGCCTGGGGAAAAAGTCGGAATTCCACCCGGCGGCGCCCGCGGAACAGGACATGATTTGCGGCGCCGTTACCTGCGTACCATGATACGCTAATGACTTTTATTCTCGCCATGAGGATCGCGATGAAATTGCATTACCGTCTGCAACCGGCCCGGCGCCCGGGAGAGGATTTGCCGGTGATTCTACTGCACGGTCTGTTCGGCAGCCTGGACAACCTCGGGGTACTGGCGCGCGCCCTGAACGAACGGCACGCCACCGTGCAGGTCGATTTGCGCAATCACGGGCTCTCGCCCCATAACGACGACGCCGGTTATGATGCCATGAGCGCCGATATCGTCGAACTGCTTGATGAACTCGGGCTGGAAAAATGTATTGTCATCGGCCATTCCATGGGGGGCAAGGTGGCCATGGCGCTTACCACGCTGATCCCCCACCGCCTGGCCGCGCTGGTTGTGGTGGATATGGCGCCGGTCGCGTACCCCACCCGCCATCATGACGCGATATTCCATGCCCTGCGGCGGGTCCGCGCCGCGGGCGTCGTCCGGCGCAGCGACGCCGCACGGTTGATGCGCGGGGACATCGCCGACGAGGGCACCCTCGCATTCTTGCTTAAATCTTTCGTCGACGGCCGCTGGCGGTTTAATCTCGACGTATTGTGGGAGAATTATCCGACGCTTATCCATTGGCGGGAAGTCCCGCCCTGGCCGGGGCCGATACTGTTTATCCGCGGCGGACAATCGCCTTATCTGGATGAAAGCTATGGCGACGCCATTCGCCGACAGTTTCCCCATGCCCGCGCCTATGTGGTGGCCGGAGCAGGCCATTGGGTACACGCGGAAAAACCCGATGCGGTGATCCGGGCGGTGAAACGATTTTTGGGTAAAAATTGAACGGCGGCGCTTCGCCGGACGTCAAACGACCCTGTAAGGATTGCCGTTTTTTGCCGAGGTGGAGTATTATGACGAACCCTATTTACCGGCGGCGCCGAAACGCCGGCGGACGTCGGATGACGAAACCGCCTTGCGGAGAAACCCCCTTACCGGCACGGTCTTACCTGCCCGCATACCGATGCGCTATTCCCTTCATGAATTATGGCAAAAGAACAAACGGATCGCACAACCCTGGATTTGTTTATCAACGAACGCCGTCCGGGACGCCCGAAGACCAGCCCGCTGTCCCGCGACGAACAACTGCGCGTCAATAAACGCAACCAGTTGCGCCGGGATAAAGTCCGCGGCCTGCGTCGTGTCGAACTGAAAATCAATGAACAGGCGGTGGCCGCCCTCAACGAATTAGCCTATCAGCGTGATCTCTCGCGCAGCGAGCTGATAGAACAGATCCTGCTGGCCGAACTGGCGCGTCACCAGCGCCGGGATACCCGTGATTGATCGCGCCGCGGCCGGGGGCTGCCGGTTTCCGGCGCCTTGCCGGTAATTTGCGACGAATCTCCCGCGTTACGAGTTTATCCCGCTGTTAGGGTCTGCTATGATTGCCCCCTGAGCCGGTTAAATGTATGGTAAACCATATCCTTAATATTTAAGAGGTTTTCAATTCCATGGCAAGTGTAGGCATTTTTTTTGGCAGTGACACCGGCAATACCGAAAATATTGCCAAGATGATTCAAAAGCAACTGGGCGCCGACATCGCCGAAGTGCATGACATTGCCAAAAGCAGCAAGGAAGATCTGCAACAGTTCGACAAACTGTTGCTGGGCATCCCCACCTGGTATTATGGTGAGGCGCAATGCGACTGGGACGATTTTTTCCCCACCCTGGAGGAAATTGATTTCACCGGCAAAACGGTCGCCTTGTTTGGTTGCGGCGATCAGGAGGACTACGCCGAGTACTTCTGCGACGCCATGGGTACACTGCGCGACATCATCGAACCCAACGGCGCGACCCTGGTAGGCCGCTGGCCCACCGCCGGTTATCATTTCGAAGCGTCCAAAGGCCTGGCGGACGATGACCATTTCATCGGACTGGCCATTGATGAGGACAGGCAGCCGGAACTGACCGCCGAACGTGTGGCGACCTGGGTCAAGCAGATCAAGGGCGAACTGAAACTCGCCTGATCGCCCGGGCGGGGCGCTTGCCAAGCAAAACGGCGCCATGCCGCTTTGCTGATTTGCGCTTCCTCTTGAATCGATAGATACAAATTTTTAACTTTCTGTGGCAACGCGGTACAATAGCCCGGTGAAAAGACCGCGTTGCCCGTCATCCACAGAGCTTGCCCCACCCTAAACGGGCTATCATAATGAACTGTCCGCAGTTTTCATTTTTCAAGGGCAGTCCTATAATGAGACGACGTTGGAATTTTCGGGCCGACCATTGTTATAGGCTATCAGAGCCTACAACCAGATTACCAAGTGATAGGACTAAACCCGCATGACTGACAATAATATTGCATTGAAGAAGGCCGGCCTGAAAGTGACGCTTCCCAGACTCAAGATCCTGGAAGTGTTGCAAGACCCGGAATGTCATCACGTCAGCGCGGAAGATCTGTACAAAAAGCTGATCGATATGGGCGAAGAGATTGGTTTGGCGACCGTCTACCGGGTGTTGAATCAGTTCGATGACGCCGGCATCGTCACCCGCCACAACTTCGAAGGCGGCAAATCGGTGTTCGAGCTGACCCAGCAGCATCACCACGATCATTTGATTTGTCTGGATTGCGGCAAGGTTATTGAGTTTCGCGACGAATTTATCGAGTCCCGTCAGCGCGATATTGCCAAAAAATACAACATCAAGCTGACCAATCACAGCTTGTATCTGTATGGACATTGTGAAACCGGCGATTGCCGCGATGACGAAAACATACATGACATCGGCGATACCCTGGACAGCGTCAAGGAATAGCCGTCCTATGACGGAGGACGCGCCGAAACCCCGCTCCCTAACAGATGCGCCGTAACGTTCCGTCTTTCAGGGCGGGGAGGACGTTAACTTACGTCCCGCTTGAACCGGCCCCTCCCGCCTCAGCGCCATCCGGTCAGAATAGACGTTTTTGTGTGTTTGATTTTAGCCGGGTCGTTTTCTGTCCGGTTACAGTTAACGCGCCGTTCACCCGCTATTCTTCAAGGCTATCGATCCGGCGCTGATGCCGCCCGCCTTCAAATTCCGCCGTTAACCAGCTATCAACAATCATTTTCGCCAAATCGCTACCCACCACACGCGATCCAAAGGCCAAGATATTCGTATCGTTATGCTGCCGGGACAATTTCGCTGAATAAGGTTCGCTGCACACCACCGCCCGGATTCCCGGTAGCTTGTTGGCCGCAATGGAAATTCCGACTCCCGTGCCGCACATCACTATCCCCAGATCCGCTTCTTTATTGAGCACCGCTCGCGCCACGGCCTTACCATACACCGGATAATCGGTCCGTTCGGTGGAATAGGTGCCTTTATCGATCACCTCACATCCCGCGGCGATAAGATAGTCCATGATATCTTTTTTCAGTAAAAATCCCACGTGATCACACCCGATAGCGATACGCATGATATTAAGTCCTCCTGTCTTCCGATAAGGGCGAGTGTAAAGCACAATCTTGACCGCAACAATTAAATTTCACAAAAAAAATTTTTCTATGAAAAAACAATTTCCCCACCCATAGGCAAGACTTCCAAGAAACTTAAATTTAATTCAATTAAAACAATTAGATAATTTTTTATACATCTCTTTTTTTGGCATTTACTCCTCTATCACTGAAAATCGCTATTTTGTAGAATATCAGTGATTTCATTGGCTAAACTAAAAGTTTATAATTTTTTAATTCATTGTTTTATAATGTATTTTAAAAATCACCGCCATAGCGGAATCGAGTCCGCCAATGATTTCCTGTTGATCTCTAATTTTACGAATAGTTAATACTTTATAAAATTATAAAAAATGTGAAGTCACATGCATCTTTAATGCCCGTCTTGTGTTGATATAATGGCGGACCACCCAGAAACCAGAGAACGGAAGATGACCGAGTCGGAACTGAACGGCGATATGCCGCGGGGTATCGGGATTGCGCCTTATCTGCGCATCAAGCAGGAAGGGATGACTGAAAATGAAAGCAGAATCGTCGAGTGGTTTTTGACGCCCGGCAATCTCAGCGATATTTCCGGCATCAAGGATGTGGCCTTGAGTCTGGGCATGTCGGAGGCGATGATCGTCAAGGTTTCGAAGATTCTCGGCTTCAGCGGCTTTCGGCAATTGCGTAGCGCGATAGTGGAATACTTCGAGTATGCCGATCACGATATCAGCGCGGAGTTGTCCCCCGAAGACAGTCCGGCCGACGCGGTCAATAAAGTCTTCAACTTGACCCTGCGCACCATCGCCGAAGGACAGGCCATCGTCGATCCGGAGGTGATCGAGCAGGCGGCTCGCTGCTTTTTCCATGCCAGACAACGCGAACTTTACGGCGTTGGCGGCTCGAACGCCATTTGCGGCGATGTACAGCACAAGTTTCTGAAAATCGGCTTGCGGTGCAATGCCTACCAGGATGCGCATCTCATGATGATGTCGGCGTCCCTGTTGGCCCCCGGCGACGCGGCGCTGGTGGTATCGCACTCAGGACGGACCACCGATCTTAAACGGGTGGTTTCCATCGCCAAGGACAATGGCGCCAAGATCATTTGCATCACCCATAGCAGTAATTCGCCGATCGCCCGGCTGGCGGATTTCAGTATCTGTTCGCCGGCGCCGGAAACGCCGCTGTTAGGCAGAAATGCCTCGGCTCGCATTCTACAACTGACATTGCTGGATGCGTTTTTCGTCTCAGTCGCCAGACAGGATATCGATCTGGCCAATAGAAATCTGGAAAAAACCAGTTCAATTACTCAATCCCTGAAACGTGATTACAAATAATTCCCTTTTGGAGATAGAACATGAATACGTTTATCAAAGTCATCGGCGGCGCCATGTGCGGTTTGATGTTGACAACCGTCGCCGCCCGCGCGGCGGCCGATTACGCCGTGGTATTGAAAACCCTATCCAATCCCTTTTGGGTGGCCATGAAGCAGGGCGTCGAGCAAAAGGCCAAGACGCTCGGCGTGACAGTGGATATCTTCGCCTCGCCGTCCGAGGGGGATTTCCAATCGCAATTGCAATTATTTGAAGACCTAACCAATAAAAACTATAAAGGCATCGCGTTCGCGCCGCTGTCGGCGGTCAATCTGGTGATCCCGGTGGCAAAAGCCTACCAGCAAGGCATCCATTTGGTGAATATTGACGAGAAGATCGACATGGCCAGCCTGGCTAAAGCCAAAGGCAATGTCGAAGCCTTTGTCACCACCGACAATGTCAAGGTGGGCGCAACCGGGGCCCGGTTCATCATCAACAAACTCGGCGCCAGCGGCGGTCAGGTGGCCATCATCGAAGGCAAAGCCGGCAATGAGTCCGGTGAAGCGCGGCGCATGGGCGCCACCAATGCGTTCAAGGCCGCAAGCCAAATCAAACTGGTCTCAAGCCAGCCGGCGGATTGGGATCGGATTAAAGCGCTGGATGTGGCGACCAATGTGCTGCAACGCAACCCGGATTTGAAGGCTTTTTACTGCGCCAACGACACCATGGCGATGGGCGTCGCCCAAGCGGTGGCCAACGCGGGTAAAACCGGTAAGATTCTGGTGGTGGGCACCGATGGCGTACCTGAGGCGAGGAAAATGGTGGCTGACGGCATGATGACCGCCACCGTGGCGCAGGACCCGGCCAAAATCGGCGCTGATAGCCTGGCTATTCTGGTGGACTCGGTAAAATCGGGAAAACAAATTCCCCTGAACGCCCAGCCGCGTGTCGTCACGGTCGATTCTATTCTCGTTACCAAATAGGTCGCGCCAACCATGACAGTATTTTCGCCACTGGAGGTGGACTATTTGTAGCATCATCTAAATAACGTTGCGGAGAGTGAATTTAGATAACTTTAATCTGAATAGTGTGAATGGCATCGCGGTCCATCAAGCGGCAACGTGAAAAATGATGAGTCACTATTATGAAAAGCTCTGCCGGTAATGTATATAACAGGCATCTACCAACATAATTTATGTGGCACACCCTTAATACGTTGAATCGTATCGCCGCAGTAAATGAATGACAAATTCGTCGGAAACGAATCTAAACCGTCCATGGCTGGCCTTTGGTGAGAGACAGGATGTCTCTGATTTATCTCCAGGGGCAAAACGCCCCCTGTGATCGGGTGCGCGGATAACGCCGACAACGTGGCAACATAAAGTATGATGGGTATAAATGCTGGAGAATATGATGAACGTTCCCTATATCAAAATGGAAGGTATCGCCAAAGGCTTCGGTCCCGTCCAGGCATTAAAGTCAGTGGACCTAGCGATCTGCGCCCATGAAATCCATGCTCTTTTGGGAGAAAACGGCGCGGGCAAATCAACCTTAATGAAAATACTCTCCGGCATTTATGAACCCACCGCCGGTAAAATAGTTATCGATAATACCGAATATTCCAAATTGGATCATAAAATCGCGGCTAAATTAGGGATTGGTATCATTTATCAGGAGTTAAGCGTTATTGATGAGCTAACTGTTCTGGAGAATCTTTTCATCGGACGATTGCCGGTTAGACGTCGTTTTGGCATTAAACGGGTTGATTGGCGGGATATGCGCACAAAAGCCGCCATTATGTTGTTACGGGTGGGTTTGAAAGTCAGGCTTGACGAAAAAGTCCGCAATCTTTCCATCAGTCAGAAACAAATGCTCGAGATAGCCAAAACCCTGATGCAGGAAGCCAAGGTCATTATCATGGACGAACCAACCTCTTCGCTGACCTATAAAGAGGTGGACTACCTCTTTTTGATTATGAATCAGTTACGCCAGGACGGCACGGCCATCATCTATATCTCGCACAAATTAAACGAGATTCGACGTATTTGCGACCGTTATACGGTAATGAAAGACGGCAGTAGCGTGGCCACCGGTAAAATCGCCGACGTATCCAATGACGATATCGTTCGGTTGATGGTGGGCCGTGAGTTACAAAACCGCTTCCGGACGATGAAGGAAAGTATCGGCGGGGAAAACTGCGAAACCATTTTCGAGGTGAGCCATATCACCAGCAAGGATAAACGGCGAGTACGTGATATCTCTTTTACAGTCAATAGAGGAGAAATCATGGGCTTCGCCGGTTTGGTGGGTTCGGGCCGCACCGAATTCATGAATTGCATCTTCGGCGTCGAACCGGTCAGTTCCGGCAGGATTATGTTGCATGGCGCGGACATTACCCCTAAATCGCCTCTGGATGCGCTTAAAAAAGGCATGGGCTATATTACCGAAAGTCGTCGTGAGAATGGCTTTTTCGACAATTTCTCCATTGCACAGAACATCGCTATCAGTAAAAGTTTGAAAGACGGTGGCTATAAAGGCGCCATAGGTCTATTCAACCAAAATAAAGAACGTAAACTGGCCGAGCAGCAACGGCAATTACTGTCCCTGAAGTGCAGTTCAGTGGATCAAAATATCACTGAACTTTCCGGTGGTAATCAGCAAAAGGTCTTGATTTCAAAATGGCTGTGCTGTGAGCCGGAAGTCATTATTTTTGACGAACCCACCAGGGGTATTGATGTCGGGGCAAAAGCGGAGATTTATAAAGTTATGCGCGGCTTGGCCGACGCCGGAAAAACCATACTGATGGTGTCATCCGAATTACCGGAGATCATGTCAGTCTGCGATCGCATTGCAATTTTTTGCGAAGGCAAACTCACCCGCATTCTTGAGAATAATGAAAGTCTTAGCGAAGAGGACATTATGAAATGGGCGCTACCACAAAATTGAGGGAAATCCGTATGGATAAATCCAGTTTTAACTTCCAGAAATTTTGGGATCAATATGGTACCTTTTTCATATTGGCCATTATTATTGCCATCTTCGGCTCGTTATCCAGCGAGTATTTTCTGAAAGCCAATAATATCACCCAGATTCTGGTGCAAAGCTCGGTGACCGTGCTCATCGGCATGGGGGAATTTTTCGCCATTTTGGTGGCGGGTATCGATTTGTCGGTGGGGGCGGTATTGGCCTTATCCGGCATGGTCACCGCTAAACTGATGCTGGCCGGACTGGATCCGCTCTCGGCGGCGTTGATAGGCGGCGTGTTGGTCGGTGGCCTGTTGGGGGCGATTAACGGCTGCCTGGTGAACTGGACCGGCTTACATCCTTTTATCATCACATTGGGCACCAACGCGATTTTCCGCGGCGCGACGTTGGTTATTTCCAACGCGAATTCAGTCTACGGTTTTTCATTCGGATTCGTTAATTTCTTTGCCGCCAGCCCGTTGGGAGTGCCCGTACCGGTGATTTTTGCGCTCTGTATCGCGCTGATTCTATGGTTTATCACGTCCCATACCCGTTTGGGACGAAATATCTATGCTTTGGGGGGTAATAAAAATTCGGCGTTCTTTTCCGGCATCGATGTCAAATTTCATATGTTGATCGTGTTCATCATCTCCGGGATATGCGCCGGCTTGGCCGGCGTGGTCTCCACCGCCCGGCTAGGCGCGGCGGAACCGTTGGCCGGTATCGGCTTTGAGACCTACGCCATCGCCAGCGCCATCATCGGCGGTACCAGCTTTTTCGGCGGCAAGGGACGGATATTCTCCGTGGTCATTGGCGGTCTTATCATCGGCACCATCAATAACGGACTCAATATTCTACAAGTACAAACATATTATCAACTCGTGGTCATGGGGGGATTAATTATTGCCGCCGTGGCCCTGGATCGACTGATCAGTAAATAGGTGTTCGCCATGAAGATTTCACCTTCCCTAATGTGCATGGATCTTATCCGTTTTAAAGAACAGATCGAATTTATCGATCAGCATGCCGATTATCTGCATGTAGATATCATGGACGGCCATTTCGTCCCTAATCTGACATTGTCGCCTTATTTCGTCAGCCAGGTCAGACGCCTGGCCAGTAAGCCCATGGACTGCCATTTGATGGTGACCAATCCCGAATATTACATCGACACGCTGGCCGAGGCCGGTGCCGGCATGATCACCCTGCACCCGGAAACCCTGAGTGGTCAGGCGTTCAGAATCGTCGATAAAATCCGCAAACTGGGACTGAAAGTCGGTTTTATTCTTAATCCGGAGAGTTCGCTGGAAATGATGAAATACTATATCCATCTGGCGGATAAAGTCACCGTGCTGACCGTGGACCCCGGTTTTGCCGGGCAACCGTTTATCGGCGAAATGCTGGCGAAAATCCGTCAGCTAAAAGCATACCGGCAACAACATGGCCTGAGGTACGAAATTGAAATCGACGGCTCTTGCAATGAGCGGACCTTCACATCGCTGATTGAAGCCGGCGCTGATGTGCTTATTGTCGGTTCATCCGGTTTATTCAATCATCACGACGATATCCGGCAAGCCTGGCGCATTATGCAAGGCAATATCGCCAAGGCGCAGCAAGAGGTTGACGGCCATGCATAACCGACAAAAGGTGGTGGTCGGCGTCGATATGGGCGCCACCCATATCCGTATCTGCCTGCTTGGCGACGACGGACAACTAGTGGCGACTGATAAAAATCGTACCGACACGGTCATCGCCAAAGGTCTGGCCCGCGGCCTGAGCCAGTTTATTCAGGACAGACTCGCCGGTTACGCGACCGAGATGACCGCGTTAATGATAGGCTTTCCCGCCGCCGTCGCCCGCGACAGGAAGACCATCATTTCGGTGCCCAACCTTCCTTGCGATACCGGCGAATTCTCGTATCTGGCGGATAGACTGATGCAGCAATTTCACTGTCCGGTGGCGTTCGAGCGCGATGTGAATTTGCAATTGTACTACGATGTCACTGAACAACGATTGGCCGATAAGCTGGTCCTGGGATGCTATCTGGGTACCGGCTTTGGCTTCGCCGTCTGGCTCAATGGCGCACTGTTTGTCGGCGCTCACGGCGTGGCCGGCGAATTGGGGCATATTCCCTTAGGGGATCCGGATATCCGCTGCGGCTGCGGCAATGACGGCTGTCTGGAAACCCTGTGCTCCGGCGCGGCCCTGGCGCGCTGGTACGGCCGGGAGCCCAGAGGTTACGCTTTGTCCGACGTATTCGTGGAAAACAGGCGGGAACCCGTTCTGGACGAATTTATCCGACTGGGGGCCAAAGCCATCGCCACCAGCGCCAATTTGTTCGACCCCGACTGTATCCTGTTGGGCGGCGGCGTGATGGACATGGCCGGATTTCCCTACGAACGGCTGGTGGCCCAAACCCGCCGGCACCTGCGCAAACCACTGCCCGCGGAAATCCTGGCTTTCGCCAAAGCCTCCTCCTCGTCCTTCAACGGCGCTATCGGCGCCGCCCGTATGGCCGGCAAAACCCGCCCTCTTTAACGGATTACCGCCACGCGGGCGGCCGCGGCGACCGCCCCAACAGACAGAGCGAACGGGCCGCTGCGTCAAACCGCGATTTTCGCCCAGGTGTCGCGCAAGCCCACCGTTTTGTTGAATACAGGACGCTCCCGGCTGAAAGACCGGCTGTCGGCACAAAAGTAGCCTTCGCGCTCAAATTGATAGGGCCGCTCAGGCCGCGCGTCCGCCAGTCCCGATTCGGCGAACCCGTGCTTGACCACCAGCGATTGTGGATTGAGGGTGGCGTGGAAATCTTCCGCCGCGCCAGGATTGGCGTCGCTAAACAGCCGGTCGTACAAGCGGAACTCGGCGGGCAGATTGCGCGTGGCTGACACCCAATGGATCACGCCTTTCACCTTACGGCCGTCAGCCGGGTCTTTGCTCAGGGTATCGGCATCGTAACGGCAATAAATGACGGTGATAACGCCCTGCGCGTCTTTATCGACCCTTTCGGCCTTGATCACATACGCATTGCGCAGACGCACTTCCTTGCCCAGCACCAGGCGCTTGTACTGTTTATTGGCCTCTTCGCGAAAATCCGCCCGATCGATATAGATTTCCCGGCTAAAGGCCACCTGACGACTGCCCATCTCGGGTTTATTGGGATGGTTGGGCATGACAATGTCTTCTTCATAACCCGCCGGCAGATTTTCAATAACCACTTTGACCGGGTCGATCACCGACATGGCGCGAGGCGCGGATTCGTTGAGATCTTCACGAATACACGCCTCCAGCGCCGCCATCTCCACATTGTTTTCCTGTTTGGTCACCCCGATGCGTCGGCAAAATTCCCGGATAGAGGCGGCGGTATAGCCGCGGCGGCGCAAACCGGAAATGGTCGGCATACGCGGATCATCCCAGCCTTCGACAATGTGCTCGACCACCAATTGATTGAGCTTGCGCTTGGACATGACGGCGTATTCGAGATTTAGCCGGGAAAATTCGTATTGCCGCGGATGGCAATCGATGGTGATGTTATCCAGTACCCAATCGTACAGGCGCCGGTTGTCCTGGAATTCCAGGGTACACAGCGAATGGGTTATCCCTTCCAGGGCGTCCGAGATGCAGTGGGTAAAATCGTACATCGGATAAATGCACCATTTGCTGCCAGTCTGATGATGTTCGGCGAACTTAATCCGGTAGAGCACCGGGTCGCGCATCACCATGAACGGCGAGGCCATATCGATTTTGGCCCGCAGGCAGGCGGAACCCTCCGGGAAGCCGCCGCTGCGCATAATGGCGAACAGTTTGAGGTTCTCCTCCACCGGCCGATCGCGGTATGGGCTGTTTTTGCCCGGCGTGGTCAGATTGCCGCGATATTCGCGGATGGCGTCCGACGACAGTTCGTCCACATACGCCAGGCCCTTATTGATAAGCTCAATGGCGAAGGCGTGCAATTGGTCGAAATAATCAGAGGAATAGTGAATATTACCGCTCCATTCAAACCCCAGCCACTTGACATCCTGCTTGATGGAATCGACATATTCGATATCTTCCTTGACCGGATTGGTATCGTCGAACCGCAGGTTGCATTTGCCCTGATAGTCTTTGGCAATGCCGAAATTCAAGCAAATGGACTTGGCATGGCCGATGTGCAGATAGCCATTGGGTTCCGGCGGGAAGCGGGTATGAACCGACGTATGTTTACCCGTAGCCAGATCTTCGTCGATAATTTGACGAATAAAATTTGTTGGGCGGGCTTCAGCCTCACTCATATACGTATTCCTCTATGAAAACGCGACATTCATTTCTCTAATGTTCCAACAAGCCCAGGCGCGTTACAACCGTTAGTTGCGCAGAATCCCGGACCGAGCCGGTTGTATAACCGCTCAGTGGTTGAGCATGAAATTTTGCCGGTAAGACAATATTACCATAAGCGGAGTCAGGACGGGACAAACGGAACAGCGGGAAAGACGTTTTGATAGCGTGTTCCGGCACGCCGCGCGCGCCGGAACGGTATGAGACTTATTTTGCCGTGATATCCAGCAACTTACTTTCACCCGCGATCACCAGACCGCCGGCGGCGGCGGAAATGCCGCCGAACTGTTCCATATTGGTGATGACCACCGGACTGATAAGGGAACGGGCATTGGCGTTAAGAAAGTCCAGATCCAGCTCCAAAATCGGCTGGCCCTGCGCCACCCGGGCGCCTTCGTCCACCAGGCAGGTGAACCCTTGGCCTTGCAGGTTGACGGTATCAATGCCGATATGCACCACAACTTCGGCGCCGTTGTCGGTTTCCAGACAGAACGCATGATGGGTGCCAAACATTTTCACCACTGTGCCGCTGCCCGGCGCCACCACCAGTTTGTCGGTGGGACGAACGGCGACGCCCTCGCCGACGGCCTTACTGGCAAATCCCTCATCCGGCACTTGTTCCAGCGGGACAATTTCGCCGGTCAGCGGCGAAACCAGGCTGACCGCCACCGGGCGCGGCGCCGAGGAGGTTCGGGGGGCGTTCGTTATTTCAGCGGCCTGGGCGGCCGGCGCAGACTGGGAGGACGATTTGGCCGCCGCCACCGGACCGGAAGTCAGCACCTTGCGCATGGCATCGGCAATGATCTCGGCGCGGGTGCCGACGATAATCTGCACGCTTTCTTTATTCAGACGGATAACACCTTGGGCGCCAAGATTCTTGGCAAGCGCCTCATTCACCACCGCCGAGTTTTTAACGTTCAGGCGCAGGCGGGTAATACAGGCGTCGATACCGGTCAGATTGTCGGAGCCGCCCACTGCGCTGATGAAGCGCCGAGCCAGCAAGTCGGTTTCGCCGGCTTTGCCGACCGCCGCCGGTTGTTCGTCCACATCCACATCATAACCGTCCGCCTCGTCGCCGGCCACGGCCAGTTCACGCCCCGGGGTCAGCAAATTGAAGCGATTAATGGTGAAACGGAACACAATGTAATAAATGATGAAGAATACAATCCATTGCGGAATGAGCATATACCAGTGTACGGCCAGCGGATTGCGGGACGACAGCACCATATCCACCAGCCCGGCGCTAAAGCCGAAGCCGGCCATCCAATGCATGCTGGCGGCGATAAATACCGAAATCCCGGTCAACAGCGCATGGATCACATACAATACCGGCGCAACGAACATAAAGGAGAATTCCAGTGGTTCGGTGATACCGGTAAAGAACGAGGCGAAAGCGCCGGCCAACATAATCCCCGCCACTTTGCTTCTGTTTTCCGGACGGGCGCAATGATAGATGGCCAAGGCGGCGCCGGGCAGACCGAACATCATGATCGGGAAGAAACCGGCCTGGTAGCGGCCGGTAATGCCGGGGATACCGGTGCCGTTGGCGATAGATTGCGCGCCGCCGAGGAATTTAGGAATATCATTGATGCCGGCCACGTCGAACCAGAATACCGAGTTCAGGGCATGGTGCAGACCGACGGGGATGAGCAGACGGTTGAAGAAGGCATAGATGCCCGCGCCGACCGCGCCCATGTGCTGGATATAGATGCCGAACCCAACCAGCGCGTTGAAGATGACCGGCCAGACATACATCAGGATGAATGACACGACGATCATCACGAAAGAAACCAGGATCGGCACCAGGCGCCGCCCGCTGAAGAACGACAGGGCCTTGGGCAGTTCCACGTGGCTAAAGCGGTTATACAGCTCGGCGGAAATGATGCCCACCAGTATACCGACAAACTGATTGTTGATTTTGCCGAAGGCCGCCGGAACGCTGGCCACCGGAATCTTCTGTATCATCGCCACGGCCGCCGGCGCGCACAACGTGGTGACCACCAGGAACCCCACCAGGCCGGACAAGGCCGCCGCGCCGTCCTTATCTTTGGACATACCGTACGCCACGCCCACCGCGAACAGCAAAGACATATTGTTGATAATGGCCGAACCGGCGGTAATGAAGAAAGCGGCCAGCGAACTGTCGCTCCCCCAGCCCACCGGGTCTATCCAATAACCGACGCCCATGAGAATGGCGGCGGCGGGCAATGTCGCCACCGGCACCATCAGCGCGCGGCCGATCTTTTGTGCATAACTGAGTATATTCACCTTGATTCCCCTTTTAACCCTATCGTTCAACCCACACGGGTTGTAACCCCTGCCTGCTGCGAATTTCGCATTGCGTTTCCCCGATACACGCAGTGTAGGAACTTTAATTTTCAACGCAAATTAATACTACTGATTTGTGATTATAATCACCTTGAAGCACCAGGATTTGTGACTTATTCTTGTAAATATGTCAAACTTATTTTGCAAGACGAAAAATCGAGATACAACTATGCCGGTAACGCGAGAGTTTGCCCCCTCCCCCCCTACTGCGGGACCTTCGGGCTTATTATACTCTTTAGGCCGGACCGGAAAAACGCCACACTCGCCAAGAGGTTCCCAATGAGACTGATTCCTTTACAAACCGCAGCCGACGTCGGCAAATGGGCGGCGCGCCATATCGTCAATCGCATCAATGCGTTCAAACCCACCGCCGACCGCCCTTTCGTTCTCGGCCTGCCCACCGGCAGTACGCCCCTTGAAGCCTATAAATACCTTATCGAAATGCATAAAGCGGGCCAGGTAAGCTTCAAAAACGTGGTCACCTTCAACATGGACGAGTATGTCGGACTGCCCGCCGCCCATCCGGAAAGTTACCACACCTTTATGCACCAGAATTTTTTCAATCATGTTGATATCCCCTCGGGCAACATTAATCTGCTTAACGGCAACGCCGCCGATATCGATGAAGAATGCCGCCGCTATGAAGCAAAAATCGCCTCCTACGGCAAAATTCATCTGTTTATGGGCGGCGTCGGCAACGACGGACACATCGCCTTCAATGAACCGGCGTCCTCTCTGGCGTCCCGCACCCGCATCAAGACCCTTACCCAGGAAACCCGCCGGGTGAATTCCCGTTTCTTTGACAATGATATCGAACAGGTGCCGCGCTTCGCGCTGACGGTGGGAGTCGGTACCCTGCTGGACGCCGAAGAAGTGATGATACTGGTGATAGGCCATCAAAAGGCCATGGCCCTGCAAGCGGCGGTGGAAGGCAATGTCAACCATATGTGGACAATAAGCTGTCTGCAACTGCACGCCAGAGCGATAATGGTCTGCGACGAGCCCTCCACATTGGAGCTTAAGGTCAAAACGGTGAAATATTTCCGCGAATTGGAAGCGGAAAGCCTGAAAACACTGTGATTCCACACCGGGAGCGAATGATGTACGCACTAACCAACGGCCGGATGTATACCGGCCACCAAATTCTGGACGATCATGCGTTGATCGTCGACAACGGCGCCATCCAGGCCATTTGTCCGGCAGACGCGTTGCCCGCCGGCATCGAACGTCGCGATCTGGCCGGCGCCAACCTGGCGCCGGGTTTTATTGATTTGCAACTCAACGGATGCGGCGGAGTGCAATTCAATGATTCCCTTGACGCCCTGTCCGCGGCGACCCTGGAAACCATGCAGCGCGCCAATCAAAAGTCCGGCTGCACCAGTTTTCTGCCAACCCTTATCACCAGTACCGATGAATTCATGCAGCGTGCGGTGGAAGTGATGCGGGCATTTCTCGCGCAAAATAAAAATCAGGCGCTCGGGTTGCACCTGGAAGGCCCTTACCTCAATCCCGTCAAAAAAGGCACGCATAATCCGGACCTGATGCGCTCGCCCAACCCGGCGATGATCGATTTCCTGTGCGACAACGCCGATGTCATCGCCATTATGACTCTGGCGCCGGAACAGGTCGATTCAGACGTGATCCGCCGGCTGAGCCAGGCGGGCATTTTGGTTTCGGCCGGCCATTCCAACGCCACCTGCGCCCAGGCCAGGGCCGGTTTTAACGCCGGTATCGGCTTCGCCACCCATCTTTTCAACGCCATGCCGGCGGTGACCGGCCGTGAACCCGGCCTGGTGGGTGCGGTTTTCGATGCGCCGGAAATTTATTGCGGTATTATAGCCGACGGCCTGCATGTGGACTTCGCCAATGTCCGCAATGCCAAACGTATCAAGGGCGACAAACTGGTGCTGGTGACCGATGCCACCGCGCCGGCCGGCAGCGATCCTGAAATCGACAAGTTCATTTTCGCCGGCAAAACCATTTATTATCGCGATGGTTTTTGTCTGGACGAAAACGGGGTCTTGAGCGGTTCGTCCCTGACGATGATCGAAGCTGTGCGCAATTGCGTGGAGCATGCAGGAATTCCATTGGACGAGGCGTTGCGAATGGCAACGCTCTATCCGGCCCGGGCGCTGGGCGCGACCGATCGGTTGGGCTCGCTGCAAATCGGCAAGGCGGCCAACCTCACCGTCTTCACCCGCGATTTCCGGATTGTCAAAACCATCGTCAATGGCGACGACGTTTAACGATGAGCGAGTAGAACACTGATGACCCCAGGCGGACAGGCCCCGATAGGCAATGTTGATCTTGTCAAGCAACTTAATAGCGCGGCGGTCTACCGCCTGATCGATCAATCAGGTCCCATATCACGCATCCAGATTGCGGAACAAAGCCAACTGGCCCCGGCCAGCATCACCAAAATCACCCGGCAGCTACTGGAGCGGGGCCTGATTCGGGAGGTGGATCAACAAGCCTCCACCGGCGGGCGGCGGGCCATTTCCATCGTCGCCGAAACCCGGGCGTTTCAAGCCATCGGCGTGCGACTCGGCCGGCACGATACCACCTTGACGCTCTATGACCTGACCGGGAAATCCCTCTACGAGGAATACATCCCCCTGCCCGAGCGCACCCAGGAAGCCCTGGAAACCGCCCTGTTCGGCGCCATTGCCTGTTTCTTGGAGAACTGTCAGCGCAAACTGCGCGAGCTGATCGCTATTTCCGTCATCCTGCCCGGCCTGGTGGATCCTTATTCCGGCGTGGTCCGGTATATGCCGCACATTACCGTCAATCAGTGGCCGCTGGTGGAAAACCTGCAAAAAAAATTCCGTCTGACCGCGTTCGTCGGTCATGATATCCGTAGTCTGGCGCTGGCGGAGCACTATTTTGGTGCAACCCAGGACTGCGATGACTCCATTTTGGTTCGTTTGCATCGCGGAACCGGGGCCGGCATTTTGGTCAACGGCCAGATCTTTCTTGGCAGCAACGGCAATGTGGGCGAAATCGGCCATATTCAGGTGGACCCGTTGGGGGAGCGCTGCCATTGCGGCAATTTCGGTTGCCTGGAAACCATCGCCGCCAACGGCGCCATCGAGCAACGGGTCAGGCATTTGCTCAACCAGGGTTATTCCAGCCGACTGACCCTGGACAACTGCCGGATCGACGCCATCTGTAAAGCCGCCAACCGGGGCGATCCGCTGGCCGGCGAAGTGATCGAGCAGGTCGGTCATCATCTGGGCAAAGTCATCGCCATCGCCATCAACCTGTTCAATCCGCAAAAAGTGGTGCTGGCCGGCGAAATTACCGAGGCGCATAAAATCCTGTTGCCGGCGGTGCAGCGTTGCATCGACAACCAGGCGCTGAGCGGTTTTCGACAAAATCTGCCGGTAGTGATTTCCCTCCTCAACCACGGCTCGGCCATTGGCGCCTTTGCGCTGGTCAAACGGGCCATGCTCAACGGCGTCCTGCTACAGCGCCTGCTGGAAGAAAACTGAGTCCGGTTTCTTCCGGACGTCCCGCCACCGGCATTGACGGTTCCATAAGCCACGGCGGCTTTCGACGGTCTTTATTAAAGATTCATCAAAATAAATACCAAAAAATTATCGTATTATTAATCCGTTCGCTTTTTTTGTTGATGGATCTTGAATAGAAGTGCCATTTTGATGCTAAATCAATGTCAACATGATAACAAACTGACTCGACGCGCTTGGGGTGGCTTGCAGCGGCACGCGAGCAAACGCCGCCGGCCAAGAGGCGGCGTGAAGTCGTCGAGACGAGACCCGTAAGCGGGTCGATAGACAAAATAAGGAATAGCTATGTGTTCGATTTTTGGCGCCCTCGACCTGCACTCCGATCCGGTCGAACTGCGTAAAAAAGCGTTGGAGATGTCGCGCCTGATGCGGCATCGCGGCCCCGACTGGTCTGGGGTTTATGCCGGCGACAAAGCGATATTGGCCCACGAACGGCTGTCCATCGTGGACGTCAACACCGGCGCCCAGCCACTGTATAACGCCGCCCGCACCCATGTGCTGGCGGTCAACGGCGAAATTTACAACCACCAGGCGTTGCGCCATGAACTGGGCGAACGCTATGCGTTCCAGACCGGTTCCGATTGCGAAGTGATTCTGGCGCTCTACCAGGAAAAGGGGCCCGACTTTCTCGACAGTCTGCGGGGTATGTTCGCTTTTATCCTTTATGATTGCGAAAAAGACGCTTATCTCATCGGCCGCGATCATATGGGCATCATTCCCCTGTATTACGGCTACGATGAAAACGGCACGCTGTTCGCCGCATCGGAAATGAAGGCGCTGGTGCCAATCTGCCGCAGCATCAAGGAATTTCCTCCGGGAAGCTATCTTTGGAGCCGGGATGGGGAAATTCGCGAATATTATGTTCGCGATTGGTTTTCCTACGAAAATGTGAAAAACAATGTCACCGATAAAGCCGCCTTGCGCGATGCGCTGGAAGAATCGGTGAAAAGCCATCTGATGTCCGATGTGCCTTACGGCGTATTGCTGTCCGGCGGCCTGGATTCGTCGATTATCTCCGCCATCACCAAGAAATACGCCGCCCGGCGGGTGGAGGATGAAGCCCGCAGCGAAGCCTGGTGGCCGCAGTTGCACTCTTTTGCCGTCGGACTGGAAGGTTCCCCGGACCTGAAGGCCGCCAAGGCGGTGGCCGACTACCTGGGCACGGTGCATCATGAAATCCATTTCACCGTTCAAGAGGGCCTGGACGCGATTCGCGACGTTATCTATCACATTGAAACCTATGATGTCACCACTATCCGCGCCTCTACCCCCATGTACCTGATGTCGCGTAAAATCAAAGCCATGGGCATCAAGATGGTGCTGTCAGGCGAAGGTTCGGATGAAGTGTTCGGCGGGTATCTGTATTTCCATAAGGCGCCCAACGCGCGGGAATTCCATGAGGAGTTGGTCCGCAAGCTGCAAGCGCTGCATATGTATGACTGCGCCCGGGCCAATAAAGCCATGGCCGCCTGGGGCGTGGAAGCCCGGGTGCCTTTCCTGGACAAGCATTTCCTGGATGTGGCGATGCGCATCAATCCGCAGGATAAAATGTGCGGCCACGGCAAAATCGAAAAACACGTCTTGCGCGAGTGTTTTGCCTCGTATCTGCCGGAAAGCATCGCCTGGCGTCAGAAAGAACAGTTTTCCGACGGGGTTGGCTATAGCTGGATAGACAGCCTCAAGGAGGTGGCGGCGACGCAAATCACCGATCAGCAATTGGCCAATGCGCACTTCCGTTTCCCTTACAATACGCCGACGTCCAAGGAAGCCTATTTTTACCGGCAGATTTTCGAGGAGCTGTTTCCGTTGCCCAGCGCCGCGGAATGCGTCCCCGGTGGTCCCTCAGTGGCCTGTTCGTCCGCCAAGGCCATCGAATGGGATGAATCCTTCAAGAAGATGGATGACCCGTCGGGGCGCGCCGTAGGCGTGCATCAATCCGCCTATTAAGACCTCTCGACCCCGCGCGCGAACCGGGCTTTGACGGCCCGGTTTTTCTGTTTGGCGCACCTTGCATCCCGCGGGAAAAGGCTATGGCGCCAAGGTGTTATTCTCGTAAAAATCAGCGCTTATGCGTTTTTTATCGTCAGGTTGGTCATAAGCCAGACAAACAGTATGTGCAAAGGCGTATTACCGAAAAAAGGAGTTGACTGAATTTCTGCAACTACGCATAATGCGCCCCGCAACGCCGAATGATGGTCACGCGGAAGGACGGCTACGTAGCTCAGCTGGTTAGAGCACAGCACTCATAATGCTGGGGTCACAGGTTCGATTCCCGTCGTAGCCACCATATGCGGGAGTGGCGAAATTGGTAGACGCACCAGATTTAGGTTCTGGCGCCGAAAGGTGTGCGAGTTCAAGTCTCGCCTCCCGCACCAGATTTCGGCTAACGCAGCGGATGGGGTATAGCCAAGCGGTAAGGCAGCGGGTTTTGATCCCGCCATTCCCAGGTTCGAATCCTGGTACCCCAGCCAATCGCTTCCAGCGGCCGGCGCTATCGTACAACGGCTTTAACCTTTGGGATATCGCCAAGCGGTAAGGCAGCGGATTCTGATTCCGCCATCCCCAGGTTCGAATCCTGGTATCCCAGCCAGAACTTATTGGCCATGGGTGGCGCATGTTGCGGTTTGCAAACCATAAATCAAGAAGTACCATTTGGCTACGTAGCTCAGCTGGTTAGAGCACAGCACTCATAATGCTGGGGTCACAGGTTCGATTCCCGTCGTAGCCACCATATTATTGGGGTATCGCCAAGCGGTAAGGCAGCGGATTCTGATTCCGCCATTCCCAGGTTCGAATCCTGGTACCCCAGCCAGCTTTGAGGGCTCGCCCCCATCGGTGATGTACAGCCGATAATCTGGGGCCGCCTACCGCGAGATATCATACTTATCCGCGGGCGAAAAACGGAGCGCAGCGCGTTCCGTTTTTTTTTGCCGTGCTCTGAATACGACCCGTTGCCTGGCGGTGGTGAGCGAGCGTTGCCAACCCGCAGGCAACGTGAAGTATGGCGAGTCCCCTTCCATTACTCCCTGATGACTTTGCCGCGGTACCGTCGCCGACGCAGTCATATCGCCAGGCCGCATCCCCGGCAGGCCTTTGCCCTTCTTTCCCGGCGCTCGAATGAACTCTCGCTCGGTTTTTGTACTCTGATAACGGGAGGGGTATATTGTGGCAAGCCGCCCGTTTTTTCACAGCAAATCCGTGGGTAATAATTCAGATCACGGTTTCGGGGTTGGCTTATCGTGCACACTGCCCCACATCCAGGATGGATATAAATGAAAACGTAAATCATAGATTGAGAATCAACAATGATTGACTATAAAACCGCAACCAATGATGAATTGAAAATCGAATTTAAACGCTTGTCCAAATTGGCGGGCGACATGCCGTTAGGTACCAGGAAAGAGTTTTATCATCTGCCCGCCATACTCCGGGAACAGGAATTGCCGCTGGCCGTTGCGGCCGGTTCCATGGGCGGCAATATTTGGCTTATCACCTTAACCAGCCAGCGCATTTTGTTTTTGGACAGGAGCGCGGTATTCGGTCTCAAACAGATCAATATTGAATTGGCCGGTATTCTCTCGGTGAGCAGCCGGATCCGGATGATGGCCGGCAGTATCACCCTAAACACCCTGGAACAGGATTATACCATTGAAAATATCATCAAAGGCGCCGTCATTCCCTTCGCCAATCGGGTAAATGCCGCCCGTGAGGCGCTCCGTCCATCGTCCGTGCGAACGGGTCCTATCGGCAAATCGGCCCCGGAACCGGTGGTGGATATGATAATCCAGTTGGAAAAGCTGGCTTCGCTCAAGGAGCGGGGGATTTTGAGCGAAGAAGAGTTCAGTACGCAAAAGGCAAAAATCCTGGCGATGTAACGATAAGCGCCCTATTGCGGTATCTATAGCCCGAGCGCATATTTCAGCGCCTGCGTTTTCAGCGCGCCGGCGCGTTGCGCCATCATCAGCCCGAGGTTGCGCGCAAGCCTGAGGGGCGGCAGGCTATTGCTGAAAACACCGTAAAAAAGGTCCATACCACTTTGCATCAGCAGATTATCGGTATGGCGGCGATGCTGGTAGCGCTTGAGAATTCGCGTCTCGTCCCAGGGCTCGGCGTGATCCCGGGCGCTTATCAACACATCGGCCAAAGCCTCGGCATCACGAAAGCCCAGATTGGCCCCTTGTCCCGCCAGCGGATTAATCGTGTGCGCCGCGTCGCCTACCAACGCCAGACCGGGGGCGACATACCGTTCGGCATGACAGCGTGTCAGGGCAAAGGCGCCGGCGGCGCAAAGGCGCACATCTCCCAGCCTGGCCGGGAAAGCGCGTAACGCCTCCCGCTCCAGCGCCGGCAGCGGCAACGCCTGTAATTGCCGGATCCGCGCCGCGTGGTCGTACCACACCAGCGAGGCCCACTGACCGTATAGGGGCAAAAAGGCCCGCGGTCCATCCGGCGTGAACTTCTGCCAGGTGGTGTCTCCCGCGTCTGTCCGGCATTCCACCGTCATTAGCAGGCAGGACTGGCGGTACTGCCAACCGGATACGCCGATGCCGGCCTGGCGCCTGACTTGCGAGTGCGCGCCGTCGGCGCCAACCAGCAGGCGGGCGGCGACGGTTTGCCCATCATCCAACGTCAAATGCCATTGGCCGCCGTCGTAACGGCAAGCCGCCAATTGCGCCGGGCAGCGTACCGTCAGCGTGTCCTGCTCCTCGCCCGCTTGCCACAGCGCCCGCTGCACCCGATGGTTTTCCACCATGAACCCCAGTTCCGGTAGTTTTAGCGCGCCGGCATCGAACGACACCCGCGCATCCTCCCATTCCCATGTTTCCAGACGACGATAAGGCGCCACCCGGTCCGCGGCGATGCGATCCCAGGCGCCCAGACGCCTGAGCCACGCCACCGAGGCACAACTGAAAGCCGAGACCCGCAAATCCGGCACGCCGTCATTCGCCGCGCCGTCGACCGGCGGCGTGCGCTCCAGCACCAGAACCCGAAAACCGGCCTGCGCCAACGCCAGCGCCGCCGCCGCGCCCACCATGCCGCCGCCCGCCACCACGGCATCAACACTTGCTATCTTCGCCATAAGGGTCAAACCCGGAAAGCCCTGAATGAATACGGCATTGTATACTCTAAATACGCCGAGTTGTATCGCGACGGCCTTTGAGGGCGCCCCTGCGAGGGCGCCACGGCAAGTCTGACGGGGAGAATGCAGGTTGGCCCCTGCCCCGCAGGTCCGAGACGCGCCGGACTGGTCAGAGCCGGGGCAAAGGATTACAATACGCGGCCAGCATGAACACGTGATCCTGCCCTGCGCCACTGTCCCGAAGGCGGGCCGCTCGCCAGGCCGCCGGCGCCATGGCAAAAGGCGGGGCAGGATCTGATGCCCTTTATCCGTACCGAGTAACAGCGATCCGATGACCAAGAAACTGCACATCAAAACCTGGGGCTGTCAGATGAACGAATACGATTCATCTAAGATGGCCGATCTCTTGGATAGCACCCATGGCTACCAGTTGACGGATATCGCCGAGGAGGCGGATGTCCTGCTGCTCAATACCTGCTCTATTCGCGAAAAAGCCCAGGAAAAAGTGTTTCACCAGTTGGGCCGCTGGCGCGCCTTGAAAGAAGCCAACCCGGAAGTCATTATCGGCGTCGGCGGTTGCGTGGCGTCCCAGGAAGGCGAACACATCCGCGAGCGCGCCCACTACGTGGACATTATCTTCGGGCCGCAAACCCTGCACCGGCTGCCGGAAATGATCAACCATGTGCGCGGCACCCGTAGCCCCGTGGTGGATATCAGTTTCCCGGAAATCGAGAAATTCGACCGGCTGCCGGAACCGCGCGCCGACGGACCGACCGCCTTCGTTTCCATTATGGAAGGCTGCAACAAATACTGCAGTTTCTGCGTGGTGCCTTATACTCGCGGCGAGGAAGTCAGCCGCCCCTGTGACGACGTGCTGTTCGAAATCGCTCAACTGGCGGAACAGGGCGTGCGCGAGGTCAATTTGCTCGGCCAGAACGTCAATGCCTATCGCGGGGCCAGTTACGACGGCGGTATTTGCAGCTTCGCCGAACTGCTGCGTCTGGTGGCGGCCATCGACGGTATCGATCGGATCCGTTATACCACCAGCCATCCCATTGAATTCAGCGACGATATTATCGATGTCTATCGGGATACTCCCGAATTGGTGAGTTTCGTGCATCTGCCGGTGCAAAGCGGCTCGGATCGCGTGCTGACAATGATGAAGCGCGGCCATACCGCGCTGGAATATAAATCCATCATCCGTAAACTGCGCCGCGCACGCCCCGGCATCCAGGTCAGCTCCGATTTTATCGTCGGTTTCCCCGGCGAAACCGACGAGGATTTCGAGCGGACCATGCAGCTTATCGCCGATGTCGATTTCGACATGAGTTACAGTTTCATTTATTCCGCCCGTCCCGGCACGCCGGCGGCCGATATGGTGGACGATGTCGGCGAAGAAGAGAAAAAACAGCGACTTTACCGTCTACAGGCGCGTATCACCCAGCAGGCCATGCGCTACAGCCGCCTGATGTTGGGCACCGTTCAGCGGATTCTGGTGGAAGGCACCTCGCGCAAAAATCTCATGGAACTGTCCGGACGCACCGAAAACAACCGGGTGGTGAATTTTGAAGGCGCGCCGGACATGATCGGCAAATTCGTCGATGTGGAGATCGTCGATGTCTACCCCAATTCCCTGCGCGGCGTCGTGGTGCGCAGCGAAGAACAAATGGGGTTGCGCGTCAACGAGAGCCCGGCCTCGGTGATGGCGCGCACCCGCAAGGAAAACGAGCTGGGCGTGGGTATTTATCAGCCGTGACCCCACCCCCCTCCCTCCGGAAGGGCAATCACGCTTTTCCGGCGTTTTCCGGTCCCGCGCCCGGTTGTTTTTCACCCTTTGTGCCCCCATGTCATTACTGTGGCTTGCGCCCCGGCCGCCGCCGGGTGTTTACTGCTGTTAATGCCTGCCCAATTCCGACGCCGGTAATGGCTTATGCGCCCGGCACAGGCCGGCGCGGAAACCCGAGCAACCCCTTAACCTGGTCTTGATGACCAAGAGGAAAAGTTTGAACGTCGATACCAAAGAAATCGTGCTGGAACCCGCGGACAATACCCGTCTTATGAGTCTTTGCGGGCCGTTTGATGACAATATCAAACATCTTGAGCGCCGGTTGGGCATTGAGATCAATCGTCGCGACAACGTCTTTAAACTGGTGGGCGCGCCGTTATGCGTGGACGCCGCGGTCAAAATATTGCGGGCTCTATATGTGGATACCGCGCCGGTACGCGGTCTTGTCACCGATATCGAACCCGAACAAATCCATCTGGCCATTAAAGAAAGCCGGGTGCTGGAGCAAACCGCCGACAGCGTGCCGGACTACGGCAAGGCGATCCATATCCAGACCAAGCGCGGCGTCATCAAGCCCCGCACGCCGAATCAGGCGCAATATATCGCCCACATTCTCGATCACGATATCACTTTCGGCGTCGGGCCGGCCGGCACCGGCAAAACCTATCTGGCGGTGGCCGCGGCGGTGGACGCCTTGGAACGCCAGGAGATCCGCCGCATTATGCTGACCCGTCCGGCGGTGGAAGCGGGAGAAAAACTCGGTTTTTTACCAGGCGACCTGGCGCAGAAAGTCGATCCTTACCTGCGTCCCCTGTACGACGCCCTGTTTGAAATGCTCGGCTTTGAGCGGGTGGAAAAACTTATCGAGCGCAACGTCATCGAAGTCGCGCCGCTGGCCTACATGCGCGGGCGAACCTTGAACGACGCCTTTATCATTCTCGATGAAAGCCAGAACACCACCATCGAACAGATGAAAATGTTCCTGACGCGTATCGGTTTCAACTCCAAGGCGGTCATCACCGGCGATATCACCCAGATAGACCTGCCGCGCAACGCCAAATCCGGCTTACGCCACGCCATTGACGTCCTGGCCGGCGTGGAAGAGATAAGCTTCAACTTTTTCCACAGCGAAGACGTGGTACGCCACCCCGTGGTGGCCCGCATCGTCACCGCCTACGAACAATGGGAAAACGCCGAACAAAAACGTAAGGACGCTCTGGCGGAGCAGCGTCGGCGCGACGCGGCGGCGCAAGGCGAAAACCGGCGCTCCGAGGCCGATATTTCCCGGGGAACGGCGCTATGAGTCATATCATCCTGGATTTGCAAGTGGCCTGCGACAATCCCGACGGTTTGCCTGGCGAGCCGGATTTCACGCGTTGGCTGCAGGCTGTGCTGCCGCGCTTTCGCGACAAGGCGGAAGTGACCATCCGTCTGGTGGATGAAGCGGAAAGCCATGCATTGAATCTGACTTATCGGGGCATGGACAAGCCCACCAACGTGCTATCGTTTCCCTTCGACGCGCCGCCGCAGGTGCGGTTGCCGCTACTGGGCGATTTGGTCATCTGCCGGCAGGTGGTGGAGAGGGAAGCGGCCGAGCAGGATGCGGCGCCAGACGCACATTGGGCGCATATGGTTGTCCATGGTTGCCTGCATCTGCTAGGGTATGATCATATCCTGGACGACGAAGCCGAACAGATGGAAGGTTTGGAAGCCGATATCATGCTTGCCATGGGCTATCCTGACCCCTATCGGGCGGAAAAAAATGCCTGACGCGCAAGCCCGGCGTGCGCGGTGGAATAATCAATAACCCGGGCCTTGTCAGGCCCGGGATCCCATTCACATACTGACAATAAGTGAAACCCATAAAACGCCATGAGCGACGACCATTCGCAAAGCAACGATAGCCCCAGTCCCAAGAAAGGCTTTTTTACCCTTATCCTTAATCAGTTATTTCACGGCGAGCCCCGAAACCGCAATGATTTGCTGGAGCTTATCCGCGATTCCGAGCAAAACGAACTCATTGATCCCGATACCCGCGACATGCTGGAAGGCGTGATGGATATCGCCGAGCAGCGGGTGCGGGATATCATGATTCCCCGTTCACAGATTGTGACCCTGAAGAATAACCAGTCTCTGGAAGAATGCCTGGACGTGATCATCGAATCGGCCCATTCCCGTTTTCCGGTCATCAGCGAAGACAAGGATCATATCGAAGGCATTCTGATGGCCAAGGACCTGCTGCCCTTCATGCTGAGCGATTCCGAGCCATTCAGTATCGAGAAGGTACTGCGCCCCGCCGTGGTGGTGCCGGAAAGCAAACGGGTGGATCGTATGCTCAAGGATTTCCGTTCTCAACGCTATCACATGGCCATCGTGATCGATGAGTTCGGCGGGGTATCCGGATTGGTGACCATCGAGGATATCCTGGAGCTTATCGTCGGCGAAATCGAAGACGAATACGACGACGAGGAAGACCGGGATATCCGGCAGCTCAACCGGCATACCTTCACAGTCCGCGCCCTGACCTCCATTGAGGATTTTAACGACGCGTTCGCCACCCATTTCAGCGACGAGGAAGTGGACACGATCGGCGGCCTGGTCATGCAGGCATTCGGCCACCTGCCGGCCCGCGGCGAAATTATCGAAATCGACGGTTATGTCTTTAAAGTGGCCATGGCCGACAGTAGACGCATCATCCAGGTTCATGTCAAAATCCCCGACGATTCCCCCCAACCGATAATGGAAGAATAACCTCCCCATGGCTATCGCCGAACAGTTTGAACGCCAACGATTGCGGTTATTGTTGGCGTTATTGACCGGTGCCTGCGGCACCCTGGCTTTTTCACCTTACGACATCTGGCCGGCGGCCCTGCTATCGTTAGCCGGTTTGCTGGCCGTTACCTTGAACCGCCGGCCACGCCAGGCCGCTTGGCTGGGGTTCGTCTGGGGATTCGGATTGTTCGGAACCGGCATGAACTGGATTTATGTCAGTATCGCCCAGTTCGGCGGAATGCCCGGTCCGGTAAACGTGGCGCTGGTGGCGCTCCTAGCGGCCTATCTGGCGCTGTATCCGGCGTTGTTCGCCGGTCTGCTGGCCCGCTTTTGGCCGAAAACCTCCCTATGGCGTCTGGGACTGGGCGCCCCGGTACTCTGGCAGGTGACGGAATTTCTAAGGGGCTGGATATTTACCGGTCTGCCCTGGCTACAGTTCGGCTACACCCAAATCGACGGTCCTCTCAAAGGGCTGGCGCCGCTGTTTGGCGTTGAGTCCCTGACCTTTGTGCTGATGGCGATCAGCGGCCTGCTGGTGGCGGCGGCGGCCCTGCGCAACCCGTTGTCCCTGGTCGGCGCGCTGATTCTGCTGTTGCTGCCCTGGCCGCTGCGTGATCTGCACTGGTATCATGTGGAAAACCAACGGGCGATAAATGTTACCCTGGTGCAAGGCAACATTCCGCAATCGCTGAAATGGGAAGCCGACCAGGTCAGGCCGACGCTGGATATTTACTTGAACCACAGTCGCCCGGCGCTGGGCAAATCGCAACTCATCATCTGGCCGGAATCGGCCATCCCCGATGAAGAGCGCGATCAGACCGGTTTCCTGACGGCGCTGGATTCGCTGTTGCGCGACGAGCATACCAGCCTGATTACCGGGATTATCGACGCTCGGCCCTCTGCCACAGGCTACCGCTATTACAATAGCATCGTGGTATTGGGCGAAAACACCCCTTACCATTATCCCGGAACCAATCGCTACGCCAAACACCACCTGGTGCCGTTTGGCGAGTTCGTGCCACTGGAAAGCCTGCTGCGTCCACTGGCGCCGCTGTTCAATTTGCCGATGTCCTCGTTTAGCCGCGGCCCCTATATCCAGCCCCAGCTCAGAGCGGCCGGCATGAAGCTGACCGCGGCCATCTGTTACGAAATCATCCTGGGGTCCCAGGTGCGGGACAATTTCCGCCCGGACACCGATTTTCTGCTGACCATTTCCAATGACGCCTGGTTCGGCCACTCCATCGGTCCGTGGCAACATTTCCAGATGGCCCGTATGCGATCACTGGAACTGGGGAGGCCGCTGTTGCGCGGCACCAATAACGGCGTTACGGCGGCCATCAATGCCGACGGCGACATTCAGGCCATCCTACCGCAATTCACGCGCGGCGCCCTCACCGTCCGGGTGGCGCCCACTCGCGGCTTGACGCCTTATGCCCGTTTCGGCGATTGGCCGCTGTGGATTATCACGCTGCTTGGGGGATTCGCCGCCTTGCTGTTCGGCCGGCGGCGGCGCTGAGCATCCCGTGGCGGGACGGCAAAGCCGTCCCGGTTGATTGACATTGTTAATCATTATCATTACTGCTATCGTGCCCCTCCCTGACAACCGAACTGGAGACCGGCATGATACCCGATACCCGCTATCTGCTGACCGACCCCGACCAACTGCGCGATCATTACCCCGCCCCGTATCCCGCCGTGGTGCAGAAACAAATCGATCATATCGATGCCTACGGCCGCCGGCTTATCGGTTTATCGCCTTTTATGATATTGGGTACTCAGGGTCCGCAGGGCCTCGACTGTTCGCCCAAAGGCGGAGAACCCGGCTTTGTCCATGTGGAAGATGAAAAAACGCTGCTTTTGCCGGATCGCGCCGGCAACAATCGTCTCGACGGTCTGCGTAACATACTTCATCATTCCGCCGTCGGCATGTTATTCCTGATACCCGGTTGGCAGGAAACCTTCCGGGTCAATGGCCGGGCCGTCATCTCCGTTGATCCGGCGCTATGCGCCCGTTTTTCCTTAAACGGCCACCCCGCTAAAAGCGTGGTGTGTATTGAGGTACAGGAAGCCTTTATCCATTGCGGTCGGGCCATTGGCTTTGCTGATTTGTGGAACCCGGAAAAACACCCGGACCCGGCCCGGGTACCCGCCGCAAGCGAGGTTTTCAAAGCGCATCTGGCGCTGGCCGCCGACCGAACCGGCTGAGAATTAAGCGGCAATAGGCCGATTGTTAACATTGGCATATATCTTGCTGCCCAGTACGACAATAGTCGTTTAATCCGGTTCATCGTTGCGTTGATTGTGCCATTATTGCGCCGTCGCGGTGCAAATCACGCACCCATCCGGTGCTATGCGGTCAGTTGCGCTGCATTATGGTGCGCCATATCTCACAAAACGCGAACTTTGTTATTTCAAATCATTTACATTCGACTATTTTTAACATGACTCATTGGATTCACGCCTTAGATTGACAGCGGTCTATGGCGCTCTTCACGATTATGTCCCGTCTCCGGACGGGCAACGTAATGACAGCAAAGGAGTAGGAAGATGCAAATGCGCAAATTGGCCCTATCATTACTGGTATTGGGCATGGCGGGAAGCATGGCTCATGCGGAAGATCTCACCGGCACATTGAAAAAAATCAAAGACAGCGGCGTTGTCGTCGTCGGCCACCGCGAGTCCTCCGTCCCTTTCTCTTATTATGATAATCAGCAAAAAGTGGTGGGCTACTCTCAGGACTTTTCCAACGCTATCGTCGCCGCCATCAAGAAAAAAATCGATGCGCCCAATTTGCAGGTGAAATATCTGCCTATCACCTCGCAAAACCGTATTCCGCTGCTGCAAAACGGCACCTACGATTTTGAGTGCGGTTCGACCACCAATAACCTGGAACGCCAAAAGCAGGTGGATTTTTCCGATACCCTGTTTATTATCGGCACGCGATTGGCGGTTAAAAAAGGCAGTGGCATCAAGGATTTTTCTGATTTGGCGGGTAAAACGGTGGTCGTGACCGCCGGAACCACGTCGGAAGTGCTTATTCATAAGCTTAACGATGAAAAGCATATGAATATGCACATCATCGCCACCAAGGATCACGGTGATTCGTTCCGTACCCTGGAAACCGGCCGGGCAGCCGCCTTTATGCTGGATGACGCCTTGCTGGCCGGGGAACGGGCCAAATCCAAAAACCCGGGTCAATGGGAAATTGTCGGAACGCCGCAGTCCAAAGAAGCTTACGGCTGCATGCTGCGCAAAGGCGATACCCAGTTTAAGCAGTTAATGGACGCCACCATCTCTTCTATTGAAACATCCGGTCAGGCGGCCAAATGGTACGACAGGTGGTTCAAACAGCCGATTCCGCCGAAAAATCTCAACATGAATTTCGAAATGAACGATGACATCAAACAGCTTTTCCAACATCCCAACGACAAAGCCGTAAACTAATAACGACTATAAGGGCGGGTCGCAACCCCGCCCTCTCGATTGCTTGAGGTCCTGGACAGACAGACATGGCGCGGCCGTTCCCCGCGTTATGAACAAGTGGTCTTCATCAATCTTCAGGGTAGCGATGCTACCCTTTTTTCACCGGAGCTTTTTATGGGAATTAATTGGGACTGGGGAATCTTTTTGCAACCCGCCCCCTTCGGCAACACCACCTATCTAGGCTGGCTATGGTCAGGCTTTTTGACCACGGTGGAAGTCTCGTTCTGCGCCTGGATCATCGCCCTGGCGGTCGGTTCGCTGTTCGGCATTCTTCGCACGCTGCCCAGCCGGTTTCTATCCGGCATCGGTACATGTTATGTGGAATTGTTCCGTAATGTGCCGCTGATCGTCCAATTCTTTATCTGGTATCTGGTTGTGCCGGAACTGTTGCCGGAGCGCCTTGGCACCTGGTTCAAATCCGAACTGGACCCCAACATACAGTTTTTCGTGTCGTCCATGGTCTGTCTCGGGTTGTTCACTGCCGCCCGAATTTGCGAACAGGTGCGTTCCGGCATTCAATCGCTGCCGTCCGGCCAGCGTTCGGCCGGTCTGGCCATGGGTCTGACGTTGGGTCAGACCTATCGCTACGTGCTGCTGCCTAACGCCTATCGGGTGATTTTGCCGCCGATGACCTCGGAAATGCTCAATCTGGTCAAAAATTCGTCAGTGGCGTCCACAATCGGTTTGATGGATATGGCGGCCCAGGCCGGGAAACTGCTGGATTATTCGGCGCATGCGTATGAATCCTTCACCGCTATCACCGTTGGCTACCTTATCATCAACGCCGTTATCATGATCGCCATGCAGTTGCTGGAAAGCAAGATCCGTCTGCCCGGCCATATAGGAGGGAAATGATGTACCAGTTTGACTGGAGTTCAATTCCGCCGAGCATGCCCTATATGCTGCAAGGCATGGGGATCACACTGAGGATCACCCTTACCGCGGTGGTGGTCGGCATTGTTTGGGGTACCCTACTGGCGATTTTGCGCTTGTCGCCCTTTAAGCCCGTCAGTTGGCTGGCGAAAATTTACGTCAACTTATTTCGCTCCGTGCCGCTGTTGATGGTGTTGCTGTGGTTTTATCTGGTGGTGCCCGGTTTCCTGCAGAAAGTATTGGGTCTATCGCCGCGTACCGATATCCGCCTGATCTCGGCCATGGTGGCATTCGCTTTATTTGAAGCGGCTTATTACTCCGAGATTATCCGGGCCGGCATACTCAGCATCGCCCGTGGCCAGTCGTCCGCCGCCCTGGCGCTGGGCATGACCCATTGGCAGTCGATGCAGCTGATTATCCTGCCGCAGGCATTCCGCGCCATGGTGCCTTTGTTGCTGACCCAGGGTATCGTGCTATTTCAGGATACCTCGCTGGTGTATGTCCTGAGTCTGGCGGATTTTTTCCGTACCGCCACATCGGTGGGCGAACGCGACGGTACCGAGGTGGAAATGATTTTGTTTGCCGGCGCGGTGTATTTCGTGATTAGCCTGTGCGCATCGCTGCTGGTTAATTTTTTAAAGAGAAGGACGGTTAGATGATTTCCCTGAAAAATATTTCTAAATGGTACGGGCATTTTCAGGTGCTGACCGACTGCTCAGCCGATGTGCAAACCGGCGAGGTGGTGGTGGTATGCGGTCCGTCGGGCTCCGGCAAGTCGACGCTTATCAAGACGGTCAACGGGCTGGAGCCTATCCAGCAAGGCACCATCCAGATCAATGATATCGTGGTGAACGATAAACGGACCAATCTCGCCCAGTTACGCGCTAAGGTCGGCATGGTATTTCAGCATTTCGAACTGTTTCCCCATTTGTCCATTATCCAGAATCTGACACTGGCGCAAATCAAGGTGCTCAAGCGCGACAAAGACGCCGCGCGGGAAAAAGGCGAACGGCTGTTGGATCGGGTGGGATTGGCGACCCATGCCCATAAGTTTCCCGGGCAATTGTCCGGCGGCCAGCAACAGCGGGTGGCCATTGCCCGGGCGCTGTGTATGGACCCGGTGGCGATGCTGTTTGACGAACCCACTTCGGCGCTGGATCCGGAGATGATCAATGAAGTGTTGGATGTCATGGTGGAACTGGCCCAGGAAGGCATGACCATGATGGTGGTGACCCATGAAATGGGCTTCGCCCGCAAAGTGGCCAACCGGGTTATCTTTATGGACGAGGGACGCATCATCGAGGATACCCATAAAGACGCGTTTTTCCAGCATCCGCAAACTGATCGCGCCCGCGACTTTCTGGCGAAAATCCTGCACTAAGGGCCGGTCATTTTCGCCGGGCATCCCCTTGGCGAAACGGCGGGCAATGGCCTTGCCCCGTCCAGGGGCAGGCCGAAGCCGGGTCAGAATGGCCGACGCTGAAACTGATCGAAGCCGCAATGCGGGCAAAGCGGCAGCACTTCCGGCGTATAGAATGCGATGGCGTGGTGGCAGCGTTCGCACACCAGATTGCCCAGCCCCACCACCTCGCCGCTGGAGTAAACCCCATGGTGGGCGACATCCTTGAAAATTTCCCGCCATTCCAACTGGGTCTTATCCGTGATATCCGCCAGTTCCTGCCAGAGGCTTTCTTTGATGATCCGGGTAAATACGCTGTCGCCATCGTCCGCCCGGCTTTCATCGTAGCTGCGGGCGAATTCCCGAATATCGCGCCGTACCGAACGGGTGACGCTGTCCGCTTCCGCCGGCGTCAGTTCCCCGCCGGCCAGCAGGCGCCGGTGGGCCTCGTCCACCAGCGCGTCGATATCCCGTTCGCCTTGCTCGATCCGCCGACCGAGGGAGGCCAGTAATGTGCGATAGTGCGCTGTGACCTTGTCCATGATGTTCTCCCGATATCCGCGCCCCGGACGTTGCCGCCGTCCGGACAGCCTTGACTAACATACTGATAATTCTAGTCCATGGCCGCATGTCAGGAGGTTAATCCGGCCCGCAAAAGCAAAATATTTCGGCCGCGAATCGCCGGCGTGGGCAGAAATACCGCTCCGGACTGCGGCGGGTGTTGTTGCCGCCGCCGCTTATCAGCTATGCTATGCGGATCTCATAGTTATAAACGTCCGCATTGAACACGGGCGTCGCTGTATTTCACCATAGGACCACTGGCTGCCATGCAAGAGCAATATCGCCCGGAAGAGATTGAACCCCACGTCCAGCTTCACTGGCATGAACACCGCACTTTCCACGTTACCGAAGACGACAGCAAGGAAAAATATTACTGCCTGTCCATGCTGCCATACCCCTCAGGCCGTTTACATATGGGGCATGTGCGCAACTACACCATCGGCGACGTCATTTCCCGTTATCAGCGCATGCTGGGCAAAAACGTATTGCAGCCTATCGGTTGGGACGCTTTCGGTCTGCCGGCCGAAGGCGCGGCGGTAAAAAACAATACCGCGCCGGCACCCTGGACCTATAACAATATCGCTTATATGAAAGCCCAGCTCAAATCGCTGGGATTCGGCTACGACTGGGACCGTGAGGTCACCACCTGCCGGCCGGAATACTATAAGTGGGAACAATGGTTCTTCACCCGTTTGTATGAAAAAGGCCTGGTCTATAAAAAAACATCGGCGGTGAACTGGTGTCCCCATGATCAGACGGTGCTGGCCAACGAACAGGTCATTGACGGCTGCTGCTGGCGTTGCGATACCAAGGTGGAGCGCAAAGAAATTCCCCAATGGTTCGTCAAGATCACCGCCTACGCCGATCAGTTGCTTTACGATCTGGATAAGCTGGAAAGCTGGCCGGAGCAGGTGAAAACCATGCAGCGCAACTGGATCGGCCGCTCCGAGGGCGTGGAAATCAGTTTCGTCGTGGAAGGCGGCGATGAAAAGCTGAGGGTATACACGACCCGGCCGGATACCTTTATGGGCGTGACGTATGTCGCCATCGCCGCCGGGCATCCCTTGTCCCTGCGCGCCGCCGCGACCAATCCTGCCCTGGCCGATTTTATCGACGAGTGCCGCAATACCAAGGTCGCCGAAGCCGATATGGCGACCATGGAGAAAAAGGGCGTGCCGACCGGTCTTTTCGCCATCCATCCCCTGAACGGCGAGCGGGTGCCGGTGTGGGTCGCCAATTTCGTCCTGATGGATTACGGCACCGGCGCGGTCATGGCGGTGCCCGGCCATGATCAGCGCGACTGGGAATTCGCCGCAAAATACGGTTTACCCATAAAACCGGTCATTTTGGCCGCCGACGGTAGCCAACCGGATCTCAGCGCTCAGGCCATGACTGAAAAAGGCGTATTGTTCAATTCCGGCGAATTCGACGGTCTGGCGTTCGGCGACGCGTTCAACGCCATCGCCGACAAGCTGGTGGCCGCGGGCGTCGGCGAGCGTAAAATCAACTATCGTCTACGGGATTGGGGTGTGTCGCGTCAGCGTTATTGGGGCGCGCCGATTCCCATGGTGACGCTGGAGGACGGCACGGTCATCCCCACCCCCGATGACCAATTGCCGGTGCTGTTGCCGGAAGATGTGGCGATGGATGGCATCGTGAGTCCCATCAAGGCCGATGCCAATTGGGCCAAAACCCGGGTGGACGGGCGCCCGGCCCTGCGCGAAACCGATACCTTCGACACCTTTATGGAATCGTCCTGGTATTATGCCCGCTATACCTGCCCGCATTTCGACAGCGGCATGCTGGACCCGGCCGCCGCCAATTACTGGCTGCCGGTGGACCAATACATTGGCGGCATCGAACACGCCATTATGCATCTGATGTATTTCCGGTTTTATCATAAACTGTTGCGCGACGCGGGCCTGGTCAATTCCGACGAGCCCGCCAAGCGATTGCTCTGTCAGGGCATGGTGCTGGCGGACGCATTTTACTACACCGGCGATAATGGCGAACGCATCTGGGTCTCGCCGGTGGATGTCGATGTGGAGCGGGACGAAAAAGGCCGCATCGTTAAAGCCACCGACAGCGCCGGCCACTCGCTGGTTTATGCCGGCATGAGCAAGATGTCCAAATCCAAGAACAACGGCATCGATCCGCAAGTGATGGTGGAGAAATACGGCGCGGATACCGTGCGGTTGTTCATGATGTTCGCCTCGCCGGCGGAAATGACGCTGGAATGGCAGGAGTCCGGCGTGGAAGGCGCCAACCGTTTTCTGAAACGGGTCTGGAAGCTGGTGTTTGATCATACCTCGCAGGGGCCGGCGGGCCCGCTGGATCTCAATGGTCTGACCGATGCGCAAAAAGATCTGCGGCGCGATCTGCATAAGACCATTGCCAAAGTCACCGACGATATCGGTCGGCGCCAGACCTTCAATACCGCTATCGCCGCCATCATGGAACTGATGAACAAACTGCAACGCCTGGGCCAGGACAACCCCCAGGACAGGGCCTTGCTGCAAGAAGCGCTGCTGGCGGTGGTGCGGATGCTTTATCCCTTTACTCCCCATACCTGTTTTGTCCTGTGGCAGGCGCTCGGCGGCGACGGCGATATTGATAACGCGCCCTGGCCCGTGGCCGATGAAGCCGCCATGGTGGAAGACGCCAAACTGGTTGTTATCCAGGTCAACGGCAAACTGCGCGGTAAAATAACCGTGCCCGCCGATGCCGATGAGGCGTTGGTGCGCGAACGCGCCGCCCGGGAACACCTGGTGGCGAAATATCTCGAAGGCGTCACGGTACGTAAAGTGATTTACGTGCCCGGCAAATTACTTAACCTGGTGGTGGGTTAAGACAAGGAGGCGTTGTGCGACATCGTAACAAAGCGTTGTTGCTGGGGTTCGCGGTGCTGCTTACCGCGGGTTGCGGTTTTCATCTGCGCGGCTCCACGGCAAATACCGCCGTGCCTCAGGAGCTAAAGACACTGACCCTTAACAGCTACGATCAATACGGTCCACTGACCCGGGCCGTGCGCGAAGAGCTGCGGCTCAATGATATGAAAATAGTCAAGGATTCGGATCCGAAGAGTCGGCTGCTTCCTTCCCTGCGTATCACCAATTCGTCGGAAAGTCAGGAAACCGTGTCGGTATTTCAGGACGGCAAAACCGCCGAGTATCAGTTGATGCTGGATGTTCAGGCATCGCTGCTGACCCCTGGCAAGGACCTGTACCCCATCAACGTCCGGGTATTCCGGTCATTTTTCGACAACCCGCTGACCGCGCTGGCCAAGGATAACGAAGGGGATATCATCCGTCAGGAATTGCGCGAGCAGGCCGCCCAGCAATTGGTGCGCAGGCTGCTGGCGGTGCATGCCGCCGAAATGGCGTCAAACGCCGGCCAGGGCAATAACGCCGCCCTGGCGCCGCAAAAAGCCATGGCGCCCCAGGTAGTGGAATGATCCGGCTTTACCCCGAGCAGCTCGGCGCGCAATTGCGAGAAACCCTACGCGCGTGTTTTTTTCTGTTCGGCAATGATCCGCTGTTATTGCAGGAAAGCCAGGACGCCATCCGCCGCCAGGCGGAAGCGGCGGGTTTTGCCGAGCATTTAAGCGTGATCCTCGATCCGTCCACCGATTGGAACGCGATTTTCGGCCATTGCCAGGCCATGAGCCTGTTCGCCAGTCGCCGTACCCTGACGCTGCTGCTGCCGGAAAACGGCGTCAATGCCGCCCTCGGCGAAAAACTGACGCAGTTGGCCGCTCTGCTTCATCCCGATTTGCTATTGATACTGCGCGGTAACAGGCCGAGCCGGGCCCAGGAAAATAGCGCATGGTACAAGACGCTGGGTCAAGACGCCGTCCAGGTAAGTTGCATGACGCCCGAACGGGCTCAGCTTCCCCGCTGGGTGGCGACCCGCGCCGCCGCCATGCATCTGGTCCTGGACGACGCGGCTAATCAATTGCTCTGCTACTGTTACGAAGGTAATCTGTTAGCGTTATCCCAATCACTGGAAAGACTGTCGCTCACCTTTCCAGACGGTAAGCTGACGCTGCCGCGAGTGGAATCGGCGGTGAATGACGCCGCGCATTTCACGCCGTTTCACTGGGTTGACGCCGTGCTGGCGGCCAAATGCAAACGGGCCGGCCATATCTTGCGGCAATTGCGCCGGGAAGGAGAAGAGCCGGTTATATTGCTGCGCAGTCTGCAAAGGGAACTGATGCTGTTATTGATGCTGCAAAGACAATCGGCCGGCACGTCGCTGCGGGCGCTTATGGACCAGCATAAAGTCTGGCAAAGCCGCCGGCCGCTGCTGACCCAGGCGTTGCAACGCCTCTCCCCCAGGCAACTGCACGGCGCGGTGGCGTTGATGGCCCGCACGGAAGTGGCGCTCAAACAGGATTATGGCGCGCCCGTCTGGCCCGATCTGGAGGCCCTGACCCTGATGTTATGTGGTAAATTGACGCCCGGAATATCCATTCATGTCTGACACCGGCACCGATCTCGCTTTAACCGCCTTGTTCGGCGGCACCTTTGATCCGATCCATTACGGCCACCTTAAGCCCGTCATAGCGCTGGCGAAAATGGTCGGTCTGCAAAGGGTCACTCTGCTGCCCAATAATGTACCGCCCCATCGTCCCCAACCGGAGGCCAGCGCGCAGCAGCGACTGGCTATGGTGGAAATGGCCCTGGAGGATATCGGCGGCGCGCTGTTCGATATCGATGATCGCGAACTGAAACGGGACGACCCGTCCTGGACAGTGGACACCTTCGAAACACTGCGCCAGGAACGCGGACGCAGCGCGCCGCTGGGGTTTATCATCGGCCAGGATTCTCTATTGACGCTGCCGCGCTGGCACCGCGGACTGGAATTGCTGGATAAGTGTCATTTACTGGTTTGCGCCCGCCCCGGCTACGGGACTAAAATGGATACCCCGGAACTGCAATCGTGGCTGGAGGCGCGCCTGACCACCGATGCCGGCCGGTTGCACCGGCAACCCGCCGGGCTTATCTATCTGGCGTCCACCCCGCAGTATTCCATTTCAGCCTCGATTATCCGTGAACGCCGCCGCCGCGGGCAGCGCTGTAATGATATGTTACCGCCTTCAGTGCAACGGTATATTGACGAACAGGGTTTATATCGTTAGTGTGGCGGCCCATGTTAGACTATACCGATTCTATTTCACGTTGCCTCTTTGTTGGCTGCGGGCGGCCATGAAACCGATCGCGGCGAAATCGGCGGGACAATGCCCACGCGACATACCGGAGGGTAGCTTTTGCTAGGTAACACGCTCAAAGACTTTGTTATTGATAAAATTGACGATCTTAAAGGGCAGGACATCATTTCCCTTGATGTTCGCGGCAAATCCAGCATAACCGATTGCATGGTCATTTGTACCGGCACGTCCAGCCGGCACGTGATGTCCATCGCCGATCACGTGGTGCAGGAATCGCGTACCGCCGGTCTGGCGCCGCTCGGCGTCGAAGGCGATCAGACGGCCGACTGGATCGTGGTGGATTTGGGCGATGTCATTGTGCACGTTATGCAGGCCGAAAGCCGGCAGCTCTACGCGCTGGAAAAGCTCTGGAGCTGACGGGTGAAACTCCAGTTGATCGCGGTCGGCACCCGAATGCCTGACTGGGTGCAAGCCGGGTTCGATGAGTATGTGCGCCGTTTCCCGAAAGACATGCCGTTTGAACTGACTGAAATTCCGGCCGGGAAACGGGGTAGAAATGCCGATATCGGCCGGATTCTGGAAAAAGAGGGTGAGCTGATGCTGGCCGCGGCGGGAAAGGGTAACCGCATTGTCACGCTGGACATTCCCGGCGTTGGCTGGGACACCCCGGTATTGGCGCAACAGTTGGAACGCTGGAAACAAGACGGGCGCGACGTCAGTCTGCTGGTGGGCGGGCCCGAGGGGCTGGCGCCGGCCTGCAAGGCGGCCGCGGAACAGAGTTGGTCCTTGTCGCCGTTAACTTTGCCTCACCCCCTGGTTCGGGTGTTGGTTGCGGAGAGCCTTTATCGTGCCTGGAGCATTACCACCCATCATCCTTATCATCGGGAATAAACCGATGAAAACGGACAATGTGAAATAATCTCGCGGAATGAAAATCGATCACAATCCCTTTCGCGACTATTCTGCGGAGTCGGCACTGTTCATCCGCCGTGCGCTGGTGGCATTTTTGGGGATCCTGCTTTTGACCGGGGTCCTGATTGCCAATCTTTACCATTTGCAAATCACCCGCTATGAGGATTACCGGACCCGGTCCAACGAGAACCGGATCAAGCTGGTGCCCATCGCGCCCAGCCGCGGCATTATCTATGATCGCAACGGCATTCCGCTGGCGCTTAACCGTACCATCTATCAGCTTGAGGTGATGCCCGAAAAAGTGGATAACCTGGCGGCCACCATTCAGGCCTTAAAGCCCATCGTCGATTTGACCGACGACGACATCGCCAATTTCCAAAAAGAGCGCAAGCGCGCGCACCGCTTTACCCCCGTGCCGCTCAAGGTGGGTCTGACCGACGTGGAACAGGCCCGTTTCGCCGTCAACCAGTTCAAGTTTCCCGGCGTGGAGGTCAAGGGCTATCAGCAGCGCTATTATCCTTACGGTTCCGCCCTGACCCATGTCATCGGCTATGTATCCAAAATCAACGATAAAGACGTTGAACGGCTGGACAAAGAAGGCCTTTTGGCCAATTACGCCGCCACCAACGATATCGGCAAGCTGGGCATCGAGCGCTACTACGAGAATGTGCTGCACGGCAAGACCGGCTACGAGGAAGTGGAAGTCAACAACCGCGGCCGCGTCATTCGCCAATTACACGAGCAGCCGCCGCAGGCCGGCAAGGACATTTACCTCACCCTGGATTTGCATTTGCAGCAATATATCGAACAATTGCTGGTCGGCAGCCGGGCGGCGGCGGTGGTGGCGGATCCGCGCAATGGCGGGATTCTCGCCATGGTCTCCAATCCCAGCTATGATCCCAATCTGTTTGTGGACGGGATTTCCTCGAAGGATTACCGCAACCTCCTGAACGATCCGGACCGGCCGCTTATCAATCGCGCCACCCAGGGTATTTACCCGCCGGCCTCCACCGTCAAGCCCTATATCGCGGTATCGGCGCTGACGGCGGGCGCCATCACGAAAAACTACACTATTTTCGATCCGGGCTGGTGGCAGTTGCCGGGGTCGGAGAAACGCTATCGCGACTGGTTGAGATGGGGCCATGGCAAGCTCAACGTCACCAAAGCCATCGAAGAATCGGCCGACACCTTTTTTTATCAGGTCGCGTATAACATGGGCATAGACCGGTTGTCGGAATGGTTGCCCAAATTCGGCTACGGTTCGTTGACCGGCATCGACCTGTTGGAAGAACGCACCGGCGTCATGCCCAGCCGTGAATGGAAGATGAAACGCTTCAAAAAGCCCTGGTATTTAGGCGATACCATTCCGGTGGGCATCGGCCAGGGTTACTGGACCGCCACGCCGATACAGATGACCAAGGCGTTGATGGCGCTTATCAACGACGGTTCGGTGCGTATTCCACATCTGCTGAACAGTACGCGGGAAAACGGCAAGCTGGTGCCGTATGTCCAGACCAAGCACGTCCAGATCGGCGATCCGCATTCCGGTTATTGGGAGATTGCCAAAGACGGGATGTACGGCGTCGCCAACCGGCCAAACGGCACCGCGCACAAGAGTTTCATCGGCACGCCCTACAAGGCGGCGGCCAAATCCGGCACCGCCCAGGTCTATGGCCTGAAGGCCAATGAAGTCTACAATGTGCACAAGATCCCGGAACGCCTGCGCGATCATAAATTAATGACCGCCTTCGCGCCTTATGATGATCCCAGGGTGGCGGTGGTGGTGGTATTGGAAAACGGCGGCGCCGGCCCCGCGGTGGGCACCATAACCCGGCAGATACTCGATCATATTCTGTTGGGCGACAATAAAACCAATCTGCCGGCCGAGCCGCCCGCTCCGCCGGGTTCCGAAGGTGATTGATCATGACCGATAATCAGCAAAACGGCACGTTCTGGGCCAAGCTCCACATCGATTTGCCGTTTCTTGTCATCATCACCCTGCTGCTTGGCTACAGCGCCTTTGTCATGTGGAGCGCCAGCGGTCAAGACGTCGGCATGATGGAGAGGAAAATCGGCCAAATCCTGATGGGCATGTTGATCATGCTGGGGTTGGCCCAGGTGCCGCCTCGGGTTTACGAGGCCTGGGCACCCTATCTGTATATCTTCAGTCTGATATTGCTCATGCTGGTGGACGCCTTCGGACAGATAAGCAAAGGCGCCCAGCGCTGGCTGGATCTGGGCGTCGTGCGTTTTCAGCCGTCGGAAATCGCCAAAATCGCCGTGCCGCTGATGGTGGCGCGCTTCATCAATCGCGATAGCTGTCCACCTTCATTAAAGAACACCGCCATCGCCTTGGTGCTGATCTTCGTGCCGACTCTGCTGGTTGCGGCTCAACCCGATTTGGGCACCGCCATACTCATCGCCGCCTCGGGCCTGTTTGTGCTGTTCCTGTCCGGGATGAGCTGGAAGCTTATCGGACTGGCGGTGTTACTGATTGCGGCCTTTATTCCGGTGCTCTGGTTCTTTCTGATGCACGATTACCAGCGCGAGCGGGTGATGATGCTGCTGGACCCCGAAAGCGACCCGCTCGGCGCGGGCTATCATATCATTCAATCGAAAATCGCCATCGGTTCGGGCGGGCTAACCGGCAAAGGCTGGCTGCAAGGCACCCAGTCCCAGTTGGAGTTCCTGCCCGAACGCCATACCGATTTCATCTTCGCGGTGCTAGGCGAGGAGTTAGGGCTTATCGGCGCGCTGGTGCTGATAGGCTTGTATATCTGTCTAATCATGCGTGGACTGGTGATTGCCGCCAAGGCGCAAACCACCTTCGGCCGGGTGATGGCCGGCGGTTTGATGCTTATCCTGTTCGTTTACGTGTTTGTGAACATCGGTATGGTAAGTGGTATTCTGCCGGTGGTCGGGGTGCCGCTACCGCTGGTAAGTTACGGTGGGTCCGCCCTCATTGTGCTAATGGCCGGGTTCGGTATCGTTATGTCGATACATACTCATCGGAAAATGTTGTCCAAAAATCTATAGAGGTGAGCAATGCGTAAGCAATGGCACTGGATCGGCATTATCGGGCTGCTGCTGACGGCCTGTACGACGACCGAGACGACCCAGACGACCCCCGCGCCGGCCTATAACGGCCCCGTGGTGGAGATTCCCGGCGTCGAGCCGCGCTACGAACCCTACAATCCCAATACCAACCAGGATTATGAGGTTAACGGTAAAACCTATCATATCGTTAAGAACCCGCAGAATTTCAGTGAGACGGGCCTGGCTAGCTGGTACGGCGCCGAACAGCGCGGCAATACCACCGCCACAGGCGAACCTTTCGACGCCACGGCCCTTACCGCCGCCCACCCGACCTTACCGCTGCCCAGCTATGTCCGGGTAACCAACCTAAGCAACGGCCGCCAAGTGGTGGTGCGGGTCAATGATCGCGGCCCCTATACACCAGGCCGCATCATCGATCTTTCCCAGGCCGCCGCCGAACGCTTGAACATTTCCAACAACACCACGGTCCGCGTGGATTTCATCCAGGTGGCGCCGGATGGCACCCTTTCCGGTCCGGGCACCGTCGGTACCGTGGTGGCCAAACAAAGCTTTGCCTTGCCGCCGCGCCCCAATCTGAGTTCCGGCGCCGCCGTCACCTCGCCGATGCCGGTGGACGATACCCGGGTCGGCACCACAACGATGCCGATCGCCAACCCGCCCTCCACCACGATGCCGGCGAACGACACCCGGCTTGAGACCACGACCGCGACAACGCAGCAACCCGGCCAGCCGGCGGCGGGCGCGGGCAGCGGCGGTTTTCTCGTCGCGCCTTCCGCTTTGCCGGCGGGTGTGTTGGAATCCGATCATGCCGCCACGGCGTCATCCCCTTCCCCGGCAACGGGATCCGCTTATAACGCCACACATGGCGCCGCCACGCCGCCTGCCGTAGCGTCGGCGACGGTCGCGCCGCGCGCCGCGGCGGCCAGCGGCCGTTACGTCGTACAGGTAGGCGCGCTGGCCGACCGGCAACGGGCGATACGTTGGCAAAAAAGCCTGTCCCAACGCTTCGGCGTACCGGGCAGGGTCACCTCCAACGGTAATCTCTACCGCGTCCAGTTAGGGCCGTTCCCTAACCGGCAACAAGCCGCCGGACTGCAGCAGCGGTTGTCCAGCGAAGGGCGGCAGCAATCTTTTATCACCACCGCGACGGGAATGTAACGGCCGGTGCCGGCCGAATCGGCGGAGTCGTCACGCCGTTCGGCCGCGCGGAAACATTGGAAACATTATTAAAAGGTTCTCCCCCGCCGCCAGGCCGATTGGCTAATGCCGCAGTGAATGACATCTGCTATAGTGTGGCACGTTTTCAACTCACCTCCACGGATGCTATTGTCCTGACATGAATAGAGAAATGACCCACCTTGTCCTCAGGCGCGTGGCGTTTGGCATTGCCGTCACGCTGATTCCGCTGGCGCATGCCCAAGCCGACGACGTCAATCTTAAAACCATGATTCCGAGCGTGCCGCAAATCGATGCCGAATCCTACATCCTGATGGATTACAATTCCGGCAAGGTGCTGGCCGAGCAAAACGCTGATAGCCGCCGTGACCCTGCCAGCCTGACCAAAATGATGACCAGTTATGTCATAGGCCAGGCCATCAAGGCAGGCAAGATCTCCCTTAATGACGTGGTTACCGTGCATAAGGATGCCTGGGCGACCGGTAATCCGGTGTTCAAAGGGTCGTCGCTGATGTTTCTAAAACCAGGCGATCGGGTGACGGTTTCACAATTGAATCACGGCATTATTTTGCAATCGGGCAATGACGCCTGCGTGGCCATGGCCGATTATGTCGCCGGCAGCCAGGATGCCTTCGTCGCTCTGATGAACAATTACGTCAAGGCCCTGGGTCTGAAGAATACCCATTTTGAAACGGTACATGGCCTTGATGCGCCAGGGCAATTCAGCAGCGCCCGCGATATGGCGCTTATCGGCGAAGCTTTGATTCGCGATGTGCCGGACGAGTACGCCACCTACAAAGAAAAAGAATTTACCTATAACAACATCAAACAGCTTAATCGTAACGGATTGTTATGGGACACCAATCTGCACGTGGACGGGATTAAGACCGGACATACCGAGTCCGCCGGCTTCAACTTGGTCGCCTCGGCGACGGATGGGCCGATGCGGCTGGTCTCCGCGGTGCTGGGCGGTCACTCGGAAAAGGGCCGTGAAAACGAGACCCGCAAACTGCTGACCTGGGGGTTTCGCTTTTTTGAAACCGTGGAACCGCTTGAAGCCGGTAAAGAGTTCGCCACTGAACCGGTCTGGTTTGGCGATAGCGACACCGTCAAGCTGGGTGTGGACAAAGACACCTATCTCACCATACCCCGCGGGCGCAGGAAAGATCTCAAGGCCAGCTATACTCTCAATACACGGGAATTGCAGGCGCCCCTGGCATTGAATCAACAGGTGGGAACGATTAATTTCCAGTTGGACGGCAAAACCATCGATCAACGGCCCCTGGTGGTGCTGCAAGAAGTCAAAGAAGGCAATTTCTTCAGCAGAATGATCGATTACGTCAAACTGATGTTCCATAAATGGTTTGGTTAAACGGTTTTATCCCGTCGGCCGCACCGACGCCAAGCCTTGACGAGGGAAGCATCCCTTGTCAGGGTCGCGGCCGTGACGCTATAATCTTTGTCAATCAATTCGTATCGCGGCGGCAAGACGGCGACGTTTCGCCGCAAACCGATGTGTTCAGCCCCCGATAAAAGGCAGCCTGTTTCCCACATCCCCGTGGGCATGGCTAACCCGGCGGCCGGGGTTTGCGTTGTTTGCCGCCGCGCCATAACGGGAATGATGGCAAATGTAGATCCATTCATTCACACTCCCGCTTTGGCGGAAGTGCCCTATTTCTGTTCCGGCTTCATGATCCGCTGGTCTTGCCGGAACAGTCTGGCTATCCGGAGCGTCAATGAAAACCAAACTGAATGAACTGCTCGAATTTCCTTGTCCCTTTACCTATAAAGTGATGGGTATCGCGCGGCCTGAGCTCGTCGATGATGTGGTCGAAGTGGTGCAACGTCATGCGCCGGGCGATTATACCCCCGAGGTCAAACCCAGCAGCAAGGGAAACTATCATTCTATTTCCATTACCATTACCGCAACCCATATCGAGCAAGTGGAAAAGCTCTATGAAGAGCTGGGCAATATCGATAGGGTCCGTATGGTACTGTAACGGGAGCCGTCGGTGCCACAGGATAAAATCATCGTCCGCCAATTGGGGCTGCAACCCTACGCTATCGTCTCGCAGGCCATGCATGACTTTACCGATCGCCGGGACCGGAATACCGCTGACGAGATCTGGCTGGTGCAACATCCCCAAGTATTTACCCAGGGCCAGGCCGGCAAAGCGGAACATATTCTTAATCCCGGAACCATCCCGGTAATTCAAAGCGATCGTGGCGGCCAAGTCACCTTTCACGGTCCCGGACAGCAGGTCATGTATGTCCTGCTTGATTTGAAGCGGCGCAAGCTGGGCGTCAGACCACTGGTCAGCCTGCTGGAAGACACGGTAGTGGCGACGCTCGCCCGTTTCGCCATCGTCGCCCATCCCCGCGCCGACGCGCCGGGCGTCTATGTGGGCGATGACAAAATTTGTTCGCTGGGTCTGCGCATCCGTAAGGGCTGCTCGTTTCACGGACTGGCGCTGAATATCGCCATGGATTTGTCGCCGTTCTCACGGATTAATCCGTGCGGCTACGCCGGACTGCGAATGACCCAGGTCAGCGAACATGTGCCAGGCACGCGTGTAGAGGATGTCGCGCCGGTTCTGGTGGCGTCGCTCGTGGCTTTACTGGGCCAGCCGCCGATCGAACGTCAGCCATGGCAGGGGGAGTATTTCGCCAGGCCAACCGAGGGGGATGCCCCTTGCCAGACAACTATGTTATAATTTTTTAAAGATTTATCAAAAATAGTTGAACAACTGGATAACAGGCTGTTCAAACCTATATTTTTGGGACGGGACCCGCACGATTATGACTAAACCGATACACATGGAACGCGGCGTGAAGTATCGCGACGCCGATAAAATGGCGTTAATTCCAGTTAAGACCGTGGCTGTGGAACGTCAGGAGGTTTTGCGCAAACCGGAATGGATGCGCATTAGATTGCCGTCGGATTCCACCCGTATTCAGGGCATCAAAGCCGCAATGCGCAAAAACGGTCTGCATTCGGTCTGTGAGGAAGCCTCGTGCCCGAACCTGGCGGAATGTTTCAACCATGGCACCGCCACCTTCATGATCCTGGGCGCCATTTGTACCCGCCGTTGCCCCTTCTGCGATGTGGCCCATGGACGTCCCCTGGCGCCCGATGCCAATGAACCGGAAAAACTGGCTCAAACCATTGCGGAGATGGGATTGCGTTATGTGGTGGTCACATCGGTGGACCGTGACGATTTGCGCGATGGCGGCGCACAACACTTTGCCGATTGCATCCGCGCCATTCGGGGGAAAAACCCCTCCATCAGAATTGAAACCCTGGTACCGGATTTCCGCGGCAGAATGGATCGCGCGCTGGAGATCATTAACGCGTCCCCGCCGGACGTGTTCAATCACAATCTGGAAAATGTGCCGCGGTTATACCGCCAGGTACGTCCCGGCGCCGATTACCATTGGTCGCTAAAGCTTCTGGAACGCTTTAAGGAAGCCAACCCGAATCTGCCGACCAAATCGGGGCTGATGGTGGGACTGGGTGAAACCAACGAAGAGATCATTGATGTCATGCGCGATTTACGCCGCCATGGCGTGACCATGCTGACCCTTGGCCAGTATTTGCAGCCCAGTCGCCATCATCTGGCGGTCAAACGCTATGTCAGTCCCCAGGAGTTTGACGACATGAAAGGCGAAGCGCTGGCCATGGGCTTTACCCACGCGGCTTGCGGCCCGTTCGTCCGCTCATCGTATCATGCGGATTTACAGGCGAAAGGCATTGAGGTGAAATAACCGTGCCTTTGCCAAAACAGGATCCTGTTTTGCCATACATCGAGCTTGCGATGTCAATATTATCAATTCAATAAAAAAGGATGGCTTCCGGCGCCATCCTATTTGCTGGGGAAACGCAGTTTCGCCCTGTTGAGTCGCAACCCTGGACCAGATTCAGTCTTTGTGCTCGGTTACCCGCGGTGCGGCCGGTTCATCGGACTGGGTTTTCTGGGCCGACGGCTCGTCATTCATGGCCTTTTTGAACCCTTTAATGGCAGCACCCAGGTCACCGCCCAAGCTGCGCAATTTATTGGTACCGAACAGCAGCACAATCAAGGCGCCGATCACTAATAATTTGGTAATGCTTAAACCTTCCATAATCACCTTCTTGATGCTTGCTCATAAATCCAGCTAACTTTAAACGCTTTGTACCGCTATTACCGCCCCATTACAAGTGATATCTGTAACAGATTTACATCCGGACGCAAATCGCCCCCGGACCGCGGCGGCGCTGGCAGCGATAAAGCAGCGCCTCGCCGGCCATGATGCCCCGGCATGGCCGATAACGGAAAAACGTTCAAGGGGATCATAAAAAAACCCGCACTTGGCGGGTTTCCTGGAAATCGGCTATGGATTAGATAGCTGTAACGTCAGCGGCCGAAGGGCCTTTGGCGCCGTTAGTGATTTCGAATTCAACACGTTGGCCTTCTGCCAGCGTTTTGAAACCATTACTCTGGATAGCGGAGAAGTGCACGAACACATCTTTGCTGCCATCTTCAGGAGTAATGAAACCGAACCCTTTGGATTCATTGAACCACTTAACGTTACCTTTAATCTTGGACATCAAACTTACCTTTAAATAAATGAGAGACACAAACTCTGTGTCATGCGTAGTACAGCAATTGGTAAGCCATTTGTCCAGCTGAAAGTCGCCGAAACATGATAAAAGTTCGCAAAATAAGATTTTTACCTGCAGATAACTCCCATTGGCATAAATTATCGTGACAATTCATGTTCCCAACGGCATGCCTCAGGGTCGCTACAGATTGTACACCAGCGACACGGCGGTTTTGGTATCCGTGTGTTTCGGGGCGCTGTCCGGCGTACTGCTGTTGTAGGTCACATCATAAGTTACTTTCAGCGCGAAATTTTTATTGATGGCGACATTCAGTCCGGTTTCCGAGTTGGCGGTAATGTCTTCATTGCCCAATATCGAGACACCTTGGATAAACTGCGTCGTATCCGTCAACTGGTAAGTAAACGATGTTGCCGCATAAGCCAGCGCTTTGGTTTGACGACCGCCGCCTTCGAATTCATCATGACGAACGCCGGGACCAAATTCCACCCGCAAATTGGAAACTGGGCCGTTTAGGATCTGCCTACCATAACCGGCGGTCAGCGTCGAACGGGAACGGTAGCCATTATAGCGATCGCTCAACCAACTGCCTTGGCTGAACAGGAAATTGTTGGTGTCCAGATTGTGCCGCGCCCGAGCGCCCGCCTGATATTTTTCCGAAGAACGCACATCATCCGAGGAGTCATTCTGCGCTTCGCCCCAAATACTGTAGGCGTTATCGGTCTTGAACCAGGTCATGGTGGTGCTGGCGGCCAGGGATGAACTGGTGGTATTGCCGGATTGTTTGTTGTAACTCCCCTGGACATCGCCATCGAAGCTTTTTTTCGCGGTTGAGGGATCATCCAGCGCAGTGAAAATATCAGTATCGGCGAAGGTGGAAAAGCTAGCCAGGGACATGCCCATGATAGCTAACAGCGACAGAGCCCGAGAGCGGCCATAGCGTGACATAGTTTACCTATAAGAGAATATTTGAGGTCGAAAACAGCACTTTTAAACAAGAATGAATAGTGTAGCGAATCAGAACAAAAGGTGAACCGGTAATTTTTTGTAATATTAGTAACAAAATCTTAAGCGATATTCCCCATCCATGACGCACGCTAAACGCCAGTGGGGTAACTTTGGTAAATAATCTTATATATCATGATATTATAATTGATAAAATGAAAATTGCGCTGCGGTTTTAGCTGTGATCGGCTTCACAATCACCGCCAGTGATACGGTAGGATTAATCCGAAATGACTGTGAGCTTTTTATTAGGCCCGGTTTTTTTTCAATCCTGTTACTTATATGTCGCCAAAGCGTAATACCCTTTATTGCCTGGCGATTCACCCACCATCATCGGGTGAGACTCCAGGGGGAATAGCCATCGCGGAAAATCAATGCTTATATTTACTCGTCATACCACCAGTTGTGTTTGTTGGCGGCGGACACTCGGCCTGGTCACAGTGTTAGCCATGCTTTTAAAGGCCGTCTGGCATGTCGCCGCGCTACGGCTTGAATTATCTTGAATAGAGATGCCAGGAAAAAGTGAGGAATATTGCCCAAAACAGCGCGCTGAAAACGAAAACCATAATCCAGGCCTTACGCCGCATAATGTCCATCATCTGATTCCGAAATCAAGGGAATAAAAGACGATTATAAAAAATGCCCGTCAAAAACGATGGTCGGATTAGCGTTCAGAAAATAGGCTTTTTTACAGGATTGGGTTATGGGCGACAGTCGATTAACCGGTATCCCTTAACCGCCAATCGGTGCCGCGCGCGATTGCCGGCCACACGTATGCCGGCGATTTACCGGCTCGCTGGCACCCCTGGCATGCTCAGTCTTTGCTGTTACGCATCTGAACACCGGATCTTTTATGGGGTTTGTCGGTATGGGGTGCCGACAGCTTTGGCGCGGGCCGTATGGCCAACAGGTATGCGCCGTCCACTTTGGTTAGATATGCCTGACACTCCACCGTGGGGCTGGCAACCCGCCGAAGCGATAAACCATCATAATGCAACATGCCATTAGTCATGACGAGTTGATGGTTTTCGTTTTTCACATTGACGTTAAACAGTTTACCATCCTGCCAGTATAACTTGCCCTGTCGCGCGATCGTGCGCTGCCATTGGCGACAGTCCAGGGTATCCCCCGAGCGGGTGATGATTAAACTGGCGATAGCCTCCGGACTTACCAACGCGCGTTGCGGCCCATCGCTCATCCACACGCCATCCAACCCCTGCGGTGGGGGTGTTTTGATAACTTTGGCGTAATCCATTGTACCCGCGCATCCACCGAGAAGCAGCGTCAGCAGGCCGGCGACGAAAATTTTCTTCATATCCCTATCCTTATTCAGACGAGGCGAAATTCTAGCATCAAAGCAGGCCGGCTGTTAAAAGCATTCGCTACCCTATGCATAATATATCTGGCGTCGATACTCGCCCAATTCAAGTTGCTTCTAGGTTGGCTGCGCTCGCCCGCCCGGTCATAGCGTCGGCCAGGCTCCTGGAGACGTTCCCGCTTGCCGCCGCCATGCAACTTGAAATATGTAGAGTACAAATGTCAGCATCGGCAAGCACGTCAATCATGTGTTTACCATGCCATTACAGTGTAATTTTTCTAGTCGATAACCTGGCGGGATATTCACTGCGATGCGCGAATCGCGAGCAAATCGAAACAAAGCGATCTAACTTTTTGATTTAATTGGTATTATCCCAGGCCATTTTCCTGGTGACTAAAAGATTTCGCTTCTTTCGATTCGCCGATGTTCAAAGGGTGGAGCCATTGCCAGTCGGTGACGACAGGGAATAATTGATAAGGGATAAAAGCATATCGTCTAGCGAATTGTGCCCGCCGTCGCTGGGTATGTCCATTTCAGATTGAGATAATCTGATCAGCAACAATTGAATAGCCTCCATTCCACTCCATACGTCCAGTCACTTTAAGCCTTTCGCCACGCAGATGAACCATCAACTCCAACGCCATGATATCGAAACCCACCACGGTCAGGGGATAGGAACTTCTTTTATCGCTTTCCGCCAATAGCGTTGCCTTAACCATCGGGCGGCCAGCCGTGCCTTTGATACGACATGGCGCTTTGGTGATAACGCCCGACAGGGTGGCGATAATCGGCTTATGGTTGGTTTCAGTTGCTTGCTCGCTGCTCAGATTCATGACAGGTTACCTCCGCATTTTCATTCTATTGTCAAAAAGGGAGGATATTTTACCTGATCGGCAAGTGGTTGTGTGAGCCTTTTGCACAAATTATGCGCTAAATCTATTTATGCTCAACATTTTCCTGGGTGTGATTCCTTGCCGCCGCCGGAAAATCGGTCAGCGCGGACGGACGGTATTCCTCCACCAGCGCCAACGCAATGGCCTCGGTTTCGGCATCCGGTCGACCGGATATATCGGCCGGCCGGAAGTGCATCTGAAAAGCGCTGAGAGTCTTGAGGGTTTCTTCATCCGCCACCCCGGTTTGCGGAATGCGATATCCATAGGCGGCCAGGGCGCGCTGTACAAGCGCGACCGATGCGGGAGCGCCGGCGGGCCGGCCCGCCAGGTACTTGGCCACTCTCTGCTTGTCCGGCCAGGCGCCGATACCCTGGCCTGCCAGGTTTTCCCAGGGAAAACGCGGACCGGGATCCCATTTGCGCAGCGGCGCGATGTCACTATGCGCGACCACATTATCCGGTGTTATCTGATAACGGCGAATGATATCCCTGGCAAGTCGGGATACTAAATCGATTTGCGCGGCGGTGTAAGGGGACCACCGTCTGCCGGCAAACGTTTCCCGATAACCCGGATTGACGATCTCGATGCCGATGGCGCTGTCATTGAGGTTTTCCCGCCCTTGCCAATAGCTGACCCCCGCGTGCCAGGCGCGTTTTTGCTCAGGCACCAACTGCCTGACAACGGGTTTTCCGGCCAAGCGGGGCGGCATGCTGCCCACCAGATAGTGTGCGCTTACCTCTCCTGTGGTCAACAACCGCAATGATTCGGCGTCGTCCGCCGCGGTATAATGCAACACCAGAAAACGGACCCGTTCGTTTTGACTCCGGGACGCGACGGAGGTATCCGCCCAGTAATCGCCCCGATCGATGTTGCCGTGACTTCCCCGACATCCCGCCAAGAGAGTCGCCAACAGACAAAACAGGATTTTCAGCATGCGTCCGGCTTCCCGTAAAAAAATTCAACATAACCGGCCGTCCATTAACCGAGCTTAAACAAAATAGCCATTCCGCAAGAACCCGCCGCGCGGGCTATGGCGCGCCCCTGTTATTTTACGGCGTTCGCGCCTGTCAATGTCCTCGTCTGCGCTATGGCCGGCGTCAATAAGCGTTGGCGCTCCCCGGCAGCTGCATCATAAATAGTTCACATTATTGCCCGACGAAGGGCTTCCTTGCGCGCCGCCGCCATGAGGCGCGAACGCTGTAGGGGCCATAATAGATTTACAATAAAAAGATCACGTCTATTTAGGGTGTTTCCTCGGAATTATTTAGGGTAATAAGCATGATCGATTCGATAATTTACGTTAAGTAAGATAAACCGTTCATCCTGCCTTTTCCCGCCGCCTCCCGTTTCGTCCATGCCTCATCATCCCGTTAAAGAAAATCAAAATCAGGCCGTTAACACTTTTGACTTTATAACAGTCAAGGGCGATCGCTCCATGAGCGTATTTGAATTTCGCGACAACACAGTGAAGCGGCAATGATGAAAAAGAATGTTTCGACAATGTTATTTCCTTTGCTCTTGTCCGCTTGTACCGCTGTCGGACATTATAAAGTCGATAAGACCGCGGAAAGTAAAGCCGATTTTCATTTCGTCGGTATTCCGGTGCTGGCCGGCGCAATCGGGTCGAGCTTTCCTATCAGCGAGAAATACAGTCTCACCGCCGCGCATGTGGCAAAAGTGATGATGGTGAAGGTCAAAGCCTATAACCCCCTTTGCGATGTGGCGATTATTTATCATGACAATAGCGGACGCAAAATTCCCAGACTGGAAACCGCGGATAAAGGCACTAAAATCAATCTCTACGGCTATAACGCCTATACCGCCATGCCAACCTCTTCAAGCGGCGTTTTACAGGAATTCGGCTGGTGGGACAAACCGGGCACCAGTTGCCTGTATGGCCTGAGCAACGCGGGGGGCGTGCCCGGAATGAGCGGTGGACCGGTATATGCCCAGGACGGCGCGGTGGTGGGCGTGTTCACGGCGACCCATCCGGCCAGAAGACAAACTATGTTTGTGCCTTATCAGGAAATCGCCGACTGGGTCAATAAAGAAATTCGCAGCTAAAACTTATCTCGGGGAGCAAAGAATGTCCCGTCCAACGACGGCGGCTGTACCCACGCTACTTGTTTCCCGCCATTTTCCATCACCGACAGTCACTATTCCCATCGACGGTCCCATTTATCGAACAAGCCGTTTTTTCCCGCGCGCATGAGTGAAATCATTGCCATAGTTATTCCGGCGCATTTTGCGGCTGAGCCATTTTTTTATCAAAATAGGCTTGCCGGATATCGTTTCCGTCGATTATTATGAAAATAGATTCGTCATACTACCCGTTGCCTCTTTGTTGGCCGCGCTCGCTCACCCCGGTCACATAGTCGGCCACGCTTCTGGGGGCTCGCTCCCTTGTCGCCGCAATGCGGCTTGAGTGGCGCAGGGTATAGGCAGGGTAATCCCGCTGGCTCATTTTCTTTCTGGTATGAGAAATACATAAACCACCATCAAGTAAGGAGGGTTCCTTTTATCAAAATTAAAAAATTAATTTGATTATTATTTTTTATAAATTGAAAACTATTAATATTTATTTCTCGTGCAAAAGAAAGATATCTTCTCAATAATTCAAGTCGCATCGCGGCGGCAGGCGAACGGCACATTTGTCGTGAGTGAATGCAGCTAGCGAAAATATGACGTTATGTATAAGGGTTGGCGCTGGATAGCGCATATCTTCACATCCGCAACGCGGTCAATAATATTTGCCCTTTGTCACAGGCGGGTTCACCCCCCTTCACGGGCAAAGGGAAATATCACCGAGGATTATTATGAAGCGAAACGGCATTGTTATTGCGATCACCATGGCATTATTAAGCGGATGCGCCGCTAACCGCACATCCTCCGGCGATACCTTTACGGCGGCGCAAGCACGGCAGATCCAGACGGTAACCTACGGCACCCTGATTTCGGTTCGTCCGGTCACTATCCAGGGCGGCGACGGCAAAAATGCCCTGGGCACCATCGGCGGCGGCGTGGTAGGCGGATTTTTGGGGAATACCGTCGGGGGCGGACGGGGACGGAGCCTGGCCACCGCCGCCGGCGCCGTGGGTGGCGCCGCCGCCGGCGCCGGCATTCAAAATGCCGCTAATCGCAGTAGCGGCGTGGAACTGGAAATCCGCCGCGATGACGGAAGCACCATTATCGTGGTCCAGGCCCAGGGAACCAGCCAGTTCCATGTAGGACAGCGCGTCGCTATCGCCACGAACGGGAGCACCACCACGGTTTCTCCGCGCTGACCCACCCGCCGGGTTAGGCCGCTTTGGAGAAAAGCAGCGGACCGCGCTAACCCTCGGTTGAGATAGCATCCCGATACCACGCGGTATGACTCGATAAAAGTGCGCTAAATCTAAATTGTCATGCCGCGCAGGTTATATTTCACATAGACATTAACGCATTCGAGTCGTACCGCGGCGACAAGTAGAGCGACAAATTCGTCGGGAACGATGATGAACCGTCAACGACGGGCCGCCGATGAGAGACTGGATATTTCTCATGCTTTCCCAGGAGCATGGACGACGCCATGACTGGGGCAGGCGCTGTAAACATAAAGTCAACGCGAAGTATGGCGTGTATCGATGGCTTTGTCATTAACAGGGGTAATCCATTATGTCGATTAAGGCCGTAAAAAAATGGCTGATCCGCTGTATCTGGGTTCTGGTGATTTTTATTGTCGCGGTATTTAGCGTAAGGGTTTATCAAACGCAAAGCGGGCCGCAACTACAACTTTGGCATACCTATGTTCCCGATGATATGACAGCGAGTGATATCGACAGATCCAGTTGGGACGATTACATCCAGGCGGAAGATGCCTTATTCCAAAGCGTGCGGGAAAATGTCACCGATAAGCTGCAGCCGGCGGTAGAAACACCACTCAATCGTTATTATTCCGGCAGTCCAATCTATCCGGGACACTTTGCCACCGATTGGAATCGGTCATACATCATGATGCCGGATGGCGCGCCTCGCGGCGCGGTGGTTTTACTCCATGGACTGACCGATACGCCCTATAGCCTGAGACATATAGCCGAAAATTACCGCCGGCGCGGCTATGTGGCCGTGGGCATCCGGTTGCCGGGTCACGGCACGGTGCCGGCCGGGCTGACCCAGGCCAAATGGCCGGATTGGACAGCCGCCACCCGCCTTGCGGTGCGCGAGGCCAAAATACTCAGCGGCGCTGACCTGCCGCTGCATATCGTCGGATTTTCCAATGGCGGCGCGCTGGCCATGAAGTATACCCTGGATTCACTGGATAATCCCAACCTGGCCAAGCCTTCCCGGGTGATACTGATTTCCCCCATGATAGGCGTGACCCGTTTTGCCCGTTTCGCCGGTATCGCCGGCTGGCCGGCTTTTTTTCCTGCTTTCGCCAAAGCCGCCTGGCTCGGGATCGTACCGGAATTCAACCCGTTTAAATACAATTCATTTCCGGTCAATGCCGCGCGGCAATCCTACGAGCTGACCCAGGTATTGCAACAGCAAATTGCCCGCGATGCCCGTAATGGCCGGCTGGCGGCCTTGCCGCCGATTCTGACTTTCCAGTCCCTGATGGATTCAACAGTCAGCACCCGGGCAATTATCACCGCGCTCTATGATCACTTGCCCGCCAATGGCAGCGAGGTGGTGTTGTTCGATCTCAACCAGGCGGAAAGCTTCGGCCCCCTGCTCCGGTCATCGTCCTACACCGCGCTTTCCAGGGTGTTGCCCCCCCCGCCGCGCCGTTATACCACGACCGTGGTGACCAATGTCTCCCCCCATAGCCTTGATACGGTGGCCAAGACCGTATTGGCGGGAGAAACGGTGGAAACCATAGAGCCACTGGGAATCGAATATCCGGCGGATATCTTCTCGCTGTCCCATGTGGCGCTGCCTTTTCCCACCAGCGATTCGCTGTACGGCCGTTATCCGAATCCGCGGAATCAGTACGGTATCAGCCTCGGCGCCTTTGCCGCCCGCGGAGAACGCTCGGTGCTGGTGGTTGGACTGGATTCATTAATGCGGCTCTCATCTAACCCTTTCTACCCTTATATGCTGCAACGTATAGATAACAAAATCGAGCCGTCAACGCCTGAAGCGGCGGTGAATACCCATTGATGGTTCCCAAGGAGCGATAAAAACGATAACGGGTATGGCTGTCATCGGCGAAAACACCACAATCAATATCGGACAACACCATGCAGCTTTTTAACCGCATCACGCCAGGACGTTATTCTTTACTGATCTTACTGTCATTCTACGTTGTTTTTAACGTGCGGGCCGAACCTTTGCCCGCGGTGACCGTCGCGGTTATTGAAAAAAGGCTTCCGCCGCACTCGCTCTATTATCTCGGCCGCGTCGAAGCCATTAAAGCCGTGGATATCATTACCCGCACGGAAGGCTTTATCGCCAAGCAGGATTTTAACGACGGCCAGATGGTCAAGGCTGGAGATATCCTCTTTGAAATCGATCCCGCCTTGCATCAAGCCGCCGTGGCCCAGGCTGAAGCGCAACTCGACAGCGCCCGGGTCGCGGCGCGTCATGCCCAGCTCAATTTGACCCGGTTGCAACGGCTTGGGGATCAGCGATCCGTCAGCCGGGCGGACGTGGATGCCGCGCAAGCTCAGCGCGACGGCGCCGATGCGGCGCAGGCGCAGGCGCAGGCCAATCTGCGCATCCAGCAGTTACAATTGGGCTACACCCGCATCGCCGCGCCATTTGCCGGGCGCATCGGCCATAGCCATTTCAGCATAGGCAGCCTGGTGAATCCGGCTAGCGGCTCTCTGGTGCATCTGGTGCAGTTGGATCCGATACGGGTGGCCATCGCCATTAACGAACGGGATTACCTGGAGGCGGCCGGTCGGCCGCATGTCGACGCCGACAACCTGGCCGACAGCGGCTATACCCCTCGCCTGCAACTGGCTGACGGTCGGCAATATGCCGAATCGGGCGTGTTCGAATCCGTGGATAACCGGATTGACGGCCGGACCGGGACGGTAACCGTGCGCGCCCGTTTCCCCAATCCGCGGCATTTACTGCTGCCCGGCGGCGTTGTCAATGTGTCGCTGACGTCGGAGCATGTTACCCCCGTGGTATTGGCGCCTATCGCCGCGTTGCAGCAAAACCGCCAGGGCTTTTTCGTCTTGCTGGTGGATAAACGGGATCAGGTGGAGGTCAGGCCGGTGAAGCTTGGCGGCCAGTTTGATCAGGAGTACGAGATTACGCAGGGGTTGGCGGCGGGCGATCGGGTCATTATCGAAGGATTACAGCGCGTTAGGCCCGGGATGGCGGTTAATCCCGTCCCGGCAGTGCCGGAAGGCCCGGATGTGGACAATCCGGCCGCCGTGCCGGCGATACAGGAGTGAGGCCCGCCCATGCTGCTTTTTTTCATCCGGCGTCCTAAATTCGCCATGGTCATCGCGATCGTCATCATGCTGGTCGGCCTGACGGCCCTTAAAGTCATTCCGGTGGAGCAATTTCCCGATATCGCCCCGCCGGTGGTTTCGGTGACCGCGCTCTATCCCGGCGCCAGCGCTCGAGATGTCGCGGAAGCGGTGGCCTCCCCCATCGAGGCGCAGATCAATGGGGTCGGACACATGCTGTATATGGAATCCAATAGCGCCAACAGCGGCGGCTATCAATTGAATGTGACCTTCGCCAGCGGCACCGATCCGGATATGGCGGCAGTCGAAGTCCAGAATCGTCTTTCGCAAGTCAGCGCGCAATTGCCGGCAGAAGTCTTGAACAACGGCGTATCGGTACGCAAGCGCGCCTCGAACATACTGCTGGGGGTCAGTGTATTCTCCCCCGAACGAACCCTGAGCAATTTGGTTCTCAGCAATTATGCCAACCTGCGCCTGCGAGATGCCCTGGCGCGGATCGACGGTGTGGGGGATGTGCAGATTTTCGGCGCACGCGACTATAGCATGCGCGTGTGGCTGGATCCGCAGCGTATGGAGTCGCTGGACATCAGCGTGCAGGATATCGTCCAGGCGTTGCAGCAGCAAAATATCCAGGCGGCGGCCGGTCAAATCGGTTCGGCCCCCGCCCCCGCCGGACAACAACAAACCCTGACTATCAGCGGCCAGGGGCGCCTGCAGGACGCCCAGCAGTTCAGCCGGATCATCATCCGCACCAACGAACAGGGCGGGATGGTCAGGCTCGGCGATGTGGCGCGTGTGGATCTCGGCGCACAAAATTATCAGGTCAATTCATCCCTTAATAACGCGGAATCCGCTTTTTTGGCCATTTACCCGACGCCAGGATCCAATGCGTTGGAAGTGGCCGGCGCGGTAAAGGCGGAAATGGCCCGGCTGGCCCGCGACTTTCCCGACGACATGGCTTATTCGATAGAGTACGATTCCACCACCACGGTCACCGCCACCATTGATGAGATTCTCATTTCACTGGCCTTGACATTGACGGTGGTGCTGACGGTGGTCTATCTGTTCCTGCAAAGTCTGCGGGCCATCTTTATCGTTGCGCTGACGATTCCGGTTTCACTCCTCGGTACCTTCGCGGTGTTGTACGGGTTCGGTTATTCCGCCAATACATTAAGCCTGTTTGCGATTATCCTGGCGCTTACCGTGGTGGTGGATGACGCTATTGTGGTTGTGGAAAATGTCGAACGCCTGCTGGAGCAACATCCCGAGCTTTCGCCGCAAGCGGCCACCGGCCAGGCGTTGCGGCAGATAGCCGGTCCGGTCGTCGCCACCACGCTGGTGCTGATGGCGATATTCGCGCCTATCGCCATGCTGCCGGGCATTACCGGCGAATTGTACCGCCAGTTCGCCGTTACCCTGTCAGCGGCGGTTATCCTCTCAAGCATTACCGCCTTAACATTGACGCCGGCGCTGTGTGCAGCGCTGATAACGCGTCGCGCGCCGGCCAGCGGAGGTTTTTTCGGCGCTTTCAATAGAACGTTGAACCGAATACGAGACGGGTACGTCACCCTGGCCATGGCAACCGGCAAACGGTCGGCCACCGTCATCGTCGTGCTGCTGGCGGTGGCCGCCGCCACCTGGTTCGGCTACAGCCGGCTTCCCACCTCTTTTTTACCGGAGGAAGACCAAGGCTATTTTTTTGTGAACATTCAACTTCCCGACGGCGCCTCGCTGGAACGCACCCAACGGGTTATGGATCAGGTCTATCGGCAGATCGCGGGCAATCCGGCGGTGGCGAATCTGATAGAGATCACCGGATTCAGTTTGCTTAGCGGCAGCAATGCCGCCAATGCCGGCCTGGCCTTCGTTATGCTCAAACCCTGGGGCGAACGGCCGCCGGTCGATAAGATTTTGTCTGAAGTCCAGGCCAACCTGTCGGCCATTCCGTCCGCCATGATCATGGCGTTTAACCCCCCGGCAATCAGCGGTCTGGGTAGCGCCGCCGGTTTCGATCTTCGTATTCAGGCGTTGGAAGGACAATCGCCCCAGGCATTAGCGCAAGTGGCCGGGGCGGTGATTCTGGCCGCCAATCAATCCCCCCGGCTTAACCGCGTCTTCACCACATTCAGCGCCACGGTACCGGAAATCGGCCTGAGCATCGACAGGGATCGCGCGGCTTTGCTGGGGGTACCGGTAAGCCGAATCTTCACCACGCTGCAAACCGCCATGGGGGGCGCCAATGTCGGCGATTTCACCCGGAATAACCGGCTGTTTCACGTTCAATTACAAAACGACATGACCTTTCGCCAGCGCCAGGAACAAATCGGGCAAATTACGGTTCGCAGCGACAATGGCGCGCTGGTGCGGTTGGCCAATCTGGTACGGACAATGCCTGTCCTGGGCGCGCCGGTTATCAGTAATTTCAATCAGTTTCCCGCGGTATCGGTCAGCGGCTCGGCCGCCGACGGCGTCAGTTCCGGCCAGGCCATGCAGGTCATGGAACACCTTATGCGACAACATTTGCCCGCCGGCTACGGTTATGCCTGGAGCGGCATGTCCTGGCAGGAACAGCAGGCCGGTGGACAGGCGGTGTACATTTACGCGGCGGCATTGATTTTCGCTTATCTGTTTCTGGTGGCGCAATACGAAAGCTGGAGTATTCCGCTGGCGGTCATGCTCTCAGTTATTTTCGCCATCGCCGGCGCCGTGGCGGGATTACGGGCGATGGGATTTTCCAATGATGTGTATGCGCAGATTGGCTTGGTGCTACTGATTGGGCTGTCGGCGAAAAACGCCATTCTCATCGTCGAGTTCGCCAAGACGCGGCGCGAGGAAGGCGCCGAGATTGCCCAGGCCGCTCGCGATGGCGCCCATCAACGCTTTCGCGCCGTCATGATGACCGCGGTTTCCTTTATCTTGGGCGTGATGCCGCTGGTATTCGCCAGCGGCGCCGGCGCCATGAGTCGTCGAATTATTGGTATCACGGTTTTTGGCGGCATGCTGGCGGCGACGGCGGTCGGGATCATTTTGATCCCGGCACTGTACTTGCACATCCAGCGCGCGAGGGAATGGGTGAAAAAGCGGTTCCAGGCTTAGCCGGATAACAGGCATACGATGGCGATGCTTGGGCGCCGTCCTTTGCGCCGCGAGATGAAAGATACACGTTGAATACTTCGCGTTGCATCACCACGGCAAGACAATGGCACATTCGCCGGGAACGTATGTGAACCGCCAACATCGGGCCTCCGGCGAGAGGCGGGGTGCCTCCCATCGTCCCCGCGCGCAGAGATGACGCTGTGACCGGGGTGAACGAGCGCGGCCAACAAAGCGGCAGCGAGAAGTATGACAAGTATAAAATGGAAATTTACAAATTTGCACAGTAAGTCACAACCCGGCGGGTGGAAAAGCCCCATGATGTTTTCCAACAGCATGAGGAGGCGACCATGTATCTGAATAATCAGGACGTTAATGTCATATCCGCTTTGGCTATCGCCCTTGGTATCATAAGCCTGTTTTGTTTCTTGATCGATTAAAAGCCGGTCTTGTCCAGATGCATTGTCCCCGTTTCGCGGACCCGCGCGTTGCTTGATGTTCTGATTTCAACCCCAATATCCGCATTGCAAGAGGGCGGCGAGCGGACGGTGAATCCTTCATGCTAGCAGCCCGCCAATAAAGAGACGACATGACCTGAGACGAGTACGGTCTGGGATATGTAAAGCCTAACGAATAACGGACTGTAATCAATCAAGCGGGTAATGAAAACCGTGTATACTCTGATTAATTCGAGTTGCATCACGGCGGCAAGCAAAGAAGTCCCCAGCAGCATAATCAACGCTGCAACGGGGCGAGCGAGCGCGGCCTACAGAGAGGCGACTTGGAATATGACGGGAATAAAATGGATATTGAACTGATCACGGGCTGGGATTATATCAAATTAATTTATTCCCTGGGCGTTGCCATCTCCGGTATCATTACCTACCGGGTGAGTTGTGATCCATCGTGGAAAATACGCGCCCTGTGCGCGGTATTAATCGCTTTTACCTGGCCTCTCAGTTTTCCTATTGTGGTGGTGATGTTGTTGTTGTAAAAAGATCCGTATACCCACTCGTCATACTTCAGGTCGCACTGCGACGATCAGCGGCGGCAAATTTATCGGAAACCCATTGGCACCGGCAAGGGGACAATCAGCATTCATTTTAAGATAACGACCAAAAGCGAGAATAGTATGCTTTGAATTTACCAGATAATGTTAAACATCAAGGTTTCTCCGAGTGAGAAATCAACCCGGCAGGTTAAAGAAACACTGCAAAATAAATCACAGTATGAATGTCAAAAAATATAATTTTAGCGATCATCGTATACTCGAAATACTTCGAGTTGCATCGCGACGGCAAGTGGGCAAATCTCAGAAACCTGGATCACGATGTGACGGGGGTGAGCGAGCGCAGCCAACAAAGAGGCAGATTGAAGTATAACGAGTCTATGTGCGATATTCGCTCGCCGCCGCTATCCGAGCTGCGACAAGACGCACGACAGCATCGCATTACCCTCTCTACCCCGATAATGTTTTTTCAACTTAATATAAACAAATTTCATTGAATAAAATGAATTTCGGATTTTGCGTGGAGCTTCGCAGAGATGATCAGTAAGTTTGCCGCGTTGCGGCGAATCCTTTAAGGTGCGTCCATTAGAACGCATTGCTATTGTCTTCATCATTCGGGCCTACCCTGGCCCGTTTTTTTATCTCAGCGTTCCTGACCCGCACGCCTCTCTTTTTCTCTGGGCAAATGTCGCGCAAACCGCTTTTCGGCGGTGGGTCACGCGCGGAAAAACGCCCGCAGTTCCCCTGCCAGCGCCGCCGGTTGTTCCTCCGGTATAAAATGGCCGCAATGGGCTATTACCACACCACGCACATTCTCGGCAAAAGGTCTGAGCGGTCCGGCCATATCGGTGATAGAACCCTGGTCGGCGCTGACGGCCAGCATCGGCATGCGCAATTTGCCGGCCGCCTTTTGCGCCTGGTTCTGCCGGGCCGATACCTCCGCAGCCCGGTAATAGGCCAGTCCGGCGCGCAATCCGCCCTCTTTGACAAACACCCGCAGGTATTCTTCCAGAGCCTCATCGTTAAAGGCGCCGGGATCAGCCGCTTTACGCCGTAAAAACCAATTGAGATATTCACGTTCACGACCACTGATCAGCGTTTCAGGAAGATCGGCTATCTGATGAAAAGCAAAATGCCAGGTGCGCCAACCACGTTCCGGTCCGGCCGGTAGATTTTCCGGTAACGTGACGCCCGGTATACCGGCATCCAGTAACGCCAGCCGGCGTACTTCATCGCCATAAAGCGCGGCATAGGACCAGGCGACCCAGGCGCCGACATCATGGGCCGCCAGATAATAGCGGCGAAGCGTCAACTGCTGCAATAACCCATGCAACACCCCGGCCAGCGATTGCGTGTCGTAACCGGCGGCGGGGCGATCGGAATCGCCCTGTCCGGGCAGATCCGGCGCGATAATCCGAAAATGCGCCGCCAGCAACGGCAACACATAGCGCCAGGCATACCAGCTTTCCGGAAAACCGGCGGCCAGTACCAGCCAATCCCCGTCGGTTTTACCGCCGATGACATAATGCAGCCGGATGCCCTCAACGGTGGCGAACCGATGGGTAAATCCAGGCAGCCCGACCACCGGACGCGACGCCGGCCCGGCGTCAACCCACTGAGCGACAGGTTGCGCCGCCGTTCTTTCTCTGGTCATAAGTCCCCTCCTCTCCTAAACGGCCATGCGTGCCGGAACCTGACGAATAGAATAGGAAATGATTGTTTCCTAATTAACCCTAAAAAAATCACAGCAAACATAGCGCGGCCTGCGCCGCTGATAACATTCCTTCGCGGCTTTTGCCAAGTTTGCCGATAATGCGCATGCCCTGCACCACACATAGCAGGGTACGGGCGGTGTCATCGGCCGACACGCCATCGGCAATGGAGCCGTCGGCTTGTCCCTGGCGGATAAGTTTAGCCAGCAGACACTCAAGATCCTGCAATGCCCCAACGACCCTCGCCGCCATTTCATCGTCATAAGTGGCCAGTTCGGCGGCGCTGCCCGCCACCAGGCAGCCTCGCCGCCCCTCGCTGCCGAAAGAAGACTCGGCATAAAATTGCAACAGGGTTCCGATCTTGGCGCGTCCCGTGGGCTGCCTCTCCAGCAACGGCCGCAATTGGGTATGGCGTTGGCGGACATAACGGTCGAAAGCGGCCAGAAACAGACTGCGTTTATCCTTGTACGCTTTGTATAGGCTACCAGCAGATAATTGCATGGCTTGGCAAAGATCAGGGATGGATGTCGCATGATAGCCGCGCTCGCGAAATACCTGGAGAGCGCCGTCAAGGGCTGCTTCCGCGTCGAATTCGCGGGGTCTTCCCGGCAAGCGCGGCACTGATAAGGGGTTTGTCGTCTTCATGCCGACCATATTAGAGAATGATCATTTCCAAATCAAGCCCTCTTTTACGGCGCAACCGCGCGGCAAAACGAAATGGCCGGCGGCCGACATGGTAATACCACGCGCCAAAGCCTGCTTGAGCCGCCCCACACCTGCGGGAAATCAATGGATTTGGCCTGCCCTGAGCAACCAGCCTGAATAAGGTCACGGGTGAACGGCAGCGCGTCCTGACCGGCGACATCTTTTATCGGCGACATCTTTTCTTCATCTCCATTTCATGAAAATGACATCTTCTCTGCCTAGGCTGACGGCCAAATGAGATCGATCGCAAACATGCGCAAGGAGTGGCGATGACGGATTTATTGAGTGTTGCCCGACTGGCCGGCGTATCGCGCGCCACCGCCGCCCGAACCTTTTCGGACCCGGATAAGGTTCGGGAGGCCACCCGCCAAAAGGTCTATGCCGCCTCAAAAACCCTGGGGTTTAGACCGAACTATGTGGCGCGCCAGTTGCGGACCCAGTCCACCCGAATCCTCGGCGTGATGATACCCACACTGGCCAATCCGGTATTCAGCGAACAGTTGCAGGGGATGGAGAACACTGCGCGCCTGCACGGCTATTCGCTGATGGTGGCCACCACCGATTACGATCCGGCGCGTGAATCCGTGGTATTGGAACAGATGCTCCGCCATCGGGTGGACGGTCTGGTGCTTACCGTGGCCGACGCCCGGCACAGCCAATGCCTGACGTTACTGGAGCGGGAAAGCCTGCCCGTGGTGTTAGTGCATAATCCCGCCGCTGATTGCCGATTCGCTACCGTCAGCGTCGACAATCAACGGGCAATGTACCAGGCGACACGCCATCTATTATCCCTCGGCCATATCCGCATCGGTATGGCGGCCGGGCCAGTGCGGCAATCCGATCGCGCCCGCCTGCGATACCTGGGCTATCGCCAGGCCATGGAAGAACAAAACGTCGTCCCGCTGCCGTTGATTGAGATGGCGCACCACACGCGTGTGGAAGTCGATATGCTCCGGCCCTGGCTATCGGGGGCGCAGGCACTGACCGCCCTGCTGTGTTCCAACGACATGCTGGCGCTTAGCGCCATCGGCAGTTTACAACGCATCGGTTATCGCATACCGGAGCAGTTGTCCATTGTCGGGTTCGACGGCATCTCGCTCGGCGAAATGGTGTATCCGTCGCTTTGCTCGGTGGTCCAGCCGCGCCGCATGCTGGGCGAAGCAGCCATAGAAAACCTGATGGCGCTGTTGGCCGGCGGGAATGCCGCGTCGCGAATTCTTGATTTCACCCTTCGCCATGGCGAAAGTATCGCCGCGGCCCCTCTCAACCATCGTACCACCATTGGGGAAACGTCATGAAAACCTCCGTTCTTGCATCACTTTGCCTGGCCGGCGCCATGGTGCTGTCCGCGCAAGCCCGGGCGGCTACCGCCATCTGCTATAACTGTCCGCCGGAATGGGCCGATTGGGCGGCTCAGCTTGCCGCCATCAAGCGGGATACCGGCATCGTCGTGCCGCCGGACAACAAAAACTCCGGCCAGGCGTTGGCCCAACTGGTGGCCGAACGCGCCAATCCGGTGGCGGATGTGGTTTATCTCGGCGTGACCTTTGGCATCCAGGCGGCGAAAACCGGCGTGCTGGCGTCTTACCGCCCGGCGGGCTGGAACGCTATCCCCGCGGACATGAAGGATCCCGACGGTAAATGGGTGGCGATACACTCCGGCACCATCGGCTTTATGGTTAACGTCGATGCGCTGAACGGCGCTCCGGTCCCTCAGTCCTGGGATGATCTTCTCAAACCGGAATATAAAGGCATGGTGGGGTATCTCGACCCGGCCAGCGCTTTTGTCGGCTATGCCGCCGCCGTGGCGGTCAACCTGGCGAAAGGCGGTACATTGAATAACTTCACGCCGGGCATCGATTATTTCAAAAAACTGATCAAAAACGAACCAATCGTCCCGAAACAAACATCTTATGCCCGCGTGCTGTCCGGCGAAATCCCTATTCTGCTCGATTATGATTTCGACGCTTACCGCGCCCGCTACAAAGATCACGCGCATGTCGTCTTTGTAATTCCCAAAGAAGGCAGTATCCAGGTTCCCTATGTCATCAGCCTGGTGAAGAACGCGCCGCATGCCGAAGAAGGCAAAAAGGTGATTGATTATGTGCTCTCGGACCGCGGCCAGGCCATCTGGGCCAACGCTTGGCTGCGCCCGGTGCGACAAAGCGCCATGTCCGCCGCCGCCAAGGCGCAGTTTCTGCCGGACAGCGACTATGCCCGCGCCCGCACGGTGAATTATCAGCAAATGGCGGAGGCGCAAAAAGGCTTTGCGGCACGCTATATGAGTGAGGTGAAGTGATGCCGTTTTCCCGGCAAATCGCCGCGCCGGGGTTCGGCAATCCGGTCCGGCGCCGGCGCCGATTCCGCCTGCCGCGCGCCGCCGGGTTCGCCCTGGCGCCGGCGCTCGCGGTATTCTGCGCCTTCTGGCTGATACCCTTTGCTTATCTGGTGGCGCTGGGTACCACGCTGGACAATAGCTCGCGGCAAAACGCCTACTGGATTGTATTGACGCACCCGCGATACCTGCAAAGTCTGGTTGCCACCCTGCTGCTTTCCATCGCCGTGGCGCTGGCGACAGTGGCGATCGCCACGATAGTGGCGTTTTTTCTCGCCCGTCGGCGCTTCCCAGGCAAGGGATTGTTGTTGGCGCTTCTCACCTTTCCCCTGGCGTTGCCGGGGGTAGTGGTCGGTTTTCTGATTATCATGCTTGGCGGACGGCAAGGCCTGTTCGCCCATTTGGGCATGGCATTGACCAATGAACGCTGGACTTTCGCCTACAGCATGACGGGCCTGTTTCTCGGGTATCTTTATTTCTCTCTCCCCCGTGTCATCATGACGCTAACCGCCGCTTGCGGCAAACTGGATCGCAACCTGGAAGAGGCCGCGCGTTCGCTGGGCGCCGGCAGTTGGCGAATTGCGGCGGACGTGATTTTACCGGGGCTGGCGCCGGCGCTGTTCTCCAGCGCCGCATTGTGCTTCGCGACCTGCATGGGCGCCTTCGGCACCGCGTTCACCCTCGGTACCGATCTCAACGTGTTGCCGCTGACGATCTATGGAGAATTTACCAATTATGCCAATTTCGCCACCTCGGCGGCGTTGTCGGTACTGCTGGGCCTGGTGACCTGGGCGGCATTGCTGCTGGCGCGCCGTTTCACCACGGTGACCGCGGAGGCCGCCCTATGAACCGGCCGCTGCTATGGCTGCAATGCACCGTAACCTTGCTGGTCTGCCTGTTCCTGATCGTACCGGTGGGCATGTCGGTGATGGCGGGTTTTACCGAAAACTATTTTATCGGGCTTAGAAGCGGGCTGACCTTGCGCTGGATAGGGGAAGTCTGGGGGATGTATGCGCCGACGTTTTGGTTGTCGTTGATCATCGCCCTGGCCTGCCTTATGTGTACCGTGGCGCTGGGCGTCCCCGCCGCCTGGGGGCTGTCGCAAAGTTCAACGCGGTTCGCCGCCGTCATCGAAGAGTGCCTGATGCTGCCTGTGGCGGTGCCGGGGCTGGCCACGGCGCTGGGACTGTTGCTGGTTTATGGCGGATTTTCCGTTTTACGACAAAGCTGGACGTTTATTTTAATAGGCCATGTCTTGTTCACACTGCCGTTTATGGTACGTCCGGTACTGGCCGTGATGAAAGCGGTGGATATGCGCCAGATGGAGGAAGCCGCCGCCAGTCTTGGCGCGGGGGCCTTGCGCCGTTTTCTGACGGTGGTGGTGCCCAATTGTCTGTCCGGGGTCATCGCCGGGGCCTTTATGGTGGTGACGCTGTCGGTGGGCGAATTCAATATTACCTGGATGCTGCATACCCCGTTGACCAAGACCCTGCCCGTGGGCCTGGCCGACAGCTATGCCTCTTTGCGGCTGGAGATCGGCTCCGCCTACACGACGCTGTTTTTGATCATGCTGATCCCGTTGTTGGCGGGGTTGCATTTTCTCGGCCGTCCCGCCGCGCAGGCGGCGAAACATCAAGGAAAAGCGATATGACACAACCTGTCGGGATCCGCCTGCGCCGCTGCGCGCGTACATTTGATCGCGACCATGTGGCGCTCCGCCCGCTGGACCTGGATATCCGCCCTGGGGAGAATCTGGTGCTGCTTGGCCCGTCCGGCTGCGGTAAAACCACGACCCTGAGAATCATCAGCGGACTGGAGCGCAGCGATCCGGGAGGAAAGATATGGTTTGACGAACGAGATGTTTCCGCGCTGCCCATTGAGAAACGCAACGTCGGCATGGTATTTCAGAGCTATGCGCTCTTTCCCAACCTGGATGTGATGGGCAATGTGGCCTATGGATTGCGTATCCAACGCCTCCCGGCAGCGGAAATCCGCGCCCGGGCGGCGGAAATGCTGGCGATGGTGGATTTAGGCGACTTCGCCGATAGACAAGTGCAGGCATTGTCCGGCGGGCAGAAACAACGGGTGGCACTAGCCCGGGCGCTGGCGGCACGGCCACGGGTGCTGTTGTTCGATGAACCGCTGGCGGCGCTGGACGCCAAATTGCGCGAGAAACTGCGCGAGGATATCGGCACGCTGCTTGGCCGGCTGGGAATCACATCGATTTATGTGACCCACGATCAACAAGAAGCCATGGCGCTGGGTGATCGGATCGCCGTGATGCGGCACGGGTGTATTGAGCAGATAGGTACGCCGCGCGACATTTATCAGCGCCCCGCCACGACCTTCGTCGCGGATTTCGTTGGTGCGATTAACCGCCTGTCATTGCCTACCGGCGCCTATTATTGCCGCCCGGAAAACCTCCGCCTGGGGGACAACGACGGCGCGCTGATAAGCGGCAATGTCCTGCACAGCACCTTTCTCGGCCAGACTCAGCGGGTACAGGTCAACACCGGCCAGGAGCGCCCGATACTGGTGGACTGCCCCGCGCGAGAGTGCTGGTCGCCGGGTCAGCGGGTGGGGCTGCACGCCGCCGTCACGGATTTGTTTCGTATCGATCCTTTTTCTTGAGGAGTCCGTAGTTGAAAAAAAGTTTTGTTTTGGTCCAGATAAGCGACCTGCACATCAAGGCCGGCGGCCGGCTGTCATACCGCAAAGTGGATACCCTTGGCGCGCTGAAAAACGGCGTGGCCCAAATCAACGCACTGACGCCGCTTGCCGACGCGGTGGTCGTTACCGGCGATTTGACCGATTTCGGTCGCCCGGAAGAATATGCCGAAGCGCGCCGGGCGCTAGACCGCCTGTCCGCCCCCTGGTTCGCCATTCCCGGCAATCACGATGATCGCGCGGCGTTTCGTCAGGCCTTTGCCGATAAAGACTGGCTGCCTTGCCAGGGAGCGTTTCTCCACTGGACGACGGACCGGTTCCCACTGCGATTGATAGGTCTGGACTCCACCGTCCCCGGACAACCCTGGGGAGCGTTGTGCGCCGAGCGGCTGGAATGGTTAGAGCGGCAATTGGCCGCCTTGCCGGCAAAACCCACCGTGGTGATGCTGCACCATCATCCGTTTTATAGCGGAATCGGCCATATGGATCGGCAGAATCTGCGCGATACCCGACCACTTCAGCATTTGCTGGCCGGCGCGCCGCAGGTCGAGCTGCTGCTTTGCGGCCATGTACATCGCTTCATGGTCACGCGGCTGGGAAGCACCCCGGTGTGCAGCGCGCCGGGCCTTGCGCATCAAGTGGCGCCGGATTTTTCGCCGGACGGCCCGGCCAACTTCGTACTGGAGCCGCCCGGATTGCTGCTGCACCGTTGGCGTCAGGACCAGGGCATCGTCACGCACTATTGTCCTATCGGCCGGTTCGATGGCCCCTGGCCGTTTTACGACGAACACGGGCTTATCGATTAATAGCAACCGCAAAGGCCGCCTGACGAAGACTGCCTTCGGGTAGGCAAACGGGTATACTGGCGATTCACAAAAGAAAAAAACGGATGAGTCGCTGATTAGCCTATGAAATCGATTACAACGCCTGTCCCTGCCCTTGATAAAGTCGTGCGCATCTGCGATTACCTCTCGCAGACCCAGGGCGCGACCTTTACCCAGATTTATCAGAACGTCGGTATCGCCAAGAGCAGCGCGTCATCGCTATTGAATGGCATGCTGGCGCATGGCCTGCTGCGCCAGGATAAAGACAAATTTTATCTTGGACTGCGCCTGTACGAATTGGGCAACAAAGCCGCCGAACAATATGATATCAAAAAAATCGCCCTGCCCATTTTAGAGGAAATCAGGGATTCCACCGGGTTGACCTGCCATCTCGGAGTGCTGGAGGGCGCGGCGCCCATTTATCTGCTTAAAGTGGAAAGCCCCCAGGCCATCATTATCCGCAGTTGGGAAGGCAAACGCCTGTCGCTGCACAGTTCTGGCCTTGGCAAGGTATTGATAGCCTGGCTTGCGCCAGAGGAGCTTGATGCGCTGCTGCCCTCCAGCCAGCCGTTGGCCCGTTATACCCCGGCCACCATCACCGATATCGGCCAGTTGAAAAACGAGCTGGCGCAGATTCGCGCCAGAGGCTGGGGTTATGATAATGAAGAGGACAGTCCCGGCGTGCGTTGCATTGCCGTGCCGGTTTGCAATTCGCGGGGAAACGTGGTGGCGGCGCTGAGCGTATCCGGCGTCACGTTCCAGATGCCGGACGATAAACGGGAATCGCTGGCGCAGTTAATGATAGACGCGGGACACAAGCTCTCCGCCCGGTTGCGCTGAAGCCGTGTCATACCGGCAAACGGCCCGCCGGCCAATGGGCGCGCCAACCGCGCCGCCGCTTAAACCGTCAGACGCAAACCGGCCCGCTTAAGCACGGTGATAAGCCCGGCCGTTTTTTCTTCATCGGCCGGCAGCGCCGGGGTCAGTACCTGGGTGGAGATATCCAGCCCGCACAACCGGATGGCTTGCTTGACGATGCCGAAAAAGGGCGTATCCAGGCTATAGACAGTGGAGAGCGACGCCAGTTTGCGTTGCAACGCGAACAGGGTGGCGTAATCCTTGTCCCGCCAGGCGTGATAAATTCCGCAGGTGATTTCCGGCGCGAAATTCGCCGTGGCGGGGATGCCGCCGTTGCCGCCCAGGATCAGATTGTCCAGCATATACTCGTCGTATCCGGAAAAGATAACATAGTCAGGACGCAACGGCCGGATTTCATTGATGATTTCCCGTATGTGGCTGATGTTGTCCACGGTATCTTTGATACCGATGATACCGGGGACATCGGCGGCCAGCCGTTTAAGCACGGCAATAGTGATATCCTGGCCGGTCAGAGCCGGGAAATTATAGATAATGATCGGCGTGCGCACATTCTCGGCGATTTGGCGGAAATGCCGGTAGATTGACTGGTCCGTTAAACGCGCATAATACGGATTCAACGTCAAAACGGCATCCACCCCAAGGCTGTCGGCGTGCTTGCCGAACTCAATCGCTTCCGTCGTGGCGCTACTGCTGATGCCAAGCAGCACCGGCACCCGCCGGGCGACATGACGGACGCAGAACTCGGCAACGGCGAACCGCTGTTCTTTGGTCATATGGCAAAATTCGCCGCCACTGCCCAGAAACAACAACCCGTTGACGCCCTTGCCGATAAGATCATCAATCAGGGCCGCCATACCCGCTTTGTCCAATTGTCCCTGTTCATCAACCACGGTCGGTACCGGTGGGAAGACGCCGCTAAACTGTGCTAAGTTCGACATTTTTTTTCCTTTCGAAGAGATGGACCGGGCGCCTCTGGTGCGCGACGCCCGGTGGGTTTGTTACTCGGTATAGGCGCCGGCCATCAGGGATGCGGCGTGCAAGGTAAATTGTCTGAATACCCCGCGCCGATCGGAGTAATCCGGCCTCACCCACTGCTCCCGCCGGAAGGCCAGCTCGCGGGTAATGTCTTCCGGCGACCGGCGCTGGCCGTCGATGCCTATCATATTCAGCGCACGACCGGCGACATCCATCTCGATAAGATCATTGTCCCGTACCAGGGCGATAGGTCCTCCGTCCGCCGCCTCGGGAGACACATGCCCCACGCAAGGTCCGCTGGTGGCGCCGGAAAAACGGCCATCGGTAATAAGCGCCACTTTGCCGTCCAGCCGGCGATCATAAACGATGGCGTCGGTGGTCATCAGCATTTCCGGCGCGCCGGAGCCCTTGGGTCCCTCATAGCGGATGAACAGCACATCGCCGGGTTCGATGTGGTTGTGAATAATGGCCTGCTGCGCATCCTCCTCGGAATTGAACACCCGGGCGGGGCCGACATGATGGTGCATATCGGGATGGCAGGCCGCATATTTGATCACCGCGCCATCTGGCGCGATATTGCCTTTCAGTACGGCGATAGATCCGGTTTTCGTCGCGTTTTCCGGTTTACGGATGACTTCTTCGGGCGCAACGCGGTAGTTACTCAAATAGCCGTGGTTACGGGTGAAAAAGCCGGACTGCTGTAGCATTTCCAGGTTATCGCCCAGGGTACGGCCGGTGACCGTCATGACATCCAAATCAAGCTGGTCGCGCAAAAGCCACTGCACCATGGGCACGCCGCCGGCAAACCAAAACATCTCGGTCACATATTGGCCGCTCGGCTGGATATTGGTCAGGTAGGGAATCTGGCTGTTAATGTTATCGAATAGCGCCGGTTTCAACTCCCATCCCAGTTCATGCACTATGGCCGGTAAATGGATCATCGCATTGGTGCTGCCGCCGATGGCCGCATGTACCTTAATGGCGTTTTCAAATGCGGCGGGCGTTAAAATTTTGCGACTGGTGATATTCTTTTCCGCCAGATACATGGCCTGATGGCCGGCGGCGCGGGCCACGCGGCGAATTTCCGCCAGTGTCGACGGGATGATGGCGCTACCGGGCAACGCCAATCCCAATGCCTCGGACAGGCATTGCATGGTACTGGCGGTACCCATGAACTGGCAGGCCCCCGCCGTCGGGCAGCCGCACTGTTGCATGGCTTCCACCTGCTGAACGCCAATTTCTCCTTTCTTCAGTTTGGCCGTCAAACCGCCCAAATCGGAGGTACCCATATTGGGCGCCGGGCGCATCGCCCCCCCTGGGATGTGTACCAGGGGCAGATCCAAACGGGCGGCGGCAATCAGATGCGCCGGCACGGATTTATCGCAACTGGAAATCAGCACGCCGGCGTCGTAAGGCACCACCGACGCATGAATTTCCACCATATTGGCGATGGCCTCGCGCGAGGCGAGGATGTAATTCATGCCGTCATGGCCCTGCCCCCAGCCGTCACAGATATCGGTAACATGATGACGAACCGCCCGGCCGCCGCTTTCATGCACCCCCAGCACCGCCTCATCGCCTAAGGCGTTGAGATGGAAACTTCCCGGATAGCTTTCGCCATAGCAATCGTCCACCAGGACCTGGGGCTTATTGATATCTTCCTTGCTGTAGTTCATTCCCATCCGCAGGGCGTCGAGTTGCGACCACAGATCACGGGCGTTATGACATTTCTGGTTCATTTTGCAATTCCTTGATGTTTAAGCAGCGGAGCGTTTTCCGTCTTGGCGGGTTGTTGCGTCCCCAACGGACGGGCGGTGATGCCCGGCAACGTAAATAGGAGCGCCACCGCCAGCAGCAAAGCGGAAACCAACACAAACAAGCCGGCGGTCTGGCTGAGAGCGACCGTAAGCAAACCCACCAGATAGGGGCCGATAAAACCGCCGATATTACCCAGGGCATTGATGGTGCCGCGCACGCCGCCAAGCACATTGGACGTGAACAGCAAAGGCGGCAGGGTCCAGAACGGACCGGCATAAGCTTGCAGGAAGAAGCCGCAAATCACCATCATGCCGTAAGCGAGCCAGACATTGTCTTTCAGGAGCAGCGACAAAGTCAGGCAAAGCGCAAACCCGAGCAAGGGAATAGCGGTGTACAACCGGCGGTTCAGGGTTTTGTCGCACCACTTGGCGATGAAATATTGCCCGAATACACACAACACATAGGGCGCCGCGGTTAAAAATCCCACGGTGGTCATACCGCTGCCGGTAAGATGTTTAATCAAATTGGGCATCCACAGCGCAAAGCCGTAAAAACCCACCTGGACCAAAAAGTAAATGCCTACCAGCTTCCAAAGATTGAGACTGCCGATAACGTCTCTCACGCTGCTGTCGCAATTCCCGACGCTAAGCAACCGGTCCTGCTCCAGTTTTTGCGCGATCCAGTCCCGTTCACGGGGGTCCAGCCATTTCGCTTGATAGGGATGATCGGACACCAGCGGCAGCCAGACAAAGAGCAAACCGAGCGACAAGACCCCTTCCACAATAAACATGATCCGCCAACCGTGCAGTTCAATCAGCCAACCGGACAGCGGGCCCGTGATAATCGATGCAATCGCCAGGTTCATTTGAAAATAAGCGATCGCCCTGGCGCGCTCCTCATTGGGGAACCAATGGCCTATGAGTGCCAGGATGGCGGGATACACCGCCCCTTCCGCCACGCCAAGGGTAAAGCGAATCATCAGCAATTCGGCGGGACTGCGCACGTAACCGGTCAATAGGGCAAAACCGCCCCAGGCGATGATGGTGAACGCGATAAGTTTTTTGGCGCTATAGCGCTCGGCGATTTGTCCCCCCGGGATCTGCAGGAAGATATATCCGATAAAAAAGATGCCCGCCACCAGGCCGGCGAAAGAAGCCGCCATGCCCAGGTCTTCTTCCATGCCGCCGGCGATGCCGATGGCGATATTGGTCCGGTCCATGTATGCCACGATATAGACCAGTATCGTGGCGGGAATGATATGCAACCAACGCCCCCGGGTCAGGGGCTTATCTGAAACAGTGGTCATTGCTCCGTTCCTTCACAGTCATTTGAAAGGGTATGGTTTTAGTTCTGTATATAGAACTATTGTTCTGTATTTTGATAATGGTGCGCTGTTGCCGCTGCGCAGTCAATGCGCATAAAGGGGAAATAGCGGATTTGTGATGATGCGCATAGTTAGCGGTGGATCGTGATCCGACCGGTAGCCAAAACAGCCAAAAGCATTAACACATCGCCATCGTCGCTACGGGTAGCGGCTTTCGCCGGCGCATGCCGTCTGAGAAACCGCTTCGTCTGCGGGCGGCGCGAAGGACCGGAACGGGAAAACGGCCGCTGTTACGCGGCCTTGAGGACGGCGGTTAAGACGCGCCTGGGCGGGAACGCCGCCGTCAGGGTTTCGGCGACTGTTGCGTCGCCCGGTTGAGGCGTCGAAGGCCCGTTTTATAGGAAAACAGGATAACCGTGATAAGACTGACGGATAACATCACCACGTTGACCATCAGACCTGAGGAAAAACTGCCTGTCATATCCTTGATATAGCCCATGGCCGAAGGTCCGAAAAATCCCCCCAGATTACCGATGGAATTAATCACCGCGATCCCGCCCGCCGCCGCGGCGCCCACCATAAATTGCGGCGGCAGTGTCCAGAATACCGGCAGCACGGCAAACAATCCGGCGGAGGCCATAGTCAGCCCGAGGATATTGTACAGGGGTTGATGGCCGGCGGCGGTAATGGCGATGCCGACGATGGATAGCGCCAGCGGGGCAATGATATGAAATACGCGTTCGTTTTTCCGATCCGAGCGTTTGCCCCAGATCAGCAGCGCCAACACGGCCGCCACATACGGGATAACCGACAGAAAACCGGTCGCCAGGAGTGAGAATCCCGAACTTTTAATCAGTTGCGGCAACCAAAAATTCACCGTGGCGTTGGTCATCGAAATCCCCAGGAAAACCAGCGCCAGACTCAATACATACGGGTGGAAAAAAATATTGGCTAACGCCACCTTTGCGGTCTGCCGACGCTCGCGCATATCCACATCAAGGACATGCCTGACCGCCTTTTTTTCATCCACCGTCAGCCAAGGGACCTGCTCGACCTTTTCCGGCAGTCGGAATAATACGATAAACCCCAGCACTATAGCGGGAATGGATTCAAGGATAAACAGCCACTGCCATTCCCGCAGACCATAATGGGCGCCGTATTGCAAAATAAATCCCGATACCGGCCCGCCGACGATGGTTGCCAGCGGATTGGACAGCAACAATACGGAAATAATCTGCGCGCGTTTCTTATTGGGAAACCATTGGGTCAGATAGACCAAAATACCAGGGTAAAACCCGGCTTCCGCGGCGCCAAGCAAAAAACGGATAACCAAAAAAGACGTACCGTTCCAGACAAACGCCGAACAGGCGGAAAGTATTCCCCAGGAAATCATGATCCGGGCAATCCAGCGCCGGGCGCCGACGCGATCGAGCATGAGATTGCTTGGAACTTCGAAAAGGAAATAACTGATGAAAAAAATCCCGCTGCCCAAACCGAAAACGATGGCGGACAACCCGATATCTCCGCGCATGGTCAAGGCGGCGAAACCGACATTAACCCTATCGAGAAACGCGGAAAAATAACATAACACCAGAAAAGGCAATAATCGCGCGGCAATCTTATTAAACGATGTTCTGGCCAGCTCATCATTATGCAATGCGGCATCCGCCGGCAATGCTGTCGGTTCTTGTGTCATATCGCTCTACCTTCCAGAATGAATTAAATTATAGACTCGTTATAGTTCACATTGTCTTATTGCCCGCGTGCCGGATAACCTAACCGAATCCCACAACATGGCCGGGATCGCTTGCCATGGGCAACGGCGGGTAATGGATCCCCCTTTGACCCGATAACCCCCGATTGGCCGGCGCAGTAACCGCCGGTTCCGCGCAGCCGATAAACTGCTCGCCGTCAACCCATTGCAGATCTTCGCCATACAATTCACGCCGCAATCGCGTCCGCAATGCGCCGCCGATGTCGCCGTATTCCGCCTGGGCGTAGATATCCGTGAGCTCATGGGGATCCTTGCCCAGGTCGAACAGTTGAAAATGATTCCCGGCCGGATACCAAATCAATTTGAATCGGCCGTCGGTGATCATTCGGGTGGCCAGCGGCCCGCCTAATGCTTCGCAATACAGAGACTCCCGGGTTACGGAGCCGGCCATGGACAAACCCTCGCAACTTTCCGGCACGGGAATACCGCACAGCGATAACAATGTCGGCATGATGTCCTGTAATCCGACCAGGCGATGGTCGATCCGGTTCCTGCGCTGTTCGGGGGCAGAGGCGCATTCCACCAGGATCATCGGGATTTGTGCCGATCCCTGGTAGAGGTACCGCTTGGCGAACAGGTGGTGATCACCCAACAGGTCGCCATGATCGCTGGTGAACAGGATCACGGTATTATCCAGAATGCCTTCTTCCCGCAACGAGCCGATAAGCAGTCGGATTTGATGATCGATATGCGTGCATTGCGCATAGAAAGCCCGGCGCATATCGGCATATTGCGCGTCGCTTAGCGCCGGCCATAACTGTCGCGCCATTTTTAGCGCATAGGGGAGATTTTCACGGTCCGACCAACTTCCCCGTTGCGGTTTTTCCATGTCGCGATGGCGGTAGCGCTCAAAATAGGCGGCCAGCGGCGTGATCGGCGGATGCGGATGGGTATAGGAGACATGCCAAAAGGCCGGACGGGTGGGATCGCGCCGCCGGATGTGCTTGGCCGCCGTGGCGGTTATCCAATTGGTGACATGCAGTTTTTCCTCAAGGTGCCAGGTGCGCCAGCTGTATTCGTTATTGCTCATGCCATGCATAAACTGCTCGCCGGCATGTCCCTGTTCGGCCAGGAAAATTTCATAATCATCCACGCCGCCCAAATGGCTGCGGCCTTCCTCGGCGATAAAAGCTTCCTCAAAGCCTATCCGGTCGCGCGGCGGATACACATGCAACTTGCCGGTGGCCAGCGCCTGATAACCGGCATTAACAAACGTTTTCGCCAAAGTGGGCAACGGCGGCATCGGCAAAGCGGGCTGAAACAGTCTGTCGCCGTGCCTGCGCGGCGATGTACCGGTCATCATGCTACGTCTGGCTGGAATGCAAATGGGGCATTCGGCGAAAGCATTGGGATAATAAACGCCGTTACGCGCCAGATTATCGAGGGTTGGGGTGTCGATAGTACGATTGCCCGCGAAACCGAACAAATGCCCGGGCCATTGATCGACGCTGATAAACAGCACATTGGGACGCGGTTGCGCGCCGGTAGCCGTCAGTGGTTTTTCCATCCTATATTTCCTGGGTTTTCTGCGCCACGCCGACGGCGATAAGGCCGATGCGACGCGACACGCATTTCTGGGATATTGAACAGGATAATTAATAAAAAACATGCTACAAATTAATGTTACTTATTAGTTATGAAAATTTTACGAGCACATCACATTTATGGATCAAAAAAGTCTGATTTCCTTTCTGGTCCTGGCGGAAGAACTGCAATTCAGCCGCGCCGCCTCGCGGCTGGGGCTGACGCAGTCCGCATTAAGCCAGCAAATCGCCCGTCTGGAGAAAGAATTGGGCGTGGCGCTATTCGAGCGTACCAAGCGGTCGGTCAGGCTATCGGACTGCGGGCAGGTTTTTTTAAGCGACGCCCAGGATGTCATAACCCAGATTGATAAAGCAGTCGAAACGGCGCGCCGGGCGGCAAAAGGGCAATTAGGCAAACTGACCATCGCCTATGTGGATGCCGCGCCATTCAGCATACTTTCCCCCCTGCTTATCGCCTTTCGCAGGCAGTACCCGGATGTGCGGATTTCTTTGCATGAAATGACCTCGGGGGAGCAGTTTAGCGCCCTGCAACAGGGCAAAATCGATGTGGGATTGTTACGGCCGATGTTTGATGCCGACTGGCTTCGCTCCGCCACGCTGCTACGGGAAACCTACGTAATCGCCATGTGGCGGGAGCATGATCTGGCCGCATTTGATGAAGTGGATTTTCGTCAGTTGAACAACGAAAAGTTCATCTTTACCTCAATTGAAAAGGCCAGGTATATCAATAGTAAATTTATGCCAATCTTCAAACGGCACGGCATGTTCCCGATTATCGTTCAGGAGGTAAATCAGTTGCATGCCTTGCTGAGTCTGGTCGGGGCGGGGATGGGATTGGCCCTGATCCCCCTGTCGGTGGCGAGGAATAATAATCACGGAGTGATTTATCGCAACATCGCCGGTATGGAATCGCCTTATGCTGAATTGGATATCGCCTGGCGTGATGACAATAATAAAACCCTCGTCAAAAATTTTATTCGTATCGCCAGGGGAATAAGCTCTTCACTGGAGAACCCCTACCCCGCGTGAATACACATCTGATCGACATCACATTTTCAACCACTTATCCCCTGGCGGCTAACGGAACGTTTCCCCGCTGGGGAAAAAATAAAAACAGGTATTTACAATAGAGTAAAGTCCTGGTCTTTTACTTGGGCGTACCGGCTATAGGATTACTCTATACTCGCGCGAAACAAACAATTATTCCCAGCCGTGGCGCTGTTCTAATAATAAGTCGTTCTGTATACCCTAACGACCATGCTGGTGATAATAAAAAATGCAAGAACTCAAATTGTCTGACAAAGTCTGTTACGCCATCGGCGGGGGATTCGCTCGACGGAAAGCATCGCCGACCCATAAAAAGTCGCCTATGGCGAAAAACACTATCAGGCGTTGATGTTGATGTGCGACGAGTATCTGGGCAAGGTGCTTGATTTTTTCGATGAGTACGACCTGTGGCGGGATACCATGCTGGTTGTTAATACCGACCACGGTTTTTTGTTCGGTGAGAAAGAGTGGTCCGGCAAAAGCGTCATGCCGGTTTACAATGAGATTGCCCATGTGCCTTTTTTATCTGGGATCCGCGATTAGGCGTCGCCAATGAAACCCGCGACCAACTGGCGCAAATGCATGATCTATCCGTGACCCTGCTGGAGGCGTTCGGCATCGGTAAAACCGCCGCGATGACCGGCGAGTCATTGACGCCGATCATCGCCTCGCGCCAGCCCATAAAAGACACCGCGCTGTTTGGCTATTTCGGCGCCCATGCGTCCATTACCGACGGCCGTTTCGTTTATATGCGCGGCAGCCGGACGCTTGATAATACGCCGCTTTATGAATACACCTTAATGCCGATGCGCATGCGTCGCCTGTTCAACGCCGAAGAGCTACGCGATGCCGTGCTGTATCGGGGGTTGAGTTTTACCTGCGACATGCCGGTGTTCAAAATTCCCGGGACGGCGGGTTTTTATAGCGCCTATGCCCACGGTAATCTGCTGTTTGACTTACAGGCGGATCACCGGCAGGAACATCCCCTCATCGATCCCGATCTGGAAGCGGAATGCATTCGCAAGCTGTCGCAGGCGTTGCTGGCCACACAGGCGCCGGCGGACGAATGGTTGCGCCTTGGCATCTCCGCCGACCGGGATCTTATCAATGCCGATTTCGTGCGCCGAGAAAGAAACCTATCACCGCCCGGCAACTCGCCAACTGCGACTGGGTGTTGCTCAAACACGGATTGGACGAGGGCGATTTGCACGATCCTTACCTGTTGCCTATCCCGCCGGCGCGGATCCGCTTTGAGGTCTTTTCCGTTTCAAATGCCATGACCCTGGTATAACGTAGCCGTTGTATCCTTGCCCTGCCCCGGCAGTTGGAAGAAGAGGCCCGCTGCCGCGGATTGGCGCCGCTGGAAAGCGCGCCGGAATTTCCCGCTTTTCCCACCGGCGTTATGTATATCGACGATGTTCTTGAGCACGAACATAAAAAAGCGTTTATCGACACGTTAACCTCATCCAAAGAAAATCTGAAGGCAGTCTTGCGATGAAACACGCTTTCCATTTAATGGCCAAACCCACCAGCTATCAGTGCAACCTTGCTTGCGACTACTGTTTTTACCTGGAAAAAGAGCAAGGTACGTTGAAACCGCGCAAAACCGAACGCCATATGGATGATACGGTGTTGCGCAGCTATATCCGGCAGTATATCGCCGCAAACCCGGCGCCGGAGGTGGAGTTCACCTGGCAGGGCGGCGAGCCGACCCTGGCCGGTCTGGCGTTTTTCGAGCGGGTGCTGTATTGGCAACGGCAATTCGCCGGGCAAAAGGTTATCCGCAACAGCTTGCAGACCAATGGCGTGCTGATAGACGACCGCTGGGCGGCGTTTTTGGCCGAGCATCATTTCCTGGTGGGTATTTCCATCGACGGCACCGAGCGGTTGCACGATGCTTACCGGAAAACGCACAGCGGCAAATCGGTATTCGCAAACGTGCGCAATGCCGTCGAACTTTTTCACCGCCATCAGGTGGAGTTCAATGTTCTGACCGTGGTGAACAATAAGACCGCCACAGCGCCGCTGGAAATTTATCGCTTTATCACCGGGGAACTCGGGGCACGTTTCGTGCAGTTTATCCCGGTGGTGGAACAGCGGGCCATTTATCGGCAACATGGCGAATTGATCTACCCGCAAAGCACCGACCCACGCTGCTTGACGGATTGGTCCGTTTCCGGCGACGCCTATGGGGAGTTCATTATCGCCATCTTCGATCACTGGGTGCGGCATGACGTAGGGCGCGTATTCGTGCAACTGTTCGATAACGCCCTGGCCGCCTGGATGGGGGGGCAGTCCAGCCTGTGCCTGATGCGCCCCAGTTGTGGCCACGGTCTGGTTATCGAGCAAAATGGCGATATTTACAGTTGCGATCATTATGTTTACCCGACCCATCGGCTGGGCAATATTAAGACCGATGAGTTGGAGCGCCTGGTTTATGGCAAAGGCCAGCGCAAATTCGGCCTGATGAAGACGGACATCGCCAAACCCTGCCGGCAGTGCGAATGGCGTTTCACCTGTCACGGCGGCTGCCCGAAGCATCGCATCCACCAGGTCGAGGGGAAATGGCACAATCATTTATGCGCGGGTTACAAGGCGATGTTTAGCCATATGGATCCGTATATGCGCTATATGGCCAGACAAATCGCCGAAGGCCGCCCGCCGGCCCTGGTAATGGACGTCGCCGCCATTATCGCCGCCGGACGCGAGACCACAAACGAGACGGCCGTTGCGTCGCCGAATCCTTTCCCGGACCTTGGCAGCGGAACGGCCAGTTGGCCTAAGGAATAGGGTAACTCATTTAAGTGGCATCGTGGCGGCAAGGAAGTTAACAGCGAGGCACAGAAACAATCATGTAAGTGCTGAGGAATACCCGGTAATGGGCGGGTAAAAATGAACGCGCAGCGGCAAAAGAACCCTTGCTCATTTTTAGCAGTACGGATGAATATAAGCCGTGTAAAATCATTAAGTTATACAGACGAGCAATGCAGATAGAGCAGAGCTTCAGGGATGAAAAAAGTGAGCGCTTCGGTTTTGGTCTTCGTGCCAGCCACAGCGGTACGGCAGGGCGAATCAGGGTGTTGAGCCTGCTGGCGACACTGGCCAGTAGCATCATGTGGTTACTTGGTTATCCTGCTGAAAAAAAAGGATGATATCTGAAGCATCAGGCAAATAGCCTGAAATCGCGACGGGTGATATCTTATCTGACGTTAGCGGAGAATGTCTTGAGACACTCTTTGTTAATTTTAAAACGAACGGCACTGGATGCCGTTCCTAACCACCTCGCCAGAGCCTACCGAAGTAGGGTGCTGGTTTATTAGCGCTGATTTGGTGGGGATCCCTCAGCGCCGAAGCCGGTTTATTTACAAGAAAGGAGGGCTTCCTCATAGAAACTGATCGCTCTACTCCGGTACAACGTGAAATGGCTGCCGCCACCGGCTTTTTTAACATCGACCAAAAACACCGTGCCATCCCAAAAATCCTTGAATTGCAGCGTGTCGCCGTCCGACGATGATTTGGCGATAACCGGCTGCAAATAGCTGTGTTCACTCCATTTGTTCAGCAAACACTCGCTATACACCGATACCGGTTTAGCCGAATAGCCGTCCATAACCGGCTTGGTTTGCCGTAAATCCGTAACCGTGGAGGCACAGCCTGCCAGAGTGAACGCCAACGCCGCTAACATGATGTGTTTCATAAGGTTATTCCCGTCAAGTTGTTGACGGCAGCATAGCACCCGCCGGCAGCCGGGAAAATCACCAAACCGTTTGATGACGAATAATTTTTATTGTTCGATCTTTCCAGTAACCGCCGTAAGGCTCGTTTTGATTCAGGAAGGCATATTTATGATGCAAGAACCGATTTCCCGCCGGGATCACCCCGGCATGGTTAGCCACCGGCGCCGACCATTGGATGATGGCGATATCGCCAGCGCGCGGCGGCCCGACGACTTCCCTGAATCCCGCGCCTCGCCAGTTGTCCCTATATCGGTTTTCTCCCCGTTCCCACCAGCAGTAATCCACCCGGTAGTCCGGCAATGCGATGCCATAGACTTCACGATAGTAGCTCATAATGAATTTCATGAAAACGGACGAAAGCGCTAGGGCAGCATGATGTCATCATACAGCCAAGCCAGCCTGACGCGCAGGAAGCGCACGGCCTTGTGCTTGCGCGATAACAGGGTTTGCACCGGCAACCCGGTTTCTTGCGCCAGTCGTTTAAAGCTGTAATCCTCCAGTTCCGTTTTTTCGAAAACTTCCCGCTGCGCTGGCGGCATGTCGGCCAGCGCGCGCGCCAATTCATCCCAGAACAGCACGCGCAACCCGGCATCTTCCGGCGTCTGCGCCACACCGAATAAAACCGCCTTCAAGGGATCCGCCAAATCATCCTCATCGAATACATCAGTAAAAAGCACGTCCCGCTTCTTCCTGGCGCGATCGGTCATTTCGTTCCGTGCGGCGCGAAACAACCAGGCCGAGACATTTTCAACCGGCTGCTGCACGGCCATCAGTTGCATCGTGATTTCCTGCAAAATATCGTCCGTGTCCTCCAGCACGGCGGAACGGCGGCGGATGAAAGCCCTGAGTCTATCCCGGCAGGCGAACAGCGCAGCAAGGAAGAACGCGGGTTTGGCGTTGTCGGCTTCGACCATTACTGCCCCGTATGCTCTCTGGATTCAGACGATTCGCTATCCTCTGGCGCGTCCGGCCCGCATCGACGGCAGTTACGACCGTGCCCCCACTGACGAGCCTGAAAAAAAGCCTGCTTCTCTTCATCGCTCATTCTCAGCCATCGCTCATGCAGTTGCCGGTTATCTCGCGCCATTTTGAACATTAGCGGTCCCACGCCCATACCGCCGAATAATATCCTACAGAGCACCAAAAGCCCGAGCGCGTTCCAGAAACTGAGACTTTTGAAACCGAATAATGCTGGAAACAAAGTATTCCATAAGCTCATGACCAGCAGTGTCAGCACAACCACCATGACCAGAAAAAGCAGGCCGAATCTGGCCGGATGCCGCCGATGGGTACCAAAATATCTCATGTGTCTCTCCTTTTAATCGCTTCGTAATAAGGTAGACGTATGAGCGGCGCAAATATTGCCGCAACAAGCAAAGAAAATGAAAAAATCGCCCCATCGGGTTTCCCTGAATGCCGAATCACAGCCATCATCATTCAGGCTCCAACATGCGGTATACTGATTATCCGGCCAGGCGATATTCTCCCGCCGCTTCGGCCCGTTTTACCTAACTCATCGTGTTTCATTGTTTTTTTCTGGAGAAATCATGCCGGAAATCTCGAATAATGCCTTAAGGCAGGCCCTTGAACAGGGCCGGCTGTTCACGGCCATGGCGGCCCACAATCCCCTTGCCGCCCTGCTCGCTCAGGAAGCCGGATTCGACGGTATATGGGGCAGCGGGTTTGAACTTGCCGCAAGTTTCGCGGTACCGGATGCCAATATTCTCTCGCTGTCCACCCATCTGGAAATGATGCGCGCCATTGCGGCAAAAGTTTCGGCGCCGCTTATCGCCGATATGGATCAGGGTTTCGGCAATGCCGTCAATGTCAGCTACATCGTTCCGCAATACGAGGCAGCCGGCGTGTCGGCGGTGGTGCTGGAGGACAAACCCTTTCCCAAAGACACCAGCCTGGGTACGGCAAGCAAAACCCGGTTGGTGCGCATAGAGGAATTCCAAGGCAAAGTGGCGGCGGCAATCGAAGCCCGCCACAATCGGAATCTGGTGGTTATCGCCCGCACTGAGGCGCTGATAGCGGATTTGGGACAGGATGAAGCGCAGCGCCGGGCGCACGCTTACGAAGAAGCGGGGGCCGACGCCATCGTGGTGCACTCTAGGCAAACGACACCCGATGAAATCATGACCTTTGTCAGAAATTGGCGAGGTAAGGCGCCATTGGTCCTGATCCCGACCGCCTATCCTCAACTTACCGAAAAGGATATCGCCGCCACCGGCAAAGTCGGTGTGATTATCTATGGCAACCATGCCATACGCGCGGCGGTCGGCGCCATGCGAAACGTTTTCGCGCAAATCCGTCGGGACGGCGGCATACAGCATGTCGACGCCGCATTATCCAGCGTAAAAGACATCCTCGCGTTGCAAGGCGACAGCCGTATGCGGAAAATTGAAAAGAAGTTCGTTCGGTAGCCATTGCCGGGCCGAATATCTGCATATCGGTTATTTGGCGCGAGAAATACTGTCGCGGCCGGGTATGATGAATCGGCCGGCCCGGAGGTTCTCAGGCCGCCGACCGTCGCCCCTGCCCTTCAACCGCATCGCGAAGCGCGCGCAAACCGATGGACGTGACCAGGGTCATCACCAACCCGGCGGCGATGGGAACGGCAAATCCCGCTCGCGCGCCGAAGGTATCAATGATCCGTCCAGCCAGGGCGCCGCCGCACGCGACGCCGGTGCTGATACCCGCCATCATGCAGGTCAGTCCTTCTGTGAGCCGGGACGGGGGTACGATACGGGTGGCGAGATTCAGGACTATGACCATTGTCGGTGCAAAAGATAAACCGGCCATAAAGATAAACACTGCCAAGACAAACACATTGGGCGAGAAGATGGGCAGCATGGCCGTCGCGGCCGTCACCAAAATGCCGGCCCGAAACTGCTTTTCGATGGCCAGCGCCGTTCTGAATATGCCGAAAGCCAAGCCAGCGGTCATCGACCCCAGGGCATAGGCGGCCAAGATGAAGCTGGCCGCTGTCGGCCAGCGTTGCGCATTGGCGAACGCGACAACCGACACGTCGATTGCTCCCCCCACCACACCCATGGCCCAAAATGCCAGAATAATGGTGAGCAGGCCCGGGATGCGCAACACGGAACGGCCGACGTGGCTATCGCCGCGCCCAACCACCTTCGGTTCCGTTTGCCGTTGCCGAAGAAATATCGTCATGCCGATCAGCAACAGCGCGATGGCGGCCAACGGCCCTGCCTCGGCAAACACATCCGTACTGAGGCCGATAGCCAGCGGCGGACCGATGATGTATGTCAGTTCCGTTAACACCGAATCAAAGGAAAATGCCGTATGGAGTTGGGGCTTGCCGCGAAAAAGCGCGGTCCAGCGCGCTCTGACCATTGCCGGCATATTCGGCATGGTGCCGGCCAGCGCGGCAAGAATAAACAGTAGCGGGGTCGAAACCGACCGGTTGGCGGCGAACAACAGCGCCAGCAACATGGCCGCGCTGAAGAGGGTGACGAACGGCAGGACCCGGCTCTGGCCGTGCCGGTCGACAAATCGGGATACCAACGGGCTGATCAGGGCATTCGCCAGGGTGAATGTCGCCGCCACCGATCCCGCCAGCCAGTAAAGGCCGCGTTGCTGAACCAGCATGGTAATGATACCGATACTCATCATCGCCTGCGGCAAACGGACGATAAATGTCGCGAAAACCAACCCGGCGACACCAGGGGTCGCCAGCATTTCGCGATAGGAACGGGCCATGATTTCTCCAGTTTGTCATTAAGCGGCCAGCCAGTTTCCGCCTTTTTTTCCCATTAACCGGGGCAGGTCATGGCATGCGACGTGCCAGCATGGTGGGGCCACCGCCGCCGCAACTTACCGACGAGGGAAAGACCCGCAATTCAGGGTATGTCACCATGGCATGTTCACTGAACTTCCAGACTGGCATAGTCACCGTCAATGGCCGTGAAGGGTTCGCTTTGGATTGGGACATCACACGCAACGTGAAGTTTGACGAGCCTGAAATCGTTGTTGAACAGAATAATGGCCATTTCAATGGCGGAAAGCAAGATGGCATGGCCACTTTTGAGAAATAACGCGCCATACCGCAGAAAGTGATACGCTCGCGGTCGCATTGCCACATGACCGACAAGGACTGATATCAGACGACCCAAGCGACGCATTCGCCGAATAACGCCATGCCGGGTATTATGCATCATTCTATCGGTTTGATATCTAATACTATTTGCCGTGGACATGCCTTGTATTTTCTATCCCGAACAGCCGGGATATCGGCTTTGCGAACAGCCTTCACCGCAGCTTGGCAAAGCGGGGCATATCCCTCGGCCCGCAAGTTTTTGCTCACCTGACCCGTTTTCAAAAAGGTCACGTGAAGAATGCAATCTTTCCCATAAAAATCTTCATTCAAATACAAAGTTCTTTCTATGCCCATTCGGATCTCTTTAGCATAATCCACACAGATTCCTTTGAATTCTGCCGAGGCTTCAGGCAATTGTCTGGGCAACTCGGATGCTGTGGCATGGCCGATGGATATTGATAACGTCGCGAGCAAACAATAAATAATGCAGTTTCCCACTGTATTTGGCTTCCCTATAAACTCATTTTAAACTTTTACTTTCTTTGTTGTTCAGAACAGTTATTTTCCCGCGCGTAATAACATTACCCGGCTATAGCCCACGATTGGCATGGCAAAAAACGTCCCGCATGAAGGCGCATTACATTACGTAAAAGCAAGAAGCCCCGTGCAGTCACGACGCCCATGATAATCGATTATAAAGTTCTTTAACGTAAGCCACTGGCTAACAACACAAAATAAACTAGCATAATAAACCTAAACCATTGGAAAACCTGCTGGTATTTCTCAATCGCCAGGCTCTTTAGAATAAAGTGGGGATAAAGCAAACTAGACTGTAGACCATTCCAGTGACATCGCGACGGTAAATGAATTATCCCACGGGGCATAAACAACATTATTACGACTGGGGCAAGTTAGCGCGGCCGACAAAGAGACAGATTGCAGTATGATGTGTATCAGCGGCAATAAAGAACAGAGAGACGGTTAAGATGCAAGTTTATCCCGCGTAGCGGCGCTACACAGGACAAACGTCATGATGAATATTTTTGTTTTTATTCAAGCACGTTGTTATTCAGCGGTGTTAACGTGGTTAGCGCTGCTCTGGCTTACAGGATAAGTCTTGGCGTAGCTCTGATAATCGCTTTGCGCGGCCATGGAAACTGCCGGTACGGCTACAGCGGTGATGAGTGCAAGTGCAGCGATGATCTTTTTCATGGTTCAAATCCTCTGTTCTCTGGGTTGGGAAGAAAGCGTTTTTGCTTTCGATGGAGTTAATACTAATGATCGTTAATAAAATAATCCATCAGAATTTTCTGTACTTCATGTTCAAAAAAACTGAACAAACCCAAAACAGAGGCATCAATACGTTATAATGATGAAAAAACGGATATTTTCCCGCCGTCACGTCTGAGGGATAGCGGTCAGAGCCAAGAGTATCCCCCCCTTGACTACCAAACATGTGGCGACACGCCCATGAGCTAATCGTCAAGGGCGTTTGCCAGCAGTGCTGGTTGAGAGTTGGCATTCACATCGTTCGTCTTCCACTCTAAGTGGAACTTCCGGATGGGCATGACCAGGAACCCAACCTGCTACCTGTTAGGTCTTAAAATTTACAGTTGGCAGGCGTCGGGTAATTTATGTTCCTGCTTGCGGACACACCGCATAAGACCGGCTTGTTCCAGCACAGGAACATTGCCCGTTAACATGCTCCGGGGTATCACCGTGTTTCCCGTAGGCCAGAAAAGCGTCTGGACCATCAAATAAAACGCGACCAGAACAAGCCACCGAAGGCTGCCGATCACGAACCGCCCCGGAAAAACTGGAGACATTTGAGATACCAGTTTATCCCGCGTAGCAGCGCGACACAGGACAAACAACATGATGAAAAAAAGAGCGGCCGAGATGAGCTAATCTAATAAAAAATTGATATTTTTCGTCACAACGCCCGAACGACTATAGAACAGTGCCAGTAGTGATACCCCTGTGACCATCAAACTTGCGACGATTCTCCTATAAGTAAATTTCCAAGGTTTTTTGCCAGTAATGCTAATTCAGACTTGACACTCACATAATCTCCCGGTACGTGATCAAAATAAGGACATGTGATAGCCGCGTGAGCGTGGCCATCCCGCCCAATGACCGGCCAGGAGAGAGAAGTTAACCCTATTATTCTGTCATGAGGAACCTCTGCATAGCCTTGCTTGGCAATCTGGCAAAGCTGTTCAACCATAGCTCCGCGCAACGTTGCATCAAGCTGATAGTGTCGTATCAACGTCCAACTGGTTTGCTCGTCGGCGAGAGCCAACAGGAGTAGCGCGGAACTGGATTTTACGGTATTGAGAAGCGCCCCTTCCCTAGCGCTGATCGAAGGGGCAAATTCAGGGTGTTGATGGATGATGACACGAACTTGCCCGTCTTTAATCGCCGCAAGATGACAGGGTTGATTGGTCTGCCAGGAAAATGCTTTCATTAGGCTCTGACAAGCGTCCAATTCAGAGGTCTGTTTTAAAAAATCAGAACGCCGATTCACGCGTAGTTTATCGGTAAGATAGTAGTACCCCTGCTCATCAGAGCGTAGATACCCCTCTTCCTCCAGACATTGTATGATGCGATAAAGATGATTGAAGCTCAGATTGAGCGACATGACAATTTCCTTCATTGTCATCGGCATTCCAGACAAGGTCATCAATTCAAGGACACGAAGTCCCCGGCTTAACGCCGGGGCCCGATAAGCAGTCATGACATTCCTTTACCACCCGTTACAGGATGGAAGCCAGTGGATTCATTATTTTCACGTTTGTGAAGATAGCGAATCGTGACAAGCGTGACAACACTGCCGATAGCCATACAACAGGCCAGATAATACATCGGCGCACTGGTGCTTTGTGCCAAATCCCGTACCGCGGGCACCGTATTTTGCGCAAAAAATCCCCCCAGATTTGCCAGCGAATTTATCGCCGCCAGCCCAGTCGCTGCCGCCGTGTTTCCGAGGAAGCGGGTCAATGACCAGAAACAGGGCTGAATCGAAAATATGGCCATAATTACCATGGTAATGCACAGAAAACTGAGCCATGGCGTGGCGATAAAAAATGCGCTGGCGGCCAACCCCATTGCTGCAACCAGCATGGGCAACGCGATGTTTTTCACCGGATCCGCCGTTCGGGAAGGCTTCGTGGTCATCCAAATCAATAGAACTACCGCCATCAGCCAGGGGATCATGTTGATAAAGCCATTGTTAAGATCTGAAACACCAAAGCCCTTCACGATCGTCGGCATCCAATAACTCAGCCCATAAGCGCCAAACGAAATGAATCCCAAAACCAGCGCCAACAATAAAACCCGAGGATCTTTAAGTGTTTTCAGCACCCCATTAATAGAATGATCCTGATGCTTGTCCTGTTCGCGTTTCAGCGTAGTACTTAGCCACTCGACCTCCTCAGCGGTTAAAAAATTAGCTTTCTCTGGTGAGTTAGGCAGCCAGAACAATATGGGAACAATCAGCAACAGCGCGGGGATGCCGGTACCAATAAAGATCCATTGCCATCCTTCAAAACCCAATACACCGTGAATACTCAACAGTAGGCCATTCAAAGGCGCACCAATCAAATTCGCAGCAAGGCTTGCAATAATCAGAAAGCCGATAATCCGGGGACGATGCGCGAAGGGAAACCATCGAGTCATATAATATAGTAGGCCTGGGTACAAACCGGCCTCTGCCGCGCCAAGCAAGAAACGTAGCAGATAAAACATAGTGGCATTAGTGGTAAATGCCATCAAGACAGTAATTCCACCCCACGTCAGCATAATTCTCGAAAACCAGGCTTTTGCCCCTAATTTATGCAAAAAAACATTACTTGGCACTTCGCATAACAAATAGCCAATAAAAAATAATGACGCCCCCAATCCAAAGGCTGTTTCACTCAACGACAAACTATTAACCATATGCAGTTTAGCGAAACTAATATTCTGTCGATCTATATAGGCTATCATGTAAAGCAAAACCATTAACGGACTGATTTTCAGAGAGACCTTTTTCATTATCCTTTTTTCAGGCTCAGCCAAAATTGCATGCATCATAATCACACCTCAATATTCACTCGCCTTTGATCACATTATTCCGTATATATTGAATGCTTCGACGGTGGTCATCTTCGATTTAAGGGCATTAAGTACCTTATTTTCACCTTTGGCTTTTTCAATAGCCCCATGGAACGCATCATCAACGGCCTGCATTGGTATTACCAGTACACCATCCCGGTCACCAAATATGACATCACCGGGCATAACCCGAACACCATCGAGTTCGATCGGTACTCTCCAGTCGACAACCTTTCCCCTTGGCCCCTGATCCTGAGCATAACTGCCAAAAGAAGCCACGGGGAAATTGAGGCGCAGTATTTCATTTGTATCGCGATGATAACCATGGATTACCGCGCCTGCCGCTCCGCACTGCATGGCCCTGGTGGACATCAGCCCACCCCATTGCGCATACCGCAGCGAGCCTCCGGCGCAGATGTAAATCTCATTTTTCTTCAAATCATCAAGGGCATGAAACATCATGCCAAAAGGTTTCTCACTCAAAATTGTATTGCCAGATGTTGATGGGTGAAAATAATCGGCTTCAAGTACCGGCATTGCCCTACCAATGATAACGGTCTCTGCATTTATTGGTTTCAATTGCGGTGAGAAAAATTGATGTTGCAACCCCATGGTGTCAAGGACGTCTCCCACCAAGGCAACAAACAATTTTTCTCTAGCTAAGGAAAATAACTCATCATCATTTGACCAATCATTATTCATTAATTACTCCATATTTTATTCAGGATGTGGCTCACGTTTAATATTTGAGCCGGATTTTCCAACAAGAAAATTCAGGTCGGCACCTTTATCAGCCTGCTGAACAGTTTCGATATAAAGCTTCGCATAGCCACGGGAGTAATCAGGATAATCAGGAATCCATTTCTCGCGGCGCCGATTCAACTCTTCATCACCGACACAAAGTGTTAAGGTCTGTTGCTCGCAGCAAAGTTCGATCATATCGCCATTTTGCACCAAAGCCAGCGTCCCCCCCACTGCTGACTCCGGGCTGACATGAAGAACAATCGTGCCAAATGCCGTGCCAGACATGCGCCCGTCAGAGATACGAACCATATCCCTTATACCCAGACGAAGCATTTTCAACGGTAACCCAAAATTGCCAACCTCTGGCATTCCAGGATAGCCCTTAGGACCCACGCATTTTAATACCAGAATATCATCAGGGGTAACATCCAAATGCGGGTCATTGATACGCAGGTTATAGTCTTCGATATTCTCGAAGACGACAGCACGGCCCCTATGATTCAATAGCTTCTTTGTCGCCGCTGAAGGCTTGATGATAGCGCCATCGGCACAGAGATTGCCCCTCAGTACCAAAGTGCCCGCATTTTCCTGCCGTGGTGAGGTTCTGCTGTGGATGACATTCTCATTAAAGATACTACTGGCACGATAGTTGTCTGATAGCGTTTGGCCATTTACCTGAATGACCTCCCGATGAAGTTTATCAAGGAGCTGGCTGATAATAGCTGGTACGCCTCCAGCATAATAAAAGTCCTCCATTAAATATTCGCCTGACGGTTTAAGGTTGGCAAGCAAAGGGATATCCCGACTGTACTTATCAAAATCATCTAGCGTTAATGGAATACCGATACGTCCGGCAATGGCCAGCAAATGTAAAATGAAGTTAGTTGAACCTCCAATCGCGGCATTAACGACAATCGCGTTCTCAAACGCCTCCCGGGTTAATACCCTTGACAGCGTAAGGTCTTGGTTAACCATCTCGACGATGCGGCGCCCAGATAATCTTGCACAGCGCCGTCGATTAGCATCCACTGCCGGAATAGCGGCCGAACCTGGTAAAGAAAGCCCTAGTGCTTCCACCATACAAGCTAATGTTGAAGCCGTGCCCATCGTATTACATGCCCCAGCGCTTCGAGACATGTTGTTTTCAGCTTCATCAAATTCTCGTTGTGTCATGATCCCAGCACGCAAGTTCTCGCTGAATTTCCAGAGGTCGGTACCTGAACCGATATCTCTGCCATGATGTTTTCCATTAAGCATTGGCCCCCCGCTCACAACCAACGTAGGTAAATCAACGCTTGCGGCCCCCATAAGACATGAAGGCGTTGTTTTGTCGCAATTTGCCAGAATAACCACACCATCCAGGGGGTTTCCTCTGATGGATTCTTCAACATCCATACTGGCTAAATTACGAAAAAGCATTGTAGTGGGCTTCATTAGCGCTTCACCTAAAGACATTACTGGAAATTCAAAGGCAATACCGCCCGCCTCCAGAACTCCCATTTTGACCTGCTCCGCCAAATCACGCAGGTGTGCATTGCAGGGGGTTAACTCAGACCAGGTATTACAAACGCCAATGACAGGTCGACCATCAAAAACATCTTCTGGCAACCCCTGATTTTTGAGCCAACTTCTGGCAATGAAACCCGATTTATCAGCACGACCAAACCATTCCTTACTGCGTAGATTTTTCATTGTGTGCTTCAACCAACTGTTATGGGAGATGAATGATTGAAGTATATAGATCAAATTAACAGGATCAATTTTTCAAAATGCCCTAGTTGAAACATGTATTTGTGAGCCAATATGAAGGAATAAACTTATTCATCATCTATTTATTTTTACCTATAAAAGTCTTGGTAATAAATTGGGGGGGATATATAAGAATAACATTAACAAACAGGAAGTTATGAAATTTGAGGGATAAAAGAACTTTTATCTATGAAAGCAAAAAAATGATAAAAATTGTGAAGCCCTTCATAAAATTATGCTCCAATGGCACTGTTCGACAGTCTACGGATGAAAGATATATGCGAATGCCTCGTCCGTATCGGAAGGATATCAGCCGGATATACTCACGTATAAAACCCGGAAATTAGCATGTTTCATAAGTTTCGAACCCGTGACCAACGGCTTAGAGGAGTTTAGTAATACTCTTCGAATCATCAGGTTATACTGCATCTTACCGCGCTCACACGCCCCGAGACGGGCAAAGTTAACTCGGTTGTTCTGCCTTGCCATGCGAATGTTGTCCCAATCTCGTCTCTCTTTTACTTTCCAAAAAACATTAGAATGTTCTGTAGCCATATCGATTACCACCTGCCTAAGTACCTCCCGAGAAACACGCCTTTATAGCAATGGTTTCAAAGCGTCCGATACATACACTCGGATTCGCTTCCCAGCATATTGTGGCCAGTTCAATTTAAACGCACCTAACCGGGATATGAAGAAAAACCAACTAATCTTTTTTCGAGATTTGCCGATATTAAATGAGAGTCTCATTAAAATCCATAAGGGCTACAAGTGCACAAACAAAGAATCTATTGGATGGATGTTACACGGACAATCGCTATCATATTAGTGCTATTTATACATTCTTGGGATGGGGTGATCCTATCCCATCATCACATTGATAATGATTTAAAGCAATGGGTTATATACCAAGCCGGTCATATCATTGGCAGAGTCGGCGTACCATTATTTTATTTCTTATCAGGTTCACTTGTTCTGACAAGTATTTATGACAAAGATATAATTCAATTTTATAAGGATAAAATCCCACGCTTTTTATACTTGACTTTTGTTTATTTTTTAGTGACAAATATTTTCCACCTCTATCTATATCGAAATGATATCCACGTCTATGCTTTGATTGAATCTCTCCTTTATGGAAATACTTTAGCAGCTTACCAACTTTGGTTCATGTTCTCCATTATAGGTTTGTATTTGATAGCGCCTTTTATGTCCAGGATGGTAAAACAATTAAAAGACAAGGAACTCATCATTCTTATCAGTCTAAGTTTGATGCTTGTGAATATGCCAAATTTATTTTATGTACTTTTCGGAAAAAATATTTTTTTAAGCAACATCGGCTGGGATTTTATAGGAGGAGACATCACCTATTTTTTGTTAGGGTATCTTGTTTATGCCCGAGGTTTTTTACAAAGCACGTCAAAGGCAATGCTTATACTTTTCGCCAGTAGCTTTTTCTTTTCCCTACTGCTAATACAATATTATTTAAAAGTCACTGGGAAAATGCAAGGTGAAGGATTCACATGGTATAATTCGATATTAATTATCATGATAAGCTTCTTTATTTTTACTCTACTAAGACAAGTAAAATCACCTTCTGATACTTCTTTGATGAGGAAGTCTATGGAATACTGCAGTCGTTCAAGCTTTAGCGTATTCCTTTTCCATTTGATACCGATGACTCTACTCTTCAAGGTATTTGATAAAATCAACTTAGAAGAACATCTTAAAGTATTACTGATATCGACAATGACCTATCTTTTAAGTTTAGCCTACTACAGAATAATAAGCAATTCTAAGGTATTAAAAAAAATTCTTCTTTGAGTCACGTTTTTCTGAATCATTTTCGGGCCATCTGAGGCCCGTTCTCAACGGATGAGTCTTCAATAATTTTTATCTATTATTTTATTTGAAAAAAAAGTTAAAATAATGATGGAGTATGCCGATAATATACTTGATATCCAACAATTTTTTTGCATAATAAAGTTTAGGGATTAAATACAATGAGTGAACCCTGCGTTACTGCGGTTATAACAACATTCAATAATGAAAGTTACATCGAGCAAACTATCAACAATATCCAAAAACAAACCTTTAAGAATATAGAAATAATTTTTATCGATGACAACTCACAAGATAGTACTGTTTGTTTGATCGAAACAGCGATATCACATGACAATAGATGTAAATTAGTAAAAAACAAAACCAATAAAGGTGCGGGATATTGCAGAAATATTGGATTCCGCTTGGCCACTGGAAAATACATTATATTTCTCGATGATGATGATTTGTACCACTTATCTATGCTGGAGTTAATGTATCTTTATGCCGAGGAATATTCCTGTGATACAGTTGTTTGCAAAAGCAAAAGACTGCATGTGGGGACGGGTTTAATCTACCCTCATGAAACCGTTCATTCGTCATTATTATCTGGAAAAACCTTATTTTCGCCTCTGGACATAAGCGATAGTTTCTTTCAATGTTTTAATTTCGCGGCTTGGGACAAAATGTTCAGAAGAGAAATGTTAATAAATTCTAGCTTGGCATTCCAGGAAATAAGAAGCACCAATGATATCTTTTTCACCGTTACTGCCATGCTTAGTTCAAAAAAAATTGGTGTTATTGAGGAAGAATTATATACACGAAGATATCTCAGAGAGGGATCAGTGGTAAACACAAGAGATTCATCCTACCAATGTACTATCACTGCGATGTCGGGTTTGAAAGATTTTATATTCAATAATTCCTCTTGTAATGAATTCAGGAATAGCTTTTTCCGTTTTGTTATAGATGATCTTTCATGGAAACTCCAGACATTAAAGAAATTTGATAATTTCAAGATCCTGAGAGAAATGACCATAAAATTAATAGAATCCATTCATCCTGATTGGAGAAAAATGGATATCGGATTTGAGTATACTCAGGAACAACTTGATAGACTGAAGTTAGTGGATGCTAAAGATCATATGATGATATATAAGCATGAGCTATTTATGCGTACTGAAGCATTGCAGGCAGAATTAAGCAATTGCATAGAAGAACATAAAAAATCAGATAAATTTGAATCAAGCCATGAAAATCTTATAATTGAAAACCAGAAATTAACTAATACCATTAACGAAATAATCAAAAACTATGAATCATCCACTTCATGGAAAATCACCACGCCATTGAGATATATCAAGAAATTTTTTTCATGATGTGATATCTGAATTTTTCATCGTTTTTGCCACCGTATTGTTTTCCTGAAAAACAATACGATAACTTCAATGAAGTATCGATCACCGTTTTCACGACCTTCGCCATACATGGGCGGTTGGCTGGTCCAGGTCGACGTACCAGTATCCGTTTTGCATGAAATGGGCGGGTGGAAGTCAATCGAGATGGTGCGCCGGTATGCCCACCTGGCACCAAATCACTTGACCGAGCACGCCCGTAAAATTGACGCTATTTTCGGGAACAACGACACAAATACGACACAAGGAGAAAATCAGGCAGGATTAAAACTTTCCTAACCTATTGATTTTAAATGGTACGCCCTACAGGATTCGAACCTGTGACCTACGGCTTAGAAGAACGTCGGGGTACATATAACGCATTGTTTTAACTGGCCTAATCTGCATTCACAAGTGACTTTAGGCAAACATTGACATATCGGTGACGACACTACGGCAGCACAGTTACGTCACCAATATGGCACTTCGCCATCCCGCCTCACATCCCTGGGCAATCATCAAACTCACCTGTCCTCATATCATTGATCACGTACGTCACGACACCCCAGCAAAACAAA
>NZ_SZPQ01000159.1 GCF_005217455.1 Martelella alba
GTGGGCCTTATTGTAGGCCCATTTTGAAAAACTGCAAGGGGGGAATTAATGATCACAGTTCAAGTGAGTGATTTTTAGACGGCAAAAGAAACGCGGAAATCTATCAGGAAACCATTAATCTAACTATACAGCTTTCATTAGACACGATCTTGTCAGTAATTTCATGTTCTGCCAGACGGTACTGAACGTATGCTTACCCATAAACAGGTCAACCTAAGTTACCATCACTGGCTTAATGGCTACATATGAAGGGTAAACGATAAGGGAGCGCCGTATTGACGGTTATTCAGAGGTGAGATCCACATTCCACGGCAGAAGTTCAGATACACGGTTCGAAGACCATTCCGGTAACACCGCCAGAATATGGCGAAGGTAAGCTTCCGGATCGACACCATTCAGCTTGCACGTACCGATAAGGCCATACAGCTGGGCTCCACGTTCGCCACCATGATCACTGCCGAAGAACAGATAATTTTTTTTGCCCAGGCAGACCGTTCGCAAGGCTCGTTCCGCGATGTTATTGTCCGCTTCGGCCAGACCATCGTCACTGTAGTAACACAGCGCCTGCCACTGGTTCAGTACGTAGGCGAACGCCTCTCCCAACCGGGATTTTTTCGACAGTGTCGTGTTTTTCTCCACCATCCACTCATGCAGGGCCGCCAGCAGCGGTTTACTCCGCGCCTGTCTGACGGCGAGACGCTCTGCTTCCGGTCTGTCGCGTATCTCCGCCTCGATGGCGTACAGTTCGCCGATGCGCTTCAGGGCTT
>NZ_SZPQ01000160.1 GCF_005217455.1 Martelella alba
CCGTTATGTTCACGCTGCGGACGTTGTGGTTTGTCGTGCAACAGTAAAAGGCTGTTCTCGCTCATCACACGATAAACGCGTTTGGCATTCACAAGAGGAAGCCCTTCATTACGCGACTGTCTACGCAGTACCGCCCACACCCGTCGATAGCCATAACCCGGCATATCGCTGATAATGGTGAGGATACGCGTCAGCAGCTCTGCATCGGCGACCTCGTTACGCCTGCTACAGCGCCCGTCCTGCCAGCCAGCAGGACGATTGACCCGAAGGGATAACTGCGCACGCGACACGCCTAAAGCCCGGCTGACCTGTGCTATTCCTTGTCCTTTGGCAACAAGGGCGCATGCGCTATCCATTTTCGCGACTGGCCGTACTCCACCGCTTCTTTCAGGATCTCGTTCTCCATCGTCTTCTTACCCAGAAGACGCTGAAGTTCCCTGATTTGTTTCAGGGCGGCGGAGAGTTCAGATGCCGGAACGACTTCTTCTCCGGCAGCCACCGCGGTAAGACTGCCTTCCTGATACTGCTTCTTCCACTTAAACAGCAGGCTGGGCTGAATCCCATGCAGTCGAGCTACATGGGATACCGACATTCCCGGCTCCATCGACTGCTGAATAATGGCGACCTTTTCCTGAGGTGTTTTGCGCCGACGCGCTTCCTGACCCAACAATATTCCGGTCATCTCAAAATTAGCGTTAGTGTTAGACATGTATCCAAGCCTATCTCTTAAGTTAAGAGACTTCTACTGTCTGGTTTCGCA
>NZ_SZPQ01000161.1 GCF_005217455.1 Martelella alba
CGCGATTTCTATGGGGTGGCCGTGCGGGTCATTGCGTGGGACCCAGAGCGCGGCCGAGTCATTTTCCTGCGAGACGGGTATCCCTACGAGTGCATGCAACCGGTCGGGCAGTTCCGAGAGAAATTCACGAGGTTGCCATGAGCAATAAAATCAGCGGCTGGGTCTGGGATGGCTGCGCCGCGGCAGGTCTGAAATTGTCCGAGGTGGCTATCATGGCCCGCCTGGCCGATTTCTCGAACGATGAGGGCGTTTGCTGGCCGAGTATAGAAACCATAGCTCGCCAGATTGGCGCCGGCGCCAGTACGGTTCGCACGGCCATAGCTCGGCTCGAAAAACAGGGTTGGCTTACCCGGCAACAGCGCCGGAACGGCAACCGAAACGCGTCGAACCTCTACCAATTGAACGCTGAGAAACTGTATGCCGCCGCCGCGCCTCACCAATCAGTTTTTGATGAGTCAAAATCTGACGCATCAGAATCTGATGGGTCAAAATCCGACGGGTCAAAAATTGACGCATCAAAATTTGACCCGTCGGAATCGAGCAAAAAAAACAGTTTTGACCCGTCAGAATCTGGCGGGGATCCATCAGTAAATTCAAAACAAGATCCATCAAATAAAAAACACCTTTGTCAGCCGCCAGCGGCCGACCCTGAAATTGAAATTACAGATCAGGCTAAACAGGTCCTAACCCACCTGAACCAGACCACCGGTTCCCGGTACCAGGTCAGCAAATCCTCTCTCGA
>NZ_SZPQ01000162.1 GCF_005217455.1 Martelella alba
CCCAAATCGATGATAAGCTGCGCCTGCTGCAAACGCCTGTGCGCTTGCTCCTGGTCAAATATCGGATTGATGTTGCCGTTGGCGTGGTCGGAACAGGATTAACCAGTTATTACAGTCGTCACCCCGGCCTATACCTTAAGGGTGATTAGCTGAGCGAGGCTGGATTCGCCACAGGCCAGCTCTTGCGGGTAAGGGTGGCGCCAGGACGACTGTTGATATTGCCTGAGGCGGGTTAACGGGCTGACGGTTAAAATAAGATCCCGGCGCAGAGGCCGGGATTTTAGGAAGGCGCAAAGTTTGGCTAAAAACCTTTTACTTTAAAGAGACGGAGTAAAACTATACCTACTCCCATTATTCCACCTCCACCGATGCCCATTTTTGTAATACGCCATACATCGTGCCGTGTCATATCGAATTCACCGTTTGATATCCATAATATTCCGGATAAAAAGACTTTAGTGATTAAGCTAGCAGAGATCACGGCAATCACAACCAAGCTGATAATTATCATCGAAAACAATATGCTTGGCATTAATTTATTTGGGTGGTAAGTTTCCATTATTTTCCACCTTTTTGATTAATTTCTCCGATGTATCTGAACTCATTTCCGTACTAATAGATGAAGTCACATTTCCCACGGCGCTAAATAGCTGCGCAGAATAATAGATCACATTGAGGGAACTCAGCCCGGATTGTGCGATCTGATCAATCGCCAAACA
>NZ_SZPQ01000163.1 GCF_005217455.1 Martelella alba
ACCTGGGATAAGGCGGCCAGCGCTATCGCGTATGAGGCTGAATGGCGAAAGGATAATGGCAACTGGGTCAGCGTGGCGCGCACGTCGGCGCTCGGGTTCGAGATTACTGGCATCTACGCCGGCGCGTATCAGGCTCGGGTCCGGGCAATCAATGCCAGTGACATTTCGAGCATCTGGGCGAACGCCGTTGAAACACAGCTCAATGGCAAAGAGGGCGCGCCGCCGAAACCGGTCGGATTTTCTGCCTCGACTGATGTGGTGTTCGGCATTACGCTGACCTGGGGATTTCCGAACGGCGCCGAGGATACGCTGAAAACGGAAATCCAGTACAGCACCACTGCGACCGGCGATAACCCCCTGTTGCTGTCGGATGTACCCTATCCGCAGAAAACCTATCAGCAATCTGGCCTGGCCGCCGGCGTGACGTTTTATTATCGCGCCCAACTGGTGGACAAAACCGGCAATGAATCGGGGTATACCGATTGGATTGTTGGTTCCTCATCATCTGATTCGTCAGAGGTTCTCAGCTATTTGACCGGGCAGATCACCGAGACGCAGCTCGGCCAGGACCTGTTGGGACCAGTTCAGGATGCTAGCCAGTTGAAAGACATGTGGTCGGTTAAGGTTGGCCAGACTGAAGACGGAAAACTCTACACGGCTGGCATTGGGGTGGGGGTCGAGAATACCCCGGCGGGAATGCAGAG
>NZ_SZPQ01000164.1 GCF_005217455.1 Martelella alba
ACCTGGGATAAGGCGGCCAGCGCTATCGCGTATGAGGCTGAATGGCGAAAGGATAATGGCAACTGGGTCAGCGTGGCACGCACGTCGGCGCTCGGGTTCGAGATTACCGGAATCTATGCCGGCGCGTACCAGGCTCGTGTCAGGGCAATCAATGCCAGTGACATTTCCAGCATTTGGGCAAATGCGGCCGAAACCCAACTGAACGGAAAAGAGGGCGCGCCGCCGAAACCGGTCGGATTTTCTGCCTCGACTGATGTGGTGTTCGGCATTACGCTGACCTGGGGATTTCCGGATGGCGCCGAGGATACGCTGAAAACGGAAATCCAGTACAGCGCAACTGCTGCCGGCGATAACCCCCTGTTGCTGTCGGATGTGCCGTATCCGCAAAAATCCTATCAACAGGCGGGCCTGGCCGCCGGTGTGACATTCTACTACCGTGCCCAACTGGTGGACAAAACTGGTAATGAATCCGGGTATACCGATTGGGTAGCCGGGTCATCGTCGTCTGATTCGTCAGAGGTTCTCAGCTATCTAACTGGGCAGATCACCGAGACGCAGCTCGGCCAGGACCTGTTGGGACCAGTTCAGGATGCTAGTCAGTTGAAAGACATGTGGTCGGTCAAGGTCGGCCAGACTGAAGACGGAAAACTCTACACGGCTGGCATTGGGGTGGGGGTCGAGAATACCCCGGCGGGAATGCAGAG
>NZ_SZPQ01000165.1 GCF_005217455.1 Martelella alba
CCGGTATGCCTGCTGCCCCGCAGAGACCTCCACTGGAGCCCTTCTGTTCCTGTGAAATCACATTCTCCCGAGGACGGATGATGTTGACGTCACCTTCGGCCGCGCTGTTAACCGCCCTGGTTCGTGAACTCATGCAAGGCGCTCAATCATGATGGGCCTTCCGGCGGGCACCCGTATCTGGCTCGTCGCCGGCCACACTGACATGAGAAAGGGCTTTCAGGGGCTGGCCGCCAAAGTCGAGGCCACCCTGCGCGAAGACCCTTTATCCGGTCATGTCTTTGTCTTCCGGGGACGGCGCGGTAACCTGATAAAGGTGCTCTGGTCGACCGGCGACGGCCTGTGCCTGCTGGCAAAACGTCTTGAGCGCGGGCGTTTTGTCTGGCCGCAGGCCCAGGACGGCAAGGTGTTCCTGACGCAAGCCCAGTTGTCGATGCTCATGGAGTCCATCGACTGGCGACAACCTAAACGCATTCCGTTTAACCCATCGATATTGTAATCGCGCACCCGACACACTTATCCTCCCGGCATGAAACAGAAAAATCATGCCCTTCCCAATGATGTACTCGCGCTCAAAGCGCTGGTCCTGCAACAACAGGCGACCATCGCGTCTTTGCACGATGACCTTAACTCACGTCAAGCGGAAATCGACCGTCTGCTGGCGCAACTGGCGAAACTGCGGCGTCTGTACTTCGGGCGCAG
>NZ_SZPQ01000166.1 GCF_005217455.1 Martelella alba
TAGTAAAAAACCGCGTAAAGAAACAGATATAGATTTATCAAATGAGCATGTAATAACGTTAATTGAATTATTTTCGCACATACCTGAACTCGAAGAACTTCTTAGAATGGTATCAGACACATCTATTAATTGGCTTACATTTCGTTATGATTCAGATGCAAATGGATCGTTTCGTTTTAACACTGAAAGGAAGCGAGGTTCATACGTTTCAATTAATGATATATCCTGCTCGAAAACCATTGATGATATTGCAAAGTTAGACCTCCCTATTGAACAAATAGAATATATACAATCAGAACATCCGGGGCTACATTTTAAAGCTTTAGTTAGGCATCCTAATGATGAGTTCTGGCACGAAGTTATAAAACAACATCATAGCCCATTCACTGAGTCTAGCTATATCATACCAATATTCGGTGGAGTTTCTGAGTATAGATGCATTACAACCGTTATTTTATATGCACTGTCAATATTAGTTCGATATCGTCCGAGTATATGGCGGGAAGTTGCATCTGGAAAATATGAGGATTATCTAGCTCTCACAGATGAATTTTTATCTGTATTTGAAAGACTAGCCCCGGAAAAATTTCTTGAGGCTTTATTGGATTCAAAAGTTAGGGTCGTTCAGTCAGGATCTATGTTTGCTCACATATAAAATCATTTAGCAATAAGAAAGCTGGCCGACGGTCGCCTA
>NZ_SZPQ01000167.1 GCF_005217455.1 Martelella alba
AGCCTGTTTTTCGATTTTGAAGCGGCCAACCACATGACCCGGGGCAGCGTTGAAAGCCTGCAACTGGCCGGCACCTTTTCCACCTACCCCAATCCGCACATCACCGTGCTTCAGGCCTTCTTCGTCGAAACGGTCATTGCCGCCATCCTGCTGTGCCTTATCCTGGCGCTGACCGACGACGGCAACGGCATTCCCCGCGGGCCGCTGGCGCCGCTGTTAATAGGCCTGCTTATCGCGGTGATCGGCGCCTCGATGGGGCCGCTGACCGGGTTCGCCCTCAACCCGGCCCGTGATTTCGGTCCCAAGGTCTTTGCCTACCTGGCCGGCTGGGGTACGGTCGCCTTTACCGGCGGACGTGAAATCCCTTACTTCCTGGTGCCGCTAATAGCGCCGGTGGTGGGCGGGTGTCTGGGCGCTTTCGGTTACCGGGCGCTTGTCAGCGCCCATCTGCCTGCGGCGGTAACCGAAGAGGGTCTGGAGGAGACGCGTCGTTCCGGTAGCGGACATAAGGCATAACCTGATATTTCACAACGATAACGAAATAATCACAAGAATTTGAAAGGAAAACATCATGCCATCTGAACAGAAATACATCGTTGCCCTTGACCAGGGCACCACCAGTTCCCGGGCCATTATTCTGGACCATGATGCCAATATCGTCAGCGTCTCGCAGCGCGAGTT
>NZ_SZPQ01000168.1 GCF_005217455.1 Martelella alba
AGCCTGTTTTTCGATTTTGAAGCGGCCAACCACATGACCCGGGGCAGCGTTGAAAGCCTGCAACTGGCCGGCACCTTCTCCACCTACCCCAATCCGCACATCACCGTGCTCCAGGCCTTCTTCGTCGAAACGGTCATTGCCGCCATCCTGCTGTGCCTTATCCTGGCGCTGACCGACGACGGCAACGGCATTCCCCGCGGGCCGCTGGCGCCGCTGCTGATAGGCCTGCTTATCGCGGTGATCGGCGCCTCAATGGGTCCGCTGACCGGGTTCGCCCTCAACCCGGCCCGTGATTTCGGTCCCAAGGTCTTTGCCTACCTGGCCGGCTGGGGTACGGTCGCCTTTACCGGCGGACATGAAATCCCTTACTTCCTGGTGCCGCTAATAGCGCCGGTGGTGGGCGCCTGCCTGGGCGCTTATGGCTACCGGGCGCTTATCGGCGTTTATCTGCCTTCGGCGGTAACCGAAGATGGTCTCGAAGAGACGCGACGGGCTGGCTCCGAACACAAGGCCTAAGCCTAAGCCCACGACAAACGATAACCTCATAGGAAAACATCATGCCATCTGAACAGAAATACATCGTTGCCCTCGACCAGGGCACCACCAGTTCCCGGGCCATTATTCTGGACCATGATGCCAATATCGTCAGCGTCTCGCAGCGCGAGTT
>NZ_SZPQ01000020.1 GCF_005217455.1 Martelella alba
CTGAGAGAGAGACGAGAGTGGCGTGCGGGATGCGTGCCGAAGAAGGGAAAGGGAAAATCAGCGTTGTTCCGGATAAACACCTGTGGTTGCCCGAGAGGGTAACGGCGGGTAACAGAATTTGCCTGGCGGCCGTAGCGCGGTGGTCCCACCTGACCCCATGCCGAACTCAGAAGTGAAACGCCGTAGCGCCGATGGTAGTGTGGGGTCTCCCCATGTGAGAGTAGGGAACTGCCAGGCATCCAAACAGAAAAGCCCTCTGCGTAAGCAGGGGGCTTTTTTTTTACGTCATATAAAGGCCGGCGGCGGCCTGTGCCGCCAGGGGGATTGAGCGCGCCTGGCGCCTGGCTGCGCCTAACGGATGATCAGGGAACATTGAAAAACGCGGGGATCCTGAGACGGTCCGCGTTGCCACCCAGTTTTTCGATGAGCGGCCGCACGGATGAAACGATGTGGCCAAGCATCCAGATGGACGCTCCCTTGGCATCGCCGCGTTGTACGATATCCAGCAAAGGCAGATGCTCGTTCGCCACGTCATCCAGGGTGCTGAAGGCCGAATTATCAAAAAGCATCGCCAACGTCAATCTTGCCCGCAGAATATTGAAAATATGGATCATGACCTTGTTTTGCGTCGCGTCAAAAATGGCGGCGTGAAAGGACAACTCCGCCTCTGTCACGGCGAGACGGTTTTCGTGAGTCGCGGCCTCGGCCATATCGGCAATGGCCTGACGTAAAGGCGCGACATCCATGCCATTAAGCGTCGCTATCTCAATGGCCGAGGCTTCAAGAGGCAGGCGAACATTATAAATGTCCACAATATCGTCACCGGTCAAATCGCACACCGTGGCGCCTATCCTCGGTTGTTCCTGAACCAACCCGTCTTCAATTAAACGGCGCATGGCTTCCCGCACCGGTGCCCGGCTGATACCGAAATCACGCGCCAATTGCGCCTCGACCAATCTTTCCCCCATGCCTATTTTGCCGGACAAAATCATGGCGCGTATGCGTTCATGCGCCAGGTCCGCCAAACGGGCAGCCGAAAGGGGCGGGGGTGAAATATCCGTATTGGTCATGATAACTCCACATAATTTATCGTGAATAAGCCTGTTGAGTCCGAGTTTAACTAGTTTAAAGGCGATAACCAAGAGATAGTTGAATATTGTTTACTGTAATCTGTCATCTGTCGACAGATGACAGGGTGTGTGCTACGGTAAAGCCTATGATCAAAACAGGGTATGTTTATGGACAGGCTTCTTAAGACCGGATTGAATACCGGTATCCAGGATGCTCCACGGATAATCGACGGCGAGGGCGTTTACTTTGTCATGTCCGACGGGCGAAAGTTAATTGATGGAAGTTGCACCGGCGGCCCGTTGGGGCACCGCCATCCGGACATCATTACCGCGATGCAAGACGCGATTACCCGTGCTCCCGTGGTAAGCGAAGGCTGGTTTTGGGCCGAACGGGAAGCGGCGGCGGAAGAGCTCATCAAAACCGCTTTCGCTCGGGAAACGGATTGGATAGGCGCGGTGCGCTTTTTTTTGTCGGGTTCGGAGGCCAATGACGCCGCGTTGTCGCTGGCGCAGGCGCTCACGGGGCGCACGCGCATCGCGACGCGTGAGCGGGCTTATCACGGTCTTGCGGGGCTTTCGCGAGCGGCGACGACACAACCGCAATGGCATGGGGGGATTTCCTGGTATGGGGGCGGAGTAAGCCCAGTCCCCGTCCTGACAAAGACGACGGAGTTGCCCGCGCCCTATTCGACGCGAAACAGCGGACGTATCCATTATCTGCGTTCGCGGGAATCGCTGGAAGAGGCGGAAGCCCAACTGTCCGACTGTGCGGCGATGATTATCGATTATTCGCAAGGCGGTATTTACCACGATCCCGCCTATCAGGATCGGGCCGCCCAGGCCGCCCGCAAGGCGGGCGCCTTATGGATTGCCGATGAAGTGGTAACGGGGCTTGGCCGTAGTGGACACTGGTTCGCCTTCGATCACGGCACGACCCGTCCTGACATGGTGACGCTCGGGAAATCGTTGGCCGGCGGCGCCGCGCCCTGTGGCGCGGTCGTGCTATCAAAGGCCATAGTGGAGCGCATCAGTAAAGGGAGCTGGCAAAATTATTCGACGTTTCGCGGTCATCCTCTCATGATCGCCGCGACTCGTACTTATTTGCGCGTGGTTGAACGGGACGGGCTTTTGGACCGGGTTCGTGATATGGAAAAAATCATCCAAACCCGTCTCGCCGCAATTGCGCGCAAGCATGACATCGTCGCGCGGATCGACGGACGCGGCATACATTGGACCGTCGAACTTAAGGGTGGCGACTGGCGCGACTGGCGGGCCGATACGTCGGAAACGCCGCCGGCCAGCCTCGTTTCCGACCGTGCAATCGAGGCGGGCGCGCTGATTGGCACTTCCGGCGAACACGATTCGCTGTTTTTGGCGCCGGCGCTCACCATGTCGGATACCGAGCTTGAGCGGCTACTGGATGCGCTCGACTATGGGCTTGAAGCCCTTCGTTAAGGGAGGAGAACAGATGTATCGCATTTCCGTTGATACCGGCGGGACCTTTACGGATGTGGTCGTCAGCGACAGCGCGGGGCGATCCGTCATAGGCAAAGCATTAACCACGCATGATCGGGTCTGGTCCGGCATGCGGGATGCGCTCGGCGTCGCGGCCCAGGCATTGCGGACCGACCTCGGAAACCTCTTGGCCGGCAGCCGTCTCTTGACATACGGAACAACACGTTCAACCAATGCAATAGTCACCGGCAATACCGCAAAAACGGCCTTGCTTTTAACCGAAGGTTTTCCCGATATCCTGGTGTTACGGGAAGGCGGGCGGGCTAACGCCCATGATTTTTCCCGCGACTACCCGCAACCCTATATTCCTCGCAACCGGACATTCGAAGTACCGGAACGGATCCTGGCGGACGGGACGATAGCCCATCCCCTGGACGAAGACGCGGTACGGGATGTGTTGCGCAAACTTGGTGAAGCGGAGTATGAGGCTATCGCGGTTTGCCTGCTTTGGTCGGTGTCAAATCCGGTTCATGAGCGGCGAATCGGTGAACTGGTAGAGGAAATCCTGCCGGGCATGTCTTACACCTTGTCTTCCACCCTCCTGCCTATTATCCGGGAATACCGGCGGGCCTCGGCGTGCCTCCCTCAAGCCGCTAATGCAGGCGCATCTACGGGACCTGGAGCGTGACCTGCGGGCCGAAGGTTTCCAGGGAGAGTTGATGATGTCCACCATTATGGGCGGCCTGATGGGGATCGGGGCATTGAATGAGCGTCCCATCTACACTGTGGGATCCGGTCCTGCGATGGCGCCTATCGCGGCGGCGGCGTTCTCCCTGGCGGAACAACTGGGCGGTAACGTGATTGTTTGCGATACCGGCGGAACCACATTCGATGTCGGCCTGGTCCGCGATGGTCAATTAACCTATTCCCGCGATACCTGGATCGGCGAACAATGGCGCGGTCATTTGCTGGGGATATCATCGGTAGATATTCGCTCCATCGGCGCGGGCGGCGGGTCTATTGCCTGGATTGACGATGGCGGGTTGTTGCGCGTCGGTCCGCAAAGCGCCGGCTCGGAGCCCGGTCCCGCCTGTTACGGCAGGGGAGGATGCCTGCCTACGGTATCGGATGCGGCCTGTGTGCTGGGATACTTCAACGCCGACGCCTTCCTGGGAGGTCGGATGCGGCTGGATGTCGCGGCGGCGCGGAAGTCCATTGCAACCCTTGCCGAACAATTGGGTCGGGGCATCGAACAGACCGCTTACGATATCGTCGCTATCGCCAGTGAGCTGATGATTAAAGCGATTCATGAAATCACCACCACCGAAGGGCTTAATCCCCGGGAGAGCGCCATCGTGGCGGGAGGCGGGGCGGCGGGTCTGAATATCATGCCCATCGCGCAAGAACTTGGCTGTGAAAGGGTCTTGTTGCCGTGCGCCGCGTCGGCGTTGTCGGCATCGGGCATGCAGTTCGCCGATGTGGTCCGTGAGGAAACCGCCAGTCATTACACATTATCGACAGCGTTCGATGCGGCCGGCATAACGGCCGTGCTTGATGATCACGTATTGCGCCATCAGGCGTTTATGACGGAACCGGCCATGGCCGGCCACGCCGCATCACATATCGGTCATGTGGTTGAAGCGCGTTACGCGGGCCAGGTCTGGCTTATCGATGTCGCCGTGCCCGAGGGGGATCTCGCCACGGCGGCGGGACAGTCCGCGTTGTTTGACGCGTTTCATCATGCCCATGAACGCATCTTCGCCATTAGCGATCCACACAGCGCCATTGAGTTCCTGACATGGAAAACGCGGCTGACCGTCGAGGTACCGAGTCCGCCTCATGCGCGGCGCGCGGCGGCACAGGGGCAGACCCGGCCCCATACCCACCGGCGCTGTTTCTTCGCTGAAGGCGTAGAGGCCGCAACGCCTGTTTATCTGGCATCGGACCTGGCGGCGGGGCACACCATTCCCGGACCCGCCGTGATAGAAGAGCCCACCACCACGCTGGTCGTCTATCCCGGTATGCGGGTTACCCTGAGCGGGTACGGTAATTACCTACTGGATACGAGGACCGAGGCATGACCCATACCACCGTGCGCGCCGACGATCGGGGCGCTGAAAGAGATCCGGTGTTGACCGCCATCATTGCCAACCGTATCGACGGTATCGTGCGCGAAATGACCAATACGTTGTTGCGCGCGGCGCGTTCGGCGGTGATTAACAGCGCGCGGGACTTTAGCTGCGGTATCTGCACCGCGGATAATCAGTTGCTGGCGTGCGCGGACGGACTGCCGATCCATAGCTTCGGCGCCAACCTGCAAACGCGCACCCTGTGCGAAATGCATCCGGCGTTACGTGAAGGCGACGCTTTTTTGCATAACGATCCTTACACGGGCAACACACATCCGGCGGATCACACTTTTATGGTGCCGGTATTCATTGATGGCGAACATCTGTTCACCGCCGTTGCCAAGGCGCATCAGGCGGATATCGGCAATTCCCGGCCGACGACCTATCACGTTTCCGCCCGGGATATCTACGAAGAAGGCGCTTTGATTTTCCCGGCGGTGCAGATTCAGCGCGACTACCAAATGATTGACGATATTGTGCGGATGTGCCGCTCGCGTATCCGAGTGCCCGGGCAATGGTATGGGGATTTCCTGGCGGGACTGGGCGCGGCGCGCATCGCCGAACGGCGCTTAAAGGCGCTCTGCGTGAAATATGGCAAAAACGTCATTCGCCGCTTCATAGGCGATTGGCTTGATTATTCGGAACAGCGTATGGCGCAGGCGATACGTCGGCTGCCCAAGGCAACCCTGCGACGCGAGAGCCGTCATGACCCCATCGCCGATGTGATCCCCGAGGGGATCCCTGTGCGGGCCACGTTGAGCGTCGACCCGGCGCAACCGCTTATTACCGTCGATTTGCGCGATAACGTGCCGAATGTGGCCTGCGGTTTGAATCTCAGCGAAGCCTGTTCCATCTCGGCCGCGTTGACCGGTATCTTCAACTCGCTTCCGGCGGATATTCCCAAAAACGCCGGGACGTTCCGCTGCGTCAAATTGCTGCTTGACGAAGGGAAAGTGATAGGTCGTCCCCGGCACCCTTTCAGTTGTTCTGTGGCGACGACCAATATCTCGGATCGTCTGGTGAACCTGCTGGGCTCGGCCATGGCGGAGCTGGGGGAAGGCCTGGGCGTCGCGGAGGGCGGTATTGGCATGGGGGTCGGCATGGCGGTGATCTCGGGGACGGATCCGCGCAACGGCGAGGGATACGTCAATCAGTTGATCATTGCCAATAACGGCGGCCCGGCCAGCGCCCACGCCGACGGATGGGTGACATATGAATTGCCCGACGGCGGCGGTTTGACCTACCGGGACTCGGTGGAAATCAACGAAATGAAGCACCCCATCAAGTTTGAACGTCTGCGACTGATGCCGGGATCAGGCGGCGCGGGAAAATTTCGCGGTTCCCCGGGCGGTAATGTGGCCTATTCGGTGTTGCGGGGCGAGATGCGGGTGATCTACCCCTGCGACGGACAGATCTCCCCCGGTCGAGGGGTGCGTGGCGGCGCCGACGGCTCCTGCGCCTCCGGTTGGTTAATTACGGTGGACGGCCGGCGCGAGAAACTGCCGAATTCCGTGGATATCGTTATTCGTCCCGGCGAAATAATCGAAGGGTTCGATTGTTCGGGCGGTGGCTACGGTAACCCGCTGACGCGCGATCCCGCGCGGGTTTTGCATGATGTGGCCCAACGCTGGGAAACGATAGAACGGGCTCGCGACATTTACGGCGTTATTCTCACCGGCGACGCCGCGGATGAAACGTTGGCCGTTGATGTCGAGCGGACCCTCGCGCGGCGCGCCGAATTACACACGTCTTTGACATCGCTTCAGGTCTGATTTATCCGGACCCGTCGGCATCGTTGGCGGGTGTCACCATAAAACCAACGTAGAGGTAGGGCTTATTATGGCATTCGAAGAGGTAAATAAACACGGCGTGTCCCGCCGGACTTTGCTCAAAGGCGTGGGGGTCGGCACTGCCGCCGCAATGTTAGGCATGCTGCCGCGCGGCGCGATGGCGCAAGACAAAAAAATCGTGTGGGGCACCAACGCGGATTATGCCAAACCCGAGTTGCTGGCGCCGTTTACCCAAAAAACCGCTACGACGGTGGGCACCCAGTTCTTTGCCGACCCCTCGGAACTTATCGCTAAAATCAAGTCCGGCGGAGCGGGGATAGATGTTCTGACAGACGGCTCCTACCATTCGCAGATAACCTATGACGCCGGTATTCTTCGTCCGGTCGATCTCGCGAAACTGAAAAACTGGCAAGCGCTGTTGCCACAGTTCCAGTCGGCGGGCGGGCTGGCTTTCAATGGTAAGCAATATGGTATTCCCTACGCCTGGGGTACCGATTCCGTGGTCTATAATCGTCAGGCGCTCGGTGTTGAAATCGACGATATCGGCGCGCTTTTCAATAAGAAATATGCCGGGCAAATCGCCATGCCGAACGGCTTGTTCGAGAGTCTCGTGGCCACGGCATTGTATTTGGGCATCAAGAAGCCCTTCGCTATGGACCAAAAAGAACTGGATGAAGTCACCAAGGCGCTGATAGCGCAAAAGCCTTTGGTGCGGACTTATTGGAATGATATCGGCGATTTGAAAAACCTGATGGCAACGGGGGAAGTGACGCTATGCTGGGGATGGAAAATGCTGCTGGATTTACGAAAAGACGGTATCGATGTGCAGTGGTCGCATCCCAAACAAGGAGAGTTGGCCTGGTATGACGCCGCATTCGTTACTACCGAGGCCAGCGGCGCGGCCCTGGAGGACACTTATGCCTTCCTGGACTATCTGATCGGCGATACTTATGGGCGGCTGATGGGCGAGCAGATAGGCTATGCAACGACTTCAACGGCGGCCATCAAGGCAATGACGTCCGCGACGCGCTCTGCGCTGGGACTCGACAAGGTGGATGACTTTCTCGCGAAAGCCGTTTGGTGGACATCGCCGACAAGACCAGCCGCTTATCAGGCCGCCTGGGACAAGGTACTCAATGCCTGAACAACGCACATCGGGAAGATATTGCCATGCGTGACCTGCGTTACTCGGCTTTGACCGGCGGTCCTTGGACCGTCGTCTTGCTGGCGTTTTTCATACTGCCCATAGTGGGGTTGATTTACTTTTCGCTGACGGGACACAACGCGCCTTTCCCCTCATTGACCAATTACCGGTTGATTTTCTCGGCGGGCTCAACCCGTCCTGAGGTCTTGGTCCGCACCATCGCCACGGCATGCGAGGTGGTCGGCATGTCGGCCATGCTGGCGATCCCCACGGCCTACTTTCTTGCCATCGTGGTGCGTTCGGCGCGGTTTCAGGCAGTGTATCTGACGTTGGTCTCGGCGACATTCCTGGTGGGCAGCCTGGTCCGAACGGTGTCATGGCGAGGAATCCTCGGGCGAAACGGCCTATTGAACGAAGTGATGATGTCCCTGCATCTCATTGATACGCCAGTGATGTCGTTGCTATATGGCCCGTTGGCGGTCAAGCTGTCCATGACCTATAACGCCTTTCCCTTTATGCTTTTCACCTTGTTTCTGGCCATGAAAGCCATTGATCCCGGCATTATTCTGGCTGCCCGGGATCTCGGCGCCAACGCGGCGACAACGTTCTGGCGCATCATTATTCCCCTTTCCGCGCCAGGCCTTTGGAGCGGCGGCATCTTGGTTTTTGTGCCGACGCTTTCCACGGTTCTTGAGCCGGAAATACTCGGCGGGACCACGGGACGTCTGATGGCCACCGATATCCGCGACCAGTTTTTCCATGCATTGAACTGGCCGATGGGCAGCGCCCTGACCGTTATCCTGATCCTGGTAGGCGCACTGTCCGTCGCGGTAATTTCGCTGGTGATGGCTTTTGGCGCGTGGCTTTGCGGTACGCTGGGCATATCGCTTGGCCACGATGGGAGGCCTGGCCGATGAAGGTATCGCAATACTGGCTCGCCATGATAGCCGGGGCGGTCATGCTGTTTCTTTTGGCGCCCATCGTGACCATGATGGCCTTTAGCTTCAACATTTCCCGTTATTATGCCTTTCCCATGCGCGGCCTGACCCTGAAATGGTATGAGCAGTTACTGTCCGATACCAGTATCGGCCAGTCGCTATTAAGCAGCCTGTTTATCGCAATGATGGCGATGGCGGCCGCCGGGACGTTTGGAACACTGTTCGCCTTCTTTATCGTGCGGGCCAGGATTGTCGGGAAACGGGCTTTGGCCAGCCTGGGTTTTCTCCCGTTGGTGGTCCCCGTTCTGGTATTGGCGGCGGGGTTGCAATCAAGCTTTGTCGCGCTCCGGCTGCCCCTTGGCTATATCGCCGTTATGCTGGGCCACACGGTGTATACGACGCCTTTTGTCACTTTGATGGTAACCGCGCAACTGATCCGCTATGACACGGGGCTGGACGCGGCGGCGCGCGATCTTGGCGCCACGGCGGCACAATCCTTCCGCCTGGTGACATTGCCCATTTTGTGGCCGGCGATGCGTGCCGGGGCGCTGCTGGCGTTTCTGATGTCTTTCAACGAATGGGCGATCGCGTTTTTCAACGGCCGAGGTTTTAACACCCTGCCCATGCTGTTTTATTCGTTGCAGCGTAACGGCCTGCCTCCCACGGTGCTGGCGTATTCGACCCTATCCATTGTACTGGTGTTGGTTGTGGCGGTCCTACTGACGCCGATGGCAATCCGGCTTTTGAAAGGTGATAAATGAGAATTTCAGGCCCCATGATAGGCGGTGAGTTGGAGATACTCGCCGTCACGCACCGCTTCGGACATCACAAGGTTATTGATAATGTCACCCTACGCGTTCAGCCGGGAGAGATTCTGGCAATTCTCGGCCCTTCCGGGTCCGGCAAGACGACGCTGCTTAACATGGTGGGCGGTAGGCTGGCGCCCGAACAGGGCGATATCACCCTTGGCGGCAGATCGATTCTGGGACTGCCGCCGGATCGCATCGATACGGCAACGGTATTCCAGGATTACGCGCTGTTTCCGCACTTGAACGTGCGTGATAACGTGGGATTTGGTTTACGTATCCGCGGATTACCCAAAGCGCAAGTGGCGCAAGAGGTTGAGCGCCTGCTCGCTCTGGTTGGGCTTGAAGATTACGGCGGCCGGCGCATACAGCAATTGTCGGGCGGCCAGCGCCAACGCATCGCCACCGCCCGGGCGCTGGCGGTAAAACCCAATGTGTTGTTGCTCGACGAACCGATGGGCGCACTGGATCGCCAGATACGCGGGCGTTTGCAGCGCGAGCTGGCCGAACTGCTGCGCCGATTGCACATGACGACCCTTATCGTTACCCATGATCAGGACGAAGCTTTCGCCATGGCGGATCGGATTGCCATTATGCGCGACGGCCGGCTTGAGCAGTGCGATACGCCCGATACACTTTATCGCTGCCCTGAAACGGCATTTGTGGCGACATTTCTCGGTCAGGGAACGTTGCTTACCGGACAGGTCGCGCCACAAAGCGGCGTGATGGGCGCCACATCGGCGGCGCTTGCGGATAGTGTCAGCGACGGCGGGGGGGAGCAGACCTATCTGGTACGTCCCCAGCATGTGGAAGTGGCCTCGCCGGGCAAACTTGCCGACGCCACCTGGCGCGGCGCATGCGTCAGGTCGGCGCGCTCGTTCGGCGCGCAGACTACCCTTGATATTGAATTATCGGGAGGCGCGCGGCTGGAAGCCGCGCATTACGGCATTTCCCCTTTTTCCGCCGGCGACCATGTTGATTGCCGGGTCGCGCCAGAGCATTTCTGGCGCATTCCCCAACCCTGAGATTTGACGTTGATTCGCGACGGTGAACCGTTAATCCGAGCGGACGAGGCTACAATATCCGGCTTATCAAACGGTCGATACGGATGCGGCGCAGACGGCGGATTAATTTACGGACTTTGATCGGGTAATCACCGATCCGCTCCAGTTCGGTGAAATGCTTGATGACCCGGGTATGGGTGCGGATTTTTTGTAGCTCACATTCCCGCTGTTCTTGAAGGGCATGCTCGGGATCGTGGATGAGCAGCGCGTTTTCCAGATCCAGCCGCCAGGCGCGCGGATTAAGATTATTGCCGGTCAGCAGTTGCCATTCGTTGTCCACCCAGATGCCCTTCAAATGGTAACTGTTATCGCCGTCCTGCCATAAACGCACCACCAATTGGCCCCTGTCCACGTAGCGCTGCAATCGCGCCAGAAACCGCCGCAGATTGATTTCGTACAAATACGGTAATGCGCCGATGATCTTAAACGGTTGATCCTGCGGGATATAAAAATCATTGGCGGTCTTATCGCCGACAATGATTTCCACTTGGCGGTTTTGCCGCAACAGGGAAATCACATTGCGCACCAGCAGCGCGGGCAGATTAAAATACGGCGTGCACATCACGATTTTCTGATTGGTGCAGGCCATCAAGTGGTGAATGATTCTGTTGAGCGGGCTGCGTTTGCCCAGTCCCACCAGCGGCGTAACGGTCAATTGCCGATCGGCGACGGCAGCGCCGCAGGCATAGCCCGCCTCGCGCAGAGACTGGCGGAACATTCTGGTTTCATTACGTATTTCAATGCTTTTTGGCCGGCTCGGCGTATCGAGGCGGTTGACGGCCGTGGCGGTCAGCAGCCGGTTCTTGATGTAATCCAGCATGCAATCGGCCAAGGTCGGGTTGCGAATGATCTGGTAGCGATCATAGCGATACTTGTCCCCGTGGTGCAGATAAACATCGTTGAGGCTGGCGCCGCTATAAATAACCGTATCGTCGATAATGAAGCCTTTCAGGTGCAACACGCCCAGCGCTTCGCGGGTATTTACCGGTACGCCGTACACCGGGACGGAAATATCCGGTCGTTCCTGCGCCATGCGGCAATACCAGTCAGCATTGGTGAGGGACGCGGCGGCGCCGATCCGCCCGCGCTGCGCCCGGTGCCAATCCACCAGCACCGCGATATCCAGTTCGGGGCGGCGTTCGCGCGCCCGGTACAACGCGGAAAGAATCGCCTCGCCGCCGGCATCCTGCTCGAGGTAGAGCGCCACCAGGTAAATACGTTGCCGGGCATTTTCGATTGCGTCTAATAAAGCGGTGCAAAATGCAGTGGGGCTGGTTAATGTTTTTACATCTTCAACCGTCTGGGGAATTTTGGGCAGTTGTGCAAGGTGTTGTTGGTGTTTGGCACGTCTATAGTTGGACAACATCACAGTGCGCTTCTTCTCTTGTCATTGTATGGTGGAACGACCATATGCGGAACATAAATAGGCGTAATCGGCCATGATAACACTACTTTAGGCCGTTGTGACGCTATTTCGCCTCGGGCTGCGCAAAACCAGACGCCACTTTCGCTGGGGCGTCTTTCAACTCCAGCGACAGGGCCGCGATGCCGTCTTCCAACTGTAACTTAACGGTAAACCCCAGTTTTTTCGCCAGGGTTATCATTCCCTGGTTACTCGGCATGGTGATGGCGGTCAATCGCTGCAAGCCGTGCCCGCGGGCGTAGCCTATCATTTTTTCCAGCAGCAGCCGTCCTAACCCCAGTTTTTTCAAATCAGACCGGACAAGTACCGCGAATTCGCCGTCGGTATTATCCGGGTCGGCGATAACACGGGTCACGCCGAGAATTTCCGAAACCCGTTTTTTCTGCTTCACGGCCACGAAAGCCATTTCACGATCGTAGTCGATTTGCGTCATATAAGCCAAATCTTCATGGGTAAATTCGGCAATTTCGCTGAAATAGCGATAATAGAGATCCTCCGGCGTCACCCGGCCGATGAATTGCTTTAACAGCGGTTCATCCTCCGGCAGTATGGGCCTGAACAGGCAGGATTCGCCGTTTCGCAGAATCACCGTGGTCTCCAGCCGCTGAGGATAGGGCCGGATCGCCAGCCGGGCCTCCGGATCGCCCCGACACTCCGCCAGGGTCAGACTGATATCCAACAAAGTCATGTCGCTGCCGCAGGCCAGCAACGGATGGATATCCAGTTGCTCAATTTCAGGGCAATCCAATAACAACGTGGAGATTTTCACCAGTAACTGGCTTAAGGCCGCCACGTCCAGGGGATAGAGCGGTCGATGATCGCGAATGGCGCCTTTTTTCAGACCCTGTAGCACCATATTGTGCGCCAGCGCCATATTGAGCGGCGGCAGGGCCACCGCCGTCTGATCGGCTTGCCGCCAGTCGCTTTCGCTTTCCCCCATCAAAATCACGGGGCCGAACACCGGATCCTGTTCAACCCGGATTCGCAATTCCTGCGTGCCGGCCCGATTGGCCATGCTTTGTACCAGCATGCCTTCAATACGGGCCCGCGGATAGGTGTGCGCCACCCGTTCGACCATGGCGTCGGCCGCCTGCGCCACCTCGCGGGCGTTGCGTAGCGAGAGCATGACGCCCTGCACATCGGATTTATGGGCGATATCCGGCGAGCGCAGTTTCAATGCGACCGGGTAACCGATTTCATCGGCGATTTTCACCGCCTCGGCACTGTTGCCGGCAATCCAGGTAGGCAGCGTGGCAAGGCCATAGGCCTCGACGATGGGACGAATTTCGTGGGTGGCCAGATGATACAGGCCCTGTTCCAGCGCCCGGCGGATCAGTTGATGCGCCAGCGCGGTATCCGCCGCCAATCCGGTGGGTTGCGCCGGCGTTTCCAGCAATTGTTTCTGGTTGCGGCGGTACTCCGCCATATGCATAAAAGCGATAACCGAACCTTCCGCCGTGCGGTAGGTGGGTAACCCCGCTTCGGTGAACTGCCGCCGGGCTTCCTGCGAGGAAAATTCCCCGCTCCAGTTGGTCAGCACCGTGACTTGTCGGCCACGGGGATGTTGCCGGAATAACTCGATGACCTGTCGGGCGGCGTCGTTGCTGGGCGAGGCGGCGCTCGGCGCGTGGATTATCAGGATCGCATCGTAATCCCGACTATCGAGCAATATCGACAAGGCTGATCGGTAGCGCGCCGGATCGGCGTCGTCGCCCAGATTCAGTGGATTGGCGGCGTTGATCTCCGCGGGCAGCACGCCCTGCAACGCCAGGCGGCTTGCCGAACCCAGCGTGGCCAACCTGCCGTGCCTGCTGAGCAACTCGTCCAACGCCAACGCCGCCGGCCCCACGCCGTTGCTCACGATCATCAGGCGCTCGCCGCGCAGCGGCCGCATATGGCTCAGGGTTTCCACCGCCGAGAACAGTTCGTGGGTATCCCGGACGCGCAACAGGCCGGCGCGCTGAATGGCGGCATCATAGGCCGCATCCCGGCCCTGGGGATAATTAAGCAGATGCTGCGCCTGCGGCGTCCGGCCGCTCTTGATGACCAGAATAGGCTTGTTGCGCGCCGCGCCGCGGGCGGCGGACAGAAAGCGACGCGCATCATTGAGATGTTCCAGATGCAGCAGGATGGCGCTGGTTCTGCTGTCGCGGGCCAGAAAATCCAGTACATCGTCCACATCGATATCCAGGCTGTCGCCCAGGGCGACGAAATAAGAGAAGCCCATCGCGCGCTGCTGCGCCCAATCGAGTATGGTGTTGGCCACGGCGGCCGATTGAGAAATAAAGGCCAGCCGGCCTGAGCGTATCGGTACCGGCACCGGGGAAAAACTGGCATTGAGTCCCTGGGCCGGCGATAGCACGCCAAGACTGTTAGGGCCCAGCAGGCGCATGCCGTGCCGATGGGCGCAGGCTTTCAGTTCGGCAAACTGGGTCGGCGGAGAAGACAGGATAACCACGGTCTTGCAGCCGCGGCGCCCGAGTTGCTCAAGCAGCTCGGGATTACGGCGGGCATGCGTGCAGATCACCGCCAGATCGGGCGCCAGGGGCAGGCTTTGGACTTCGGGATAGCTGAGTACGCCGCACACCGCCGCATACTTCGGCGTGACCGGCAGTACCGGACCGCGAAAACCGCCGGCCAGCAGGTTGCGCATCATCAGGTAGCCGGCCCGGCCCGGCGTATCGGACGCCCCCAGCACGGCGATGGATTTCGGCCGAAGCAGCGCCTCCAGTCCTTTTTGACTCATGCATCCCCCTTCTTAAAACCCATCATCCCAGTCTAGGCATTTTAAGCAAGTGGCGTTGTGATGGGGCGAAGAGTTTATCACCTGTTGTGGTTGGATTTACCCGCCAAATAACGGGCGCGGAAAAGCGCGAAATGGCGGGAAAGGGCATCCGCCGCCGTCTGGTCGCCGGCTTGGCGCAACAAAGCGGCCGCCACCTCCGCGGTACAGTGCCGCCCATGCTCGGGCGATTCGCGTAATTGATAGCGCGAACGCGTGGTCAAATCCAGTGATAACACGGGAAACGGCGAAAGATAAGGGCTTTTGCGAAACATTTTTCCCGCCTCCGGCCAGGTGCCGTCCAGCAAGATAAACAGCGGCGGCCTACCGTTGGGATCGATATGGTTTACCACCGTCCGGTCCACGTCGGCCTGGCGGGCCGGGAATACCACGTAAGGCTGGCGCCCGCCGTCATTAACGGCCGCCAGCATTGCCGCCGCCGGCGCGGCGCGCGACCAGAGAAACGCCTGGGTGTCCGGCAGGATATCGGCGATGAGGCGGCCGGTATTGCTGGGCTTGAGGGGCTCGGTATCAAACATCAGCAGGCAGAACCGGCTGCGGGCCGTTTCGGGCTTGATGTGATCACACAGGCAAAGGGACTCGGGCAGCAGACAGGCGTCACAGCGTGACACCCGGCAGCCGCGGGCGCGAAAAGGACGTGTGGCTTGCGCCAGGCGATATCGACGCAAAGCCGAAACGGCATTATAGGACATAAGCGTGCAAAAACGGCAAGTTTACCGGACCTGCGCGGGGAAAGCACTTTATTTCCGGCGGCGCGACGCCCGGCGGAGTTGCGCCGCCGGGCGCGGCCGCCTGCGGTCCATGTGGCGCCGGGCGCGCGATGTCAGGAGGCGCTGGGTATCGACAGGCTTTCATCGAGCCATTCTTCGAATGGCCCCTTGGGCAGGGCGCCGTGCAGTGCATCGATCTGCCGGCCGTTACGGAAGACCATGATGGTCGGAATACTGCGAATACCGAACCGGATCGCCAACTGCGGTTCCGCCTCGGTATTGACCTTGAGAAAACGGACCTTTCCGCGACGCTCCGCCGCCACTGTTTCGAAAATCGGCGCGAATCCGACGCAGGGGCCGCACCATGGCGCCCAGAAATCAACCACTACCGGCAAATCGTCCTGTAACAATGTATCCAGCGTCTGGCCGGTGGCATGGGTTATCCGGCCATCCAGTAGTGCCGTGCCGCAACGCCCGCATTTGGCGCCGTCGCCGACGCGATCTTCAGGTAGCCGATTGGTGGCCAGACAGGAAGGACATACCGTGTTCATAATTTAACCTCGCCGAGCGGGGAACCGCCGCGCTTTGTCCAGTAAATGTTTTGGGCCGTGTCCGACAGTCATGTATGACGTCGAAGTCTGTCAATAAAAGGTGGAAACCGCTTGAATACTCGTCATACTTCCAGATACTTCTTTGTTGGCCGCGTTCGCTCGCCTCAGTCATAAAACCGGCGATGCTCCTCAATGTGTTCAGGATAAAGTATGGTGAAAGGCCGGGTCGGTGACAAAATGATTTACCCGATGGTTTTGATAGCTGTCGGCTTAGACCCCGGCTATGTCAAGTCGCATCGCGACCGGCAGAGAGGCAACGTGGAGTCTGGCGGGTAAGGCCCATTCCGGTAGCCAATAGGGGCAATATCAGGTAATCTTCGCGCCCATGATTGGGTGGAGAAACACATGAACGATTCGCTGAAAGGTAAAAACAATAAAGTCCGCGTCATGTATGTGCGTAAAGACGATCAGGAATCGCCCGAACGACCGACGCGCACGTCGTCCCGCAATACCGGCGCCGGTGCCGAGCGCGCCGGCGAAAGACGGAACCGTCACGAGCGCGGCGACCGCCCCGCGCGGCGGGAGGGACCGTCTGCGTCGCCGGATTCCCCTTGGAAAACGCGCTACCAGGATTCCGATCAGACCGATGTACCGGATCACGGCGGCATCAGCGGTAAAAGCCTGATCGATCCGGAGCAACTGCGCCGCCAGCGCGCGGAAGAGACGCGAATTTATGGCGAAAATGCCTGTCAGGCGCTCTTTCGCCATCGTCCCGACGCTATCGTCAGAGCCTGGTTCCTGCAAGCCGTCACGCCGCGTTTTCGCGATGCGCTGCGCTGGATGGCCGCCAATCGCAAGGCTTACCATGTGGTGGACGGCGACGAACTGGTCAAGGCTTCCGGCACCGAACATCATGGCGGCGTTTGCTTTCTGGTGAAAAAACGCGCCGGCCTGGACGTCGAGCATTATTTACGGCAAGCCGATGACCAAGACTGCGTGCTGGTACTGGCGGAAGTGAAAAAACCCTACAATCTCGGCGCCATTTTGCGCAGTTGCGCTTATTTCGGCGTTAAGGGCGTGATGGCGGATGACGGCGCCGCGCTGGAGTCCGGCGCCGCCGTGCGGACCGCCGAAGGCGGAGCGGAATCGGTCAGCGCCATACACAGCGATGATCTCGCCGCCGACCTGGATCGTTTTCGCCGTGCGGGATATGCGGTTATCGGTCATTCCGCCCAGCGGGGAACGCCGCTGGCGTCGTTGCGTATGCCGGCCAAAACGGTGCTGATCATAGGTGAAGAAGGCGGCTGGCCGCCGGAGGATCTGTTAAACACGGCGGACACCGCGGCAAGCATCGGCGGCGCCGGCCAGGGCGGCGGTCTGAATATTTCAGTGGCGACCGGGATTCTGCTGGCGGAGTGGCGCCGGCAAAATCCCTGACTCCCTGGGGCCGGCGGGTTCAACCCGCCGGTATCAGGCGACGGTCTCTTCCGCCAGCAGTTCGTCCAGCTTTTGAAGAAGCTTGCGGGTAAGGATTTCCAACTGCTGTTTTTCGTCGCGGGTCAGCGTGGACCACAGCGATATCAGGCTGTTGTGCTGTGGCGGCAATAAGCCATTGAGAAAAGCCTCCCCGGCGTCGGTCAGGTGCAGGTACAGACAACGGCGATCGTTTTCGCTTTCCTTGCGTTCAATCCAGCCGCGTTTTTCCAGCTCGTCGGCAATGCGTGTGGCATTGGTGCGGGACGAACCCAGCGCCGAGCTCAGCTCGGAGGGCTGGATACAATGTTTGTCCTGGGATTCAAGGGTAATCAATGCCATAAACAGGGTTTCATTGATGCCCTGGGCTTTTAGCATCCGGTTGCGGTTTTCCAGTAATTTGCTCTGCATATGCATGCACAACCGGGTCAGCAGAATTTCCTGAAACGGGAAATCAGGCCGTTGCTGGGCGCGTAGGGCCAGCATGTGTTCTATGGGCGCGAAAGAATTTTCCATAATAATCAAAACCTCATTAGTTACTATGTATATAATAACTAATGTAATGACTTATGTATAGATTGTATGCTTAAAATAACGCCACGTAACCGAATTCGGTTCAGAACAGCAGAAGTTTATACATCACGCCGAATCCCAACGCGCCGATCAAGGTGGAAAGCACAATACTGCGCGTCTTGTGAAAAACCGCAATCAGCACGGCGAACCCCACCAGGGTGGGGATTAGCCTATGGGTATCGCGGGTGATTTCCGGCACGGCGGAGACCACCAGCAGCGCGCAGATGGAGGCGATGCCGATACCGTCCAGCACGCGCCCGACCCAGCGGCCGGCATGGTTTTCTTTGTTACTGAACCCTTGACCCAACCGTAACGGCATATAGCGGAACAGATAATTGACCGCGCCGACGATCAGGCCGGCGGCGATGACCTTATGATGCATTTCCCGCTCCCGCCGGACTGGGCGCCGGACCGAATAAGGCCGCCAGACAACCGGCGCCGATACCCGCCAGGATGGCCGCCGGAATGGAGACCAGCAACATGCCCGCCAGGGAACCGAGCAACGCCGCCGCCAGCACCAGACTCTGACGCCGCCCAACCGCCGCCAGCAAGAAACTGAGGAACAGCGCCGGCAGCATAAACGTCAAGGCGGCTTCCACCGCCGGATAGGCGTTGAGCCGGCCATTACCGGACAATGCGCCCAGAACGGTGCCGGCCACCCATGACCCCCAGGCGCAGGCCGCGACACTGATCATCCAGTTTTCCGACCAGCGGCGGTTGTCCCTGATGAGTTTGGCGATGGCCGCCGTGAACACCTCGTCGGTCAGGCCAAATGCCCAGATTGCGGTTTTGCGTCCCGACAACCGGCCGGCGATACGGTGACGCAGCGCCGGCCCGTACAACAGGTGCCGGACATCCATGGCCATCACGGTAAATACCGATACCCACAACGACATGCCGGCGCTAAGCAGGGCGGTGATGACGAACTGGCTGGCGCCGGCGTAGATCACACACGACAGAAAAATGCTTTCCAGCGGCGTAAACCCCAGTTTCACGGCATTCATTCCAAAAGCAAAAGCCGCCGGTAGGTAGCCGATCACAATGGGCAAACTGTCGAGCAAACCTTCAGAAAAAGTGGCCGGACGGGCCGGCGGAGCGTACTGCGTGTTTTCCATGGGGACTCCCTGGCGGACCGCCGGCCGAACCGTTAAAACGCGCGGCGGTCGTCATCCTGGTTTGTGCCCATTATGCCGTTTTTACCCACAAGGATAAACCCGGTCCATGCCTTTGCCGGCGTGCGCCGTTGCGGCGCGGGCATCCGGTATGCCCCGATGGAAGGGACGGCGGTTTATTCCTGCCGGCGTGACCGGTGAGGCGCTATTTGGTCGCGGCGGCGGCAGTTTTCACCCAACCGTCGAACAGTTGCTGATGGGCAGCGATCCAGCCATCGGTTTGCCGTTCGATATCGGCCGCCGAAGCATGGCCTTCGTGCATCCGCAGGTTCTGGGCATTGATATCGGCAATGGGCAGTTTCATGATGGCGAAAAGTTTGGCCGCGGCGGGGTTGGCCTGGGCCCACTGCTTATTGGCGACGATCCGCATGCTGTTGACCGGGAAACCGTAATCGGCGCCGTTGGGCAGTTTGGTGCTGATCTTGCTTTGCGCGCCCGGCAGGGATGAAAAGGGCACCTGCAGCCAGACCACATCCCGGCCAGGCACCAGAACATCGCTGACCCAATAGGGCGTCCAGGTGTAATACAGAATCGGTTTGCCTTCTTTATAGCGGGTGATGGTATCCGCGATGATGGCCGCATAATTGCCCTGGTTATGTTCTACGGTTTTTTCCAGGCCATATGCTTTCAATTGATGATTAATGACCGCCTCGCAGCCCCAGCCCGGCGTACAACCGGCCAGATCGGCTCGGCCATCGCCATTGGCGTCGAACAGCGCGGCCAGCTTCGGATCTTTTAATTGGTCGATGGTTTTGATGTGGTATTTATCGGCGGTTTTTTTATCGATCAGGTAGCCTTGGGCGGCGCCTTCGACATAATGGCCGCGGCGGTAGAATTTCTCGTCGCCGCCGGCCGCCTTGTACTGGTCGGCATGCAGCGGATCCCAGTTGACCGCCATGAATGTGGCGTCGCCGGAGGCGATAGACGTGTAGGCGACATTATAATCCACTTCCCGTATGGGATTAACCTGATAGCCCAGCTTTTCCAAGGCTTTGTCCACCAGCAGCGTCTGGAAGGTTTCTTCCGCCAATGTGCTTTGCACCGGCTGCACCACGATGCCTTTGCCCGGCAGGTCGGCGGCGGACGCGGCGGCGGGGAGCAGCAGCAGGGCGGCGATGGTGGAGGCGCCAAAGAGGGTAGAACGCATAGTTTCTCCTTGTTGTGAAGATGACACCGGCTGGTAACGGCCGCGGCAAGAGCAGCGGCGAACCGGCCCCGTTTGAAGCGGTGATTCCGTTAGGGCGGCCGGCGGCCCGCACCGCAGCGGCGCGGGCATGATTTTGTCAAGGTTGACGGGCTAATTTCCGGTTCGCGCGGCGAAGAGCCGGATAACCATGCCCAGAGGACCGCCGGTGAACCGGCGATAAGAAGAGCGCCGGCGGTTGCCGTGCCCCAGTGATTGCGTCAGGCGGTCAAGGATAATCGCCAGAATCACGATACCCGCGCCGCCGATGGCGGCCAGGCCCATGTCCAATCGACCGATGCCGCGCAACACCATTTGGCCGAGACCGCCCACGGCTATCATGGAGGCGATGACCACCATGGATAACGCCAGCATCAGGGTTTGATTGATGCCGGCCATGATGGTGGGCATGGCCTGGGGGAGTTGCACTTTGAACAGCAATTGCCGCGGACTGGCCCCAAAGGAGCCGGCCGCTTCGATCAGATCGGCGGGAACTTGCCGGATGCCCAGCATGGTCAGTCGTACCACCGGCGGCAGCGCGAAAATGATGGTCACCACCACCCCCGGCACATTGCCTATGCCAAACAGCATGACGATCGGCACAAGATAGACAAAGGCCGGCGTGGTTTGCATGGCGTCCAGTAACGGGCGAATCACTTTGGCCGCCCGATCATTGCGCGCCAGCCAGATACCCAGCGGTAACCCCAGCGCCATGCAAAACAGCAACGCGGTCAGGACCAGCGCCAGGGTGATCATCGCCTGGGACCAGGCGCCGATGGCGCCAATCAGCACAAGCGACACCAGTGTGGCGATACCCATGGCCGGGGTGGCGATTTGCCAGGCCAATAGCGAGAAAATGATAATCGCCACCGTCGCCGGCATAGCCAGCAGCATATGCTGGAAGCCGCCGAGCACCAGATCCACCGGCAGCCGGATGCCCTGGAAAAAGGGCCTGAAATGCATGACCAGCCAGTCGATGGCCTGGGTCACCCAACTGTCCAGCGGAATCCATTGGTGATGGAACGGATGCAGCAAACTGAAATGTTCCACCGGCGCGGGGGCGGCGTTGTTCAGCCAGTCGGCGCCGGGGCCGCGGCGTCGGACCAGGGATTGCCGGCGGCGTTGGTGGCCGCGTGTTGCGCCGGGGCCCCGGCGTCGGACCAGGGATTGCCGGCGGCGTTGGCGGCCGCGTGTTGCGCCGGGGCCGCGGCGTCGGTCCAGGGATTGCCGGCGGCCGTGGGTTGTACTGTGTTATCCATGCGCCATGCCCTCCCGATCCAGTGCCCGCAACAGACCGCCCTTGGAAATCACGCCGAGATAGCGGCGCTGACTGTCCACCACCGGCACGGGATAGGGCGCCTGGGCCACCGAGATGAGCAATTCATTCAAGGCTGTGTCGGATGGCACCGGGCTTGGGCTGTCGATGATAGCCTGGTCCAGTCCCAAATCGTCCACCGCGGCGGTTTTCAGCGAATCCAGCGAGACGACGCCGAGAAAACGCCGGTCGCGGTCCAGCAGATAGCCGAAATCGCGATCTTCATCCTGCAACAGCCGCAGCGCCGATCGGGGACCGAAGCCCGGCGCTTTGCGCAACAGCGATACCGGACTGCGCCGGGCGATATCGCCGGCGCAAAATACCTGCCCGACGTCGACGCCGCGGAAAAAGGTCCGCACGTAGTCATTGGCCGGGTTGCGCAATATTTCATCAGGCGTGCCCACCTGAATGACTTCTCCCCCCTGCATGATGGCGATGCGATCGCCGATGCGCATCGCTTCATCCAGGTCATGGGAGATAAACACGATGGTTCGCTGTTGCTGGGATTGCAGGTTTATCAGCTCGTCCTGCATTTCCGCACGGATCAACGGGTCAAGGGCGGAAAATGCCTCGTCCATCAGCAGGATATCCGGATCGTTGGCCAGCGCCCGCGCCAGGCCGACCCGCTGCTGCATCCCACCGGACAGTTGGTCTGGCCAGGATTGCGCCTGCTTATCCAAACCGACCTGCTCCAGCGCGGCCAGCGCCCTGGACTGTCGCTCGCGCAGCGGCACCCCGGCCAGCATCAGGCCGAATGCGGCGTTGTCCAGCACATTGAGATGCGGCATCAGCGCGAAGGATTGAAACACCATACTGATCTTTTTACGCCGCACGCCGCGCATGGCTTTGTCGGAGAGCCGCGCGATATCCGTGCCGTCGATCAGGACTTCGCCCCGAGTGGGTTCTATCAGACGATTGAGGAGGCGTACCAATGTGGATTTACCCGAGCCGGATAATCCCATGATGACGAATATCTCGCCTTCTTCAATCGCCAGAGAGGCGTTTTTCACCCCCACCGTCATACCGGTTTTTTCAAATATCGTATCTTTGCTGTGTCCGGCCTGAATGAGCTTAAATACCCGCTCCGGGTGCTCGCCGAATATCTTATAAAGGTTTTTTATCTCAAGTTTTACAGCCATTGATTTATCGATTTCCTATGTAATTTATCCGCTACATTGGCCTTTGTTAGAATAAAACGCCTTATACCCTAACATATTTGACATATAAGGCAACCCTTAAACCCATCCCATTAGGATCATACCCCCGCCATTTTGGTCCCGGTCAGTGTCTGGCATCTTTGCGCATGCCTTGTTTGTTCCTGTTTCTCAGCGCTTTTCAGATACAAAATGGCCGCGCTAATAACACTCAGCGGGATAGTCTATGAATGGCGTATTTTCCCATATCCCCGTTGCAGTGAATGAGTCCTGTCGATTGCCGGACTTCATTTACCTCAGGAGACTTTTGGGCTGTGCTTAGGGAAGGAAGTGAACCGGCGGTATTCTGTCTCTCACCGCGGTCCGTCATGGACGGTGCAAATGCGTCTCCGACGAATTTGCCGCTTCCTTGCCGCCGCGATGCAACTCGAAATATTTAATGTGTAATTAGAATGCCCAGTCTTCGTCCTCGGTATTTACCGCCCGACCGACCACATAAGAAGAACCGGAACCGGAGAAGAAATCGTGGTTTTCATCGGCATTGGGCGCCAGCGCCGCCAGAATCGCCGGATTGACATCCGCCAACGCGGCCGGGAACAGCGCCTCATAACCGAGATTCATCAATGCCTTATTGGCATTGTAATGCAAAAATGCCCGCACTTCCTCTAGCCAGCCGATATCGCCATAAAGGTCTTCGCTATACACCAGTTCGTTTTCGTAAAGATCCTGCAACAGGTCATAGGCAAAGGCTTTGATTTCTTCCCGGCGCGCGGGGGTGCAGTGCGCCAACGCACGTTGAAATTTATAGCCAATATAATAACCATGTACCGCTTCGTCGCGGATAATCAGTCGAATAAGATCGGCGGTATTGGTCAATTTGGCCCGGCTGGAAAAATACATCGGCAAATAGAATCCGGAGTAAAATAAAAAAGATTCCAGAAATACGCTGGCGATTTTTTTAGTTAACGGATCTTCTTGTCGATAATAGTCGCCAATAATCGCCGCTTTATTTTGCAAGGCCTTGTTTTGCTCGCTCCAGCAATAAGCCGCATCCACTTCGGCGGTATGACAAAGCGTGGAGAATATCGAGCTGTAAGAGCGGGCGTGGACCGCCTCCATAAAACAGATATTGGATAGCACCGCTTCTTCATGCGGCGTTACGGCATCGGCCATGAGCGCCGGCGCGCCGACGGTATTTTGCAGGGTATCCAGCAAGGTCAGGCCGGTAAATACCCGGATGGTCAACCGCTGTTCCTGCGCCGATAAGGTTTTCCAGGAAGAAAGATCATTGGACAGCGGAATTTTCTCCGGCAACCAGAAATTGGCGGTCAAACGATTCCAGACCTCCAAATCTTTTTCGTCCGCGAGACGGTTCCAGTTTACCGCCCTGAGCGTTGGCGACAATATTGCGGCATGCATGATTCAACCTCCTGAAAATATCAAAGGGCGCAAGAAACGCAGCCCTGGACTTCGGTGCCTTCCAGCGCCATTTGCCGGATGCGGATGTAATAAAGCGTTTTGATGCCTTGCTTCCAGGCGGTTATCTGCGCTTTGTTAATATCGCGGGTAGTGGCGGTATCGCGAAAAAACAGCGTCAAAGACAGGCCCTGGTCCACATGCCGGCTGGCGGCGGCATAGGTAGCAATGATTTTTTCCGGCCCGATTTCATAGGCATCCCGGTAATAGGGCAAGGTATCTTCATCCAGATAGGGCGCCGGATAGTAGACCCGTCCGGTTTTGCCCTCCTTGCGAATCTCAATGGGCGAGACGATGGGATGGATGCTGGACGTGGCGTGGTTGATATAGGAAATGGATCCGGTCGGCGGTACCGCCTGAAGGTTCTGATTATACAGACCGTAAGTCATGACCGATTCCCGCAAAGCCAGCCAGTCATCCCTGTCGGGCAGGTCTATGTCGGCCTTGGCGAACAACTGGCGCACCCGCTCGGTGGCGGGTCGCCACGCCTTTTCCAGGTATGGCCGGAAATACTCGCCGGAGGCGTATTTCGACCGGCCAAAGTCGGCGAATGTCCTGCCACGCTCTTTGGCCAGTCGATTTGAGGCTCGCAAGGCGTGGTAGGTGACGGCGTAGAAATACATATTGGTGAAATCCACGCCCTCTTCGGAACCGTAATGAATGTGCTCGCGCGCCAGATAGCCGTGCAGATTCATTTGACCGAGACCGATGGCGTGGGATTCATCGTTGCCTTTGACAATGGAGGGCACCGACGTGATTTGGCTCATATCGGCCACCGAAGTCAGGGCGCGGACCGCGATGTCCACCGTGCGGCCGAAATCCGGCGAGTCCATGGCGCGGGCGATGTTCAGCGAGCCGAGATTACAGGAGATATCTTTACCCACCCGCCGGTAGCTCAGATCCTCGTTGTATTCCGTGGCGCTGTTCACCTGCAAAATTTCCGAACAGAGATTGCTCATATTGATCCGGCCGTCGATGGGATTGGCCCGGTTGACGGTATCTTCGAAAACCATATAGGGATAACCGGATTCAAACTGAATTTCCGCCAGGGTCTGGAAAAAACGGCGGGCATCGACAGTGGTCTTGCGAATGCGCGGATCGGCGACCATTTCATGATAACGTTCGCTGATGGCTATCTGGGAAAACGGCTTGTTGTAAACCCGTTCCACATCATAGGGGGAAAACAGACACATCGGCTGATTATCGCGGGCCAACTGAAAGGTGATATCCGGTACCACTACGCCCAGGGACAGGGTTTTGATGCGGATTTTTTCGTCGGCGTTTTCCCGTTTGGTATCCAGAAAGCGCATGATGTCCGGATGATGAGCGTGCAGGTAAACCGCGCCGGCGCCCTGGCGCGCGCCAAGCTGGTTGGCGTAGGAAAAGGCGTCTTCCAGCATTTTCATCACCGGCACCACGCCGGACGACTGATTTTCAATGCGTTTGATGGGCGCCCCCGCCTCGCGCAGGTTGCTCAGCATAAAGGCCACACCGCCGCCGCGCTTCGACAGTTGCAGCGCGGCGTTGATGGCACGGCCGATGGACTCCATATTGTCTTCGATACGCAGCAGGAAACAGGAAACGAACTCGCCCCGCTGCTGCTTGCCGCAATTGAGGAAAGTCGGCGTCGCCGGTTGAAACCGTCCGCTGAGCATCTCGTCCAGCAAATCGAGGGCCAGATCGGGATTGCCGGCGGCCAAAGTCAGCGCCACCATGCAGACCCGGTCCTCGAAGTGCTCCAGATATTGGCGGCCGTCAAACGTTTTCAGGGCGTAGCCGCTGTAGAATTTCAGCGCGCCCATAAAGGTTTGAAACCGGAATCGCCGGGTCGCGGCCCGGCGGAACAGTTCATCTATGAAATCCGGGGCATAGGGCGCCAGAACCTTTGCTTCATAATAGCCTTCCGCCGTTAATGCCTCCAATCGGGCGCGCGGCGAGGCGAATCGCCGGCTGTTGGGTAGAACATGTTGCGCGAAATACTGCGCGATGGCCTGGCGGTCTTTATCGAGCTGCAACCGTCCCTGTGCGTCGTAAAGGTTGAGCATGGCATTCAGCGCGTGGTAATCAGCCAGTTCCGGCCCGGGACGGGCGGTATTCAGTTCTGTCGTTGGCAACATGTCGTGACTCCCAGAGAGACCTGCCGCACGTCTTCCGGCGTGCCCAGTAATTCAAAACGATGCAGTACCGGCACCTGGCATTTACGGGCGATGATATCGCTCCCCCGGCAAAACGCCGCGCCGAAACTGCGATTGCCGGCGCCTATCACTCCGCGCAACCAGGCGCGATTGACGGCGTTATTGAGAAAGCGAATCACCGGCGGCGGTACCGCGCCCTGATCCCCGCCGCCGCCATAACTTGGCGTGATCAGGATATAGGGACGATCCAGGGTCGGCATCTGGCCGCCGGCCAAGGGAATTCGCCATGCCGGCCACGGCAGTTTGCCGACAAAACGGTGGGTATTCTCCGAACAGCTGGAGAAATTAACCAGGGCGGGTAGGGAAGGCGTCATCGTCATGACGCCAGCGCGGCGGTCAGCGCGCCGATTTTATCCGGGCGAAAGCCGCTCCAATGATCGTCGGCGGTTTCCACCACCGGCGCCTGCCGATAGCCGAGCGAGCGCACATGATCCCACGCCCGTCCATCAGCCATCAAATCGACGCATTGGTAAGCGACGCCCTTGCGGTCCAGCGCCCGACAAGTGGCATGGCATTGCACGCAGTCCGGCTTTGTGTAAATAATAATGCTCATGATTCGTATTTACCTCACGAGTTATTTTAGTTCCCTTCTCCTCTCCTTTAGCGGACAGGAGCCTAATGGGTGAAGCAGCATTTGATTTAAATACTATATGTAGTTGTAATTGATATCAACCATACAATATATAGTATTAACGCCCCTGTTCTGCCAAGTCAGTCAGGCGATTTTTTTTAACCGACGTAAATTTTCCGCAAGGACTCTCTTCTTGAATGGGGCGGGAACGCTGGCGGTGGATGGCGGCTGGCGATATGTTTGCCGCCTGTCTGAACCGCGACGGCGGTTGAGGCGAAGGGCGGTAAATGGCGGGGGCGCCCCTTGGCGCCCTCCGGAAAGGCGGTTAGCGGCGCGTAAGCAGCACGCCGAGGATAATGCCTACCGCGGTCGTGATGCCCAGGCTCTGCCAGGGTTTTTCCACCACATAATTTTTGGTCTGGATGGCGGTGTCCCGTGCGTATTGGCTCAGGCGGCCGTTGCCGCCCGCACGGGAACGGGCGTCTTTCAATACGCCCTTGGCTTTGCTGCGCAGTGCGTCGAGCTGTTCTTTGGTGGTTTTTTCCGACGTATTAAGCAACTCATCCAAGGTATCCGCTAACAGAGAAACATCGTCTTTGATATCGCGTTGGATGTCGTCTTTTTCGGCTTTGGTAAACATGTGTTTCTCCCTTTTGTCATAAAAGTCAGTAATCACATTTTAGTCCACACTGGCGAGACCTGCCGGTAAAAGCCCAACGCCAGGCCGGGCCGTGACGAGAAACCGTCCGTTCGGCAATGGCGGGAAAACCGGCCCGGATCCTATTGCAAACCACGGTTCGCCTAGGTTGCCAGAGGTGTTGACGATAACGAAACGACAGGACGTTATGGTTTTTTGGATTATTCTGAAATAAAGGCCGCCGTCTACAGGCGGGGCCGCTAACTGATTACATTAGCTGTAATCACTTCACCGTGACTGAAGAGAGGACAAATAATGTATTTAAGACCCGACGAAGTCGCTCGTGAACTGGAACATGCCGGTTTTGAAAGAGATTATATTTCGCGACAATGCTACGGCTATCGGAAAGGCCATCACTATGTTTATGTCAACCGGGAGGCCAAGTTCGGTCGAACCGCCTTGGTGGTGCATCCCGCGTTAAAGGCGAAAAGCAGTCTGTTCGCCGCCCCGACCTCGCCCGTGCGATCCAGCGGTTATTACCAGGCGTTCCCCGCCGACCCCCATGGGGCGCCGGACAGCCATTACGGTATTCCCCATGGTTTCAGTTCCCGCGCTTCGTTAAACCGGTACTTGCAAAAAATGTTCAATTAACGGCGACCCTTCGCCGACGCGGCACAGGCGACAGACTGTGGGACCCCATTCGGCCGCTGTTTCTTTCGGGTATCCCGGGGCGCGGATTTGCCCGGGACGGACGTGCTCAATGTCGGTTAACCGCCGGCCTGACCTTGTCGCGACGTAAACAAGCGGGACGGGGCATGCCGGGAAGTTTCTCCCGGTCGTCAACGTAGGCGGGGGTATGGCGTCGGCGGGTCCGGGCGCGGTAACCAGCGCGGGGCAAAACCACGCCCGCCTGTCCTCTCCATAATAACACTTCGCACCAATTTGATGAAAACTTGCAACATTTGTACTGGGACTGGTCACGCTTTTTTTACCCCGCGCCGGTCCATCGACGCAATGAACAGGTAATTAGTCAGTTAATCAGTTAATTAATTGATTAGTTAATTAGTGGCATGGTAGTTGCTACTTTCTTGACCGACACCGGGAGAATGCCCCCGGCTTTATTGACTCGCCGCAATGTTACTCGAGTTATTCAGCAAATAGACGTTTCAGGAGTTCCGATAAATGAAAAAAAGAACACTGCTGCTCCAGTTGCTATTGATATGCGCCGGCCTGGCTGTGGGGCAGGCGGCCAATGCCGACGAGGGGCGGCCGCTCGCCATGGACAAGGCATTGCATGATCAATTGCCGGAAAAAATCAAAAGCCAGGGGGTTATCCATCTGGTTACCGATGCCCATTACCCGCCCTGCGAAGTTTTCGCTGACGATAACAAAACCATGGTGGGCTTCGAACCCGATTTGTGGAATGCCATCGGCAAGGTGCTGGGGGTCGGCATCAAGCCGGTATCCATTGATTTCGCCGGTTTGATTCCAGGGGTGAAGAGCGGGCGTTACGATATGGCCATGGAGTGTATCTCCGACAGCCTGGAGCGTGAAAAACAGGTGACGTTCGTGAACTACGCCTACGCCACCAATGAAGTTTATACCCTGGCTGAAAATAAAAGCATTGCCAGCGATCCGCTGACGCTCTGCGGTCTCAACGTCGGCGTACAGTCCGGTACCGATTTCGAACACGCGATCAGGGAAATTTTCTCGCCCAACTGCGTGAAAAACGGCAAACCGGCCATTAACATCACCACACTGCCATCGGCGGATGCCGTATTGCTGGCGCTTTACGCCGGCCGTATCGATTTTGTCTTGAACGACGCCGCCGCGGCCGCCGAAATCAAAAAAGCGGCTCCCCGTCCCATCCGCACGATCTCCATGCCGCTGATGCCGAAATACTATCTGGGCATCGTGGTCAAACCGGATAATCAGGCATTGGCTCAGGCACTGCTTGGCGCGCTGAAAATCCTGTGGGACAACGGCGAATATGCCCGCATCATGAAAAAATGGGATTTGCAGCCGGTTATGCTGGAAGAACCCGGCATCAATTTGTTCACCACGCGACCGATGTAGCGCCAGGGCGATCATCGGCGATGTCTGAATCCATTATCACGGCCAGCGGGCGGCCACCCGCCGCCGATCAGGTCCTGGAGTGCGATGTTCTGGTGGCGGGGTCGGGCAGCGCGGCGTTGAGCGCGGCGTTGACCGCGTCGGCGGCGGGATTATCGGTACTGATCATGGAAAAAGCCGCGGTGTTGGGCGGGACGTCGGCCATGTCCGGCGGAGCCATATGGGTGCCCGCCAATCACCTGGCGCTGGCCCGTGGCGTTGAAGACAGTCCGCAACGGGCGCTGGCCTATCTGCGCGCCACCGCGCCCGACGGCTGGCGGGAAAGCGAAGATCGCCTTTGGGCGGCGTTCGCCCGCTCCGCGCCGGAAATGCTGGCATTTTTGGAAAGCCATACTCCGTTGCGCTTTGAGCTCACCCCGGAGGCCGATCCGTTGATGGCGTTCGACGGCGCCAACGCCTTCGGCCGTATGGTGACGCCGGCGCCGTTGCGCGGCGCGGTGCTGGGTAACCGATGGCGCATCCGCGCGTCGCCGTTGCCGCAGATATATACCTACCAAGAGGTGATCCGCGAGGACATCTATCATCACCCGCTGCGTACGGCAATCCGCTATGCGCCCCGGTTATTGGCGCGCTGGCTGACCGGTACCCGCACCAAGGGCGCGGCGCTGATCACCGGGCTGTTGGCCGGTTGCCTGGCCCAGGGCTGCCGGGTGGAAACCTCCACGCGGGTTTTGGAGCTTATCACCGACCCGTCGCAGCGGATTGTGGGGGCTTGGGCGTCCCGGCACGGGCGTCTGATTCGCGTGTCGGCCGCCCGGGGCGTCGTGTTGGCCAGCGGTGGTTTCGAATGGGATCCACGGCGACGGGCCGTTCATTTTCCCGGCCCGTTCGACGCCATCTCCAGCCCCCCCACCAACGAAGGGGATGCCCATCGCATGGCCGAGGCCGTGGGGGCGCGACTGGCGCATATGGACCAGGCCGCCATCAGCGGTTCGCTGCCTGGCCGATATGAAGGCCGGCCCTACGGCTTATCGGTGTTCTTTCAATACGAGCCGAACGTTATCCTGGTCAATCGCCACGGACGACGTTTTACCAATGAATTCGCTTTTAATCTGGGCGAGGCGCTGGATAGGCGCGACGATGGGGATCAGTTGCCGCGGCATCTCCCCGCCTGGCTTATCGCCGATGTCCGGTTACTGTGGCGGGCCCCCCTGCTGTTGGCCTATGCCCTGCGCGCCAAGGGCTGGCTGCGGCGGGCCGATACCCTGGCCGGTCTGGCCGTGAAACTGGATTTGCCGCCGGATACCCTTGATCGGACGGTGGCGCGCTATAACGCTTTGTGTGAAAGCGGCATCGACGAGGACTTCCAGCGCCATCTTGTCGCCGGGCACGGACAAGGCGATCGTCGCTTACGGGGCGGCATGCTGCCGATACGGCGACCGCCGTTTATCGCCGTGCCGTTCAATCGGACCTTCATGGCCACCAAAGGGGGGCCGCGCACCGATGAATTCGGCCGGGTGATGCATGAAGACGGCGCGGTTATCGAAGGCCTGTTTTGCGCCGGCGTGGCGATGGCCAACCCCATCGGTACCCGGGGCGTCGGCGCCGGCACCACGCTCGGCCCCAATCTGACCTGGGGCTATATCTGCGGCCGCACCCTGGCGCAAGGCGCCGGCCGCGCCCTTTATTCCGCCAGAGAGACAACATTCGATGAACAATAAACCGCTGGCGGGACGGACCGCGCTGATTACCGGCGGCTCAAAGGGCATTGGTCGCGCGGTCGCCCTGGCCGTGGCGCAAGCTGGCGCCGATATTGCATTACTGGTGCGGGGGGATCGCGTCGCGGCGGACGCCTTGTTAACGGAAATCCGCGCCGGCGGCGGCCGGGCCGAGGCGTTTTATGGCGATATCGCCGACCGGGAGCAGGTCGTCCGGCAGATTGCGGCGACGATTGCCTGTTTCGGCGCGGTCCATATGCTGGTGAATAATGCCGGCGCCACTGCGGCCGGCGATTTATTAAGCCTGGGCGACGAGGACTGGCGGCGGGTGATTGACGTCAATCTGACCGGATGTTTTACGGTGTCCGTGACGGCGGCGCAACACATGCGCCGTCAGGGAGGCGGCGTCATTGTCAATATCGCCGGCGCCTCGGCCCACCGGTGCTATCCCGGCGCCGGCGCGTTCGGCCCGGCCAAGGCGGCGGTGGCCAACCTGACCCGGCAGATGGCGGTGGAATGGGCGGATTACGGTATCCGCGTGAACGGCGTCAGTCCGGGACCGATCCGCGAAGCCGGCGACCATTGGCAGCGGGACGAGCCGCAATTGGCCGACGAGGTGGCCCGCCTGCCGCTCAGGCGCGCCGGGACGCCGGAAGACGTGGCCGCGGCGGTGTTGTATCTGCTTGGGGACGGGGCGGCCTATACCACCGGGCATATGCTGGCGGTGGATGGCGGGGGGCTGTGTACCTGGTATATGACCCGTTGACGGCCGTGGGCGCGAACCCGATTGTTTTCTTTAAAGACAGAGGAATCAGGATGACTGACACGACCCTACCGGCGGTGGCCGCTTATCAGGTGGTGAAGCATTTCCATGGCAATGAAATTCTGAAAGGCGTGGATATTACTATCGGCCGGGGCGAAGTCGTCTGTCTTATCGGTCCGTCCGGCTCCGGCAAATCGACTTTTCTGCGTTGCATTAACCATCTTGAGAAAATCGATGGCGGCGCCCTGTATGTGGAAGGCGAGCTGATGGGATACCGACGGGTGGGCGATAAGCTCTACGAACTGAAGGAAGCGGAGATTGCCCGCAGACGCGCCGGGATCGGCATGGTTTTTCAGCGATTCAATCTGTTCGCTCATATGACGGCGCTGGAAAACGTGATCGAGGCGCCGCTGCGGGTGCGGAAAATGCCCCGTAACGAAGCGTTGGAACAGGGGAAAGCGCTGTTGGCGCGAGTTGGGCTATCTCACCGGCTGAACGCTTATCCCGCCCAGCTTTCCGGCGGACAGCAGCAACGGGTGGCTATCGCGCGGGCGCTGGCCATGCGGCCCACGCTGATGTTGTTTGACGAGCCGACCAGCGCCCTTGACCCGGAATTGGTGGGGGAAGTGCTGGATGTGATGCGGGATTTGGCCAAAGACGGCATGACGATGGTGGTGGTTACCCATGAGATGGGGTTCGCCCGGGAAATGGGCGACAGCGTGGCTTTTATGGACAATGGCGCCATCATCGAAAAGAGCCGGCCCGCGGATATGTTCCGCTCGCCGCAACATCCGCGCACGCGCGCGTTTTTATCCAAGTATTTGTCTCAATGAGTATAGAAAGTATATTGTTGTTTTTAAATGATAAAGTTTTAATTAAAAAATTAAATCCGTGGCTGTTTTTTTATTGACAGCGCGGAGCGGTAAGCGCATATTATTAATTAACTGATTAATTAATAATATGCGGCCATCCCCCGATCTTCCTGAAGCCGAGAGAGAGGCAATGTCAGATAATCAGCAATACCGACTCCTGCGCGCGCCGCATATTGGCGCCGGACAGGAAAAACAGTTTCCCCACGACAATCTGGTGGTGGTGCCTAACCGTTATCCCGGGCGGTGGATTTCGGCGACGGTATGCGTACTGTTGTTGTTCCTGCTGGCGCAATCCATGGTTTCCAACGACAATTTCGGCTGGCCCATTGTCGGTCGATACCTGTTTTCGCCGATCATCTTGTCGGGATTGTGGGTAACGGTCTGGCTGACGGCCGTGATTATGTTGCTGGCGGTGGCCCTGGGGGTGGCGATTGCCACCCTGCGGTTATCCGCCAATCCATTGGTGTCGCGTTTCAGTTCCGGTTATATCTGGTTCTTTCGCGGCACGCCGGTGCTGGTGCAACTGATCTTCTGGTATAACCTGGCCGCGCTTTATCCGCAGGCGTATATCGGCATACCGCATGTGTTTACCCTTTATCAAGGCAGCATGAACGATCTTATTACGCCCTATACCGCGGCGATTTTGGGATTGGGTCTGAATGAGGCGGCGTATATGGCGGAAATCGTCCGGGCCGGTCTCGCATCGGTGGATAACGGACAACAGGAGGCGGCGCGCGCCCTGGGAATGAATAAGGGACAATGGCTGCGACGCATTATTTTGCCGCAGGCGATCCCTTTTATTATTCCGCCGACCGGCAATCAAGTTATCGGTATGTTGAAAACCACCTCGCTGGTGAGCGTTATTTCATTATCGGATTTATTGTATTCGGCGCAATCAATCTATTCACGGACGTTTGAAAATATACCGTTATTGATCGTGACCTGTATCTGGTATTTGCTCGCCACCACGTTATTGAGCTGGGTACAAGTTCGGATTGAAAAAGCGTTTCGTAAGGGGCGGTGATGAAACTTGGGTTATTTAATCTGATGTCCTACCAGGATAACCCGCAAGGGATCCAGGGCGTCATCAATGATATGCGCAGCATGGTGGGTTTGGCGGAAGAACTGGGTTTTGATACCGCCTGGTTCGCCGAGCACCATTTCACCAATTATTCCGTCAGCGTATCGCCGCTGTTAATGGCCGCGCATATGGCGGGCCATAGCCGGCGAATCAGGCTGGGTACGGCGGTTATCGTTTTGCCGCTCTATCAGCCGATGCGTCTGGCGCAGGAGATAGCGCTGGTGGATCGGCTGACCGACGGCCGGCTGGTGTTGGGGATTGGCAGCGGTTACCAGGCTTATGAATTTGATCGCTATGGCGTTGATGTGGAAGAACGCAATCGCCTTCTTCTTGAACATTGGGCAATGATTGAAGCGGCGCTGACCACCGGCCGGACCCATACGGTTTCCCGGCGGGGGGCGCCCATGACCACGGAATTTTTGTTAAGTCCATTGCAAAAACCGCTTCCGCCGCTGTTTATCACCACCACGAATCCGCAATTGCTCGGGCATTTTCAGCGCTGGCGGGCGACCGCGTTTATGACGGCCGGTTGGCGCGGCTCGCCACGGCTGAAAACCATGGTGGACGATGCCCGCCGTTCCTGGCGCGAAGCCGGCCTGCCGGCGGATACACCCGTGGCGGTGCAGCAATATATCCACGTCACCGACAGTAAACGGGCCGCGCTGGCCGCGGCTGAACGCGCCTTGTTTGTCGCCAGGATGATCGCCGCCCTGCACGATAAAGGCCTGGCGACGGAGGGCGCCTTTATCAAAGCGCCGGCGTTTGCCGGCGAGCCAGAAGCATCGACGGTTCGGGATAATTTGATTATCGGCGATGCGCATTATGTCGCCGAGCGGATTATCCGCGAAGTTAAAGATCTGAATCCGTCCCATTATAATTGTTTTTTCCAATTCGGCGATATGCCGATACATGACGCTCGGCAATCATTGCAAAAATTCGGCCTGGAAGTCATTCCGTTATTGGAAAAAGCGCTGGGTAAGGTGACCGTGAATAGCTAATACGGCTCCGCCGGCGAATTGCAATACGAAAAACTGGAATGACGCAACGTCATCTTATTCGACTTGCCCTGTTATTAGAGAGGGGGAAATATGCCCGTATATTCACAGCGAATTGATTGCGCCGTGGACGATTGCGCGTTAATTGTGGAAAGAATCAAGCAGCAGCAATCCGCCGATCCGGCCTTGGCCGCCACCTTGCCGCCGGAGGCTTATCATAGCGATGCTTTTTTCAATCATGAAATAACGAAGATCTTTCGTGGTGATTGGTTGTTTATCGGCCATGTCTCACAGATCCCCGAGGTCGGCGATTATTTTACCCTGGATATCGTTAACGAACCGCTGGTGGCGGTGCGCAACCCGGAGGGCGTCCGGGTTATGTCGGCGGTGTGCCTGCACCGCTGGGCGCCGATTGTCAACGGCCAGGGCAATGCCAAGGCGTTTGTCTGTCCGTTCCACAACTGGACCTACGATATCGCCGGGCGGCTTGTCGGCACGCCCTATATGAATCAGGCGGCGCAGTTTGATCGGCGCCAGTGTGGTCTGCCGGTGATTCGCAGCGAAATTTTTCACGGCATGATTTTTATCACGTTCTCCGAGCAGGTCGAGTCCCTCGCCCAGCGGCTGAAACCCTTGAACGCCCTGTTCGACCGATTCCAGGTGGCGGACCTGACCACGGCGTATACCCTGGATTACGATTGCCCGTTCAACTGGAAAATGGCGGTGGAAACCTTTATGGAGTGCTACCACCACTCCGCCGTGCATCGCACCACGCTTGAGGAGAGTTTCCCCGGACGTCTGAGCTATATCGGCGAAGACGGTCCCGGCTGGACCTTCTGTCACCAGCCGCTACGCAAAAACGGCGAACTGTCCGAAGTTCTAACCGAAGGCCTGATTCCCCTGGAAGGGTTCAGCGAGCAGGAGATGCGGGAAATCCATCTGCTGCTGATTTATCCCTCCTGCCTGATAGGCCTCAATCCCGACAGGCTCAGCATCAGCACGCTGTTGCCCGTCAATCGGCAAATGACGGTCTGGCATCGTCTGGTGCTGGTTTCAAAAGCCTCGGCCGGGCAGCCCGACTTCGCCCAAACCGCCGCCGCCATGAAGAACGCCAGCCTGTCCATTATTGATGAGGACCTGGAGATCAACGCCGCCCAGCAGCGGGGCAGCGCCTCGCGTCTGGCGCAATCTGGGCGTTTGGGGCATCTCGAGACCACGGTCTGGCATTTGGCCAACTATATCCGTACCCGAATCTGAACGGCGGCGGCACGATCAATACAGGAAGGTAAACTGCATGAAAATAGTCAAACTTGGGCGATCCGGACTGGAGGTTTCCGCACTGTGTCTGGGCTGCATGACCTACGGCGAGCCGGAACGAAGCGGGTATGGCTGGACGCTGGATGAGCGGCAAAGCCGGCCGTTCATTCAACAGGCCCTGGATATCGGCATCAATTTTTTTGATAGCGCCAATGCCTACTCCCACGGGCACAGCGAAGAAATTCTCGGCCGGGCCCTGCGGGATTTCGCCCGGCGCGAAGACGTGGTCATCACCACCAAAGTCTATAACCCCATGCGTTCGGGGCCGAATGCCAAGGGCTTGTCGCGCAAGGCGATTATGACGGAGATTGACGCCAGCCTGCGGCGTTTGCAGACGGATTATGTCGATCTCTATCAGATCCATCGCTGGGATTATGACACCCCTTTGGAAGAAACCCTCGAGGCGCTGCACGACCTGGTGAAAATGGGCAAAGTCCGCTATCTGGGCGCATCGTCCATGTATGCCTGGCAATTTTGCAAGGCGCAGCATGTCGCGCGGCAACATGGCTGGACGCCCTTCATCGCCATGCAAAACCATCTCAATCTGCTTTATCGGGAGGAAGAGCGGGAGATGCTTGGCCTGTGCCGGGACGAAGGCGTTGGCGTGACGCCGTGGAGCCCGCTGGCCAGGGGACGGCTTACCCGCCCCTGGCAGCAGGCGGCCGCCACCGGACGCGGCGCCGATGACGGCTATGCCCGGTTCCTTTATCAGGCCACCGAACAGGCGGATCGCCGCGTTATTGAAGCGGTGACCGAGGTCGCCGCCGGACGCGGCATATCCCAGGCCCAGGCGGCCCTGGCCTGGCTGTTTACCAAACCACAGGTGGCGGCGCCCATTATCGGCGCCACCGCGTTCGACCATCTGACCGAAGCCGCCGCCGCGACGGAGCTGGCTCTGACGGCCGATGAAATCGCCGCCATGGAAGCGCCCTATATTCCCCATCAGGTCGTGGAGCATACCTGATGCGGGACAACCTCTTTGTTAGCAAGCAGAGTCTATTATGAACAAAAATCGCCAGCAGATCGCAGAGATCGCAGAACAGTTGCAACACTTGGGAGTGGAGTATTGCATGGGCGCCTATGTGGATATCCACGGCGTGCCGAAAGGGAAGGTGGTGCCTCTTGGGCATCTCGGCCAGATGGCGGCCGGCTCCGAGCGGTATACCGGTTATGCCCTGGACGGGCTGGGACAGTTGCCCAATGAGGACGAGTTGACGTCGGTGCCGGATCTCGGGCATATCATTCAACTGCCCTGGGAACCGAAAATCGCCTGGATGCCGGCGGATAATGCGTTCAAGGGCGAGCCCTATCCGTTGAATACCCGGGTGGCGCTGAAGAATGCGCTGGCCGAGGCCAACCGCATGGGGTTCGGTTTCCATTTGGGCATCGAATGCGAGGTGTATCTGCTCAAACAGGACGAAGGTGGGCGGCTGACGGTGCCCGATCGGGATAATAAACTGACTAAGCCCTGCTACGATCTGCGTGGTTTCGTCGACCAGTTCCCCTGGCTGGACAAAATGTCCTCCGCCATTAACGGCCTGGGATGGGATTTATATTCCCTTGACCATGAAGACGGCAACTCCCAGTTTGAATTCGATTTTAATTATGCCGATGCGTTGACCACCTGCGACCGGTTTATCTTTTTCCGCTTCATGGCCAAGCACTATGCCAAGGAATTGGGGCTGCTGGCCACCATGATGCCCAAGCCCTTCGCCAACAAAACCGGCACCGGGGCGCACTTTAACATGTCGCTTTATGATTTGGCCGATGGCGGCAATGTGTTCGCATCGCAAAAAGATCCCCGCGGGCTGGGTTTGTCCGAAACCGGCTACCATTTTATCGGCGGTCTGCTGAAACACGGCCGGGCGCTATGCGCGGCGTTCGCGCCTACCGTCAACAGCTACAAACGCCTGGTTCGCCAGGGCGCGATGAGCTACTTCTCCTGGGCGCCGGTGTTCAATTCCTATGGTTCCAATAACCGGACCAATTCGGTACGGGTACCGGCCGGCGGCGGCCGTTGCGAGTCGCGCAATGCCGACGGCGCGGTGAACCCCTATCTGGCGGCCACCCTGGCGCTGGCCGCCGGGCTGGAAGGGATCCGCGAGAAAATCGATCCCCGGGATCCCAACGAAGACAATCTCTATGCCATCAGCGAACACGAACGGCGAGCCAGGGGCATTGATTTCCTGCCGCAAAATCTGCTGGAGGCGGTGGAGGCCTTTGCCGAGGACCCGTTTGTCGAGGCGACGCTCGGCACCGCGTTACGTGATGAGTTCGTGAGATACAAAATGCAGGAATGGAATAACTACCATCTGCATGTCAGCCAATGGGAAATCGATCAGTACAGCACACTTTTCTAACGCAGGATTCGGCTTCGCGATGAAACAAGCAAATGTATTCCCTATGACGGTGACGGGGCGCAGGGACGCGGGCGGGGGCGTGATCATCCTGACGCTGGCCCGGCCGGACGGCGGGCCGTTACCGCCGTTTACCGCCGGCGCGCATATCCCGCTGTATCTGCCGGGCGGGTTAACGCGATATTATTCCTTATGCGGCGATCCGGCGCGCCGGCGCGAATACATGCTGGCGGTGCTGGCCGCCCGCCCCTCGCAAGGCGGCGGTCGGATTATCCGTGAATGCTTGTTGCCGGGGACCGGTTTGTCCGTGGGCGAGCCGCGTAACCATTTTCCCCTACGCAATCGTCCCGGCCCGGTTTTGCTGCTGGCCGGCGGTATCGGTATCACGCCGCTCTTGCCGATGGCTTTGGACTTGCGACGCCGTGGCTTGCCGTATCGGTTGTATTATGCCGGCCGCGCCGAGACCTTGCGGGCTTTCGCCGAAGAACCGGCCTATGCGGCTATAGTTGCCGATATCGGTTTGCTGTCGGCCGCCGCCGCCGACCCGGCCGACCCCATCGCGCGCATTGGCGCCAATCCCGATGTCGACGCGGGGGATGGCGGCGACCAGCCCGGGTGGGCGGGGTCCCTGGCGCGGACCCTACAAGACTGGCGGCGCGATGGACAATTCCAGCTGTATTACTGCGGTTCCGCCGGTTTTATGCAGACTGTCGCCGGGCAGTGTCTGGCGCTGGGGCTGCCGGCGGAAGATTGCCATTGCGAATCCTTCGCGCCGCCAAAGCCCGCCGGCGAAACCCCCTTTGCGGTGAAAATTCGCGCCACCGGCGAGATCATCCCGGTCGGCGCCGGAGAAACCATTGCCGGGGCGCTGAGGCAGGCGGGCATCGCGGTGGAAACGTCCTGCGGCCTGGGGGTGTGCGGCACCTGCCTGGCGGCGGTAATAGAGGGTATTCCCGATCATCGCGACGATTATCTGAGCGCCAGCGAAAAGGCGGCGAACGACAAGATTTTGCTATGTTGTTCCCGCGCCCGTTCGGCAACCCTGGTCATTGATCTTGAGTTTTGACAACACGAGGTAGCATATTATGTCTCTGGCACCCTTTCATTTGGCCATTCCGGTTTACGATTTGGCCGCGGCCCGCCATTTCTACGGGGAAATATTCGGTTGCGAGGAAGGACGCAGCAGCGAACAGTGGGTGGATTTTAATTTCTTCGGCCACCAACTGGTGATACATGAACATCCGCAAACTGCCAGCCAGCGGCAGGTCCACACCAATCCGGTGGATGGTCATGATGTGCCGGTGCCGCATTTCGGCGTGGTATTGGCCTGGGACGACTGGCAGGCGCTGGCCAAACGCCTGACTGAGCGGGGCGCCGACTTCGTGATTGGACCTTACATCCGCTTTAAGGGGCAAGTGGGCGAGCAGGCCACCCTCTTTTTGCTCGACCCTTGTCAGAACGCGCTGGAATTCAAGGCATTCAAGGATATTGGCCAGTTGTTCGCCAAATAGCCGCAAGGGCCGGGACAGGAGAATACCCATCCCGGCCAACGCAGGTGCGATCTGACGTGTGACGGGACAATATCGGAAGCGGCATTGATCAGGTGGGTTTGGCCTCAAGATGTTCAAAGACGAATTCACGCATGCAGTTAATGGCATGTTTGTATTTGAATTTGGGAAACATAACGGTACGAAATAATACCCCGTCGAGGAAAGTGGAAATAAACATGGCCATATCCACCGGATTGACTTCCCGGAAGACGCCGGCGTTGATGCCGTCCTTCAGGGTATTTTTCAGCACCACCGATTCTTTCTCATAGAATTTGCGGATAGCTTTGTCGATCGCCGGCGTGCGGCCGTTGGTGCTGGCATAATCAAGGCTGATTTTCGCCAGCTTTTGCATCAGATAAAATTCCAAAATATGGATTTGAATCCAGAGGAACAGCACCTCTTTCGGATCCGAGGCGTTCATTTTTATTGAGTCAAATTTCTCGAAGGCGTTTTCCACTGTAGATTCAATGACTTTAAGAAACAGATTTTCTTTGGAGCCAAAATAATAATAGATCAACGCGGAATTTAACCCGGTGGCCTCGGCGATGTCTTTAATGCGCACCGAGGAATAATTCTGCTGCGCGAACAACTCCAGCGCCGAGTCCTGCAAAATGGCCGCGACATCGTTTTGGGGATTTTTGCCGTTTTTGGCCTGAAGCTTTTTATCTTCGGTTGCGATTTTTTTCATAAGGAAGGTTGCGGCCTATGCCAAGTAGTCTTGTCATGATGGATGACAAGGGTGACGTAACGGAGAAATTCTATCACAGCCGGCGAAACGGCAACAAGTTAACTATCTGATTAATTAACTAGGTCGCGGGGCGGACCGACACGGGAGGACATATGGTTGACTACCAACACTATCCGCTGGGGGATTTCCCCTTGCAATCCGGCGAGGTGTTGCGGGAAGGCTTTCTGGCTTACGAGACGCACGGCCGGCTGAATGCCCGACGGGACAACGCCGTCCTGCTGCCTTCCTGGTATACCGGCACCCACCGTTCCTGGCGGGCCATGATAGGCAGCGGGAGGGCGCTGGATCCGGCGCGCTATTTCATCATCGCCGTCAATATGTTCGGCAATGGCCTGTCCAGTTCGCCCAGTAACTCCCGCCGCCAGGGCGGGGCTGGCTTTCCCTTTGTCGCCATCGGCGATAATGTCCGGGCGCAGCATCGGCTGGTGATCGAACATCTTGGCGTCGCCGTCCTGGCGCTGATCGCCGGCTGGTCTATGGGCGCCATGCAGGGCTGGCACTGGGCGGCGCTTTATCCGCAACGGGTCGCGGCGTTTCTGCCGATATGCGGCACCGCCCGTTGCTGGCCGCTGAACTCTGTTTTCCTGGAGGGGATTAAAGCGGCGTTAATGGCCGATGCGACGTTCGATAAGGGCCATTATGCCCGCCCGCCCGAGGCCGGATTGGCCGCCTTCGGCCGCTGCTATGCCGGCTGGGCCTACTCGGCCGCCTTTTTTCGCGACCGGTTGTATACCCGACTGAATTTCGCCACGCTGGAAGATTTACTGCGCGCGTGGGAGCGCGATCATTGCCAATGGGACGCCAACGATTTGTTATGCATGCTGCATACCTGGCAGCAGGGGGATATCGGCCGCGAACCGGCATTCGGCGGGGAAACGCAAGCGGGGCTGCGCGCTATCCGGGCCAGGACTATCGTGATGCCTTGTCATACTGATCAGTACTTTACCGAGGAAGAAGCCCGACAGGAATACCTGACGCTATCCAACGCCCGTTGGCGTCCGCTGTTATCCCCCTATGGCCATTGCGCCGGCGCCCCCGGCCGATTCGCCGCCGAGACGGCGGTTATTGAACACGCCATGGCGGAACTGCTGGCCGGCGCGTGAAAAGCTTGACGCCAAGACGCGGCCCGGTCTTGGCGACCGGCGGGCTATTCAATGATTTCCAATTCCACCACCCGTCCCTGATCGAACCAGGTCTCCAACCCGGTGACACGCAAGGGCAATTCCCCTTCAATCACCTCGCCGATATAGGAAATCGGCAGGGGTTCTTCAGCGGTATCATCGCCATATACCACGCAGAATTGCTGGCGGGGGCTGTAAAAACACACCGAACCGGTGCATTTGCCGTATTTTTCCCGACGCATTTTACCCACCTCTTCGGTTCGGTATTTGTTTTCCCAGGGCGCGACGATGGGCATTGTGAAAAACACCATGTCGCCGATGAGCTTACCGTGTTGCAGCACGCTTTTCAGCGGCAGTTTATTGCGCAGTTCCCGAGCCAGATTCGGGACTTTGTCTTCCCAGACTTCGATAACGCAAATGGGTTCATCGGCGACGTTCATTCTTAGTTTCATGCGGATTCCTATGGATTCTCTGAATAAGGACTAGCCACTCAGGCGGACTTGACCCGGCGAAAACCGTCGCCGAGACCCCAGGGCAGGACGAAATCCACCCACATATGCAGACGGTTGGCGTAAGACAAGGCCGCGTGGGACAGTCGGCAGAGTTCATCCAGGGTGGCGCATTGGCAGGCGGTTTCCACGTACAGATGAATCATGCCGGCGGCGTGGGGCAGACTGACGAAATCAAAAAAATCCGCTTTATAACCAATGATTTCCTTGATGATCGCTTGCAGGGTCGCCAGATCGGCGTCGGTGTCCTCCGCCACGCGGATAAGCCCCCACAGCATCTCGTCGGCCATGGTGCGTGCTTCCCCTTCGGCAAAGATGAGCGTGCTCAGATATTGTCCCCGCGAGCCGGTACCGCGAGGGATAACGCCTCTGCCTAAATCCCGTACCTCGTCGGGCTGCTCGAACCAAATTTTCTCGCGTTCCTGCTCGAAACGCGCAATCACTTCATCTACCGTCATCCGGTGTTCTCCTTGGCTAATGATATTGCTGTTAATTAATTAACTAATTAAAAAGCAAAGAATGTGCCAATGCGATGAAGGTAAAATGATCCGTGAAATCAGATTATTAAAGAGATGTGCTGACAGGCTGTTTGCGCGTGCCGTTCCACTGCCTGAAAACAGTGCAGGCATTGCACCAGGGGAAAAAGGCGGCGACAAGGGGAAGAACGCGACAAAAACTCTCCTATGGTCAAAAGGCCCGTTAAAGGCGGCGGCAATGGACTTGTCGCAAAAACGCGCCCAGAAACGGCAAAGGGGACTTCACCGTTTCATGGCGTTGGTTTACCGCGCGCGAGCGGCGCAGAGGGCGTGCTTATTCACCGCGCGCGTAGGCGGCGGCCTGCGCCACCAGGTTGTGATCGGGGCGGATGCCGGTGTAAAGCGCAAATTGTTCCAGCGCCTGAATGGCGATAACTTCCGCGCCGGTGACCACTGTTTTTCGCCGCGCGCGGGCATGGACGATCAGGGGCGTTTCCACTGGTTGCGCCACCACGTCGAACACCGCGTCGGCCTGTTCAATCTGCTGTTCGGTAAAAGACAGCGCGTCGACTTCCGCGCCGCCGGCCATACCGATCGGCGTGACATTGATGAGCAACGCGGCCTGCAGATCATGATCATCCCCCTGCCAGTCATACCCATACAGACTGGCCAGTCGCCGGCCGGTTTCGGCATTACGGGCGATAATCACGCCCTGCTTGAAGCCGGATTGATAAAAAGCGGCGGCCACCGCCTTGGCCATGCCGCCGCTACCGCGCAGGGCGAAGGGCATGTGCGGATCAAGCTGATGTTGGCGGATAAGCTGTTCCACCGCGATGTAATCGGTGTTGTAGGCTTTCAGATAACCGTCGGTGTTAACAATGGTATTGACTGAATCGATGGCTTTGGCCGAGTGATCCAGCTCGTCGAGAAAGGGAATGCAGGCTTCCTTGAACGGCATGGATATGGCGCATCCCCTGATGCCCAACGCGCGTATTCCGCCGATGGCGGCCGCAAGATCCCGGGTGGTGAAGGCTTTGTAGAGATAATTCAAGCCGAGCTGTTCGTAAAGAAAATTATGAAACCGGGTACCGAAGTTGCCCGGACGGCCGGCTAATGACATGCACAGCTGGGTGTCTTTATTGATCTTCATGGCGGTTACCTTAGTCATGTTATCATCCGCCGGTCAGTATACTCTAAAACCCTCGCGATTCGGCACCACTGGCATAACCGCCAAGCGGTACTACACTGCATGTAAGCATCGAATCCCATTCCGGAACATCATCATAACGATATCACTCTCTCATTATCGACCGACGCGTCCGGCAGTCCCCGGTTTTCGTCGGCAAGCGGCCCCAAGACCGCGGCGTTGGGCGAAACCCGACCGAATGGGTTTATCAGACCCGTAATTTCATCATGCGCAGAGGAGAACAAGGAATGGCCAGGGGAACGTCAAAAAAGCACGAACCGGTTTTTCCCATCGCCACCGCGACCATGGCGAGCAACATCGATAGCAAGGTTGAGGTCAAGGTGGATGGCAAGGGGGTGCGGATTGTCCACCCTAATACGGACAATGATATCGTCCAGCGGCTGGATGCCGATCGCAAAACCCGGGTCCGGGAAGGCAAACCGGTGCCGCTAGGGGCGACTTGGGACGGATTGGGCGTGAACTTCGCGTTGTTTTCCGCGCATGCCGCTAAAGTGGAACTGTGCCTGTTTGACGAGGAAGGCGTTGAATACGACCGGATAGAACTGCCTGAATATACCGATGAGGTCTGGCACGGCTATCTGCCGGACGCACGGCCGGGGCTGCTTTACGGGTATCGTGTTTACGGTCCTCATGATCCCGAGCAAGGGCACCGCTTCAATCCGGCGAAACTGTTGCTCGATCCCTACGCCAAACAAATCTGGGGCGATCTGAAATGGGACGACGCGCTGTTCAGCTATGATTTCGACGCCCCCGATAAAGATCTCAGCCTTGACAAGCGGGACAGCGCGCCGTTTATGCCCAAATGCCGGGTTATCGACCCGGCGTTTTCCTGGCCGGCCAACGGCAAGACGTTTATTCCCTGGGAACGCACGTTAATCTACGAGACCCATGTGCGCGGCTATACCATGCGCCATCCGGCGGTGCCCGAACATTTGCGCGGCACCTTTTCGGCCCTCAGCGTGCCGCAAATCGCCGAATACATCAAATCCCTTGGCGTGACCGCCATCGAACTGATGCCCATCCATGCCTTTGCCGATGATCGCCATTTGCAGGAAAAGGGTCTGCACAATTTCTGGGGCTACAACACCTTGGCCTTTTTCGCGCCGCATCCGCAATATTTGGCGACATCCACCGTCTACGAATTCAAACAGATGATAGCCACGCTGCACGCCGCCGGCATAGAGGTTATCCTGGACGTGGTGTACAACCATACCGCCGAAGGCAATGAACTCGGTCCGACACTGTCGCTCAAGGGTATCGACAATGCCAGTTACTACCGCTTGTTTCCGGAGGAAAAACGCTACTATATCAACGATACCGGCACGGGCAATACCCTCAACCTCAGTCATCCGCGGGTATTGCAAATGGTCACCGATTCGCTGCGCTACTGGGCAACGGAGATGCAGGTGGATGGTTTTCGTTTCGATTTGGCCACCATTCTCGGGCGGGAAGTCTACGGTTTCGATGAGGGCTGCGGTTTCCTGGATACCTGCCGGCAAGATCCGGTACTCAGCCAATGCAAACTCATCGCCGAGCCATGGGATTGCGGACCGGGTGGCTACCAGGTGGGCGGATTTCCACCCGGCTGGTCCGAATGGAACGACAGGTTTCGCGATTCGGTGCGCAGGTTCTGGCGCGGCGATGAAGGCCAATTGGCGGAGTTCACCACCCGGTTGTCCGGTTCGGCCGATATCTTCAACCGTCGCGGCCGCAAGCCCCATGCGTCGGTAAACTTTATTACCGCCCATGACGGTTTTACCTTGAACGATTTGGTCTCTTTCGCGGATAAGCATAACGAGGCCAATGGCGAGGATAACCGCGACGGCCATAGCGATAATCATTCCGCCAATTACGGCGAAGAGGGTCCCAGCAAGGATCCGGCCGTCAATGCGTTAAGACTGCGCCAGATGCGCAATATGCTGGCCACGCTGTTGTTTTCCCAGGGCACGCCGATGCTGCTGGCCGGTGATGAGTTCGGCCGAACCCAGGGGGGCAACAATAATGGCTATTGCCAGGATAACGAGATTTCCTGGGTGGATTGGCGCATCGGCGAGAAAGGCGAATCGCTGATTTTATTCACCTACCGGTTAATCACCCTGCGCAACCGGTTTCCCATCCTGCACCGTGGCCGTTTCCTGAGCGGCCAGCTTAACGAAAAGCTCAATATCAAAGATGTCACCTGGTTTCAGCCCACTGGCCGGGAAATGACCGAGGAGACATGGAACGACGCCGGATTGAAAAGCATCGGCATGTTGTTGGACGGCCGTTCTCAACCCACCGGGCTGTTGCGGGTCGGTTCGCTGAGTACGGTATTGCTGCTGTTTAGCGCCTCCCATGAGGATGTGGTGTTCACCTTGCCGGAGGTCCCCCATGGTTATGGCTGGCGGCATGTGTTTGACACTTACCAGCCGGACGATATCAACGAACACAGTTTCGCCTTCGGCGATGCGTTCACCTGTCCTTCCCGCACGGTGGCGCTGTTCGAGCTGGAAAACACCAAGCTTATCCGCGCGGGGGGATGACCGGCCGAGGCGCGGCGTTCTCAGGGAAAATCCTCCCCCGGTTCAGCGCTGCGCCAGATAATCCTCCTGGAAGATGCACATGCGGATGGTGTTGCGGTATTTACCGTTGACAAAAAACTCTTTGATAAGAACGCCTTCCATTTTGAAACCCAGTTTACTGTAAATATGGATGGCTTTTTCGTTCTCCTGATCGACTATCAGGTAAAGTTTGTTGAGATTGAGCACCATAAAGCCATAATCCATCGCCAGCCTGGCGGCGATACTGGCATAGCCGTGTCCTTGATGGGCTGGGTCGATAAGTATCTGGAACTCGGCGCGGCGGTGGATGTGGTTGATTTCCACTAATTCCACCAGGCCGATACCGACGCCGTTCATATCGATGATAAACCGCCGTTCGCTCTGGTCATGGATATGCTTCTCGTACAGATCATAGAGCTCGACGAAAGCCTCGTAAGGCTCTTCAAACCAGTAGCGCATCACGGTTTCGTTGTTGTCCAACTGATGGACGAAGCGCAGGTCCTCGCGCTCCAGCGGGCGTAATCGAATATTGTAGCTATCGGCTATTTTATTTTCGACATACATGGTTCAAACCCTAATAGACTTGTCAAGCTTCTCGTCGCCTTTTTGTTGGCTGCGTTCGCTTGCCGCCGCGATGCGACTCGACGTATTTAAAGTATATACACAGAGTCAATGGGCGGATGATTTAGATATAAGGTTAATAATTAATACGCCGGCGATAATAAGCGCCATTCCCAGTATAGCGTAAAAATCCAATCGCTGATCAAAAAACAGATAGCCCGCAATCGCGACGAAGACGATGCCCAGCCCCGCCCAGGAAGCATAGGCGATGCCCACCGGCATGGACTTCAGCACCAGTGACAGTAATAAAAAGGAAATGAGATAGCCGACGATAACCATGACGGAAGGATAAAGCCGGGTAAAGCCCGCCGAGGCCTTTAGCGACGTGGTGGCGATGACTTCGGAAATAATGGCGATAAGCAGAAATACATAGGTCATAAACAGTAATCTATCTTTCTTTAGGGGCGGATAATACTAGCATGGATTGTCGGTATGGGAAATTGGAAAAAATTGAAGGCCATTTCAATATTATCGGTAGTGATTAATTCCAATAATGATTTCGCTATAAGCCGATATTAAAAGCGCCGATTCGATTATTTTCGGAAAATAACCACGTTGCTCTGAATTCAGCGGGCCGCCGGCCAAGACGTGATTTGGAATTATCGGGAAAGCATTTGCCCGCCACCCAGTGTCCCTGGTGGATATCAGGTTCCCATTCCGGCGACGTGGCGGCGCGATCCGATCGCGCCATGTTGTGATATCGGTTTCCCCGCGGTCCGGCCCCGGACAATCATTAACCTTATGGCAATTGTAACAAGTTTAAAAAATACCGGCCGGTTCACGGAATGACAATAAATGCCACGGCGCCCTCATTTTCCCTGGATCCATGCCGATAAAACCCTACACCTTGTAGACTGGTCATCGGTTATGAAAAAGAAAAAATTCGTGCATTTGCCTTTTATGGTACAGATGCTTAGCGGCTTCGCTATCATCACATTTCTCATGTTTTGCGTGGGCGGCGTCGCCATGTTTCATCTGAGCGGCACCCATGCCCATATCGAGTCTTATCGTAACAATTGGCTACCGGGCGTGCGCTATACCCTCGAAATGCGCGGCGATCTGTCGGAGCTGCGCTTGCAGCAATTGCAGTTTATCGGTTCCGTGACCGACAAAGCGCGTGACGGGCACCGGGTCGAACTGATGCAGGCGGTGGCCAATTTCCGCCGCGCCGAGGACAATTACGTCGCGCTACATAGCCCCTTGAGCGATACGCCGCTGTTTAAGCAGATCATGGCCAACTTTGATCTGTTCAGTCAGGCTAACGACGACCTGGTCAAGGCAATGAGCGATAATGACGTGACGACGGCGCTGGAAGTCAGCGCCGGCGCCGCGGCCAAATACCGCACCCAACTGATGCTTGATTTGGCCACCATGGTGGATAGGGAGATAAGCGGCAGCAATCAGGCGGCCGACCAGGCCGCCAAAGGCTATTTTATCGCCAAAACCTCGATGGTGGGGCTGGTGGTGTTCGCGCTGCTGCTTTCCGTCCTGCTGGCAACGCTGATTTCCCGTAACTTGTGGCGTCAGTTGGGCGGTGAGCCGTCTTATGCCGCCGATATCATGCGCAAAATCGCCGCGGGCGATCTGACCACCGAGATCCGGGTCAAAGATAAGGACAGTACCAGTCTGCTGGCCGTGCTCGGCGCGATGAGCCGGCAGTTGCGCGATACCATTGATATCATCATCCGCGGCAGCGAATCTATCTCGACGGCTTCGGGGCAGATAGCCCAGGGCAATGTCGACTTATCGCAGCGTACCGAGGAGCAGGCGTCCTCGCTTATTGAGACGTCGGCCAATATGCAGGAACTGACGCAAACCGTCCATCAGAACGCCGATAACGCCAAAACGGCCAGCGAGCAGGCTGCCGTCACATCCCGGACCGCCACCCAGGGCGGAAAGATCGTCGCGGAAATGCTGGTGCAGATGCGCGACATTTCGCAAAGCTCTAAACAAATCGTCAATATTATCGCGGTTATCGAAGGCATCGCGTTCCAGACCAATCTGCTGGCCTTAAACGCGGCGGTGGAGGCGGCGCGGGCCGGTACCCAAGGCAAGGGTTTCGCCGTGGTGGCCAGCGAAGTCAGAACGCTGGCGCAAAAGAGCGCGGACGCGGCCAAAGAGATCAAGGCGCTGATAGAAGGCACGGTGGTGAAGATCAATGCCGGTTTTGAACGTGCCGACCATGCCAGTAAGGCCATAACCGAAGTGGTGGACTCGGTGGGTAAGACGGGCGCCATTATTAAGGAGATTGCCGATGCCAGCGGCGAGCAGCATCTGGGGATTCAGGAAATAGGCCAGGCGGTGGCCCAGATGGACACGGCCACCCAACAAAACGCCGCGCTGGTGGAAGAAGCCGCCGCGGCGGCGCGCGCGCTCACCGAGCAAGGTGAGGAACTGCGGCGGGCGGTGAGCTTTTTCCAAACACGCTAGGCGGTTACGGCGCCGCCGCCTACCGGCAGGGCCGGCCATGACCGGCGGGGAGGTCTTCGGTCCTCGGCGGCTGGCATGTGTCCGGCGGCAGGGCGGCGTCCCTGTATGCCACCTTGCCGGTAACGGATGTCGCGTCGTCGGTCGAACCGCGGCCGAGAGGGCGCCGGCGGCGCTCGGTGAGGGATTTGCCCGCCATGACGATGATTACCGCCAGGATGATGATGCCCAACGCCAGCCACTCCCGTGGCGCGAGGCGCTCGCCGGCAAAGGCCATGCCGAGCAATACCGCCACGACCGGATTGACGTAGGCATAGCTGGTGGCCAGCGCCGGGCGGGCGTGTTTCAGTAAAAACATATAGGCATTAATGGCGATCATCGACCCGAACAAAACCAGATATCCCAACGACAGGATACCGGCCAGATCCGGCGCCCGCGTCAAACGCTCGCCGCTCAGGCGACTGGTTATCAGCAACACGCCCCCCGCGACCAGCATTTCCATCGCGCCGGCCATCGGTCCTTTCGGTAAAACGAGACGGGAACCCCAGATCGAGCCGAATGCCCAACTGGCGGAGGCGATGATCAGCAATACCGCGCCAAAGGGATGACCGGTCAAATTCCCGCCGGTATTCAGCAGGACGATGCCGGCCAGCCCGACAGCGATACCCAGCCATTCCAGCACGGTGGCGCGCATGCCGAACAAACAGCCGAAACTGACCGCGAATAGCGGCACCGCGGCCACGATCACCGCGGCGATGCCGGAAGGGACCTGCTGTTGCTCCGCCAGGGTCACCAGTCCGTTGCCTACGGATAACAACAAAATGCCAATGATACCGGCGTTCAGGATTTGCCGCGGCGCCGGCAGGGATTCGCCTTTAAGCAGCAGGAACGTCAGCAACAGTATCCCGGCCGTCAGGAATCTGACGCCGGCCATCATTAGCGGCGGCCAGGTTTCCACCCCGACGCGGATAAAAAAATAAGTGGAACCCCAGATGACATACAGCGTAAATAGCGCCAGGACGAGTTTGATTCGATGCGGGTTTTGAGTCGGCATAGTGATAAGTTCATCTTATGATGACGAACTTATAAATTACGCCCTTTTTGCTGGGGGAATAGCGGCATTTAGGGCGCTGTGCCATTATAACGCAGGTAAATTGCCCTATCGGCTTTAGGATCAACGGGGGGACGCGGCATGGATAAATTCGATGAGATGATATTGCACGCTCTGGTGGAAAATGGCCGGCTTACCTATGCCGAATTGGCCAGACGGGTCAATCTGTCGCCGCCGGCGGTCGCCGAACGGGTGGCCAAACTTGAAGCGAAAAAAGTGATTACCGGTTACCATGCCCAGGTGAATCTGGCGAAATTAGGGTTGGGTATTTCTTTTCTCCTGGAATTACGTATCAACCATCAGCACTGGCAGAGCACCTTGCAGGCGATAAGCCGGATGCCGCAGATTTTGCAGTGCTACCGGGTCACCGGCGAAGCCTGCGTGGTGGTGAAGGGGGCCGTGACGAATATGGCGGAACTGGAAGCCTTCATTGAACAGGTCAGCCGCTACGGCGCCACCAAAACGTCGGTGATTCTTTCGGCGCCGGTCGACCGCGCCGCGCCGCTGCCGGCGCGCCGGATGTCGTCGGTGGGCGAAACCGGCCTGCCCTAACCTGTTGCGCGGCAACAACGCCAAAGGCCGTCATTATGGACGCTGATTGGCCAAAATCCGAGAAAAGTGTGATGTGTATCACAAAATATTGACAGGCTGAAATAGACTCATTAGAATCTATTTATGTGATGAAGATCACAAAAACTTTAAGGAGCCTGCCATGAAAATCATCAACTTCATTAAATCGTTGCTGGAAAAACAAGCCGAAATCCATACCCTGGCGGCTAAATTGACCCTGTCTTAATCTTGCTTATCGCCGCCGGTCATCGCGCTTCGTGCCATGACCGGGTGGTGAACGTCGCCGCAAAAGCCGGATCGCCAACTGAGCCCACTGCCGTTTAACGGGCCATCCGGCGTTTTTCCTCTCGTCACGCCGCGCCGTCGTAGTAAGGGCGTTGTCTTATCAGTCAGTGCTGATGTTCTTGTCCGATACCGGGAAACTCCCGCAGATCGCCACATCCCCGAATTGCCCCATAATGCAAACCATGCAGAAAATCGCTATAAAATCGCTTTTCCGCCGGCGTCATGGCGGAGTGCAGGGGCAGCGACACCGGACTGAGGTACCAGTCGGGATGCTCAAAGATGTACATCTCTTCCTCGCGGCGGATCTGGCATGCGCCGAGCAGTTCCGCCAATTCCCGGTTTTTCTGCCTGGCCAGGAACAACTGGCATTTTTCCCGCGCCGTGGCCGGCCAGTCTTGCCCCGAATCCGTCAACTGCGGAAGGGGCGCCTCCCGTGGCCCCTTGTTGAGTAGGGCATACACTTCCAACGCCCGTTTCAGCCGGCCCGGCTCGCTGACACTGACACACTGGGCCAGATTGCGCAGGGAAAGGCTTCCCAGCGAAAGCGATGCCTGTACCGGCCTGACCGCCAGCAGGCGCAACAGCATTTCATCATCGCCCTGGTGCGCGATACGGCCGGTAAGCGTGTCCAGATTCGGCAGACTGCCGGTGATACCTTGTCCTAACACGAAGAGTGCTCCTTTCTTGTTTTGAATAAGGGGCACACCATGCCAGTGTTGCGCGGATGAGAGAAGAGCGGCGGAACATTGGTTGAATGTTGATTGAGTCAAGCCGGCGTGCCGGCATCCAATTCGATAATGTCATAGCGTCCACTGAGTATCGGACCGTTAAGAATATGGTAGCCGTCGCGATCAAAACTTTTCGCGACTTTGCTCAGGGAGGCGGCTTCGGCGAGATGGCTGACCGATCCGAGATAATACCAATTGTTCACCACATGAATCTGGCGAAGTTGCGGGCTTTGCTCCACCAGGCCAATGGCGCCGCCGTAGGGCCAACTGACGATGCGCATTTGTTGGAGCGCATCCGTCAGGCGCAGCCAGTGATCCTGTGGGCTTTGCTTGCCGCAGCAGGCGCCGGCGCAGCGTCCGAGGTGAAACCGGAAGCACGACCGTCCGCGGGTCAGCTTTTCCAGGCCAAGCAGCCCATAGCACAGGGACTCTTCGTCGGCGATATCCATCAGGGCGTGCTGTGCCGCGCGGCGGCTGGGAAACAGTCCGTAAAGATCAGGCGAGCGGGCGAAATCGATTTCCGTTGAGAAAAGTATGTTCGGCAACCCGCCGGACAACTGAATGGAGCAAAGCTGCCGGCTGCGCCGTAATCGCTTATTGTGCAGCGGCTGCAGCTGTTTGATCATCCGCGCCTCCAGCAACAGCGCGCCGATTTCCCCGGCAGTGGGGTACCAGGTGATGCGGCGGGCCTGACGCAACATGCGCGCCTCGTCGACGGTACGTAAATGGGACATGACCCGACTGCGGATATTGACGCTCTTTCCGATATACAGCGGCATGACGTCATTATCGCTGTGGAACACATAGACCCCTGGACCGGTCGGCAACGCGTCGATGAATGGACGAAGCTGTTCCGGATAGTGGTAGGCTTCGGCGGGATCGCCTTCCCGCCGGGCCGAGGAAAAACGGATAGACAATTGGCCGGTCTCTTAACCCTGTTATTTTGTACAGCATATCAGGTTCTTTTTAACATAACAGCGTAAAATCACGCCGATAGGTTAAAAAAAGACCTTTTGTGCCGTCAGGAAGGTCACTGTACGGTCAAGGCGCGCTTTCCAGCGGTATCAGATTAATGCTTCCATGGCGGACGCCGGTCTGGGCGATCACGGACTGGGCGAACGTCTCCAACAGCCGGAGCGGACCGCGCAGGATGACGGTTTCCACGCATTCCGCGTGACTTAAGTGGGCATGCATCGTGGAAACGGTGAGTTCATGATGATCATGCTGTAACTCAGTCAACCGGCTGGACAATTGCCGTTCATGATGATCGTAGACATAGCTGAGGACGGCGATAAACGGGGTGTCCGGTTCAGCGGCGGCGGCCTGGCGGCCCAACTCGCGGCGCAGCATATCGCGGAAGGCCTCGGAGCGGCTGGCATAGCCGTTTTGTCGCATCAGTTGGTCGAAGGCGGCCGCCAGCGGATCATCCAGGGAAAAAGTCAGACGTTGCATGGGGAATCCTGTAAAACGAAACGAATAGCGCCAGTGTGGAACAATTCTGCGGAAAATCCCAGCCGTCATTCAAATGGCGACCAAGGCCCGCACGCCATCGGTTTCCATATCGGCGCCCCGGCCGCGCTGTACGATTTGGCCGCGGGACATCACCAGATAATTATCCGCCAAATCCGCCGCGAAATCGTAAAACTGCTCCACCAGCAAAATGGCCATATCCCCTCTGGCCGCCAGGGTTTTGATCACCTGGCCGATTTCTTTGATGACCGAAGGCTGAATCCCTTCGGTGGGCTCGTCCAGGATCAGCAATTGCGGCTGACAGGCGAGGGCGCGGGCGATGGCCAATTGCTGCTGCTGCCCGCCGGACAGATCGCCGCCGCGACGCTGGCGCATTTGCGCCAGAATGGGGAAAAGCTCGTAAACCATGGCCGGCAATTGCCTGGCCTTGGCGCCGGAAAAGCGCGATCGCCCCAGTAAAATATTTTCTTCCACCGTCATACGCGGAAAAATCTCCCGTCCCTGGGGAACATAGGCGATACCGGCCTGTACCCGCTGATGGGGCCTGCGCGAATTAAGCAATTGATTTTGCCAACGGATACGGCCGGTTTTCACCGGCAGCAATCCCATCAGACACTTTAATAGCGTGGTTTTACCCACGCCGTTGCGTCCCAGCAGGCAGGTGACCTGACCGATGGGCGCCTCGAATGTCAGACCGCGTAGAATATGACTGCCGCCGTAGTACTGATTGAGATCTTCTACCTGCAACATGGGACCTCCATCGCTAACGCCCCAGATAAACATCAATGACCTGTTCGTTGGCCTGGACTTCCCGCAGCGAACCTTCCGCCAACACTTGCCCCTGGTGCAAGACCGTGACGTAATCGGCGATGGTTTCCACAAACGCCATGTCGTGTTCAACGACCATAAGCGAGTGCTTACCCGCCAGAGAACGGAATAATTCCGCGGTGTAGGCCGTTTCGGCATCGGTCATGCCGGCCGCCGGTTCGTCCAATAACAGCAGGTGGGGGTCTTGCACCAGCAGCATGCCGATTTCCAGAAACTGTTTTTGGCCATGGGACAATAGCCCGGCCAGTCGGCGGCGCTCGGCGTTAAGCCTGAGGGTGTCAAGCGTGTCGTCGATGCGATCCCGTTGTTCGCCGTCAAGTTTAACACGCAGGCTCGACCAAACCGACTTGGTGGTTTTCAAGGCCAGTTCCAGGTTCTCGAACACGGTTAGCGCTTCGAAAACCGTCGGTTTCTGGAACTTCCGGCCGATGCCGGCCCGGGCGATTTGGGTGGGCGTCAGCCGGGTGAGATCCGTCTGCTGGTCGAATATGGCCCGGCCGCTTTGCGGACGGGTTTTACCGGTGATGACGTCCATCAGGGTGGTTTTACCGGCGCCGTTGGGGCCGATGACGCAGCGCAGCTCGCCGACGCCGATGTGTAGCGACAAATCGGTCAGCGCGCGGAAGCCGTCAAAGCTGACGTTGATCTTCTCCAGCGACAATACCGGGTCGCGTTGGCGCCGGCGGCTATCGGCCGGGTAGGTTTGCGTCAGCAAGCCCGCCGGTTTGGCGGCATCGGCCATCAGCGCCTCCTTTTACGCAACAGGCCCACCACGCCCTGCGGCAATAGCAGTGTGACCAGGATAAACATCAACCCGAGGAACAGTTGCCAGTACTCCGGCATGGCCACGGTAAACCAGCTTTTCGCGCCGTTGACAATCCCGGCGCCCAACAGCGGGCCTATCAAGGTGCCGCGGCCGCCCAGCGCCACCCAAATGGCCGCTTCAATGGAATTGGTGGGGGACATTTCGCTGGGATTGATAATACCCACCTGGGGGACGTAGAGCGCGCCGGCCAGACCGCACAGGACAGCCGACAGGGTCCAGACGAACAGCTTGAAGCCTTGCGGATCGTAGCCGCAGAACACGAGGCGGTTTTCCGCGTCGCGAATGGCGGTAAGGATCCTGCCGAACTTGCTGCGCGCCAGGGCGAAACCCAACGCCAGACTGGCGGCCAGCAACAACACCGTAAGCAGGAACAGGCCGACCCGGGTGCGGATATCGGTTACGGAGAAACCCAACAGCGTGGAAAAGCCGGTAAAACCGTTATTGCCGCCGAAGCCGGTTTCATTACGGAAAAACAATAGCATGGCGGCATAGGTCAGGGCCTGGGTCATAATGGAAAAATAGACGCCGCGAATTTTCGAGCGAAAGGAAAAATAGCCGAAAACCAGCGCCAACAGGCCCGGCGCCAGGATAATCAGGCAAAGCGCCCAGGCGAAGTGGTCGGTGCCGGCCCAGAACCAGGGGTAGTGATTCCAGGATAAAAACGACATAAACGGCGGTACGCCATCGCCGGCCGCCTGGCGCATTAAATACATTCCCATGGCGTAGCCGCCCAGGGCGAAAAAGAGCCCATGCCCCAGGGACAGTAAGCCGGCATAGCCCCACACCAGATCCAGCGCGATGGCCACCACGGCGTAGCAGAGAATTTTGCCGGTCAGCGTCAGGGTATAGGCGGTAATGGCCAGGGGATGCTCGGCCGGTAGCAGGGCCAGCAGCGGGAACGCCAGCAGCCCGGCGAAAAGCAACAGGATCGCCATAAAGGCCAAACGCGGGGCTTTTTGCAGGCCGGAAAGGGTTAAGGGTTGGCTCATTAGTCGATCACTCTGCCTTTAACGGCGAACAGCCCTTGCGGGCGTTTCTGGATAAACAGCACGATCAGCGCCAGGATGAGGATCTTGCCCAGCACGGCGCCTATTTCCGGTTCGAGTATTTTATTGACGATCCCAAGCCCGAACGCGGCCGCCACCGTGCCGGCCAACTGGCCGACGCCGCCCAATACCACCACCAGGAACGAATCAATGATATATCCCTGGCCCAATTCCGGGCCGACATTGCCAAGCTGGGACAATGCCACGCCGCCCAGGCCGGCGATACCGGATCCCAGGCCGAAGGCCAGCATGTCCACCCGGCCGGTGGGCACGCCGCAACAAGCGGCCATGGCCCGGTTTTGCGTCACCGCGCGGATATTCATCCCCAGCCGGGTTTTATTCAACAGCAGCCAGCACAGGGCCAGGATAGCCAGCACGAACCCGAGCACCACGATCCGATTCCACGGCAGCACCAGGTTCGGCAGTAATTGTATGCCGCCGGAAAGCCAGTCCGGATTGGCCACCTCGACATTCTGGGCGCCGAATAGCATACGCACGCCCTGGATCAGCGCCAGACTGATGCCCCAAGTGGCCAGTAACGTTTCCAGCGGGCGGCCGTAAAGATGCCGAATAACGGTACGCTCCAGGAGCATACCCACCGCGGCCGAGACGCAAAAGGCCACCGGCAGCGCCGCCAGCGGGTAAAACGCCAGCCATTGCGGCGCGACCCGCTCCAACAGCGTTTGCACCAGATAGGTGGAGTAGGCGCCGAGCATCAACATTTCGCCATGGGCCATATTAATGACGCCGAGCAGGCCGTAGGTGATGGCCAGCCCCAGCGCCGCCAGCAAGAGGATCGAACCAAGGGACAGGCCGCTGAAGGCCTGCCCGAGCAGATCGCCTATCATCAGCCGATGGCGGATTTGCCGCAGGCTCTCAGCCGCGGCGGCGCGAACCCGGCTATCGGTTTCCACTTTATTGTCGGTAAGCCGCTGTAAGCGGGCCTGGGTATCCGGATCGCCGGAACCACCGAGGATACGCACCGCCTGTAGCCGCACGGACGGGTCGGGATCGGTTAATTGCAGATTGGCCAGCGCCGATTGCAGGGCGCTGTGTACCGCCGGGTCCTGTTCCTGCGCCAGGCGCGCGGTCAGCAGGGGCAATTGATCGGGTTGCGCCTCCCGTTGCAGGGTAACGGCGGCCCGCAACCGAACGCGGGGATCATTGCTGACCAACTGATGGGCCGACAGCGCCGTGGCGATAAGATTGCGTAGGCGGTTGTTCATCCACAGCTTCTTGACGTCGCCTTGCGGTTTGGCGTCGCCCTCCAGAGGGCTTAGCGTGCCCGCATGCTGGACGAACGGTCGGCCCGCCTGGTCGACCACCACCGCTTCCCGGCGCAGCGCCTGTAGCAAGGGCAGGCGCGCGGCGTCCGGCGCGGCGGACCAGCTTTGCAGCATTTTGGCCTGGTCGCCGTGGCTGGCGGCAACGAAATCGGCGGCGGGGCCGGCCAATACCCACAGTGGCAGGCACAACCCCAGCCCCAGACATAACCAGCGCAACACAAATTGACATCCATTCATGGTGAGTCCCCGTTCTTGCCGCAAAACGCGCGAACACGCCGGGCCGGCGCCCGGCATCCGATAGATGACCGCATCCGGCCATTACATAGCGGTCTTGACCGGATGATCCGGTTTTTTGTCGTTGCCGGGTATGTACGGACTCCAGGGCTGGGCGCGAATAGGCTTGTCCGTTTGCCAGACCACGTTGAACTGGCCGTCGGACTCGATTTCGCCGATCATGACCGGCTTATGTAGATGATGGTTGGTCTTATCCATGGTCAGGGTAAAACCGGATGGCGCGGCGAACGTTTGTCCGGCCATCGCCGCCCGGACCTTGTCGACATCAGTGGATTTGGCTTTCTCTACCGCTTGCGCCCACATATGGATGCCCACATAAGTCGCCTCCATCGGATCGTTGGTTACCACGGTATCGGCGTTGGGCAGATTGTGAGCCTTGGCATAGGCTTTGTAGTCGGCGACGAATTTCTTGTTGGTCGGGTTGTCCACCGACTCGAAATAATTCCAGGCCGCCAGGTTGCCCACCAACGGTTTGGTATCAATGCCGCGCAGTTCTTCCTCGCCAACTGAGAAGGCGATAACCGGCACATCGGTGGCTTTAATGCCCTGGTTGGCCAGTTCTTTGTAGAACGGCACATTGGAATCGCCGTTGATGGTGGAAATTACCGCGGTTTTGCCGCCGGCGGCGAATTTTTTGATATTGGCGACGATGGTTTGATAATCGCTATAGCCGAACGGCGTGTAAACCTCTTCGATATCTTTATCCTGTACCCCCTTGCTGTGCAGGAAGGCCCGTAAAATTTTGTTGGTGGTACGGGGATAGACGTAGTCGGTACCCAGCAGGAAGAAGCGTTTCGCGCCGCCGCCGTCTTCGCTCATCATGTACTCCACCGCGGGGATGGCTTGCTGATTGGGGGCCGCGCCGGTATAAAATACATTCGGCGACATTTCCTCGCCTTCATATTGCACCGGATAGAACAACAGGCCGTTCAGTTCTTCAAAGACCGGCAAGACCGATTTACGCGACACCGATGTCCAGCAGCCGAACACCACCGCCACTTTATCCTGAGTCAGTAACTGACGGGCTTTTTCGGCGAACAGCGGCCAGTTCGAGGCAGGGTCGACCACCACCGGTTCGATTTTTTTACCCAGGACGCCGCCCTTGGCATTGATTTCATCAATGGTCATTAAGGCGACGTCCTTAAGCGGCGTTTCGGATATCGCCATGGTGCCGGACAGGGAATGCATGATGCCGACCTTGATGGTGTCGGCGGCCAGGGCGCCCCAACTGATGCCCATGCTGATAACGGTGGCCGAGAGGGCAAAGGCTTTCAGCAAACTACGTCGTTGCATAGTATCACTCCTGCAGCAAAGGTAATGAGAAACGACCCCTTTATTGAACCGGGCCGACAGCATACTAAAGGCGAACTTATCCGGCGGGGCGTTGAGTAAAACGCGCCGGTTTATTGGCATCGCCGTCACGGTTGTAGGACTGAAGAGAACCAAGCAAAGGCTGTGCCAGCCGCGTATCCCGCCCAGGGTCGCCGGCCACGCGTCACAGCCAACGGTATTGCACCAGGGATGGGCGTGAATGCGGTATGTTGGGGCGGCCGCTTGATTTGGTTGATAAATCCGGCGTGGCCGCGTCTTAGCGCACCAGCGCCGCAACCCTGGCGTCACAAGAAGAACGACCCGGTTTAGGCGGGTCGCTTCGCAATCAGGCAGGATTGTCGCGGGGACCGCTTGAGGAAAGCGCCGCCGGCAGGGCGCGTTGTCGGCTCCCCTTTTCCCGGCGGGGGGCCGGCCATCCGGCTTTCAGCGTTGGCGGCGGTGCAGCAGGGCGACCGCCGCCAACATAATAACCAGGCTTATCAGCACGGCGACACTGGCCATCGCCATGCCGTCGCCCACCGAGCCCTGCTCAAACTGACGCCAGACAAACACGGAAACCGTCTCGACGCCGGCCGGCGCCAACAGGAGCGAAGCCACCAGTTCCCGGGAGGCGATGGCGAACACCATCATCATCGCCGCCAACAGCGCCGGATAAACCAAGGGTAACACGATATAACCCAGCGCCCGCCCTTCGGTGGCGCCATGCACCCGCGCCGCCGGCGCCAGATTAGCGCCAAGCTGGCGCAACGCCGCGCTGACGTAGCGCACCGGATAGGGCATCAACAGGCAACCGTAGGCAAACAGCAGGATCCAGCCGCTATTGTAAGGCGTTATCGGCCATCCCGGACGGTTCCAGGCCAGTATCAGGCCAACGGCCACCACCACGCCCGGCAGCGCCGCGGGCAACAGCGACAACATGTCAATAATGATGGCCCCGGGAACTTTCCCGCCGGTGGTCAGCCAGGCGGCCAAAAAACCCAGCGTGCCGGTAAGCAGCGCCGTGGCCAGCGCCAACCCCACGCTAACGCCCAGCGCATCAAGCGCTTCGCCCCGCTGGGAGAACAGCACGGTAAAATGGCGGGTGCCGAGGTTTTGCCAATGCAGCCCGCCGGAGACGGTATTGGTGAAGGCCGTCGTCAGCATGGCGCCGATGGGCGCCGCCACCGACAGCAAAACCATCATGCTGAAAAGACCCACGACCCACCAGCGCCACCGGCCCAGCGAACGGGCGGCGATACCGGCCGGTTTGCCGCCGGTTACCGCCACATCGCGGCCGCCGGCCGCCATCCGTTGCGCCACATAGGCCGTCAGGGCGATGGCGGCCAGTATCAGCGACAGCAAGGCGGCGGAGGTTAAATCAATGGGCCAGTCCGCCAGACGTTGTTCGATACCGACGGTCAGTACCGCTACGCCGGTTTGCGTGCCCAGCGCCGCCGGTATGCCATACTCTTCAATGGCCAGCGTGAAGGCCAGCAACACGCCCGCGGCGATGGCGGGCAGCGCCAGGGGCAGGGTGATGAGTAAAAAGGCGCGCCAGGGGCCTGCCCCATGCACTTGGGCCACTTCCGCCAGCCGTCCGCCGGCGGCGGCCATACTGCGGGATACCGCGAAGTACACGACCGGGAAAATGTTCAGCGACATGACCAGGATAATGCCGGCCTGGCTAAACAGCAGATGATCCAGCCGCCAGCCGGTCAGTTGTTCGAGATAGCCGCGCCGTTGCAGCGTCATTATCCAGGACAGACCGGCGATATAGGGCGGGATCAGAAAAGGCGCCAGCAATAGGGCGTCCCAACAGCGGGCCAGCGGCAGACGGAACAGGCCGCGCAAGGCCCCCAGCGGCACGCCGATCATCGCGCTGACGGCGGCCACGCCCAGGCCGGTGGTCAGCGTGCCTTTTAGCAATGCGGGCAATCGCGGATCATCGACCAGCGCCGGGACGGCGCTGAAGGCCCCGGTCAGCACGCCGGCGTCCAGGTGCGGGAAGACGGCCTGGAATATGACAAACAGCACCGGCAGGGCCACCAAAAGGGTTAATGCCGCCACGGTCAGTAGCGGCAGGGCGAATTTCCTCATGCTCTTCCCGGATGACGGACCGGCTCAATGCCGGTCGAATAGCGTGGCGAACCGCGTCAGGACCGATTTGCGATCGGCGTTTTCAGCCGCGGGCATGGGCAGCAGGGTCAGATCGCCAAACAATGGCCGTTTGGCGCCGATATCGCGACGCGACGGCATCAGCCAGGCGTCGGCGACCATTTTCTGGCCCGCCGGCGAAAGGACGTAATCCACAAACGCTTTCGCTTGATCGGGATGCTGGCTGGATTTGAGAATCATCATCGGCCGCGGCGCGATAACCGTGCCGCTGGAAGGGAAAATCACTTTGACGGATTCGCCGTTATGCTGGCTATTGAAGGCCACATAATCCACCGCGCCGAATACCGCCGCCCTGGCTCCCTGTAAAACCGGCGTCAGCGCCTGTGCATTGGGACCGGCGATAATCATGCCGTTGGCTTTGAGTTTATCGAACAGCGTCCAGGCCCGTTCGCCGAGGGCATTTTGCAACCCCATGACCAAATCCAGCGAAGCGCCGGACAGGGCCGGGTCGGGCATGGTGACTTTATCCTTATAGACCGGCTGCGCCAGATCCCGCCAATCGTGGGGCTGGGGCGCGCCGCTGGCGCTGTTCCAGACAATGCCCAGGGCGGAGATGCCCTGCGCCACATAGTAAGGGGTCTTGAACCGTGCAGGCACGTTGGCCGCGTTTGGGCTTTGATAGGGCAAAAGCCAGCCCCGTCGCCGCAACGCCTCCGCGCTGTCCCAAGAGGCGGAAATCAGCACATCGGCCCGCGGATTGGCTTGCTCCGCTTCCAGCCGCGCCATGACTTTGCCGGTGGTGGCCTGGAAGACATCGATATGTTCGCCGGTTTTTTGTTGGTAGCCCGCCGCCAGTTTCCTGGCCAGCGAACCGGGTCCGGCGGTATAAAGCGTCAGTGCCTGCGCTTGGCCGGCTAGCAAACAACTACTTAACAGCATGGTGGCAATGGCTCCTGTCAACAGACAACGGAACGGACGGGTAATCAGTGATCGCATGCTAACTCCCTAAAGGTGTCTCTACGGTGGTGATATCGACGATACGCCCTTGCGCCATGTGCGCGATGCGCCGGGCCAAACGGTTGGCTTCGCCGTGATCGTGGGTGACATAGACGGCGGTGGTATGGAGCTGGCTGAGCAGGTTGGCCATTTCCCGGCACAAGGTTTCACGCAAATCCCGATCAAGATTGGATAACGGCTCATCAAACAGCAGTATGCGCGGCTCGGCCACAATGGCGCGCGCCAGCGCCACGCGCTGTTGCTGACCGCCCGACAGTTCAGCGGGCCGGCGCCGTCCGTATCCGTCCAGGCCGACCCGGCGCAAAGCCGTTTCCACCCGCCGATGGCGTTCGTCACCGGCCGTGCGGCGCATTCGCAACGGAAACTCGACATTTTGCGCCACGCTCATATGCGGCCATAACGCATAATCCTGGAAAACCATGCCGATATCCCGGCGCTCCGGCGGCAGGCAAATCCGCTTGTCGGCAATCAGCCGGGATCCGAAACAGATCCGGCCATCGGCAGGCTGTAACAAGCCGGCCAACAGTTTAAGCAACGTGCTTTTGCCGCAACCCGAGGGTCCCAGCAATGCCAGAGTAGTCCCGGCCGGTACATGCAAATGGATATCGTCCAATACCCGCCTTCCGGCAAAATCATGACACAACCCGCTGACGGCGATGGCCGCCGCGCCGCGTTCGTCAGGCGCAAGCGACATGAGGTTCCCCCGTGTCGTCACAGGACGCGTGGTCAGGATGAAAGGAGAACGTCGGCGCTGTTGCCGAAGGAAGTGCTACGGTTAACAAAAATGAAACGCAGGGCGCGTCGACCGGCAATGACCGTTGACCGAAAGCGCGCCGCTGCGTAAAGGACAGGCGGGCGAACATAATGTTATCCTCTTATGGGACTTAATTGGCATTAAACGGCAATCGTCATGCTTCAAGCTACCCCTCCGCCGGCTGCGTACAGTCTCCGGAACCGCTTAGCGCGATCCCCGTCATCCTTAACGCCGTCTTGTTGTCGGAGATGCTTGTCCGCCCCAGTCGTCGGGGGCTATGTATCTCGCCGCGATGCGACACGGCTTTTGCGCGTCCATACCATCCGGAATGCCCGTACTTGCCGCTGCGGGGCAAGTTGAACGCGTTCGAGTATAGGGGGGCAATATGACGATTTTATTGCCGCGCCGAGAGTCCGGCCGTAAGCCGCCCTCGGGGAGGCTGCCTGGCTAGGCCCGGCTTGGCGCCGGTTGATAGCGTTGCCAGTGCCGTTGGCTGAAAATGAAGTACAACCGTTCTTTAACCAGCAACGGCGCCGATTCCGAGATCAGGTGGACGAACAGCTCTTTTTCGCTTCTTTCCAGCAGTGCGCCGGCATAGAGCGCCCGAAGGGCAATATCCGCATGGCGCGGCAGGGGACGCGGGCTATTCTCCCAACGGTGGATAAACACCGGATCCACGCCCAGCCTCTCGGCCAGCTCTTGTTGCAAAAGACGCAGCTCGCGGCGTAGGAAAATCATTTCCTTACCGGTCAGGGCGCTGCGGCAGTTGATCAACGTTTTGGCGATGAGCCGATGCAGGCCGGTAAGATTTTTGATATAGACCGGGCCGCCCTGATATATTTTACGTTTCATAAAACCATTGACGAGCCAGATGGCCGGTAATCCACATTCTGTGTAGTGAAACATAAATACTCTTTTGCCCTCCATTGCGGACGAAATATGATTATTAAAGCGAGTTATTTAATTTTTAATAATACCCATCATACTTCACGTCGCCTCCGCGACGCGCCGTGAACCCCTGAGGGTATGGCTGAATTATTCCGCCTGATGACCACCAATGTTGGCCGTGCTTTCCCTGTCAATCAACGTGAAGCCCACATCGGTCACCACCGGCGCCGCTAAACGGCTTTTCAGTCGTTCAAGCAGGGCCGTCGCCGCCCGATGACCGATATCCCGGCCATCTATTTTCACTGTGGACAATGCCGGAAAGGTATGGGCGGCAAAATTCATATCGCCAAACCCCATCACCGCGATCTGTTCGGGAACCGCCAATCCCCGGCTGGCCGCTTCGGTCAGCACTCCATGCGCCAGGGTATCTGAGGTACAAACGATCATCAGCGGCTTTGGGCGGCCCAGTAAACGGACCAGCCCCATACGACCCTGTTCCAGCGTCGGCAGACCGGGGAAGGTAAGACGATCCTCGAGCGCGACGCCATGGCGGCGCAATTCCCCGATAAAACTTTCGCTGCGCCGCATACCGCGCGGATCATCCACCTCGATCACGGCGAAATGACGATACCCTTTGCCCAACAGGTGTTGAGCCTCCCGCCGGCCGATATCCTCATGAGAAAAACCGATCAGCATATCGATGGGGCGCGCGCTCATGTCCCAGGTTTCCACCAGGGGGATATCGGCGGCCTGCAACCGCTTGCGACTCAGTTCGGTATGCACGGTGCCGGTCAGGATGATGCCGTCGGGACGCCGGCTGAGAACCACTTCGATCAATTCTTGCTCCTGAGCGGCATGGTAGCCGGAAATGCCGAGCAACACTTGATATTTGGCTCCGGCCAGTCGGGTGGCGATGGCCTGATAGGTATCGGAGAAAATAGGATTGGTCAGGACCGGCACGATAACCGCCACCAGCCGGGTCCGGTTGGAGGCCAGCGACCCGGCGATCTGGTTGCGGACATAGCCGGTCTCCTGGATAACCCGCATCACTTTTTGCAGCGTGGCTTCTTTGACTTTGGCGGGCTGGTTAAGCGCTCTGGATACGGTGATGGGCGCCACTCCGGCCAGGCGGGCGACGTCGAATACGGTAATGCCTTGGGTTGAACGGGCGGTGACGTTGCGGCGGTTTGGGGGTTTGGTCATGTTGTCGCTCATCGGCAATATTACCTCATGCTACAACGGCCGCGTTGTCCGGGCAACCCGTCGGGACGGGACCGATGTCGGCATTGCGGCGGGATGGATAACGCTGCGGGCGATGGGGCGGCTCGATGACCTCAGCGTATCCTTGTCATCCTTCCCGTCGCCTGGGGGTTGGCCGCCATGCCACCTGAAGAAGGCGGAGTCTATAAAAATTTCCTATGGCAGGTCAGAGGTCGAACACCGCCAATCGGGTTTTGTTCCTTTTTTCAATGCGCTTAAGTTGAGCCAGGCATTGACGGTGGCACTGTAAGGGCGCAAATCGTCGCGATAAACGGCTGCAAAAACGCGAGGTGCCGGCGGAAGGCCAAAAAAAGCTTTCCCTGTAAATCGATTTGCGTTTATATACTCAATAAAGAGCAGGTATGCAAAATCCTTCAACCCCCGCGGGCCGACAAGCGCCACCGGTAAACGGGCGGTTTAAGGCATAACCCCTTAATATCGGACGTTACGCTTCTGTATTCACCCGACCAACGGGCCTTGTTATCTAGGCCAGGAGTATCGCGATGATCCTTGAGCAGTTAAAGCGTCTCTTTGTTACCCTACCGGAGGAGCCGGTCGATAATGTGTTTTCCAGCTCGGAAGCGGATGCGCTGTTTTGCGCCATGGGTTGCGAAAATATGCCGATATACATGCCCGCCGATGTTTGGCAGCGGGTCAGCGACATGGAGTATGATCGTCCGCGGGTCTGAACCTGCGGGCCAGTCCCTGGTATTTCGGGGATGCAACGGCGATAATGTTATGCGTTATCGCCGTTTTTAATGGCATGGCGCGAATGGCGCGCCAACCACCCCAGGCCGTGCCTTTCTGTTGCCGAAGCATGGGTTCTCATTCGCCGTCGCGACGTCACGAAGATTATTGGGTATATTTGATTTATCATAAATGTGTTTTATTTTATTAATAATGTTCTCTTTGCCAGATCGAACCCTGATAGGCCGTTGCGTCGTACTGGAGTTTCTTTTTGCACGTGCCTGGGGGCAATATCCCCCGGCCCGGATGCGATAATTCCTAAATTCCTTTTACTTCGCTAAACTCGCCCTACTTCACGTTGTCTCCTCGTTGGCTGCGTTCGCTCAGCCCAGTCATATCGTCGGCTATGCGCCTGGCGGCCAGCGGGCGGTATACATGGCCAAAAGGTATGTGAACCGCCTACGGCGGGCTCGTGGCGATAAAGAGGATATCCTTGCCCATTCCAGGGGCATGGCCCTTTTTTGACCGGGGGTGAACGCCGCCCGCAAAGAGGTAATTTGAAATAGCACGGGGATATAACATTATGACCAACAAAGCATTTAAATTATTGCCGTTCGGATTGCCTTCGGCAAAAAGGTATCAGCGCTTGGCGGCGGTGAAAATGGCGTCAGTTTGACCGCCGTTTACCGCTGCGTTTAATCGGAAGATTCCGACGTATTTAATTACCCGCCGTATTTAAAGCCGGCGCCGCAAATGATGCCATCACTGTCTATAGTTATTATTCCGCTGCGGTTTTTGCGAGCCGCGGCCAGATTGGCCCAATGGCGTATGAAGAAGGAGAGATGCCTATGCTTACACGCTCTTTCAGGTGGACCTGGAGACGATTTCTGACACTGGGCATGGCCCTGGGCGCCGCCTCGGGCCTGGCCCTTTCCTCGGCCTCGGCGAAAATGAAAACCAATATCCCCGAATTACTGGGGCCGGATATTTTACTGGGGCAATTGTATGTCGATGTTCAGTCGGCAAAACTGTTCCCTGATCAGAAAACCTTTGCCGACGCGGTGCCTCGCCGGTCGCCAGCGGCGATCATCGCCGATTACCAGCTGAAAAAGCGCCGTAAGAATTTTAACCTGCGCGCCTTCGTTGATAAAAATTTCATATTCCCGACGGATCGCGTGAAATACGTGCCGCCGACGGGACAAACGTTGCGTGAGCATATCAATACCTTGTGGCCGATATTGACCCGTAATACGTCTCTGGTACGGCCTTATGATTCGCTGCTGCCGCTGCCCAACGATTATGTGGTACCGGGCGGCCGTTTCCGCGAGGTCTATTACTGGGACAGCTATTTCACCATGCTGGGATTGGCGGAAAGCGGAAAATGGAATCTCGTCAAAGATATGACCGACAATTTCGCCCATGAGATTGAAAAATTCGGGCATATTCCCAATGGCAACCGCAGTTATTATCTGAGCCGTTCGCAGCCGCCCTTCTTTTCGCTGATGGTCGATTTGCTGGCGACCCATGAAGGCAAGGGGGTTTATCTGAAATATTTGCCGCAGATGAAGAAAGAATATGACTATTGGATGGCGGGCGCCAGGCATCTGGCGCCCGGAGCCGCGGCCAAACGGGTGGTGCGTTTGCCGGATGGCGACATCCTGAACCGCTACTGGGATGACCTGGATACGCCGCGCACCGAGTCCTATATGGAAGATGTGCAAACGGCCAGCGAGGCGAAGGATCGTCCGGCGTCCGAGGTCTATCGCGATCTGCGGGCCGGCGCCGAGTCCGGCTGGGATTTCAGCTCGCGCTGGTTCGGCGATCCCGCCGATTTGTCATCGATCCGTACCACGGCCATCCTGCCGGTGGATTTGAATGCGTTGATGTATCACCTGGAGCATACCCTGGCCAACGCCAGCGTGCTGGCCAAAGATCAACAGGCCGCCAACGAATACAGCCAACTGGCGGAGCGGCGTAAAAAGGCCATTAACGATCATCTTTGGAATGATCAGGAAGGGTTTTACGCCGACTACGATTGGCAGTTGGGAAAGCTGCGGGAGCAACTCACCGCGGCGACGGTGTTCCCGCTGTATGCCAAAATCGCGCCGTTGGACAGAGCCGACCGCACGGCGCAAACCGTTCGCGCGCAGTTGCTCAAGCAGGGGGGTATCGCCACCACCAATCAGGTCTCCGGCCAGCAGTGGGACGCGCCCAACGGCTGGCCGCCCTTGCAGTGGGTGGCGGTGGAAGGGTTGCGCAATTACGGCAAAGACGCATTGGCGCAGGATATCGCCACCCGATTCCTGGGCAATGTACAACGGCTTTATCATAACCAGCACAAACTGGTGGAAAAATACGTGGTGGAAGGCAGCGGTCTGGGCGGTGGCGGCGGCGGCGAATATCCTTTGCAGGATGGGTTCGGCTGGACCAACGGCGTAACGCTGAAGCTGCTCGATCTCTATTGCGATAAAACTCCCGGCTGCGAAGACGGCCCTTCGGCGGAAAACCAGACCGCCCACGGCGAGCCGCAAACCATTCAGGCCGCCGCGCACTAACCGACCCCGCGGACCGGCGCTTATTGCCGGCCCGTCGTTCGGGGTTTCCCGCCATTATTCCCCAGGCGTATTCAGGCAGGGTTACGCCTTTCCCGTTGCGGTGGCTATACTCAAAGACAAGCCCATTTCCTTGTCGCGTTTCTTGCGAATGCCAAGCGTATTCGTCCGGCCTGGCTTGTCCCGCCAACAGGTTAAAGCGGGTCATCCGCCGTGGGATCTGAAATAGGCTGTACCCTGAGACGATGATATTTCCGAAGGTGTCCCGGAAGTTATGCGAATAAATTAAGATTAAATAGTATGTTCCATAACCTTAATAATTCGCGTCTCATCGCGGCCAACCACGAGGCAACATGAAGTATGACGAGTATAAAGGTTGAAAATATGAGTCACCCGCCCCACAGTCAGGATGAAAAGCAGCGTTTGGCCGCCCTGAGTGAATATGGTATCCATGAACCTATCCAGGAAGAGGGATTTGTTCGCTTAACGCAGTTGGCGGCCAATATCTTCAAGGTTCCCATTGTGCTTATTTCCCTGCTGGAAAAAGAGCGCCTGTTATACGTCGCCAGCCGCGGCCTGGTCGCGTGCGAAACCCCGCGCGGCATTTCCTTTTGCGCCCATACCATCGAAAAGCAGGGTTTTTTAGTGGTAACCGACGCATTGACGGACCCGGTATTCAAAGATAATCCCTTAGTGACCGGTGAACCCTTTATCCGGTTTTACGCGGGTATGCCGCTGAGGGCGCCCGGGGGTTATGCCATCGGCTCGTTTTGCATTATCGATCGCATGCCGCGCGTCGATCTGAGCGGCAGCGAGAGACAGAACATGCAGGATTTGGCCGTCCTGGTAATGGATAAACTGGAGATGTTCCGGCTGGATAGGGCGCGAAGCGCCAGCCAGGTGCGGTTCGAAAATATCGCGCACACCTCGCCGGATGCGATTATCTGCGCGGACGAGACCGGCATAATTACCTTTTGGAACGCGGCGGCAAGTCAGTTACTGGGATATGAAAGCAAAGATATTATCGGCCAAAACATAAGCTTACTGATACCGGACGGGTTGGTGGCTCGTGTAAAAGGTTTGGTGGCCGATAAAAAGACATTACGGCATGGCGGAATGATGGAATTGCAAGTCCGGGCGGCGAACGGCGTCTGGATACCGGTTGAGCTTTCCGCCTCAATGTGGGTCGATCACCAACATGTCAGTTATGGAGCTATCTTGCGAGATATTACAGACCGACGCCGGAACGAGGAACGTCTGTTCCAGCTTGCGCACATGGATCATCTTACGGGACTGGCTAATCGTACCTTGTTGACTTCAAGCCTGGAGCAGGTGCTAAGGAATGAAGACAAGGCCATCATTATGCTAGTGGATCTGGATGGTTTCAAAGACGTCAACGATAATCTGGGGCACGCGGGGGGCGACGCCGTGTTGGTGGATGTGGGCGTGCGGCTGCGTGGTTGCGTGCGCTCCGGCGATGTGGTGGCGCGCATGGGCGGCGACGAGTTCGCCTTATTGCTGCCGGGGCTGGCCGATCCTAAACGGGCGGCGGAAATCGCCGACCAGATTATCGAGGAAATTTCGAAGATCGTGACCGTCGAGGGTCAGCCGGTCAATATCGGCGCCAGCGTCGGTATCGTACTGTATCCGCTGCATGGGCTGACCATACAGGAATTGATGACCAGCGCGGATTTGGCCTTGTATCAGGCCAAATCCGAAGGGCGGCATTGCCGACGGTTTTTCACGCGAGAACTGCGGGAAATATCCCAAGCCAAACGCTCTTATCAATCGGAACTTGGCCGGGCTTATCAGAAACGGGAATTTGAAGTTTTTTACCAACCCCAAGTCCGTTTATCCGACGAAGCCATTGTCGGCGCCGAGGCTTTACTGCGCTGGCGCCATCCGGAAAAGGGCCTGTTGGGACCCGCGGTTTTTCTGCCGGCGCTGGAATCCGGTCCCTGGGCCGAGCGGGTCGGCGAGTGGGTTATCCGCACCGCTTGCCGACAGGCGGCGGCCTGGCGCGAGGCCGGGATGGTGAATTTTCGGATCGGCGTCAATTTATTCAGCGCCCAGTTCCGCACCGGGGCGCTTGCCCAGCAGGTGCGCGCTATTTTGGGGGAATCGGGGTTACCGCCCCAGGCGCTGGAGTTGGAAATCACTGAAAACATTATCCTGCGTCACGATGAAACCATGCTGCTGCCGCTGAAAGAGCTGCATGCCGACGGCGTCGGCATCGCGTTCGACGATTACGGCACCGGCTATGCTTCCCTTAGCATGCTTAAGCACTATCCAGTGACCCGGCTTAAGGTGGATCAAAGTTTTGTCCGCGCCATGTGCGATTCCCCGCCCGATGCGGCTATCGTTCGGGCCATACTCTATCTTGGCAATAGCTTCAAGATGGATGTCATCGCCGAAGGGGTCGAAACCTTGGAGCAGTGCGAGCGCCTACGAAAAAAAGGCTGCCTGGAGGCGCAAGGGTATCTGTTCGGCAAACCCATGCCGGCTGAGGATTTCACCATAAGACTGGGCATCGCGCCGGGCCCGGCCTCCTAGTCGCCGGCAACGGCGGGCCGCTTAGTAGCGGCCGGGCCGGCACTCGGCGCCCAGCATCCCATCGTAGACATCGGTGCGGCGATCGCGCAGAACCTGGTTGAAATCATTCCAGTTGCGGTGACGTCTGGCGTCGGCAAGATTGACTGTGGCCATAATGATCCCGCTGGCGGTCTGGTCGGCGGGGCCGGCCACCGGCCAGCCCGTATAGCTGGCGATCAGGCTTTGCCCGATAAATGGCTGCCCACGCTCCACCCCCACGCGATCCGCCGCGGCCACAAATACCGAATTGCTATGCGCCGCCGCCATAACCAGGATATTGGCCATGGCTTCCCGTTTGGGATCCTGGCCCGGTATCGGCACCCAGTTGGTGGGCATGCAAATGATCTCCGCGCCCTGCAAGGCCGCCAGTCGGTAGCTCTCGGGAAACCAGCCGTCATAGCAGATAAGACAGGCAAGCGTGCCGATACGTGTCCGGAACACGGGAAAGCCCAGATTGCCCGGATCAAAATACAAGGCCTCATCGCCCCAGAGGTGCGCCTTGCGGTAGCGGCCGATAAACCCTTGCGGCCCGATGACGGCCGCCGAGTTATACAACTGTTCATTTTCGCGTTCGGTAATGCCGGCGACGATATACACGCCCAGCCTTCGCGCGCAGTCGATCCAGGCCCGGGTGGTCGGGCCGTCGGGAAGGGTTTCGGCCAGGGCGAAGGCTTCCGCCCGAGAGGCGAAAACATAACCGGTATTGCACAATTCGGGCAAGACCAACAGATTGGCGCCCTGTGCCGCCGCCTGCTCGATCATATCCAGCGTGGTCTGTACATTGTGCCGGGTTTGGCCGAACACCGGCGCCATTTGCAGGCAGGCGACGGTAACGGGGGCTTCGGCGTGCGTCGTACTCATGGCATTCTCCGAAAATGGCCGTCAGGCCGGGATGTATTGGCCGCGTCCAGACCGTGGCGGCTAGCGACGGGTCAGCCAGGTCAACATATTGACCAGCAATTGCCGGTAACCGGGCCAGTCGCGAAAGCTTTGCGGCAGCCAGTGCGGACTGATGTCCGACGCCCAGGCCAGCGTCCGACCCTGCCCATATCGGCCGGTCACCAGTAGCGGATGGCCGCCCAGCGCTGCCGGCAGACGTACCAGCACGTCGCTGCCGGGCTTGGCGATAAGTTCATTCGCGCCGAGCAGCGCCGGCCAATCGCCGGACAGGCCCGCGAACATGTCATGATCACGGTGCTCCGGCGCGATCTGGGCGTGAAATCCCTCCGGCGCTTCAATACGATCATCATAGGGCAGACAATCCACCGGCAGCGCCTGTTCCACCGCGGTGCGATGCCAGCGGGCCTTGCCGTCAATGCCCTGAAAACTCAGGTAACCGCCGAACATCGCCAGCGCGCCGCCTTTGGCGGTCCAGTCCCGCAGCAACACGAGGCGGTTGGCGACGGTTTTACCGTTCAGCCACACATCCGGGTGCAATAACAGCGAATTGGCGCCGATATCCGACAGCAATATGACGTCATACGTATCCAATTCTTTCAGGGTGAAGGGAAATTCCTCCACAGCCTGATGCGCCGGCATATGTATCAGCTCGAATGCCGTATCGGCCAGGGCGGCGCGCACGCCTTTCGCGCCGGAATGGAATGTGACGCTGCCGAACTGGTCGAACCCTTTGAAATGCGTCGCCGAGGTCACCCAGGTTTCGCCCACCAATAAGACTTTTTTTCGATTCATGAAGATTCTCCCCCGCAAACCGGGTTAAGCGTTGTGCGGTTATGCATTTTTTATGGCAATCCGGTACGAAAGTTATCGAACCGGTTCAACTTATATTTATGTTATTTTTATACTGATAAATCAATATGAAATTTATATGATAGATAATATTGACAAAAATTATCGAACCGTTTCAATATAAAAATCGTTTCATCTCTTTCATTCATTATGCCGGAGCCACTTTATGAAAAGACGCGCGTTTTTGCAGGGAACGGTATTGGCCGGCGCCCTGTTGATGGGCCACCTGCTGCCGGGGTATGGCCTTACGGCGGACGCCGCCGCCGCCGCGCCCGCCAAGGTCACCTTCGTTCAGGAATGGCCAGTGGCCGATGGTTTTTGGATCCCCTGGATATTGGGTAAGGAAAAGGGGTTTTATCGTGATGAAGGTATCGATCTGACCATTGTCGCGCCGCCGACCGTGGCCGACACCATGAAATTCCTCGGCACAGGCCGGGCGGATGTGGCTTTCACCACGGTCATGGATATTATTTTCGCCAAGGAGCAGGGCGCGCCGGTGGAGGCCATCGGCCGTTATGGCAAAGGCAATAACTGGGGCGTTATCAGCGCGCAGGGAAAACCTTATACTGTCGCCGGCTTGAAAGGCAAAACCATTGGTATTTACAATGATGCCTGGACCAAGGCGCAATTGGCCCTTATGCTCAAAAGCGCCGGTTTGACCCTTGACGACGTCAAGATGGTGACGGCCGCTGACGACACGGTGCCGTTACTGTTGCAAAAGCGGGTGGATGCCATTACCGGTATCACCAATGCCGAAGGGACTGAAATGGCCACCATGGGTAAACAGCAACCGGAATTCTTGCCGGCCATTGAGCATGGCGTGCCCGATACGCCGATTTTCATGTTCGCCGGCAATCAGACGTGGCTAAAGACCCATCCGCAGTTGGCGGCGGCGTTTATGCGCGCTACCGAGAAAAGCATCCGCTACGCGGTTGCGCATCCGGACGAGGGCGTAGCCGCGTTCGCCGCCGCCTATAGCAAAGCGTATGATCCGGCGTTTATCAAACAGCAGTGGCAGGACACCGCGCCGTTGCTGTCGCCGGTGGACGGGAAATCCCTGCGCATGGATCTACAGGTTTGGCAGGCGCTGCTGGCGGCGATAAAGGCCCAAGGCATTGTCAAGGCGCCGCTGCCGGCCGAACACTATTTTACCAACCAGTATCTGCCTTGAATCCGGCAAAGGCGCGGCCCGATACGCGGACCGTTCCCAAAGGGAGGACTCATCTGTCATGACAGCGCCTGTTTTACCCATGAAACCCGCCTGGACTTATCGCCCGGGGCCTGACGTGGCGCCCCAGGCGCCCGTCGGGTTGCGGCGAGCGCAGCTGTTGGCCCGATCGGCCGCGCAGAAAGGCCTGGACGCCGTTGCCGCCGGGGTGACCGAAACCGTCGTCGAGCAAGCCATTCATGATTATCTGCGCTCGCAAGGCGCGGCCGGCATCTGGACGATAACCAATGTCGGACTGGGCAAAAACGCCCATGTCTGCTTCCCGACTCAGGGACCCGGCGAACAGGCCGCCGCCATGCGGGATGTGTTGATAGTCGATGTCCATCCCATCACCGCCGAGGGCTTCTGGGCCGATTGCACCCGCAGCCGGGTCATCGGCGACTATCCCGAAGCGGAGCTTGCGTTACGGGATCTGGAAACACTCCATCGGGATACCCTGGCTTTGTGTCGTCCGGGAATGCCGGCCTGCGACCTGTTCGGGCTGAGCCGGGAGCGCCTGTCGCGTGAAGGCTTCGTTTTACTGGATCTTCTGGGAAACATAGGCCATTCGCTGACGGCGGGCGCCGCCTATACCGAAGGATTTATCGATGCCGGCAATGCCACGCCCATGTGGGGCGCCTGGGCCATAGAACCTTTTGCCCGGCGGGACGGCATCGCGGTCAAGGTGGAAGATCTGCTGTGGTTCGGCCGAGAGCGGTGCGAGATCCTGTAAGGAAAGAAACAAGCACGGGGCGCATGCCGCGCTGCCGGGAAGCGACCCTGTTACAGAGGCCATACCATGTCCAAACTCTCCATCCGTCAGGTCAGCCGCCGCTTCGGCGCGGTGACGGCCCTGGCGACTACCGATTTGCAAATAGCCCAGGGCGAATTCGTTTGTGTGGTGGGCCCCTCCGGCTGCGGCAAAAGCACGCTGTTCAATGTCATTTCCGGGGTGTTGGCCCCCGACAGCGGGCAAATTTTTATTGATGATCGCGATGTGACCGGCAGCACCGGTCATGTGGGCTATATGCTGCAAAAGGATTTGCTGTTGCCGTGGATGACGGTCATCGATAATATCGTGCTGGGCGCCATCCTCAAGGGCGGCGCCAGCCGCGAGGATCGCCAGGCCGGCGTCGCGCTGGCGGAACGCTATGGCTTGGGCGAGTTTATCAATCATTACCCTGCGGCGCTGTCCGGCGGGATGCGCCAGCGGGTGGCGCTGATGCGGACCCTGGCGATGCATCGCGACGTGATGCTGCTGGACGAGCCGTTCGGCGCGCTGGATTCCCAGACCCGGCTGGCCATGCAGCAGTGGTTGCTGAAAGTGTGGGCGGAGCAGCATCGTACCGTGGTGTTCGTGACGCATGATATCGACGAGGCGGTATTTCTGGCGGATAGGGTGGTGGTGATGACGCCCCGTCCCGGCCGGATCCGGGAAATCTTTACCGTGCCGATTTCCCGGCCGCGACCGTTGTCCTGCCTGACCAGTCCCGAGTTCACCCGGCTGAAAAGCCGGATTTTAGATCTGATTTACACCGATCACTCCGTACAGGACGTCGCCGCCCATGAATAAACTGCGTGGATTACTGCTGCCGTTGGGGGGGCCGCTGGCGGCCCTGATACTTGTGCTGGCGGTATGGGACCTGGCGGTGCGTATCTTCCAGATCCCGCCCTATGTGTTGCCCTCGCCGGAAATGACCTGGCGGCATGCCCTGTCGGACTGGTCGGTGCTGTGGATAGGTTTTGAAAGCACCTTCACCACCTTCCTGCTGGGTTTTATCGTCGGCGCCGGCGGCGGATTTTTATTCGCGGTGCTGATGGATGCCACGCCCTGGATCCGTAGCGTACTGTACCCCATACTGATTGCCAGCCAGGCGGTACCGGTCATCGCCATTTCCGCCGCGCTGACCATTTGGCTGGGCTTCGGCCTGGCGCCCAAACTGGTCATTGTGGCGCTGGTGGTGTTTTTCCCGGTGGTGGTCAATGTGTTGGATGGGCTGAATTCGGTGGACAGGGACATGCTGAACCTGGTGCGATCCATGGGGGGCTCGCGCTGGAGTATATTCCGTTACGTCAAATTGCCGGCCACCTATACGCCGCTGTTTTCCGCCCTGAAGCTGTCCGCCACTTTCAGCGTGACCGGCGCGGTGATCGGCGAATGGACCGCCTCCACCAGTGGCGGGCTGGGGGCTTATTTGTTGCAGGCCAATTCCCGGCTCAATACCGCCGGCACCTTTTCCGCCATCGGTTTTCTCGCCTTGTTGGGGGTCGTGAGCTTTTTGCTGGTGATTGGCCTGGAATACGTCATGACGCCTTGGCGCTCCTCGTCGACGGCGCGACGCTGGTCGCGGCGTTACTGGCGTCGTCCCCGCCGCCGGGCCGAGTCGACGATCAATGAGTGATAGCGTGAAATCTTCGCGGGCGGGCCGGCCGACCATTCGCGATGTAGCCCGTCTGGCCAAAGTGTCCATCGGCACGGTCAGCGCCGTAATCAACAACAGCGGCCGGCCGGTGGCGGTGGAAACCCGCGAGCATGTGCAGCGCTGTATTGCCGAATTGCATTTCGAACCCAACAGCGCTGCGCGCAGTTTGAAACGCCAGCGCGTCTCGTCCATTGGTTTTATCGTGCCGGATCTCGGCAACGCCTTTTTCGCCAATGTGGCCGAGGGCATACAGAGCGCGCTGGATAATGTCGACTGCCTGCTGGTGCTGTGCATGACCTGGTCGGACACCCGTCGGGAAGAATATTACGCCCAGGTACTGCGCACCCAGCGCTTAAATGGCGTGATTTACCTCTCGGGTACCGGGTTGCCCAGCCCTTCGCTGATCAGTCTGGCGCAACAGGGGTCGGTGGTGTTTGTGGATGAATGCCTGCCGGGGATCGACGTGCCGTTTATCAGCGCGCAAAATCTCAGCGGCGCCCGCGATCTGGCTGCGCATGTACTGGCATGCGGACACCGGCGGCTGGCGGTCATCAGCGGCCCGCGGGGGCTGTGGACCAACGAGCAACGGCTGGCCGGCTTTCGTGAAGCGTTTGCCGGCGCGGGGATCCCGCCGGACAGCGTGCCGGTCTTGCGCGGGGATTATACTGAGCGCGGCGGCCGCGAGGCGGCGGAAACGATCCTGGTCATGGCGGAGCGGCCGACAGCGGTGCTGTGCGCCAATGATTTGATGGCCATCGGGTTTATCCGCCGATGCGCCGAGCGGCATATCCGGGTGCCCGAAGACATCAGCGTCACCGGGTTCGACGATATCCCCGATGCGAGCCGGCTAGTGCCGGCACTGACGACCGTGCGCCAGCCGGGGCGCGAAATGGGGCGCGCCGCCGCCGCATTGCTGTTGCAACGGATCGGCGCGCAGTCCGCCGGCCCGGAACGCAGCGACTTTGCCACCGAGCTGTGCATTCGCGCCTCGGTCGGTCCCAGGCCATAGCCGGCGCGCCGCCGCTTTCGCGGCCTAGGGGGCCGGAAGACGGTCCGCCGCGCCGCCGGAGGAACGGATGATCAACTCGCCGCGCAGTTGCAGATGGCGCGGGGCAACGGAGGGATGCCGCAACCGGTTCAGCATCAGCGCCACCGCTTCCCGGGCGATATCGCCAAAGGGCTGCTTGTAGGTGGTCAGCGGGATGCCGAGCAAGGCGGAATATTCGTTATCGTCGAAACCGACCACATTGACCTTGCGATGCAACTGGTTGCAGACCGCCAGCAATTTCATGGCGGTAAAATCATTGGCGCAGACAATATCCGTGGCGCCGGCATCCAGCAAATCGGCGATAAAGGCGCGGTCACCCGTCGGGCCCTGGTGTACCCAGGCAGGGTCAGCCGGCAACGCGGCGGCGAGCAGGGCCAGCTTATAACCCATTATTCGCATGGACACGGTATGCGCCGAATCGCGTTCGCAAAGGAAATCGATGCGTCGCGCGCCGTTTTTCAATAAATGGCGCGTCACTTCATAACCGGCGGCGATGTTATCAATGCCGACCAAATCATAGGCACTGCGCTCGGGATAGGTTTTAAGATCGCTGTCCACCAGAACCACGCGGATATGGTCTTTGGAGAGCAGTTGTAAAATCAACTCATTGATTTCATCAGCGAAGGGATGAAATTCCAGCGGAATAAAAAAAATACCCTGCACACCGCTTTTGGTATAGCGGTCGATGATCTTTTCCACGGTATCGATAATTTTTTGCTTGCTGGCGTTAGGACCCAGGGTTACCACGCCATTCCAGACCAGGGAAAAATTAAACTGCTGCGACAGCGAAGCGATGGACTTGAATATCTGCTCAAACAAGAAACCGCTTTCATTCGCCTCCATTCTGGGGGAAAGAATGCCAAGTATCCGTTCCTGAGCTTCGGCGGCGGCGCCCGTCTTGCGCTGACAGACATAATGACCCGAACCCTGGGTGCTGTTGATAAGCCCCTGTTCCCGTAATTTTCCCAACGCCTTGGATACCGTGGGCCGAGAAACGGCGAATTCATCACACAGGACGGTTTCCGAGGGCAAACGCTGCCCCTCGCCATAAACGCCGTCGCGGATCCGTTGCAAGATGCTCTGCAAGACGCCGTCCAGTTTACCTCTTTTCGCCATAATGATTCTTTTCGCCCTTTGTCATTGCGCCCGCGACACCAAAGTGCCGCAGGTATCTGAAATCACGCCGGACGGCAGTAAGTTTGTCAAGTTTTCCCTTGTAACTACCTTAAATGAGAAAAGTTGTAAAATCAAGCGGCCACCGTGGCGGCGCCCCTCTGCGGACGAAGCTAAGCGAGGTGCGCCCTCCTGGGGGGCGGCAACGTCGTTATCCAGGGAAAATCGCCGGCTGACGCCACCAAACCCGCCAATATCACCGTGTAATGGCCGGAGGTTCCGGTCGGATAGCGCAATGAAAGACGCCGGTTATCTTATGTGATCCTGATCGCTAATATGAACAATTTGGCTACTAATTTAACAAATTTGCTAAAAAAACGTGATCAATATCGATAGTTTTACAAAATTATTATCGTATGTTGTATTCACATATTGATCTTGTAATTTTACAAATTAATTAATATGTAAAATATCACGGCGACATTTTTTTCCACTTAAATGCGAGGAATTGCGTGATGTCTACCTATAAAGGCCTTGTTGAGCAAGTCATCAATGAAAACCGGGCCACGCTGCTGGCGGTGGATGAGAATGAAATCCACCTTCTTATGGATGAGATCTGTAAAGCAAAAACGATTCAGTTGTATGCCATGGGAAGAATGCAACTTTCCGTGCGGGCTTTTGCCATGCGGCTTAAGCATATGGGCTTCGACAGCTACGTGGTGTATGACACCACTACACCCTGCATCGGATCGGGCGATCTGCTGATCGGCCATTGCGCGGTGACCAATGTGGAACTGAACGTGGTGAAGCTGGCGAAGGACGCGGGGGCCAGGATTGCGTTGCTGACCGCTCATCCCGAAAACGAACATGGCGGCTATGCGGATCTGACTGTACGGGTGCCGGGCCAAATATTCGGAGGCGATCAGGAGATCGCCTCCATCCAGCCCATGTCGTCGTTGCTTGAACAGTCGCTCTTTTTATTTGTGGATATCGTGACCATGCTGTTGATCGAAAAAACCGGTATTTCCCTTGAAGAAATGAAAAAACGCCATACCAATCTTGAGGGATTGCCGCATCACTTCGCCTGACGTTAATGCATCTCGCCAAAGGACTTTATTATGAAAGACGGTGACATCATCCAAATTGCGCATCTGGTCGCCGACCTGGATGACGCAATGGCGCACTACCACCAGGTTTGCGGCATCGGGCCTTGGGATGTCTATACCTATGGACCCCATAATATCAAGCATTCCTTTTATCGCGGTAAGCCGGCGGAGCATATCTATAAAATCGCCGTATGCTGGGTTAACGGTGTGCAGATGGAATTAATGCAGCCGGTCAGTGGTTACAGCATTTATAACGAGTACATCGAGAAGCATGGCTATGGGCTGCACCATATGAAGTTGTATTTCAAGGATTGCCAGCACGCCATAGCGGAATATGAAAAACGCGGTTATCAGGTCGTGCAAAGCGGGAATATCGGTGACGATGTTTTCTATTATCTCGATACTGAAGAACGTTTTCAGGGGGCGGTCATCGAATTAGGTAATGCCGGAGCCATTCCCGCGCCGGAACGCCGTTACCCCGCCTGATAGCCTTTTTCAGCCACAGAGGACATATCATGAAAAAACTCAACGCATTTGCGCTGTGCCTGCTGCTGGGCGCTGCCGTGAACAGTTATTCCACAACCGCCGCCGCCGCCGGCGAACAACAATTCACCATGGTCGGCATTCCGAAATTACGTTCCGCCTGGTTCAATGATTACGAGAAAGGGTTAAAGAAAGGCGGCAAGGATTTCGATATCAATGTTTACCAGCAAGCGCCCGCGTCGCCGGACGAGGCGCAGCAAGTCCGGATTATTGAGGATTCCATCAGTCAGGGCGTTAACGCCTTGCTGGTGGTTCCCAATAACGCCAGTTCCTGCGAACCGGTTTTCGCCCGCGCTCACGATAAAGGTATTGTGGTGATTACCCATGAATCGGTAAATCAGCCTAATGCCGATTATGACGTGGAGATGATTGAAAACGAAAAATTCGGTAAGTATATGCTCGATCAATTTGCCAAGCACGTGGGTGGCAAAGGCGAATACGCCATTTATGTCGGGTCCCTGACCGTACCGGCGCATAATATCTGGGCGGACGCGGCCATCAAAGAGGCCAAGGCCAAATATCCCGATCTGAAACTGGTGGCTGAGCGTTTCCCGGTCAGTGAAGACCGTAATGCGTCACGGCAAAAAACACTTGAGCTGCTGTCCACGTATCCCGATCTCAAGGGCGTCATTTCCTTCGGCAGTCAGGGTGGTCCGGGCGCGGCGCAGGCATTGCGGGAAAAAGGGCTGGTGGGCAAGCTTACGGTGATGGGCACCACCTCGCCCAAGGAAAGCGCCACGTTTCTAAAAGACGGTTCCATGACCGAATCCGTATTGTGGAGCCCGGGCGATGCCGCCTATTCAATGACCTATATCGCCAAGCTGATCCTTGAAGGCAAGCGCGATCACATCAAGAATGGCCTGGAGATTCCTGGTATCGGCAAGCCGTCCATTGAAGGTAAGAATATCATTTTCGACCGGCCGCTGACCGTTACCAAGGACAACTACAGCAAATACGATTTTTAACCATGACGCCGGCGCCGTACCGTCCCGGCGCCGGGTATGTCTAGCCGGGGGGAGAAGACGATGGAATTTCTTGCCGTTGAACATGTCACTAAAACATTCGACGGGGTGACAGCATTAAATGATGTCGGTTTCGATATCCGAGTAGGGGAAATTCATGGCCTGGTGGGAGAAAACGGCTGCGGCAAATCCACCTTGATGAAAATTATCGCCGGCGTACTGAATTTCGACCGCGGCATGTTGCGTATCAACGGCCGCCAGATCGCCAAATACTCCGCCATCGAGGCGGTGAAACAGGGTATCGGTATTATATATCAGGATCTGTCATTATTTCCCAACCTGACGGTATTGGAAAACATTTATATCAGCCAGATGGTCAATGACAATAAAACCCTGGTATTTTCCAGCGCGTATAAAGAGAAAGTCGACGCAATTATCCAGCAATTGGGCATCCGGCTCGAACTGGACGCCGATGTGGATGATCTGCCTATCGCCAAACAACAACTGGTGGCCATCGCCCGGGCGCTGATTAATGAATCCCGACTGATTATTCTCGATGAACCCACCACCGCGCTGACCCGCACCGAGATCAAACATCTGTTCGCTTTGTTGCAACGTCTGCGCTCGCAAGGGCTTTCATTCATCTTTATCAGCCACAAGCTCAATGAGCTTCTGGAAATCTGCGATCGTGTCACGGTTATGCGCGACGGAAGAGTGATTGATACCGCGGCGGCCAATCGACTCACTCTGGCCGGCATCGAAGCCCTGATGCTGGGGTACGAATTAACCTATCCCCCCCGGCAATCCCATGCCGGGAACGAGGTGCTGCTCAGTGTTCGCGGGCTTGGCAGGAAAAACAGTTTTCGCGATATCCATTTTGATTTGCGCAAAGGCGAAGTGCTGGGCATTGCCGGTTTGCTGGGCGCCGGCCGAACCGAATTGGCGCTGGCGCTGTTCGGCATTGAGCCGGCCGAGGAAGGCCAAATCCTTATCGAGAACCGTCCGGTAAGCATTGATAGCGTCAGCGCCGCGGTGGCCAACGGTATCGCCTATGTCCCGGAAGATCGTTTACTCCAGGGACTGGTGATGCAGCAGAGTATCGCGGCCAATACCGCGCTTTGTTCCTTGAAATCCTATCTGGGTCCATTGAAATTACTCGATCGCGGCAAACTCCGTCAGGCGGTGGGCGATCTGCTCACGCGCATGCAGGTGAAATACGGCAGCCAGGAACAGGACATCAGAATGCTGTCCGGCGGCAACCAGCAAAAAGTGGTCCTGGCTAAATGGCTTGCCACCCATCCGCGCATTTTCATTTTAGACAGCCCCACGGTGGGCGTCGATGTCGGCGCCAAAAGCGCCATCTATCAGACGGTGAAGGAAAAAGCGGCGGCGGGGATGGGCATCGTCTTTATTTCCGACGATCTACCGGAATTATTAGCCAACTGTGATCGGATTATCGTGATGACCCGGGGCAGATTTGGCAAGGAGTATGCCGCCGACGCCATTGAAAACGAGGCATTGCAACGGGAACTGGAACATGCCTGACGCCGGGGGAATGCGCGTCGGCGAATCGCCGAACAGAACACGGGTGAGGTAAATGAATGATGGGTATTGCTGGTATCGTGAAATCACGGGAAGGGTTGTTGTTGCTGTTGATTATCCTGTTCGCCGCGGCCATTACCCTGGTGAATCCGGCTTTCATGTCCTTGGATAATATCGCCAGCCTGTTGAAATCCTACACCGTGCTGGGGATATTCGCCCTGGGCGTATTGCTGGTGCTTATTTCGGGCGGTTTTGACGTGTCTTTTACCGCTATCGCCCAGGTTGTGCAGTATGCGGTGGTTTATTATTTTTTGCGGGCCGATCTGGATAATATTTATCTGGCGATATTTTGCAGTATCGTACTTGGCGGCATTATGGGTTCTTTGAATGGTATTATCATATACTATTTCAAAATCACCGCCATTATTGTCACTATCGCCACCAACAGTCTTTTTTACGGGCTGTTGTATGTAGTCACCCAAGGAGATCTGATTTACGATCTGCCGCCCTCGTTTCTTGGGCTGGCCGAGTGGAAACTCTTCCCCATGCACGCCGCCAATGGCGCGCTGGTCGGTATCAGTTTCATCACCTGCCTTTGGTTTCTGCTGGCGCTGGCGCTGCATCTGTTTTTGCGCCACACCGTGCTGGGCCGCAGTATTTATGCGGTGGGCGGCAATGCCGTATCGGCACAGCGGGTCGGCTTCAACCTGAAAAAAACCACGTTGTTTATCTATATCCTGGTGGGCGCCTTGTCCGGGTTCGCCAGCATAATCCAGGTTTCCGTCGTACAAACGGTCATTCCCAATTCCATTGTCGGTTCCGAGTTGCAGGTTATCGCCGCCGTGGTGCTGGGCGGGGCATCGGTGACCGGCGGGCGCGGCAGCGTGGCCGGAACGCTGCTCGGCGTACTGCTGTTTGCCATTCTCAGCAACAGCCTGACCCTAATGAAGATATCGCCTTATTATTACAATGTTTTCACCGGCCTGGTGATTCTGGCGAGCGTATCCGCCAACGCGTTGCAGGTATTGCGGCAGCGGCGCTCCCGGGTGCGGGTAATGGTTGATATGAAGGAGCCCTCATGAAAGCGGTCGTGATAACGAAAAAGCCGGCCGGCGGCCGATCTTTGCCTCTGATACTCAGTGAAAACGCGTCGTTGTACGCGGTGCTTATCGCGGTATTCCTAATGATGTATGCGTTAAACGGCGACAAATTCCTGAGCTGGCAGAATTTCGGCTCCATGGCTTATCAATTGCCGATCGTGGGTTTTCTGTCTTTGGGGATGATGATCTCCATGCTCTCGGGCGGCATCAATCTGTCGATCATCGCCACGACCAATTTATGCGGCATTGTGATGGCCCTGTTTTTACAGGCGGTGTTCCCCCAGGGCATGAAATCCGCCTCCGCCGACATGGCGGCGCTGGCTATTGTGCTGGGCGTGGCGGCCTGCATGGCGGTAGGGGTGGTGAACGGTCTGTTGATCGCCTTGCTGAAAATTCCCGATATCCTGGTGACGCTCGGTACCATGACGCTGGTCTCCGGCCTGAATGTGGTGCTGACCAAAGGTTATACCATTACCGGCTTTCCTGAGGCGCTGGTGAATATCGGCAACGGGCAGAGTTTCGGCGTGCCCAATTCATTATTGCTGTTTCTGGCCGCGGCGATCGCGGCATCGGTCATCCTGAATAAAACCCGTTTCGGCTTTATGCTTTATATGATGGGATCCAATCCGGTAGCGGCCCGTTTTTCCAATGTCAACATCACCAGGGTGACGGTCATCCAGTACGTTATGTCATCCTGTTTTGCCGCGTTGACGGCATTGGTCATGCTGGGTCAGCTTAATTCGGTCAAGGCCAGTTATGCCGATTCTTATCTGCTGGTGGCGGTGCTGGCGGCGTTTTTGGGCAAGGTCAGTCCCTTCGGCGGTTTCGGCCGGGTCTCCGGGGTCGTGTTGGCGGTGATTATTCTGCAACTGATTTCCAGCGGACTTAACCTGTTACGCCTGGATCCGTTTATGATTACCGCAACCTGGGGCGGTATTATCATCATCATTGTATTATGCCGCGGGCTGTTTTTTGCGTTGAACGCGTGGTTGAAGCGGCGGCGCCAAATCTGAACGCGGGGAAGGCCGGCGCAAGTCGGTCTGGCTTTCCCCTCACCACAACATTAAAAGGCCCCATTATGCATATCGGTATTGATTTGGGCGGTACAAAAACGGAAGTGATCGCGCTGGATGATGCGGGACAGGAATTGTATCGGCACCGGGTGCCGACCCCGCGCGGCGATTACGACGGTACGCTGGCCGTGATTGGCGATCTTATCGCCAGGGCGGAAACGGCGGTGGGCGAGCGGGGCAGCGTGGGCATCGGCATACCGGGCACGGTTTCTCAAGTCACCGGCAAGATCAAAAACGCCAATTCGACCTGGTTAAACGGCCGTTATTTCAGGGAAGATCTGCAAGGTTTATTGCAGCGGCCTTTTTGTGTGGCCAACGACGCCAACTGCCTGGCGATTTCCGAGGCGACCGACGGCGCGGGCGCCGGGGTGCCCATTGTGTTCGCGGTGATCATCGGTACCGGTTGCGGCGGTGGCCTGGCCATCAATACCCGCGTCCATCAAGGGCATAATGGCATTGCCGGCGAATGGGGGCATAATCCGCTGCCCTGGCCGGATGACATCGAGCAGGTCTATCAGCGCGACGTTCCCTGCTATTGCGGCAAGGTCGGGTGCAACGAAACCTTTATTTCCGGCACTGGCTTCGTCACCGCCTATCGGCGATTAAGCGGGACGGCGCTGAAAGGGGACGAAATCGTCAGTCTGGCCGCACAGGGCGATCCGTTGGCCGAAGAGGCGTTGCGGCAATATGAGCGGCGTTTGGCCAAGGCCCTGGCCAATGTGGTGAATGTCGTCGATCCTGGCGTTATCGTCTTGGGCGGCGGAATGAGCAATGTGAACCGCCTCTATGAGACCTTACCGAAACTGATGCCGGAATGGATATTCGGCCGGGAATTTTCCACGCCAATCCGCAAGGCGCGGCATGGCGATTCCAGCGGTGTGCGCGGCGCGGCCTGGCTACCCAAGCTGATGCTGTAACCGGTCGTCCGCGTATCGCCATGGCCGCTTCGCCCCAACCGCCGCGTTGTCGCCCTCTATCGTCGCAAACCCCGCCGGGCGGCGGCCATGCCCCTGTGACCCGCCCTGACCGTCCCCAGTCGCATCAATCACTCGGTGACCGGGGCGAGCGAGCGTCGCCGACAAAGAGACAACTTGAAGTATAACGAGTATCTGTGGTTTGATATATCGGCAATATTCTCCAAATCAGCAAGACACATTAAGGCGACCCGAATTTTCCAGCGCCCGGACGCGTAATTCCTTACGTTGTCTCTTTGTTGGTTATTTACCCGCTTTTCCGACAACGGTATCGCCCAGGCGCCGCCGCGGTTTAATTCGGTGTATTCAGTGTATATAAAGAAATGCTAATTAAATTTGCGATCACAATGATAATTAAAACTGGATAATAACGTTTGTTTTAAATTTATTCAAAGAAAGACAAAGCGTAAAATCCGTGTCCGTTGAGGGAACGTAATGAAAGGCATACATATTTTCAAGTCCGTCAAATCAAAGATTTATCCCTATTTATATGCCAGGCAAGACCATATACTGTCTAAACAAAACGATATCTTGGGGAAACAGGAAACCCTATTAAACGTTCAAGAAAAGCTTTCAAACCAGTGCGCGGAGTTATTGGAAAAATCAGAAATTGAAAAGAAATCCATCGATAGTCTTTATCAGTCAATCAATATGATTGCATCTGAAACACGGTTTAAGGATAAAATCCGCTGTGTTTTTCTGGTACATAATATCGAGGCGTGGGCGAATCTGCATGCCGTTTATGAAGAAATGCTTAATGATGAAACATTTCAACCCACCGTTATTTCAATACAGCGGCGATACCCTGGTGCCGAGACATATCAGGATGAGGAAAAAAATCATCAGGGATTGGCGCGGCTCAACGTTAAGCACATCAGATTCAATGATGCGGATTCGTTTGCGGATTTGCAGATTCTGAAGGCCATTGCACCGCATGTTATTTTTCGTCAATCCCATTGGGAACCCGATGTGCCACCGGCTTTCCGCACGGAACATATCGGTTTTGCTAAATTATACTATCTGTCTTATGGTATTGCGCCCATCGCTGAACATGCCATGATGTTTTTATCAACATATTATCACAACATGTGCAGTAAAATATTTTTATCCTCGCAAGAGGTTTATGAATTGGTTAAAGATTACAATAAAAGAAATGATCGCCGGTTGGTAGTGACTGGCCACCCCAAAGTCAATTTTCTATTGCATGCCAAACCCAGTTGGCCGATCTCCTCCGGTAACGATTTCAAAGTCATTTGGAGTGCGCATCACTCCATCGGTCGCGGATGGAATGATTTCGGTGTTTTCCCTGATGTCTATGAACCTATGTTGCGCCTGGCGCAAACCCACCAGGACGTGGATTTTCTGTTTAGCCCCCATCCGGCTCTTATTACGACGCTGGCCGCACTGCGGGGGGAGCCAAAAGAGCGGATAGATCTTTTTTTCACCGCGTGGAACGGGTTACCTAATACAGGCATCATCGATAATGGGGAATACCAGGGCGTCTTTAAATCCTCCGATCTGTTGATCGTTGATGGATTAAGTTTTCTTATTGAATACCAATTGGTGAATAAACCGATATTGTTTCTTGATAGAGCGGGTAGAGCGAAGTTTAATGCCTTCGGTAAAATAGTGGAAGCGGGCGTCCATAACCTCAAACCCACTGAGTTTGATAAAATTGCGCAATACATTCAGTATTTTAAGCAAGGAGGCCAGGATGACAAACGGGAAAATCAAAAAAAATTGATTGCGTTATTGACCCGTGAATCCACGCCGGAAAAGAACATCGTGGCGGAAATCAAACGCGATTTTGTGTGCGACTGACCGCGCTTACGCCCCCATGGACGGCCAATAAATCAAAACGCAGGCGGAATTCGTGATAAGGTTCGCAGTCGTTTATTCATCTGCCCAAAGAAAACCAATTTCCGTCCTGCAAAGCTGTGCTGCTGAATGATGTGGCATCGCCGACCACCTTTTATACTCCTTTTTGTTTCATCATATTAACATCTCTCACTGGCAATGCGGGGATGTCTTCCTTCGGCCGCTGAACCATGGCGGCCGGCGTACCCTACATGAGACGGGCATAATGAAAATCAGCAAATTAGAAGTGATGCGCCTGGCGATGCCTTTTACCTCGGACAGAAGCGGCGATCACGACGACAAAGCGGGAGAGGATGCTTATAACGCCGCGTCATTGGCGTTGACCAAAATGGAAACCTTGCTGGTGCGTCTGACCACAGAAGACGGCCTGCAAGGCTGGGGCGAAGGTTTCGGCCATCTGTCCAACCCGGTGACATTCGCCGCGCTAAAGGGGCCGGTGGGCCGTTTTTTCATTGGTAAAACCTTCGACGGGACCCCGGTGGGGCTGGCTTCCCTGATGGACGAGGCGCAGCGCGCCTTCCATGCGTTTGGCCGCAGCGGGCCGATACAGTTCGCGTTGTCGGCGGTGGATATCGCGTTGTGGGATCTGTGCGGTAAACAAGCCGATAAGCCGTTATGGCGGTTACTGGGCGCCGAGCGCCGCGACATTGATCTTTATGCCAGCCTGGTCAGTTACGACAACGACCCCGATCAGGTGGCCGCCCACGCCTTGCGCGCCTATCGAGCCGGTTTTCGCGCCATCAAGTTGCACGAGACCGAATACCCGGCTATCGCGGCCGCCCGGCATAGCCTGCCGGCGGATGCCAGGCTGATGGTGGACGTGAATTGTCCCTGGCGCGTGGAAGAGGCGTGCCGGCAGGCCCGGAATCTGCGGGAGCTTGATTTGGCCTGGCTGGAAGAGCCTGTCTGGCCGCCGGATGATGTGGCCGGCCTGGCGCAGGTACTGGCCTGTGGTACGCCTATCGCCGCCGGGGAGAACGCCCAGGGTCTGGAAGGTTTTCGTCAGCATTTTATTGCCGGCGCCCTGAGCGTCGCGCAACCGAGCGTGGCGAAAGTGGGCGGTATCAGCGCGGCGCTGGCGATTTATCGCCTGGCGCGGCAATACCAGGTAAAGGTGGTGCCCCATTGTTTCTACTATGGCGCGGCCCTGCTGGCCACCGCCCATCTGGTGGCGACTTTGCCGGAGGATGTGGCGCTGGAGGTCCCCTATCTGCAATGGCCCGAGCCTTTGTATCCGGAACTGGATTTCCAGCCGCGCCTGAGGTTGTCCGACGCGCCGGGGCTGGGGTTCGATCCCGCCGATGTGTTGTTGCAACGCTACCGTATCGCCTTTGCCGATTTGTCCATGGAGCGACCCTATGCTGAAAAATAAATATCGCCTGGTGGTGGCATTATTACTGTTTTTCGCCGGCATGCTGAACTACCTTGACCGCTCGGCGCTGTCTGTCATGGCGCCGTTGATAAAAAAAGACTTACATATTGACGATGCGCAAATGGGTTTGCTGTTCAGCGTGTTTTTTGTGGGGTACTGCCTGTTTTGTTTTATCGGCGGCTGGTCCGCCGACCGGTTTGGCCCGCGGCGGGTTTACGCCTGGGCGGCCGGCATCTGGTCGTTTTTTTGCGGCGCCACCGCCATGGCCACAGGTTTTGGTTATTTTATGACGGTGCGTATTTTGTTCGGTATTGGCGAAGGCCCTATGGGAACCACAACCAATAAATCCATCGCCAACTGGTTTCCCCGGCGGGAAGTGGGGCGGGCGGTCGGATTCACCAATGCCGGACAACCGCTCGGCGCCGCCGTCGCCGCGCCGATTGTCGGTCTGGTGGGGCTTCGTTTCGGTTGGCGGGTCTCTTTCGTGGTCATCGCCATTTTGGGTTTTATCTGGTTGGCGGCCTGGCTGCTGTTGTTCCGCGACAAACCCGAACAACATCGTCGGGTGTCCGCCGAGGAAGCGGGCACTATCGTCGCTGATCGTCCGGCCGGCCAGGCAACGCCGGCAGCCGCCGGCGATATGCCGGCGCAGCAAAGGCACGGCGTCTTCTTTTATGTGTTATCCATGCCGGTGCTGGGCGTGGCGGCGGCGTTCTTCTGTTTCAACTATATTCAGTTCTTTTTTCTTTCCTGGCTGCCCAGCTATCTGACGGATTTCCAGCATTTGGACATTAAAAGCATGAGTATCGTCGGTATCCTGCCTTGGCTGGGGGCCACGTTGGGCTTTGTTGGCGGCGGTATGGTTTGCGACGGGATTTTCCGCAAAAGCGGTAATTTTTTACTGTCGCGCAAGCTGGTGATTGTCTGTGGCCTGGCCATCGCGGCAATCTGCGTGTTGCTGACCGCATATGCCGCCAGCCTGGAGACGGCGGTGATGCTGATAACCGTCGCGACGCTGTTCGCTTATATGACGCCGCAGGCCTGCTGGTCCCTGTTGCAGGATATCGTGCCGGCTTCCCGTATCGGTTCGGCAGGCGGCTTTGTGCATTTGCTGGCCAACCTGGCCGGCATTCTCTCGCCGGGCATCACGGGTTTTCTGATTCAGTACGGCGGGGGGTACCGGTCGGCCTTCATTCTGTCGAGCATTCTCGCGGTGGTGGGTATCGCGGCAATGCTGGCCATGGTTCGTCAGCGAAAAGTGGATATCATTCGTTTGCAGACCGCCTGAACGGCCGATACGCCGTCCGCCGCCCCCACCGTGCGGACGGTGTCCCCTTGCGCGACGCAGGGCGCAGAGTTTGGCTTCAAAAACGCAGCATGACTTGCGTGCTAAACACCCAGGCGTCCTTCACGTTTTCCGCGCCGCCAGGGTGCGCCAGCAATTGCACATTGGGCCGCAGCGTGAACCAGGGGGTGATGGCCACATTGTGATTTAATTCCGTGACATATTCCGCCGAGCGTACCGGGGAATAGGCCGGGTTAGTGTCATCCTCAATGCCTTTTCCCTCGTTAAGCAGTCGATACCGCTTTGCGACGCTGCCATTGATATGCATTTTACTGAACCCCAACCCAACGAAATCACGCGGGCGGCTGGCAAAGGGGCCTTTATAGATAGCGCCAATTTGAGACTGGTAATCCATTGTGGCCGTATTACGGTCATTTAAGGACATATGCCAAAATAATGACAAACCGCGCCGCGGGTTATCTTTTACCGCGGTAACCTGCTGGAGCAAATAAAGATAACCTCCATAACCTCCATAACCTCCATAACGGCCATTGTGCATCAGCGCCAGTGATTGCGGCCACCGCGGGCGTACTTACCCAAAATATCCCTATGCAAAAGAGAATCATTTTCATTTAAGTCGGCGCAATGGCCATCAAGTGATATGTAATTAAATATATAACGAAAGAAATTATCCCGATTATCGGTCGGTTATTGGCGGCGGCACGGTGAAATACCGGCCCAGATCAAACTAATGCAGAGGACGAATATTTTTTATGGGGCGTCTCAATTAAAATAACCGGCAGTTGTACATGCCAGGACGTGAAACCATACCGATGCTGAAAACGTCGAACGATACGGAAAATAACGGCCAGTGGCAGGAAGCGATAATCCAGATCTCGCAAAAAATCTTTTTCCTGCGGGACAACGCCGCGATTCTATCCGCCTTACTGCCGCTGCCGATCCCATGCCAGTATATCGATCTCGTGCTTACGCTGCCCCGTAGCCATTTACACTGCGATCGCGACGGTCTGTGCGAAGGACCCGAACCGGACAGCGCGCAAACGCTGCCGGAAAATTGCAGCCGCTGCGCGGTGCCGGTGGTTTCTCCCCGTCGGCGGTTCGGCGATGTGTTTTTCACCCGTACCGACGGTTATCACTACAGTCAGGATGAGCGCTCGTTTTTGCGCCGGCTGGCGCAGTTGCTGGCGCTGGCGCTGGAGAATCTGGACGCCGCGGAGACCTTGCGCCAGGAGAACGAGATACTGCGCCATGAGCGCGATCATCACCGGATCCTGGTGGATGTCACCAATTCCGTGCTCTCTTGCCGGGAGATGGATGCCCTGGCCGCGGAAGTATCCAAAGAGATCCACCGTTTCTTCGGTATTGATTATATTAATCTGGCCTTATGCGAGAACAGCGGCGATAACGCCAGGCTCAATCTCTACATCACCCATTACCGCCCTGGCGAGTCCATGCGGCGGGAGCAGGCCACCCGGCCGCTGGCCGGCAATCGTCTGGCCCAACAGGCGCTGGCCGGCACCGAACCCGTACTGATTGATCTGCGGCGTGAGCCGGGACTGGCCGAAGAAGACGCCCATCTGGCCGATCTCCGGCGGGAGGGGTTGCGCCTGATCTGTTTGTTGCCGTTGATGTTTGGCCATAAGCCGCTCGGTATCCTGAAACTGGCGCAAAGCCGGGACGAGATTTTCAGCGAGGCCAATTTGCGGCTGCTCAGCCAGATTACCGCCCGCATTGCCATCGCCGTGGATAACGCCCGCGCCTATGACGAAATCACCCGTCTGAAGGACAATCTGGAACACGAAAATATCTGGTTGAATGAACAAATCTACAACAACGGCAGTTTTGGTGAAATCGTCTGGCAAAGCGCGGCGATGAACGCCGTGCTCGAACAGGTGCAGATGGTGGCCGACAGCGACAGCACGGTGCTGATCCTGGGCGAGACCGGCACCGGTAAAGAGCTTATCGCCCGGGCCATACACGAGCATAGCGGCCGCAGCGGCAAACGCATGGTTAAAATGAATTGCGCCGCCGTACCATCCGGTTTGTTGGAAAGCGATCTGTTTGGCCATGAAAGGGGCGCGTTCACCGGCGCGACCACCACGCGGCAGGGCCGGTTCGAACTGGCAGAGGGCGGAACGCTGTTTCTCGACGAGGTCGGCGATTTGCCGTTGGAACTGCAACCGAAACTGCTTCGGGTGTTGCAGGAGAGGGAAATCGAACGGCTGGGCGGCAGCCGGGTGATTCCGGTGGACGTTCGGCTGGTCGCCGCCACCAATCGCGATTTGAAGCACATGGTGGCCGACCGGCAGTACCGTAGCGATCTGTATTACCGGCTGAATGTTTTTCCCATCCATATCCCGCCGTTGCGCGAGCGGCCCGAGGATATTCCGCTTCTGGCGAAATTTTTCACACAGAAAATCGCCCGGCGGATGAATCGCACCATCGACAGCATACCCGGCGAAACGCTGCGCCGGCTTTGCCGTCTTCCCTGGCCGGGTAATGTGCGCGAGTTGGAAAATGTGATTGAAAGAGCGGTGATCCTTTCGCGCGGCAGCACGCTCAACCTGCAACTGGATGAATTGCAGCCGGCCGTCTCGCCGGCGGCGTCCCCGGCTCCCGCTTCGGCCCCGTCCCGCGCCTTGACGCGCAAATCAGCGCCGGTGGAGGACGATGAGGTGGAACGTCAGCGTATTATCCAGGCGTTGCGCGAAACCAACGGCATTGTGGCGGGACCGCGCGGGGCGGCCAACAAACTGGGCGTCAAACGCACCACGCTGCTGTCCCGCATGCAGCGGCTGGGAATCTCGCCGCAGGCCTGGTAAAAAACGCTCAGGGCGCCGTTATGCCGCCGTCGCGGCGGGCATAACGGCTTGCCGGTCAGGATTGCGCCGTGTGGGCGGCGTCGTCCACCGCGTCGCGCAGGCGGGCCTTCAAGTGGTTGTATTCGGTCTGTACGTGATTTTCCGCCCAGCGCTGATCGTCGATACGCTCCAATTTGACCGCCGAGTATTTATACTCGGGCGTTTTGGAGATGGGATCGAGATTATCGATGGTCAGTTCGTTGCAGGCCCCTATCCACCATTGGTAAGTCATGTATACCGCGCCGAAATTGATCCGTTCGCTGACCGAGGCCCGCGATATCACTTTGCCCCGGCGGGAGGCCACCCAAACCAGTTGCTGATCCTTGATGCCCAGCCGCTCGGCGTTTTGCGGGTTGATCTGCACATATCCCGGCTCATCGGCCAGAGTGGCCAGCGCGGTGCAGTTGCCGGTCATCGAACGGCAGGAGTAATGGCCCACTTCCCGTACCGTACAGAGAATCAGCGGATATTCATCATCAACCTGATCCAGCGGCGGACGCCATTCGGCGGCGAACAATAAGCCTTTGCCGTTCGGCCGGTCGAATTTATCGCCGGCATACAGCCAGGGAGTGCCCGGGCTGTCCTCATCAAGACAAGGCCATGGCACGTAGCCGAAGCCGGCCATTTTGTCGTAGGTCGCGCCCGCATACAGCGGGCAGAGGCCACGCAGTTCGTCCCAGATTTCCCGGGTATTATTGTAGTGCATGGGATAACCGAGGGCCGTGGCCATCAAACTGATAATCTGCCAGTCGGTCTTGACATTGTATTTCGGTTCGATGGCTTTTTCGAAATGCTGGAATCCACGGTCGGCGGCGGTGTAAACCCCTTCATGTTCGCCCCAGGAGGTGGAGGGTAGAATCACGTCCGCGATGGAGGCGGTTTTGGTCATGAAGATGTCTTGCACGATCAAGAGATCCACCTGGCTCAGCGCCTGGCGCATCACCGACAGATCCGGTTCGGTCTGAAGGGGATCTTCGCCCATGACATAATTGGCGCGGATTTCGCCGCTGAGAATTTTATGCGGCACATCGGTCAGCGTAAATCCCGGTTCGGCCGGCAGGGATGCGACACCCCAGGCCCGGGCGAATTTGGCCCGAATTTCCGGGTCGGTCACTGGTTGGTAGCCTGGGAACATGTTTGGCAACGCGCCCATATCGCACGCGCCCTGGACATTATTCTGACCGCGTACCGGCCCGACCCCGACGTTCGGTTTACCCAGATTGCCGGTCATCAGCGCCAAACCGGAAAGTCCTTTGACCACGTCCACCGCCTGTCCCCACTGCGTCACGCCCATGCCCCAGAGAATGGTGGCGGTGGGCGCCGCGGCATACATGCGCATGGCTTCGCGGATTTGCTGGGCGGGTAGACCGGTGATGCCTTCCACGTATTCAGGGGTGTATTTGGCGACGATGGCTTTGTACTCGTCAAAACCTTCCGTATGACGCGCCACATAGTCGGCGTCATAGAGATTCTCGTTAATCAGGACATTGGCGAAGGCGTTGACTAAAGCCATATTGGAGCCGTTTTTCAGCGGCAGCCACAAATCGGCCAACCGGGCGGTTTCAATGCGCCGCGGGTCGCAGACGATGATCTTGGCCCCTTTCTGTTTGGCCTTAAGAATGCGTCTGGCCACGATGGGGTGGGAGTCGGCGGCGTTGTAGCCGAACACCAGCAGGCACTTGGTGTCTTCGATTTCGCCGATGGAGTTGCTCATGGCGCCGTTGCCCAGCGTGACCTGTAATCCGGACACCGAGGGGCCGTGGCATACCCGGGCGCAATTATCGATGTTGTTGTTGCCTATCACCGCGCGGGCGAATTTTTGCATCACGAAATTGGTTTCGTTGCCGGTACCGCGTGACGAACCGGTTTGCATGATGGCTTTGGGACCGTATTTTTCTTTAATATGCCGCAAACGGGAACTGGCGAATTCGATGGCCTCGTCCCAGGACACGTCTTCCAGCGCTCCCCCCTTCTCGCGGCGGATCATGGGGTTGCGCAGGCGAGGCGTCAACAGGCGGGTATCGTTGAGGAAATCCCAGCCGTAGTAGCCTTTCAGGCAGAGTTGCCCCTGATTGGTCAGGCCATCCGCCGCCTCGGCGCCGACCACGGTATTGTTTTCGACCAGTAAGTTGATTTTGCAGCCTGAGCCGCAGTACGGACATACGGTAAGAGCTTTGTGCATTGTGCCATACCCCTTGTGGAGGATTTGTATTCCTAATCCGGTGGTTAACTGTTATGTGGTCAGGACAGGATAGCGCCGAGACCTTCCAGGGCGGCCCGCTGCCGTTTCTTTTGTTTCATGCCCTCAACCGTTTCATGGGTCATGAGCACCAGTGCTTCGGTGGGACAGGCGTTGACGCAGGCCTGGCCTTCGGCGCGGCCCGCGCAAAGGTCGCATTTATGCGCCTCGGCCTTGATGGCGTATCCCGCCAGCGGATTGCGTTCATCGCTTATCCGCCGGGTAACGATATCCATGACGCCGTAAGGACAGGCGACGGCGCAGGTTTTGCAGCCGATGCATTTTTCCTGTAGGACCTGGACATGATCCCCGGCCTGGATAATCGCCCCATTGGGACAGGCATTGGCGCACGGCGCGTCTTCGCATTGGCGGCATAATACGGGCGTACTGATATTCCACTCTTTGATCACTTTCAGCCGCGGCAAAAAGTTTTCAGGCGTCAGCGCGCCGGGCTGGTTGCCGTTATGTGCCACCACACAAGCAACTTCACAGGTAAAGCAGCCGATACATTTTTGAGGATCAGCGATAACGAACCGGTTCATTGGTTTCTCCTCACGGTTCCGATGGTCGTTGTACTTGCGGCCCGCGGGTTGGCGCGGGGTAATGTCCCTATATAAAGCAGGGTTTATGCCAGTTTGCAATAGTCATTAGAAAAATTTAACTTTATGTTTTTATTATATTTATCTGAGGCGATCCGGCTGGAACGAACAAGGTTTGCGGCTGCCCGGGGTTTTTCGACATAAGTGACGATGTCGCCGCCGGTTCGTCACTGCGCCTATGGCATTCCTGCGTGCCTTGCCGGGCAGGCCATGGGTAAGGTCGTTGTCGTGCGCCGGGTGGACGGATGAGCCGGTACGGCGCTGCTACCGGACCGCCGCAATATCGGTCTCGCCATCGTCAAGCCAGGCCAGCCCGCCATCATTCCGCCACTCCGGTAGACGTTGGTAGACATCCCGCACCGCTCGGACAACCGGGTCGGTCATGGGGAAATAAAACGCCACGACATCCGGCTGGATACCCACGAACCAGACATCGGCGATGTCTTCCTTAAGCTGGTCTATCAAGAAATTGAGCGGCAAATTATGGGTGCTCATAATGAACATCCCGGCGATATCCGCCGGATCGATTAACCGGGTGGCGCCCGGCGTCAGGCCCATATCGGCGGCATCCACCACCACCACCCGGCGGGGGCGCAGGGCGCGGACTTGGTGGACGACGTTTTCCGGCGCTGAACCCCCATTGACGACTTGCCAGCCGGCCACGGGTTGTTGTGTCATCAGTTCGGCCAGCAAAGGGCCGGCGCCGTCGTCCCCCATCATACTGTTGCCCACGGTCAGCACGACACTGACATCGGTCTCGGCGCTATTCATGGTCTGCTTCACTATGCTCATACTTTTCTTACGATAAGGTAGATGGCCGGTTCACGGGCGATTTCACCGAGCAGCGCTATCAGGCGGGCGCTCCATTCATTGAACGGCGCCGGCTGGGTTTCGCACAACGGCGCCAGGGCATGGGCCAGCATATCCGTGTGCGAACTGTCGATGATAATCTCGCCGAAGGTCAGCAGACCGCGCAGTTTACGCCGGGCATCCCCTTCCGGCAGCAGTTCGGTCCATTGACGGTATTGCTCAAGCGGACAACTCAGCTCTTTGTTCAGGCAATCGATCACGCCGACGTGATGGCCGATAGCCAGCGAGTAGTACATGACTTGCTGCGCCTGCTCGGGCACCGCCACTTTGCTGTCGAGGAACTTTTGCCGTAACGACCAGATATAAACGTCAGCCATGGCGAGCTTCGCTTTGCAGGGTGTGCAACAGGCGGCGGACGATTTCCGTCAGCCGCGGATCGTTTTCACCGCGCAGCCATTCTTCCGTCCGCTGCGCCAGTACCGGCGCCGACGCCCCCGACAACAGGGATAACAATCGATCGCTGATTTTCAGCCCCTCGCGGTAACCGGCCAATCGCCGCGCTTCCCGTTCAACCATGACCCGGGTATGCAACGGTACGTCCGGCAACGGCAACAGGGCACGCTCGCCGGGCTGTTCGTGATGGGTTTCGCCCTTGAGCTTTTGATCAAGCAAGCCGAGCGCCACCGCGAAACCATAAAGAGTGGCCGCCGGCGTCGGCGGACAGCCGGGGATCCATACGTCGATGGGCACGATGCTTTCGCTGCCGCTCCAGACGCAATAAAGGTCATGGAAAATGCCGCCGCCGCAGCCGCAGGCGCCGTAGGAAACGCAGATCTTCGGGTCCGGCGCCGATTCATAGGCGCGCAGGGCCGGCACCCGCATGGCCCGGGTTACGGCGCCGGTGAACAGCAGGATATCGGCATGGCGGGGCGAGGCGACCACTTTAATGCCGAACCGTTCGGCATCGAACAACGGGGTGATGGCCGCGAAAATTTCGATTTCACAGCCATTGCACCCGCCGCAGTCGACCCGATAGACATAGGCCGAACGGCGGATATCCTTTAGCAGGGTTTTCTTGAGCGCCAGGGCCTGTTCATCAACAACGACCGGTTGGCTGACATGCTGGCGCAGCGGGATGTCTGAGTGGCTCATGGTCTCTTTTCCCCCTGATTATGCTGCAAATTGAGGTGACGGTTGCGGGTCAGGTTCTGACGGCGTTTGCATTCCGGACAGGTTTCGAATTGCGGGCGCATCGCCTCCACCGCCTGGCTGTCCAGCCCGGATTGCGCCAGCGAGGCCATCGCGTAATCCACGGATTTTTTGGCGGTGAAGGGCTGGCCGCAGACCCGGCAAGCTTGCAGGCTGAAGGTGGCGGCGGTATACAAATCCTCCTTGCGGGCCACCGCCATTTCAAACTCATCCGAAAGCCGGATGGCGCGGGTCGGACAAACTTCCTCGCACCGTCCGCAGAAAATGCAACGGCCCAGAAACAATTGCCAGCGTCGTTCGCCGCTGTCGACATCGGTTTCCATGGTTAAGGCATTGGCCGGGCAAACGCTGGTACAGGCCGCGCAGGCGATGCATTGGCTCGCGTCGTATTGCGGTTTGCCGCGAAATCCCGGACTGACCTCAAGCGGCTTAAACGGATATTTCACCGTCGGCTCGCCGGCTTTCAGGATGGTTTTAAACAGTTTAAACATGGTCCAGCCCTCTACTTAAGCGGCGAACGGACGCGCTCAATACCGTAGCGCTCCAGTTCCTGGTACGGCACGGTCTTGGCTTTGCGGCGATTGACATCAACCAGCGTGACGCGATCGGTGCAGGAATAACAAGGATCGAGGCTGCCGATAATCAACGGGGCGTCGGAGACGGTATTGCCGCGCAACATATAGCGCAAAACCGGCCAGTTGGCGTAGGTGGCCGCCCGGCAACGCCAGCGGAACAGTTTCTGGTTATCTCCCAGCATGCTCCAGTGGATGTCTTCGCCGCGCGGCGCCTCGGTAAAGCCCAGGGCGAACTTGTGCGGCTGATAGGTAAAGCCCTCGGTCAGGATCGGTCCTTCCGGCAGGTTGTCCAGGCCGTATTCGATCATGGCCAGGGAATCCAGCACTTCTTTAATGCGGACCGTCAGGCGGGAATAAACATCGCCGCCGTCCATTGAGAAGAGCGTCTTGGGCAAATTGCCGTAGTTGGCGTAAGGATGATCGAACCGGGTGTCGCGCTTAAAGCCGCTGGCGCGCACCATAGGCCCCACCGGGCTGTAGTCGCGCGCCACCTTCGCGTCCAGCACGCCGATGCCCTGGGTCCGTTGGGCCATATTGGGCGTACTCAACAGCATATCCACCAGTTGCAGGAATTCGCCGCGCATCTCGTTGACCAATTGCAGCGTTTTGACGCGCTGTTCCTTGAGAATATCCCGCCGGATGCCGCCTATGAGGTTCATGCCGTAGGTTTTCCGCGCGCCGGTAAGCAGTTGCGCCATGGTCATGGATTTTTCCCGCACCCGGAAAAATTGCATAAAACCGGTATCGAAACCGACGAAATGGCTGGAAAGGCCGATGTTGAGCAAATGACTGTGCAGGCGTTCCACTTCCAGCAGAATACTGCGAATGGCGTGGGCGCGCGTCGGCACCGTGATACCCAGGGCGTTTTCCACCGACGTGGTATAGGCCACGCTATGGGTAAACCCGCAAATACCGCACACCCGGTCGGACAGGAATGTGACTTCGTTGTAGCCCATACGGGTTTCCGCCAGTTTCTCCATGCCGCGATGCACGTAGAATAGCCGGTAATCCGCATCGACGATTTGCTCGCCGTCGACAAACAGGCGGAAGTGGCCGGGCTCGTCGGAGGTGATATGCAGCGGACCGATGGGCACGACCCGGGTTTCGCCGGCGGCGGCATTTTCAAAAGGGTAGGTTTCGCTCTCGCTGGCGGGCGGCGGACGCAGCCGGTAATCCATGCTGTCTTTGCGCAACGGATACACATCCTGCGGCCAATCATCCGGCAGCACCAGACGGCGTTCATCCGGCAGGCCCACCGGGATAAGTCCGTACATATCGCGGATTTCCCGTTCGCCCCATACCGCCGCCGGTACGCGGGGCGTGACCGAGGGGTATTCAAGGGTTGAGGGGCTTACCAACGCCTTAACGATGACCCAGCATTTCTCGCCCTGTTCCATCGACAGCACATAATAAACGGCATAATCGCCGCACAAGGTACGTTCATCATTGCCGAACAACACCGATAACCAGCCGCCCTGACTGTAATAAAGAAATTCCACCACCTCCGGCAGTGTGTCGGTTTTAACCGTGATGGTGAGTTGGTTGTCGGTCTGCCATTCTTCCGCCAGGATCGCCGTCGGGAATTTTTCATGCACCCGGGCCAGGTAGTCACGGCCAAGTTTATCGGAAAGGGTATCAGTCACTTTACTTCTCCAGACGGGGTATTAAGGGTGTGCGCGGCGTTGCCGGTCCAGGGCCAGTGAAAAGCGGCGCTGTCGCGGTTGAGCACAATGGTCGCGGCATTTTCCAGCAACCGGGTCACCGGTCGGGGAATGGCGGTGCCCATGACCAGCATCAGCACCAGCAGAAGGACCATCGGCGCGGTGGTCAGCCAACCCAATTCGCCTTTAGCCACCGCGGCGGGCTGGGCGCCGAATACCGTCAGCGCCACCATGCGCACCAGACCGCCCAGCACCAGGGTCAGCAACAGCAACAGCACCACCGTCAGCGCGACATGGCCGCTCGCCAAACCGGCGGTAACCGTCATAAATTCGCTGAGGAAAATATTGAACGGCGGCATGCCGCCCAGCGCCAGCGCGCCGCCGCCCAGCAAGACGGCGGTCAGCGGCGCGACCCGCAACATCCCTTTGACCGCGCCCATATCGCGGGTGCCGTATTTCAGCAACACGTTCCCGGAGCCGCAAAACAACAGGGTTTTCGCCAAACTGTGGTTCAAGGTATGCAATAGCGCCGCCAGAATGCCCAACGGCCCGCCGATCCCGACCGCCATAGCGATAAGCCCCATGTTCTCCACGCTGGAATAAGCCAGCAGCCGTTTCATATCGTGCTGCACCAGGATGAAAAACGCCGCCACCGCCACGGACAATAAACCGAAGATGATCAGCAGGCGGCTGGGGAATTGCGGACCGATGGCGCCGCTGACCAGGATGTAATAGCGCAGGATCACGAGCAGCGCGCAATTGAGCAGTACCGCCGATAACAAGGCGCTGGTGGGGCTCGGCGCCTCGCTGTGCGCATCCGGCAGCCAGGCATGCATGGGGAACAGGCCGGTTTTGGTGCCAAAACCGATAAGCACGAACACGAACGCCAGATGCATCAGGGTGGGATCGAGCGATGCGGCGTGTTTCAGCACCTCGGTCCAGAAGATGGCCTGGCCGGCGTCGGGCATGACATTCGCCGCATTGGCGTAAACCAGTACGGTGCCGTACAAACCGAAGGCGACGCCGACGGTACAAATGATGATGTATTTCCAGGCGGCTTCCAACGATGAGCGCTGACCGTACAGGCCCACCAGGAAGGCCGAACTGAGCGTGGTGGCTTCCACCGCCGCCCACATCAGGATCAGGTTGTTGCTGCTGACCACCAAGAGCATGGTGAACAAAAACAGGTGGAAGAAACCGTAATAACGGCATAAGACGGGAAGTGATATTTCGCCCTCGTCCACTTCATGGCGCATATACCCCATGGAGTACAACCCGGTAACGAAACCAATGATCCCCAAAATGGCCAGGAACAGCGCGCCGAGACTGTCCAGATACAGCCATTGGCGCGCCGCCAGGATCTGGCCTTCCGCCGCCACCCGCGCCACCACCGTCAGGGCTTCGGCCAGCAGCGCCACGATACCCAGGGTATGCAGCGTGGTCACGGCGCCGCGCGCCGCGGCGCCAAACAGTTCGCAGGCGAACGACAGCAGGGCAAAGACCAGCGGCGTCGCCAGTAATAACAACAGTAAAGCGGTATCGCTCATCTCATTACCCCTTCAGCGCCGTTAATTGGGAAACATCCAGCGTCTTGAGCGTGCGATGGATTTTACGCGCCATCAGCGCCATGATAATCACCGCGAAAATGGCGTCGGTGGCGATGCCGATTTCCACCAGTTCCGGCGCCCGGTTGGCCAGTAACGCCAAAGTCAGGTGCGCGCCGTTTTCCATCAGGCAGTAGCCGAACACCTGTTTGAGAATGTTGCGCTGACTGACGATGCACAGCAGGCCGAGCAAAAAGTGTCCAAGGGATACCGCCAGGGCCGGTTTCAGCGGCGCCGCCAGCGGCAACGCCACCGGCGCCACCACAAACCAGCACAGCACCACGATAATCGCCGCCGCCAGCATCAGCAAAGGCGGGCTCAACAGCCCGCCGTCCGCGGCGGGGTCCGCGAGTTTGCGAAAAGCCCGCGCCATAATCAGCGGCACCAGGATAACCTTGGTCACCAAGGCGCTGAGCGACCAGAGCATCAGTTGGCGCGCGTGCAGGGTCTCGGCCAGGGTAAAGAAAATCAACACCAGCACCAGCGATTGCAGGGCATAAAGACAACTGGACGCCATGGGGCGTTTGGCGCCGATCACCAGCAGCGACGTTAACATCATCAGCCCCGCCAAATTATTGACAATTAGAGATCCGGTCATAGTCTTGTTCCTTATCCAAGCCAGGCGACGGCGATAAAGCTGGAGCACAGCGACATCACTATCAATACCCCCAGCACAATGCTCATGGCCGGCGGCACCGGCGCGGCGCCAGCCACGTCGTCGCTGGGTTTGCCGGGCACCACTTTGCCGAACCAGTACAGCAGCCAGACGAAGCTCGCGACCGATTCCATCAGCACCAGAATCATGATGGGCGTCAGTAACCAGAATTGGCGCGACAGGGCAAAGCCGGCGGCGAAAATGGGGAATTTGCTGAAAAAGCCGTTAAACGGCGGCACGCCGGTAATGGCCAGCGCCGCCACGCAAAAGCCGACGCCCGCCAACGGCATTTTCCCCAGCACGCCGCGCAACCGCGGCAATAGCCGGGTGCCGCAGCTGTAGCTGAGGGTGCCCGCCACCAGGAAAAACAGGCTTTTGGCGAAGGCGTGGTTGAAGATATAGGCGATGCCCCCTTCGAAAGCTTCCTTCGAGCCGAATATGGCCAGCGACAGGGCGAGAAAGATATACGCCAACTGGGTAATGGTGGACCAGGCCAGCAACCGTTTCATGTCCTGTTGCGGCAGATACATCATAAAACCGTAAATCATGGTGATGACCGCCATAATCATGCCGATCCAGCCGATGATGTGCGGAACATTGCCGGCGGACAGGATGGCGCGGGCGAAAATGTAAACGCCGACTTTCACCATGGACGCCGCGTGCAGATAGGCGCTGACCGGCGTCGGCGCTTCCATGGCGTCGGGCAGCCAGGCCTGTAGCGGCAATTGCGCCGATTTCCCCCAGGCGGCGAACAAAATCCCGCCGAATACCACCAGCGCGGCCGGTCCTTGCATTTGGCCAAGGGCGCTCAGTGCGAACGTCCCGGTATGTAAAAACAATGTCGCCGCGGCCAGATACAGGCCAATGGCGGCCACATGGGTAATCAGCAGCGCCTTCATGGCCGAGCGCAGAGACTTGGGCGTCTGGTAGTAACCGATCAGGGCCCAGGAGCAGCCGCCGGTGATTTCGAAAAACAGCAATTGGCCGAGCAGGGTGGACGACAATACCAGTCCGGCCATGGCGCCGATGAATACCAATAGAAAGGCGTAGTACCGGTTGGTGCCTTCATGGGGATGTTCGCGGTTGCCGGCGGTGAGATAACCGGTGGAATACAAACTGACCAGCAAACCCAGAAACACCACCGCGAACCCGATAAGGGTGCTGACCCTATCCACGGTTATCCCGATGAGTTCGGCATGACCGTAGCTCAGTAGCGGGAAGACGGCGTCCGTCTTGCCGTGGGCATAAAACGTCCAGGCCAGCGATAAGGTACCGATCGTGGCCAGCAGCGCGAAAAAGGTGCAAATCCATTTTGCCATCCGTCTTGGCAGGCATGCCGCGAGCAGCGCGCCGACGAACGGGACCAGAACGGTCGCAAGGGCTATAGTCTCCATATGAATTTCCTGGCTCCTCAAAGACCGGTAAGGTAAAAGACGAAAGACAGCGCCGCGACGCCGAACCCCAGCCAAGTCACCCGCGGTATCAGTAAGAAGCGTCCGCGGGCCAGGCTGTTTTCCAGCAAAGAGGCCAGCACGAACACCGCCAGCAGCTTGATGACCGCGACGACCAGCGCGAAGAGCAACGCGGGCGCGGTCAGGACGGCCGCCTTACCGAAGGGGACGAACACCGTCAGGAAAAGCTCCGCCACCGCGACCTGCTTTAAGCCGAGTCCCCATTTCACCAGCGCCAGGCCGGAACCGCCGTATTCGGTCAGCGGCCCTTCCTGCAGCTCTTGTTCCGCTTCCGCCACATCAAACGGGATCTTGCCCATTTCCATAAAGGCGGCATAGCCGCAGGCCAATAGGGCCAAAAAGGTGGCGGTGGGCGATGTCCAGCCGCCGGAGAGCGTGGCGCTTATGGTGCCGATGTTGGTGGAACCGGTGATGAGCGCCACCACCAGCAATGCCAGGATAAGCGTCGGCTCCACCAGGATCCCCAATGTCAGTTCCCGGCTGGCGCCGATGCCGGCAAAGGTGCTGCCGGTATCCAGTCCGGCCAGCGAGAAGAAAAAGCGAAACAGCGCGAACAAATACAATAGGGTAATCAAGTCGCCGGCCGCGCCGAACGGCGAAAGGGCGGTGAAAACCGGCAGGGCCATGCCCACCAGTAACATAGTGGCCAGCAAAACATAGGGCATCAGGCGAAATACGGGGCCGGCCTGTTCCGGCGCCACCGACTGCCGCCTGAACAGTTTGGCGATGTCCCGGTAATCCTGCCAGATGCCCGGTCCGCGCCGTGAGTGCATCACCGCGCGGATCTGCCGGGAGATTCCGGTCAGTAGCGGGGTGACCGCCAGCAGCAGCAATGCCTGTATCAGGGCAAACAGTCCCCAGGGCAGCGTCGGCATAGGTTGTGTCAACATGGTCTTTCTCCTTAGACGGCGGCGGCGAGCAACAGGATGACCAGGGCGGCGACCACATACAGGCAGTAGATGCGAAAGTCGCCTCCCTGCAACGCCTGAATTCGTCCGCCCGCCCGTTGAGTCAACCGTACCAGCGGGGTGATGATGCAATCATCCCAAAACGGTTCGGTCCGCCCGGCGCCCCGTACGGCGACGTCCAGAGCGCGCTTGAGCGCCGGCGACGGATCAAGCTGGCGGCGCAGCCGATACAATCCGGCGAACATGACCCGTAAGGGCTGGGTAAAACTGCCTGCCGACATGGCCATCGTCCCTTGCCAATCGTAGCCGCAGGCCCAAGGGTCGCCGCCGCGCCGATAGCCCGGCTGGCCGCGTTTGGCGGCCTGATAAATCGCCAGCGGAATCAGCGGCAGCGCCAGCAAGAGAATGAAAATCATCAAGGGGGAGAGTATCGCCTGGCCGGCCTGTTGCGGAATCAGCACGGCGCCGTGCGCCACGGCGACATCATGGGCGTGGGCCAGTCCGGCGGCGACCGTGGCCAGCACCGGCGCGATCCAGGACGCGCCGATCCCGAGCAATACGCACAATAGCGCCAGGATCGACATGGCGATGATCATCGGCCGGGGCACTTCCCCGGCCCGGGCGGCTTTTTCGCTGCGCGCGGCGCCGCAGAAACTGATGCCGTAGACCTTAACGAAGCACATTGCCGCCAGCGCGCCGGTCAGCGCCAGCATCACAATGGCCACGGGTCCGGCGAGCCGCAGGATAAAACCGTTTTGATGGCTCATGGCGAACAGGGATTGATAGGTATACCACTCGCTGATAAAGCCGTTGAGCGGCGGCAGGGCGGAAATCGCCATACAGCCGATAATGAACGCCAGGGCGGTGTACGGCATCAGCCGGCCCAGCCCGCCCATTTTTTCCATATCGCGGGTGTGGGTTTGCCAAATAACGGCGCCGGCGCCGAGAAACAGCAGGCCCTTAAAGACCGCATGATTGAGCAGATGGTAGAGCGCGCCCAGCAGACCCAGCGCGGCCAGCACCGGATGGCCGGCGGCGATGCCTATCATGCCGACGCCGACGCCCATCAGGATGATGCCGATATTTTCCACCGTATGCCAGGCCAGCAGCCGCTTGATATCATGCTCCGCCAAGGCGTAGAGAACGCCCAGTACCGAGGAGACCGCGCCGAACGCCAGCACCACCACGCCCCACCACAGCTCGCTGGCGCCCAGCAGTTCGATCCCGACTTTAATGATCCCGAAAATACCGATTTTCACCATCACGCCGGACATCAGCGCCGAGGCATGAGACGGCGCGGCGGGGTGGGCGCGGGGCAGCCAGCTGTGCAGCGGCAACATGCCCGCCTTGGCGCCGAAACCAAAAAACGCCAGCAGGAAAACGATTGACGCGCTGGCCGGCGACAGCGTCAAAGCGCGGAATGAGGCGAACTCCAGACTGCCGCTTTGGCGGTAAAGCAGGAAGAAAGCAATCATGATGAGCACCGAGCCGGCATGGGCGATAAAGAAGTACAGCAGACCGGCGTTGATGGATTCCTCATCCTGATCGGCGATAACCAAAAACCAGGACGCCAGCGACATCATCTCGAAGAACACGATGAACCAGAAGGCGTTATCCACCGTCACCAGTATGGCCATGGAGGCGATAAACACATTCATGAAAAATCCCATGGCCGCCGCCCCCCGGCCCAGATATTCACGGACATAGGCCAGGGAATAGAGCGCGCACAGCACCACCAGCAGCGAGATGACCAAAAGCATGAAAGCCGCCAGGCCGTCAAGGCGCAGACTGAATGAAGCGAAGGGGAACGGGCCGGCCATGCTATAGCTCAAGGTTCGGCCGCTGAGCAAGACCGGCGCCGCGCTCAAGAGCCCCAGGCAGCCGCCGGCCATGGCCGACAGACCGGCGACCCAAATCGCCAGATTTTCCCGCCGCGCCAGCAGCAGAGACAGGATACCGCCCGCCAGATACAGCCCAAGCGAGCCGCCCAGTAATTGAAATGCGTCCATGTTTACTCCTGTTTCGGCAGGGTGGGGGATGGGGTATCCAGACCCGAGGACAGCCAGCGCGCCGCGTAGCGACGGCGCGCCCGGCCGGTTTGTTCCACCGCGTCCTCTTCCACCAGTACCAGCGCATCGGTGGGACAGGTCCGAACGCAAACCGGCCCGTCCGGCAGGAATGCGCACAGATCGCATTTCACCGCCACGCTGCGCACGCCGGGATTCCAGGCCAGGAACGGATGCGTTTTCGGCGGACTTTCCGGCACATCGGCCAACTGCTCGGCGGGGATGTAATGCCGATAAGTAGCAGGCAGATTCACCGGCTTGCTGCCGGCCGGCGTTATGGCGCCGAACGGACAGGCCAATGCGCAGAGTTTGCAGCCGATACACAGGCTTTCATTCAAGATGATCGAATCCGGCCCCTGGGTAATGGCGTTGACCGGGCATACCCTGGCGCAAGGCGCGTCTTCGCATTGGCGACAAAGCATGGGCGCGGTTTGCCCGTCGGTCTTGGTAACGGATAATCGGGGATGCGATTGCAGACCCTCGGCCTTGTGCACCTCGGTGCAGGCGGCCATGCAGGTATTACATCCAATGCAAAGTTGTGGTTCCGCGATAACGAAGCGGTTCATAACCTTCTCCTCCGGGAGAAACGGATGCCTCTCAGGCTGCGTGATAACGTGTTTGAATATGCTGGCGCTGCAAGCATTTTCCATGCCAGTAATAGGGATATTGCCAAACAGCCCGGCAGGCCAGGCTTGCCGGCTTTTTCCCTTGCCGGCGGGTCGTGACGGCGGGCATGGGAGTCGTCATAAGTGACGAAATTCGCGGGCGCGGTTTCGTCGTCATTTATGACGACGCCGTTGGGCGCCCCCGCGGAAAGCCCGGGGACGGCGGCGGCGTTATCCGCTCAATAGCCTGATTTTACTTGAGAACCCCGTCGCTGGGAGTGGTCGCGGTCCCTCAGGCGCAACCCCGTTCCGATGGGACGGCAACTGGCACCCGTCTTGCATGGAGACGGCGATGGCGGGAGGGTAAAACGAGGCAATCGATGCATGAATTGACGCTGGCGCAAAACACGCTGGAAATTCTAGAACAGCAGGCGCGCAAAAGCGGCGCGCGGCGCGTGACCGGCGTGTGGTTGTCCATTGGCGCCTTTGCCTGCGTGGAAGCGGAGTCGCTGCGGTTTTGTTTCGATATGGTCTGCCGCGGCACCCTGGCGCAGGATTGCCGGCTTTATCTTGAACAGCAGACGGCCGGGGCCTGGTGTCCCCACTGTCGACGGCAAGTGACGCTGCCCCCCGTCCCGATTCCAGTGTGTCCGTTTTGCGGTGCCGATCGTTTGCAAACCGAGGCTCAGGATCGAATCCAGATCAAACGGATGGAAGTGGCCTGACGCTATACTACCCCGGGGCGTAACCGGCCCAAGTCCCGCATCCGGGCGTTCCGCCCGAGGCGCCGCCGCCGGTCGCGCCATCCCGGTCTCTGTCAGAGGGAGAATTGTCATGTGCAGTACCTGCGGCTGCGGCGAAGGCGAACGCCGAATAGAGGGCGATCTTGTCGTCGAAAGTCATCATCAGCAAAACGTCCCGATTCATGACCACGAACATGAACACGGCCACGAACATGAACACGGCCACGAACATGCCCATGAGCGCAACCATGAACACGGTCCCGAACACGACCACGGGCATGGCTACGACCACGACCACGAACATGCTCATGAACACGGCCACGAACATGCTCATGAACACGGCCACGAACATGCTCATGAACACGGCCACGAATATGGCCATGAACACGGCCACGAATATGATCACGGCCACGGGCATGTCCATGATCACCGGCACAGCGATATCGGGTATGTCCATAAACCGGATCACCCCGGCCGGCCTGCCCAATACGGCGTTTTTCGCCGTTTCGGCCCGCTGGATGATGCGGACTCGCGCAAACCGGACGCCGCCCCCGTGCAGATCATCCATCACCACCATTATCATGCCGAAGTGCATCATCATTATTATTACTCTGCGCCGGAAAATCGCGGTTTTACGCCGCGGGCGGATATCAGCGGTGATTTGGACTACGGCCATGGCGAGGCGGGCGGGCATGCTCCCGGCCTGAGCCAGCGCCGCATGGTGGAAATCGAGATGGATGTGCTGGATAAGAATAACCGGCTGGCGGTTCGTAACCGTGAGTATTTTCAGTCTCGCCACATACTGGCGCTTAATCTGGTTTCCAGCCCCGGTTCCGGTAAAACCACCTTGCTCGGCGAAACGTTGGCGCGGTTGAAGGAGACTCTGCCCTGCGCGGTCATCGAAGGCGATCAGCAAACCGCCAACGACGCGCAACGGATCCGCGCCACCGGCGTGCCGGCCATACAGGTAAATACCGGCAAGGGCTGCCACCTGGACGCGCAGATGGTACACGACGCCGCCGTTCGGCTGGCGCCGGCGGATAACGGCCTGCTGTTTATCGAGAATGTCGGTAATTTGGTGTGTCCGGCCGGCTTCGATCTGGGCGAGCACGGCAAGGTCGTCGTGCTCTCGGTAACCGAAGGCGAGGATAAGCCAATGAAATATCCTCATATGTTCGCCGCCGCCAGTCTAATGATCCTCAACAAAATCGATTTGCTGCCCTGGGTCGCTTTCGATGTCGACGCCTGTATCGACTATGCCCGCCGGGTCAATCCGGACATCGCGGTACTGAAGGTCTCAGCAACCACTGGCGAGGGGATGGACGCCTGGCTGAACTGGTTGCAGGAACAGCGGCGGCGGTAAAGTCACGTCGGCCAAACGGACCGGGCGAGCGGCGCCGACCGCGTCCGGACGAAGTAGCAAAAGCGCCCGCGTAACGGGTGGGAGAACAAACATGTGTATAGGCATACCCGGCCGAGTGCTGGCGCTGGATAACGAGCATGACGGCGACGCCTGGGTGGACGTGTGCGGCGTCAGGCGGCGGGTGAATATCCGGCTGGTCTGCGCCGATAAAGACGCCATGGCGGCGCTGCCGGGCCAGTGGGTTCTGGTGCATGTGGGCTTTGCCATGAGCCTGCTCGACGAGGCGCAAGCGCGGGAAACCCTGGCGGCGCTGCAGGCGATGGAGGAGGTGGAGCACGATGTCGGCGCGTTCCTGCGGGGAGGCGGCGATGCGCTATGTTGACGAGTATCGCCAACCGGATCTGGTGCGGGCGCTGGTGGCGCGCATCCACGACCGAATGGGGCACACCGGATTCACCGCCGAACATCCGCTGCAAATCATGGAGGTCTGCGGCGGCCATACCCACGCCATTTTCAAATTCGGCCTGGATCGGCTATTGCCGCCGTCGCTCGAGTTTATCCATGGCCCGGGCTGTCCGGTGTGCGTCCTGCCCGCCGGGCGAATCGATGCCTGTATCCAAATCGCCCTGCGACCGGACGTCATCTTTTGTACCTTTGGCGATGCGATGCGGGTGCCCGGCCGGCAAGGGACATTACTGAGCGCCCGCCGGCGCGGCGCCGATGTGCGCATGGTCTGGTCGCCGCTGGACGCCTTGATGCTGGCCAAACAGCATCCTGAGAAGCAGGTGGTGTTCTTTGGCATCGGCTTTGAAACCACCATGCCCGCCACCGCCGTCACCTTGCGGCAGGCGCGGGCCGACGGCGTGACGAACTTTTTCCTGTTCTGCCAGCACATCACGCTGATGCCGACGCTGATAAGCCTGCTGTCGCAACCGGACGTTCGTATCGATGGCTTTATCGCGCCGGGCCATGTCAGTATGGTTATCGGCCGGCAGCCGTATGCCGGTATCTGCGAGGTCTACCGCAAGCCGGTGGTGATCACCGGCTTCGAGCCGGGAGACATTCTGCAAGGATTACTGATGCTGTGCGAGCAGTACGCCGATGCCCGCGTGTGCGTGGAAAACCAGTACCGGCGGGTGGTGCCGGACGAAGGCAACCGGCTGGCGCAGCAAGCGATGGATGAGGTATTCATCACCGAAGGCGCCGGCGAGTGGCGGGGTTTGGGCGTGATAGCGGATTCGCGCGTCAGCCTGCGCGAAGCGTGGCGGCCGTTCGATGCGGAATGGCGATTCCGGCCCGATCCGCAACCGGTGGCCGATGATCCCCGCGCCTGCTGCGGGAAGGTGCTGACGGGCCGCTGTAAGCCGGCCGACTGCCCGTTGTTCGGCGAAGACTGTAATCCGCAAAACGCATTCGGCGCGTTGATGGTGTCTTCGGAAGGCGCCTGCGCCGCCTGGTATCAATATCGTCGGAGCGAATCATGACCAAACAGATTACCTTGGCGCACGGCAATGGCGGGGGCGCCATGCAATCGCTGATAAGCGGGTTATTTGTCAGCGCCTTTGACAATCCGCTGCTGGCGGCCGGCGAAGATCAGGCCCGTTTGCCGCTGGATGCCTTGACCGAGGCCGGCGATCGTCTGGCGTTTACCACCGACAGTTATGTGATCGATCCGCTGTTTTTCCCCGGCGGCGATATCGGCAAACTGGCGGTTTGCGGAACCGCCAACGATCTGGCGGTGGGCGGCGCGACGCCGCGCTGGCTGTCTTGCGGCTTTATTCTGGAAGAAGGATTGCCGCTGACGACCCTGGAAGCGGTAGTCCGCTCCATGGCCGAAACCGCCCGGGACGCCGGCATGCAGATTGTCACCGGCGACACCAAAGTGGTGCCGCGCGGCGCGGCGGACAAACTGTTTATCAATACCGCCGGCCTGGGCATGATCCCGGCCGGCGTGGACTGGGGGGTGAAGGCCATCCGTCCGGGGGATCGGATCATTGTCAGCGGCACATTGGGCGACCATGGCGCGACCCTTCTCAACCTGCGGGAAAATCTCGGCATGCAAACGGATCTGGCGAGCGATTGCGCGGTGCTGGCGCCCATGATCGCCGCGCTGCGCAATATCGCCGGCGTCCGCGCCTTGCGCGACGCCACCCGGGGCGGGGTCACCGCCATTATGCATGAATTCGCCCGAGGCAGCGGTTGCGGCATGCTTATTGAGGAAACGGCCCTGCCCATCAAACCCGCGGTGCGGGGCGTGTGCGAATTGCTGGGGCTGGAGGCGCTCAATTTCGCCAATGAGGGTAAACTCCTGGTGGCCGTGGAACCCGGCGCGGAACAGCGGGTTTTACAGGCATTGCGCCGGCATCCGCTAGGGGGCGGGGCCTGTACCATAGGCGAGGCCACCCATGACGGACAGGTGAGGTTGCGTGGTCCGTACGGGATTGTCCGATTGCTGGATCTTCCCCATGATGAACCTTTGCCGCGCATTTGCTGACAACGGCGCCGCCGGCCGGGGGAAATACAAGGACAAGATATGGCATACGACGGCATCCTGCTGCGTATTAAAGGCAAGGTTCAAGGGGTGGGATTCCGTCCGACGGTTTGGCGGCTGGCCCGCCAGATGGGCCTCAATGGCGATGTGAGCAATAATGGCGCCGGCGTCGACGTGCGTTTGTACGGCCACAACGCCGCCGACTTTGCCGAACGGTTGCGGCAATGCTGTCCGCCGCTGGCGCAAATTCACGCTATTGAAAGTTTGCCATGGCAATGGCCGCGGCCGCCGCGGGAATTCACCATTCTCGCCAGCGGCGGCGGCGAGATGACCACCCAGGTGGTGCCGGATGCGGCCACCTGCGATGCCTGTCTGGCGGAATTGCTGCATCGCGGCGACCGGCGCCGGCATTACCCCTTTATCAATTGCACCCATTGCGGTCCGCGTTTTACCCTGATCCGCCGCATGCCCTATGATCGACCGAATACCGCCATGGCGGCTTTCCCCCTTTGTCCGCGCTGCGCGGCCGAATACCGCGATCCCGCCGACCGGCGTTTTCATGCCCAGCCCACCGCCTGTCCCGATTGCGGGCCGCATGTTTGGCTGGCGCGGCCGGACGGCGGCGAACTGGCGACCGGCGATGCGGCAATCAGTTTGGCGGTTCGGCGGTTGCTGGCCGGGGAAATTGTGGCGATCAAGGGAGTGGGGGGATTTCATCTGGCCTGCGACGCCACTAATCTGGCGGCGGTGGCCAGGTTGCGCCGGCGCAAACACCGGCCGTCCAAACCGCTGGCGGTGATGATGCCGAACCTGCGTCGATTACGGCGTTATCTCGGCCCTGTGACCCAAGAGGCCATCGACTTGCTGCGTTCTCCGGCCGCGCCCATCGTGCTTCTCGCCAAACCGCCGTCCGAGGCGGCACCGCCGGGTTGTGGGGGATCCGCCTTATGCGGGCTTGTCGCTCCCGGCCTGCATGAAATCGGCGTGATGCTGCCGGCCAATCCCTTGCAACATCTGCTGTTGCGGCGCGCGGGTCGGCCGCTGGTGATGACGTCGGGCAATGCCGGCGGGCGGCCGCCCGTGCTGGAGAACGACCGGGCATTGGCGGATCTGGCCGGAATCGCCGATTACTGGCTAATGCATAACCGGGATATTCTGCAACGGGCCGACGATTCCCTGGTGCGCCCGGCCCTTGGACGACCGGAGATATTGCGTCGCGCGCGCGGTTATGTACCGGACGCCCTGCCGCTGCCGCCCGGTTTCGAACGGATTCCGCCCGTGCTGGCGCTGGGCGCCGATCTGAAAAACACGTTTTGCCTGCTGCGCGACGGACAGGCGATTGTCAGCCAGCATTTGGGCGATCTCGCCGATGAAGGCATCTCGCGACAGCAGCGCCAGGCGTTGGCGCTGTTTCGGCAGATCTGGGATTTCACTCCCGCCCTGATTGCCGTGGACGCGCATCCCGGCTATCTCAGCCGTCGCCAGGGCGAAATACTGGCCGGACAAAACGGGCTGCCTTGCGTGGCCATATTGCATCATCACGCCCACCTGGCGGCCTGTCTGGCGGAAAACGGCTGGCCGCGGGAGGCCGGGCCGGTTATCGGTCTGGCGCTGGATGGGCTGGGATACGGTGAAAGCCGGCCGGGCTATGATGATGACTTATGCGCCGCGACGGCGGGTCCCGGCCAACCGGAGCCCCGGACGGCGGCGCCGGGCAACGCTGTCGGGCAGGGCGCGTTGTGGGGGGGCGAATGCCTGTTGATCGACTATCGGCGTTGTGAATGGCTGGGCGGTTTACCGCCGGTGGCGTTGCCCGGCGGCGACATGGCGGCGCGGCAGCCTTGGCGCAACCTGCTGGCGCATTGGCTGCGGTTCGTGCCCGACTGGCGTTCGCTGCCGGAGGCGCGCGTGATTCCCGCGGCGCTGGCCGAGCCTTTGTCCCGCGCGGTGGCGCGAAATATCCATGCTCCCCGGGCGTCGTCCGCCGGCAGGTTGTTTGATGCGATAGCGGCCGCGCTCGGGCTGTGCCCTAATGAGATCAGTTGGGAAGGCGAAGCGGCCTGCCGGCTCGAGGCCTTGGCCTGGCAGGCGGTCAAGCCGGCGGCGCCGGTGGATATTCCGGTAACGATGCCTTTGCGCGGCAACAGGCTGGATCTGGCCGTATTTTGGCGACAGTGGCTGACATGGCCGGCGCCGCCGGCGCAACGCGCCTATGCTTTTCACCTGGCGCTGGCGCGGGGGTTTGCCGATATGGCGCGCCTGGCGGCGCGACGCCATGGCCTCAACGCCGTGGCGCTGTCCGGCGGCGTCGTGCAAAATCGGCTGTTTCGCGAGTTGTTGATTCAAGAGCTGGCCGGGCTGCGTGTGTTAACGCCCGCCAGTCTGCCGGCCGGCGATGGGGGCGTCGCGCTCGGACAAGGGGTGATTGCCGCCGTCATGGCGGCGGGCGCCCGATTGGAAGATGCGCCGTCCAACGCCTAGTTTCAGATCACGCCAGGCCGTCTGGCCGAAAATCCGCCGCCGATATTTACCAATCTCTCCAACGGGCATATTATCAGAAAAAACCGACCGGTAAGGTCTCCACTAATTTTGATATACATCAACTCCAGCGACTTTGAAACGGGTCTATGATTTGTCATACAAATTCGCTTTCAAAAAAATAGGTATTGGCAAGGTAGAGGTAATTAAGATGGAAAGTTTAAGTGTAAAGCTAAATCATTTCATCGTTAGTTCCATGTCACCGGTGGTGTCCACACTAATCAATAATGCCGATGAGAACAGCTTTGAAAAAATATTTAGCCTGGGGGCAAAATTCGCCAAAGAAAGTAAAGATGATTTACTGAAACTGGCACAGTTATGTCATGATAAAGACCCTATGTTGACCGGCTGGATTCGGGCAATTCGCGGGTTGAACAAGACCGCCCGTGAAAAGTTGGTCAAAAATTTTCTATTCAATCATCTTATCTACGGTGAGAATATCCGTGAGGCGAAGGGCAAGGAATTTGATACCCATATTCCTTTTCTGGTACTGATTTCCCCAACCTATGCCTGTAATTTGCGTTGCAAAGGATGTTATTCGGCATTATATGGCGACCGATATCATTTCGAAGAAGATGAAATGATGAATATCCTCCAGCAGTTTTATGATCTCGGTGTGCGCTTTTTTACCTTTACCGGCGGTGAGCCTTTCGTCTATCCGGCGATTATGCGCATTTTCGAAAAATTCAACGATTGCTATTTCATGGTCTATACCAATGGCACGTTGCTGACCGAGTCCCGGGTCAGGCGCCTGGCGAAACTGGGCAATGTCGCCGTCACCATCTCCATTGAGGGGTGGGAGGATATGACCGACTGGCGGCGGGGGGACGGCGTCTTCCAGAAAATCGTCGCCGCGTATCACCGGCTACGGGAAGCGGGCATTCTTTGCGGCGCTTCCATGATGGCGACCCGTAAGAATCATGATCAGCTGATGAGCGACGAATATTGGGATTTCATTCAAAATTTAGGTGTGGAGTATATTTGGGTATTCCAATATATGCCAGTCGGCCGCGATGCCTCTTTCGATCTGGTGCCCACCGCGCAGCAGCGTTACGATCGCTTCCACAAAATTGAAAAATTACGCCTCTCCGGGCGATTTGCCTTTATCGCCGATTTCTGGAACCACGGTTTTCTGGTGAACGGTTGTATGTCCGGTGGCGCGAATTATCTGCATATCAATGCCAAGGGCGGCGTTGAACCCTGTGTCTTCCAGCAATACGCGGTGGATAATATTCGCGATAAAAGCGTTGTGGAAGTATTAAAATCGCCTTTCTTCGAAGGCTATAAGCAGCAGATTCCCTTTAATAAAAATTTAATGCAACCCTGTCCAATTATTGATAACCCCGCCAGATTCAGAGAGCATATCCGCAAATTCGGCGCCACGCCGCAGCATGAAGGCAGCGACAGCTATTTCAAGTTTAGTGATGAATTAGACGCCCTGGCGGAGGAATGGAAAAAATACGCTATCAAAATTTGGGATCAAGAGGGTTACGGCGACAATTATCAGGCCGAAATGGATCAATACCATTAACCGTATTGCGCATCGTTTGGTTCGGCCGGGGCAATGGCCGGTCCCGGCCGCCGCGATGCCCCCTTGAACTATTCAGGATAATGAATAGGCGTCTTGCAATGTTTGACAGCGCGTCTTGATATGCGCGTAGAGCTGCCTGACCGCCGGCGAGAACTGTCGGCGATGCGGGCAAATCAGGCTCAAGGGCACCACTTCGCCTTGATATTGCGGCAACAGAATCTCCAACTTGCCGGCCAGGACATCCTGGCCGACATCCAGCCAGGATTTGTAAGCGATGCCCTCGCCGGCCAACGCCAGGCGATGGATGACTTCGGCGTCGTCACTTACCACCGTGCCGTGGACGGCGATCGGCCGTTTTTGTCCCTCTCGGTATAACAGCCACTTATCATAAACCCGGCCGTGCAGCACAAAAGTCAGACAATCATGCCGGGCTAACTCGGGCAGATCCGTTGGTCGACCGCGCCGGCCCAGATAATCCGGCGAGGCGACCATCACGCGCCGGTTTTCAGGCGACAGCGGCAAGGCCACAAAGCTGGCGTCGTCGAACATGCCGTAGCGGAAGGCCACATCCACCGGGTCTCTGAATACGTTGGCGACCTGATCGGAAAAAAACAGGCGCAGCTGCAATTGCGGGTAGAGATGCCGGAAGTCATTGATCCAGGGCAGCAATACATTGCGGCCCAAATCGGAAGGGACGGCGACCTGCAAAAGCCCGGACAGACCGGCGGACGGATGCAGCGACTCCCGGCCTTCACGCAGGGCCTGTACCACTTCGCTGGCATAAGGCAGATATTGCTGGCCTTCCGCCGTGAGCCGCAGGCTCCGGGTGGAGCGGGCGAAGAGGCGGGTATTGAGTTCCCGCTCAAGGCGCTTGATGGCCGCGCTGACCTGGGCCGGCAAGATATCCCTTTCCCGGGCCGCGCTGGAAAAACTGCCTAACGCGGCGGAACGAACGAACAACGCCAGGTCATCGAACCTGATCATACCTTTTTATCCTTATGCCGGTAAATGCGATGTCGGTAGATGCGGCCAAGGGCCGCCGAAACGGCGCGCTGGTCCGGATTCATCGTAACGCGACGGCGCCGATTGCGAAAGTCTTGCCAAAACGCCATGGGCGAGAACCGCCCGGACGCGTCGGTCATACCGGGCAACAGAGGTGGGAAAGCGGTGTTTACGTATATTTACACTTAGTTATGTTCGGAAACAAATCCATTTAAACAATAAGGTTATAGCGTGCTATAAACAAATAGTTAACATTTAACAAACACAAATTCATTGCACTAAACACTTCGGGTGACAGGGAACATTCCCCGGCAGCTTACCTGATCATAGCGTGCTTTTTTAGCGCCGCGGCAATCGCGGCCGATTCAAAATAGGATAGCGACTATGTTCAATTGGACCTCTGTACAGCGCAACGTGGCCGTGGCGTGTTTCGCCTGCTGGATGTTGGATGCCTTCGACTTTTTTGTTCTGGTGTTCGTTTTAAGCGATATCGCCCAGTGGTTTAAAACCGATATCGCCAGCGTGTCTATTTCCATCATGCTCACCCTGGCGGTTCGCCCGATAGGGGCGTTAATCTTTGGCCGCCTGGCGGAAAAATACGGCCGGCGGCCTATCCTGATGGCGAATGTCCTGCTGTTTTCGTTGTTCGAGTTGCTTTCCGCCTGGTCGCCGACGCTGGCCATCTTCATCGCCCTGCGGTTATTGTACGGCATCGCCATGGGCGGTATCTGGGGCGTGGCGTCTTCCCTGGCGATGGAAACCATCCCCGATCGCTCTCGTGGTCTGATGTCCGGTATTTTCCAGGCCGGTTATCCTGCCGGCTATCTGCTGGCGGCCATCATTTTCGGCTTGTTCTTCTCGCTGGTGGGCTGGCGCGGCATGTTCCTGATAGGCGCCCTGCCGGTACTGATGTTGCCTTTTATCTATTACAAGGTACCGGAATCCCCGGTTTAGCTGGCGGCCCGCGAACGCAAGGAAAGCGTGGCGTTGCTGCCCATCATTCGCCGCCATTGGCGGTTATGTGTCTATATGGTGATCCTGATGGCCTGCTTTAATTTCTTCAGCCACGGCACCCAGGATTTGTATCCCACTTTCCTTAAAGTGCAACACGGTTTCCCGCCGCATACGGTGAGCGTTATCGCCATCTGCTACAATATTGCCGCTATGCTGGGCGGGATCTGCTTTGGTTCCCTGTCGGAAAAGATCGGCCGTAAAAAAGCGATCATTATCGCCGCGTTGCTGGCGTTGCCGGTCCTGCCGCTGTGGGCCTTTTCCTCCGGCTCGTTCATGATAGGCGTCGGCGCCTTTTTGATGCAGTTTATGGTGCAGGGCGCCTGGGGCGTGGTGCCGACCTATCTGACAGAACTGGTGCCGGATAACTCGCGGGCGGTATTGCCCGGCTTTGTTTATCAGTTGGGCAATCTTATCGCCTCTGTTAACGCCACGCTGCAATCGCGCATTGCCGAGGCGCACGGCAATAACTATGGGCTGGCGATGGCCATTGTCGCCGGGACGGTGGCCATCCTCATCGCCCTGATGGCGTCCTTCGGCCGGGAAACCCGCGGGATGCGGATTTCCGGCAAGACGGCCGCCGGAGACGGACGCTAAGCCGGGTCATGGCCGTTGCCGGCCATCGTGAAATGCGCCGGCGGCGGCCGGCGAGGGAACGTTTGCGGTGGGCGCGGATCGGACGGGCGGGGGACAACCGGCGCGTCAGGCGATATGGCGTCGAAATATGCCGTAGGCGGCGCTGCCGGTAGTGGCGGTAATCACCAGCAACGGCCACAGGCTGTGCCAAACAACGCCGAAGCCGGCGTTTTTGAGATAAATCTCCTTGGTGATATCGGTAAAATGCCGCACCGGATTCACCCAGGTGAGGGTTTGCAGCCATTCGGGCATATTCTCCACCGGCGACACATAACCTGAAAGCAAAATAGCCGGCATGATGAACACGAAGACGCCGATAAAGGCCTGCTGCTGGGTGGCGCACAGGGAAGAAATCAGCAGGCCGAATCCCACCAGCGATAATCCGTAAACCAGCATGGCGGCATAAAACAGCGGCAGTTGCCCGGCGAAGGGGATCCGGTAGCCCCAGATGCCGATCAGCAGGATAAGCGTGGCCTGAAACGAGGCCACCACCAAGGCCGGTACCGCTTTGCCGATAAAAATTTGTCCGGTGGTCAGCGGTGAAACCAGCAGTTGTTCCAGCGTACCTTGTTCCCGCTCCCTGGCCACCGACAGCGCGGTCACGATCAGCACGCCGATGGTGGTGATGAGCGCCACCAGCGACGGCACCACAAACCACTTGTAATCCAAATTGGGGTTATACCAATTACGCACCACCAACTCGCTGTTGTGCGACTGGGTCGTCCGTCCGGCCGTCTCCTGTTGATATTGCAGCACAATCTGCTGGATATAATTGGCGGCGATCTGCGCGCTGTTGGAATTGCGGCCGTCCAGAATCAGTTGCAAGGGCGCCGGAACGCCTTCGGCCAGACGCCGGGAGAAGTCGGCCGGAAAACGGATCAGCAGCAGGGCGCGCTGATTATCCAGGGTGCCGCGTATTTGTTGCGGACTGTGCAGCAAGCGGACCTGGGCAAACGCTTTGGCTTTGGCGAAACGCTGAGTCAACTCCACCGAGGCCTGGCCGCCGTCTTCGTTGTAGATGGCGATGGTGGCGTGCTTGACTTCGAGCGTTGCGGCAAAAGGAAACAACACAGCCTGGAGGATCACCGGCATAATCAGTATCGCCCGGGTTTGCGGGTCGCGCAGCAGAACTTGTAATTCCTTGATGATTAGCGTCCATAACCGATGCAGCATAGCGGCTCCTTAATCCAGACCACGCCGGGTTTTCCAGGCGGTCAGGCCAATAAAGCCCAACGCGGCGGCCGTCAGGAACAGTGCATTAAACAGCAGTATCCCGCTGGTATTGCCCACCAGAAACAATGTTTGCATGGCGCTGACGAAATAGCGGGCCGGAATGACATAGGTAATGGCGCGCACCAGGGCGGGCATGCTGTTTATCTGGAAGATGAACCCCGATAGCATAATGGCCGGCAAAAACGCGGCATTAAGCGCCACCATGGCGGCATTGAACTGATTACGTGCCAGGGTGGAGATAAGCAGCCCCATGCCCAGCGTGCCGGCCAGGAACAGACTGCTGATGCCGAACAACAGCCATGGCGATCCGCGAAAAGGCACCCCCATGACCCCTACCGCCACCGCCATACACAAGGCCATGGCCACCATGCCGAGCACATAATAGGGCAGCAGTTTTGAAAGCAGCAACTCGGTGCGGGTGACCTGGGTGGACAGTAGCGCCTCCATGGTGCCGCGTTCCCATTCGCGGGCGATGACCAGCGAGGTGAGAATGGCGCCGATCACGGTCATGATGATGGTGATGGCGCCGGGAATAATGAAATAGCGGCTCATGGCCGCCGGGTTGAACCAATAGCGCAGCCTGACATCGATGGCCGTCTGGACATCGCGGCCGTGATCCTCGGCCTGATGTTGCTGCCATAGCCGCCAGACGCCCTGGGTATAGCCCTGAACGAAATTGGCGGTGTTGGGCTCGCTGCCGTCGGTGATGATCTGAATGGGGGCGCTGTCGCCGCGGTGCGCCAGATGAACATCGAAGTCCACCGGAATCACCACCAGCCCGCGAATCTTGCCGGCCTGCATCAGCGAAATCAGGCGCGCCCGGTTATCGCTGATGGTGGCGTCGATAAACGGAGACCCGGTGAAAGCATAGGCCAGCTCGCGGGCGTCGGCGCTTTGTTGGTCCATGAGTATGCCGATGCGCAGCCGGCTGGAATCGAGATTGATGCCGTAGCCGAAAATGAACAGCAGCATAATGGGGATCACAAAGGCAATCAGGCCGCTGCTGGGGTCCCGCAGAATTTGCCGGCTTTCTTTAAGGCACAGCGCTTTTAGCCGTCGCCATGCTATTCCCGTTCCGTCATGACTGCTCATTCAGGGTGTCCTCATCATGCCGGGCAACCAGAGCGATAAACGCCTGCTCCATGGTGGGGTCCGGCGTCTGACGATCGGCCGTTTGCCGTTTGAGTTCATCCGGCGTGCCGCAGGCGATGAGTTTGCCGCGATAGACCAGCCCGATGCGATCGCAATACTCCGCTTCTTCCATAAAGTGAGTGGTCACCATGACGGTAACGCCTTTTTCCACCATGCCGTTGATGTGCAGCCAAAATTCGCGCCGGGTCAAGGGATCGACGCCGGACGTGGGTTCGTCAAGAAACAGAATTTCCGGTTCGTGCATCAGCGAGCAGGCAAGGGCCAGCCGTTGCTTGAACCCCAGCGGCAGGGTATCCGGCGTGCGCTGGTGGATTGGCCGGAAATCGAAGGCGTCGCTCATGACCGCGATTTTCTCTTGCCGGGCGCGGCCCTTCAGGCCGTAGACGCCGGAAAAGAACCGCAGGTTTTGCTCCACGGTCAGGTTGCCATACAGGGAAAATTTTTGCGCCATGTAGCCCAGGTGCTGGCGCGCTTTGCCGGAACGGGTTTTCAAGTCCATTCCCAGCACCAGCGCCTGGCCGGCGGAGGGCGTCAGCAACCCGCACATCATTTTGAAGGTGGTGGATTTACCGGCGCCGTTTGGGCCCAGCAAACCAAAGATTTCGCCGCGGTGTACCTGAAAGTTTACCCGGTCGGTGGCGGTGAAACCGCCGAATTTCTTGGTCAGGTCCCGCGCCTCTATCACAATATCTTCTCGGTCGCCGGCGACGTGGGGCATAATGTGGGTCAGGGCGCTGCCGCTGGCCGGCCCGCCGCCGAGCAAATCGATGAAGGCGTCCTCAAAGCGCGGCGTAATCGCCGTCAGCCCGTCGGCCGGCAGCCCCAGCGCCTCGCGCACGTCATCGCGACGGGCATTTTCGGCAAGGATCAATCGTACCGACTGGCCCTGGATAACGCCGTCGCTCACCTGCGGCAGGCGAAGCGCCTGACGCAAGAGCCGCCGGTGTCCGCCGGCCGCGGCGCTGGCCAACAGCGTCCGGCCGATCATCCGCCGGGTCAGCGCGCCGGGCTCGCCGTGATACAGTAAGCGCCCTTCATTCATCAATAACACCTCGCGGCACTGTTCCGCTTCGTCCAGATAGGACGTGCTCCAAAGAATCAGCATGCCGTCATCGGCCAGCGTATGCACCATCCGCCAGAGTTCCCGCCGGGAAATCGGGTCGACCCCGACGCCGGGTTCGTCCAGCAACAGGACTCGCGGCCGACCGACCAGGGTGCAGGCCAGCCCCAGCTTCTGTTTCATGCCGCCGGACAGCTTCCCCGCCGCCCGGCCAGTGAAAGGGGCCAGGCTGGTGAACGCCAGCAAACGGTCGAAAGTCTGGCGCCTCTCGTCGCCGATGACGCCGCGCAAATCGGCGTAAAGCGTCAGGTTTTCCATTACCGTCAGGTCCTCGTACAGACCGAATTTTTGCGGCATATAGCCCAGGATCGCGTGCAGCCGACGCTGATCGGTGGTGGGATCCAGGTCCAACACCCGCATGCTGCCGCGGCTTGGCGACAAGAGGCCCGCCAACATGCGCAACAAAGTGGTTTTCCCGGCGCCGTCCGGTCCCACCAGGCCGGTAACCTCGCCGCCGCGGATATCGACGCTCATACTGGCCACCGCCGGGCGATAAGCGTCGGCAAAGGTTTTCTCCAGCATAGCGAGACGAATAAGCTTATCGGTCATGGGCCCCGTCCGCGATGGAGGGGAAGCGCAGAGTGACCGGCATCCCTTGCCGGAGACGATCATCGGCATCGGTGACGATAATCCGCAAGCGGTAGACCAGATCGGTGCGCAGCTCCGGTGTTTCGACGTTTTTCGGCGTGAATTCGGCGGTGGGCGACACAAAACCGATTTTGCCGTGATACGTTTTACCGGGAAGGCCATCGGTGACGATGTCCACCGCGCTGCCCGGCACGGCCTGGGTCAGGTTATCTTCGGCAATATAGGCCCTGATCCATACCGGCCGGGTCAGCGAAAGGGTAAACACCGTCTGCCCGGCGCTCAGCATACTGCCGGCTTCTTGCGCCCGCGTCAGTAGGGTACCGGACGAAGGCGATGTCAGAACGGTATCGGACAGATCCAATTGCGCCTGGGCCAGGGCCGCCTCCATTTGGGCCAGTTCCGCTTTGGCGGAAGCGATGTCTTGCGGCCGGTTGCCGGTCAGATACTGCCGCAACTTGTCGCTGGCCGCCTGAAGATTGGCTTTGGCCTGATCGCGGGCGGCCAGGGCGTCGTCTAATTGATCGGCGGAGATGGCCCGTTTTTCCCATGCCATGCGCTCCCGCTGGTAAAACCGCTCGGCATAGTCGTATGCCGCCTGTTGCTGGGCCAGTTGCGAGCGGACCTGGGCGATTTCTTCATTGCGATAGCCGGCCAACGCCAAATCGAGCTTGGCGCGGGCGTTATCAACATTGGCGCGGGCCTGTTGCAGGGCGTTCCGGTATGGCGCGTCGTCCAGTTTCGCCAGAACCTGGCCGGGATGAATGGCGTCGCCTTCATCGACGGCCAGTTGCGCCAACCGTCCGCCCACCCGAAAAGCCAAATCGACGGTGCGGATGTCCACATTACCATACAAAGTCAGCGGCTGATCCTGCTGACGTCGGTAGCCGGCGATGGCGTAGATGGCGCCGGCGATAAGAATAAGAACGATGACGCCGATGGCGATTTTCCTGCCTTTCATGTTGTTTCGCCTTGTTATCGATGATTCTTGTTATCGGGCCCAATTCGTGCGCAGCCCCGCCAGCAGCCAGTCGATATGCTGGCCTATGACTTCGGTGATAAGGCGGGCTTGCGGCGGTCCCAGCGTCTGCCAGCCGGCCTGCATCATGAGCGTCGCGCGGCCGAATCGGAAGGACAACACTTCCCCCAGCAACGCATGGGCGTGCAGCGTGATCCGGGTATCGTCCGGATCCGCGCCGGCGTAACCGGCCGCCAACCGAGTCAGGCGGCGGTGCATTGCTGATAGGGCATTTCGGTGGATGATGTCGTAAGCGCCGGTCGGGGCCAATTGTTCCCGAAACATGATCTGGCTCAGGTGCAGGGTTTCCGGCCGGGTCATTACGTCGATAAGCGTGAAGAGACTCTGCCGCAAATAATGACGGCAATGTTCCCGGTCGATCACCGTCTGGGCCAGCAGCCGATCGATGTCGTCGATAACCGGTTGAAAGGCGCGATTGATAAAATCAGCTATCCATTGCGCCACCGCCAGATAAAGCCCTTCCTTGGAAGCAAAATAATAGGTTATGGCGGCGATATTCTGCCCGGCCTGCTGTGCGATTTCACGGGTTGTGGCGCCGTGTATGCCTTTTTCGCCGAATAACGTGATGGCCGAGGCGATAAGTTGTGTTTTGGCTTGTTCGCCGCGGGATGTTGGCGACAGGGGCTCAGTCATAATGGCCAGTAAGTTAATCAATCGATTGATTGATACTATACCGGGAATATCCCCCTGTAAAGTGAGACGCGGATTTCCCCACGCTTAAACAGTGCTTGCATGGCACAACAATTTTCGTCGGCCGGATACACTTTACGGTAGGCAATCTGACATAAGGCTCAACAAAATGACCAACTTGACAAAAAGCATCGTCGTCCTGGCATTGAGCGGGTTATCCTTCGCCAGTTTCGCCGCCCGGGAAATCTATTCCCGCCCGGCGGAGCAACGCGCCATCGGCCTGGTTTCCGCCTCCACCACCGGCTCTCTGACCGATTTGCAAAATAGGCTGGCCGCCAAGGCCGATGCCGCGCACGCATCCTCCTACCGGATCATCGCCGCCGGCGGTCACAACACGCTGCGCGGCAGCGCCGAGCTCTATCAGTAGATCCGTTGCGGGTGGATCAGGCTGAAATGAAAAGACGGCCCAAGAGCCGTCTTCCCCAGCGTGTGGATTGGCGCGCCGATGACCGCCGCCGAAGAAACGTTGCTTAGAACTGATAGGTCAGACCCACGCCCACCTGGTTGTCGCTGGGAATGCCCAACGGGTTATTGCTGTCCAGACGGTTGATTTTGTAATCCACGTAGGCATTAATGTTTTTGTTGAAGTAATAGGTCGCCGAGAGTTCGAAATATTTCACCAAATCGACATCGCCGACATTTTCAACATCCTTGGCCTTGGACTGGAAATAACCGAACATCGGTTTCAGGCCAAAGTCGAACATATATGACGCGATAGCTTCGACGTTTTGGGTTTTATTGGCGAAACCGGCGGACTTGATGGGTGTCATATTCAGCGTTTCGCCGTATAACGTGGCGAAATAGACGCCGTCGTTATCATATTTCAGACCGCCGGCCCACATTTCGGCTTTGTCGCCGCGACCGTAGACCATCGTATTCTGCGGCGCGGTCCGGTTGGAGTTGGTATAAGTGCCCAAGACCGACAAATGTATCGGAGTCGCGTAGGACACGGAAAAACCATAGCCGTCGCCATTGGCCTGCTTGAGTTCGGAAGAACTGGAAGAGCGGGCATTGGCGCTGTTTTCGTCATTGGCGCCCTGATATTGCAAGCCGATATTCAGGCCGTCCACCAGTCCGAAAAAGCCGTTGTTGCGATAGGTCAAAACACCGGTGGCGCGGCCGTTCAT
>NZ_SZPQ01000169.1 GCF_005217455.1 Martelella alba
TTCATAGAGATCTCCCCGATTCAGGTTACGAGAAAATTCTACTTATGAACACACCGGTTTTTCGGGGGGATTACCCTACTACACAACCTTTGGCTTCATTGGGAAGTTCAAAGCCCAAACTGTTCCTGTCATTTGCATTCGACATATGTCGAGGTTTAAACCTCAGGAGGAGTACATTAAATCGGCTATTTCAATGATGCGGTAACTTGAAATAAATACGGCCTAATAAAAAGTTACCTAACTGAATTGGTATACGCTTAGGTATACAAAAGAAAGATGAATTCGATAAAAACAATAAATAACAATCAATTGCGAGAAAAATTCAGACTCCGCCAGCCCACCAAAATTCTGTTCTTTAGAACGTCAAGTAAGTCTAAGAAGCCCGCATGGCGCAAGCCCTGCGGTTTTTTTTACGTCAGCTGGGTGCTGTGGCGATCTTGTAACTTCCACCATTGTTAGGCACAAGTTTAGGCACTCTATGCAGTTTCCCTCATTCCTGTTAGGCCTAAACTTAGTGGAGGTGCCTATGGCAAGGCAAACAAGGCCGCTTAGCGATGCCGAGATCAAAGCGGCCAAACCCAAAGAGTGAACCGCCCCGGTTTTCCGGGAGAGTATTTTAGTTGGGAACTCAGGCTGCCAGATCCTTATTCCCGATGGAAGCA
>NZ_SZPQ01000170.1 GCF_005217455.1 Martelella alba
AATGTTTATTTCCAGCGTCGTCAGACCCGGGCAATTGAAGCAGCGGCCCGCGACGGCAAAACCATCATCCCGAGGTCAGAATAATGGCTATGTCACCGGCCCTGAGAAAAAAGCTGATTTCGGCGTCGGCTGGCGGGGCGATAGCCATCACCGTGGCGTTGCTATGCGGCAATGATGGGCTGGAGGGAACGAAACATTACCCATACAGGGATGTCGGCGGTGTCTGGACGGTCTGCACGGGCCATACCGGAAAAGACACTATTCCCGGTAAATATTATTCCGATGCTGAATGCAATGTGCTGCTGGCAGATGACCTACAGTCGGTAAAAAAAGAAGTGGATGCTGATATCAAGGTACCGATCGACCCCTATATGCGCGCCGCCATGTACTCGTTCGCCTTCAACGTCGGCGTTAACGCATTTCGACATGCGTCACTGCTGCATAACCTCAATGCCGGAAACCAGCCGGCCGCTTGCGACGGCCTACGGCAGTGGGTCAGGGTCAATGACCAGCGTAATCGTGGCTTGATTAACCGGCGAGAGATAGAGCGAACTGTCTGCATGATGGGGCAAAAATGATCAGCAAAATCGCCGTTGCCGTGACGGTTGTTCTCGTCCTGGCGTTCGCC
>NZ_SZPQ01000171.1 GCF_005217455.1 Martelella alba
ACAGAGGGCTTTGAGAGGGGTAACAGAGTGCGGCGTGATTAACCGTTGCTCATAGTCAAACATCCAACAGCCGGTGGCGATACCCAAGCCAGGATGACCCAATACCGGTAGGGACGCTCGGGAGCATGGAAACTAATCAACCACCCGAGCACCCCGCTCAAAGTTCTCTATACGGTCGGACATGCAGACCTTAAACGACAATGGTGACCGTGGGAAGTAGACCACCGTCCGGTCCCCGTTAACGGACCACCACAATCAAAGAGCGCGGGCGTGCAAAACCGTATCCGACTGGCGCGGGGCTAAACTTCCGGCCTAAAAGGCACCAAACCCAATGGTGGCGCCGCATAGTGGGAAGTTCGCTCTTTTTGATTGTGGTGAATGCGTAGGCTGATGCGCAAAGCCGCCGCGATGAAAATCGGCACTGACCGGTACCCAGCCAGAAAAGCCGTGTACTGCTCTAGCGTGCCTTAGTAAATCGCGGGAGCGTCAGAATAGACGCAAGCCGGAGGATGTTCAGCACCGGCCACCACAAACCCATCACCTGTACCGTGATAGTGCAATTGCTGTGTGTAGTCATTGGCGGTGGCGCCAGCTCTTCAACTCATAAGGGG
>NZ_SZPQ01000172.1 GCF_005217455.1 Martelella alba
ACATCGATGATGAACGCCACGTACGCGAAGCCCTGCCAGGTGCTCACATAGGTAAAATCTGCCACCCACAGCTGGTCGGGTCGCTCCGCTACGAACTGGCGGTTCACCCGGTCATCCGCAGCGGCTTCTTTCCGGCTGACGGTGGTGCGGATCTTTTTGCCCCGACGAACACCGGCAAGCCCCATGACGGTCATCAGACGTGCCACCGTGCATCTGGCCACACTGATGCCTTCCCGCAGCAACTGCCGCCAGACCTTGCGCACACCGTACACGCTATGGTTTTCATCGTACACGCGCTGTATCTCCGGCTTCAGCAGGTCATCACGATGTGCCCGCTGACAGCGCCTGTCAGGATGCTGCCTGTGCTGCTGATGCCGGTAGTATGTCGACGGGGCGATATCCAGCTCATGGCATACCGGTCCGACCCCGTGCTCATCACGCAGGGTATCCACCAGAGGCGCTATTTTTTCCACAGGCGGTCGAACTCCGCCTTCGCAAAATACGCGGAAGCCTGCCGCAGGATATCGTTACTGCGCCTCAGCTCACGGTTCTCGCGCTCCAGCTCTTTCAGGCGCTGGCGTTCAGCGGTGGT
>NZ_SZPQ01000173.1 GCF_005217455.1 Martelella alba
GCTAACCATTGACGCGCGGCCCGGCGCCACAATCCAGCGGTTTCCAAATGCTCCGCCAGGGCAATCTCATTTTCGACACTCATGCCTCCACCCCTCGCTGTGCGTGCTCTCTCCAAATTCTGTTCCAGGCGTTAACCGCAAAACCGGTCTGCATTTGGCGCACACCGGCCTTGCTGGCCTCACTCCGGACCTGTATTTCCAGCTCACTCGGATTTTGGATTGGCAGGCTGCTGCCGATGAATCGCCGGTATGCGGCATCACAATCCTGATCGACGGCGACCGTGGGCACACCGCGTTTACCCCAGGCGGAACGCGGCGGCCGACCGGCTTTTTCCCACTTCGTGGCCGTTTGGAGATACCCGGGGAATTTAGTGGGCTGGAATAGCGTGGCCGGGCGCAGGTATTCGGCCATTTTCAGGTCGGAACCCCATTTCTCGACGCTGTAATCGACCACCAGCACCAGTTCGGCGACAGCGAACCCCTCACCCAGCCGGGCACGGATGTTTTCGAGAGAGGATTTGCTGACCTGGTACCGGGAACCGGTGGTCTGGTTCAGGTGGGTTAGGACCTGTTTAGCCTGATC
>NZ_SZPQ01000174.1 GCF_005217455.1 Martelella alba
TGGACTCGCTGCTGTACGCCCCCTGCGATTATGTGATCACACAGTCCTACACCTGCATGTCACGCGAGGAGGCCCGGAAGGCCATCAAACGCACCCGCCGTCTGTTAATGAGTGCAGATGATGATGCCGTATCCCAGCGGCTGGATCTGGATGTGGCGCTTGACCTGCTGACATCGGGGAAAATCGCTTATGGGAAACACCATTTCTCCATCATGGTGTTTTCCCGCACGCTGGACAGTCTGGTGGTCGATACCGGTGAAATCAGCAACGCCCTGAACAATCTCGGCATTACCCCGGTTCCCGCTGAACTTTCGCTTTCAGCTGCATTTATGGCGCAACTGCCCGGCAACTATCATCTGCGGCCCCGCAAGGGGGAACTGAGCAGCCAGAACTTTGTGGAGCTGGCCGCGCTGCATAATTTCTACCCCGGCAAGCGCGATAACGCGCCCTGGGGGGATGCGATGGCCTTGCTGCGCACCCCGTCAGGGGATGGCTACTACCTGAACCTGCATAACACGCTGGCGGACAAGGACGAGTTCAATGAAAAGAACCCGGCCAGTACCTGCATTCTCGGCACCAATG
>NZ_SZPQ01000175.1 GCF_005217455.1 Martelella alba
TTGCGGCTTTCAGGCACCGCCAGCGGTTCAGGCTTATCCCGTTTCAGTCGTTTTTTCGGTTTGATTCGCATGTTCAGCGACAACTCGCAATAAATCCGGTATACCCTTTTGTGATTGAACTTAAAGCCTTTTACGTTACGCAGGTACAAAAAGCACAGACCAAAACCCCAGTTGCGCTGACTGTCGGTGATGCGGAGCAGCCAGTCAGCAATAACCGTGTTTTCTTCATTCTGTTGAGGCTGATAGCGATAGCAACTTTCGCTGACAGCAAACAACTGGCAGGCAAAACGTATGCTGACGCTTCGGTTTCTGACCGCGTCCTGTGCCATCTGCTTCCGCTGCGATGGCTTCACCACTTTTTTGCCATAGCCTCCTGAATAATTTCGGCTTTGAGCCGTTCTTCGGCATACATCTTTTTCAGGCGGCGGTTTTCGTCTTCCAGCTCTTTTAGTCGGGCCATCATGGATGCATCCATTCCGCCAAAGCGTGAACGCCACTTGTAGAAACTGGCATTACTCATACCATGCTCGCGGCACAGTTCAGCAACTGGCGTTCCGGCCTCGGCTTGCTTGAGGATGG
>NZ_SZPQ01000176.1 GCF_005217455.1 Martelella alba
TTCATAGAGATCTCCCCGATTCAGGTTACGAGAAAATTCTACTTATGAACACACCGGTTTTTCGGGGGGATTACCGTTGTGTTGGACCTTTTGTTCTGGTCAGCCCGAAATCCCGTTCAAGCTTTTGGATAATGCGGGTGCTGATCAGATTCTCGTTTCTGCCCAAGTAGAGATTTCCATCTGCCATATCGATCCGGCTGGCGATGATATGAATGTGCTGGCCGGCCATATCGTCATGGAGAATGTAGGTTCTCAGATGTGTTGAGCTGAAACCCATCCTCTTCATGTAGCTGTCAGCGATCTCTGACCACTTTTGGGTAGATAGAGACTCGCCGGATGGAAGACGGAGAGAATTGTGCCAGACAGCTTTCGCCACGTCCGGGCGAAGCTGACTGGTTTTGTTAAATTCAGCGGTCAGCTCGTCAACGGTAGTTCCTGGTGTGTTACCTCCAATGACGAATGGGTTTTGTGAATGGTGAGGGGCAGGCTTCTGAACCGCCCCGGGAATCCTGGAGACTAAACTCTTTGAGAGAGAGGTAACAGGATGACTAAAAATACGCGCTTTTC
>NZ_SZPQ01000177.1 GCF_005217455.1 Martelella alba
ATCGCAAAGCAACGCTCTACAACATTGCGTTTCTTGTACAGGAGCGTGTCGAGGGGCCGACGTCCGTCCTGACGGGCTTTCTCATTCGACTTGAAAGGAATAACAGCTTTTATTCCTTTTATTTTCAGATAAATGCGAAGGTTGTTACCTGAATACCCTTTATCCGCCAGTACCGCTTTCGGACGTGATTTCAGGTGCCCACTTGTTCGTATAATCCCGACCCGGTTGAGTAGGGTTTCCGCATATCGGCTCTCGTGAGCTTGTCCGCCGCTCAGACAGAAACTCAGCGGTAATCCTGTGCCATCTGTCGCCAGATGGATTTTGGTGCCAAAGCCGCCGCGTGAGCGACCCAGCCCATGCTCATCGAGTTCATCGGGATGTTTTTTTTCGCTCCTGCGGCCGCTTTCAGGGCTCGAATGTTACTGCCATCAAGTGCAATAACGTCCCAATCAACCAGCGCTTTCTCATCCAGGAGTTGGAGTCATTTATTGAAAATACTGCTCATTACTCCCGCTTTAGACCACCGATTAAAGCGATTGTAAATCGTCTTCCAGTGACCATAAC
>NZ_SZPQ01000178.1 GCF_005217455.1 Martelella alba
TGATCTTGACCCGTTATATTCAGACAGCTTTTATCTCTAAGTTAGTGTTATCCGTCGGCTCCGGTATTCCCTCGGTGAGAGGTATCCCAGCGCACTGTGCGGGTGGTTTTCATTGTAATGTTCGAACGCCGCTGCCAGATTTATCAACGCTGTTCTCACATCCGGTTTTGGCATGAAACTGATGTAATCACTTTTCATCGTTTTTACGAACCGTTCAGCCATCCCATTGCTCTGCGGACTGCTCACTGCTGTTGTGCACGGCTCCAGATTCAGTTCCTTCGCGAACCTCCGTGTTTCATGCGCGACATACGCTGAGCCGTTGTCCGTCAGCCACTGGATTGATGTGGCTGGCAACTGATTACCGAACCGCTTTTCCACGGCACCCAGCATCACATCCTGCACCGTACTGCTGTCGTAACCACCTGTACTGGCTGCCCAGTCTATGGCTTCTCTGTCGCAGCAGTCCAGCGCGAACGTCACTCGCAGCTTGTCGCCATCATCACAGCTGAACTCGAAGCCATCTGAACACCAGCGAAGATCACTTTCAGCGACCGCAACTTT
>NZ_SZPQ01000021.1 GCF_005217455.1 Martelella alba
ATTGAAAATACTGCTCATTACTCCCGCTTTAGACCACCGATTAAAGCGATTGTAAATCGTCTTCCAGTGACCATAACGTTCAGGTAAATCCCGCCAGGGAGCGCCAGAGCAAAGTACCCAAAAAATGCCATTCATGACGTGTCTGTGCGCAAAGCGCAAAGTAAGGACGCCCGCCTTTGGAAGAGCCTCTTTCAGGTGGCAGCATGGGAGAAATCAGGGCCCATGCCTCATCGGGGGAATCGTAACGAGCCAAATTAAAGGACTTTTTGTGGGTAAATCATAGAACAGATTGTACTAAAAATAGTTACGGGGCACACTAGTGTCCTCGTTCGTTCATCCCAATCACAGCGTCAGTTCTGCTTCTGGATATGACGAGGGACAAGGCGTCCCAGCATTCCCAGGCGCATAGCCTACGATCCGCCCAAGTGCGTCCGCCGGCGACAAAACCCATCAAGGACGGTTCACCTTCGTTGCCGGCGAAGGTGTCGGCCACCGGCCGCCGCGACTCGACGTATTGAGAGTATACATAATACAAATGAATGATGTGAAAAGCGGCGGGATCTATTAGAATGGCAGCCCGCTTTGTGATTGCAGGCTGTAACGTTGTGCGTTTAGACAGACAAATTTCCTCCCTGGAAAACTTCATTTACCGGCACTATCGGGTCACCCACGGATTACGTATCGGCTTGGCGTTTGTGCTGACCTTCCTGATTATACGGTTTTTGGATATTCCCGAGCGGACCTGGCCGCTGATTACCCTGGTGGTGGTCATGGGACCCATTTCGTTCTGGGGAAATGTGGTGCAACGCGCCATGCAGCGCATCGCCGGAACGATCTTCGGCGCGGCCTCGGGGCTTATCGCGCTGCGACTGGAACTGTTTTCATTGCCCATTATGCTGGCTTGGTGCGGGGCGGTCATGTTTGTTTGCGGCTACCTGACGCTCGGCAAGCGGCCCTACATGGCGCTGCTTATCGGCATCACCCTGGCGGTGGTGTGCGGCGCCGGCCCCGGCGATATGCAAACCGCCCTGTGGCGCAGCGGCGATGTCATTATCGGCTCGCTGCTGGCCTTGATGTTTGCCAGTATTTATCCCCAGCGGGCCTTTATTCATTGGCGGATGCAGATGAGCGCCAATCTGGACGCGCTGGGGGTCATCTACGCCGCTTATGTTTCGCCGAACGTCATTGAACGTCCGCGGCTGGAAAACCGCCTGAAAAAGCTGTTGAACGATGTCGTGAAGATGGCGGCGTTGGCGACGCCGTCCAGTAGGGAAAGCGCCATTGGTAAGGATGTCTTCGATAAAATCCAGATCATGTGCCGAAATAGCGTTTGCGTTCTGGAATTACAGATTGACGCCTGGTGGGCGTCGCGGGAAAGCCATTTTATCCTGCTCAACGCCCAGACTCTGCGCAGCACCCAGCGGGTGACGATGCACGCCTTGATGGCGCTGGCCGAGGCATTGCGCCAGGGCAATCCGGCGCCCATTGCCGCCCGGCAGGGCGAATTGGACGCCATCGCCGCCGAACTCAGGCAACTGATGGAGCAGGCCAGCCGGCGCGAACAGGTCGAGGCGCCGATATTCGGTTATGTCTGGTTGAGTCTGCAACTGACCGGGCAGCTTGAGCAAATGGCGCAACTGCTTTGCCAGGCGTTGCGCAGGCCCCTGCCGGAGGTGTCCGATTGAGGTCGGGAGACGGCGGGCATAAACAGGTCAAACGCCGTTAAGCCATTGCGCGGGAGGGAGAACGACTACTCTGTAGACTGAACTTAAAACCTGTTATACTCGTCATACTTCAAGTCGCCGCCGCGATGCCATGCAGACTATTCAGAGTATAGATTGCGCCTTATTCAGCCTATGACTCAAACAAGGATATGAAAATGGAACACATCAAACCTTCTTTCCAGGACGTGCTGGAATTTGTGCGGATGTTTCGCCGAAAAAACAAGCTACAGCGGGAAATCGCCGATAATGAGCGGAAAATTCGCGATAACCAGAAGCGGGTGCTGCTGCTGGATAACCTAAGCGACTATATCAAACCGGGTATGAGCATTGACGAGGTGCTCGCCATTATCGCCAGCATGCGCAACGATTATGAAGACCGGGTCGACGATTACATCATCAAGAATGCCGAATTGTCGAAAGAGCGTCGCGAGCTGTCGAAGAAACTCAAAGCTATCGGCGAGGTCAAGGCCATGGTTTCCGCCAATTCCCCTTCCGGTACGCCTTCAGCCTGACTGCGCAAGCCACGGGGCGACCCTGGCCGCGAGAAGGGGCGCCCCCTGACAAAGAGCGCATTTGAAGTATGACGAGTCTAGATGAGGGGCGGAATGTCTCTCACCCTCCCCCGTCGCGGGGGGGGCTGGGTCGCCGCCCCCGCGATGCGTGCGGTATTTTTGGGTTAATGATGTTTGATATTAGAAATAGCTACCAGAAATATCCTCAATTGGCTTATTACCGCCTTAATTCCCGAACAATGAAATTGCGTCGTAAAGCATTGCATATGTCGCCTGTTGTGAATAAGATTACCGGGCAGACCGTAGAATGTTTTTTATTAAGTAAGCGCAAGGTGATTTACATAATATTGTTTTCAATTATAGCGACAATTAATCTTATATTAATACCAAAGAGATAAGTATACCTATACTCTAAATACGTCGAGTTGCATCGCGGCGGACAGAGCGTGACACATTCATTGGAAACGAAGGCGCCCCGCCAGCGGCGGGTCTTCGGCGCGCTGTCGGTAACCAGGCTGGTTGCGTCGGTAACGTCTACCGGGATAGGCCCTAAACTGTAGGTAAGTTATTTCATGATTACCAGAAAAAAACAGCTCGGCGTAATATTACGCTCAACATTATTCTTAATATCGTTAATGATTTTGATTCAATCGTTAGGATCGCCCAAGCTATCGATTTCTTTATTGCAAAAATCATTATCGACGCGCTATCTTCCGAGCGCATCGCCGGTATTTCCAAAACCCAATCTCCTATGCCCCAATTCGCTTTGCGCGCGATATATTGCGCCGGCCCATTGCCCATGCCGGCATTTGCACCGGGTCATCCCCTCCTATGACGGCACCATTGCCGGCAGCGGGCATGATTGCCAGCCGGGGTCGGACGGCAATCATGGCGCATACCGTTTTATTAAGTACGACGTGCTGAAAAAACGGCTCAAACGCATTGTCAGGCGATTTTTGCGCAATAAGCAATCGGGGGCGGCGGTCGCCCGGCGCGGGCACGAGGCGCCGGGCGGATCCTATCAATGATGGACTATCGCCAGACGCTGTATATGGGTTTTGAGCACGGCGGCCGAGTCATCAAAATGCCGCCGCTCCTGGTCGTCAAGATCCAGCTCGATGATCTGGTCCACGCCTTGCTGCGATAATACCGCCGGAACGCCGATAGCCAGGCCGCTATGGCCGTATTCGCCGTCCAGCACGCATGACACGGTCAGCGCCCGATGGCTGCTGGTGAACAGGTTACGGCAAATCTCGGCGATGGTGCCGGCGACGCCATATTCGGTGCAGCCTTTTTGCGAGTATATTTCAAAGCCCAGTTGGCGCGTGCGGTCGCTCATGGCGGCGAAATCCAGTTCTTTGCCGGTCTTCGCCCGGCTGTATTCGTTCAGCGTCATGCCATAAACCGAGGAATGCGACCAGACCGGGAATTGGGTGTCGCCGTGTTCGCCGAGAATAAAGGCATCCACGCTCTGGGCCGCGATGTCCAGATGCTCGGCCAGGATCCTGCGCAACCGGGTGGTGTCCAGCCAGACCCCGGTGCCCAACACTTGATGGCGCGGCAGCCCGGACAGCTTCCATACCTGATAGGTAATGACATCGCAGGGGTTGGTCGCCACCAGAAAAATGCCCTTAAAGCCGTTGCGCATCATTTCCGGCACGATATTGCCGACGATGCGGGCGGTGGCGTTCAATTCATCCAGCCGGGTCTGGCCGGGTTTCAGCGCGCCGCCGGAGACGGTAATCACCGCGATGTCCACATCGGCGCACGCCGTGGCCGGCCGGGCGCTGATGTCGATGCGGCTGGCCATATAGGCCGCCGCATCGGCCAAATCGCTGCGATGGCCTTCCACCAGCGACCGGTTAAGATCCACCAGGATCAATTCTTCGCAAATTTGCTGGTTCAGCAACGCATAGGCGGCCGAAGAACCCACATTGCCTGCGCCTATTATCATGACTTTCCGTGGTTTCATGCTGCTAGCCTCGTATGACGGGTATCATGCTATCCTACAGCCCCCCGGCGCGCTAAACAATTCCCGCCGCCGGCCGGGCGCGGCATTGACGCTCCGCGCCCCATGCATCATTCAACGGCGAAAAAAAACCGAGAGCAAACACTATGAACTATTTCGAATATGGCGCCGTGGAGCTGTCGTGGCTGGCGAAAAGGGACAAGCGCATGGCGCAGGCCATCGAGCGTGTCGGCATGATAGCCCGTCCCTTGGTACCGGACCTGTTCGCTGCGCTGGTGCGCGCTATCGTCGATCAGCAAATTTCCACCAAGGCCGGCATCACCGTACACGGCCGGTTGGCGGCGATGGCCGGCGGCGTGATCACGTCGTCGGCCATTGAGGCTTTAACGGCCGAGCAAATCCAGTCGTGCGGGATGTCCATGAAAAAGGCATTATATATCAAGGGCGCGGCCACGGCGGTTATGAGCGGTGAACTGGACCTGGCGGCCGTCGGCGGCTACAGCGATCAGCAGGTGATTACGGCGCTCTCCCGTCTGCCGGGGATTGGCGTCTGGACGGCGGAGATGCTGATGATTTTTTCCCTGGGCCGTCCCGACGTGGTGAGTTGGGGCGATTTGGCGATTCGTCGGGGCATGATGAACCTTTACCGCCACCGGGAACTGCCCCGCGAACGGTTTGAGCGCTACCGGCGCCGCTATTCGCCTTACGGCACGACCGCCTCGCTGTATCTGTGGGCGTATTCCGCGCCGGAATTTGCTTACCCGCCGGTAAAAGCGCCGCCGACGGTTGCAATAAAATAACGGCCGCCGGCGTTAGGAACCGGGATCAGGCGCTAAGCCAACCCAGCTTGATAACAAACAGAATGGACAAAATAACCAACGCGGCGTTCAAGTCGCGGAAACGGCCGCTCAGGAGTTTCACCACGGTCCAGGTGATAAAACCGAACGCGATGCCGTTGGCGATGGAGTAGGTCAAGGGCATGGTCAGGGCGGTGACGGTCACCGGCGCGGCCACGGTAACGTCCCGCCAGTCGATTTCGGCCAGGCCCGAGGTCATCAGTACGGCGATAAACAGCAGGGCCGGGGCGGTGGCGAAAGCCGGCACGCTGGAGGCCAGCGGGGCGAAGAACAGGCTCAGCAGGAACAGGATGCCCACCACAATGGCGGTCAGGCCGGTACGGCCGCCGGCGCTGACGCCCGCCGCCGATTCAATATAGCTGGTGGTGGTGGATGTGCCGAGCAGCGAACCGAACAAGGCCGCGGCGCTGTCGGCCACCAGGGCCTTGCCCATTTTGGGAATGTTGCCGTCTTCGTCGGCCAGGCCGGCGCGTTTGGTGACGCCTATCAGGGTGCCGGAGTTATCGAACACGTCAACGAACAAGAACGCGAACACCACGCTGACTAAAGAAACGTTCAACGCGCCACGAATGTCCAGGTGCAGGAAAGTCGGGGCGATGGACGGCGGCATGGACAGCACGCCGGCGAAGGGGCTGACGCCCAGGCCGATGGAAATGAAAGTGACCGCCAGAATGCCGATAAGCACCGCGCCGGGCACCCGCCGCGCTTCCAGCGTGACGATGATGACGAAGCCCAGCATGGCCAGCAGCGGGCCGCTTTTGGTGACATCGCCGATGCCCACCAGGGTGGCCGGGTTGCCCACCACGATGCCGGAACTTTCCAGGGCGATCAGCGCTAAAAACAAACCGATTCCGGCGGCGATACCGGAACGCAGCGGCAGCGGGATGCTGCGGATAATCCATTCGCGGATTTTGAAAATCGATAAGGCGAAAAAGATCAGCGCCGAAAGGAATACCGCGCCAAGCGCCACCTGCCAAGTGTAGCCCATATGCAGCACCACCGTGTAGGTGAAGAAGGCATTGAGGCCCATGCCCGGCGCCAGGGCGATGGGGTAGTTGGCGATAAAGCCCATGAGCGCCGAACCGATGGCGGCGGCCAGACAGGTGGCCACGAACACCGATCCTTTATCCATACCGGTGGCGCTCAGTATTGATGGATTGACGAACAGAATGTATGCCATTGCCAAAAACGTGGTTAGCCCTGCCAAAATTTCGATTCGCACGTTGGTGCCATGAACCTTGAGTTGGAAAATTTTTTCTAACATGGAAGTTTTCTCAGTGAAATTGTCTGCACAGCCCTAGCAATAGCTATGCCATCCCTTTGCCGCAACTTCATCGGCGGCCCAGCCTGAAGCAGGCGCATTATATACGCAAACGATTACATTCGTCATATTTCCCATTGCCTGTTTATGGGTTGCCGGCACTGAACCGGTGCCGTCGATGCCCCATTTTGGTGAATGGGCACTCTTTCGGCGCGCTAACAGCTTGCCGCCGCGCGCTTGCCCGCCGGCCCCTTAGGCAGCGTCCGCCACCGCCAGATCCGCCGCCGGCGCGCCGAAAGGGGATGACTTGCCGCCCGCCAGGTCAAGGGCGCGTCCTGCCGGGTAAAAGCATTGTTAAGGATTCTCACGGGTTGAAAAACCCTGGCATAGAATCTGCAATCGGTATCAATAATGGGTATCGATATAACGGACATCACAGTGATGACACCCGCATAACATGGCTTATTCATTACCAAAATCCACCGTCGCCGCCCGTATCGAAGCGTCTTTCAGCGAGCAAACGCCCGCCGGCAAGCGCGTCGCCGGCTGGTTGCTGGCCAATCTTGAACAAATTCCCTTTGAAACCGCCCACAGCATTGCCCGCGGCGCCAATACCAGCGGCATCACCGTCGGCCGCTATCTGCGCCGTCTCGGCTACCAGAATCTCGATGACGTGAAGCGGGACCTGCGCCAGGAGAACGGGACGGCGTATCAGACCTGGGGCGTGACCGACCGCCTTGCCGCCTACCGCCAGCGCAGCGATCAACCGCGATCGCGCAAATTGGGGCAATCGCGGGATTTGGAACTGGCGGCCATCGAGCATGTCTACCATCTGGCCGAAGGCGAGGTGTTTGCCAGGATATGCCGGCGGCTGGCCACCGCCGATGCGGTATTCGTGATTGGCATCCAGTCGACCCGGGGCATGGCCAACGCCTTTTTCAGCCAACTGGAATATTTGCGTCCGCGCGTCTGGTTCGCCGATGGATTGTCCGGCACTTATGTTGAATCGCTGAATTCCGAGTTCCACCAACCTTATTTGGTGGTAACCGATACCCGCGCCTATTCGGTCATGGCGCGGCGATTATGCCAGGCCGCCGACCAGCGGGGATTGCCGCTGGCGCTTATCACCGATATTTATTGCCCCTGGGCCAGGGATTTCCCGGCGGATTTGTTGCAGTTGAAAACCGATACCGGACAATTCTGGGATGCCCTGTCCCCGCTCAGTTGCCTGTTTAACCTGATGTTATCGGCGGTGGTGGAACAACTGGGCCCGTCGGTGGAACGGCGCCTGGCGTACAATCGTCAGTTGCAACGGGAACTGGGGCAATTTGAACCCTGAAGGCGATGCTCGGTCGGGCAAAGTTCTGCTAAGCTTGGTATTAGCGCTAACGAGTCTGGGGACACCCTTGTCATGTTCAATAAACTCGACGTTTGCCAGGCGGTGCTCAATGCGTTGCCTGACGCCACATTCCTGAAAGACCGGCAATATCAGCTGGTATTCCTCAACCGCAAGGCTTGCGAGTTGTTCGATAAACCGGCCGAAGAACTCATTGGTCAAACGGCGTTGGATGGGCTGGAAGATCAGTTGGTGGCGCATATCAAGGAACGGGACAAATACGTCATGGAGACCGGCGAATCCTTGGAATATGAAGAGCGGGTGAGGGTGCCTGGGCCGGACAACAAATATGTCTATATCATGGTGCGCATTTCGCGGCTTATCTTAAGCGACCTGCCGTATTTGCTGATATCACTGCACGATATCACCGTGTTGCGCGAGTCGGAGGCGCAAACCCGTTATCTGGCCTACCACGACATCCTTACCGGCCTGCATAACCGCACGGCCCTCAACGAGCAACTTAGCCACGCGGTGGCGCTGCGCGATGATGGCGGACAAAACGGCGGCATTTTGATGCTCATGGATCTCGACGGGTTCAAAAACATTAACGATACCTACGGCCACCCGGCCGGAGATTTCGTCTTGAGTGAATTTGCCCGGCGGTTGCAGCATGTCGCGCCGCAAAACAGTCTGGCGGCGCGGATGGGCGGCGACGAGTTCGCGCTGTTGTTGGACGGCGAGACGCGCCGGCAGGACGCTGAGCACCTGTGTCAGCGAATGATCAAACTGACCCAGTCGCCGTTCACGCTGACGGGCGCCTCGTCCTTCGTTACGGTATCCGTGGGCGTCACACTGATTACCCCGACGGACATTACCGCCGGCGCGCTGTTGCGCAAAGCGGACGCCGCGCTGTATGACGCGAAGCATCAGGGCAAAAATATCTATTGTTTCTATTCCGAGTCGCTGGATGCCAGCCTAACCCGCAAACGGCGCATGGAAAAGGCCCTGGCGACGGCGCTGAGCCAGCGGACCGGCATCAGTTGCGCTTATCAGCCCCTGGTTCGCGCGGCGGATAATCAGATTATCGGCGTGGAGGCCCTGGCGCGCTGGGAAGATGACGAACTCGGCGCCGTTTCGCCGGTGCAGTTTGTGCCGCTGGCCGAAGAGACGGGCCTTATCATTCCGCTGGGCAAGATGATCTTGCGCATGGCCTGCCGGGAAATACTTAAATACGGGGATCTCTCCCTGTCGGTCAATGTTTCGCCGGTACAGTTGCGCGATGGCGCTTTCGCGCGGATGGTGCTGGAGTTGCTGGCGGAGGAGACGTTTCCGCCGCACAGGCTGGAGCTGGAATTGACCGAGACCGCCATCATGAACTCCGACGCCAATAGCAAAGAGCAATTGGCGGAACTGCGCCAGGCCGGCGTGCGCATCGCCCTGGACGATTTCGGTACCGGCTATTCGAGCCTCAGTCTGCTAAAAGATATTGTGGTGGACAGCGTGAAAATCGATCGCTCCTTTGTGCAGTTTGTGACGCAACTGAAGGATACCGCCGCTATCGTTACCGCCGTCTCCAATTTGGGTGTGAAGCTGAATCTGGAAGTGATCGCCGAGGGCGTGGAAACGGAAGAACAGCAGCAATTCCTGGTGGATGCCGGTTGCACCCAATTGCAGGGATTTTTGTTTTCCAAACCCCTGTCGCAGGAAAAACTGCGGCATATCCTGACCGACTGCTCCATCGCCGGCGGCGCCGCGACGGCGGAAAAACCCTGAGCGGCGCTATTCCCCGGCCGTGGCGTTGCCGGTGTTTTCCGCGGCATCGTCCGTGGCCCGGTTGACCACATCGGCGAAGCGTCGGGTGATGAAAACACCCAGTCCCAGCGCCAGCGCGCAGAATAGCGCGCCGATAAACCCGATGTCGCGCATGCCGATAAATTCGCTTACCTGATTACCCAGTAATGCTCCGGTACCGATGCCAATGTTGAAAATACCGGAAAACAGCGACATGGCGACATCGGTGGCGTCGGATGCCAGGTTCAGCACCTTTACCTGCATACTGAGCGCGATGGCCGTCATGACGCCGCCCCAAATCAGGGTCAGGACAATCATGCCGGTTTTGCTGGCGGACGCCGGCAGCAGCAGCAGCAGGCAAACCAGCAGCACGGTGATGGCGACGAGCAACACCCCCGAGGGATAGCGGGCGCTGAACCGGGAAAACAGCAGGCTGCCGGCAATGCCGGCCGCACCGAAGATCAACAAGATAAGTGTGGTAAAACCGGAACCCATGCCGGCCACGCGCTGCAAAAACGGCTCGATATAGCTGTAGGCGATATAGTGAGCGGTGACCACGGTCACCGCCAGCAAATACATGCTCACCAGCGCCGGTCGCCGGAACAGTTCAGGGACGCTTTTCAGCGAACCGGAATGATGGCTGGGCAGTGGCGGCAACAGTCTAAACAGCAGCAGCATAATCATCAGCGCCAGGATACCGATGATCATAAACGTGGTGCGCCAGCCCAACGCTTCGCCAATAATGCGGCCCAGCGGTAAACCCAGCACCATCGCCAGCGCGGTACCGGTGCTGAGCAAACCCAGCGCCTGGGCTTTCTTGCCGCTCGGCGCCACCCGCATCGCCAACGACGCGGTGATGGACCAGAAAACGGCATGGGCCGCCGCCACCCCCAGCCGGGATATCATCAACACGCCGAAACTCCAGGCGAAGGACGATAACACATGGCTGGCGATAAACACCGTGAAGGTGATCATCAAGAGCGTGCGCCGCTCCACGCGGCTGGTCAGCAAGATGAAGGGCAGCGACATCAGCGCCACACCCCAGGCATAGACCGTTAATAGCAGGCCGGTTTGAGCGGCGGTCTTGGAAAAGCTGGCGGCGATATCGGATAACAGGCCGATGGGAACGAACTCGGTGGTATTAAAAATAAAAGCGGCTAGAGTCAGGCCCACCACTCTGAGCCAGGCGGTGGAACGAAGATTACGCGATGTCTGCATGGTAACGGCCAGGGGATCCCCACAAATCGATTCTAGACTCTCACTACGACAAATTGCCTTTTTATGGGCCGTCTTGCCGCCGCGGCGTTTCATGGGTGTGAACACGGCCGGCGATGGGCTTTTTTATAATAGCGCGTTTTTCCGGGCGGGATGTGAAAGTTTTGTCACGCTAAGGCCGGCGGGGATGAGGCGGGGGGATGGACGGCGAAAGCGGTTGCCCGTTTCGCCGCCCTGAGCATCACGCCTTGATGCCGGCGCCTTGTATGTCGGTTGTCCGGTGACGGCGCAGGTAACCGTAGCACAGCAAGGACAAGCCTCCCAGCGCCACCAGCCCGCCCAGGATCATGAATCCGGACATATAAGAGCCGGTGGAGGCGTAGATGCGGGCCACCATCAGGCCGGCCAGGGTACCGCCGCCGCCGGCGCCCACGCCGTTGACAATGCCCGCCGCCGCGCCGATGGCATGGGGCCGGACATTGCTTTGAATGATCGACCAGATGTTGGGCGTGAAACTGCTGGCGTAATAGCCCATGGCGATGGTAATCAGCGCCAGTTTGAGATAGCCGTTATTCACCTCGGGCAGCAGCAACAGCAAACAACCCGGAATAAGCAGCCCCAGCGCGGCGATCAGTATGCGCTTGCCGGTTCTGTCGCTGATATAGGCCATGGGAACGGCCAGCACGACGGCGGCGAGGTAGGGCAGCGCGGAGCCGAAGGCCTGGCCCATGCCGGTGAAGCCGATGGATTTCACCGCCAGCGGGATCCATAGGGTGATGCCCCAAAACAGCATGCCCTGCGTCAGATAAGTGAAAATGACCAGCCCGAAGGACAGACCGCCGAACGCCTCCAGCGTCAGCCGGGGCCGGTCCGTCTGCGCACTGTCGGCGGGTTTTTCGGGGTAGGGCGCATCGGCGGTATTCATCAGGGTCCGGGCGTAAAGCGGCACCATGATGACCAGACCAATGCCGCCGCACAGATAAAACAGATTGCGCCAGCCCAGCGCGCCGTGAATCGGCGTGAGGATGATGAACCCCAGTCCCAGCGCCAGAAATTGGCCGTAATACTGGATAACGCTATTGGCGCGGGTCAGCTCGCTCGGCGAAAACCACAATTTGACGAAACGGGATTGCTGCGGCCAGTAAATCCCTTCGGCAATCCCCAGGATAAGCCGGCAAATGACCAGCAATACAATGGATTGCGCCATGCCGGTGACAAGGGTTGACAGCGACCAGAGCCCCATCATCATTATGGCGACTTTTTTCGGATCGCTGCGCGAGGTGAAAATACCGCCGAAGATATTGGCGAAAATATAGCCTATGAGAAATGCGGTAAGCACCCAGCCCGACACCGTGGCGAACGAAGCGCCGCCAAACCCCAGGTCATGCGCCACCGAAGGCAGCGAAACCGACAGATTGGTTCGGTCGATGTAGGAGACGAACATGCCGAGCATCAAAGTTCCGCCGATACGTAACCAGCGTGCGTTCATTATAATATCCTCAATTAAGTGGTGCGAATCCGTTTTGCCGATAGACCATTTCGCCGGCGCGCCAGGTGATTTGGGGTATCAGAAGGTTTTCCCCGACCAACGACTCGCCGTGGATATCCTCAAACACCGGCCGGCCGGCCGCCAGACGAAACAACGCCACATCGGCGCAAGCGCCTGGCGCCAGCGTGCCGATGTCAAAGGACAGGTTCAGCAGCCGGGCCGGCGTGGCGGTGACGGCCGCCACAATGTCATATAGCGGCATGCCCAACGCCAGCAACTTCGACATCACCCAAGGCAAATTGAATGCCGGGGCCTTATTAAAGCTGAAACGGGACAAGTCACTGCTGATAACATCCGGATAGAAACCCTCGCCGATGGCCCGGCCGGCGGTTTTCAGGGAAAAATGGCTGCGACCGTGGGCGCAATCGAAAATGACGCCGCGACGGCGGGCCTCAAGGATACCGGCCAATACATGTCCGTCGGCGCCGATAATCGTGCTGCCTTTGCCATGGAAGGCATGGGCATAAATATCACCCGGCCGGAACAGGCGCGCCAGCTCGTCGGCGGGGATCACCGGGTCGGTGGTATGCACCGCCACCGGGCAACCCAGTGCTTCCGCCACGGCCACGGACGCCCGCATGGGTTCGACGCCAAGCTCGCCCACCACCCCCCGCTCCTGCTTAAGTTTCAAGCCCGCCAAATTGTCCGGATATCGGCGAAATAGCATTTTGATTTTTTCAATATCGTATTTTGCCGGATCCTGATTTTCTTCGTCCCACGTTTGGCCCGGTGACGAAACAGCGAGAAAACTTTTAATCCTCACCTGGCTTTGGGAAATAATCTGCCGGTGAAAAAGTTCATAATTCGCCGAACCGGCCGAACCGGCATCCACCACGGTGGTGACGCCAAAAGGTAACGTGGCCAAATCGGCCGGTACGCCATATTCAGTGCCCTGGGAAAATACATGAGCATGGAAATCAATAAGACCGGGAAAAAGATAATAACCCCGAGCGTCAATATTCATCGTCGCCGACGTGACCGGCGTTTTCGGATCAATAATGGCATCGCCCACAATGCGCACATCAGCAATTTCATCAACTTTTCTTGTCGGATCAATCACGTGGGCGCCGGTAATCAAGATATCAGGATTTAGCATGGTTTATTTCGGGATTACTATTCCCGACCTCAATACTCGTCATACTTCGTGCTGCCTCTTTGTTGGCGGCGTTCGCGATGGCCGCGAGGTAACACGCATTATTTTGAGATTAAATACGTAGGAAAATTATTTCACCGAGTGAGTTGTATTCCATTAGACGTTTGCCTAAATGGATGGCGCCGGATTCGCGTTATTTTTAACGCTTTCACAAAGTGGTGTTCAGTTGATCACAATCTCGGAGAGAATTTGATTCTCACAATTAATATGTGGTTATTTTTCTCCGCCGGAATAACCACGCAGCCGGCAGAGTGTGAGTGAGCCCGTCGTCAGAATCCAAAAGCGGGGGATAGCGATGTTTATCCCCCGACGGCGCTATTTCAGTTTCGAGAGGTATTCACGGCGCGCCGGGCCGGTATAGACCTGACGCGGACGATAAATCTGGGCGGGCTGGCTGTGCAGCTCGTTCCAGTGCGCTATCCAGCCGATGGTGCGACCCACCGCCGAAACCACGGTAAACATGCTGGGCGGCAGACCGAAGGCTTTCAGTATGATGGCGGTGTAGAAATCGGCGCTGGGATATAACTTGTTTTCCAGGAAGTAGGCGTCGGTCATGGCGATATGCTCAAGTTCAACGGCCACTTGCAGCAAATCGTCCTTCATGCCCAGCTCGCTGAGCACCTCATGGCAGGTTTTACGCAAAATGGCCGCTCGGGGATCGAAATGGTGGTAGACGGAGTTGCCGAAACCCAGCAGACGGAACGAATCATGGCGGTCTTTGGCCCGGTTGACGAAAGTCGGCACGCGATCAAGGGTGCTGATGTCTTCCAGCATCCGCATGCAGGCTTCATTGGCCCCGCCGTGCATCGGCCCCCATAGCGACGCCAGTCCGGCGGCGATGCAGGCGAACGGATTGGCGCCGGAGGAGCCGGCGGTCCTGACCGCGGTGGTGGAGGGGCATTGGCCGTGATCGGCATGCAGGATCAGGATGCGGTTCATGGCGCGTTCCAGCACGGGATTGACCTGGTAGTCCTCCGCCGGAATGGCGAACAGCATATGCAGGAAATTCCCGGCATAGGACAGGGAATTCTTGGGGTAAACCGCAGGCTGTTCGCTGAAATATTTATAGCACATCGCCGCCAGCGTCGGCATTTTCGACAGTAGCCTGACCGCCGCCAGTTCCCGGTGTTCCGGGTTATTGACGTCCAACTGATCGTGGTAAAAAGCCGCCAGCGCCCCTACCACCGCGCACATCAGCGCCATCGGATGGGAGTCTCGGCGAAACCCGCTGAACATGCGGGTGATTTGCTGGTGGATTAGCGTATGCCGGGTGATGGTTTCGGTAAACGCGCCGTATTCTTCTTTGCTCGGCGCTTCGCCGTGCAACAAGATATAACAGACTTCCAGAAAGGAGCAGGACTGGGCCAACTGTTCCACCGGATATCCCCGATGCAGCAACACGCTGTGCCGGGCGTCGATGTAGGTAATGGCGGATTCGCAGCCGGCGGTATGGGTAAAACCGGGGTCATAGGTAAACAGATCCCCGGCGCCGAAAGGACGAATGTCCAGGGCGGCCGGGCCCGCCGTCCCCTGATTAAGGTCCAGCGTCAGGGCCTGTTGACTGCTTAGGGTAAGGGTCGCTTTTTTCTCGGTCATCAATTTTTCTCCAGCCTGGATTCAAAACAAAAAAAGAATCTGTAGGGGGCCCGCAAGCGCTGTCCCATAATGTTTCAACATTACTCGCCTGCGGGGGATTTAACCAGAGAAAAGCCCGCGGCAATCCGCAACGGATCGCCGGCGCGGGTACATGAAGATCAAGGCAGGATTCGGCTCAATTCCGGGCCATGGCCGCTTAGGGTCATTTCCCGTCCGCGGAGTTCCACGATGGCATAGGGGATCGTGTCTTCGCCGTCCACCATGCCTTTCAAGGTGATGAAATCGGTATCGGCGATACGTTGGTAGGCGCCGCCGTGCTGATGGCCGGCGAAATAGACCCGGGTCCGGTGGCGGCATAACAACGCCGCCACGGTTTCGTCGTTCCAGAGATTATGCCGGCCGGCCGGCGCCAGGGGGTAGTGCCCCAGCGCCACGATTGTTTCACGGCAGTCCTGGGCGTCCTGCAAGCAGGTTTCCAGCCATTGCAGTTGCCGGTTGCTCAGCGCGCCGTTCCAGTCCTGCGCCTGGGGTTTTTGTTCGGCCGCCAATTGCGCCAGCATGCGCTGCGCCTGTTGCCGGTCGTCGCCGTTGGCCGGGTTGCAATACAGGCTGATATCGTTGCCGTCGATGGCGATAATGCGGTAACCGGCGATGCGGAACTGGAAGTAAAACTTGGGCAGTCCCAGCGGGGGATGCTGGTCGGCCAGCCGGCGTGACAGGACCGCGGCGTCATGGTTGCCCATGACGACGACATGGGGATGGCGCAGGGCCTGATAGCCGTGCTGGACCGCGCGAAAACTCTGCCAGTCGCGATCCACCAGATCTCCCAGGGTGACGACGAAATCCAGCGGCCATTCGTTTAGCCCGGCGATGGCCGTGGCCAGTTTTCGCAGGCTATGCCGGTAATAGCGGCCGTGGGACATATCGGCGTCGGCGTATTGCGGGTCGGCTATCAGGCCGAAACGCAGGATGCCGGGCTCGGCCGTTTCGTTGAAGGACGGCACCTGATAAAGCGCGCCGACATCGCCCAACGCGCGCAGTTGCCAGGGGGTAAGTGCTGAAATCATGGGGTTCCCGCCAGAGGCCGCAAAAGAGTGAGGAAGGAGGATATGACGGGGAAATGACGTCTTAATAGCATAATTGTGACGATTTTATGGCGGCCTGGACAGCACCTGGCCCCGTCGTTACGGGCCGTCGGGCTATGGGCGCGGCCCGGCGGCGGGCATGTCGCCGCACGGGCCGGCCAGGGGGCGGGCAAACCCGCCGTGCCGGCGGCGGCTATTGTTCCGGTACGCCGGATTCCAGTTCCTCAATCCAGATCCGGGCATTGCCGTCGGAAGGCGCGCGCCAATCGCCGCGCGGCGACAGGCTGCCGCCGGCAGTCACCTTGGGGCCGTTCGGCGAGGCGGATCGCTTAAATTGGCTCAGGGTGAAGAAGCGGTGTAGGAACACCCGCAGCCAGCGACGGATCTCGGGCAGCGGATAGGCGCGGCGCTTGGCGTCGGGATAACCGGGCGGCCAGTCGCCGGCGGCGGCGTCCGACCAGGCGTGCAACGCCAGGAAGGCGATTTTCGAGGGCCGGAAGCCATAGCGCAGAGTATAAAATAAATTGAAATCCTGTAAGTCATAGGGACCGATGATGGCCTCGGTGCTTTGCATGGCGCCGGCGGCGTCGGCTGGCACCAGTTCCGGAGAGATTTCCGTGGCCAGTATGGCTTCCAGCGTATCCGCCACCGTCTTGTCGAATTGGCCCGACGCGATAACCCAGCGGATCAGGTGCTGAATCAAGGTTTTCGGCACGCCGGCGTTGACATGATAGTGGGACATCTGATCGCCCACGCCGTAAGTACACCAACCCAGCGCCATTTCCGACAGATCGCCGGTGCCGACCACGATGCCGTTGACATGGTTGGCCAGCCGGAACAGGTAATCGGTGCGCAGGCCGGCCTGGACGTTTTCAAAAGTGACGTCATAGACTTTTTCGCCCCGGCCGTAAGGATGGCCGATATCCGCCAGCATCTGGTTGGCGGCGGGACGGATGTCGATTTCCCGATAGGTGGCGCCGATGGATTGAATCAGGCTCAGGGCGTTCTTGCGGGTTTCATCGCCGGTGCCGAATCCCGGCAAGGCGCAGGCGATGATATGTTCCCTGGGCATCTGCATCCGGTCCGCCGCCTTGGTGGCCACGATCAGCGCCTGGGTCGAATCCAGTCCCCCAGACACGCCAATCACCATACGTTTGACGCCCGTGGCGCGCACTCGCTGCGTCAAGGCGGCTACCTGAATATTATAGGCCTCGTAGCAATCCTGGGACAGGCGTTCGCGATCGGCCGGGACGAAGGGGAAGCGTTCTACCTTGCGCGCGAAGCCATAGTCCGCGTCGCGGGGCGCCAGGGTGAAGGACACCCGGCGAAACGCGCCGACCCGCGCCTGATGGGTTCGGCGGTTGTCGTCGAAGGTGCCCATCCGTATCCGTTCTTGGCGCAACAGATCAAGATCGATATCTGCCATGGCCCACTGGCCCTGATCGGTAAACCGCGGGGTTTGTGCCAGCAACTCGCCGTTTTCATAGATGACGCATTGGCCATCCCAGGCCACCTCCGTGGTGGACTCGCCCACGCCCGCCGCGGCGTAAAGATAGGCGGCGAGGCAGCGCAGGGACTGGGAACGGCACAACTGCCGGCGCGTATCGGCGCGGCCGATGGTTATCGGGCTGCCGGAAAGATTGGCCAGGACCGTCGCCCCGGCCAGCGCGGCTTCGGCGCTGGGGGGAATGGGCACCCAGAAATCCTCGCAAATTTCCACATGCAGCACGAAGTCCGGCACATCCTGCGCGGCAAACAGTAAATCCGGTCCAAAGGGCACGTCCTGGCCCGCCAGGCGCAGGGTGCCGGCGCTTTGGTCGCCGGGCGCGCACTGGCGCCTTTCATAAAATTCGCGATAAGTGGGCAGGTAGGATTTGGGCACAATGCCTAAAAGCCTGCCCCGGTGCATGACCAGGGCGGTATTGTAAATCCGGCCGGCATGGCGCAGCGGCGCGCCCACCACCAGCATGGTGCGCAGATCGGCGCTGTCGGCCAGCAACTGGCCGACGGCGCGCTCCACCGCGTCCAGCAGGACATCCTGCAATAACAGATCTTCAATGGAATAGCCGCAAAGGGCCAGCTCGGGGAAAATGGCCAGCGCGACGCCCTGGGCGTCTAGACTTGTCGCCGCGTCGGCGACGGCGCGGGCGTTAACCGAGGGTTCCGCCAGGGCGCAAGGTACGGTGCAGGCCGCAACCCGGGCAAAGCCATGCTGATAGAGGGAGCGAAAGCTCATGGACATAATGCGTCTTCTCACGTTGAGTCATACCCGCTGTCCGCAAGGAGAAATCTATCGGGTACAAACGATTATTGCTGATGGACCAACGAAACTATACTGTGACTGCTCCCCGCCGTAAACGGCGGGGCTTTCCACTTCTTGGCCCGCGACTGCCGATAGGGCGGATTTACCCAGGCCGCCGTGGGCTTCCACGACCTGTCCCGCCGCCATAGGTTCCGTTGCGCCTTTGCCCTGCATGTCGCTCGCCGTGTTGATATCCCGGTCATGTCCGGCATCGCGGTCAGGGCAAGGCCGTTCCCGTTCGCTGGCGGGTGATACAGTAATGTTTCATTATATTGGCCGATTTCAGCGTTTCCGCCACGACGGCGTGGTTTTTGGCAAACATTCACTTGAATGTTTGTGCTGGACGTCGGCACGGGCATGGGCTATCCGTTCATATCACGCCGCCAGCCGAATAAGCGCCCGCAGCGTTTTACAGAGAGGATAGGGTGCCATAGCAGGGTTGTATGGCGATCTGATTGGCCGATGTTTGCCGAAACACCTTTGGCGACAGGCCAAAACTCTTTTTGAATGAACGGGCAAAATATGGACTGTCGCCGAAGCCGACATTACGTGAATGGGGCGAGTGAATGGGGCGGTGTTGCCGACGACAGCGAGACCATGGGGCCCGTCGGCAGGCGGATATGCCTCTTTGACCGGGTCAGGCGTCCTCGCGGGACGGACGCAGCGCCAGCGCGCACAACGCCGATAACAGGGCGATGGCCGCCATATAGACGGTCACCATGGCGTGATCCCCAAAGCGAATCAATAATGCCGTGGCCACCAGGGGCGAAATCCCCCCGCCCAGGATAGGTCCTATCTGCTGTACCATGGACAACCCGCTGTATCGAATATTCGCCGGAAACAACGCCGAGAAAAACGCGCCCTGGGCGCCATAGACCGAACCGTGGCCCAGCGCCAGCCCGGCGGCGATGGCCAGATAGATAAGCGGCGTCGAACCGCTGTCGAGCAGCAGGAAAAACGGATAAGCCAGCACGGCCTGGAACAGCATTCCGGCGCAATAGACAGTGCGTTTGCCGAAGCGATCGCTTAGCGCGCCGAACAACGGCAGGGTAAAACATTCCAGGAAACAGGCCAGTAATACGCCGTTCAGCAACAGCGTATTAGGCAGTTTCAACACATTGACGCCGTAACTGATGGCGAACACCGCATAGATGTTAAACAGGCCGCTTTCCGCCACCTTGGCGCCAATGCCAAACAGCATATTGTGGCGATGATGCCTGATGGCCTCGAATGCCGGCACATTTACCCGGCCGCCGGTTTGCAGCACCCGTTTGAAAGACGGCGTCTCAGCAATATGAAACCGGATAAAAATGCCCACCGCCAGCAACGCCAGGCTCAGCAGGAACGGGATCCGCCATCCCCAGTTCAGAAAGCCGTCCGGGCTCAGGGTATTCTCCAGAACGCCTATCAGGATAATCGGCACTAAAAATCCGGCCGGAACCCCGATATGCACCAGCGAGCTGTAAAAGCCCCTTTTTTCCGCCGGCGCGTGCTCCACCATCATGGTCATGCCGCCGCCGTATTCGCCGCCAATGCCGATACCTTGCAGGATGCGCAGTATGACCAGCATGATCGGCGCCCAAACGCCGATTTGCGCATAAGGCGGGATGAGGCCGATTAAAAATGTGCCGATGCCCATGATCATCAGGGTCAGCAGCAACATGATTTTGCGCCCGAACCGATCGCCGAAATGCCCGAAAATAACCCCGCCCAGCGGCCGGCTGCAATAACCGACGAAATAGGTGGTGAACGCGGCCAGCGATCCCATCAGGGGATCATAGCTGGGGAAAAAAATCTTATTGAAAACCAGCGCGGTGGCGGTGGTGTACAGCGTGAAATCATAATACTCGATCATGGTGCCGATAGCGCTGGCCATCGCCACCTTGCGCATATCCCGCGCCGAGGATAGGTTGACGGCGTTGAGCGTGGTTTGACTCCCCTCGATATTCATTTTACTCTCCGCGGATCCGGGTTGTAGGGTGGGTAAGTGTGATAAAGCCGCCGGCGGACGCGCCTCCTTGCCGTCATGATTTTTATGGGCCTTTCGCCGGCGCGCGCCGTCTTGCCGCCCGATTCGTCAAAGACGGCGGCTGTCGCCGGGCTAGAGCAATTCCGCCAGCAACTTATCGACCTTCTTTTTATTCCGTTCATCAAGGGCGCCTAACGGTTTGCGGGGCAAGCCCACCTCCAGACCCTGCGCGGCCAGAACATATTTACAAATTTCCTGCCAATGGGGTACGCCATCGGTTTTGTCATAAAAGAAATAATCAATAAAAGGCTGCATTTTATATTGTTGCCGATTGGCTTTTTCCACATCTTTCTCCAGGCAACAAATATCGAATAATTGCCGGCAAGGTTTTGGCAAAATGGCGGGAAAGCCGCTTAGCCATCCATCGGCTCGGGCCAATAGACCTTCCATGGCGGCATAATCATGGCCATAGAAAACATCCAAACGATCACCGCAATGAAATTTCAATTCATGGACCCTGTTGGCGTCGCCATGGGCCGCTTTAATGGAATTCACCACGCCCTCGTCCAGTAAAGTGGTGATTTCCGGAACGGTCAGTTCATAACCGGCGAACCAGGGATTGTTGTATATCATAATATCGATATCGATATTTTTACGCAGCTCGCGGAAATGCTCCATCACCGCGCGTTTATGAGGATTGAGATAAAAAGGCAATATCACCATTACCCCGTCAGCGCCGGCATCCTCGGCAAATTTACTCAATTCAACCGTATGCAACGTTGCGTAGCGTCCGGTACCGCAATATACCGGCACCTCGCCGTCAATAAATTTGACGACATGATCGATAATCGCTTTTTGCTCGTTTATTTCCATCGCGATATTTTCGCCGGTGCTACCGCAGATCGATAAGCTGTGCGCGCCTTGATCGATCAGCCAGCGAAGATATTTCTCCATGCCTTTTTTATCATAGGACTGATCGGCTTGCCATAATGTCATTGCCGCCGGCATAACGCCGAAAGCTTTCTTACTGGCTTTCATGTTTACTCTCCTGTGTTGTTTATGCAACTTGAAATATTCAAGGTATATCAGTTGCGCCGCTTTTGGTTTGTCGCGGTCGCCGTCGCGAGACAACGCAACTTATTCGAATGAGAAATGACTATCCTGCCCTGGGAAAACCATCCCATCGAAAGTAGTTCCAGTCAACGTGTTAAAACACGTTGCCGTTCAGGGTAAAACCGGGACGTCTTTCAGACGATGTCTGACTTCGTCCTGAACGGGCATCGTGGCCGCGCCTTCTTTTTCTATCACCAGCGAGGCGAAGGCGGAGGCGTAATTCATTGCATAAAATACATCGCCGCCCTGGGCCATCATGGCGCAGAAAGCCCCGCAGAACGCATCGCCGGCGCCGGTGGTGTCCACCTTGACCGATGGGTAAGCGGGGAAGTGGTAAAACGTGGAATTGCAAAATAATAATGCGCCGGATTCGCCCAGGGTAATAATGACGGTTTTCACTCCCAGACTGTATATTGTCCTGGCGGCCGCCTTGGCGTCGGATAATCCGTTGATATCCATACCCGATAATCGTGAGGCGGCATGGGCATTGGGAATAATAATATCCACCCGTGACAGATAGGGCCGAATTTCCTCGGTGAACGGCGCGGGGTTCAATACCACCGGGACATTCAATAAATTAGCCAGTTTAAGCGCGCCGGCTATGGCATCGATATTATTACCGGTGTGTAATAAAAAAATATCCGCCGCCGATATTTTTTCATGCATGGCGGTTATCTCCGGTTCGGTGAGTTTCTTATTCGCGCCGGGATGGATGGCGATAATACTTTCGCCTTGTTCCTGGGAAACATAGATGGTGGAGCAACCGGTGGCTGCGTCCGGGGTTTGATAAAGCATAAAAGATTCGATGCCCGAGGCGACGAGATGATCATAGGCCATTTTGCCGAACTGATCAGTGCCGACCTTGGCGACGAAATGCACCGCCGCGCCGGCCGCGGCGGCGGCTAAAGCCTGGTTGGCGCCTTTGCCGCCCGGACCAAAGGAGATATCCGACGCCGGCAGTAATTCGCCGCCTTTGATGGGCAAATGATCGACCTTGGTAATGATATCCACGAAGAACGTCCCCAGAATGCAGACCTTTCCGCCACGGCTTTTTTTCGGCCGCACACGATCGACAAGGTCGGCGGCGTTATTGTCTTCCCTGTCGCCGTTGCTGCGCAATATTTTACTGAGATCCTGATTATTGCCGGCCAATTGCGTTAGCAGGGCATGGTGTGTGAAAATGACGCCGCCATGCACCCGCTGGACTAATCCAAATGAAGCGAGGTAAGTTAAATCGCTGCGTATGGTTCTGCCGGAAACGGAAAATAATGCCGCCAGAGAATCAACGCTAACCCAATCATGTGCTTTGATATAATCGAGAATGATTTCCCGTCGTTGCTTCATATACATGACCGTTCTCCGGTAAAAGCCAGCGACTCGCTTTGTTTATACCCTAAATACTTCACGTTGCCTTAATTGCGAAGAGGCAATGTTAAATTTGGTGGTTATCCTCGTTAAATAAAACCTAGTGGATATTGATCGGCAAAAAATTGATCAGGATCATGCTGTCACACACCAAATGGAAGCAAATGGAAAAGCCGGATAGCGTGGCCTAGGGGCGCGGTTTGCGGCGGAAATACCGGTCGCGATGCCACTCGATGTATTCAGAGTATAGGGTTGTCATACATCAAGCTGCCTCTTTGTTGGCTGCGTTCGCTCACCCCAGTCACATAGTTGGCTATGCTCCTGGGGAGGCATGAGAGACATCCTGTCTCTCACCGGAGGCCCGCCGTTGGCGGTTCAAATTCGTTCCCGACGAATTTGTCGCTTACTTGCCGCCGCGATGCAACCCGATGTATTTAAGGTATATATGAGGGGGATGCGGCGGCGCGTCAGGGCAATTCGGCATGGGAAGCGATAATACTGCCCACGATACCGTAGTCCAGTGCTTCCGAGGCGCTAAGCCAGAAATTGCGATCGGTATCCTTGCGTACTTTTTCCAGTGGCTGGCCGGTGGCGTCGCTGATAAGGCGATTAACCCGATCGAGCATCCGCAAAATCTCCTTGGCTTCGATTTCGATATCGGTCGCCTGGCCTTGCACGCCGCCAAGGGGCTGGTGAATCATGAAACGGGTGTTGGGCAGCGCGAAACGGTTTTTGTGCTGCGCCGCCAGGAAGATGGTAATGCCGGCGCTGGCCACCCAGCCGGTACCGATGATCTGTACTTCCGGCTTGATGAATTTGATGATGTCGTGGATGGTGTCCGCCGCCTCCACATGTCCGCCCTGGCTGTTGAGAAAAATCCGGATGGGCTTATCGTTGATTTCCTGGAGGATCAGTAACTGCGCCACCACTTTTTCCGTCAGCGCCTGATTGATTTCGCCCGAGATAATCAATGAACGGGCATCCAGGAGTTTGTTTTGCGCAAAAGCGGAAATCGCCGCCTCTTTGTCTTTTTCTTGCTCTTTTCCGTTGTCGTTGTCGCCCGCCTGGGTTCCCATGGCATACCTCGTTCTGTCAACTGGGTTGATTGTTTGACCATCCTGCCGCAAACCGTCTGTTATCGGTTCAGGATCGTGCCTGTATTCGTTCTGTCTTTAAGCTTACGCCACAGACAACGCGATGGCTACCTGTCGCGCGGCTTGTCCCGTTACGCCAAGCGCGCGCCCCATATCGGCCCCTGCCGTTCAGCGGTTGTTCTCTGGCCGGGTTACCGGCAATGCCGGCTTAGTCACGGGATAGCAGGGGTTTGTTCAGCAAAGACGCCAGAACGTTTATCGGCGCATGTTCCGGCGCGCGCATGGCGGCAACCGGCAGGATAAAGGTCTGCTCCAGCATAAACTGGCCGCCCATGGCCGCGTGGGGGGTCTGGTCGGAAAAACAGATCCAACTGCTGCCCGGCGGTAAGTTCAGCGCCAGTTGCGGGCCGTGTTGTTGATAGTCTTCATCCGCTTTCATGGCGTCGTGCAGTTTCAGCATCACGTGATCGTAACGGCTGCGGCGGGTCTTGGTTATGCCGATAACCTGTTGCAGCCAACTGCTGAACGGCGAATAGCGGCCCAGGCGCGGCAGGTAGCGACGCGCCAGGGAGGGGAAAGGTTCGCCCACCCGCCAGGCGCGATGTTCCCCGTTGGGATTGATGTTGGTGAACACCCTGAGAATACGCGCCCCATGGGTTGGCCGGGAGGGGAAGGCATCCACATGCAGCCGGCTATCGTCTTTACGCCAGGAGGCTTTCGCGCCCCAGGCGGCGATGGGATGTAGCCGCAGCGTCCCCACCGGCTCGCGCACGGCGTGCCGGTAATCCGGCAGGACATGCTCCAGCAATTGCAGGCAATGCCGATAATACCTTTCCAGCAGGGCGCGGATCTCCGCTTGCCGCTCAGGGACCGCCACGCCGGTGAGTCTGCCTGGCGCCGGATGGAAACTGATATTTTTTCGCTTTGGATCCACCAGGCGGGGGTCAAGCAAGGCCTGTTCGCCGGCGGACAATGAAAAGGCCAGATAGGGAAAGAACAGAATTTTACCCGCTTCGAGCGCGGCCGTGGCCGAGGCCGGGGAAGGCCCGACGTTGCGCCAGTGCCTGTTTTCCAGCGTCATGACGGCGTCGCTAAAGAGTAAGCCCTTTTCAGACATATCATTTCCTTGCCGTTTTATCAGAAAGTATTCCGTCTGAGCGCGTCAGAAAGATGCCTAGAAAATAATATTCAATCGAACTTCAATATCAATACAACAGAACTGTTTCGGCGTCTATTAAATAATTTTGTCCTTAATCACCGTGCTGTAATGCAAACATGCGGGTCCGCACGAACGTCGCATAAGATCCGGTCGGGAAGAGGGCTGAAATAGTCAGAGGGCGGTTTTGCATAAAATAATAATGAATTTTTATTGACATACCCTGCCGCAAAAAAATGTTCTTCCCTTTAAGCCGCGCGCCTGACCCTGTCGGCAAAGGCCGCAACCCGTTCACGCCTGGCCCGGTTTCGCCCATGGCTGGCCGGCGGCAGCCTTACCCTGCGGATGACGGCAAGGTACCGCACACCAGGGCGCCTGGCCAGCGCCGGCGCCGGCAAGCGGCCTGGCGCCCGAACGACGCCTCTGGTTGTGGCGAAACCACCGAAGAGAGAAACGACGCGAAGAAAATTGCGATTGATATCACTTTTATCTGGACGTTGGGCGCAATATTTATGTTTTTTCGACCTGCTTTTTTAGCCAACCGGATATATAAAAAAATCAATTCGCCAAGGATAATCTTTGCGTGTTTATTATCGGCGTTAAAAACCGACATGCGGGATATATTTGATGAAATTTATAATTTATCTCTTCAATTAAAAAACCGACATTTCAATCAGGAGTATGACTACCATGCAAGGTGTGGCATTGACTTGGTATGGCGCTTTATTGGGATTATTTATCGCCATATTTTTAATATTGAAAAAAATAAATCCGGTCTACGCCCTGTTCTTCGGCGCTATTGCCGGCGCCGTCATTGGTGGGGCCAACCTGGAGCAAACCGTCACTCTATTGATTTCTGGCACGCAAAGCATAATGGGTACGGTCATCAGGGTTCTGGCGGCGGGTATTCTGGCGGGAGTTATGATGGAATCCGGCGCGGCCGGCACTATCGCTCGGGAAATTGTTCGTCGTATGGGCGAGGGGAAGGCGATATTCGCGCTGGCGCTGGCCACCCTGGTCATTACCGCGGTGGGTGTATTTATTCCGGTGGCCGTGCTGATTGTGGCGCCTATCGCTTTATCGGTGGGCAATCGCATGGGCATATCCAAAACGGCATTATTATTGGCGCTTTCCGGCGGCGGTAAAGCGGGCAATATTATCTCCCCCAATCCCAATACCATTGCGGCCGCCAACGGTTTTCACCTGGGCTTAAGCGATGTCATGCTGGCCGGTTTGCTTCCCGCCGTGGGTGGGCTTTGTATTACCGTTATTCTGGCTTCACTGATAAAGCACAAAGGACCGCAGGTCCCGGATAATGAGGCCGAACTGGATAATGGCGATAGTAATGCCGGCCCGTCGCTGGGCATGGCGGTTGTCGCGCCGGCAGTCGCCATTGTTCTATTGATGATAAATCCGCTCGGTTCGATATTGCATATTGCCTTTTTAAGCCGCGTTAAGCTGGATGCCTTGTATGTGTTACCCATAGCGGGCGTTATCGGCATGCTGGCGATGGGGCAAAGAAAACAGATCGTAAAATACACCACATCGGGTATCGAAAAAATGACGGCGACGGTGCTTATCCTGATTGGCGCGGGTGCCATAGCCGGATTAATCGGCGCATCGAATCTGTCGCAGCAGGTCATCGCCCTGATTAATTCCGCCGGCATTTCGGGAACATTTCTGGCGCCCATCTCCGGTATCCTGATGGCGGCCGCCACCGCATCCACCTCAACTGGCGTCATACTGGCGACCGGCACTTTCGGCGCCACGATTATCCATATCGGCATTCCGGCGCTGTCATCGGCGGTCATGGTGCATACCGGCGCCACGGTGATAGATTCGCTGCCGCAGGGAAATTACTTCCATGTCACGGCCAATAGCATGGCGATGTCCATCAAACAGCGTATGGGACTGATTCCTTATGAAGCGATGGTCGGCGGGACCATGACTGTTATCGCCGTCGTGTTTTACGGTTTTATTATTTAGATTGATTAAGGGAATTTCATGCACACATTAACATTTGTCCTGGCGCCGGATTCCTTCAAAGAGAGCATGACGGCCAAAGAAGTCTGCGTTGCGATGGAGCGGGGGCTCAAGGCGGTTTTCCCCGACGCCCGGTACGTTCATGTCCCCATGGCGGATGGCGGTGAAGGAACGGTGCAATCGCTGGTGGACGCCACCGGGGGACAATTGTTTCGGCAAAAGGTCGTCGGGCCGTTGGGAGACGCGGTGGATGCCTGCTACGGCATCCTGGGCGATGGCAAAACGGCGGTAATCGAGATGGCGTCGGCCAGCGGGATACAGCATGTTGTCCGGGAAAAGCGCGATCCCCTTGCGGCCACCACCTATGGTACGGGCGAGTTGATCAATGCCTGTCTGAAGCGGGGAATACGGCGGATCATCCTGGGCATCGGCGGCAGCGCCACCAATGACGGCGGAGCGGGCATGGCCGAGGCGCTGGGGGTGCGGTTCTACGATAAAGACGGCGGACGGCTGCCCTTGGGCGGCGGCGCCCTGGGCCGCTTGCAACGTATCGATGCGACGGGGCTGGCGCCGGACATCGCCGAAACGGAAATTATCGTCGCCTGCGATGTGACCAACCCGTTGTGCGGCGCACAGGGCGCCTCGCATGTTTTCGGTCCGCAAAAAGGGGCCACGCCGGAAATGGTCGTCGAGTTGGACGCCAATCTGGCCCATTATGCCGGGGTTATTCAGCGGCAGTTCGGACGGGATGTCGCCCGCCTGGCCGGCGCCGGCGCCGCGGGAGGGCTTGGCGCCGGACTGCTGGCGTTTACCCGCTGTGAACTGAAGAAGGGCATTGATATCGTGGTGGAATACAGTCGCTTGCCGGAAAAACTTGCCCACGCCGATTACTGTTTTACCGGTGAGGGCGGCATTGATTTTCAGACCAAATTCGGCAAAACGCCTTACGGTGTAGCCAGAACGGCAAAAGCGCAACAGGTGCCGGTGATTGCGCTGGCGGGACGCATCGGCCGGGGCAGCGAGGAATTGCATGCCGAAGGCATAGACGCCATTTTCGGTATTATTCCCGACAACGGCGAGCTGGCCGCGCTATTACGCGCCGGCCCGGCGAATGTGACCAGAGTCTGCGAAAACATCGGCAGGCTTATCGGTATATGCCAACAACCCTCGCCGGAGGGAGGAGGGCATGTCTGACGCGGACAGTGTGAATTAGCGTCCGATGACCGGTTTTTCCCGTGGCGGAATTTTTATAACATCGTCAACCGAAATTGCGTATGAGTGGTTTTATTCCGCCTCGGGATATCGGATCGATGAGAGAACAGCAATGAATGCGTTTTTAGAACCAAAACTAGCCCGCCAAATTGTTATTAAAACAATGCAGATAATTAATGTAAATGTTAATGTCATGGATGCAACAGGCAAAATTATCGCCAGCGGCGATCCCGAGCGAATAGGCGAGTTGCATGAGGGCGCGCTGCTGGTGCTTTCCCAAGGGCGTATCGTCGAGGTCGATAATAGCATGGCGGAACATCTCTATGGCGTTCGGCCGGGTACTAATCTGCCCTTGAAAATAGACGGTAAACTGGTTGGCGTTATTGGTCTTACCGGTAATCCCGTTCAGTTGCGGCAATATGGCGAATTGGTCTGTATGGCGGCGGAAATGATGGTCGAGCAGGCCAAACTACTGTATTTCCTGGCGCAGGATAATCGTTTGCGTGAAGAATTGGTGCACAGTCTTATCCGCGCGGATGAAATTTCTCCCATGCTAAAGGAATGGGCAGAGCGGATGGGAATCGACCTGGCTCAGCCCCGCGTCGCCGTGGCTATTGAGATAGACAGTGGCCAGCTTGATGTTGAAAATCCCATTGAGGAATTACAGGAATTGCAAAGTCTATTGGCGCGGCCGGAAGAGAAGAATCTGATAGCCATTATTTCCCTGACAGAACTGGCAGTATTAAGACCGGCTTTCAACAAGTACGGACGTTGGGATGAACAGGAACATCTTCGGCAGTTTCAGACTTTATTGACCTCAATGAAAAATCAGGGACATTTACGAATCCGTTTCGCGCTGGGAAATTATTTTCCCGGCCGGAATAGTATTGCCCGCTCCTGGCAGACCGCGCATTCCACCATGGTGATTGGCAAGCGGCGCTTGCCGCAAGCGCGCTGTTATAATTACCGAGATTTAAAGTTGCCGGTATTATTACAGCGTTTGCAAGGCGGCTGGCAGGAAACGGAATTACTTATGCCGATAACGAAACTGAAGCTGATGGATAAGAATGGACAATTGCAGCGGACACTCGAAGTCTGGTTTCAACATAATAATATGACCAGCGTCGCCGCCAATGCGTTGTTTATTCATCGCCATACCCTGGATTATCGCCTTAGCCGTATTGAGGAAATCACCGGACTCAAGCTGTCGAACCTGGACGATCGGCTGGCATTGTATATTGCCGTGCAACTTGATGGGGAAAGCCGGCCGAAAACCTGGAATGCGCTTTGACAACCGCCACCCGCAGGTTAACCCGCCTGTCTCACCGCCGCGGCCGGCAGCGGGAGATGGGCGGCAATGTTGGGTCCCAGGACTTTAGCCTTCCGTCCCGGCCTTATCGATGTGTCCCAGCGCGCGCTCCGGAAAGCATCGATCGCGCACCCGCCTTTTCAACTCCGCCGCCTCGGGGAATCCGCCCTGCGCTTTACGATCCCAGATCACGTCCCCGTCCGCCGTGATCAGATAGATTCCGCCGGTACCGGGTATCAGTGTGACGCCGGCCAAATCGTCGCTGAAGGTATTAAGCAGTTCCTGCGCCATCCATGCGGCGCGTAAGAGCCAATTGCACTGGCAGCAGTAGGTGATGGTGATGATGGGACGTGGTGTCAAGGTCGGTTCCTTTTAGGGGTCGGTTTGGATATCGAAAATTATTGTACTATAAGAATTTCCCCGGCATGTCAACGCCGGTGTTTACGGTTTTTGCCTGCACACTACAGTTAAAAATACAGGGGAAGACCGCGGTACTCTAAACGGCCATCCGGTCGTATTGTCCAATAACCGTAGTCTCCCGGAGATGCAGCGGGCCATTCACAATTTCCGGATGGCGTTGAACCTGCCGCTGGCCAAAGGCGCGCTTTCCCTGGAAGCCCTGTATGCCATCATCGATGCCCTCGATAACGCCGCACGGCGCATCGAACGCCGTTAGCCAGCACGGCGGCCGGCTGCCCTGAGTCGGCTTTACGTCGCCTTGCCGCCCTGGGGGCCGACCTGCTTTCCCGTTCCGCCGGCGTCTTTTCCGCATTTTTCCCCTTCACGACATGTCCGGTTGCCGCGTTGTCGGCGACGCTTTCTCACGACGAGGAGATATTCAACGCAGGCGGAACATGCCCTGCAAACGGTTTTTTTACGGAATAATGGAGAAATTGATAAATATGTATTGCGAGTGATAGTTATTATCATTAGCATTGCTATTCATAAATCAATAAAGCTAATACTTTCAATAACTTTACTATTTGTGTGGTTTTTGATAATAGGGCGCTGGAGAGCGATGTGAGCTGACGACAAACACAGAGAGCAGGGATAAAAATGTTCACATCTTTCCCATCCAGAAGGTTATTCACCAAAACCGTTATTCTGGGCACACTTGTCTCCTCAGTGGTGGGCGCCGGTTACGCCGCTGCTGATGATTTGACAGACGACGCAGCGCAAGCTACCGCCGCCGGCGTTTCGGCCGGGGAAAAACCGCCTGTTAAGGCGGCGAAGAAAAAAACGGCCGGTGAAACCATTACGGTGACCGCGCAGGCGCCGAAAAAGGCTGGAACGCAAATTACCGTTACTGCCGCCGACATGCAGAAAAAAGGCGCCACGGATTTTGGTTCGGTCATGCGCTATGAGCCGCTTATCAGCGCAACGGGCTCCAGCGCCGGTTCATCGGTGGGCAAAAGCGGTTTCGATCGCAGCGGCTATACCGGCTACAACATCCGTGGATTGGAAAGCAATCGGGTGAGTATCGACGTGGATGGCATTGAACAGCCGGACGCCACCGGCCGTCCTTATGTCAGCCGGGCCGGCCTGGACACGTTTGGTATCGGTCGGGATTATATCGACCCGTATATGTATGGCAAAGTCGATATTCAGGCCGGCGCCACCGCCACCGATCACGCCAATACCGCCATCGGCGGCGCCGTGTCGTTTATCCCCAAATCCGCTGATGATGACCTCTATCCCGGTAAAAAAACCTACTTTGGCTATCAGAGCGATTATGATTCCGCCAACCGTGGCTGGCACAACGGTATCACCGCCGCCGCCGGCGATGAAACGCTGCGCGGGCTGGTGGCCATTAGCCGCCGGGACGGCCAGGAAACCCGCAATAACAGCGGCACTCACGACGCCTACCCGGAGAACTGGCATTCCAATGCCATTATGACCTCGGGTATCTGGCAGCCTAACGATGTGCATAAGCTCACCGGCACGCTGGATTACTATGAAAAGGTCTACCACACCCATTATGATTCCTGGAACTCCTCGGGCAGCGCCATCCTCGGCACCGCTCGGCAGCAGAGCAATACCCGCCGCTGGGGCCTGAGCCTGCAAGACGAATGGACGCCCTATAACGATTACATCGATACCTTGACCACCAAGATTTACTATCAAAAGACCCAGGCGCACGACAGTACCTATATGCCGGACAGCACCACCGGCGATATGGAAACCGTATTTTCCGATTACGATGTCAAGACGTACGGTTTTGAAACCCGGCTGACCAAAACCCTCGGCCGCCATGCTCTGAGCGCCGGCCTGAACGCCAGGCAGAGCGATACCGAACGGCCATTCCGCCAGGATCCGACGCCGAGCACCTATTCCGTAATCATGCAGCCGGAATCGGATAGCCGTAGTTATGTCCTGGGCGGATTCGTGCAGGACACCATCGGTTTTGATATGGGCGGCCATGCGTTTTCCGTGGTGCCGGGTGTACGCGTCGCCTCGCAGCATGCCGAGGCGCGCAATTTCTCCAGTTTGGCCAGCGGTAGCACGGTACTCACCGCGGATGAGGTACAATCGCTGTACGGTAAGGATTTCTCCGATACCCAGGTGTTGCCGTCGTTAAGCTTCCTGTATAACCTCACCCCCGATCTGATGACCTATCTGCAATATAAGCGCGGCGCGCAATTCCCCAATGCCAGCCAGTTGTACGGTTCCTGGAACCTTGGCTCCAGCTATGCCGGCACGTCACAGTACGCCCTGATCGGCAATTCGGATTTGAAAACGGAAACCAGCAACAACGTCGAATGGGGCATGAAGGGCAAAGTGACGGATGGCGTCACTTTCCATACGTCCCTGTTCTACAACACTTACGACAACTTTATCGCCTACACCCGCTATACCCGCGCGTCCAACCCGGAACAATTCACCAATGTGCCAAGCAATATCTATATTGCCTATAAAGCGGAAAACCGTGATAAGGCCTATATTTACGGCGGTGATATCAGCACCAAAATAACCTTCGGCACCTGGTATCCATCGGTGAATGGTCTGAGCGCCACCTTCGCCCTGGGCTACGCCCAAGGGGCGGCGAAGTCCGACTACCTGGGGGACAAATATATCGACCTGGACAGCGTACCGCCGATGAAAGCGGTGGTGGGCGTGGCCTGGGATGATCCATCACAGCGTTATGGCGCGGCGTTGACCGCCACTTTCGTCAAGGGTAAGCGGGCCGACGCCACCAGCCGTGAAAGCTATACCAATACCGGTAGCGCCATAACCGATTCCGCCACCCAATATATGCGGGTGCCGGGCTATGGCCTGCTGGACATGACCGCCTATTGGCGGGTGGCGCCCCATGTGAAGTTGAGCGGCGGCATCTACAATATCACCGATCGCAAATACTGGGATTACCTGAGCAGTCGGCAGATCACCGAATCCACCAATCAGGATGCCTATAACAAGGCGCTGGCGGTCATGCCCGGCCGGACTTTCCAACTTGGCGTGAACGTCGATTTTTGACTTTCGGGTATGTCGGCGCCGGCTCCCGGCGCGGGCATATCGCTTTTTTTTCACACGCCCGGACTTTACGGGCGTGTCTCCCCAGGGACAGTTTTACGATTTTTTTGCATTACCGCGGCCAGTATCTTGATTTTCATCAATAACGTTTCCCCGACTAAGACTAAAGTGATCAGATGATTTAATGCAAATGGATATCATTATCATTTATGGTGTTACTTATGTCTTCGTCCGGGAGGGGGTATGTCCCTTGAGGTATCTTCATTTTACGCCAGCGGGCAAGGATTGCCGTTCGCCGGCCGTTGGGCCACCATGCCGGTTCGGCAAGCCCGCCCGCTGGACGTCGGGGAGGTGGACGCGCAATGGCGGGCGCGCCTGACGCGGCCGATAACCGGCAACACGCGACTGGCTTATGTCCATATCCCGTTTTGCGCTACCCAGTGCCAATTCTGCGGGTTTTATATTAATCGCGAGCATGATGCGGCGGTCGCCCGTTATGCCGACATGCTCATGGAGGAACTGGCGCTGGAAAGCGCGAGCGTCCTGCACCAGTCCACCCCGCTGAAGGCCATTTTTATCGGCGGCGGAACGCCCACCGTGCTGACGGCCGGGCAACTGCATCGCTTGATAAGCGGGCTGAAACAGGCTTTGCCTCTGACGGAGGATTGCGAAATCACCGTGGAAGGGCGGATTCTCAATTTTGACGACGAGCGTATTGATGCCTGCCTGGAAGCCGGCGCCAATCGGTTTTCCATCGGTATCCAGACCTTTGATACCCGTCTTCGTCGGCGGTTGGGGCGGCGGGCCGACCGTGATCAGGCCGTGGCGTTTATCCGTGGCCTGGCCGAGCGTGACCGCGCCGCGGTCATTTGCGATCTGATGTTCGGCCTGCCGGGACAGACGCTTGGGATCTGGCGCGAGGATTTGCGCATTATTGCCGACCTTCCCCTGGACGGCGTGGATCTGTATGCCCTGAATCTTTTACCCGGTACGCCCCTGGAAAAAGCCGCCTCCCGCGGACGGACGGACATTCCCTCGGTGGCGCAGGCGCGGGAGCGCTATCTGCAAGGCGCAACCTGGTTGGCTGAGCACGACTGGCGGCAACTGAGCAACAGCCACTGGGCGCGCACCTCCCGCGAGCGCAATCTGTATAACCTGAATATCAAGCGGGGGGCCGATTACCTGGCGTTCGGCAGCGGCGCGGGGGGAAATCTGGCGGGACAAAGCTTCATGGTACACCGCAGTCTGGAGAAGTATTACCCGATGTTGGCGCAGGGGCGCAAGCCGCTGATGATGATGACGGACGTCAACGAACATTACCGCTGGCAAATGCAATTGCAAGGGTTTATCGAGACCGGCCACGGCGATTTGGCCGAACTGGTTGCCGACCCTTCGCCCCTTTACCCCCTGCTATCGCAATGGCGGGGCCGCGGCTTGCTCAGCCACGAGGAAGGTTATTTCCAACTCACCGACGAAGGCCGTTTCTGGGCCAGCAATCTACTGCATGCGCTGCGGACTCTGGTGGGCCAATTGCGGCAATCTCGGCCAGGTTCTCTCTAAGGGGATGGATTGCCGGCCGGTGTTCCGCTGCTAAGCATCATAATTTTATGTTTAGTTATTAGATTTTTAATAATTTACCAGATTAGATCAGTCCAATAGCCTTGAAGACCCGTGGGCGGGGATCGAAGCCCGTTCAGGCCCTTTAAGGAAGCAGACATGACAGTTGAAAAAACAGACATCGATACCCTGGTCATCGGCGCCGGGCAGGCCGGTATCGCCATGAGCGAGCATCTCACCCGTTTGGGTATTCCCCACCTGGTGCTGGAAAAGGAACGCATAGCCGAAGCCTGGCGCTCGCGGCGCTGGGATTCCCTGGTCGCCAACGGACCGGCCTGGCATGACCGTTTCCCCGGCATGGCATTTCCCAATACCGATCCGGACGGTTTCGCGCCCAAGGATGAGATAGCCGCCTATTTCGAGGCCTATGCGCGGCAATTCGAGGCGCCGGTACGCACCGGCGTTGAAGTCACGCGCGTATGCCGATGCGAGGGCCGCCCCGGCTTTATCGCGCAAACTTCCGCCGGCGTTATTGAAGCGCGTCATGTCGTGGCGGCCACCGGGCCATTTCAACGTCCGGTCATACCGGCCATCGCGCCGACGGATCCTGACCTCTACCAGATCCATTCCGCCGATTACCGCAACCCGCAGCACTTGCCGGAAGGCGGCGTGCTGGTGGTGGGCGCGGGCTCGTCAGGGGTACAGATCGCCGACGAGCTTAATCGGGCGGGCCGCCGGGTGTATCTTTCGGTGGGGCCGCACGACCGACCGCCGCGGACATACCGCCAGCGGGACTTCTGCTGGTGGCTGGGCGTGCTTGGATTGTGGGATGCCGGCGCCAGCCAGCCGGGCAAAGAGCATGTGACCATCGCCGTCAGCGGCGCCCGGGGCGGACATACGGTGGATTTTCGGCGGCTTGCCGGGCAGGGGGTGATATTGGCGGGGCGGACGCAGGCCTTTGTGGATGGCGAGGCGTTGTTTGCTGCCGATCTGGCGGAAAATATCCGTAAAGGAGATGAAAATTACCTTTCCCTGCTGGACGCGGCGGACGCCTATGTGGCCCGCAATGGGCTGGACCTGCCGCCGGAGCCGGAAGCCCGGATATTCTTACCTGACCCGGACTGTGTCACCCGGCCTTGTCCGCGTCTTGATCTGGCCAGCCAGGGCATCACCTCCCTCATCTGGGCGACGGGTTATGCGACGGACCACAGCTGGCTTGAGGTCGACGCCTTTGACCAAAACGGCCAGCCCCGTCACCAGCGCGGCGTGTCCAGCGAACAGGGGGTGTATTTCCTCGGCCTGCCCTGGCTTTCGCGCCGCGGCTCCACCTTTATCTGGGGCGTGTGGCACGATGCGAAGTATATCGCTGATCATATCGCCACTCAGCGCCGCTATCAGCAATACCGGCAATCCGGCTCGCACGGCCACCTGTCGTGAGCCGGGTTTTCCTTTATCCCAAGACGTTAACATGCAACCCACAGGAACACAGTATGCCGATCCCGACTCGAATCCGAATGCGCGATACGCAAGGCGCCTATCCCGACCAGCAACGGGATAACCACGGGCGCGATACCCTGGGGGCGGTATCAGCGCAGCCGCAATGGTTGATGGCAATGGATAGGACAGCGGGGATTCCCGGGGAGGCGACATGACGTTTTCCCTCGCCGGTTTTTGTCCGCAAAGCGGCCAGTTCGGTATCGCGCTGAGTTCTTCCAGTATGGCGGTGGCCGCCCGATGTCCGTGGCTAATGAGCGGCGTGGGCGCCGTTTCCAGCCAGAACGTGACGCTGCCTTCGCTGGGGCCGGCCATTCTGGCCCGTCTGGCGGCCGGTATGGATGCCGCGCAGGCGCTGGATGCGGCCATGGCCGACGATCCTTATGCCGAGTGGCGGCAGGTGACGGTAATCGGCCGCAACGGCGATGGCGCGGCATTCCAGGGCGCGCACACCCTGGGCATCCATGCCGTGGCCCGGCGCAAGGGGTGTATCGCCGCGGGGAATATGCTGGCCGACGCCGGCGTGCCGGCGGCCATGGCGGAAACGTTCGCCGGACTGGCGTCGCAAAGCCTGGGCGATCGGTTGATTGCGGCGTTGCAGGCCGGCTTGGCGGCGGGAGGCGAAGCCGGGCCGGTTTTTTCCGCCGGGGTTAAAATCATCGGCGCCCAAAGCTGGCCCGTCACCGATTTGCGCGTCGATTGGCGCGAACAGGACGCGATTGGCGAACTGGCGCGGCTTTGGCAGCGCTGGCAACCCGAAAGCGACGCCTATTTGCAACGGGCGCTCAATCCTTCGGCGGCGCCGCGTTACGGCGTACCCGGCGAGGAATAAATCCGGCCAAGGGGGCATTCCCGCCCCTTGGCCGGAAATACGGCGCATCAACGCCGCCGGCTTTTTGCGGCCGCTTCGGGCGGGGGACCGCGGTGGTTTTTGCTAAGCGGCGGATAAGGCGCCGGCCCGCTCTTCTCCCGGTCCGGCGACGGTCAATTCCTGATCCCGGCAATAATCCATAAACAGACGGGTCGGACGGGTGGTTTCCGCGTGGCGTAAATAAGCCATGACCAGGCAGGAATTGCTCATCTCATCGCGGATGCCCACTTGTTTGACCCGCATGCCGTCATAGGTTAAATCATGAACGGGGCGGGTCACCAGCAGGGAAAAGCCCAGTCCTTGTCCCACCATGCCGCGCACCATCTCAATGGACGGCGAACTGTAGGCGACGTCCGGCGTCAAGCCTTTCTCTTTAAAGATATCGATAAAATAATTCCGGCTGGGCACCACATCCAGCAGGATCATCGGCTCTTGACTCAGCTCCGCCAGGCTGACGGTGTCGCGTTGCGCCAGGGGATGGTTCGCCTGGAGCAGGGCATAGGGTTTTTGCGGCGCGTTCAGCGGCTCGGTTCGAATGCTGGAGTCGAGGTCGTGCCGGTAGAGAATCACCATATCGAACCGACCACGATGTAATCCGTGGGTCAATTCATGCTGTTCGCCGTCGTGAATCTGCAAGGTGATGTTCGGGTAGCGTTTCTTGAAGCCGGCGATAAGCCTTGGCAGATAAAGCGGCGCCACGGTTTCAAAGCAACCCAGCGAAATGGTGCCCGAAACCATGCCATTATCGGCGCGGGTATTTTGTTCGAACTGATAGGACATGCGCAGGAGTTCGGAGGCTTTTTCAAAGAAACGCCGGCCGCTGGTGGTCAGGGATACGCCCTGGGCATGATGGCGGATGAACAGTTGAGTATCGAAACTTTCCTCCAGGCTTTTGATGGCGGTGGAGATGGAGGGCTGGGCGATATGCAGATGGCGGGAAGCCTCGGCGATGCTGTTATATTCCACCACCGCCACGAAGTATTTCAGTTGTCTTAAGCACCCGGGCGCAGACCGCCATTGATGGCGGCGCGCCGGCGTCCATCGCCTGGGGACAGGGACTTTATAATATCGATGGCTTCACTATTCCCTATGGGAGCCCGAAAGCCGAAGCGGCGCGCAAATTCATTCGGTTCTGCCTGGACCCGCAACGCCAGTCGCGCTATGTCAATGATTTGGCTTGCGGCCCCACCAATATCAAGGCTTATGATTTTATAGATAAGAAAAAAGCCGCCCTGCTGCCCACCGCGCCGGATCATATCAAGGGCCTGGTGCCGATGAACGCCGTTTATTGGGGCGATAACCAGGAAGCGCTGACCGAACGTTTCGAAAAATGGATCCTGAGCTAACCCCCCTCGCGCGGCGCCCGTTGCCGCGCATTGCCTGGAAGGGAGGATTATTCTTGGCAGATATCGCAACATCCGCGGCCAAATCGCTAACCCCGCGGCCCCGGCGCTGGCATTCCTGGTACCTGACCGTGCCGGGACTGCTGTTTTTAGCCGTGTTTCTCGCCTGGCCCACCTTTAAGCTGATGCTGCAAAGCTTTCAAGGGGATGACGGCCATTTTTCCCTGGCCGTCTGGCGCCAGATGTTCGGCGCCGGCATTTATGTCAAGGTGACGCTGAATACCTTTATTATCGCGTTCGAGACCACGCTCGCCTGTCTGCTGGTCGGCTATCCGGTGGCCTACTGGTTATCCCAGCGCGGCGAAAACGCCCGCCGCCGGTTGATGTGGCTGGTCTTGCTGCCGTTTTGGACCAGTACGCTGTTGAAGAATTTCGCCTGGATGGTGATATTGTCACGCCGCGGCATTCTGTCGGAGATCCTGATGTCCATGGGCGCCGCGGAGCCCTTGAATGTGCTCTATACCCGCGGCCTGGTGGTTTTCGCCATGGCGCACAGTATGTTGCCGTTGGCGGTCATGACCATGCTGCCGACCATGACCGCCATCGACCCGGGTTTGCTGCGCGCCGGGCATACCCTGGGCGCCACGCGCGTGCAAAGTTTCTGGCGGATCTTTTTCCCGCTGTCAATGCCTGGGCTGGTGGCGGCCTGTTTGTTGGTTTTCATCGGCTCGCTAGGGTTTTTCATCACGCCGGCGCTGCTCGGCAGTCCGCAGGATTCGATGATCGGCCAGTTATTGATAACCCAGGTGCAACAACTGCTCAACTGGCGGCTGGCGGGCGCCATCGCCATGTTGTTGCTGGCGGCGACCCTGGCGGTCTGTTTTTGTTATGACAAACTGTTCGGCTTGTCGGCCATCGCCGGCGGGGAAGGGCATGCCAGCGGCAAAACCCTTCGCCGGATCGGTTACGGCGTGCTGGCGGTAACGGCGCGGCTGGCGGATGAACTGGCTAATGGTCTGGCGTGGGTGCTGCGGGGCCGTCGTTTCGGCTGGCTGCTGCCGGTGTTCAGCATTATCGTGTTGCTTTTGCTGCTCTTGCCGGTGGTCTCTTTTTTGCCCATGGCCTTCAGCAGCTCGAGTTTTCTGCAATTTCCGCCGCCGGGTTTCTCGCTGCGCTGGATGCAAACCTACCTTGATTCGCCCATATGGACCGGCGCCACCGTGCGGTCGTTTGGCATCGCGTTGGTCGCCGGTTCGCTGGCCATGCTTATCGCCGGCGTCGCCGCCTTCGGACTGGCGCGCCACAAGGGGAAGTCCGGGGCGGTTATCGTGATGGTTTTCCTGCTGCCGATGATTATCCCCAATATCGTCACCGCGGTGGCGCTGTTTTATCTGTTCGCCGGCATGGGGCTGGTTGGGTCGGATCTGGGTATCATTCTCGGTCATACCGTGGTGGCCATGCCGGTGGCGTTTATCATTATCCTCACGACATTCAAGCATTACGACTGGCGGCTTGATCAGGCGGCGGGCACCCTGGGGGCCAATCGCTGGCGGGTCGTGCGCGAGGTGACGCTGCCGCTGATTAAAAACAGTCTGGTGGCCGCTTTTATCTTCGGCTTTCTGAATTCGTTCGAGGAACTGACGGTGGCGATGTTCGTCGGCGGCGGCGTTAAACAAACCCTGCCCAAGCAAATGTGGGATGATGTGCTGCTGTCGGTGACGCCGACCCTGGCCGCGGCGTCGGTGATTATCCTGTCCGTCGTCACTTTGCTGTTTATCATTGCTGAACGTGCGCGGCGTAACGCGCACGCCTTGTAAAGGAACTGTCATGACGTCAACCATTAAATTGCAGGCCGAGCGCATCGGGAAAAGTTACGGCCGCACAACCGTGCTGCAATCCCTCGACTTGACGGTGAGGCAGGGCGAACTGCTGACGTTGCTCGGTCCCTCCGGCTCGGGTAAAACCACGTTGCTGCAAATCATCAGCGGCCTCACCGACCCCACATCCGACCGTTTGCTGATAGACGGCAAAGATGAGACCCACACCGCGGTGCATCAACGGGATATCGGCGTCGTCTTTCAAAATTATGCGCTGTTTCCCCACCTGACGGTCGAGGAGAATATCGCCTTTCCCTTGCGCATGCGTCGGTTGCCGGGGGCGGACATCCATCGCAAAGTGCGAAACGCGCTGGATATGGTGGAACTGGGCCATCTGGCCGAGCGTTTTCCGCGCGCGCTTTCCGGCGGGCAACAGCAACGTATCGCGCTGGCGCGCTGCCTGGTCTACCAGCCGGGCATCATCCTGATGGACGAACCCCTGGGCGCGCTGGATCGCCAACTGCGGGAAACCATGCAAATGGAGATCCGGCGGATTCACCGCGAGTCGGGCGCCACGATCATTTTCGTGACCCACGATCAGGAAGAGGCCCTGGCACTCTCGGATCGCATTTGCCTGATGAATGAAGGCCGCATCGCGCAGATTGCCACGCCCCAGGAGATCTATGATCGCCCCAACTCGGCTTTCGTTGCGCAATTCATCGGCCTGTCCAATATCCTGCGAGGCGAAGTCCGCGGCAATCGACTACTGACGCCGTTGGGGGAATTCGAACTGGCGGATGGGGGGCGCGCCGGCGGCGAGGCCTCGCTGGTGATCCGACCGGAGCATGTCCGGCTACAGGCGGCCGGACTCGCTCCCCTGGAGGGGGAGATCTGCGAGCGGGTCTATGCCGGGTCGGAAACGCGTATCGTGGTGCAATTGTCCGGGGGCAAACGGTTCATCGTGCGCAGCAGCGGTATGGCATCGGGGGAGATAGGCGATCGTGTTTCGCTGAGCTGGGACGTGGCGCACGGCAGAACGGTGGCCGCCTGACGGCGACGGGACGGCAGGTCCGTCCCGTCATGATGATGCTAATCCCCCCTTCGCAGCGCCTGGAAAAAATCGGCTTTTACCTGGGCGGCGTCCACGCCCAGGCAGAGCGTGTGCGCCCGGCAGCCCTGATAGGGATCAACGCGGGAGGCCAGCGAGGTGACGCGGCGCAGCGTCTGGCCAAGGGCGATGCCCTCCGTGACCGCCCGTACCGGCGACTTAACGGTGCGAAAAGCGTCCGGTCGGATAAGCCAACTGATCGTCAACGTATCATGCAGCGCCATTCCCTCGAATCCTTCCCGCTCAAGGCTGTAGGCCATATAGCCCGCGGAGATCGCCTCCAGTAGCGGCTGATTGAGCGCGCGGAGTTCCTCGCCGGTAATAAGCACGTTGTGGGTCACATCCAACGGCAGCACCGTCACGGGCAAATCGGCGGTAAACACCTGATCGGCCGCGTGGGGATCTTTCCAGATATTAAACTCGCTGTGCGGCGTTACGTTGCCGGCATGGCCGTCGGTGGCGAAAGCGCCGCCCATGATCACCACTTCGCGAAACAGCGCGATGATTTCCGGCGCCAGATTGATGGCCGTGGCGAGATTGGTCAGTGGCCCGATGCAAACCAGCGTGACCGCGCCCGGGCGGGCCTTGACCGTCTCGATAATGAAATCGACAGCGCCCGGCGCCTGTTCGTCGAAGGGATTGTCCAGCACGCCGCCCAGGCCGTCCCCGCCGTGAACCCGCGCCTCGCCGGCGCTGTACGGCAACGCCAGCGGCCGCGAGCAGCCGCGAAAAATCGGCGCCGACAGCCCGATTTCCCGGGAAAAGAGTTTGGCGTTCTTTACCGCCTGGTTGACCGCCACATTGCCAAACACCGTGGTGATGCCGAGGATCCGCTGGGTGCGCGCGGCATAGGCCAGCGCGAAAGCATCATCCACGCCGATATCGGTATCAAAGATAATCTCTCTCATGCTCTCTCTCGTTAATGGCAGATATCCCTTGCGATAGTATCCCGATACGCGGGTAAAAACGAACCTTCCGAGACCTGAAAAAAACGAGGCAATGCCCCGTAAAAAACGCGCCGCAGGGCGGTCGGCGCAGAAAACGCCAGGCGTACGGCGGCAATGGTGCTAAGCTGTTAAACGCCAACGCCCGCGTTTTGCCGTGGCCGGGCGGGAAGGCGGTCCGGTTGCCATCGTAAATATACCAGGCGTTATTCATGACGATATCCGAGCATCGCTCAACATATTATGCAAGTCGCTTCCAGCCCGCCACCCTGGCCTGGTTCGCCTCGGCGTTCGCCGCGGCCACCCCGGTGCAGGAAGCCGCCTGGGCCGCCATCGGCGCCGGCGATTGCGCGCTGGTCATCGCGCCCACCGGTTCGGGCAAGACCCTGGCGGCTTTTTTGCATGCCATCGATCGGTTGTTCCAGGAGCGGGAACGCGAACCCGAACGCGGACGGCAAACCGCGACCCGCGTACTGTATATCTCGCCCATCAAGGCGCTGGGCGCCGATGTGCGGCGCAACCTGCGCATACCGCTGGACGGCGTGAACGCCGCAAGGCGGCAACGGGGCGATCCGGAGGTGGCGCTGACGGTGGGCATGCGTACCGGCGACACCCCCGCCGCCGAGCGTGCCGCTCTGGCGCGGCGTCCGCCGGATATCCTTATCACCACGCCGGAATCGCTCTATCTGATGCTGACTTCCAAGGCGCGCGACACCTTGCGCGGCGTGACCACGGTTATCATTGATGAAATCCATGCGGTGGCCGGCGGCAAACGCGGTTCCCATCTGGCGTTGAGCCTCGAGCGGCTCGATGCGCTGCTGGCCGCGCCGGCACAGCGCATCGGCTTGTCGGCGACAGTGCGGCCGGTGGAGACTGTGGCCGGTTTTCTGGGGGGCGCGTTGCCGGTCACGGTGGTCAATCCGCCGGCCAGCCGCAGGGTGGAGATGCGTATCCTGGTGCCGGTGGCGGATATGACCGACATTCCCGCGCCAGGCGGCACGGCCGCGCAAGGGGACGGTACCGGGCGCGCGGCGGGGTCCATTTGGCCGCATGTGGAAGCCGGCATCCTCAAGCAGATCCTGTCGTGCCGCTCCACCCTGGTTTTCACCAATTCCCGCGGTCTGGCGGAAAAACTGACGGCGCGCCTTAATGAACGCTATGCCGAGCACCTCGCCGCCGCGCCGCGGCCGCAGGCGCCCGCCGAGCAGTATCTTTCATCCTCGGGCGGAACCGGCAAGCGCGCCGCCGGGTCGCCGCCGGACATTGCCCGGTCCCACCACGGCTCGGTGTCGAAGGAGCAGCGGGCGGAAATTGAAACCGCGCTGAAAACCGGCGAGCTGCGCTGCGTGGTCGCGACCTCGAGCCTGGAACTGGGTATTGATATGGGACTGGTGGACAAGGTTATCCAGGTCGGCGCGCCGCCCTCGGTATCCGGCGCGCTACAGCGGGTGGGACGCGCCGGACATCAGGTGGGCGGCGTCTCGTCGGGAACACTCTTTCCCCGTACCCGGCGCGACCTCATCGACGCCGCCGTAACGGTGGAGCGTATGTTGGCCGGGCGTTTGGAAGCGGTGTCGCCGCCGCGCAATCCGCTCGACGTGCTGGCGCAACACACGGTGGCCGCCGTCGCCATGGACCCGCTGAACGTTGAGGAATGGTACCGGCGGGTGCGGCGCGCCGATCCGTTTCGCGCCTTGCCGCGCAGCGCCTTCGACGCCACCCTGGATATGCTGGCCGGACGCTATCCTTCGGCGGCGTTCGGCGAATTCCGTCCGCGCATCCTCTGGGATCGCGCCAGCGGCCTGCTGAGCCCTCGGCCGGGGGCGCAGCGACTGGCGGTGGTCAGCGGCGGCACGATACCCGATCGCGGCATGTTCAGCGTGGTGCTCGCCCAAGGCGAAGAGCAAAGCGGGGCGCGCCGGGTCGGCGAGCTCGACGAGGAAATGGTGTATGAGTCGCGGGTCAATGACGTGATCACGCTGGGCGCCACTTCCTGGCGAATCCAGCAAATCACCCACGATCAGGTGGTGGTGACGCCGGCGCCGGGGCGTTCCGCCCGCCTGCCGTTCTGGCACGGAGATAATCCGGGCCGGCCGGCCGAGCTGGGTGAAGCCATTGGCGCGTTTTTGCGCGAGGTGGATGCGGCGACGACGGACGGGCATGGCCGGCCGACGGCCACCGGACCGTTGGCGGCCCGGCTTAAAGCCGACGGATTGAATGATTACGCCGTCGAGAACCTGCTCGCCGTGGTGGTCGAGCAACGCGAGGCGACCGGCGCGCTGCCCACCGACCGGGAACTGATCCTCGAACGTTGCCGCGATGAAAGCGGCGACTGGCGGGCAATGCTGCATTCGCCTTACGGACAGCGGGTTCACGCCCCCTGGGCGCTGGCCGTCGCCGCGCGTATCCATAAACGCTGGCGCATCGATCCTGCCGTGGTCGCCGGCGACGACGGCATCACAATCCGAATACCGGACAGCGTCGGTCGCCTGCCCGGCGCTGAGCTCTTTATGTTCGATCCGTCAACGCTTGCGCACACCGTGAATGACGCGGTGGGGCAATCGGCGTTGTTCGCCGCCCGTTTCCGCGAATGCGCGGCCCGCGCCTTGCTGTTGCCGCGCCGTCGTCCCGGCAAGCGTTCGCCGCTGTGGCAACAGCGTCTGCGCGCCGGCCAATTGCTGGACATCGCCCGGGAATACGAGGACTTCCCGCTGCTGGCCGAGACCGTCAGAGAATGCTTGCAGGATGTCTATGATCTGGCCGCGCTGCAATCCCTGATGCGGCGGTTACAAAATGGCGCGGTGCGCGTGCGGGAAATCACGACCGAAACCCCCTCGCCGTTTGCGGCCAATCTGCTGTTTGGGTATGTGGCGGAGTTCATGTACCAGGGGGATGCCCCCTTGGCCGAGCGCCGGGCATCGGTGTTGGCGCTGGATAGCGGTCTGCTCGGCGAATTGCTCGGGCAGGTGGATTTGGGCGAGTTGCTCGATCCCCGGGTGGCGGAAAGCGTCGACGGGGAATTGCAGCATATCGCCTTGAACCGCCGAATGACCGGCGCGGAAGGCGTGGTCGATCTCTTGCGCGCGTTGGGGCCGTTGTCCACGCCGGAAATCGCCTTGCGCCTGAATGGCGATTCCGGCGCGCTGGCGGGCCACTTGGCGCAACTGGCGGATGCCCGCCGCATTATTCCGGTGCGCATCGCGGATGAATCCCGCTGGGCCGGCATCGAAGACGCCGCCCGCTTGCGCGATGGGTTGGGGACGCCGTTGCCGCCGGGTCTTCCGGATGTTTTCCTGTCGGCCGTCGAACATCCTTTGCGCGAGCTGCTCGGCCGCTACGCCCGAACCCATGGGCCGTTCACCGCGGCGCAGGCGGCGGCGCGCTTCGGTTTGGGCATAGCCATCGTCAATGAACAGCTTGAACGCCTGCGCGAGCAAGGCAGTCTGCTGCCATGCAACCTGACGGCCGGGGGGAATCGGGATAGCGGCGCCGACACGGCCGTCAGTGGTGAACGCCAGTGGGTCGACGACGCGGTATTCCGGCGGTTGCGGACCCGAACGCTGCATGCGGCGCGCGAGGCGACGCGCCCTGTGGCGCGCGACGCCTTTGTGCGGCTGATATTGGAGCGCCAGGGGGTATTGGCCGACGCCGCCGCGCCGGCCGCCAGCCAGGATCCCCCCGAAACGCAAGGCGCTTTCGACGGCGCCGAGGGCGTCGCGCAGGTCATTGAACTGCTGGCCGGGGTCGTGTTGCCGGCATCGCTTTGGGAAAGCCAGATCCTGCCCGCCCGGGTGCCTGACTATCAGCCGGCCATGCTGGATGAGTTGTTGGCCCGGGACCAGGTCATCTGGCTGGGGCATGGCCCCCTTGGCGACAACGACGGACTGGTTTCCCTGCACCTGCGCGAGTCCGCCGGCGAAACGCGGCCAACGACGGATGACCCCGGCGGCGGATTGGCCGACGCCACGCTGGGGCAAACCATCCTCGCCGTATTGGCCGACGGCGGCGCCTATGTTGTCCGGCAACTGGCGCCGCGGGTTCGGCAACGGGTAATGGATATGGCGGGCGCAGACCGGGCCGCGGAGGCATCGCCGGATGCGGTGGCCGAAGCCTTGTGGGCGCTGGCCTGGCAAGGGCGCGTTACCAGTGATACCTGGTCGCCGTTGCGGGCATTCACCGGCACCCGAACGCCGGCGAGGCGGCCATGGCCGGACGCTGGTCCCTGCCGGGGGAGATACCCGCCAGTCCCACGGTAAGGCTGTTGACCCTGGCCGAACGCCTTCTGGACCGATATGGCGTAATAAGCCGAAGCGTCGCGACGGCGGAACGGGTACCGGGAGGCTTTTCCCCCTTGCTATCGGTGCTACGGCGGGTGGAAGACGCCGGGCGGGTGTTGCGCGGGCGGTTTGTCGCCGGGTTGGGCGCCGCGCAATTCGCCGATAAAGACAGCATCGAGCGTTTGCGCGAACTGGCGCAGACCACGTTCGGCCGCCCCCTGACGGCGGCGTTGTCGGCCGGCGATCCGGCCAATCCCTTCGGTTGGCTGCTGTCTTGGCCGCACCATCCTTCGGGCATCCGTCCGGCGCGGCGCGGCGGCGCCATCGTGGTTATCCGCAATGGCGACCTGGCGCTCTACCTGGGACAGGGCGGGCGCCAAATGTTGATCTATCCTGGCGCGGAAAGCGCGCTTGACGGCGGTCTGGACGCGGTATTGCGCGCGCTGGCGGCGGCGCTCAAACGCGAAAGGCGGCGGGTGTTCACCCTGGAGAGCATCGATGGCCGGCCGGCGGACGCCAGCCCCATGGCTTCCGCGTTGTCCATCGCCGGCTTTTCCCGCGTTCCGCGCGGGTATGCCTGGTACGGCTGAACCGCCGCGCGGCGCGAAAAGCGCCCATTGCGGCGATCCCTGCGGCGGGGGCGGTGCATAACTTTTTGTTGTCGCCCATTAATTCTATTTATTTATCATCCCGGCCAAAATCCTTATGCTGAATTGATATACATCACATTTCAGCAACAAGAGGAGTTACCATGGCCGCTTCCGCGCGTCTTTTTGTCCGTCATACGGCGCTGGCCGCCGCGCTGTTTAGCGCGGGATGCGCGCTGACGTTCCCGTCCTACGCCGCCGAGATTTTGCGTCTGGCCCATGCCTCCAGCAGCGACAGCCTGATCAACCAGGCCGTACAGCGTTTCGCCAGCGAGGTCAAACAGCAATCGCACGACGCGCTGGAAGTGCAAATCTTCCCGGACGGTCAATTGGGCGATGAAGGGGCTATCGCCGACGCGGTGGGCTCCGGCGCGATCACCATGGGACTCGGCGGGGTGGTGGACGCCATTGATCCGCGGCTTAACGCGGTTTCGCTGCCGTTTTTGTTCAAAGATACCGATACCGTGCATCGATTCCTCGACAGCCAGGCCGGCAAAAAATTTCTCGGCATGGGCGAAGCGCGCGGTTATGTGATGCTTTCCGCGCTGGATTCCGGTTTTCGCCAGTTCGCGACCAAGAAAGCCATCGAAAAGCCGGCCGACCTGGCCGGGCTGAAGATCCGCACGCCGCCTAATCCGGTTATCCTCGCCACCATCAAACAACTTGGCGGCCTGCCGCAATCCATCCCGTTCGGCGAGGTCTATACGTCGCTGCAATCCGGCGTGGTGGACGGCGTGGAACCGGAGTTACGGGACTTTAGCGATCAGCATTGGTATGAGGTGGTCAAGCACGTATCAATGGCCAACTATATCTGGTCGGCGAATTTCTGGTATATGAACAAGGCCGCCTATGACGCCCTGAGCCCGGCCAACAAAGCCGTGCTGGACAAGGCGGTCGCGGACACCACCGGTTGGTACCGCGCCCAGCTCGATCGGGTCTATAGCCAGGTTACCGCTGAGCTTAAAAAGAAAAAGGTCAAGTTCAACGGGGTGGACCGTGCGGCCTTTCTGGCCAAGGTGGGGCCGGTTTACGATAAATTCAGCCAGGAATGGGGCGCCGGCTTCGTTACCGAGCTTCGTCATAATGCGGGCAATGAGTAAGCCACTGTGACGCCGCCTCATTTTGCGCCGGCCGGCGGGCCACGCTGGTTGAATACCGCTTTGAACTGGCTGGGGGGACTGTTATTTCTGGTCACCTTTTTTTCCACGCTGCTGGGCATGATGGCGCGTTACTTCGGTTGGAATGATCTGGAATGGACCTTCGAAACAGCGGATATTTCATTCATCTGGGTCACTTTTATCGGCGCGGTGCTGGCCGAGATGCGCGGCGAGAACGTGCGTTTCACCAGCGTGGTGACTCTCTTGCCCGACAAAGGGCGGCGCGTCTTGCGCCTGTTCACCCCGCTGGTGTTGCTGGGTATCTGTCTCTGGCTGCTGGTCAGCGGCCTTACGGTATTACACGCCTCCGCCTGGGTGCCGACGCCGGTGCTGCGGATGCCCACGGGGGTTATCACCTTCGCCCTGATAAGTTTTTCCGTGCTGACAGGCTATATCGCGTTGTGGCGGATCTGGCGTTTCTTCTTCCCGACGGATGACGTCCTATGACTGTATTGATTCTGGTCGTGGTTTTTCTGTTGCTGCTCTTACTGGGCATTCCCATTGCCTGGGCCATCGCGGGGGGCAGTATCGCGGCGCTGGTCTTGGGGGATTATCCCATGCCGCTTGCCTGGCTGGCGCAGCAGACCCTGCGCGGGGCCGATACCTCGTCGCTGATTGCCATACCGCTATTTTTACTCGCCGGCGAATTGATGAACCGGGGCGGCCTGACCCGCCGCATCATGCAGGTTGCCGAGCATGTGTTCGGCCATTTCCGCGGCGGGTTGGGGCTGGTCAATGTGGCCACCGCCTTCGTCTATGGCGGCCTGACCGGATCGGCCACCGCCGATACCAGCACCGTGGCCAAGGTCATGATCCCGGCGATGGAAAGCAAAGGCTATCCGCGGGACTTTTCCGCCGCGGTAACGGCCGCATCGGGCACGCTGGGTATCGTGGTCCCGCCCAGCGTCATCCTGCTGCTTTATGGCGTATTAACCAATACCTCCATCGGCGGGTTGTTCGTCGCCGGGGTTATCCCGGGGGTCATGCTGGCGCTGGTATTTATGGCCACGGCCTATTTCATTGGCATTCGCGAGCGTTTTCCCCGCCTGGAGGGCCGTTTCGCGCTGCGCGTGTTCTGGCGTGATCTGTTGCGCGCCTTGCCCGCGATCTGTATGCCATTGTTTGTGCTGGGGGCTATCGTGGCGGGGTTCGTCACGGCCACCGAGGCGGCGGGCCTGTCCGTGGTGTATGCGCTGCTGGTGGGCGGTCTGTTCTACCGCGAGCTGAACTGGCGCGATCTTGTTCCCGCCATCATTGAATCCGTGGCGATAACCGGGTCGGTAATGATCATTATGGCGGTCGCCGTGCCGTTTGGCTGGCTGCTGACCGTGACCCAGGTGCCGCATATGGCGGCCGCCTGGATAGCCGGCCTGCATGCGGGACCCCTGGCCACCATGCTGCTGATTATCCTGGTGCTGAAGGTGGTGGGCTTCTGGCTGGACCTGGGGCCGGCCATGATTATTCTGACCCCGATACTGGTGCCGATCGCTAAACAGGCCGGCTTCGAGCCGTTCCAGATTGGGCTGATTTTTACCCTGACCCTGGGGTGGGGATTGTTCACGCCACCCATCGGCACCAACATTTTCGTGGTGTGCAATGTCGCGAAAATCGATATTGGTCCGGTTTCGCGCCGGCTGATCCCGTTTTGGTTCGCCACGGCGTTCGCCATCGGCTTATTGATTTTCTTTCCGGCGATGACCGGTTGGTTGCCCGCATTGCTGGGGTATTAAATAGCTATCTACTCGGAATCGTGTCATGAAACATCTAGTTGGTGGAATATCCAGCGCCGGCCGCGCTTTGCCCGACATGGGGGAACAACGGCCGATAATCGTCCGTGCGCAGGGCGCCTGGCTGTGGAATGAGAACGGCGAACGTTACCTGGATACGGCGCTGGGGTTCGGCGCCGCCCTGTTGGGGCATAATCACCCGGCGGTGGTGGATGCGATGAAATGCGCCATCGACGATATGATGATGCCCGCCTTCCCCCATGCGCTGGAAGAGGAGGCGGCCGGCGCGCTCAGCGCCTTCACCGGCGATTTAAACAAGGTTGTGTTCGTCAACTCGGGCAGTGAAGCGGTTCACCTGGCCATCCGCGCCGCCCGGGCGGCCACCGGCCGTCGCAGGATAGTGAAATTCGCCGCGGGCTACGACGGCTGGTTCGAGAATGTGGCGTTTGGCCATGCCGGTTCCACGGAGGCGGCGATGGCCGGGCAACGGCCGGAAAAAGACGATACGCTGCTGTTGCGCTACAACGATGCGCGGGATGTGGATGCGCTGTTTGCGCGCTACCCGGACATCGCCGCGGTTATCATCGAACCCATGATGGCCAACGCCGGCTGTATCGAGCCAGAAGCCGGCTATCTGGCGTATCTGGCGGCCCAGGCGCACCGAAATGGTGCGAAAGTCGTTCTCGATGAGGTCCTGATGGGTTTTCGTTTGCACTGCGGCTTATACGGCCATGCATTGGGGCTCGACGCCGATTACGCGACGGTCGGCAAGGCTATCGGCAATGGCGCGGTGGTGGCCGCGCTGGTGGGTAAACAGGATGCCATGGCGGTATTTGAGGACGGCCGCGCCGTGCGCGCGGGAACCTACAGCGGCAATCCTCCGGTCTGCGCCGCGGTTATCGCCACCTTGAACGCGCTAAAACAGGCGGATTACCCGGCCTTGCTGCAACGGGGCGACGCGTTGCGCAACCAGGTGGCCGCCGCCGCGCGCCAGGCAGGCAAACCCTTTAGCAGCACGGGGTTTGGTACGGTTTTCACTTTCTGGCCCCGGGATCGCGCGCCGCGCGATTATGGCGAGGCGGCGGCGGCCGTTGATCGTCAATGGACGCTGGATTTGCACCGCGGCCTGCGCGCACGCCATATCTTCATGATGCCGCCGGCGTTCGGCCGGTTTTACCTGTCTTTCAGCCATGATTCGGCCACGGTGGAACAACTGGCGCAAAGTTGCGCGGCGGTCATCATCGGGCAAGGGTAACGGGGACGGTTTGCTCCGCGCGTGGACGCAGCGCCAGCTCGCGAATGAACTGCGCCAACCGGCGCGTGCCCACATGGGCGTCCTCCGGCACGCGCAGCGCCAGGTCAAGGAGGGGCAGGGCGGGCAGGTTTTCGTTTTGTCCCAATACCCGCCAGTCATGGGGGATCACTGAAGCGGGCAACGCGGTCAGCGCCTGGCTGACCCGCACCGCCGTTTGAACGCCGGACAAATGGGAGGAGGAACACACCACATGCCAACGGCGCTGTGCGCGTTCCAGCGCGGCCAATACCTGTGGGCGGGAACGGCAACCCTCGGCGAACAACACCAGCGGCAACACGCTTTGCTCTTCCGGTCGGCAATCCGGGGCCGTGCACCATAACTGGGTTTCCTGGCATAGGAATTCACCGCTTTCATCCTCAGGCCGGCGGGTGACAATGGCCATCTCCAGTTGTCCATCCTCAAGCATTTTTTCAAGCTTGCAGGAGAAGTCGCTGACAATCTCCACGTGGAGTTGCGGGTTGCGTTGGGAAAAATTTTCAATCAACGCCGCGCCGATGGTGCCCAGATAGTCATCGGGCATACCGATGCGGATACGGGATTGACTATGCAGACAACCCAGTTCCTCCAGTATCTCTTCTTCCAGGGCCAGCATACGGCGGGCATAACCCATCAGTTTCTCCCCGGATTCGGCCAGAACGATACCTTGCCGGGAACGATCCAATAGCCGCTGTCCCAGGTGTTTTTCCAGGCGACGCAGCGTCAGGCTGACGGCGGCCTGGGTTTTCCCCAGCCTATCGGCGGCCAGCGTGAAGCTTCCGCATTGGTAAACGGCGACAAAGGCGGCGAGGGTATCGGTATCAATATGGCGCACGGCGCTCTCCTGCGTAACGACTTGCTTGACTTGGCTTGATGCAATTATCACGCCACTGGCGATCAGGCGCCGTTGGGTTTTTAAATTTTTTTTACATCTTTTGAAAAAAACCAGTCATTGGCAACGACTGACATTTTCGTCATAGCGCCTAGACTTAAGGCCTGTTCCATTAGGGTTATTTCACTTTTTTGTCTCGGGCGTTTTCCCAGGGGAAGTCGCTTGTTTATTCATTACTATTGGTGAGTTTTCTATGCGTTATGCTTCATTGCGCGCCAAATGGGCGTTTTTTTTGCTTGTGAGTGGGGGGCCGGGTCTTTTCTCAGCCTATACCCATGCGGACACGGATATTTTCACGGTGCCCGATGATCCCTCCACCGCTAAAACCCCCTTCACCGGGAAGGTCGAAGGCAGTTACAGCCACCAATCCGGCAATACCCGCACATCGACTACCGGCGCCGACAGCACCATGACCTGGTTTCGCGGCAGCAACGCCTACAGTCTGTGGGGCGAGGCCTATAATTATTCGTCGGACGATACCCGCTCGTCGGAAAAGTATCAGGCCGGCGTGCGCGCCAGGCACAATCTGAATGCGAATAATTTCCTGTTCAGCCAGGGCAGTTGGCTGAGCGATCGTTTTAACGGCTACCGTTCGCGGGATACGCTGGTGGTGGGTTACGGCCGGCAAGTGTTTAACGGGCCGGTGCAAAATCTGCGCATTGAGGCCGGCCCCGGGGTGCGCCACGATGAATATGTGGGCGGCGGCGTGAATACCGATGCCCTGGCCTACGGCGCGTTGACCTACACGTATCAGTTGACCTCCAATGCCCATTTTCTCCAGGGATTGTCAATACTTGGCACACGCGACACGACGGTGAATTCGGAAACCGGCATCAGCGTGGATTTGAACAAGCATTTTGCTTTAAAGGTCACCTATGATGTCACGCACAACTCGAAACCCCCCGCCAGCGCGCCGAAAAAAACCGATACCAAAACGGCGGTCTCCATCGTGTACACGATGTGATTGACTCGCCGTACCTGGCGTTGCCGCTTCGCCGGTCCGTCCTTGATACCCTCACTGACTCCGCGCCTTGGGTTTTGCGCGGTTCGTGGCCGGACGGGCCGCGCCGGTAATGCCGGCCGTAAAGAAAGTGATTTTATTTCATTTTTCTTATGGAAATTGAAATTTATCTTAACTAATGGCGTTAATAGATATTTTTTGTTTTAAAAAACAACAGTAAAACACAATTTAAGCCAAGGGGTTTTTGTGTAGCATAAAGGTGACGGCATTGCCGGTAACCGCCCATTGACCACACTTACGGAGCCCCGCCATGAACCTGGAAAAATTTCCCCGCTACCCCCTGACCTTCGGCCCGTCGCCTATCACGCCGCTTAAACGCCTGAGCGACCATCTGGGGGGCAAGGTGGCCCTTTACGCCAAACGCGAAGACTGCAATAGCGGGCTGGCGTTCGGCGGCAACAAAATCCGTAAACTGGAATATCTGGTGCCGGAAGCGATACGCCAGGGGTGCGACACGCTGGTCTCCATCGGCGGCGTGCAATCCAACCAGACCCGCCAGGTGGCGGCGGTGGCGGCGCATTTGGGCATGAAGTGCATCCTGGTGCAGGAAAATTGGGTGAATTACCGCGACGCGGTGTATGACCGGGTGGGGAACATCGAATTATCACGCATTATGGGCGCCGATGTCCGCCTGGATCCGGCTGGTTTTGATATCGGCATCCGCGAAAGCTGGCAACAGGCAATGGACCAGGCGGCGCAAAACGGCGGAAAACCCTTTCCGATCCCCGCCGGTTGCTCCGAACATCCCTATGGCGGATTGGGTTTCGTCGGTTTTGCCGAGGAAGTGCGCCAGCAGGAGATAGCGCTGGGCTTCACCTTTGACTACATCGTGGTCTGTTCGGTGACCGGCAGCACCCAGGCCGGGATGGTGGTGGGGTTCGCCGCCGACGGTCGCGCCCGCAACGTTATTGGCATCGACGCCTCCGCCAAGCCGGAGCGGACCCGGGCGCAAATCCTGCGCATCGCGCGCCATACCGCCGGGCTGGTGGAACTGGGGCGCGAGATCGTTGACGATGACGTGGTGCTGGACACGCGTTATGGCGGCCCGGAATACGGTTTGCCCAATGAGGGCACCCTGGAGGCCATACGGTTATGCGCCCGGCTTGAGGGCGTGATGACCGACCCGGTCTACGAAGGCAAGTCGATGCAGGGCTTGATCGACAAAGTGCGCCGGGGCGAGTTCCCCGCCGGCGCCAAGGTCTTGTACGCGCATTTGGGCGGCGCGCCGGCCTTGAGCGCCTATAGCGACCTGTTCCGCAATGGCTGAATGATGGCGGCTGACGGTTAGCGACCCCCGCGCCTGGCGCCATCGGCCCTTTAAAAAACCAGGCGCGTGGTCGACAGCACTTCGCGCAATCCCATAAAAGAACGGATCTGGCGAACGCCGGGCAGAAAAAGCAGTTGTTCCGCATGCAACCGGTTAAAACTTTGATTATCTTTGGTGCGGATCATCATCATGTAATCGAATTCGCCGGTCACCACATGGCACTCCATGCAACCGCTGATGTTTTGTACCGCCGCCTCGAAATCCTTGAACGATTCCGGCGTAGAGCGATCCAGCACCACGCCTATCAGCACCACCAGGCCGGCATTGAGCGCCTGGGGATTGAGCAGCGCCACGAAACCCCTGATCATTCCGGCGCGCTTAAGCCGCTCGACCCGGCGCAAACAGGCTGGCGGGCTGAGTTTGACCTTTTCCGCCAGCGCCACGTTGGACAGGGAAGAATCCGCCTGTAATAAGCGCAGTATGGCCAGGTCGAAACGATCCAACGGCGCTGTCGCCTGTTCCGGAACGCTTGAAGGCGCGGACTTCATCGGTATCCCTCCAATCAATACGCACGCGATTACGCGAAAAACGCCTGGTTGCACCGCGGCGGCAAGGGCGTCCCCAGGAGCCTGGCTGACTCTGTGACTGGAGGGCGGGCGCCGCCGCCAAAGAGGCAACATGAAGGATGACGCGTGACTCATCATTCTCTTTGAGAGAATATCAGACTGCGGGCGCGATAGTCGGCTTGTTTTTGCAGGATGTTGAATCACGCGTTCAGTGTTGACTGCCGTCCCCCGGTTTGCCGGGGGCGGTGTCTGTCCGGGAACGCCGGTTGTTCGTTGCCGAACGTGGGTGGCTTGAAGGGCCGGCGGCCATGGCCCCCGCTAAAGCGTGGCGGCCAATGCGGCGATGCTTTGCGCGTCGAAACCGTGATAATGCCGCATAAACGCGCGGTCCGCGGCGGCGGCATACGCCCCGTCGGGGATACCCAGACGTTTGAGCCTGATTGCCAGCGCGTTCTCCGCCAGCACTTCCGCCACCAGACTACCCAGGCCGCCGTTGATATTATGCTCTTCCACGGTGATCACCGCCCGGCAGCCATCCAGCGCCTGAGCCAGCGCTTGCGTATCGCACGGTCGGATTGACGGCACGCTGATGACTTTGGCCGGCCGGTTTTCCGCCTTAAGCAGCTCGGCGGCTTCCACGACTTCATGAACCGTCGAACCCATGGCGACCAGCGCGATATCGGCGCCCTCGCGCAGGATGTTCACCGCGCCCGGCGTAAACCGATAAGAGGCGTCATAAAGCTCTGGCAACGGTTTGCCGTCCAAGCGAATATAAACGGGGCCTTGATGGGACAAGGCGTAATCAATGATTTGCCGGCATTCCCGCGGTGAAGAGGGGGCGAATATACGGATATTGCCAAAACCGCGCATAATGGCAATGTCGTCGATGGCATGGTGGGTGCTGGCCAATGGCCCATAGCTCGCCCCGGCGTTAAGGCCGAACAGCTTGACATTGGTGTTGTTATAGCACACATCGATTTTGATCTGCTCATTGGCGCGGGAAATCAGGAACGGCGCGGCATTGCAGGTTGCCGCCACTTTCCCGCCGAGGGACAATCCGGCGGCCATACCCACCAGGCTTTGCTCGGCGATCCCCACGTTCACCAGGCGGCCGGGGAATTTTTCCATAAAAGGCGCGATTTTCGCCGTGGAAGTCGAGTCCGCGACCACCGGGACCAAATCGATACCGCGTTCCACGGCGTCAATGAATGCCTGAACCATGACATTGGCCAGATGCTCTGTATTACTCATCTTTCAGTTCCTCCAGCGCCAGATCGATTTCGTCCTTTTTGGGAACCCGGTGATGCCACTCCGGCCGCCCTTGAATAAAAGAGATACCGGCGCCTTTTAGGGTATGCGCGATCACCACATTGGGTTTGCCATCCTGTTTCAGGCCCTCAAGGCACGCCACTATCGATGCGATGTCATTGCCGGCGCACTCGGTAACCGCCATACCGAAAGCGTTCCATTTATCGGCCAGGGGATCGGTGTTCATGATGTCCCGCGTGTAACCGGCCAATTGAAGATTGTTCTTGTCGTTGATAATAACGAGATTGTCGAGTTTATAATGGGCCGCCGCCAGGGCCGCTTCCCAGTTACTGCCCTCGGCAAGCTCGCCATCGCCGGTAATCAGAAAAACACGGCGCTTGCTGCGATTTTTCTTTGCCGCCAGGGCGATGCCCACGGCGACCGGCAGACCATGACCCAGCGCGCCGGTATTGAGTTCCACCCCCGGCGTTTTTTGCCGCACGGGATGGCCGGGAAGATGGGAATTGCCGTGTTGATAGGTTTTTAGCCAGTCCAGCGGAATAAAACCGGCCTCCGCCAGCACGCAGTAATAGCAGCCCACGGCATGCCCTTTCGATTGGATATAGATATCCCGTTCCGTATCGTCAAGACGGTCCGGCGCCACATCGAGAATCCGAAAATACAGGGTGGTCAGGATATCCGCCTGTGAGAGATCGGCGCCGGTATGCCCGCCCGCCGGACTGTCCGCGTTAAGCCTGATAATATGGCGGCGCACCGCGCGGGCTTTTTGCTCCAGCGTCTTGACATCAAAGTTGTAGGGGTTCATTCACTACCTCTGAATTTTATTTCATTTGAGAATATATATTTAATCGGATACAAAAAAATCCGGGCTACGTCTCATAACAGGTCGCGGGCCTCATGCATGCTAATCCTACTCATAACCTCTCCTCAGATGACGTCAGTTGGCAAACCGACGGGACTTGACTCTCGGTTATCCATGAATATATATTCAATGATGATTCTTTATTTAATTATGATCGTTTATGACAGTGTTTGTCTAGAGCGGATCAGGTAAAATAATAAAAAATTTGTGTCGCATCACACTCGGGCACCAGGTCCGGTCGCGTATGATGGGTAGATAAAATCGCTACATATCATTGATTTTGAGGATTGTTATGGCTAAGCAGGATGAACAACGCCTTTTGGTTAAGATTGCCAGTCTGTACTATCTGGAAGGGACCAAACAGTCGGATATCGCACAATTACTCTCGCTGTCGCAGTCGTTCGTCTCCCGCGCCATCAACCGTTGCCAGAAAGAAGGCATCGTGAAAATCAGCGTGATTCAGCCTTCCAATATTTTTCTGAACCTGGAAAAGGGTATCGAGGAACACTACGGCATCCGGCAGGCTATCATCGTCGACACGGATGAGGATGCCAGCGATTCGGCAATTAAAAGGGCCATCGGCTCCGCGGCCGCCCATTATCTTGAAACCCGACTGCGGCCGACGGATCTTATCGGCGTATCCTCCTGGAGTTCGACGATTCGCGCCATGGTTGATGAAGTGCATGGGCAAAACATGAAGGCGAGGGGCGTTATCCAATTGCTTGGCGGTGTGGGGCCAAACGGCAACGTACAGGCGACGATCCTCACGCAGACGCTGGCACAGCAACTCAATGGCAAGGCATGGCTGTTGCCCTCGCAAATTATCGAGGGGTCTATGGCGGAAAAGGCGCGGCTTATCGCCAGCGCCGACGTTTCCGAGGTGCTGGCGCTGTTCGATCATGTCGATATCGCCATCGTCGGTATCGGGATCCTGGAACCGTCCCAATTGTTGAAAACCTCGGGCAACTATTATCGGGAAGACATGCTGAAAGTGCTGGCGTCAAAAGGCGCGGTGGGGGATATCTGCCTGCATTATTTCGATCAAAACGGCGATGCCGTGCTGGATGCCGATGAAGATCCGGTTATCGGCATGGAGCTCGCCAAGGTGAAAAAATGTCCCAATGTCGTGGCGCTGGCCGGCGGCGTCGAGAAGGTCGCCGCCATCAAGGGCGCGTTACATGGCGGCTACATTGATGTGTTGATTACCGATTTTTATACTGCCCGGCAGTTGATCAAACAGTGAATTTCGCTGGTTATTTGTCCATCCCCCCCTCGCGACATATCCGGTTTGCGAAGGGGAAAAACGTTTATTTTCAAATAAATAAATAAAAAAATCGCTCCTGTTTTTCACGTTTTTCCCCTGCTTGGCGCATGTTAAAAAATATTAAGTGTGATTCGTAGCACATTTGTTGATTTTACCTCTAGCCCAATAGGGATTAACTGGCTAAGGTATTTAAATAAATAGTCTATAGTGAATTTATATTCATACCGCGCATAGACTGTGCGGCGCCGCCCTAAACACGGCATTGACAAACAGGCCCGACAGGATGCATGCCGCCTTGCGGCCGACAACAATACAACGCGGGTCTGAAACGTAGGTCTGATGAGTATGGCGCCCCGGCAGTTGCCGATCAGTATGGGAATCTGGAGAAAGAGTATGTTGGCTGCAAAAGACATCATCATCGCCCTCGATGAAGGTACGACCAACGCTAAAGCCGTCGCGCTGGACTCTCAAGGCAACGTTATCGCCAAGTTTTCACAGCCGCTGTCCATTCAAACGCCCCGCGAGGGATGGGTCGAACAATCCGGCGACCTGCTTTTTGAGGCGTCCAGAACAGTTATCGCCCAAGCGGTTGCCCATGTCGGCGCGCAAAATATCACCGCGATCGCCATCAGTAATCAGCGTGAAACGGCCATCGGTTGGTTTCGCGGCAGCGGCGAACCTCTCCACCCGGCGCTCACCTGGCAGTGTTCGCGCACGGCCGATTTCTGCGCGCGGTTGCGGCGGGACAATCTTGAGGCCAGGATCAAATCGGTGACGGGACTGCCTGTCGCGCCGCTTTTCTCAGGCTCGAAAATGCGCTGGTTACTGGATGCCACGCCGGATGGCTTGGCGCTGGCGGAGCGGGGCGAGATTTGCCTGGGCACGATTGACAGCTGGATCCTCTGGAAATTGACCGGGGGGAAGGCCTTCTTCTGTGATTACGCCAATGCGGCGCGCACCCAATTACTGAATATCCACAGCGGCTGCTGGGACGCGGAAATGCTGGCCATTTTTGGTATTCCCCTTGCCGCGTTGCCCGAGATCAGACCGTCCAGCGGGTTATTCGGCTATACCCAAGGATTGCACGGAATCCCGGACGGCATCCCGATCATGGCCATGGTGGGTGATTCCCATGCCGCATTGTTCGGTCATGCGCTGGGCGAGCTGGGATGCGTTAAAGCCACCTATGGCACGGGGTCATCGGTTATGGCGCCCGTTAAGTCGGTTCAATGCGATATCCAGGCACTGGCCACCACCATCGCCTGGCACGATGGTCAACAGCGGGTGTACGGGTTGGAGGGCAATATTCCCCATACCGGCGATGCGGTGGCCTGGATGGCCGATTGCACGGGTTTAAACGATTGGAGCGAGGAAAAACGCATCCATGCCTTAAATACCCTGCCCGCCAGCGTCGACTCCACGCTGGGTGTTTACTTCGTGCCCGCGCTGACGGGGTTGGGCGCGCCCTGGTGGAACGAACACGCGCGGGGCCTGGTGTGCGGATTGAGCCGGGGGGTGACGCGCGCCCATTTGATTCGCGCCGCCATGGAATCCATCGCCTATCAGATAGCCGATGTCGTTGTGGCGATGCGTCAGCATCGCGATTTCAACCTCTCGGCGTTAATGGTCGATGGCGGCCCGACCCGAAATGACTGGCTGATGCAGTTTCAGGCCGACCTGCTGGGCTGTCCCGTGATGCGCAGCGATGTTCCCGAGCTTTCGGCCATTGGCGCCGCGCTTCTGGCCCGTAAAGCCATGGAGGCGATGTCATTAACGGAAATGGAAGCATTTATACCCGTTCATACGGCGTTTCATCCCGATATGGCGCGCCACGGCGAATTGCAAGAACATTGGCATGGATGGCGGCAGGCTATCGAACGCACGCTCTGGAAAACCCAACCTATTTTAACGGAGGTGTAATTCGAACAAATTCATTATTGCAGAATACTTTTGTTTGTGAAAATCACTAGCCATCATTGCTTATAGAAAGTCGATACCCCACATAATTCGGTTGCATCGCGGCGGCCAAAACAAATAGAGAGAACATCATTATGAAATTACGCTTAACCCTGTCAGCTATTGCCGCGCTCGCCATGTTTTCCCTGAGCGCGCACGCGGCCCAAAGAGGCACCATAATGATTTTGGTCAACTCATTGGATAACCCTTACTATTCGTCCGAAGCCAAAGGCGCTCAAGAAAAAGCCCAATCCTTGGGATATAAAACCCGGGTGCTTTCCCACGGCGAGGACGTAAAAAAACAAAATGAATTGATTGATACCGCCATCGGCGAAAAAGTGCAAGGCATCATCCTTGACAACGCAGACTCAACGGCCAGTGTCGCCGCCGTTAAAAAAGCGGAAGACGCGGGTATTCCCGTTGTCTTGATCAACCGGGAGATCCCTGTCGATAATATTGCCCTCGAACAGATTACACACAATAATTTCCAGGCCGGCTCCGATGTCGCCAATGTTTTCGTCGAAAAAATGGGTGAAAAGGGAAAATACGCGGAACTGACATGTAACCTGGCTGATAATAACTGCGTCACCCGCTCCAAATCCTTCCATCAGGTTATCGACCAATATCCGGATATGCAAAGTATCGCCAGACAGGATGCCAAAGGCACGTTAATTGACGGTAAACGCATCATGGACAGCATCCTGCAGGCGCATCCGGATGTTAAAGGCGTGATTTGCGGCAATGGTCCGGTCGCGCTGGGGGCAATCGCCGCGTTGAAAGCCGCGGGCCGCAACGATGTGATCGTCGTCGGCATAGACGGCAGCAATGACGAACGCGACGCGGTTGAAGCCGGCACGCTGAAAGCCACGGTGATGCTCCAGGCCCAGGCCATTGCGGCCAAGGGGGTGACCGACTTGGATAATTACATTCAAAAAGGCATCAAACCTGCGAAACAACGCGTCATGTTCCGCGGCATCCTCATTACGCCGGCTAACGCCAGTAAAGTGCAGGATTTCAACTACAAGTCCTGAATATATCGGGTCACGCCCCGGGCCGGGGCGTGCAGGAGAGCATGATGTCGAGGAAAATATTACTGGTGCTGGCGGTGTTGGGACTCGGCGGATGCCGTATCGTTTCCCAGCAGGAATTGGCGGATTTGAAATCCCCGCCGAATCCGCTGATGAAAAATGTCCCTAAAACCTGGCAAGACAAAATGGTGCTGCAGTTCGTCCACCAGGCCCGTCCGGTCGCGGAATTGCTGGCGGACTTAAAGAATGCCAAGGATTTCGACAGTGCCTGCAAATCGCTGGGGTACCGGGTATCCGATGAAAATCCCTGCGTCTTTTTCGTCAAAGTGCAGGGGCAAATCAAGAACATCGATACCACCTCCCGTAACGGCAAAATGACGGTTCTGGATCAGAGCGGCGAGACAGTGACCGTGCAAGTCGGCCCCATCCTGCGCGGCACATTGTTGCGGGACGGCTACAAGGGCATCAATTACCAGGATTTCAATGATCAGGTTAAATTCGGTGATTACGGTCGCGCCATAAATGATCAAGCGGTAAAAACCATCAACGCCGCACGGCTGAAAGTGGGGGAAACCCGCCAAATTTACGGGGTATTTTCATCATGGGATACGCCGACCCAAATCACTGAAATTACGCCGGCGCAGTTCAGCCAGGGGGAAGGGGAGAGCAAATGATGCCGCCGGATTCGCTTACTTTACCGCAAACCGATACGGAAGTGGTTATTGAAACACGCGATTTGTCACGGGCCTACCCCGGCATAATGGCGCTCGATAACGTGAATTATCGCGTTTATCGCAATAAGGTCAATGTCCTTATCGGCGAAAACGGCGCGGGCAAATCCACCATGATGAAAATGCTGGCCGGGGTAGAGCAACCCACGTCCGGCCAGATACTGCTCGAAGGTAAAACCGTGACGCTCGGCTCCACGCATCAGGCGGAAAAACACGGTATCAGTATTATTTTCCAAGAGTTGAATTTGTTTCCTAACATGAGTGTCATTGATAATATTTTTATCGCAAACGAATTTTTCCAGCGCGGCAGAATCAATGAAGAATATCAATATCAACTGGCCAAGGCCTTGCTTGACCGGCTGGAATTAAATATCGATCCTAAGACGCTTGTGGGTGAACTCGGCATTGGCCATCAACAACTTATCGAAATCGCCCGGGCGTTATCCAAAGACACGCGCGTGCTTATTATGGATGAACCCACTTCGGCGCTGAGTCAATCAGAAGTCAAAGTGTTATTTAACGTCATCGCGCAATTAAAACGGCGGGGGGTCACGATTATCTATATTTCGCATCGTCTTGAAGAACTGCTGGAAATAGGTGATCACATTACTATTTTTCGCGATGGCCGGTTTATATCGGAACGTAAAGTTTCCGATGCCAGCGTGCCCTGGATTATTGAAAACATGGTGGGGGACAAAAAGAAACATTTCGATTATCAGCCCGCCCAGCAGGGGAAAACTGTCCTGACGGTAAGAGGGCTGACCGCGTTGCACCAAAGCGGCGGCTATAAACTCAATAATATTTCTTTTAGCCTCAATAAAGGCGAGGTGGTGGGGATTTATGGTCTGCTGGGCGCGGGACGGACCGAACTGTTCAAAGGCCTGATAGGCTTGCTGCCTTGCCAGAAGGGGTATATCACGCTGAACGGCGAAAAAATAGATAAGGCGAAATTTCAGACGCGACTGAAAAAGGGGCTGGCGCTGGTGCCGGAAGATAGGCAAGCGGAAGGCATGATCCAGATGATGTCGATACAGTCCAATATGACATTGTCCGATGTCAGCCTCAAAGGATTCAGGCGCGCCTGTGGCTGGCTCAATCCCAAAAAAGAGCGTATCGGCGTCAATGACATGATCACGCAACTGGCCATCAAAGTCTCCGATCCCCAATTGCCGGTCACCTCCCTAAGCGGCGGGAATCAACAGAAAGTCGTGTTGGGCAAGGCGCTGATGACCGATCCGCAGGTGGTGCTGCTGGACGAACCGACGCGCGGTATCGATGTCGGCGCCAAAACCGACGTGTACCATCTTATCGGCCGTATGGCGCAGCAAGGCCTTGCCGTTATTTTTTCCTCTTCGGAACTGGATGAGGTCATCTCCCTGGCCGATCGGATCCTGGTCATGGCCGACGGACGGATTACCGCCGATTTGCCCCGGGACGCGGTAACCCGCGAAAAACTGATCGCCGCCTCAACCCCACAAGATTAATCAGGCTGGAAACCATCATGAATCAGAAATATATGTTCTATATGTACCTGCTGAAGGCCAGGACATTTATCGCCTTGCTGATTGTTATCGCATTCTTCAGCGTGATGGTGCCGAACTTCCTGACAATGTCCAACCTCCTGATTATGACCCAACATGTCGCGATTACCGGACTACTGGCCATCGGCATGACCTTAGTGATTCTCACGGGCGGCATCGATTTGTCCGTCGGCGCAATCGCCGGCATTTGCGGGATGGTCGCCGGGGCATTTCTGACCAACGGCGTGCCGCTGTGGAACGGCGACATCCTGTTTTTCAACGTGCTGGAAGTGATCGTCCTTGTTTCTATTTTCGGCATTCTCGTCGGTTTCGTTAATGGCGTCATCATCACCCGTTTCGGCGTCGCGCCGTTTATCTGTACCCTCGGCATGATGTACGTCGCCCGCGGTTCGGCGCTGCTTTTCAACGACGGCAGCACCTATCCCAACCTCAACGGCATGGACGCCCTTGGCAATACCGGCTTCGCCATATTGGGTTCAGGCACGGTATTGGGGGTTTACATCCCCATATGGCTGATGCTGGCTTTTTTGTTGCTAGGCTTCTGGTTGACGATGAAAACGCCCCTCGGCCGTTATATCTATGCCATTGGCGGCAATGAATCCGCCGCGCGCCTGGCGGGCGTGCCCATCATCAAAACCAAAATATTCGTTTATGCCTTCTCCGGTCTTTGCTCCGCGTTGGTGGGCCTGGTGGTGGCCTCGCAACTGCAAACCGCCCATCCGATGACCGGCAACATGTTCGAAATGGACGCGATCGGGGCGACGGTACTGGGGGGCACCGCGCTGGCGGGCGGACGGGGACGTGTTTCCGGATCCATCATCGGCGCGTTCGTCATCGTTTTTCTGGCCGACGGGATGGTGATGATGGGCGTCAGCGACTTCTGGCAGATGGTGATAAAAGGCGTGGTCATTGTGACGGCGGTGATAGTCGATCAGTTCCAGCAACGCTTGCAAAGCAAAGTGATATTGCTGCGCCGCCACGAAGGCAAGCTTACCGCGGCATCCTCTTCATCGCAGGCGACAACCAGTTAAGACATTTATCATTGATGAACCGGCGTCCGGGTGTAGACCAAACGGACGCCAAAGGAGAATAACATGCAACGAGATTTCCGTAATAAGACGGTTATCATTACCGGGGCTTGTCGAGGCATTGGCGCCGGCATCGCCAATCGCTTCGCCCAGGAGGGCGCCAATCTGGTGATGGTATCCAATGCCGAACGCGTTCATGAAACTGCTGATACGCTGCGCCGAAGCCATAACGCCGATATTCTGTCGCTTCAGGTGGACGTGACGGACGAGGGACAGGTGCAAAACCTGTATCAACAGGCGGCGGAACGCTTCGGACATATCGACGTATCCATCCAGAACGCCGGCATCATCACCATTGATTATTTCGATCAGATGCCGAAACGCGATTTCGAAAACGTGTTGGCCGTTAATACCACCGGTGTCTGGTTATGCTGCCGGGAAGCCGCCCGGTATATGGTTAAACAAAAGCGGGGATGCCTGATCAACACATCTTCCGGCCAAGGGCGGCAGGGATTTATCTACACGCCGCACTATGCGGCCAGCAAAATGGGCGTCATCGGCATCACGCAAAGCCTGGCCCATGAATTGGCGGCCTGGAATATCACCGTGAATGCATTTTGCCCCGGCATCATTGAAAGCGAAATGTGGGATTACAATGACAGGGTCTGGGGCGAAAAACTCAGCACTGAAGAAAAACAGTATGGCAAAGGCGAGTTGATGGCGGAGTGGGTGAAAGGCATCCCCCTGCAACGCGCCGGCAAACCGGAAGATGTCGCCGGGTTGGTGGCCTTTCTGGCATCCGAGGACGCCCGATATATTACCGGGCAGACCATCAATGTCGACGGCGGCCTGATTATGTCCTGAGTGCCGGACCCGCCGCGATGATATGCGGTTCAGGATTAACGCCATTATCCGCGTTTTCTTTATTTGCAAGGACTATTCAGATGATTGCCAAACAGTTTTCTCAGGATCTCTTCAGTTTGCGGGATCGTGTCGCGTTTGTCACCGGCGCCGGTAGCGGTATCGGCCAGATGATCGCCTATGCCCTGGCCAGTGCGGGGGCCAAGGTGGTGTGTTTCGATATGCGTGAGGACGGCGGTTTGGGCGAAACCGTCAATAATATTCATTCCATCGCCGGCGAGGCCTGTTTGTTTACCGGCGATGTGCGCGAACTCAGCGATCTTCGCGCGGCGGTGGCGCTTGCGCAAAGTCACTATGGCCGATTGGATATCGCCGTCAACGCGGCGGGCATCGCCAACGCCAATCCGGCATTGGATATGGAGACGGCGCAGTGGCAGCGCGTTATCGATATCAACCTCACCGGTGTCTGGCACTCATGCAAAGCCGAAGCGGAATTAATGATAAAAACCGGGGGCGGCTCCATCATCAATATTGCCTCCATGTCGGGCGTGATTGTCAATCGGGGGTTGGAGCAAGCGCACTATAACAGCGCCAAGGCGGGCGTTATTCATTTGACCAAAAGTCTGGCGATGGAGTGGACGGATAAGCATATCCGCGTGAACGCCATCAGCCCGGGATATACCGCCACCCCGATGAATACGCGCCCGGAAATGGTTCATCAGACCCAGGCGTTTGAAAGTCAAACGCCCATGCAGCGTATGGCCAGGGTTGAGGAAATGGCGGGCCCCGCCCTGTTCCTGGCCAGCGATGCCGCGTCTTTTTGCACGGGCGTCGATTTGCTGGTGGACGGCGGATTCGTCTGCTGGTAAAGCGCTCCCCGCCACGTTGCCATCCCCATTGCCGGTCCGGACTCGGCCGGCAATGCGCCAAAGCGTCCCGCCATGCCGCCGGAATTCTTCAGGCCATATCACAATTTCCGCGTCGTAAACTTAAATATCGCCCATCTATTTCTGACAATGGCAATGTTCTTTTTTGAAGAGGGAACATCATGCTTACCGAACACACCATTGCCGCCATCCCCGGCTGGGGTACGTTTCCGAGCGCTTTGCAACAGTCGTTGTGTCGCCAGTCTCGCCTGCGCGGCGAGAAGGCGGGCAATATTGTTTTTCATCAGGGCGCCGAGGTCGAAGTGATCGCCTGGACCCTGAGAGGGCATTTGTTTACCAGCGTGCAACATGCCAGCGGCGAACGGACGCTGCTGACGCATGTGCCGGTGGGACGAATGATTCTCTTCAACTTTATCGGGAAAGGCTCGCTACTGGACCGCGATTTTATCGCGATGACCGATATCGACATTTTGATATTGCCCCGCGCCAGCGCCATCCAATTACTGGCCCAGTATGATGAATTCAAAATGCAGGTCATCGACTCGCTGACTGAACGGCTTAACGATCTCGATCGGGTGCTTTATACCCATAAAGTCGCCTCGCGTGAAGCCTGTATCGCCGCTTTTCTGGTGGATTGCGAGGAAGGCCAACGGGACATCCACCGTGATAGGCTCATTCCCTTCACCATGCAATTTATGGCGGAGTGCCTGCGCCTGTCGCGCCCGTTTATCGCCAAGACCTTGAAGCGCTTCGCCGATAAACATCTGGTGGCGCTTAATTACGGCAATATCGAGGTATTGGATATGGATGGCCTGCGGGAGGTGGCCATGGGTCAGATTGTATGATTTGTGAGCCTCAGCGCATGGCAAATGTGAATGTTTGCCAATTCCTTGCGCCGTTACCTGACAGGATAGCATCAGGCAGCGATACAAAGGAGGTGATGGCCATGCATAGCGAAGAAGATTTCCGTCAGGCGTCTGTTCCCTTTCTCTCCCAGGACGCCGCGTCCATCGCACAGGCGCACACGGTGACCAGAATGATGTTTTTTGTCAATCTGGTCGCGACCGGTTCGATCTCCGCCGCCGCCGAGCTCATGCGCCATCGCTGTCTCTGCGCCGATTGGCTGACCGGGGGCAATGACTGGGCATATGACATTGATAACCGGCGCCGAGGGTTTAAAATCCCCAAATCCATGGAGGTCGACGGCGGCGCTTTATTACTCAGCGCGGCACTTTCCGGCGCAGGTATTGCCTATTTACCGGCACATGTTGTGCAGCGGTATATTTCCCAAGGTAAATTAATTCATCTTTTTGAAAATATAAACACATCCGAGTGGGCATTGGATATGTATTATCCGCCGCAAAATCAGATTAGCGAATATGTTTCTTCGTTCAAACGCTTTCTTATTGAACAACACGAGGGAAAATTTTCCGGGCAGTGTCTGAGTGTCCATTGATTGACATTTCAAGCGGCAGCGGGTCGGTGGGTTTTCATATTTGCAAATCGGGTTATTTTTTTTGAGCTTCCAGGGTGGCGCCGGTAGGGTTAACATCAAATCAGGCTCTGAATTATCCGAGTGGTATCACGGTTAATATACGCGTCGTGCTTCAAATTCGTTCCCGATGAATTTGCCGCTCACTGGCCGCCGCGATGCAACTCGGAGTATTTAGTAGATAAATAAATGCCTTGGATTAATTAAAATGTCTCTGAGAATAGTCAGTTATGGGTTAATTTTTAGAATAATCAATTGATGATGGTTTTATGTATGAGTCCTTTCTGCCTGCCTAAGACTTTTTGGCGGGCCGGGCATGGCTTCGATTCATTGGGTAAACTCTATATCCTGTTTTTCCTGTTCGATAGATTCGGCATCCCCGGCGCCTATGCCGCGGTCGGCGCCGCGTTATTCACCCTGGGACTTATCTCGATCGTCTGGATTCGCAATACCCCGGAGGAATTGGGGCTTTATCCGGACAACGAACCCATTTCCCATGAGCAACAGGCGGCGAATCTGGCGATGCAATCCGATTACCAGAGCCCGTTTACCTATCGCGTCCTGGTCAAAGATCGGGACATGTGGCTCATTTCCATCGGGTTCGGTTTATTATGGCTTGTGGATATCGGCGTGGTGAGTCAACTGATCCCGCGCTTGATATCCATTGGTTACCCAAAGGAAACCGCGGTATGGATGTTCACGTCCGCCGCGCTGATTTGCGCGATATTCAGTTATTTCTGGGGATGGATTGACGTCAGAATCGGCACCCGTAAAACCAGTATCGCTTACGCATTTTTCTTTGCCATCACCCATGCCTGCTTATTGGTGCGGGGCAGCGAGGTTTTCACCTATTTCACCTTATTGATGGTGGGCGCCAGTATCGCTGGAATAAAAGAACTTTGCACATCCATGGTGGGAACGGTCTACGGACGTTATGACTTCGCCGCCGCCAATCGTTTGGTATCAACCATTGCCTGTTTATTCCGGGTAAGCTGCTTTGCCGTTATCGCCATTAGCTTGAAACTTACCGGCGATTATGATGGCGCTTACCTTTCGTTCATTGTCATGGATATTATCGCCGCGCTGCTGATATTCCTGATTAACGATAAATGCAAAGGCAAAACGCGGGTTGGCGTCACCGCGGCGCAATAACGAAGTGAAATAACCCAATCGGGGAACCTGTATCGATGGCGGTCATCCATAACCGAATATGCCGACTTATTACTTTCAGGAAAGAATCATGCTGGAAAAAGAGAGAATTACGCCGCAACACGCCGCCGCCATGGTGAAAGACGGTATGACCGTCATGATTGGCGGATTTATGGCGGTGGGGACGCCGGAAATGATCATTAACGCGCTGGTGGCAAGCGGCGTGCGCAATCTGACCATTATCGCCAACGACAGCGGTTTTACCGATCGGGGCATCGGCAAGCTGGTGGTGAATAAACAGGTAAAAAAAATTATCGCCTCGCACATCGGCCTTAACCCGGAAACCGGCAAACAGATATCGCGCGGCGAACTGGAAGCCGAACTGGTGCCCCAAGGCACGCTGGTGGAGCGTATTCGGGCCGGCGGCGCCGGGCTGGGCGGTGTCTTGACCCGCACCGGGCTGGGCACCGTGGTGGCGGACGGCAAGCAGCAGGTGGTGATCGCCGGGCGGCCCTGGCTGCTGGAGCCGCCATTGCAAGCGGATATCGCCCTGATCCGCTGCTCGGAGGCCGATCTGGCCGGCAACGCCGTTTTCAATAAGACCGCCAAGAATTTCAATCCCATCATGGCCACCGCGGCGCGCGTGGTGATAGCCGAATGCGAGTCCATCGTGCCCATGGATTGCGGCGCGGCCGACCGCTACCACACCCCGGGAATCTTTATCGACTATCTGGTGCAGGGGGAATAACGCCATGGACAAAAATACCATCAGAGATCGAATAGCGCGCCGTGTCGCCCGCGAACTGGATAAGGGCTGTCTGGTGAATCTGGGCATCGGATTGCCGACGCGGGTCGCCGATTATGTGGCCGACGGGCTGGGGGTGGTTTTCCAATCCGAAAACGGGCTGGTGGGGTTGGGGCCGGCGCCGGATGACGCGCATATCGACGCCGATTTGACCAATGCCAGCGGCCAGCCGGTGACCGCCGTGCCCGGCGCGGCTTTTTTCGACAGCGCCTTGTCTTTCGCCATTATCCGCGGCGGCCATGTGGATGTCACCGTGCTCGGCGCGCTGGAAGTGGATGAACAGGGCAATCTGGCCAACTGGATTATTCCCGGCAAAAAGGTGCCGGGAATGGGCGGCGCCATGGATCTGGTCAGCGGCGCGCGGCGCGTCATTATCGCGATGGAGCATTGCGATAAAAACGGCCAGCCGAAAATTCTGCCCCGTTGCCGCCTGCCGCTGACCGCTGTGGGCCAGGTCAATCTCATCGTGACGGAAAAGGCCGTTATCGAAGTGAATAACGGTTTGATCCTGCGCGAGATCGCAGCCGACACCACCCTTGCCGAGGTGGTGTCGAGCACCGCGGCGCAGCTGCGGATAGCGGATGCATTAACGTTATTTTCCTAAAAGGACGAACGCAATGAACGTGATTCAGGTCAGTGAAGCCAAACCGTACAATCCGCCGCTCCATCATGCCATGGTGGCGCTGAAGCTTTGTGACGAAGCGCTGTGCGGCGCCAAGCAGTTCTGGTGCGGTTTATCCCATTTTCTGCCGGGTGGCGGCGCCGAATGGGCCTACGAGGATTCCCCGACGGAAAAACTGTACGTGGTGCTGGAGGGGGAAATCACCCTTCGCACCCGCAGCGAAAGCCGCGTGGTGGGCCAGGGCGAGGCGGTATTCCTCGCGCCATTCGAGGGCCGTTCCGTCGAAAATCACACCAATTATCCGGCCAGTATGCTGGTCATCGCCAGTTATGCCTGACCCTCGGTCATAAGGAAAAACCATGGACAATATGTGGGATAAAAAAGTCAAGTCGATGTTCAATCTTGAAAACAAGATCGCCGTGATTACCGGCGGAGCCGGGGCGCTGGGGGAAGGCGTCGCCCGCGGCCTGGCGAATTTCGGGGTCAAGATCGTGGTGACCGGCCGCACGCCGGCGACACTGGAAAAAACCGTTCAGCAAGTCCGCGAGGCCGGCGGCGAGGCATTGGCCATGGCCGCCGATATGACGGACGAGGCGGCGGTAAAAGCCTTGGCCGATCAGGTCGTCGCCGCTTATGGACGACTCGATTTTCTGATCAACATCGCCGGCATTGCCGTGCGGCATCCGGCGGAGGCGTTCGATATCGGTGATTTTCGCAAAGTGATGGACATCAATGTCACCGGGACGTTTATCCCGTGCAAGGTGTTCGGCGAGCTATTTATCCGGCAGGGGTTCGGCAAAATCGTCAACACCTCGTCGGTCCGGGCGTTTGCCGGACACCCGGGGGGGTATGCCGCTTACGGCACATCCAAAGGCGCCATCAATTTACTCACCAAACAACTGGCGACCGAATGGGCGAAATATTCCATCAACGTCAATGCCGTGGCGCCGACCATTTTCTGGACCCCGCTGACGCAGGAAGTACTGGAAAACGAAAAGCTGAAAAAAATCTTTCTTGACCGCATTCCCATGGGACGGGCGGCCGTCGTGGAGGATATGGTCGGTACGGTGGTTTACCTGTGCTCGCCGGCCGCGGATTTTATTACCGGCCAGGTCATCTATATCGATGGCGGCTGTACGGCGGGTTAAGGGGGACGTATGACGCAACCGGTTACGCACATCACGATCCTCGGCGGCGGTTTGATGGGGAGCGGTATCGCCCAGATTTTCGCCGCCCGCGGGGTCGAGGTCAGGATATACGATATTGATGCCGGAGCCTATCACGCGCCACAGACCATTCGGGCCAATCTGACGCGGATGCGGACCGGCGAAACCGACATTCAGGGGGTTCTTGGCCGCATTGCCTTTTGCGATACGCTGCAAGACAGTGTTGCCGAGGCGCAAATCGTCTTTGAATGCGTGCCGGAGCAGTCGGTCCTTAAGCAACACCTGTTTCGGCAACTGGATGCGTGCTGCCCGCCGGACACCATTTTGGCCTCGAATACGTCGGTTATCAGCATCAGTGAAATCGCCCGTGACGTCCGGCGCAAACAGCGGGTGCTGGGCACCCATTTCTGGAATCCGGCCTTTCTTATCCCGCTGGTGGAAGTTATCCGCACCCCGTGGACGGACGATGGGATATTCGAACGGACCTTGTCGATACTGCAATGGGCGGGGAAACGTCCGGTCAGGGTCAATAAGGATGTGCCGGGGTTTTTGGTCAATCGTTTACAGCATGCCCTGTGGCGCGAGGCGATTTATTTGGTGGAGCAGGGCATCGCCGACGCGCAAACCGTCGATGAAGGCATACGCTTTGGCTTCGGACTTCGGCTGCCGACGTTGGGACCGTTGGAAAACGCCGACATGGTGGGGACCGATTTGACGCTGTCCATCCATGAATACCTTTTTCCGCATCTCAATAATGCCACCACGCCTTCTCCCTTGCTCAGGAAATTGGTTGAGGAGGGCAAGCTGGGATTTAAATCCGGCCAAGGGTTCCAGATATGGGACGAGACATCCATCAATACCAGCCGAGAAAGACTGCTGAATTATTTACAACGCGTAACGCGGCAATCCGAGGAGTCATAATATGGGAAAGAAAATATTTATCGATTTAACGCATCCTTTCAGCGCGGATACCCCTCGTTGGCCTTATTTTGATAAGCCGCTGATTGACAGCGCGCACACCATGGCGAAAGGCGGGGTATTGACCCAGAAAATTTCCTGTACCATGCATACCGGAACACATTGCGATGCGCCCCGTCATGTCATGGAAATGGAATTCGACGGCAAACGCGCGCGTTATACGCACGAAATGCCGGTGGACGCCTACACCGGAGAAGCCATTTGCCTGGATATTCGCGTTGAACGCTGGGAATTGATTTTACCGTCCCATCTTGAGGATGCCTGCCAGCGGGCGGGAATAAAACCGGCGGAACTGGCCGGTATGGTGGTATGCCTGAATACCGGGATGCACCGTAAATTCGATGACTCGAAAGAATATTACCATTATTCCTGCGGCACGGGTGTTGAAGCGGGAAAATGGTTTGTTAAACACCGGGTAAAATGCGTGGCTATGGATATGCAAGCGCTCGATCATCCCTTGCATACGGCAATGGGCAATAATGGCACAACCCGTATGAATTTACTTGGTGCATCGGGCCGCCCCATTACCGAAGAGTATATTGAACAATTCGGCGAGGAAGCTTATGCCGAATTCGATAAAGAACGCTATATCGCATTACACGGCCAAGAGGCGTATCAAGCTAAATTCGGCGACCTTGAAGCTATTGGCTGTTGGGGAACATGGGAACCTTGCCATAAACAAATGTTGGGCCATGGCATCGTCGGCGTGGAAAATCTTGGCGGCGATTTAGACAAGGTCTCCGGCAAGCGATTCCGCTTTTTCTGTTTTCCGCTGCGTTGGTATTTGGGCGACGGATCCATGGCGCGCTGTGTCGCGGAAATTGATGAAGATATTATCAACGATATTCCGGATCGAACTTATCAGTACGGCGGTTGTATTTAAGGTGTGGCCCGGCCTATAAAATAGCGACGTGAAGCGTGGGAATATAATGCAGTTAACGATGGTTAGCCGGTAGAGAAAAACCGATTACCGCCTTCGGTGCCATAAATAAAGAATATTCGCTGCCGGAATAAATTTTTTATCCGTAGTTAATATTCCGACATGGCGGGGTCATTATCGAAAACACGCATGAAATTATTCCTCCACGCCTGTTAGGCAATCGCGGCGCGGTGATTGCCCTGTGCAATAACCAACCCGACCCAAACAAAGAGTCAACGTGAAATATGACGGGTTCGCATCAGTCGTATCGTCAGTAGAGGAGTCACAACATGGGTATAAAGGATATCGTCATTGTCAGCGCCGCGCGCACGCCTATCGGTTGTTTTGGCGGCGCGCTCAAGGATCTTTCCGCCATACAGCTGGGGGAATATGCGGTGTCGGCGGCGATGAGCCGCGCCGCCATCACGCCGGACAGCGTCGATGAAGTCATCATGGGGAATGTGCTGGGCGCCGGACTGGGGCAGAACGTCGCCCGGCAGGTGGCGATGTCCGCCGGGATCCCGTTCGATAAAAGCGCGTTCAATGTCAGCAAGGTTTGCGGCTCCGGGCTGAAGGCGGTCATTCTGGCCGCCCAGGCCATTGCGCTGGGCGATGCGGAGATTATCGTGGCGGGCGGGACGGAAAGCATGAGCAATGCCATGTACCTGGCCGCGATGGCCCGCTGGGGACAGCGTATGGGCGATAGCCTGCTGGTGGACAGTATGCTCAGCGATGGTCTCACCGATGCCTTTTCCGGCGAACACATGGGCATGACCGCGGAAAATCTGGCGCAAAAATACCAGCTCTCAAGGGAGGCGCTGGACGCCTATTCGGCCTTAAGCCAACAACGGACCGAATGGGCGCAGAAGAACGGCCGATTCACTGATGAAATCGTCCCCATCAAGGTTACCGTCAGGAAAGAAGAACGTCTGGTTACCGCTGATGAATTTCCACGGCATGGCACGACGGTGGAATCGCTTTCCCACTTAAAACCGGCCTTTCGGTCCGATGGGGTCGTGACGGCGGGCAATTCCTCCGGCATCAATGATGGCGCCGCGGCGTTGGTATTGATGAGCCGGGAGAAAGCGCAGGCATTGCAATTGCGTCCGCTGGCGACGATCCGGGCCTGGGGCAACGGCGGCGTCGATCTGAACTACATGGGTTATGGCCCCGTGCCGGCCACCCGCCGGGCGTTGGCCAAGGCCGGCCTGTGCGTCAACGACCTGGACATCATCGAGGCCAATGAAGCGTTTGCCTCACAATCGCTCAGTGTGATCAAAGGACTGGGACTGGATCCGGACAAGACCAACGTCAACGGCGGCGCCATTGCCCTCGGTCATCCCATCGGCGCGTCGGGGGCGCGGATTCTGGTTTCGCTGGCGCATGAAATGCAGCGTCGCCACGCGCGTTACGGTCTCGCCACATTATGTATCGGCGGCGGGATGGGGCTGGCGATGATTATCGAAAAAGAGTTGTACGAGAGGAATTGATCATGTCCGAAAATAAAGTCATTCTCACCGTCGCCTGCACCGGCGCCTGGCCGCAAAAAAGCGATACCCCCTGGATTCCCCTGACGCCGCGGGAGCAGGCGGACGACATCGTGCGCTGCTGGGAAGCCGGCGCCTCCATCGCCCATATCCATGTTCGCGACGACAATCATCAGGCATCGATGAACGTTGACCCGTTCGCGGAGACGGTGCGCCGGGTACGCGATCGTTGCGATATCGTCATCAACCTGACCACCTCCGGCGGCTTGGGCCTGGACGACGAAATCCGGATGAAACCGTTCCAACAGCTGCGTCCGGAAATGGCGTCATTCGACGCGGGGACCATGAACTGGGCCCACTCGACGGTGTTTGAAAACAGTCCGCGTTTTCTGGAAAAGCTGGCGACGAGCATGCGCGCCTGCCAGGTAAAACCGGAATTTGAGATTTTCGATGCCGGGATGATCTACAACGTTCTGTACTACATGAAAAAGGGACTGATACAAGGTCCGCCGCATTTTCAATATGTACTGGGCGCGCCCGGCGGCATGACGGCGAAGGTGCGCAACCTCATGTTTCTGCTGGAGACCTGCAAACACCACCTGGGCGATAATTTCACCTGGTCCGCGCTGGGCATCGGCCGCGGCCATTTGCCCATCATGTTTGCCGCACTGGCGCTGGACGGCCATGTCCGGGTGGGGATGGAGGATAACATTTTTTACCGCAAGGGTGAGCTGGCGCAATCCAATACCTGGTTCGTGAATCGCGTCAAACGGGCGGCGGCGGAGATGGACAAGGCCGTGGCCACGCCGGAGGAAACACGCGCCATGCTCGGGCTGACCAGGCAGTCGCCGGTGAGCGCCTGAAACGGTAAAAACACACTGCGGCTTGACCACAACACCGTGGCTAACCGGTTCAGTCCGCGTATCACCGGCATTGAGGCCAGGGAGAGGGCGGCGGCGTGTCGGTCCAAATCCCGACGCGCGGGGGGGAGAATGCTTTTTTTATTCTGTAACAGCAATGGGCCTGACGCCTCTGTCCCTATGCGCGGGAGTAGGATGGCCGGCAAAAGTTGCGCTCAATCAAGATTTGGCGTTTTCATAGAGAACGGCTATCGAAACCGTAGGCAGATCCCGATATCCTTTTCAATGTGAGGGGCATATGCTGAGCGAACCATAAAAAGAGCAAATGGAGCGAGACATGAGCACCCCGACTGAAACCCCAACGCCTTCTTCCGCCGACCAGTGTCCCTTTCATGGCGGTGCCCCCCGGGTCACTTCCGGCGGCGGCACCAGCAACCGCGACTGGTGGCCCGATCAACTCCGCGTGGATCTGCTAAATCAACATTCCAACCGTTCCAACCCCCTTGATGAAGACTTCAATTACCGCGAGCAATTCAAAAAACTCGACTACAGCGCCCTCAAGGCGGATCTAAGGCAATTGCTGACCGATTCGCAGGAATGGTGGCCGGCCGACTGGGGCAGTTACGCCGGCCTGTTTATCCGCATGGCCTGGCATAGCGCCGGCACCTACCGCATGATAGACGGCCGTGGCGGCGCCGGGCGAGGACAGCAGCGATTCGCTCCGCTCAACTCCTGGCCGGATAACGTCAGTCTGGACAAGTCCCGCCGTCTGCTGTGGCCCATTAAACAGAAATACGGTCAGCGGATATCCTGGGCCGATTTAATTGTGCTGGCCGGTAATGTGGCGCTGGAAAACGCCGGTTTTCGTACCTTCGGTTTCGGTGCCGGCCGCGAAGACGTCTGGGAGCCGGATCTGGATGTCAACTGGGGCGACGAAAAAACCTGGCTGGCGCATCGCCATCCGGAAAGCCTGGCCTCAAATCCCCTGTCCGCCACGGAAATGGGGCTTATCTACGTCAATCCCGAAGGCCCTAACGCCAGCGGCGATCCGGCCTCGGCCGCCTCGGCCATCCGTGCCACGTTCGGCAACATGGCCATGAACGACGAGGAAACCGTCGCGCTTATCGCCGGCGGGCATACCTTGGGCAAAACCCATGGCGCCGGCCCGGCCGATCATGTCGGCCCCGCCCCGGAAGCCGCGCCTCTGGAATCGCAGGGCCTGGGCTGGTCCAACAGTCTCGGCAGCGGCGCGGGCGCCGACGCGATCACTTCCGGGCTGGAAGTGATCTGGAGCCAGACGCCCCTGCAATGGAGCCATTACTTCTTCGAAAACCTCTTCAAATTTGAATGGGAACAGACCCGCAGTCCGGCCGGCGCCATCCAGTTCGTGGCCAAGGATGCGCCGGAGTCGGTGCCGGACCCGTTCGATCCGGACAAGAAACGCCGACCCACCATGCTGGTCACTGACTTGACACTGCGCTTCGATCCGGAATTCGAGAAGATTTCCCGCCGTTTCCTCAACGATCCGCAAGCCTTTAACGAAGCTTTCGCGCGGGCCTGGTTCAAACTCACCCATCGCGATATGGGGCCGAAGGCGCGTTATCTCGGCCCGGAAGTGCCTAAAGAAGATCTTATCTGGCAAGACCCGTTGCCGGCCGCGGAACACCACCCCACGGCCGCCGATATCGCCGAGCTGAAAGTCATGATAGCGGAATCCGGCTTGTCGGTGGGCGAGCTGGTTTCCGCGGCTTGGGCCTCGGCCTCGACCTTCCGCGGCGGAGACAAACGCGGCGGCGCCAACGGCGCCCGGCTGGCCCTGGCGCCGCAAAACGCCTGGCCGGTCAACCCTATCGCCATGGATGCGCTGCCCAGGTTACAGGCGATACAGCAGGCATCCGGTAAGGTCTCGCTGGCGGATGTCATCGTGCTGGCCGGCGTGGTCGGCATCGAGCAGGCCGCCGCCGCCGCCGGCGTGGCGGTCAGCGTGCCGTTCACGCCGGGCCGGGTTGATGCACGCCAGGATCAGACCGATAGCGAACTTTTCGCCATGCTTGAACCCATCGCCGATGGTTTCCGAAACTATCGCCGCGTACCGGGCGGTTCCTCCACCGAGACGCTGCTTGTGGACAAGGCGCAGCAACTGACGTTAACCCCGCCGGAACTGACGGTGCTGGTGGGCGGCTTGCGCGTGCTGGGCGCCAATTTCGACGGCAGTCGGCACGGCGTGTTCACTGAACGGGTCGGGGCGCTCAGCAATGATTTCTTCGTCAATCTGCTTGATATGCGCACCGCGTGGCATGCCGTCGATGACACGGCCGAACTGTTCGAAGGGCGCGATCGGCGTAGCGGCGAGGTAAAATACACCGCGACCCGCGCCGATCTGGTGTTCGGTTCCCACTCGGTGCTGCGCGCCTTGGCGGAAGTCTATGCCAGTAGCGACGCCAGGCAGAAGTTCGTTAAGGATTTCGTCGCGGCCTGGACCAAAGTCATGAATCTGGATCGCTTCGATCTGGCCTAAGTCGTTGCGCCCCGGCAAAGAGCCGGGGCGTCACGGACGCGGGCCGCCTTTGGGACGGCACACGCCGGCGAACCATTGACAGAACGCCTGGGTGGAGCGGTTGCTTTCCTGATCGGACAGCAGGTAATAGCCTTCGTTATCCAGGGTTGAGATGTCGGATAAAATCACCAGATCGCCATTCGACAGTTCCCGGCGGAACACCTCCACCGGGCACAGCGCCACGCCATGTCCGGCGATAACGGCGGTCGCCAGTAAATTGAAATCCTGATAAACCGGACCATGACTGAGATTTTCCGGTCGGTAGCAAGACATCAGCGTGTTGCTCGCCGCGCGATCTGAGGATGATGTTGGCGAAGCCGATATCATCGTAACGGCATCAAGGAGATGATGCCGGTCGCTGATAGGCCATCGCAATACAACTTGAATTATTGGCAGTACAGGTATTAATGGATGCCACTTGAAATTATCCCAGCGTGGTTAATAAAATAGTAAGGTGACTTTCATCACAAAATATCTATAACAGGTGCAAATAATAATACGCACCTGTGAAAATATCCGCCGGAAAATGTTGACGTCAATACAACCTCGCAAATTGCCTCATTGAAAAAACCTCTATTTTACAATTCATTATAAACTTTTACTCCCATAAGAAATTATGGCCCGCTGTTTGCACTTTCCTTGCCGAGAAATTGATATTTTGCAGGAAGGAGAACGCAGTGAAAAATAAAAAAATAATGTTGTCGAATGCCACTGAATACTTTCATGACGGCATGACAATAATGGTGGGCGGATTCATGGGGGTGGGGTCGCCGCCCCGCTTGTTACAGGCCGTTATGGATTCCGGCATTAAAAATATTACCTTAATCTGTAACGATACCGCCTTTATCGAATCAGGTGTCGGACCGCTGATTTCCCATGGTCGGGTAAAAAAAGTCATCGCGTCGCATATTGGCACTAATCCGGAAACCGGGCGCCGTATGATTTCCGGTGAATTAGACGTTGAATTGATCCCCCAGGGGACGCTGGCCGAACGGATTCGCTGCGGTGGGGCGGGTATCGGCGGTTTTCTGACGCAGACCGGCGTGGGCACCGTGGTTCAGGACGGCAAACAAATCATTAGCCGGGACGGCGTCGACTATGTGCTGGAATTCCCCTTGCGGGCCGATTTGGCGCTAATCAAAGCCGATATGGCCGATCCTCTTGGTAATCTCACCTACAAATTATCAGCACGCAACTTTAATCCTTTGCTTGCCTTCGCCGCCGATACGGTTATTGCCGAACCCAACGAACTGGTGGAAATAGGCGACATCTCCCCTGAGTGCGTTATTACGCCCGCCGCGCTGGTGGATTTCATTGTTTACCCCCTGGAGGCTTAACACTATGAATGCGAAAGAGCTCATCGCTCGCCGCGTGGCCCTGGAATTACACGACGGCGATATCGTAAATCTCGGTATCGGTTTGCCGACACTTGTGGCCAATTATTTGCCGCAAGGGGTAGAGATAACACTGCAGTCGGAAAACGGCTTTCTGGGACTCGGGCCGGTCAATGAACCTTGTCCCGACCTGGTGAACGCCGGCGGCCAGCCGTGCGGCATTCTGCCGGGCGCCGCCATGTTCGACAGCGCGACGTCCTTTGCCCTGATCCGCGGCGGCCATGTCGATACCAGCGTCCTTGGCGGGTTGCAGGTGGATCAACAGGGCAGTCTCGCCAACTGGATGGTGCCGGGGAAAATGGTGCCGGGAATGGGCGGCGCGATGGATTTGGTCAGCGGCGCGCGAAAAGTCATTATCGCCATGGAGCATTGCGCCAAAGACGGCGCCGCGAAAATAGTCCCCCGCTGCACTCTGCCGCTCACCGCCAGGCATGTGGTGGACATGATCGTCACCGAATTGTGCGTGCTGGTTTTTGCCCATGGGCAATTGACGCTAACGGAATTGGCGCCCGGCGTTTCCCTTGCCACTGTTCTGGAAAAGACCACGGCGGCCATTATCGTCCCGGATGACGTCAAGGTCATGCCGATCGCCCTGTCAGGGGGCGCATGATGAACGGCATAGGAAAAATCTCCGGAGCAATGACCACGGTGGTCAACCGTTATCTACCCGATCCGCTGATCTTCGCCATGCTGTTGACGTTGATTATGTTCTGCATCGGTTTTCTGTTCACGCCCCATACGCCGCTGGAGATCGGCATTATGTGGGGGGATGGCTTCTGGAATCTGCTTGCCTTCGGGATGCAGATGGCGCTGATTATCGTCACCGGCCACGCGCTGGCCAGCACGCCTTTGGTGCGCAACCTGCTCAGGGATACCGCCGCCCTGGCGAAAACGCCGGTACAAGGGGTGATGCTGGTGGCGTTTTTCGGCCTGATTGCCTGCGCGATCAATTGGGGCTTCGGCCTTATCGTCGGCGCCATGTTTGCCAAAGAGGTCGCCCGGCGTGTTAAAGGGTCCGATTACCCGTTACTGATCGCCTGCGCCTATATGGGCTTTTTGTCCTGGGGCGGCGGATTATCGGGCTCCATGCCCTTACTGGCCGCCACGCCCGGCAATCCCATGGAGCATTTGACCGGGGGGATTATTCCTATCGGCCAAACCATGTTCGCGGGCTTTAACCTCTTTGCCATGGTGGCGCTATTGGTCGTTATCCCCCTGGTGGCCAGGATGATGATGCCAAAACCCGACCAGATCCATACCATTAATCCGGAATTACTGCAAGAAGACCCGGATTACCAACGGAAACTGCCCCCCAATGCGTCCTTTGCGGAAAAATTGGAGGAAAGCCGAAGCCTGGCCGTGATTATCTGCGTGTTGGCCATTGTGTATCTGGCAATGTATTTCCGGAAAAACGGATTTAATATCACGATTAACAATGTGAACATGATTTTCCTGATAGCCGGGTTATTGCTTCATAAGACCCCCATGGCTTATATGCGCGCCTTTTCCGCGGGAACCCGCAGTTGCGCCGGCGTGCTGATTCAATTTCCATTTTATGCCGGCATTCAATTGATGATGGAGCACTCCGGCTTTGGCGGGATGATTACCCACTTCTTTGTGGATATCTCAACGAAAGCCACTTTTCCGGTCATGGCGTTTATTAGCTCGGCCATTGTGAATTTCGCCGTACCCTCGGGCGGCGGCCACTGGGTTATTCAGGGACCGTTCGTTATTCCCGCCGCGCAACAATTAGGCGCCGATTTAGGAAAAGCCACCATGGCCATTGCCTATGGCGAACAGTGCGGGAATATGGCCCAACCCTTTTGGGCGCTGCCGGCGCTGGCCATCGCGGGATTAAGTGTTCGGGATATTATGGGATATTGCATTACCGCGCTTATCTTTTCCGCGATTATTTTTATTGTTGCACTGAGCTTTTTCTAATTATTAAAGGAAAATAGTATGAATAACGCTGTTATTGTCAGTGCGACCCGCACTGCCGTCGGCAGTTTTGCCGGCGCGTTGATATCGACCCCGGTAATAGAGCTCGGCGCTATTGTTATGGCCGAGGCGCTTAAAAGAGCGGGCCTGGAAGCGGATATTATCGATGATGTTATTATGGGGAATGTTTTGCAGGCGGGGCTCGGCCAGAATACCGCCCGGCAAGCGGCCCTAAAGGCGGGCATTCCCCATAGCGTCAGCGCGCTGACCGTTAATAAAGTCTGCGGTTCCGGTTTGGCCAGTGTGGCGCTTGCCGCCCAGGCCATTCGCGCCGGCGACGCCAGAGCGATTATTGCCGGTGGAATGGAAAATATGAGCATGGCGCCCTATCTATTAAGCAACAAAGCGCGGACAGGGTATCGTTTGGGCGACGATATCGTGCAGGACTGCATTTTGCGGGACGGCTTAATGTGCGCCGTTAATGGCTATCATATGGGGATCACGGCTGAGAATGTGGCCCGCGAATATGGCATCAGCCGCGAAGACCAGGACCAATTGGCGCTGGCATCCCAGCAGAAAGCGGCGGCGGCCATCGCCTCGGGCGCGTTTGTCAATGAAATCACGCCGGTGGTGATAAGAAACAAGAAAACCGGCGATCGTGTTTTCGATGTTGACGAGCATCCCCGCGGCGATGCCGCGTTGGATAAATTGGCTAAATTACGTCCGGCCTTTAAACCTGACGGCACGGTCACGGCGGGCAATGCATCCGGCATCAACGATGGCGCCGCCGCGCTGGTGGTGATGGAGGAAACGTTTGCCCGGCGCCAGGGGCTGGCGCCCCTGGCGCGTATTCGCGGCTACGCCAGCGCGGGCGTCGACCCGGCGTTAATGGGGATGGGGCCGGTGCCGGCGACGCAAAAAGTGCTTGCGCAAACGCGGCTGACCCTGGGCGATATCGATCTGGTGGAAGCCAATGAGGCTTTCGCCGCGCAGTTTCTCGCGGTAGGGCGCACGCTTGGCTTTGAGGAAGAAAAGGTCAATGTCAATGGCGGTGCGATAGCGCTGGGGCATCCCATCGGCGCCAGCGGCGCCCGTATTCTGGTGACGTTACTGCACGCCTTGCAGGCCAGAGATAAAACCCTGGGGCTGGCGACGCTGTGTATCGGCGGCGGACAAGGCGTGGCGGTTGTTATTGAACGGATTTAGTGGTTGCTGATTTACGGATAGGTCCGGCCGGGAAATGCCGCGCCGGACAATAATGGCAATCCCGGCAGTAAAATTCGGCCGGCGTAATATACGCGATGAAACATTTCGTCAACCCATTTCACATTATCACCGGGCGCCAATAAAAAGGCGAGTTACGGCACACATTATTTTGCAATAGGGTTTTATACTTGTCATGCAGCAAACTGCCTGTTTTTTGCAGTGTTTGTTTACCCCAGTCACCTTGGTGAAAATGGTTGGTTTAGTGAAGCGCATATTGTCATGGCGGTGATGTGACTGAAGTCCCGAAATTAAAAACTCGGCAATGCCCTGGTAAATATTTCGCAAATCATTTCGAATTTATAAACCCCCCATGGCGCCAGGATGGCCAAAATGTTAAAAAGGTTGCGTGGATGAGTGAATTTTGTTGGTGGCATAAGCGGAAAGCGTGGCGAAATCTCAAAGTGGTGAAACTTGTTCACGACCAATTTTTAGGCACTTTGCGAAAGAAACTTATTTGCCTGGCCATCTTTATGGTATTTCTTCCAACGTTAATAATGGCCTTTTCAGTAGAAAAGCAAGGGCGTCGCAGCATGTTGGAGGAGAAGACCAGCAAGCTTTTCAGCGTCACCTATTTGCTGGATCAGGCATTGGGCGACGGCCTTGACCGGTATGCCGCGTTGCCGCGGCGAGAACGCATCCAGGCGTTGAACCGGGAGTTGGCTCCCGTCACGGAGAGAATTACCGCCGCCTTTCCCAATGTCGCCGCAGGGTATTATGATAAGGAACTGGACGCTATTATCACTTATGCGCCGCAAAAATATTATGCCAATAAAGTTGGCATGCGTATCGAAAACGATCATCCCGGCAGGATTGTCATGGCGCGCGGTAAACCCCTGATCCGCTCCGGACGTCAGGTAAGAGGGGATATCATGAATGCCATGGTCCCTATTTATCGCCATCAAAAAGTCGTGGGTTATATCTGGGCAAATGAACTTATCCATCACATTGATAAACAAGAATTGGCAATGGATTTGTCTATTTTTGGCGTTATCGGCAGTGGATTACTGTTAAGCGTCTTTCTGATAATTATTCTTTCACGGAAAATCACACAAGAAGTGGATATCATTAAAACCGGATTATATAACCTGCCCATTGATTTAAGAACCACCATCCCGCCCATGCATGGGGAAATGGGAGAAATATCAGACAGCATCAATACCATATCCCATGCCTTGCTTGAGGCGAAAACCCTCAATGAATTGATTATTGAAAGTGCCGCCGATGCGATCATTAGTGTCGATAATCAATGCCGTATCCGGATTTTCAACCCGGCCGCACAAGCCATTACCGGCTATGCCCTTGAAGACGTTCTGGGGAAACCCTATCCTGAAATTTTTAATAAAACCCATTTCAAAAGCCCCATTCTTGATACACTCAACTATGGTGTCACACACGTGGGTATTGAAGTCGATTATCCCGCCAAGCATAAAATGCTGTATATCAAAGCCAGCAGCAGCCAACTGTATAATTCTGATGGCCGGGTTATTGGCGCATTGGTTATTTTTACCGATTTGACGGCGCAAAAACAGATGCAGGACCAGATTGGCCGGGCGGAAAGATTGGCCGCGCTGGGGGAATTGGTGGCGGGGATTGCCCACGAAGTGCGAAATCCCCTGACGGCCATCAGTGGTTTTATACAGTATCTAAATGAAGGTGAAACTGAACCGCAACGGAATGCCTATTTCAAAATCGTCCGTAAGGAAATCGGGTCGCTGAATAAGCTTATTCAGCAACTGTTGGAGTTCTCCCGTCCCCACCCTCAGCACTATCAATGGGTGTCTATCAATATCTTGATCAAGGAAAGCCTGCTCTTGGTCAAATCACACGGGTTAGACAAGAAAGTGGATTTCAATTTGTCATTGGATGAGGGCCTGCCAAAAATTGAAGTGGATCCTCCCATGATTAAGCAAGTGATACTGAATCTGATCATTAACGCCATGCAATCCATCGCCAAAACCGGCAAGGTCGATATTCATACCGGGCTGAGCCCGGAGGGCTGGGTACGCATCAGCATTGAGGATACCGGCATGGGAATCATGCCCGACACGCTGGAGAAGGTCTTTACCCCGTTTTTCACCACCAAACCCACAGGGACCGGATTAGGCTTGTCCATCGCCCAGCGCATCACCTCCGCCCATGACGGCACCATTACCCTGCACAGCCAACCCGGCCAGGGAACGACCGTCGTCATTGCGTTACCTATCAGCAGCAATAACAGGAATCCATCATGAGCCAGCAGAACCGTATACTGATTGTTGATGACGAAGAGAATGTCCGCCTGATGCTGACAGCGGTATTTTCCCAAAACGGCGATACGATTTTGTGCGCCGACAATGGCGAACAGGCGATCGCGCTCTTTGTCGAGGAACAGCCGGATTTGGTGCTGATGGACATTCGCATGCCGAACATGAACGGTATCGAGGCGCTAAAACGTATGCATGCCATCCGCCAGGATATCCCGGTGATTCTCATGACCGCCTATGCCGCCGTGGAAACCGCCGTCGAGGCGTTACGTCTGGGCGCGTTCGATTATATCATCAAGCCCTTCGAGCTTGACGAGCTGAAACTGTTGATGGCGCGGGCTTTGCAATTACGCGATATGAAGTGCGAAATCAATTTGTTGCACAGGGAACTGTCAGACAGCTATAGCCATGGCCGCATCCTGACCAACAATCCCAGGATGATGGAGTTGTGCCGGTCCATCGCCAAGGTGGCGCAAAGCCACGCCAGTGTATTGATTACCGGTGAAAGCGGAACGGGCAAGGAGCTTATCGCCAAAGCCATCCATTACAATAGTCCACGGGCCAAAGGGCAATTCATCAAGGTCAATTGCGGCGCGTTACCGGAATCATTATTGGAAAGTGAACTGTTCGGTCATGAAAAGGGCGCGTTTACCGGGGCGCAGATGCAACGGCAGGGTTTATTCGAACGGGCGCATCAAGGTACGCTATTGCTCGATGAAGTCGGCGAAATGTCGCCGCAGTTGCAGGTAAAACTGTTACGCGTTTTGCAGGAGCGCGAGTTTGAACGGGTCGGCGGCAGTCAGACCATTAAAACGGATATCCGCATCGTCGCCGCCACCAACTGCGATCTGAAAAGTATGGTGGACCGTGGCGTGTTCCGCAGCGATCTCTACTATCGCCTGAACGTCATGCATCTGATGTCTTATCCGCTACGGGAACGTCCGGAGGATATTTTACTGTTGGCCAGGCATTTTTTGCAGAAATTCAGCGCGGAAAACCGCAAAGATATTCTCGGATTTGACATCAGCGCCATCAGTATCCTTGAGGATTATGACTGGCCGGGCAATGTGCGCGAACTGGAAAACGCCATTGAGCATGCCGTTATCATGAGTACCGGGTATGTCATCTTTTCCGATGACCTCCCGGAACAACTGGCGAGAAACAAAAATCCGCCCGCGGTGGGCGACAGCGCCATTATGCCGGCGGAACAAAACGTGAACTTGAAAGAGAGCCTTAAAAGTTACGAAAAATCGATTATTCTGCAAGCGCTGAGCGATAACCAGGATAATAGGGCGCAAACGGCGAAATCCCTGGGGATCAGCCGCCGCACATTGCTTTACAAGCTACAGGAGTATTGTATTGAATAACGGCGGATTCCACGGGGGTAGAGGCGCTTAGGCATTCAGTATGCCGACGTACTTGCTTATGGTTTCAATGGCCAGGCTTTCGGCGGTATCGATGATGCTGAACCGGCGGGAAGGTTCCACAAGCAACGGGCTGATATCCGTGCAGGCAACCAATACCGCCTCCGCCGCACTGCGTTCCAGTTCATTTTGCAGGTCGCGCCACAAGGCGAGAACCTGTTGATCTCGATACCCGGACGCTTTTATTCCCGCGATCAGGCTGGCGGTCATTTCATCGATGGCCGGCGAATGGACGACATCCTTGCCTGCTTCATGAAGCCGGTGGGCATAGATCCCGGATGAAAGGGTGGGTCGCGTGGCTAACAGCGCCACCCGCCGGGCCGTGTCCGGCAGTCTGTCTACGGCGCAGTCGGCGATATGCAGGATGTCCACGCCCTCGGCGGCGGCCCGCATATCATCGAAATAGGCATGGGCCAGATTACAGGGTACGGCGATGAACGCCGCGCCGACGTTGACTAAATCGGTTATGCCGGAACGCAGGCATTTTATCATGAGCGCGCGATCAATCTCCCTCCCCGGGTAAAACGGCGTGGGCAGCGAGATAATATGCATTCGGGGGAAATCCATATCATCCCGGGCGCCGTACTGCCGCTGGCACTGGGTGACCAGCATGTCGATGAACGGCGCCGTGGAGCGTGGCCCCATGCCGGCCAATACGCCTATCGTCGGCGCGGGGGGCGTTTCTTTACTTGTCATATTTCCGGTTCCATTCTTCACGGGTCAATTCCCAAAGCTCGGAATCAAGCGTGCCACAGACATAGTCTTTTTTTTCGGTTTTGATAAGACGCATGCCGCTCTTGGTGGAGATCCGTCTCGATGCCGCGTTTGCGCTGGCCTTGGGCACCCTCAGCACGGGTCGTTGCAAGGTGTTGAACCAGAAATCCGTCACCGCGCGACAGGCTTCGAACATAAAACCCCGGCCTTGAAATGCCGGCGACAGCCAAAACCCGCGATGATTATCGGTTTCGTCGGAGAGGTTGATCACGCCGATGATTTGCGCCGGAGAGGATTTCTGCCGTAATGTCCAATACCAGGCTTTCCCGGCAAGCATCGCCGGAAGGGCGACCTTTTCGATAAACTGCCGGGCGCCGTCGCCGGGGTAAGGCCAAGGCACAGCGGCGGTCAAATAGCGAACGATGTCCCATTGAGGGAAAATCAGCTGTATCTGCACGGCGTCTTGCGCCACCAGCGGGGGTAAAATCAATCGGTCGGTGGTGATAATCGGGATACCCATCGGCTATCTCCTTATTATCGATGGCGAGACATTATCATACTCTTGTGGCGCCCCAGATTAACACCCCGGCGTCATTTAACCGCGCCTTCGGTCACGCCGCTGATAAACTTGCGCTGAAACACCAGAAAAACCGCGATAAGCGGCAGTATGACTATCATGGCGCCGGCCATGAGCACGGGGATATCAATGGTGTTTTTATTCTGGAAAAACATCATACCGATGGGCAGTGTGCGCAGCTCATCTTTATTCACCAGAATCAAGGGGACCAGAAATTCGTTCCAGGTCCAGATATACAGCAGCAGGGCAAGGGTGGAGAGCGTCGGCCAAATGGAGGGAACCAGGATGCCCCAGAGCATTTTCGCCCGCGAGGCGCCATCCATCACGGAAGCCTCGACCAGTTCTTTGGGAACCTGGGCAAAGGCGGTGGCAATCATCAGCGTAGTAAACGGCATCGACATGGCGATTTGCGGCAGTATCAGCGCCAGGTAGGTATTGGTCAGCCCCATCCAGCGAAGCTCGTGGTAGAGCGGGATGATAAACGCTTCGCTTGGCAGTACCATTCCCAGCCCCAACAACGCGGCGAACAGTTTCTTGCCGGGAATTTTTAGCAGACCGAAGCCGAATCCCGCCAGGATGCCCAGTAAAATGCTGCCGATGACCACCGGAATCACGACCAATATCGAGTTGAGGAAGTAAACGTTAAAATGCCCCTGATGCCAGGCGGCGATGTAGTTGGCGAAATCGATTTTCGCCGGCAGCGTGAAGACGCCCTGAAAAAGCGCGGCCTGCGATTTAAAGGAGGTCATTAACGCCAGTAAGAACGGCAGTAGGGTCGTCAGGGCGAAAAGCCAGATAATCGCCCGCGGCAATAACGTTGTCCCTCGCATCAGTAGCGCTCCCGAATGGCCAGATGAATCAGGCCGTTAATCAGCAATACGACCATCATGCCGAATACCGCCACCGCGGAGGCATAGCCGAAATAGTGCAAATCAAATCCCTGTTTGTACATAAAGAGATTGGTGACCATGGTACTGGTGCCCGGTCCGCCTTGGGTCATGACATACACCAAATCGAAGGTTTTCAGGCTGGCGATAACGGTCAGCAGCAAGGCGATGCGGATTTCCGGGCGCAGCGATGGCAGGGTAATGCGCAGGAATTTTTGCCGCCGCGAGGAACCGTCCAGCTCGGCGGCTTCCAGCAATGAGGGGTCCATGCGTTGCAGCCCCGACATGAACAACACCAGGCAAAAACCGAAGAAATACCAGGTCGCCACAAAGCCCACGGCGGGGAGCGCCCAGGAAAAATCCCCCAGCCATGAGCGCGCGAAACCGGACAGCCCTATTGCCCGTAAAAACTGATCAATGGGCCCAAACGCCGGATTATAAAGCCAGCGCCACACCACGCCGAGCACCGCCATTGGCATGATGTAAGGCAGAAAGAAAAGAATGCGCAACAAACTGCGCTCGGTCTGATTGCGGGTCTCATAAAGAAAACTGCACAATGCCAGGCCAACGGCGATGGGGAACAGTGTGTAAAACAGCATTAAAAGCACATTGTTGCCCAGGGCCACCCAGAACACCGAATCGCTGAACATCCGAATGAAATTCGCCATGCCGGCGAATATCGGCATAGAGACGCCGTCCCAATGGGTAAAACTGATACCCAGCGACGCCAGTAGCGGAAAAAGCAAAAATAACGCATAGATGGCCAGCGCCGGGAGAATATAGAGCACATTGCGCCAATCGCCTTGATTCAACATGAAGACCGTCCGCGAAAACGCCCACCGTATCGCTACGGCGGGGCAGGATTAGTGTTTCACTGTTTTCAGGTAACTTTGATAGTCAGCGTCGAGCTTGGCCGCCAGTTGATCCGGCGTCAGGCGGTCCGCCAGCAGCAGTTGCACGCTCTGGTTCAGTTCAGCCAGCATGGTCGGCGTGGCCCAGTCCGCATAGTGGCCCAGCGCGTCATAGCGATTCAGCGTGCCCCAGACTTGATAAGCTTCGCCCAGAAGGGGGTTGTCGGCGGGGATTTTGGCGTCCTTGCTGGCGTTGGCCGGCAGAAAACCCGCTTGCAGCCAGCGATTCGCCATATCATCGGATACCACATAGTCGATAAATTTCGCCGCCGCATCCTGTTGTTCTTTGGTTTTCGCCGTATGGGTAATGGAAAAAGCCAGGTCGGTGCCGCCTTCGCTCAACGGATGGGCCACACCCTCGCCGGCCGGCATGGCGGTGAAGTGAATATCCTTATTACCCTTAAACTGTCCCAGGTACCATGTGCCGCTAATCAGAAAAGCGGCCTGGCCGTTCTGGAACAGCGCGGCGGCGTCGTCCCTGCCTATCCCTTGAAAACCATTAAACAGATAACCCTTTTTGTTCCACTCCTGCATCAGGGCGGCGGCCTTGATGAGTTTAGGGTCTTTGAAACTGCCGCCGACATCGTAAATCAGGTTATCCAGCTTTTGCCGCTGACTGCTATCGATTTGCGCCTGCCATACGCTGCTTAGGATCTGTTGTCCCATGTTGCCATCCAATAAGCCGAGCATCAGCGGGGAAATGCCCTGTTTTTTCAGTTTCGCCATGGCGCTTTCGAATTGCGCGAGCGTCTTGGGCACGGCGATCCCGGCTTTATCCAGCAGCGCTTTGTTATAATACAGACCGACCATTTCCCCCAGGCTTGCCACGCCATAAAGCTTGCCGGTGCCGAAATCCTGTTTATCCGACCACCGGTTGCGCTTAAGGATGGAAGAGGAAAAACGCGTCGTCCAGCCATATTGCCGGGCATAGCCGTCCAGCGGGCGGAGCAGATTGTCTTTCACCAGCGATCCCATATCGCCGCCGCCCTGGTTGACTTGGGCGATTTGCGGACCGTCGCCTCCGGTCAACGCCAGTTTGAGCGGAATGCGGGTGTCATCAAAAGAATGAACCGAACGCTGGAGGGTAATGCCGGGATTTTGTGCGCTGAACGCTTTAATTCCCGCGTCCATCGCCTCGGTCTGGCCCGGATAGTTATAAATGTCCCATTCTGACAATGTCACGGCGCCGGCCGAAGCGGCGCTGGCGCCGGCAATGAGGCCGGCCGCCAGCAAAGGGGCAAGACGTCGGACAGCGGCATGAGTGTGAAAAGTACTGCGGCGAGCATGAAATCGTGCGTAAAACCCTTCGGTAAATCGTGCATTGAACCGTGCGTTGAACCGTACGTTGAACATAGTGCCTTGCCTCTCCAAATGGGAAATCGCATCCCTTCCTCATGGCAACCGGGCATCCCGCCGATTGCCCAGGTGATTACCTAAGCAATATCATTACTTACTTTATGTAATAAAGAAAGTCAAACGCGATAAACGTAATTTGTCCAGACTGGGATTGCGCTCAAAAAGCGCGCTATCCTTTTTTGCGTTGCGGCGCGCCGTTTGCTTAACTGGATGAATTATTGGCATAAGTCGCTTTGCCTGTCCCAGGAATGTCTCGATGGATAGTTCGTTAACATGATGAAATAACATAGGAAAAACTAATATCTCCTTATTCGGTCGTTGTCGCGGGATGGCCGGCGTCCGCCAGGGCGTGCGGCTGTCGGGGTCACCCTCAAAAGGCGGGTCCCTGGGTAATAATAACTTGATCTGAAACCTGGGATTTTACGCTTAAAGATAATTATTCTTTCTTGAAAACTAAGTTGGCTTTATTTAACGTGGAGACTGTACCCATCCTGCACACGAAGAGACGGTTATGATGCTTACTGAAGCGGTGATCCGCCCGGCGCGGCCGGAAGACGAGCCCGCGCTATATGGTATATGCCTGCAAACGGCCAACGCAGGCGCCGATGCGACGGCCTTGTATTCCGACCCCGATTATCCCGGCCAGCGCTTTGTTATCCCCTATGTCCGGTTCGCGCCGCGTTTCGCTTTCGTGCTGGAGAGCGGCGGCCAGGTCATGGGATATGTGGTGGCGGCCCCGGATAGCGAGGTTTTTGAGCGGGCGCTGGCGCGACAATGGTGGCCGGCGCTGCGCGAACAGTACCGCGATCGCGTGGCCGAGGCGCCCCTGGATGATAAGGTGCTCGCCGCGATACGTCATCCGACGGCGCCTTCGCCGGCGCTGACCCGCCGCTGGCCCGCCCACCTGCATATCAATCTGTTGCCGCCGGCCCAGAAAGGCGGATGGGGGCGCAAGCTTATCGAAACGGAGCTTGACGCGCTGCGGCAGGCCGGTATTGCCGGCGTTCACCTTGGCGTTAGTTTGCAAAACGAACAGGTTTGCGGTTTTTATCAGCGGCTTGGCTTTGAACATGTGTTACGCGGCAACGCCATTTATATGGCGCAACGACTTTGACGGGGTAAGTCATGACTAGCCTTCAACTACGCAATGTTAAGAAATCCTACGAGCATGTGCCGGTGATCCAGGGCGTGGACCTGGAGATTAACAGCGGCGAATTCATCGTCTTTGTCGGCCCCTCGGGCTGTGGTAAATCCACGTTGCTGCGGATGATTGCCGGGTTGGAAGAGATAAGCGGCGGTCAATTGTTTATCGGCGGGGAGGACGTGACCCGTAAACCGGCCACCGAGCGCGGCATCGCCATGGTGTTTCAATCCTACGCGCTGTATCCCAATATGACGGTGCGCGCCAATCTGGCCTATCCGCTGGAAGTGGCGAAACGGCCGAAGGCGGATATCGCCGCCGCGGTGAAGGCGACGGCGGAAAAGCTGCATTTGACCGAATTCCTGGATCGTTTGCCGCGCGCGCTTTCCGGCGGCCAGCGTCAGCGAGTGGCCATCGGCCGCGCAATCATTCGCCATCCGCGTATTTTTTTGTTTGATGAGCCGCTTTCCAATCTTGATGCCGAACTGCGGCTACAAATGCGTATCGAAATCGCGCGTTTGCATACCTCGCTCGGCAATACCATGATTTATGTCACCCACGATCAACTGGAAGCGATGACACTGGCCGATCGCATCGTGGTGCTGCGCCACGGGCGCGTTGAGCAGGTCGGCACGCCGCTCGCCCTTTATCGCGATCCGGATAACCAGTTTGTGGCGGGATTTATCGGTTCGCCGAAGATCAATTTTCTGCGGGCGGAAGTGAGCGCAACCCGGCCGGGGGAGGTGCGGCTTCGGCTACCGGAGCTGGGTCTGGAGGGATTGACGCTGCCGATGGCCGTGGCGTGCCGGGAAGGGCAGCCTCTCCAGTTGGGTATTCGCCCTGAGCATTTCTTCTCTGTCGAATCGCGGCCGTCGGCGCTGTTTTTCAGCGCGCGGCTGTCGTTCACCGAAAAACTCGGCCATACCAACTATCTCTATCTGGACATCGGTCGGGAGTCGTTACTGGTGGTTGAATCCCGCGGGGAGCAACATGCCGGGTTGGGCGATGCGTTGCGCTTTGCCATCGTGCCGGAACATTGCCTGCTGTTCGATGAAGAGGGCGGGCGACTGAGATAACGGCGCCGGCGCCGGCTTGATACCCCCCGTGTTCAACAAGGGACCGGCCTAAAAGGCCGGTCAATGCGTGTTCCCAAGGGTGAACGCCGACTCATAAGGGGAAGGATGAGTCATAGGGTTAAGGTAGGTCCATCACCGCCCTAAATGGGCGTCAAAAGCCTGCCAGCTCTGAGCGAGATCGATAACCGAGCGGGTCTTGCGCGCTTCATCGATTTTGATGGCGGTCAGGCCGGCTTCCAGCGCGTCAATGACGGACACTTTCAACGGCGTCTGCCGCGCAATATGTTTGACCACCTCCGCCGCCATCAGCGCATCCGCGCCATAATGCCCGTCATAGGCATTGCCCGCATAGGTGGTATCCACTTCCCGCGCGCCGGTACGCGCGTTGTGCACGCGGAAATAATTACGCACGAAATCCCCCTCCGCCATGCCGTCGGTGCCCATCACGCAGAAACGGCGGAACTCATCCGGGACATTGAGGTTGGTGTGAAAAGCCAGGGTGGCGCCGTGGGCGTATTCGATAAGCGCGGTCTGGTAATCGACGATATCCGCGTCGCTGTCGAATACCGCCTCGGTACTGGACCAGCCGCTGGGCTTGATATGATAAACCTCGGATTGGGCGGTTACGGCGCCATGGGGCGCGTGCTGCGGGGTAAACGATTTACGGCCGCCGAAACTGGCGACGCGCGCCGGCCGTTCGCCGATTAATCCCTGGTAAAGGTCGATATCGTGGCAGCATTTCTCCAGAATATAGGGTCCGGCATATTTTTCGTAACGGCGCCAATCCCGTTGAAAAAAAGCGCCGTGATAGGGCTTGATATGCTCGGTGGCTTCAATGGAGGCGATTTCCCCCAACTGTCCTGCGTCGCGGGCCGCCAACAGGTCGCGGTATAATGGGGAGTAGCGCAGCACCAAGCCCACCAGGATGCGATCCTCCCCGTACTGCCGCACCAAATCCGCCATCGCCAGGGTCTGTCGCTCATCCGTGACGACCGGTTTTTCCGTAAACACCTTATAGCCGGCGTTCAGCCCAAGCCTGACGTGTTCAAGATGCATAAAATTAGGCGATCCCACCAGCAGCAGATCGGCGTCCCCGGCGTCCAGCAGCGCCTCGATGCTGGCGTAGGCCCGCCCCGGCGCGATGCCGAACGTGTGCAAGTTGGGTAAACCGGCCGGCGAGGGATCGAAGTAGCCGGTTATGGAGAAATCGGGATCGGCATCGCGGAACTCTTTCACCACATTGGACAGGCGGAAACCCAGTCCGATGATTCCAACTTTCATGTTTATGCCCCTGAAGAAAATGCATGAACGGTCGCTGACGGGCGACGACATTGCGCCCATAGGCAAGACGGCGATAATCTATGCATCAACTTATTACGACAAAAAAACTAATGTCAATAATATTATCATATGCATTTTTATGAATTTAATATAATTTATTGAAAATAATCTATTAATATCAAATTCGAATATGTGTAATTTCTTTTCTATTGCGATTTAAGTGTTTTTACCCTATCTTTCGCTCATCTGCCATTGCCTGCTGACGCAGGTCTTCGCCGGAGGAAAAGGGTGCATCAAGTTTATCTGCTGGGCATCGATGGCGGCGGCACCCATTGCCGCGCTCGCCTGACCGACCCGCAAGGGCATATACTGGCGCGGGCGCAAGGGGGCTCCGCCAATGTATTCAGCGATTTCGGCGGGGCGACCGCGGTTGTCGAAACGCTGGTGGGCGAGGTTTTCAGGCAGGCCGGGCTGCCTCAAACGGCGTTCCGCCAGACCACCTGCGTGGCCGGTCTGGCGGGCGCCAATGTGCCCTCGGTCGCCCGGGCGCTGGCCCAGTGGCGTTCACCCGCCGAAGGTTTTCATTGTTGCTCGGATGTGGAGATCGCCTGCATGGGAGCCCATCAGGGGGCGCCGGGGGCCGTTCTGGTTCTGGGCACCGGCAGCCAGGGGGCGGCGTGGGATGGCGAGCGCTTCAATCTGGTGGGCGGATGGGGATTTGTTCTAAGCGATCACGGCTCCGGCGCGGATTTGGGGCGGCGCGCGCTGCGACAGGCGCTACTGGCCCATGAGGCGGTGATTGCCGCCACGGGGCTGACACGGCAATTAATGGATGAATTCAATAACAGCGCCGAGACCTTGCTGCTTTGGGCGCGCCGGGCGACCCCCGCTGACTGGGGGCGGTTTGCGCCCGCCATTTTCGCCGCGGCGGGCGAGGGGGACCGTGTCGCCGCATCGCTTATCGCCCGTTCCGTCAGCGACATTGAATTGCTGATCGCGAAACTGGAATCGGTGTGCCGCGGGCGAATAGTGTTAATGGGCGGGTTGGCGGCGCCGATTCTCCCCTGGCTGCCGGACGCGACGCGCGATAAAATCGTGCCGGCGCAAAGCGATGCCCTAAACGGGGCCTTGCTGATGGCGCGTTATTATGCCGGCGTGGGGAGGCCTGGCCGGTCATTATGTTGAATCATGCAGCTACTCCATATCGGAAGAGGACTATGACGGCGCCGAATGTCACCGTACGGATATTAAGGCTTATCGCCGAGCACTCGCCCATCAGTCAATCCGATCTTAAGCTGCGCAGCGGTCTGAGTATGTCCACGGTGTCCCAGGCCGCCAACCGACTGCTGGCCAATGGGGTCATCCATGAGCTTGGGCTTCGCCGCGTGTCCATGGGCCGGCCGAAGATATTGCTCGGTCTCAACGCCGGTTATACCCACGTCATCGGCGTTCAGCTTAACGCTGAACGCAATGTGATCGTGATGACCGATTTAACGGGTAACTTGCTGGATGAGCAGCAAATTCCCTCCGGTTCGATCACGCCGAAACAGCTTGGCGATGCCTTGGCGAAATTCCTGCGCACCGTCGATGACAAGCCCATCGGCGCGATAGGTCTCGCTTTGTCCGGACTGGTGGATCCCGACAGCGGGACTTGCGTGCGCTCACGGGTGATGGATTGGGACGATGTGCCCATTGCCCGTCTTCTGGAAGCGCGTTTTTCCCTGCCCGTGTTTATTGAAAACGATGCCAATGCGCTGGCGATGGCGGCGCTGGTTTTCGGCCAGTTGGGCAACGCCAGTTCCGCCATTATCGCCACCTACGGCAAAGGGATCGGCGCGGGTATTTTGCTGGATCGGCGGCTTTATCGCGGCCGGCACGGCCAGGCGGGGGAAATCGGCAACGCGCCTTTGGGCGACGGCTCGCATCGGCTCCTGGAGGAGGTGGCGTCTTCCCAGGCCATTCTTGATCAAGTGGCCGCGTTGGGGGGAAAATCCCCGTCCACGTTGCAAGAGCTTGATAAGCGGCCCGGCGAAGACGTCTTCGCGATCCTCGCCACGGCCGCCGAACATCTGGGCATGTCGCTGGCCGGCTTGTCAGTGGCTTTTGACCCGGATGTGGTCTTTTTGGCCATGGAGCCGAATATGGCCTCGCGCATTTTGCTGGATCGGATCACGCAAAGTTTTCAGGCCTATCGCCTGAAACTGACGCCGCAACAAACCCCGTTGCGCTTTCTCACCGACTCTAATCGGATGTGGGCGCTCGGCGCCTGCGGGTTCGCCGTCAACCGGCTATTGGATATCCTCGCCGCCGAGGCGGACGACGGGGCGGCGGAGTAACGCGGCGCCGCCGGCGCCGCCGCCGGGATAAACCTCCGTCCGTCCGGGTTATGTCAGGGTCGGCGGCAGGGCGCGGAACGCGGCGACGATCTCCGGTATTTGCGTTTCGGCCACCAGACGATGCGTTACCAGTCGCAGCACGCCGGGCCGGGCGGCGCGACAGAGCACGCCTCGGCGCGACAGGCCGTCCACCCAGCGTGCGGTATTGTCCGGCGCGGCAGGGCAGACCGCCACTTGCAGGATATTGGTTTGCGGCGGTGTTTCCTCCACCAGGCCGGCGTCCAGATCCCTAAGTCCTTGCCATATCAGGCGCGCCGTCCGATGATCGTCCGCCAGCCGTTCGATGCCTTGCCTCAGCGCCACCAACCCGGCCGCCGCCATGATGCCCGCCTGGCGCAAGCCGCCGCCCAGCATGCGCCGGAAGGTTCTTGCCCGCTGGATAAAGGCCGTATCGCCTGTCAGCAGCGACCCCATGGGCGCGCTTAGCCCCTTGGACAAGCAGAAGGTCATGCTGTCGGCATAACCGGCGATGTCCGTCAGGCCGACGCCCAGCGCCACCGCCGCGTTGCAGGCGCGCGCGCCGTCCATATGCACCGGTACGCCGGCGGCCTGGCTTAATGCGCGGACCTCGGACAGATAGTCCAAGGAAAGCGCCCAGCCGCCGGAATGATTATGGCTGGTTTCCACGCACACCAGGCCGGTGGCGCCGCCATAGCGGGAGTAGCCGCCGCGCAGACGCGCCGCCAGTCGCGTCAAATCCATTTCACCCCGCCGGGACGGCAAGGCGACGCAAAACAGACCGGCCAGGCAAGACAGGCCGCCCGCCTCGGACAATGCCATGTGGGATTGCTCGTCGACGATCGCCTCCAGGCCTCCCCGTTGATTATGGGCCAGGGCGGCGATGACATTGCCCATGGTGCCGCTGGTGACAAACAGCGCCGCGGGTTTGCCGGTCAGCTCGGCGCCGCGCGTCTCAAGCTCGGCGACGGTGGCATCGCCCTCCAGCGTGTCGTCGCCCAGCGTGGCGTCGCGCATTGCCCGCCACATGTCGTCTGTCGGGGTCGTGACGGTATCGCTGCGCAAATCAATCATCCGAGTTCGCTCCTTGCCGGCAGCGGGGCGGCGTCCTGCGCCTCTTCGCGGGGGACGTCGGCCAGTTTCATGACCAGCTTGACCGCCACGGTATTGCTGATGACATTAATGGCGGTGCGCCCCATGTCCAGAAACGCGTCGACGCCGGCTATCACCGCCAGGGCTTCCACCGGCACGCCGATGGTGCTCAGTACCATCGCCACGGCCACCAATCCTCCCGAAGGGACGTTGGCGCTGCCTTTGCTGGCCAGGGTCGTTACCAGAATAATGGATAACAGGGTCGGCCAATCCAGGGGGACGCGATAGGCGTCGGCCAGAAAACCCACCGCCAGGCCAAAGTACAAAATCGACCCATCGCGATTGAAGGCATAGCCGAGGGGCAGCACCAGGGAGGCTAAACTTTTCGGTACGCCATGGGCGATGAGTTTTTCCATGTGCAACGGCAGGGTCGCCTCTGACGAGCGAGTGGCGAACGCCAGCAGAAAGGGTTCGCTGACCTCGCGAAATACCTTGACCGGCCGCTCGCCGATGGCGCGCAGGATCACCGCGAAAAACACCAGCAGCAGCGCCAGTCCCAGATACATCACACCCACCAGCTTGGCGAGCGCCAGCAGGGTACCGACGCCCTTGGTGGCGAACAGCCAGGCGATAATGGCGAAGATGGCGATGGGCGAGAGGGAAATGACCCAATCGGTGATTTTGAATACCGCGCCCATCAATGCGTCCAGAACATTCACCAGCGGGCGCGCGCGTTCGCCGATAGCGGACAACGCCAAACCGAGCAATACCGCGAACACCAGTACCGGCAACAGGTTATTCCCGGACATGGCCACCACCAGATTGGCGGGGATCATATCCAGGAAGAATTTGGTCCAATCCACCGAGACGGCGATATGCGCCGGCAAACTGCCGTGTTGCGAAAGGTCGGCGCCGGCGCCGGGGTGGAACATGGCGTTTAGCCAAAGGCCGATGGCCACGGAAAAGATTGTGGCGATGAAAAAGTAAATCATGCTGATAAGCGAGACCCTGCCCAGCCGGCTGACGCTATTGCCCATCTGGTAGATACCCAGCGTAATGGCGGTAAACACCAGCGGCACCACGATCATTTTTATCGCTTGAATGAAAGCGGTGCCTATGGGCTGCAAGCCGGTGGCGATGTGCGGCGCCAAAAAGCCCGTCAGCGCGCCGATGATCAAGCCCAGCAACATCTGGATCGGCAAGGGTATACGGCGCCGGCGGACCGATGCACAGGAAGGGGAACTCGCGTTACGGGTTGTCATGGGGTCAACTCCCGGGTAAACAGGTCAAGGTTGGATAAGCATCATCAAACGGGTGCTCATGGCATGTTGCAGATGGTCCTGCATCTTTTGCCGGGCGACATCGGCCTGGCGGTCGGTAATGGCGGCGATAATATCCAGATGCTCGCCAACGGCGACCCGGGTCCGGCTCGGGTCGTAATCCTTCAGTCCCTGCAAGGCCAGCCCGCTTTGCAGACGCAAATTCTCATACAGATGCGCCAGCCGCAGGTTACCGGTCATCCGGAACATTTCGTCATGGAATCGCCAACCCAGCTGTTGCGCCGCGGCAACATCCATGTGCGGGGCCTCCGCCAGCTGGCGCAGATCGTCGGCGATGGCATACAGTCCGGCGGGGTCGCCCCGTTGAGCGGCCAAACCGGCGGCGGCGCTCTCCAGCGCCAACCGTAATTCATGGATTTCCTGCAAATCGCCCAAGGTCAATTGCCGCACAAATGTGCCGCGCATGGGGGAGACTTCCAGCAGACCTTCTTGGGCGAGCATCCGGATGGCTTCCCGCACGGGCATTCGGCCGACGCCGAACAATTGGGATATGCCCCGTTCCGATACCGCCTCGCCGGGGCGCAACTCGCGATCCACGATCATCTGGCGTAGGCGCAGATAACTTTCATTTTCCATACTGGGTAGCCAATTGGTTGTCCACTGGTATACCAGTTAAAGCAAGTTGAGGGCCAATTCATGACCAAAGACGATAAGGATTTTTAATTCACTGATTTTTATCGGCTAAAAGCGATTCAACATGAAACCCTTTACCGCGCCGGATCGCCATGGGGGGAGGGATGATCCGTTTTGATGCGCGCGACGGCCGCAAACGCACTTTCATGGTGCGGCCGCCCTTCTCCATGAAGCCATACAAAGCCGCCGCAATGGCGCTGGCAGGTAACGAAGAATTACCTTACTCCCCGCCGCTGATAGGGGCGGGCGCATGGCCTGTCATCAACGCCATCATCCGGCCCTCGTCCATCTCCTTGCGCGCCAGATTCGCCGCGATATGGCCCTGATATATCACCAGACAGCGATCCGTTAGCGCCCGGAGTTCCAATAGATCGGAAGAATACACCAACACGGCGCCGCCCTCGTTGACAAACCGTCGGATGGCTTGATAAATCACTTCCTTCGTCCCCACGTCGACGCCACGGGTCGGGTCAAACAGCAGTAAGATTTTCGCCCCTGACAACAGTGCGCGGGCAATCAACGCTTTTTGCTGATTACCGCCGGATAAATTGCCTATTTTGAAATTCAGATAACGCGGACTGAGTTCAACATAAGGCGAAACCGCATGAATGGCGTTTTTCTCTGCATTGGCGCGCAATATCCCCAGTCGGCTAAAGCGCGAAATAATCGATTGTGTCATGTTGGCGGCGGTTGTTAATGCGGGGAAAATACCTTCGCTTTTGCGATCCTCCGGCACAAAAGCGATACCCCTTTTATGCAACGCCTCACGCGGGCTGCGTAAAACGACCTCTTTATCCCCAAGTAAAATCTGTCCTCCACTGGTGCCCGCTATCCCGGCCAGCGCGCGAAATAACTCTCTTTGTCCCTGGCCCTCAAGCCCGGCCAAACCAAGGATTTCGCCATCGCGCAGTTCAAACGACACATCGCGAAACCCCGGTCCGCAGATATCGTTGGCGAGCATACACGGACGCTGAGCCGGCCGCTTTGCCGCAGAGACACGGGTGGTTTGCGATGCGCGGCGACCGACCATCAATTCGAAAATGTCTTCATTACCGACTTCATCCAGATCCATCGTGGCGATGCTGTTGCCGCTACGCAGGACCGTGGCATGCGTGGCGATCTCGCGAATCTCCGCCAGGCGATGGGAAATATATAATACCGCCGTACCTTGAACGGTCAGACGGTGGATAAGTCGGAACAACCATTCCACATCCGTCAGCGCGCCAGTCGGTTCGTCAAGTATAAGCAGTTTGGGGCGCAGATGCATTGCCCGCACGATTTCCACTCGTTGCCGTCCCGCCAGTGACAAACTTGCCACGTCCGCGTCTGCGGGGATGTCATGGATATCATGTCGGGCCAGGATCGCCAGGGTTTCGCGGCGCATGCTATTTTTCGCCGGCAATCCCACGGCATTTTTCAAGGCGTGCGGTAGATAAAAATTTTGCGCTACGCTCAAATTGGGAATCAGGCTCAATTCCTGGAATGCCGTACTGACGCCAAGGGTACGGGCGTGGAGCAGAGAGCGCGGTGCATACTCGCGGCCTTCCATAATAATCTTTCCCGCGTTAGGGGATACCACGCCGGAAAGAACTTTGACCAGGGTCGATTTCCCCGCGCCGTTTTCGCCTAAAATGGCGTGCACACGTCCTGGTTGCAGAGTCATCGTGACGCTTTCGAGTGCCACCGTGGCACCGTAGGATTTGGCTACCGCGCAAAGGCGGATCCCGTTCGACTGGGAGTTTTGCATAGACAGCTCCTCCGCCCGATGGCGATAAGCCATCGGACTATTCAACGATATCAGGGGGTAACGGTCGGGGTCACCTTGGTGAGCTTGTATTCATCCGGCGGGGCCTGACAATGATCGCAATTGATGCCTGGTTCATCGGGCGCTCTCACAATTTGCGCGGGTAACGGCTGTATCGTGGTTCCTGGCGTGGGAATGCCTTTGAGCGCCGAATTAAGCGACACTTCCGGCAAATATACCGGATTATAGATTTCCGTTGAAAAACCTTCCGGTACGCTGTCGGCTGGAAAAACATTGCAATTGGCGGTGATCTTGCCGTCCTGACACATTTTCACCTGGTCCGCTTTCACCCAGGGAAGGGGATACTCGATATTGGTGGGCGGCAGCTTACGTTTGCCGGTCAATACTTCCATCATCAGCTTGAATGCGTAGCCCGCGGTGGCTGGCGGTGAACCGGCCGAGACGCCGTTTAGTCCGCGGGCGCGATAATCCTTGTTTAGAAAGCCTAAACGGAAGCCATTCATGTTTTCGCCCATGATGGGCAGCATTCGGCCCTTCCGGTCTGCCACAGCGTTCAGCACGCCTGCTTCGCCAAGCTCGGACCAGATGCCGTCGACATCCGGATGCGCGGCCAGCGCTTTGGCGGTCTCACGCTGGCTGATGCGGTCGTCCCAATAGCCATAATATTCCGAGACAATATGAATATTCGGATATTGTTTAAAGATGTGCATCGCGCCGTCGTAATGCCGCTTATCCACCGAGGTTCCCGGCACGCCGCGGTTCATGAATATTTTACCCTTGCCACCTAATTCATTCACCAATTCTTGAGCCATATTTTCACCCGCGCCTGCGGTGATATAACTTATATTGTATGCGCATTTTTCTGTAACAGTAGAATCGAACATAAAAAATTTAACCCCCTGGCTACAACCGCGACGGATAACCCGATTGAGCGCAGTGGGTGAAATGGGAAAACTGATTATACCGTCCGCTTTAGCGGCGATCATGCTCTCATAGGCGGAAATCTGCGCCTGTGGATCGGTGCCGGAGATGACTTCCGTTAAATCTACCATTTTATCATAAGGTGGTGTTTTTGCGAGTGACTTGATGATATTTGCAGTTTCACTCATCCAGTTATTCCCGCTATAGCTTAAGCTGAGAAAAATTTTATATTTTTTGTGTGGCTCATCGGCATAAACATGAGAAAATACGCCGGACAGAATTATAGCGGCGACAGCCGAGGTCGCACATTTTTTTAAACGTGTTTGCAAAGACATATTGACTCCAGATAAAAATACTTGTGTTGAGGGCTAAATTGTTTTTCTGCTGAAATAATCCATTTTTTTCGACAAAATAAAAATGGAGTTGATAGAACCGGTTTGAAATATCAGCGCTACCATGATAATGGCTCCAGAGACAATCAATCTCCATCCTTGATCCAATCCGGTGGCCGCGATAATGGAATCCACCGTGGTTAAAAACAGTGACCCCGCCAATGTGCCGACAAACGTCCCCCTTCCGCCCAAAATGGACGAGCCGCCGACCACTACAGCAGCGATAGAGGGCAATAAATACGGATCGCCCATGCGCAAAGTCGCGCCATCGGAATAACCGGTGAGCAGGGCACCGCCGAGCGCGGCGCATAGCCCGCTGATGGCATAAGCGAGCACCGTCACCATGCCGACCGGCAGTCCGCTGAGACTTGCGGCGCGGCTATTGCCGCCGAGCGCATAGAGATGCCTGCCGAAAACAGTGTGTCCCTGAATGAGCAGCGCCAACAGACTAAAGGCTGCGAAAAACAGCAAAATGCATGGAATGCCAAGCCAATTGCCTTTAACCAATGTGGTGAGCTGGTGCGGCGATGCGCCGAGCGTGCTGCCGCCAGTGGCGCCAAGCGCCAGCGATGCCACGATAATTCCGGCGCCCATAGTCATGATAAAAGGTGGAATGCGCAGCAACGCGACGCCGAGGCCATTAACGGCGCCAATGGCGCCAGCGGAGAGCAAAATAAGCGGCAACATATACGCGGCGTCCTGTCCGTCGCCGCCGATAACGCCGGCGGACATGACTCCGCCGTACATAAACAGCGAGGCTACTGATAAGTCCATCCCTCCGGATAGGATAACCAGCCCCTGACCGAAAGACACCACCAGGAGAAAAGAGGCGAGGGTGATTATCATCATCACCTGGGACCAGGAACCCAGCGCCGGGCTTAACAAGCGCGAGGCTATAATTAACGCGGCGGTGAGCGCCATGAGCAGCGCCGGCGCAATCAGCTCGGTATTGAAGCGGCTTGCTCTGCGTGTATCGTGACGCAAGCCCTCCTCAACGGTTAATGCGGTTTTGTTCATGAGGGCGCTCCTCTACGGCCGGGACGGCGGTTGATCAAACGGCTGGCGGCAATCGACACAATGAGCAGAACGCCCTGGAAAAAGCCGATATAAAACGAAGAGACACCCAAGGCGAACAGCATCTTCTGCATAAGCAGTAATACCGCCGCGCCCACCATCGAGCCGAGGGCGCCGCCGCTTCCGCCGGCCAGACTGGTGCCGCCGAGCGCCACTGCGGCAAAAGATAGCAACAGGAAGGGTTGACCGGCATTCGGGTCGCCGGTGGCGGTTTGCGCACTGAGCATAAAACCGGCGGCGCCATAAAAACAGCCAGCCAGGATAAAGGCCTTACAGCGGGTCCATTTTACCGGGATACCGGAAAGCCCCGCCGCCGTCTCATCCGCGCCGATGGCATAAATCGCCGTGCCGGTGTCGGTATGTTTGACAAACCACCACACCAGCGCGAAGCCCCCTAAAAAGAGAGCGGATACTGGCAAGGTATGCCATAGGGTATCAGTCAGCGTGTCACTGACGAATCCCGCCACGCTGCCGCCCGGTACCGGCAACAACAATAACGCGATACCCTGCCCGATAATCATGGTACCGAGAGTGGCGGCGATGCTTTGTATGCCCCGATAGGCGACCAGATAACCGTTGAGCAGGCCGAGCAGGGAAGGCACAGGAGCAAGCTATAGCCCGCGCCGATCGGGCCTTCGAAGGGGAAAACCGCCACGAGGACATTGGCGATGGAGATCACCCCCGCCAGGGACAGATCAAAACCTTTCGATAAAACCACCAGCGTCTGTCCGGCCGCCGCCAGCGCCAGCGGCGCGGCATTATTCGACAGGTTGGCGATGGCGTAGGCGCTAAATGCTTCCGGTTCTGACCAGCCGTAAAGCAGGTACATCACCACGTAAACCAATACTATCAAAACGACACCATTGGGTGCGGGAACACCTCTTTTTGCGGGCTGAGGGGCGCCCGGGGTCTTGGGATCAAGACCCTGCGACAACGAACTCATAACCGAGCTTCCTATAAGTTGTGGTGGAATCCGATGGTATCGGACGTCAGCGCTGATCGCCTATCACGGTTCGTCAAAGCGGATATCCACATGGTCGTATCCCTTTAAGCGATAAATCATGGCGGAAATAAGCCAACTACCGAGAAACAACGCGATAATGATGTACCCCAGCGTATTGAAATTACCCGTTAAGGCTTGGATATCGCGCCAGAAGGAACTGGTGAATGCCATCTTTTCCGACAGCAGGCTGAGAATTTCGACGCCGCCGATAAAAAACGCCACGACAACCGACATAAAGGTAATGGTCAGATTGTAATAGAGTTTACGGATAGGACGAACGTAGGCCCAGCGATACACCCTGACCATAAGCAGACCGTCCAGGGTATCCACCAGCATCATGCCTGCGGTGAAAAGCGCGGGCATCACCATGATGTTAAAGAAGGATATACCCCCAACCGCCTGCGATGAGGAAAGCCCGAACAGGGCGATTTCAGTGGCGGTATCGAAACCGATGCCAAACAGAAAACCGATGGGAAACAGATGCCAGGCATGGGATACCAACCGGAACAACGGGCGAAAGAAGCGAGCCAATATACCGCGGCGGTTAAGCAGGATATCCAGATCTTCCGATGCGACGCTACCACCGTTTCTAACCTGGCGGAAGGTTCGCCACACGGAGATCAGAATCAGTAGATTAGCGACGGCCAGCACCAGCATAAATCCGGCCGATGCCAGCGTGCTGATAAGGTTACCGATCGCTTTGGCGTCCCCCAGCGCGTTATCCAGTGCGCTGGCCGTCCATGCGACGAACAAACAACTGATGATCACAACCGATGCGTGACCGAGCGAAAAGAAAGCGCCCGCGCTGTCGGCGGAACGTCCGTCCTGCAACAGTTTGCGTGTGGCGTTATCAATGGCGGCGATGTGATCGGCATCCACCGCGTGGCGTAAGCCGAACATATAAGCGAGCAGGGCGGTGCCCAACAGCGCCGGCTGGTGCCGAAAAGCAAAGTAGGCCCAGCACCAGGCCAGGAGGTTGATGATGATAATGCCCCCGCATAGCCCTTTCAGGCGTGGCGGAAACGACGTCAGGCGGAATGGGGCGCTCTTCATTGATAATCACCTGCTTAAATGTTGTGGACATGGTGTTAAGCTTGCGCAAGTTTCGCCATCCATGGCGGTCGGGTTGTCTCCTATCCGCGTCCGGGATCGATGGTAATCGGCGTTGGCGCCTCTGCCCGTCCATGCCCATGGACATGGCGATGGGCGTCGGGAAAAGGTCTTTCCGCATCCTTGATCGCCCGGCAGGGATCGATGATGTGCGCGACTCTTTGCAATAAGACGGGTTGCCCATGTGGAGTGTTGATGAGTAGGCCCCCTGCGAAACCAGACAGTAGAAGTCTCTTAACTTAAGAGATAGGCTTGGATACATGTCTAACAC
>NZ_SZPQ01000179.1 GCF_005217455.1 Martelella alba
GATTTTGCTGATCATTTTTGCCCCATCATGCAGACAGTACGGTCTATCTCGCGCCGGTTAATCAGGCCGCGGTTGCGCTGTTTATTCACATAAACCCATGCCCGCATGTCATTGCATGCCCGAACCATGTCACCGGCATTTAGATGGCGCAGCATTGAGGAATTGCGGAATGCGGTAATGCCGATGTTATAGGCAACGGAGTAGAGAGACGCCCGCATATAGTCGCCTATCGGCACCCTGACGTCTGCATCGACTTCTTTTTTGACCGGGGCGAGATGTTTAGCCAGGAGCACATCGCATTCTTTGTCCGTGTAGCGTTTACCCTGGATGACATCGGGGCCGGTAATCCCATCGCAAACAGTCCAGACTCCGCCAACGTCACGGTATGGGATATAAACTCGTCCCTCTACACCATCAGAGCCGCCCAATAACGCCACAGCAATGGTCAGTGCTCCGCCTCCAGCAGCGGCGATCAGTTTATTACGCAGCGCCGGGGATATAGCCATTACTCAGACCTCGGGATGATGGTTTTGCCGTCGCGGGCC
>NZ_SZPQ01000180.1 GCF_005217455.1 Martelella alba
GCTATCCAACTGCTGAGATTGAGCAGTTGAGCGTCGAGTGTTTCCCGTTTACCCTCAAGCGCCGCCCGGGCGCCGGCGCCCTGTTTGTACCACCATTGCTGTGTTTCCCGGCTCACGGAACGGCAACGCATCAACTGATCGAACGTATCGGCCAGGCCGTAAAATACTCGGTCTGAATATAATGCTGTGCCGGACTCTTGAGCAGCCATAATGATCGCTGCCTGGGTTTCGGCAATGTTTGTCACATCGAATGCAAACGCGCCGACCGATAAAATCACGGCGGAGGGTTTTAGGTCGAGCGACTCGATATCAATCGTGATGACGTTGATCATGATGGCTCTCCGGGTGGTTCAGCTCGTCCCAGCGTTCGAAAAATGCCCGTTCGGATTGATAGGGAGTGAGGGGAAAAACAACAATGTCGGCCAGAGGCACGCCGTCGAGCATCGGCCATACGGTGTTGGGGTCTATATCGAGATCTCGACGCTCGGTGGCCAGCATAATCAGATCAGCGCGTTTAACCTCGGGGCTCATTGCCTCCGGCAG
>NZ_SZPQ01000181.1 GCF_005217455.1 Martelella alba
AGCGATATCATCATCAAAACCGACGACCCGGTGCCCTGCGACGGCATCTGGGAGCCGGTAAAAATTCAGTACCACCATAAGCTGCTGGTGATTAAAGATGGCATCAGTGGGTTTAAAAACCTCGGGGCCTATAATTATTTTATTCGCGGGATGAAGGCCCCCCTCCAGGATTATTACAATGTGTTAATGGAAAGCGAGACGAAAAGAATCTTGTCGGATGATGACATTCATTACCGCAGTGTTCACTGGCGTCTGGTGTGGGAAGACACCCGTTACTGCGATGGCATTATCCCAGACGAATCGGAATATTTTCTGGACGATGCGCCGGGTAAGCGTATCACCTGCCGGAGCGGGGAGCGTTGTCCGCACTCAGGGCACTGGGTGACCAGTGCCGGAGGGCATCAGCAGTTTATTGATATTCAGACCGGGGCGGTGATGCCCGAGGCCACGCGCTATCAGCGCGATAGGCACGCCCCTGAAATTCGGCTTCCAGCGATATGGAGCTTACTGAACAGGGATGATAATGGGGATGTTTATTT
>NZ_SZPQ01000182.1 GCF_005217455.1 Martelella alba
TGGCTGGAGACGGAGGTGTATTAGTTTTAAATCGCTGCGGGTGACAAAACTGTATTCGTTTTAAATCGCCGTTGACAGCCTGCGGATATACCGCGTTAATGGCGTCAGGGAAACCCTTCAGCCCGTCTACGCAGGCGATGAGGATATCGTTCAGGCCGCGATTTTTCAGTTCTGTCAGCACGTTCAGCCAGAACTTCGCACCTTCATTTTCGGCCAGCCACATGCCCAGCAACTCTTTCTGACCTTCGATATTGATGCCTAGGGCCAGGAATACGGACTTGTTGATAACACGGCTGTCCTGCCGGACTTTAAGGACGATACAGTCAAGGTAAACAATGGGATAGACCGCATCCAGTGGCCGGTTTTGCCATTCGACAACCTGTTCCATAACGGCATCGGTGACCTTCGATACCAGCGCCGGCGAGACATCAGCGTCATACAGTTCTTTGAAGGCAGCCGCTATCTCGCGGGTTGTCATGCCTTTGGCGTACAACGACAGGATTTGGTTATCCATGCCGGTAATACGGGT
>NZ_SZPQ01000183.1 GCF_005217455.1 Martelella alba
TCAGCCTCTTTGATTTCCTGGCGGTATTTATCCAAACATTCCTGGCACATGTCATAATATTCACAGCCGAATGAATCTGTTTCGCCCTGGACTCGTTTTACAGCGTCACGATCGGGATGTTCATCGCATTTAACTCCAGCAGGAACACCGGAAAATTGTCCGGGCAATGTTGATACTGGCCCGTTGCTGATATCAGCCATGGTATTCACCGTCCCTATCCGCACTGACCGGATGGGCTTCATAGACTGGAACAGCCTCCCCGGTTACTAAAAAATGCCGTTCAGGCTCACCATCCATGGCAACACAAACCTCAGGTGTCCGTTGCTCGCTGACAATGGAATACTTAGCGCTGTGTCTGTCATACCACCTCGCCCATTTCTCGGCAGCATCGTCATGTGTATATGCCTCTAACTTCAGCGCATTACTGCGTTCATCCCCGTACTCCATGCACCACACCAGATATGTATTCATCACTCACCGCCTTTGTCGCTGGTGGGTGAAGGGGCGGCGGCATCCAA
>NZ_SZPQ01000184.1 GCF_005217455.1 Martelella alba
TCAGCCTCTTTGATTTCCTGGCGGTATTTATCCAAACATTCCTGGCACATGTCATAATATTCACAGCCGAATGAATCGGTTTCGCCCTGGACTCGTTTTACAGCGTCACGATCGTGGTGTTCATCGCATTTAACTCCAGCGGGAACGCCGGAAAATTGTCCGGGCAATGTTGATACTGGCCCGTTGCTGATATCAGCCATGGTATTCACCGCTCTTAGCCGCACTGACCGGATGAGCCTCATAATGTGGAACAGCCTCCCCGGTTACTAAAAATTGCCGTTCAGGCTCATCATCCCTGGCAACACAAACCTCTGGAACCCATTGTCCACTGACAATGGAATACTCAGCGCTGTGTCTGTCATATCGCCGCGCCCATTTCTCGGCGGCATCGTCATGGGTATATGCCTCTAACTTCAGCGCATTACTGCGTTCATCCCCGTTCTCCATGCACCACACCAGATATGTATTCATCACTCACCGCCTTTGTCGCTGGTGGGTGAAGGGGCGGCGGCATCCAA
>NZ_SZPQ01000185.1 GCF_005217455.1 Martelella alba
ATCAGCGCGGTGGATGGCCGAAACATCACCCTCGACCGGGTATCGTCGGCCGCCGCCGGCGACCGGCTTATCCTCAATCTGCCGAGCGGCGTTTCTCAGGCCAGGACGGCGCAGGCGGTAAACGGGAAAATCGTCACGGTCACCACCGCCTATTCCGAGGTTCCGGAGTCGGAATGTGTCTGGGCTATCGATGCGGACGACCTGGCGTTGCAGTTATTCCGGGTGACCGGCATCACACAGAGCGATGATGGCGTTTCGTTCGACATTACAGCCATTGAGTACGATCCGGATAAATTCGCCCGCATCGATACTGGCGCCCGTATTGAGGATCGCCCGATAACGGTTATTCCGCCCGGTGTTCAGCCGCCGCCGACCAACGTCACTATTGGCAGCTACACGGCCATTAGCCAGGGTCTGGCTGTGACCACACTGCGTGTCACCTGGGATAAGGCGGCCAGCGCTATCGCGTATGAGGCTGAATGGCGAAAGGATAATGGCAACTGGGTCAGCGTGGC
>NZ_SZPQ01000186.1 GCF_005217455.1 Martelella alba
CCGGTACCCGTTGTTACCCATTCGTCAACATCACCTATATAGATTCCGTTATTATCATATTGATAGGTTTTTATAAAACCTGTTGATGTAGCGAAATTATTACTATCTAGCGTCACATAGTCTGTCATTATGCTGCTCTCACAATGTAATTGAACGCAATATTATCCGGACGAATTTTTTTGTACGTAACACCTGTCGATACCTGTGTGGCAGTCGCTTCGTAAACAGCATAACTGCTATGTAAATTACCCGTCTCCGCATTGTCTGCATCTATGCCGTTATAACCGGTAAAACCACCCAGTTGCATAGCTAAACCCGTGCCAGTTTCTTTTGTTAATAATGTACGACCGCTGTCAATTGCCGTTTGGCTACCGGCCCATCCGCGAATGAAATAGCCACGCATGTCAGGGAGTGTCGCGCCATATATCGCATACAATTCCGGATAAACACTCTGGGAAATTGTCTGGCCAACCATCGCTATCCATCCGGTCGGTGGTGTATCTGTCGGCCA
>NZ_SZPQ01000187.1 GCF_005217455.1 Martelella alba
CAGTTCAACCGGCCGGGTCATGACATCGTCGATCACCATACCTATGTCTTTATGGGCGACGGCTGCATGATGGAGGGGATTTCCCATGAGGTCTGCTCCCTGGCCGGCACCATGAAGCTGGGGAAATTGACGGCGTTTTACGATGACAACGGTATTTCCATCGACGGTCATGTGGAAGGCTGGTTTAGCGACGACACCGCCAAACGCTTCGAAGCGTATGGCTGGCATGTGGTGCGCGGGGTGGACGGCCACGATAGCGCGTCCGTCAAGGCGGCCATCGAACAGGCGCGGGCCGTCGCCGACAAGCCCTCGCTGCTGATGTGCAAGACCATTATCGGTTTCGGTTCGCCCAACAAGGCCGGCTCCCATGAATCCCACGGCGCGCCGCTGGGGGATGCCGAAGTGGCGGCCACCCGTAAACAATTGGGCTGGAACGAACCGCCGTTCGTGATACCGCAGGATGTCTATGCCGGGTGGGATGCCAAGGCCGCCGGCGCTGAACGGGA
>NZ_SZPQ01000188.1 GCF_005217455.1 Martelella alba
CAGTTCAACCGGCCGGGTCATGACATCGTCGATCACCATACCTATGTCTTTATGGGCGACGGCTGCATGATGGAGGGAATTTCCCATGAGGTCTGCTCCCTGGCCGGCACCATGAAGCTGGGGAAATTGATGGCGTTTTACGATGACAACGGTATTTCCATCGACGGTCATGTGGAAGGCTGGTTCAACGACGACACCGCCAAACGCTTCGAGGCGTATGGCTGGCATGTGGTGCGCGGGGTGGACGGCCACGATAGCGCGTCCATCAAGGCGGCCATCGAACAGGCGAGGGCCGTCGCCGACAGGCCCTCGCTGCTGATGTGCAAGACCACTATCGCATTCGGCTCGCCCAACAAGGCCGGTACCCACGGCGCCCACGGCGCGCCGCTGGGGGATGACGAAGTGGCGGCCACCCGTCAGCACATCGGTTGGAACGAACCGCCGTTCGTGATACCGCAGGATGTCTATGCCGGGTGGGATGCCAAGGCCGCCGGCGCTGAACGGGA
>NZ_SZPQ01000022.1 GCF_005217455.1 Martelella alba
AAATGTTCGGCGAATGTTTACCTTCCCTTCCCGCCCGTCGTAAGCCTTCATTGCTCAGGATGGTTCTGGCGTTGTTCACGCGCACGCCCTTTGCGCCGGCATGCGCTTCGCCAGACGCGTTTTCCCCGCGGAAATCCGTCGTCCCCCCGACTGCCGGCCGCATTCCCGTCTCAACGCCCCGCGCCAATTGAAGCTCATTTTTCACCCGATGGGCGTATTTCACTTCCGGCGTATGCAACTGGGCCGATTCGAAGACGCTTGATGCGGCGAATTGAGGGGAAAACGCGTCCGGATTGGCTTTCGACAGACCGTCCTTGGCCGCCGCGGGTGATGGCGGAAAGTTTCCCCGTGGGGCGACGGGGTCGGACAGCAACGTGTCGCCAAAAGGTCGCGGCGTGCCGGCCGCGGGCGCTGCGTTGCCATGGCGGCCGTCAAAATGGATAAATGTCGAATGATTGACCGGCGCAAAGGTATTTTGCGTTGGTGAAAAAACAAAATTGTTATTGGTGATGTAGGTGTTATTGGCCCGGTCGGCCGATGGGCGCTCGCCCGCCGGCGCGGGTCCGTTCGCGCGGGTAAACGGGGGGCCATCCGTGGGGACGGCGTTCGGGCCGTCATCGCCCGGGGCCTGTATCGATGCGCGGGAAGGCGCGACGTCGTCGGCTACGGCGGTTCTATTCGCCGCGGGACGGGTACCACCGTCGATATCGTAGTCGCTCAGCAGATGGGGGATTGTCAGAACCACATCCACCGCCCGGTAAATATTTTCCAGCGATCCGGTCTGATAGCTCTCAATGCCGCCGCGAACCTGTTCGAGCAGACGCATGGCATGACGGTCCACCACGAGCAGAATATTCGCTTTGGTATTTTCAGTAAGACGGCTACCAAACTGCTGTTCAAGGTAGCCCACAATGAACGGCTTGATACGCGAGGCCAACAGATGCTCCGCCGCCCTGCCGGCTTCGCCGGCGGCCTTCGCGTCATCCGCGGGGCCGATCACTTCAATCATAATGGCGGCCAGTCGGTTCTCAAGGGTCCTGATTTTGCGGTATTCTTTATCGCGGCCCGGTTGGTGGCTGCCGAAAACCGACTTTCTGCCCAACGTGTCCGCGACCATTTTATTGGTCAGTTCGGTCATGATGGCGTTTAACTCGCCGACGATTTCACCGGAAGCGGCGCCGTCCATCGCCAGATAATACGTCGTCGCGATATGGTCCAACCGGGAACGGGCCAGCTGATTGTCGGTCTCGGCGTAAAGTCGCCGCAGCGTCTGTTCGTGTCTTCCGGCGGCGCTAAATAACCTGTCCCGCATGTCGCGCTCGACATCCCTGCGGCAATCATCCACGGAAATCCGGTTATTCTCGCTTGGGCCTTCCGTCTCTGCCGGAGAGGACGGCGTTGATTCGCCGCCGGAAATGACCGCGTCCGTCATTCCGCCAGGCGAGGCGGCGTGATTGCCCTGCCGCCCCGTCGTCTTCTGTCCTTCCCTGGCGCGATCCTGCCGCCGTTCGTTGGTTTTCACCGCCGGGGTTCTCACGCCTTGGTGAATATTGCCGGCGCTCTTGAGTTTTTTAATAAGCGCTGAAGCTAAATGCTTAACTTTGCCCCCCAAAGGCGAGGACAGTTTGGCGGGTTGCGTCAGCGGCAAGGATTGAATGGTAGGCATAGGTCATTCCCCAGGTTATATCGAGGCAAGGATTTGTTTCAAAGTTTCAGCACCCGAGGTAATGGATGAGCTTAAAACTTTCACCATGGTATCGAACATCCCGTTGGCATTGCCGTATTTGGTGGTGAGCAATTGCAAAGTGGTCTGGAATTTCCCTGATTGGGCATCAAAACCGCTACGCCAGGATTGGTACTGGAAGGTGGACATGGGCGCCAGAGCGCTGTCACTCATGTTATCCCTGATGGTTTGCAACGGCGAAAGGTCGATTCTCACGACATAACCATCGCCGGAAGCTTGCACGCAGGCGGGATCCAGACCCAGTTCGGCGGCCCATTTCTCCGCGTCCTCCCGGGTCGCCGAGCCCGTTGCGGGGAACAACACGCCTTGCTCGCCGTTGCCGTAGGTGGCAAGCAGTTTGTCGATTTCATCAAGCACCTCCGGACGGAATTGCATGGTCTGGTTGCCTTTGTCGTCGGTGGAGACATCGAGATAGGCGGTCAAACCACTCATAAAGTCGCTGAAATCGCTGTAAAACGCGGTATAGCGCTCGACCACGGTTTCGTAAACTTCCAGATAATCTTCTTTGATGGCGCCAATGGCATCGACCGCGTCTTGCCAGAGCTCGGCATAGCTCTTGAACGCCGGATCATCAGCGACCGCGGCGGCGGACGAATCGCGCGCATCGCCGGTCTCCGCGTTTCGGGATAAGCGTTGTTCCGCCCCTGCGGCGAGGGCGTCGCCGGCAAGCGCCGAGCGCAGGTTGTCGGTCGCCGCCTGATAGGACAATTGCCACTCTTGGTTGAAGCCGAAATCCTGTGTCGAACGAAACGCCGGCGCCATCGTGTCGGCGTTGTCACTCGCGGAGGCGTTAACGACCGCCTCCAGCGACCGAGTGGCCTTATCGACGCGCCGCGCCAAAGCCGACAGATGACTGTCGAGGGCGCGCTTATCATCGGCCAGGCACTCGCGGCAACGCGCCCATTCCCGATGCGCGCCGGCATACGATGACGTTGCATTGTCTGCTCGGCGGGCGTCGTGCGCCGGGGACGACAAACCCGGATGATCATCGTTGCGGCAGGCGTCCGGCGAGCCTTTGCCCGGCGACGCCAGCGCATCGCCAAGCGCCGGTAGCGGAAAATGGCCGATGTCCGGCGAAAAGAAACTCACGTAGCTCATAGCTGTACTCCCAACCACGCCGCGGTCACAGGCGGCGCCGGTCAAAATCAAACGGACTTGCCCGCTATCATGCCGGCGGTATCCAGATGGGCGCGCTGGATATCGGCCAGTTTCTGGGCGACCGTTTGGATCAAACTGTCAAAGTCCCGCGCGTTGGCATTGCTGGTATCCGCCAGGCCACTCGCCACCTGGCCGGACTGCTGATGCAAATGCTGCTGGGCGTTTTCGTCGGCCTGCATGACCTGGGTGTTGCCACCGAGAATGCCGGTCGTGGGATGCGACATCTGGGAAATCAGCATCCCCTTGGCTTTAATGGCATCCGCCTTGGCCTGTTTATCCCGGATGTCGATCTCCGCCACGCCGATATCCTTTTTCAGCCGCATTTGCGCGGCTTCATCAATATGCGCCTGATGCCGTGGCCGCACGCCGGCGGTATTCTGCCGCACGGCAACGTTGCCGCCATCAACGGTATCCAGTCGAACCCCGCCGGACACAGAAGCGCTTTCCAGTGCCGACGAGCCGCCCTTGGCGCTATTGAGCCTGGCTGCGTCCAGGGCGTTTTGCTGTTTTAACAAAGACGTCTGATCGTTTTGCAGCATCGCCCGTTCCCGGTTAATGCCTTTTTGTTGCAAGGCGAATCCCGCTCCCGAAATGGACAGCCCGAACGATGCCTGGCTAATGGCGCCGTTCAACGCGGTTTGCCCGGACGCGCGCATGGCGCTCGCCGCCCCTTCGGCCATTCTGCCTTTTACCAGCGCCATGTCCGCCTGGTTTTGCCGTTCGGCTGTCTTGCCGGTTTGCAGCGCCTGGAGGATAACGGCGAACAGAGCGGCGATTTGACTGGTATTCAGACGGGATATGTCAAACCCTCTGGCCGTTCCCCCCGTCACGGTCGTCTCGTCGGCCAGTTGCGCGAGAACCTGCGAGGGCGTGCGGCCGGATACCCGCTGCGCGATGCCGGACACAATATCGCCGGTCGGCATGGCCGCGGCCGCATCAGGCTGTCGCAGGACCGTCGTTCCGCTTGTCCCGGCGGCCGATAACACCGACTTCTTTTTGCCGACGGCGAAATCGGCCAGCGTTTGAGAGGCATCGACCGCGGCCGGACGGCTTTCAGCGATTGACGCTTGTGGCAACAGGCCGAAGTCCGCCGGGTGTTGCGCAGTGATTTGCTGGGTGTTCATAGATTGCCTCCTTGTTCAGGCAAGAGCGTTTCTCACGATTGTTTTGTTGGCTTGCGCGGCAGCGTTCTGCAATTCGATCAGGCTGGCCCACTGTTGTTGCTGGCTGCTTTGGGCATCGCTGAATTTTTCCACCATCTGCTCAAGCAACTGTCTGACTTGTTCCATCTCGGCGTTTGATAACGTGAAACTGGCCAGGATAGTCTGGGCGTTCCGTTCATAAATACCTTGCGCCACCCGACCGCCGGCCTGAGCGGTCTCGGCGCTTATCCCCGCGCCGGTGTTGATGCTATTAAGCCGGTTGGTGTAACTTTTCAGCGCCAGGCTGTCCGAACGAAGCGAAAGCTTAGAAAGCAAACGCTTGATGCTATCGGATACCAACGCACTGGATTTGCCGGCCATGTCTTTGAGAATGTTGGGAATCAATTTGCGAATGGCGTCATTGATCAGGTTGCCGAATGCCGAGGCGGCTGCCTTGCCCGCCGCGGCCTTGCCCACGATGACCACGGCGATGATCAGCGCTGCGGCGACCAGGGTGCCGACGATACCGCCTATCATGGCGGCGGTATTGGCATCCATGCCCAGACGCTCAAGCATTTTGGCGATTCCTTTGCTTAGGGCGTCCACCAAGGGCTTGATGATATTCTCCATAATGGGGCTGAGCGCTTTTTCCATAAAAGAAACCCCGCTGACCGCCTTGCTGATTTCATCGCCGACCAACAGGGCCAGGCCCACCGCGGCAAAGGCCAGGCTGGCGCCGCCGGAAAACACGGCGCCGATGACGCTTAGCGCCGTTATCAGCCCGCCCAGGATCTTGCCGACGCACCCCATGGCCTTATTAAGCTGCTCGGCCTTGCGCACCTCGGCGTCATACTCCTCCGCCTTACGCTGCATCTCTTTTTGCCGGGTCTCCTGCATGCTTTGAAAAAGCGCCGAATCGTTCTCCAGCGCCTTTTCGCTGTTCTCCCCCACCAGTTTGATGAACGTGCCTATCAACAGCAGCATGCGCGCCAGCGCGTTCAGGTTTTGTTCGCCGGTCTGCTTTATCAACATCCCTTGGGCATTGACCAGGCTCTCCAGCCGGATTAACAAATCATCGACGGCCAGTACGGCTTCCCGGGCGGCGGCATAGGACTGTTGAGCCAGGGATTCCGCTTTGCCCCATTGTTCCCGGGCCTGATTCAGCGCGAGCTCCGCCGTTTGCAGTTGGCCATAGGCGGCCTCATAGCCGGGATCTTGCGGCGCAAGCTGACTTAAGGCCAACTTGGCCTGGTCGTATGCCTGCTGTTTGTCGGCAAGCTGCTGCGCCGCGGCATCCAGGGACGCCAAATCCGCCTCGGCCTGGGCGGTAGCGGCGGTGCTGTGCTCGGCCGCCTGCTGGAACTGCATATACAGCGCCTCGTTGCGCTGCTGCAACGCATGACTGTTGGCCATCATCACTTCCAGGCGGCTGGCCAACTGGCTTAGCGACGCGTTGCCCAACAGGCGCATGGCGTTGCCCGCCAACTGAGTAAACCGCGCGGTGTTGCCCCATTTATCGTCACCTTGCGCCGATGACCGCGGCGGGGCCAGCTCCGGCGCATCGTTGGCGGTCCAAACAGCAACGGCGGTTCGGGCGGGCGTATCACTGAGCAATGTCAGCATGTCCCGCGCCGCTTTTTGCGCCTCATCGTAAAGCGACTGTGCCTTAGCCTGGGAAATCAGGGGCTTGTCAACCCCGGCATGCTCGGTAACCGACGGTCTTGCCGATTGCGCGAAAGCCTCGCCATGACCCGTCCCGATTGTTCCGATTGAGTCCGTCATGTCAGCTCCTTGGTTTCCTGCGGCGATGTGCCGGCCTCATTTTGTTTTTGCAGCGTATCCAGATAGGCCTTGGCCTTCACTCGCAACGACTCTTCCTGGCAATGCGCCACGACCTGCTCAAAACATTGTTTGGCTTTATTGGCTTTCTGCATCAGTAGCTGACATTGGCCGCTGAAAAAAACCGGACGGTAATCCTCTTTCGCCAAAGAAAAAGCGACCGCGTAAATATCGGCGGCTTTCTGGAATTGCTTTTTTAATTGATAGACCGCGCCCAGGCCCAGGTAATAGTCCGGGTTATAAAAATCATAGATACACAGGAAGCGAAAAAATGTCGCAGCCTCGTCCAGTTGTCCTTTATGGTAAAAATCATAGGCGTGGGCGTAAATCCCCTCCATCATCTCATCAGGCAAATCGTGCACATCTTTCAATGTTGCGCCATTACTTACCGCATTCCACAGCATATCCGCGATTTGGGTTTCACTGACATTATCATGCAACGTCATAAATTACTCCTGAGATGCACCATCAATTATGAGGGTGACTTGATTGAAACATGAACAAATAACCATTACTTTCAACAATCGCTCAACAAAATAGCGACTACCCACTGGTAATCAGCCTGATTCCAGGACAATGGTTAAACGAAACTGAATAAATAAGGGTAGACTCGACCTACATCCAGTTGCCGCTTTTCGGGCAGCGCCCCCTTGCCGCCACGATGCGACCCGAGGGGGTTAAAATCTATTACCTGAATTATTTAAAGTGTATAATCAAATAACCACTTCCATCATTTTTATTAAAACATTGCACATACCTCAGTTAGAGTTGAAAAAGATTTACTGTTTTTTTTAGCGTGCCTTCGAGACAATATTTATACTTAAACTTCGCGATGCATCGCGGCGTAGATAGCATATAGGGTTATGGTCGTTCTTCTGTCTGGTCCGACGACGGGTTTTCTTCATGACGCCAGGCATTCTCCACTTCTTTAAGCCAGGTCAGCAAACGTAAAACCTCGTCCAGTTCCTCAAGCCGAATAAACGAGTACAGGCGATGGGATTTATAGATTTTTCTGGCCAGAGCGATATCCCGCACCACCGGCACGCCCACTTCCTCGGCGTATTTACGCACCGCCAACGCCCGCTGATTGGTCTCCAGTACCGAGATGAAAGGCGCCGGCACCACCTCGGGGCTAAAATAAATACCGATGGCGATGTGCGTCGGATTGGCGATGATGAATTGCGAGCTGCGGATATCCGATTTAGTCTGCTCCGACAAAATCTCCATATGTAATTGCCGGCGGCGCCATTTGATTTCCGGGTTGCCGTCTAGCTCTTTCATCTCACGCTTGACTTCCTGCTTGTCCATTTTCAATTCTTTAATATGCAGGAAATAGTCGGCAATGGCATCCAGTACGGCAACCAGGATCAGGCAGGCAAGGCACGTCAGTACCAGCGAGAGTAGTAGTTCCCGCCAAATTTGCACAATGCCCGCCGCATCGCCATGAATTTGTGAAAACAGCAGTACTTTGTTATTCCGCCAGGTGATAATGATGGCCGCGGCAAAACACCCCAGATAGAGAAACGACTTGATCATGTCCTTGATGGTTCGGATGCTGAACAGTTTTTTTATGCCTTTGGTGGGATTGAGCGCGTTGAAATTCAGTTTTAACGCTTTGGTCGCCAATAGGAATCCGGTCTGTAGCAGCGTGGGCAAAGCCGATGTCAAAATACAGATAAGCAGTATCGGAATGATCAGTTTCAACGCCAATAACACAATGGCATTACCGAACGCCTTGATTTCCACCTCAAAATGATTGGCAATCAGGTTACGGTATAACGTCATCAGTTCCGATAGCGATCCCATGGTGATAAGCCAGAGTATGCCGCATAACAGCATGCAGGCGATAATCACGTCGCGGCATTTGAAGGTCTGGCCTTTTTGCGAAGCGTCGCGCAAGCGTTTAGGCGTCGGTTTTTCAGTCTTGTTGGCCATGGGATTACCGGGTAAGGATACGATCGTTAGCGAATATCAATCTTGTTTCAGCCTGGAAGGGGCGTTTCGGCCGGTTATTCCGGCGCGCCGTCCGGCGCAATCGGCGTAAGGCTTCCCGCCTCGGGCGCCAGCCAGGTTTTGATTTGCGCGCCCGATATCCAGGCCGCGTGAAATTTCTCGGGCAGCAGGGGCGAGAAATAGAGCAACAAGATAAAAAAAGCGATCATGCTTTTGACGGTCAGGGAAATGGAAAAAGCATTCATCTGCGGAGCGAAGCGCGACAGCAACCCGAGCAAGATTTCCGACAGCAGTAAGGCGGCCAGCACGGGACTTGCCAACACCATAACCTTGAGCATCAGGGCGCTCAGCAGCCCCAGCACCGGCCGAATGGGCGGCGAGCACCCCAGCAGCGGATCGCACAATTGGTAGCTGCGCGCGAACGCCTCCAGCATGACGCTCAACCCGCCGCCCACCAAAAACAGCACGCCGGCGAACAAATGAAACAGATTGGCCAACTCCGAGGTGTCCACGCCGCTCACCGGATCGAGTGTGCTGCTGATGGTGGCCCCGCGCTGATTGTCTATCACGCTGCCGATGCCATGCATCACCCAGAACGGCAGCGCGAACACCATGCCCAGCAACAGGCCGATAAAGAATTCCCGCGCCAGGATTCGCATAAATTCGCCGCCCAGCGTCAAGGGCGCCATATCAATGGGGTGCGGCCACAGACTCAAGCCCGTCAGCATAATCACCGGCATGCGGATCGTGTTGCTGATAACGCTATGGTTAAAAAACGGCAGCAGGAAAAATGAAGGCATGATCCTGGCGGCGCCCAGAACCATGATGGCCAGGCCATGCTGGATGTCGAAAAACGCGGCGATATTCATTTCAGGGCCGGGTCAATGCCATACCGATGACTTCGCGGCCGAATCCCAGCAGCGTTTCGCCATACCAGCCGGCAAGAATAAACAGGCATAACGTGACGCTGAGCAACTTCAGGCCAAAGGGCAACGTCTGCTCCTGTAATTGCATCACCGTCTGGAAAAGGCCCACCAGCAACCCCACCAGGGTCGCTACCAAGATGGGACCGGCGGATAACATCAGCACCAAATAGAGCGCTTTGTTCCCCGCGAACACGACATCGTTCATTTTTACCCCTATTCAGCGCTCTATGTGGCCAAATCAATATATTGAAGAACCAGTCCCTTGGATAACAACGTCCAGCCATCCAGCACGACGAATAAGATCAATTTGATGGGGACAGAGATCGTGATTGGGCTCATCATCATCATGCCCAATGCCAGCAAGACACTGGATATCAGCAAATCCACCACAACGAACGGCAGATAAAGGTAAAAACCGATTTTGAACGCGCTCTTGATCTCGCTGAGCGCGTAAGCCGGCAACAACGCCAACATGGACGGCGACGACGTTTCATCCGCCGCCGCATCGCCGCCATGCCCGGATTGCGCCTTTTCAAAAAAACGCGCCAGTTCCGGGTCGGTGTATTTGCGCAAATAGTCTTTGTAGCCATCCAGTCCGTTCTCCATAAACCCGACGACCGATTCCGGATTGGAAAGATCCACGTGCTGTTCCTGGAACGTCTGGTAGGCATCGCGCGCCACCGGCGCCATAATGAACAGCGCCAGTAGCAGCGCAACGCCATTGAGCGTCATGTTCGACGGCACTTGCTGCAAACCCAGGGCATTGCGAACCATCACGAAAACGATGGAGAATTTGACGTAGCAGGTACCCGAGGCAATCAAAAACGGCAGCAGGGACAAAAACGACAATGCGCCGATCAAGCCAATATCACTGATCATGAGCCTGATCCAGATAAAGATCCGACACTTCAACGCCCAGCCGGTCTTCCAGTTGTACCAGTTCCCCTCTGGCCAGCAGGCGGCCGTTGGCCCTGATCTCGATTCTTTTCTCGACGCCGGGTTCCAATTCGAGAACCTTGCCGGCATAAAGCTGTTGCAGTTCGCCGATGCTCAAAAAGCGGCGCTGCAGGATAAATTCCACCTTGAGGGGAACCTCACGCAAAGCGGCGGAAATGGGATCCACGTCGGGCATGGCGGTAAAAGCCCCGTCCGCCGCGGGATCGTCCTGGTGATATTCGTCAGTCATAATCTTCTCTTCATTGTGCCGGAAAATACCGATGGTCACGCCTTGGCTGCGCACCCGGCGACATGGCCGGTTGATGAGCAGCACATCGCCGGGCGAAAGCTTTGCGGCCATACCGGCCGGCAGCCGGCTGCTGCCGATAAGCCATTCCACCGGCAACGTTACGGCCAACAGGCCTCGCACAGGGGTATTGGGCAGTAGCGCCAGCGCGTCGCTGACCCCGGTCAACCATACCGGGCATTCCCGGGCGGCCAAACACGGCAGTGGGGTCGTTATGTCATCCCCGGGCGTCAGCCCCTCGGCTTTAAGCGCCTTGTACGGTAAGCCCGGGTGCGCAAAGGACAATGGCCGGTCCTGGCTATTGAACAATGCCAGAATGGATTCTTCATCGCGGGCGCTGTCCGCCAATGCCGCCAGTTCGGGGTATACCCCCGCCAGCCATTGCCGGGGATCAAGCCGGCCCCGCCAAGCGCCGTTGTCGGCGCTGACGGCCAGGTGGCGGGAAGCCACGGCGGGCGGGCCGAATTGCGTTACAATGCCGCGGTCGCGCCAACCCGCCAGAATCAAGCGCCAAGCCGTCTCGGACCGCGATAAGCGCCGCAATCGCAGGGAGGTCACTGATTTTCCTCCCCCTGGCCATCCTCTTGCTGTCCGCGCCGTTGCCGCTCGCCCTCCGCGGGCAGGATCACATACCCCTCGGCCCCGGCCGGATGCGCCAGCAGATTGTCGTAAGTATTGCGGTTGTTGGGCGTGAGCACGACCGTCCCTTTCATGGCGATTTGCACGCTGTTCTGCGCGGCGGATTCCGCGCCGGCCCTGAGTTTATCGAAGGTATAGGTCAGTTGGGCGCCCCGATCGGCGCCGACGTTATTGGCGTCAAATGCCGGAGGAAGCGGCATCGGCTGGCGTTCAGGCGCCAGATGCCCGGCGCCTTTCCCCGCCATGAACTCGGCCGCGGGGCGGGACGCGAACGAAACGCCGCCGGACAGCGTATCCCTTGGGTCCAAGTCGGTTTCGGCAGCGCGTAACTCCTGCTGGCCGGTGGTGGCGCGCTCGCCGGCGAGCGCTGATTCGGCATGCCGGGCCGCCGGGTTTTTGGCGCGGATTTTTCCCCGTCCTTCGGCGTCGTTATCCGCCAAGACATGCCGGCTGCCCCGCTCGGCCCCCCCGAGTCGCATGCGATGGAAATGGGCATGGTCGCGCCCCTCTCCGCTGCCCTCCAGCGGCCGTTGTGCGCCGCCATGGGCCCCGGCGCCGATGTCTTCGCCAAGCTGTTGTTTCTTGGGCCGCGCCTGCGCGGTGTGCTCCTGATCCGCCGACGGATTTTGTCCCCGGCTGGCGGCGATAATTTGTTCCATGTCAATCGCGGTTTGCGACGCCTGGGGTTGTTCGCTGTAATAACGGGCAGATTGCGTTAGGATTTCCAAGTGATGATCTCCTGAATTTCGGTTTCTTCCTGGCGGAGCCGCCGTAGCATGCGTTGCTGTCGTTGCCGCCCGCTCCAATGCCGATATTTTTCTTGTTGACGTTGCCAGAGACGCCGCCGGCAGCGGATATCTTCCAATTCCCGGCCGATTTCCGCCAAATCCTGCGACAGGTTTTTTTCGCGCACCGCCATATCCTGTAACTGGCGGCGGATCACCGCCAACCGGCGCTGTCTGAGAAAGAGCCGCGTCCGATCCAACTGGCCTTGCGGCCGTTCAAGTTCCATCAGTTGGCGTGTGGCGGCGTATTGCGTCCGCAATTGGGTAATTTCGTCCTGCAATCCCCTCCGGCGCCGTTCTCCCTGCTGCAACAGCAGATCGCAGCGCCGCTGTTGGGTACCACAACGTTCAATAAGCGCATTCACTTTATGTAACAATGTCATGCATCACCTTGAGCGTTGTGTTGAAGTCCGCCGCCTCGGTCGTGGCTTGCCGCAGAAAGTCCTGCAAAGCCTGGCGCCGCTCCATTGCCCGGTCGTTTTCCACGTTTTCGCCGTGCTTGTACTCGCCGAGATCAAGAAAAATCTGCAATTCTTCCAGTTTGGCCAGTGTATTGCGTACCGCCCCGGCCAGTTGCTGGTGCCGGCCATCGGTGACCTGGCCGAAAACGCGGCTGATGCTGCGCAGGACATCAATAGCTGGATAATGATTCTGCGCAGCCAGTTTGCGGCTCAGATAGATGTGCCCATCCAGAATTGAGCGGATTTCGTCGGCGATGGGATCGGGTTCGTCGTCGCTTTCCAGGAGAATGGTATAAAAAGCGGTGATGCTGCCGGCGCGGGTATTGCCCGGACGCTCCAGCAGGCGCGGCAAGGCATCGAATACCGATGCGGGGTAGCCCCGTCGGGCGGGCGCCTCGCCGGCGGCCAGGGCGACGTCGCGCAGCGCCCGCCCATAACGGGTAAGCGAATCCAGAAACAACACCACTTTTTTGCCTTGATCGCGGAAATACTCTGCCACCGTGGTGGCCAGACGGGCGGCATTGGCGCGATCCAGCGACGAGTAATCCGAGGTCGCGTAAATCAGCGCGACGCGATCCTGCCGTCCCGAACGGCGCAAAGCCTCGGCGAATTCGGTGACTTCCCGGCCCCGCTCACCTATCAATCCCACCACGAACACATCGGCTTGCGATTGATCAATCAGCGTATGCATCAGCACGGTTTTTCCACAACCGGCCGAGGCGAAAATGCCGATACGCTGGCCGACGCCGCAAGTCAGCAAACCATCTACGGCGCGGATGCCGGTCACAAAGGGATGCTGTATCACCGTGCGTTGCTGGTAAGAGGGCGCATCGATGTCGATGGGCCGGTTTTCGCCGCGACCGAGACCGGACGCCGGGCACAGCCGCTCGACGATACGCCCCTGGGGATCCATGACCGCGCCCAGACACGCGTCCCCGACATTAACCGTCAACTGGGCGCCGGTGGGATGCAGCGACGCTTCCCGCGACAATCCGCGGCCATCGCCGATCAGGCTCAGAATAGTGCGCTCGTGATGAAAGCCCAGTACCTGTGCGCGGGCAATCACCTCCCGTCCCGTCCAATGCCGTCGTATATCGCAGATCTCGCCGACTTTCACGCCAGGCAGGGCCGCTTCGATAATGGGACCGGACAGCCGCAAGGGTAATGCCTGTCGGCGCAGCAGTCGCAAATGGCCTGGCATTTACTGCATCACCTCAACGAAACGTTCAAGACGTTCGAAAAAGCCGCTCAGGGCGATGGCGAAATTTTGGCCGCTGGTCAGGCACATGGGATTAAGCAGGGCTTTTAATTCAAGAAACCCTTCGTTTCTGGATAATAGAAATTGCTCGCCACGGATAAATTCGGCGCCGCGCATTAATTCTTCCAATAAAGCGGGCGCCCGTTGCTCGATAATATTGTCATTATATTCGGCCAAGCGCGACCATAACCAGATATCTTCTTCTTGGCTGCTGATATAGATGCTTGGTAAATCATTAAAATCAAGCGCGATAGTTGAATGACTATCAAAATTATCCAGCAAATTCGGATCGCAACCGCTTTCTAATAAAGCTTCCCGCACTAAGGCGGCAATATCAACATACATGAGCGATACTCCAGATTAATCAGATTGTTTTTATCACATTCACATTGACGACTTCTGTCAATTCTCCATAGGACATCACTTCGAGATCACGAAACCGATTCTCGATAAATTTCTTAACAAAGCGGCGAATATCCACGGAAGTCAATAGCACCATGTCTTTATGTGCCACCAAACTATTTTCCAGGCCCAGAGTGAATTGATCCATCAGTTCATCGGTAACCGAGGGCTCCAGGTTGAGAAAGGCGCCGGCGGAAGTGTTTCTGATGCCGCCCCGTATCACATCCTCCACTTCCGCCGAGATGATGACGGCCCGCAATTCGTTATGGACGGCGAATTTATGGCAAATATAGCGCGCCAGCGCACCGCGCACATGCTCGACCAGGGTAATAACATCTTTTTCCCGCGGCGCCCACAGGGCCAGGGATTCCATGATCAGTTTCATATTGCGGGTGGAGATACGTTCCGCCAGCAAACGCTGCAAGACCTCGGCAATGCGCTGCACGGTGGCGTGGCGCAAGACTTCCTTGAGCAGGTCGGGATATTTGTTTTCCATCATATCCAGCATGTGCTTGGTTTCCTGCACACCGAAAAATTCGCTGACATGGTGGGAAAGCAGTACCGAGAAGCAATGGTAGATCTCATCCACGGCCGACCGCAGGTGAAATCCCAATTGCAGCAGCGTTTCCTGCGCCTGGCGCTCCACCCAGACGGCGTCTTTCTCCACCCGCGTATCGATACCCAGTTGATAAAGGTCGTCGGAACCGTTGACCACCCTCATCATGTCGAAATGTATGACGAAGGAATCGGCGCGGATCTCGTTTATCAATACCACGACCGACTGCGGGTCGACATTGTCCGACGGGCGCAAAATCAATTCCGGCAGCTTGACGCCGTAGTCCACGAAAAACTGGCTGCGAAGACGCTCGCCCAGCCGCTCTTTCTCCATCTGGGCGTGATGCTCCCGAGCCACCAGCAGAATAAGCGCCACGGTTTCCGCCGTAACATGGTCGAGATCGTCGATGATTCCCATCCGGCTTTCCAGACCGTGCCGATCCTGCTGGTCATCATCATAACCCGTGGATAAGGCGGTATCGGCCCGGCCACGCCGCAATTTGAAGTAAAACAGGGCGCTCAACGCAGCGGCGAGCAGAATGAACACCGGCAGCGGAAAACCCGGCAGCATGCCGATGGACAACGCCAGCAGGGCGGTTATCACCAGCACAAACGGATTGCCTAGCAGTTGCTGCATGATAGTGCGGCCCATGTTGTCGCCGTCGCCGTTTACCCGGGTGACAATCAGGCCCGCGCTGATGGAAATGAGCAGGGCCGGGATCTGCCCCACCAGCCCATCGCCAATGGTCAGCATGGTATAAGTGCCCAGCGCCTCGGACATGTCCATGCGATGCTGGCTCATCCCGACCGCCATGCCGCCGATAAAGTTGACGAAAGCGACGATAATGCTGGCGATGGCGTCGCCTTTGATGAATTTCATCGCGCCGTCATAGGAGCCGTAAAGCTGACTCTCCCGCTCCAGCACGCTGCGTCTCTCGCGCGCGCCGTCGGCATCGATCATGCCGCTTTTCAGATCGGCGTCGATACTCATCTGTTTACCCGGCATGCCGTCGAGGGAAAACCGCGCCGCCACCTCCGCAACCCGTTCCGCGCCTTTGGTGATCACGATGAACTGCACCACGGTCACGATGGCGAAAATCACAAATCCCACCACCAGGTTTTCGCCGATGACGAACTCGCCGAACGTCGCGATGATCTCGCCCGCGTCCGCGTCGGTCAATATCAGCCGGCTGGTGCTGATGGTCAGCGCCAGCCGGAATAACGTGGTAATCAGCAATACCGAGGGAAATGTCGAAAAACTGAGAATGCGTTCAATATAAAACGTGCCCATGAAAACCAATACGGCGATGACGATATTCAGGCCGATTAAAAAATCCACCAGATAGGTTGGCAATGGAATAATGAGCATCGCGATAATCATGACGACCAAAGCCAGGATCAGCAATTCTGGTCGCGAATGAATATTGTAGAGTAATTTATTAAACACGTCATTATTCCATTACAGTTTAAATAGATGAAGGAGGTTAGTAATTACCTTCTTTTCACATTAATTTCGCGCCCATAAGCGATTGCCGCCAGGTCTCGCAATTTATCCAGCATAACGGGTAAGGATTCAGCATTATCGAATAATTCAATAGGTAATGATTTACATGCCTGAAATATAGCTTGAATAATGGTTGAATGTATTCCATGGCCTGCCATAAGAAAACGCTCACCCAACACAGCATATAAATGCTCTCCCGGCCGTTCAGGATACTGTAAAAACGAAAAGAATAACACCAGCCATTCCGCTTCGCTTTTGTCCAGTTCGCCCGTTGCCGGATGTGATGATAATTTTCTTATGAAGGCGGCATCGCCCGAGCGCAACCGTTTCAAATGCCCCAGTTTATTGATCAGATCGCCGAATTCCCGCCTGGAACAACTGGGATCCAGCGAATCAATATCCGCGAGCAACGCCGCCTCGATAAAATGCAGAACGTCGGCGCGATGCTGGAAGCCATAGGCGGCTATCCAGTCTTTATAATCCTCGGTGCCGTTCCCTTCGCCGCTCAAGAAGCGCCGATAGCTGCCCCGGAGCAGACCGGGTTTCAGCGCCAGGTGACTGTGTCCGAACAGCCGGGCTTTCAAGGCGCAATTGATACCGGCTTTCGTATCCCGGCTTAGCCCTTCCGACTCCGCTTCATCAAGCAGCGCCTGCAAACGCTTTTTTTGCGTCTTGTCCGTTTCTCGCCGCAACAACTCCCGCAACACCATAATCAAGTCGCTGTCGTCCGGGAAAAGCGAACGGGCATAGCGCAACAAAAACGCCAGCGACTCTCCCCGCACCGCGGCAACCCGCAGCAGCGCTCTGGCCTTGGGTGTCGCGTCCTCATCCAGTACCCGCTCAAAACTGTCGGTGGCGGCGTTGCCTTTTTTCTCAAACAATCGTCGATTGGCGAACTGGCTGGCCGCCGCGGACAGTTCATCGCTGGACTGCACGAATTTCTGCACTTGCCCCGCCGGCGTTTCGTCCGCGCCTTCGTTGGCCCGTGACGCGGAATCCGCCGCCGGTTGCGCGCCGGAGCCGGTGGATTCCGTTCGCGTGTAGGGCGACGGGGACGCCCCGTGATTGCCGATGCCTATCGCCATTTCTGACTCTCCAGATAATTGCGCGACCAATCCGCCAAATGCGTTTCCCGCCGCGCCGCGATAAAGTCATGGGCAAAATTGCCGGCATCAGTGGGTAACGGTTCACTGATTTCCCGCGGCTGGATGAGGAAAATCCGCACAGTATTGGATTGGCTATCCTGGTTGTAGCGGAACAATCCGCCCAATAGCGGCATTTTGCCCAGCACTGGAATATGGCCGGTTTTGCCGCTGGTTTCGTCGCGGGTGTATCCCCCCACCAGCAGGCTTTTGCCCTTGGGTACCCGCGCCACGGTACTGATATGGGTTCGCCCCACTTTGGGCAGCAATGTCTCGGCCGAGACATCATTGCTCGGCACCTCGTTGCCGTCCTCGATATTCAGCAGCATTTCGATTTGTCCATCGGCGGAAAAACGCGGCAACACGCTGACCATGGTGCCGTAAGTCACATGCTGCAGGTCCACTGACCGTTCGCCGATCAATTGGGTATAAAAGGTGCGGTTGTTATCAAAAATCGCCGGTACGTTTTCCTGGGTCAAGACCACTGGCCGCGAGACGATATTGGCCCGCTTCTTCTGCGACAGCGCCTGGATTGAGGCGACAAAACGCGCGCCGTCCAGCGTCGAATACGACCCTTGATTGAACGTGGCGCCGAAGCGATCGCCCATGTTCAGTTGGCCTTGCCAATCGATGCCCAACTGATCCAGATCTTCTTTCTGCAGATCCACAATCCACAGTGAAAGTTCCACATGGCGTTTGGGCGTATCCAGCGCCGCGACCAGATTGGTCACCAGTTGGACCTGCCGGGGATTGCCTTTCACCAGCAGGCTGTTGGTATCCGGATTGGCGATGACGTTGATGTTGCCCGCCCCCGCCCCGGCGCGCAACGCCTCCGCCAGACTGGATCGGGGCTGGTAGGCCGCTGCGGAGGCCGACAGGTTTTCGCCGGTAAAATCCGGCATCGGCGGCGCGGACACGGCGTCATGGCCTAGGTTTTGCACTTGCGGCATGATTTCCCGGCCGTTCTTGCCATTGCCGTAAAGCAACTGCTCAATCACGGTGGCGATACCGGGAATAGTGACCTTTTCGCCACGTATGTTATAAACGCGATCGCCGACGAATGTGTTGTGCAGCCGGATGACCGCCGTTTTTTCCGCGTCGCCGGGCATTCCCGGCTGTTCATCCATGAATTTGGCGGTATTGAGAACCAGATCCACATACACCGGCGGCCCGGAGACATAGAACGTGCCGCTATTGTCATCGCCCCGCAACGGAAAACGCTTGTCGTACAGCCGGGAGTTATGCAGAAAATTGCTTAAAGCGCTAAAGGACGTGTTGCGCAATGACATGACCGCATTACGCATCTCCCCGGCGTCATAGACGTAAATGGCTTGGCCGTCGTTGTACCAGATAAGCCCCAATTGCTGAGAAATACGCTCAAGCAACGCCTGGGGATTGCTGAAATCGAATTCGCCGCTGATCTGTTTGCGGCCGGCCGCCTTGCTGACGATAACCGGCTTGCCGAACCGTGACGATAAGGCGTCAAAGAAGGTTTTAAGGCCGTCCTTGTTGGCGATATACCCTTCGGTATCGGTGGTTGCGCCGCCGGACGGAGGCTGGGCCGCCGCCGGCGCGGCCAATATCGCGCCTACAAGGCACCAGCTGATAAGGGTCTGTTTGCAATTTCTCAACGGTTTCATTCTTCCGATTTCTTATTAATCATGTTCCACAATCCACGAGGGGAAACGCCGAAAGCATCCCGGATGTCATTGGAAAGATGCGAAGAGGAGGCGTAGCCATATCGCATAGCCACCTGGGTCAAAGTTTGATCTTCTTCCACCACGTCCAGTAGGGCTCTGGCTATCCGCCATCCGCGCATTTCGTTCTTTGCGGAATTGCCCAGCGCATTTCGGCATAACCGCCGGAAATGGGAATAGGACAAGCCGTAACGCGCGCCCAATTCATTTAACTTGGCGTGATTTACCGACTCGTTTAATAAATATCGAATTAACCAGTACCATTCAGTGCGCCGTAAAAAATTGGCCAGCAACGCCATTTCCGATGTCCGGGAATGGCATTGCGTCAACAACCAACGTTCCACATCGTTGAAATTGACGATGTGCGGATATTTATCAAGGGCAATGCATTCCCATACCCGTTGCTGTTCATATTTCAACTGCACCTGTTTTGATTCATCGATGAATACTTGCAGTTTCACCAGCGCGAATAAAGGCAGCGCCTGTTGCGCCACGCTGCCGGAGACGACCTCCACTTGTACCTTGTTCAACAGAAGAATACCGTGCCAATGCCGGACCAGATCAAGATACGATGCGGTATTACCTGATTGAAATTGTAACCTGCACTCTTGTTCCCCGGTTTTCAACAGCCAGCATTGCGGAGCGTTAACGCCTTCCTGGAATGTGTTGGCCAGCAGCTTGACGGGGGCGATGGTATTTTCTTTGTGAATCATCAGTTCTGCCCGTTTTCGATTCGCCTTCATATTCATTATGATGCCTATTTGCTTTAATTAAATCATGATGGGAATCTGATTCAAAAATGAAAAGATTTTACAATTTCCAGCGCCCGACGACAAAATAGTATCTACTCTTTTTGTGGGTTTTTAAGAAATAATATCAGAGAGTATTAATTCTCTGAGTGTTAATAATATTAATTACAATAGGTATAATCAGCATATATTCAATTTCTCTTATATACTTGTCATGCTTCGCGCATATACCCTGGATAAACCAAGTGGCATCGCGCCGGCAAGCGAGCGCAGCCGACAAAGAGGCAATGCGCAGTATGCCGAGCATACATGAAATCAGTAACTCTTTGCCCGACACGGCCGTCTTTACCTTGGATGACGTCAACCGACATGCGGGGAGTCCTTTTGCGCGGAAAGCCGGGTATAATGGTCCCAGACCCGCCTGGCATACCGGAGCCGCAAATCGCGACGATCTTTTCCAACACCGGCATTATAGGCGCCCACGGCCTCCCAGGAATATCCGTATATTTTCATCATATCGGCCAATATCGATGCGCCAACCATAACCGAAACGCAGCCATCCTCATAGAGCAACTGTTCATCGATACCCAGTTTCGCCAAACGGGGAAGGTGAGCGCTGTTGATTTGCATCAATCCCATGTCCCGCGTGCCGTTTCCGTTGATGTTGGTCACGTCCGGTTGCATATTCGACTCGGTCAGGGCGATAGCCTGCAGCAATCGGGCCTCTATGCCGAAATGCCGTTCGGCAACCGCCCAGCAGGCGGCCGATGCGCCGCCGCTTACCGCCAGCAGCCATAGCAAACCAGCGACCCGGCACAACGACATCGCAGTCAAACGGCCCCCCCGGCGGCAAGGGAAAGCGGACGGACTCGCGGATCGTGCCGCCACAGCAGATGGCAGGGCGAGGAAGCGCCGATGATTTTATCATACCATTTTTTGGCGACGCCAACGCCTTGATCCTGGATAATGGCCGGCAATAACGCCGAGGGCATGGGATGTGCGTCACGTTGCATAATATGCGCCAACTGTTCCCGGTCGGCGGCGGCCGGCATGGAAAATAAACGGGCGTATAACGTATTGAAATAAACGATACCGTCCCGTTCCCCGCCAAGGCGTAAATGCGCAATTAATTCCCGCGCGAGGCGCGGTTGCCCCTCGGTACAGAGAATGACCGCCTTCATGCTGAGCAGCACCGGATGCCGCATCACCTCGCCAGGCTGCCGGTCGGCCAGTTCCAAAGCGGCGGACGCATCGCCGTCGCAATAAAACAACCACATCATCAGTACCGGGATGGCCGTCATGGTCGGCAATGTCTGATAGGCCTGGCGGGCGAAATGCAAAGCCCGTTTGATTTCACCGACAATGAAAAGATGCCAGGCATAGTAAAATTGCACGGCGGGATCGTCGCCATCCGAGGCCAGGGCCTGCCGAAATTGCTCGGCCGCCAGCGGGAAGCGCGAATTCAGGCCATGCAGCACGCCGTTTAGCGCCAGGGCCGGCGCATGCCGGGGTTCCGTCGCCAAGACCCTTTCCACCAGCATGGCGCATTCGCGCAATGCGCCGTCCAATTCCTGCATCCCCATCTGCCCCAGGGCGAAATAGCATTCGGCCAGGTAGGTTTGCACGGCGATATCCTCCGGCAGCAACTGCTGGCACCGCAACAACAAGGTCCTGGCGCGCACCAGGCTCTCGGGGGTATAGAGCAGATACGCCTCGCGCCCCTCGCGCAGCAACGCCCAGGGATCGCACGCCGCCAGCGGCAGACAGGCCGGATCGTCCCGTTTGCACAGACCGGAGATATGCCGGATGATAAACGGCCTGACCAGCCCCTTGACCCGCTCGATATCCAAGGGGTTATCCAACGGTATGCCTTCCCGGTGCAACACCACATGATCCTGGGCGCGAATCAGTTCGATTCGCAGCGCCGGCCCCTCTGACAAATCCAGCTCGTAACCCGCCAGGTAATAATCGGGACGGACTTTTTCCAGCACGTCCAGCATCGACAGCAAGGAGCCGCAATGCTGGGTGAGGGACGACGGCAGCACCTGCACGCCCGATGCGGCGTGGCCGGCCATCTCCTGCACGATGGCGTCGTGCAGGTTAAGGGCATCCGGCCGGCTGCCCAGCCTGAAAGGCAATACGGCGAACACGCACTCGCCGGCGGCCGGGGAGTCTGACGGAACGGTACGGGTTACCGGCTGAGTGAAGCGGTATCCGCGGCCATAGATGGTATCGATGAACCGCTGTTGCTTGCCCTCGCGCAGAATGCGGCGCAAGACATAAACGCAGCGGGTCAGCGATTCCTCCCCCACATTGCCGCCCGACCAGACCTCGCGGATGATATCGTCCTTAGTGACGATCTCGCCGGCCGAGTCCAGCAACAGCACCAGCACGCCCAACTCCTTGGGCGAAATGCCAATCTGTTTATTCTTATGAAACAACAGACGGGACGGTTCCAGGACAAAATCGCCGAAACAATACCGGACAGGGAAATGCTTAACGACTTCTTTCCTTATCCCTCTGATAGCGAGAGGTAATGGATTCGCTTTCACCGCGTGTTCATTTGAACATATCATCATGACTGAATATCCTCTGCCAGAAAATTGAGAGCCGTTGTGATTAAAAGGGGCGCTTGATTAAAGGATATACCCGTCATACCGCAAATTGCCTCTGTGTTGGCGACATTCGCCCTCATGTCGTCGCGATGCAACTTGAATTATTTAGAGTATGAATAATTTCATTTTAATTCAGCGATGGAATTCTATTACTTACATTTAAAAAATTGAACATGTATCATTTTTCGCGTTAGGCGATATATTAAAAAAACTGAATTAACATGATTTCAACCAAGCTTACAGACAAATGAAGAGACAATGTGCCGCACAGATCAAAAAATATAAAATATTCTCCTACCGTTCACCGGCCGTTTTGTTTCCCACAAACGCCCTCGACAAAGAGCGGACTTGCCGTCGCAGATACCTCGCCTATTTTCACGCCGTCCCGCTCGCCCTTTCCTTAATCTGCTCCCATCGCCGTCTTGCCCGGCTTATGGGCGTTTTATTGATTAACGTCGTGGCGCGACGGGGAAATGGCCAAGCCTATTTCTTTTACGTGTTCCGGTAATAAAATTGAGATATACTCTCGTTTGCTGGATTACCACCGTTCTTTTCATTCTCTATAGCAACTGTTTGCTGATTATATAGTGAGCGTAATGACAGTCAAATAACGGCCATGATGATAATGTAAAACTAATGATTATTTTTATAATAAATAAGATATTAATTACTTTTTGATATAAAAACAGCCAATATTAACATTTATTTTACATTTATAACTAATTTTATTACCATAATTAACTTTTGCATAATAAATAAACACGATCTTTTTTTGCAAAAAAATCAGGCAAAAAAACATTGCCAATAAAAAAATCATTATTATACAGCGCATTAAAAAATCTTTTTGGAAGGAATTTAAAAAAAAACAGGTTAGCATGCAGAAAATTACAATTCCCTAGCCCACCGGCCTTTCTAACATACTGTATTTGCAGCAGTTTATTGATAATTAAACTTATTAGTCAGGTAATTTATTTATCATTCTAAAGTATTCCATAAAATATTTAGAGTCTATACTCTAAATACCTCGAGTTGCATCGCGGCAGGTGAAAACCAGTATGGCTATGGAATCGATGGGGATGCCGCGCACCACCCAGGGCCAAAATGGCAAGTGAAATACCCCTAATGGGGGCAGGTTCTTCACCGGAACCTCATATTTGTCAAATGGCACCCCGGCGGCAAGCGGGCCTGCGGCACGCCATCCGCCCGCGATCCTCCCGAGGATACGGGCTTCGGCCCACGCGGTTTACCTTATTCACTCTTTTCCCAGATCAGAAATTGAGGTTTTTCACCTTACGCTCCGATTGTGCAAAGCGGTGAAGCCTCAGGTGAGCTTTCCTAACGGAAGGAAAGCGCTATCTGACGAAATTTTTACAATGCCACCGGCAAAATTATTTTATATTAAACGCATCTTTTTTTGACTATTCCGGCCAAACATACCCCATGACATTCCGCGCACCCGTTAGATTCCGCTGGCGCCTCTTGATAATCCCGCTTATCGTGTTACTGGTGATTGCCGCCGTCGTTTTCCGCGTACTCCATCACGCCCCTTCCGGCGCGCCGCCGGGCGCCGGCGGTCACCGATCCGGCCGCTTTATGGCGGGAGGATCCATGGGCGGCGCCACCACGCCGGTCCATGCCGGAACGGCGGGCCAGGCCGATGTTCCGGTTTATCTGACCGCGCTGGGCACCGTTATCCCCAATGCCACCGTCACCGTCACCAGCCGGGTGGATGGTCAGTTAATGGCGGTGTATTTCACCGAAGGGCAAAAAGTCGCCCAGGGCCAGGTGTTGGCGCAAATCGATCCGCGTAGCTATCAGGCCACGCTGGCGCAATATCAGGGTGATTTGGCGCAAAACCAGGCGTTGCTGAAAAGTGCGCAACTGACGCTGGCCCGCTATCGGAAACTTTACGCTCAAGACTCCCTCGCCAAACAAGACCTGGACAGCCAGGTCGCCACGGTGGGGCAGTATAGCGGCGCCATCAAGACGGACGAAGCGCAAATCGCCGCCGCCCGGCTCGATATCGAATACAGCCGCATCACCTCGCCTATCAGCGGCCGGGTCGGCCTGCGTCTGGTGGATCCAGGCAATAACATCACCACCAGCGATAGCACCGGCATCGTGACCGTTACGCAAACCCAACCGGCGGCGGTCACCTTCAGCGTGCCGCAAAGCAATATCCCGGTGCTGGTGAAAGCGCTGCACCATGGACAATCGTTGCCGGCCGTCGCGTTCGACCAGGACGGCACAACCAAGCTGGCGCAGGGGGAGGTGAAGTTCATCAGCAATGAAATCGATACCGATACCGGCACCATCAAACTCAAGGCGGAATTCGCCAATAAAGATGAGTCGCTTTATCCCAATCAGTTCGTCAACATCCGGCTGCAAACCGGCTTGCTAAAGCAAGCGACGGTTATCCCCTCGCAAGCCTTGCAGTTGAGTAGCGACGGCAGCTTCGTTTTTGTGATTAACCCGGATAATACCGTCACCCGCAAGGCGGTGAAAACCGGTCCGGCTTTCGGCGATGAACAACAGTCCATCTTGTCGGGTATTTCTCCAGGGGATAAAGTCGTGACCGAGGGCATTGAGCGGTTAACCGATGGCAGCAAAGTCATGCTGGTCAACGCGCAACCCTCCGTCGGCGCGGACAAAACGGCGCGGGCCGACGCGGGCCGCAAGACCACCGCCGGGAGCGCGCCGGCGCAATGAATCCGTCACGTATTTTTATCGAGCGTCCAGTCGCCACCCTATTGCTGATGGTGGGGGTGCTGATTTCCGGTATCTTCGCCTACCGTTTCCTTTCCACATCGGCGTTGCCGGAGGTGGATTATCCGACGATTCAGGTTACCACGCTTTATCCGGGAGCCAGTCCGGACGTGATGGCCTCGTCGGTGACCGCGCCGCTGGAACGGCAATTAGGGCAGATGGCGGGACTCAGTCAGATGACGTCGAACAGTTCCAGCGGTTCATCGGTCATCACGCTGCAATTTACGCTGGATTTGTCGCTGGACGTGGCGGAACAGGAAGTCCAGGCGGCCATCAACGCCGCCAATAATCTGTTGCCGGACGATTTGCCCTACCCGCCCACCTACAAGAAAGTCAATCCGGCGGACAGCGCGGTCATCACCTTATCGGCAAGTTCGGATACGTTGCCGCTGACCCAGGTGCAGGATTTGATCAATACCCGCGTCGCCCTCAAGCTATCGCAGATCTCCGGTGTGGGCATGGTGACGCTGGCCGGCGGCAATCAGCCGGCGATTCGCGTGCGTATGGATCCGAAAGCGCTGGCGGCGCATGGCCTGACGCTGGAGGATGTCGATACCCTGATTAACGATAGCAATATCAATGGGTCCAAAGGGGGCTTTGATGGTAAATACCATTCCGTCACCATTGACGCCAACGATCAGCTTCACACCGCGGCCGAATACGGCAACCTGATATTGACCTATAAAGATGGCGCCGCGCTGCGTTTGAAAGATATCGCTCAAATCGAGCAGGCGCCGGAGAATACCTATCAATCGGCCTGGGCCGACCGCAAACCGGCGATAGTCATCAGCGTCCAGCGCCAACCGGGCGCCAATGTCATCGCGGTGGTGGATAATATCAAGGCCAAATTGCCCACCCTGCAATCGGCACTGCCGGATGGGGTGAAATTGAAGATTTTATCCGACCGCACCCAGACCATCCGCGCCTCCATAAGCGATGTGCAGTTTGAGCTGATGTTGTCCATAGCGCTGGTGGTGATGGTCACCTTCCTGTTTCTGCGCAACATCGCCGCCACCTTCATCCCAAGCGTCGCGGTGCCCCTTTCCCTGGTGGGCACGTTTGGGGTGATGTACCTGGCGGGGTTCAGCCTGAATAACTTGACGCTGATGGCCTTGACCATTGCTACCGGTTTCGTTATCGACGATGCCATCGTGGTGGTGGAAAATATCTCGCGCCGGCTGGAGGACGGGGAACCCCCGTTGGAAGCGGCCTTGAAAGGCTCCGCCCAGATCGGCTTTACCATTATCTCGCTGACGTTTTCGTTGATCGCGGTTCTGATACCGTTGCTGTTCATGGGCGATGTGGTGGGGCGACTGTTTCGCGAATTCGCCATCACCCTGGCGGTGTCGATTCTGGTGTCCATGCTGGTATCCCTGACGCTGACGCCGATGCTGTGCGCCTACCTGCTGCGCCACATCCCGCCGGAACGGCAGTCCCGGTTCGCCCGCAAAGGCGGCGAAGCATTCGACACGCTGGTGAAGGGCTACGATCGCCTGCTCAACGTGGTGCTCAATCACCAGAAACTTACCTTGTTGGTGGCGCTGGCCACCTTCGTCCTCACCGCCATACTCTATCTGGCCATCCCCAAAGGATTTTTCCCCTCGCAGGATACCGGGCTTATCCAGGGGATCACTCTCGCCTCGCAAGATGTGTCATTTACCGAGATGGCGCGGCGTCAGCAGGCGGTGGCGGACGTGGTGCTGAAAAACCCGGCGGTGGAAAGCCTGTCATCCACCATCGGCGTCGATGGCACCAATACCAGCCTCAACAGCGGGCGGTTGCAAATTAACCTGAAATCGTTCGATGAGCGCGACGAGCGGGCGCCGCAGATCATCCGGGAGTTGCAACAAGCGGTGGCGAAGGTGCCGGGTATCCGCCTTTATCTGCAACCGGCGCAAGACCTTACCGTCAACGATCAGGTTACGCCCAGCCAATATCAGTTCACCCTGGACGACGCCGATAGCGAGGATTTGGCCGACTGGACGCCGAAACTGGTGGCGGCGCTGCAAAAGCGGCCGGAGCTTAATAGCGTGGTCAGCAATTTGCAAAACCAGGGCCGGGTGGCCTATGTGGAATTGAACCGGGACAAGGCGGCGCGCTACGGCATTACCGCCTCGGATGTGGATACCGCGCTGTACAACGCCTTCGGCCAGCGGTTGATTTCCACCATTTTCACTCAATCCAACCAATATCGGGTCGTACTGGAAGTGGCGCCGCAGTTTCAGCAATCGCCGGCATCCCTTGATGATGTCTACATCGCCACCAATCTGTCGTCCGATTCGGACAGCGACACGTCATCCAGTTCATCGTCCTCCAGTTCGTCCTCCTCGGGGTCTTCCAGTTCGTCCTCCTCGAGCGCCTCTTCGTCCAGTTCGTCATCGTCAAGCAGTTCTTCGTCGTCCTCCGGCACCACCGGTATGGTCAGGCTGACCTCGATCGCCACCGTTCATCAACGGCTGGGTTCGTTGATGAACATGCGGTTGGATCAGTTCCCGGCGGTCACCGTCTCTTTTAACCTGAACGACGGCTATTCGCTGGATGACGCCCAGCGGGCCATTGCCGAAACCAGCCGGCAATTGGCCAAGCCATCCGGTATTACCTTGCGGTACCAGGGCGAAACCGCCGCTTTCCAGAACGCCTCCAGCAACACCCTTTGGCTTATCCTGGCGGCGTTGATCACCATGTATGTGGTGCTGGGTATTCTTTATGAAAGCTTCATCCACCCGGTGACCATATTGTCCACCCTGCCGTCGGCGGCGGTGGGCGCGCTGCTGAGTTTGCTGGCGGCGGGCAGCCAATTCAGCCTTATCGCCTTGATTGGGGTCATCCTGCTTATCGGCATCGTCAAGAAAAACGCCATTATGATGATCGACTTCGCGCTGGAGGCGGAAAACAAGCAGCATCTCAGCCCGCGCGACGCCATCCATCAAGCCTGCCTGCTGCGTTTTAGACCGATTCTGATGACGACCATGGCGGCGTTGCTGGGCGCGTTGCCATTGATGCTGGCATCCGGTTCCGGCGCTGAATTGCGTCGGCCGCTGGGGCTTGCCATCGTCGGCGGCCTTATCGTCAGCCAGGCGCTAACGCTATTTTCGACGCCGGTTATTTATCTGTTGTTCGACGGACTCGCCGCGCGTGGCAAGCGCTTTATGCAGAGGGCGCAACAGCGGACGCGGAGGCGTGAATGAATATCGTCCGCCTGTTTATCTTCCGCCCGGTGGCGACGCTGCTGCTGACCCTGTCGATCCTGCTTTTGGGCGCGCTCGGTTATCGTCTGCTGCCGGTGGCGCCGCTACCGCAGGTGGATTTCCCCACCATCATGGTGACGGCCAGTCTGTCCGGCGCCAGCCCGGAAACCATGGCCGCCACGGTGGCCACTCCGTTGGAGCGGGCGCTGGGACAAATCGCCGGCGTGACCGAGATGACCTCCAGCAGTTCGCAGGGCTCTACCACCATCATTTTGCAATTTGAGCTGAGCCGCGACATCAATGGCGCGGCACGCGACGTACAGGCGGCGATCAATGCCGCGCGCAGCCTGCTGCCCAGCAGCATGGCCTCGCTGCCCACCTACCGTAAGGCCAATCCTTCCGACGCGCCCATCGTCATGTTGGCGCTCACCTCGACAACCCGTTCCCGCGGCGAGCTTTATGATCTGGCCGACAGTAAAATTGACCAGAAGATCGCCCAGGTGCAAGGCGTGGGTGAGGTATCGCTGAGGGGCGGCGCGCTGCCGGCGGTGCGTATCGATTTGCAGCCGCAGAGGCTGACACACTTCGGCGTCTCCCTTGATACCGTGCGCGAAGCCGTCGCCGACAGTACCACTAATCTGCCGAAAGGCATGTTGAACGGCGACAGCCAGTCCTGGGTGGTGGACAGCAATGGTCAATTAAATAAGGCGGCGCAGTACCGCGACCTGATCGTCAGCTACCGGGACGGTCGGGCCATTCGTTTGCACGATGTGGCGACGGTCTACGACTCGGTGGAGGATAAATACACAGCCGGCTATTACAACCGGACGCCGTCGGTGATGATCGGCGTGACCCGTCAGGCGGGCGCCAATATGCTGGAAACCATCGACGCCATCAAGGCGCTATTGCCTGAGCTGCAAAAAGAGCTGCCGGCCGACACCTCGCTGAAACTGGTGGTGGATCGTTCCACCACGGTGCGTTCTTCCCTGTATGATACCGAAGAGACGTTGCTTATCGCGGTATTGCTGGTCATCGGCGTGGTGTTCGTTTTCCTGCGCAACGGCCGGGCGGTGGTGATCCCGGCGCTGGCCTTGCCGGTTTCGCTTATAGGCACCTGCGCGGTGATGTATCTGTTAGGCTACAGCCTGGATAACCTGTCGCTGATGGCGTTAATTATCGCCACCGGTTTCGTGGTGGACGACGCCATCGTGGTGCTGGAGAACATTACCCGCTATATCGAAGAGGGGCTAAGTCCGGTACGGGCCGCCATCAGGGGGGCCAGGGAAGTCAGTTCCACCGTGCTGTCCATGACGCTGTCGCTGGTGGCGGTATTTATCCCCATTTTGTTGATGGGCAGCGTGGTCGGCAGGCTGTTTCGCGAATTCGCGGTAACGCTGACGGTCTCCCTGCTGATTTCAATGGTGGTTTCGCTGACGCTGACGCCCATGCTGTGTTCCCGTCTGTTGCGGCGCAAGCCGCCGCAAACCAAGCGGCCCCACCCCCTCAACCGCTGGATAGAAGGCCGGTTGACCGCGCTGCTGGCGGCCTACGCCCGCGGCCTGGAATGGGTGATGGCCCATCAGCGCCTGACGCTGTTCAGTTTACTGATGACCGTGGCGCTCAATGTATTTTTATATACCGTGGTGCAAAAAGGCTTCTTCCCCGATCAGGACACAGGCCTGTTAATGGGTATGGTCCGCGCCGATCAGAATATTTCGTTTCAGGCGATGGAGCCCAAATTACAGGAATTTTCCCGGTTGATCGCCGCGGATCCGGCCGTGGACGGGGTGATGGCCTCCACCGGCAGCGGCGCGTTCGGGTCGCGTAATACCGCCAACTTTTTCGTGCATTTAAAGGATCTTGACCAGCGCAGCGCCTCAGCCACCGAGGTGGCCAACCGTTTGACCGCCAAAGCGCGGAATATACTCGGCGCGCAGTTGTTTCTGATGGCGGCGCAGGATTTGCATATCGGCGGTCGCAGCGCCAACGCCAGCTATCAATACAGCTTGCTGGCCGACGACCTGGATTTGTTGCGCGCCTGGACGCCCAAGGTACAAAAAGCGTTGGAGCAAATTCCGCAGCTCACCAGTGTTGATTCCGATGCCCAAAACGGCGGACAGGAAGTGATGATCAATATCAACCGCGATCGCGCCACCCGGCTGGGCGTAAATGTCGATATGCTTGACACGCTATTGAACAACGCGTTCAGCCAGCGGCAGATCGCCACGCTCTACCACTCGCTTAACCAATATCACGTGGTGATGGGGGTGAACGATAAATTCACCCGCGACCCGAACACGCTCAAAGAGCTGTTCGTGGTCAACGACAATGGCGATCAGATACCGCTATCCGCCTTCGCCACCTTCACCGGCGGCACCGCCCCGCTATCGGTGGCGCACCAAAGCCAGTCCGCCGCCACCACCATCGCCTTCAATCTCCAAGACGGCGTGTCCCTTGAGCAAGCGCAACAATTGATCAAAAACGCCATGGCGCGGATCGGGCTGCCGGCCAACATTCAGACCGAATATTCCGGCACCGCGCGGGAATTCGCCGAACTGAGCGCCACCATGCCGTGGCTTATCCTGGCCGCCCTGGCGGCGGTGTATATCGTCCTGGGGATGTTATACGAAAGTTATATCCACCCCCTGACCATCATTTCCACGCTGCCGTCGGCCGGCGTGGGCGCGTTGCTGCTATTGCTCTTGACCAATACCCAACTGACGGTGATTGCCTTGATAGGCATTCTGCTGCTGATAGGTATCGTAAAAAAGAACGCCATTATGATGATTGATTTCGCGTTGATGGCGGAGCGGCAGCTCGGCATGACGCCGCAGCAGGCTATCGTCCAGGCGTGCCTGATGCGCTTTAGGCCGATCATGATGACCACGTTGGCCGCCTTTTTCGGGGCGCTGCCGTTGGCCTTGGGCCATGGCGGCGATGCCGACCTGCGCCGGCCGCTGGGGCTGGCGATCACCGGCGGTTTGGCGCTCAGTCAGTTATTAACCCTGTTCACCACCCCGGTGGTATACCTGTATCTCGATCGCGCCAGCCGCGCCACGAAACGCCAGTGGCGGCGCCTGCGCCAGGCGTTGAGCTTTTAATGATGAAAAAACCCCAAGCCAAGAATAACGTTTTTGCGATGACGCCGGTGTTATTAGCGCTGTTACTCGCCGGCTGCGCGGTAGGGCCGGACTATCACCGTCCGGATATCGCCGTTCCCTTGCAATACAAAGAGGCGCGCGGGTGGCTGAAAGCCACGCCGCAAGACGATGTCGGCAAGGGCGAGTGGTGGGAAGCCTACCGCGATCCGACGCTTTCCGCCCTGTTGCGCCAGGTCGCCGTTTCCAATCAGAACGTGGCGGAATACGCGGCGCAATTTCGCGAGGCGCAGGCATTGGCGGCGCAATCGCGCGCCGAGCTGTTCCCCAGCGTCAGCGGCGACGTGTCCAGTACCCGTAGCCGGTCTTCATCCGCCAGCGGCGTCGGCAACAGCCACAGCGCCGAGCTGAGCGCCAGTTGGGAGATCGATCTGTGGGGCAAGCTCAGACGCACGCTGGAGGAGAATAAGGCCAGCGCGCAGGCGAGCCAGGCCGAACTGGCGAACATCACCCTCAGCGCGCAATCGGAACTGGCGCAGGATTACTTTCAACTGCGGATAATGGATCAGCAGATCGCGCTTTATCAGCAAAGCATACAGGCTTATGAACGTTATTTGCAGGTGATAGACAACAAGTACCGGGCCGGCAGCGAAGCGCGCAACACGCTGGCGCAGGCGCAGATGCAACTGGAAAGCGCGCGCGCCAGCGCATTGGATTATCAATGGCAGCGCGCCCAGCTTGAACATGCCATCGCGCTGCTGCTGGGCAAAACGCCGGCGGAATTCAGCCTGCCCGCCGCCCCGTTGGTGGCCGTTCTGCCGGCCGTTCCGGCGGCATTACCCGCCACTTTGTTGCAGCGCCGGCCAGATATCGCCTATGCCGAACGGAATGTGGCGGCGGCCAATGCGGCGGTGGGTGTCGCCATCGCCGGCTACTACCCGGATTTAACCCTTAGCGCCAGCGGCGGGTTCGCCAGTACGGTGTTGCATAACCTGATGACCGCGCCCAATCGGGTCTGGTCGCTGGGGCCGGAACTGAGCGGCACCCTACTGGATTTCGGCGCCACCTCGGCCAAGGTCGCACAGGCGCGGGCCGCCTACGACGCCAGCGTCGCCAGCTATCGCCAGTCAGTACTGTCCGGTATCGGCGAAGTGGAAGATTATCTGGTGGAATTGCATACGTTGCAAAGCGAAGTCGCCGCCAGTCAGCGCGCAACGACGGCGGCGAAAGAATCCGCACGGGTAACCCGCAACCAATATGAAGCCGGCATGATCGATTATCTGGACGTCGCCACCACCGAAAACAGCAGCTTAAGCGATCAACAGAGCCTGCTTTCGCTACAAAGCACCCAATGGGTAACCAGCGTCAAACTGATAGCGGCGCTGGGCGGCGGCTGGCAGGCCGACAACCACTGAGGGCCGCCGCGACGCCGGCGCCTTAACCCGCGGCGCCGGGGTGGAAACGCCATTGCCGGGCCGGCGGTTTTCCTCACACTTCGACGGCGAGGCGGGCTTTGCCCGGTTCGGCCATGAGAAGCTGCGGCCAGGCCGACATGACTTTGGCCACAATGGCGTTTAAATCTTCCTGGCTGGCGCCGTCGCGGGCCTGCACCGACATTCCCTGGGTCAGGCAGGCGAAGTATTTGGCCAGATCCGCGACATCGGTTTTATCGGGGATCTCACCCCGCAGTTGCCGGTCGCGCAGGAAATCCATCAGCATTTTCTCATGCAGGCGATGACGGTTGCGTAACATCTCCCCCACCGCGCTCGACGCCGCGGAAAGCGCCGCCGACGTACAGACCAGAAAACAGCCCGACGGCAGGCTTTTATCGGTATAGAGCGCCGCCGTATCACGCAGGAAATTTTCAATCGCTCCTTGCGCCGTGCTGTTCGGATCGGACAGCAAGGAACGGCCGCGTTCGGCGAACTGGGAAATGTACCGTTCTACGGCGGCGCGGAACAAGCCTTCCTTATTGCCGAATTCGCCGTAAAGCGTCGGCGCCTTGGCCCCTGTCGCCGCAACCAGGTCGGATAATGAAGTGGCTTCGTAACCGTGACGCCAAAAGAGCTGCAACGCCTTGTCCAGCGCATCGTCGCGGTCGAACTGTTTAGGCCGTCCCCGCCCTTTGCGGACGGAGGCAACACGATCAGTTTCCATAAACGCCTCTCTTAGCTTAAAACTGTTATCAAATATAATTAACGATCATTAAAGAAATTACAACACTTTTATGCAGTTTCTGATAAATTTTACAAAAAATGCGTTAATTTATAGTTTCCTCACCTGCATTTTTCGCCCGACACGGCCTTGAAAAACCACGTTAACACAAAGAATACGCACAGTTTATATATAAAAATCAATTATATTCATATTATATTAATGATCGTTATAAAATAATTTGATCATTATCACAATTACGGCTAGTATTTTCTTACCAAGTATTAAAAAAATAATTTCTTAACTAACTATATATATCCAATAGATTCCGCTCCGCGGCGCAACTGACGGCAAGCGTGTCACGTAACCTGGTGAACCCGGAGCGCGCCGGCAGTCAGACAAGCCGCAAGCGGAGAGATATTGGGACAAATGGAGATCACTATGAACAAATTCATGCTATCCACCTTCGCCCTCACCCTTTGTGGTGTTTCCACAAGTAGCCTGGCCGTCGACCAGGTCAATAACGACCCCCTCAATCAGCAACCGGTCGGCGTTGTCAGCGCCACCGCCGGCTCCAACCTTTCGTCGCTGGAAAACGCCTTGTCGGCCAAAGCCGAGGCTGCCGGCGCCAAATCCTACCGGATTATTTCCACTACCGGACAAAACAAGCTGCACGGTACCGCCATCATCTACCAGTAAGCGGAACACCGGCTGACGCAAATTGTCATAAATTTAATTAACGATCATTATTTAAAAACTTGACCCTGCGGTTGCGGCGTACTAACATTTAATTATCGAACGTTAACAAATATTCGCCCATTGCGAGAAGCATGTTAACAGTGTTAGGAGTTAACATCATGAAAAACCTGAAATTTATCGGTTTAGCCTTTGCCCTTGGCATGGTGTCGCTGGGCAGCGCCGCCGCCGCGCAGGTGTATCCGCTCACATCGCAGCCGTTGGTGGCGCAGCAAACGCCGGCGGTCAAGGTTAGCGCCCGCGCCGGCGTGGCCGCGGCAGCGCCTTCGGGCGGTCTTGACGAGAAAATCGGAGAGGCCGGTCGTAACTACCCGACGACGTCGCTATCCAGCCCGCGCAATATGCACAGTACCACGGTGGTATACGAATAAACCTCGTTGGTTAAGAAGCGCAAAACGGTTATCGGCCCCTCCGATAACCGTTTTTTTATGCCGGTAAGATGTAGTCAATGTGTTGTGTACAAAGGGTGAAACCGGTGCGGGATGCGTTAAAAAGAAAATTCTTAAAAAAATACGACCGATGCAAATTAATCCTTTTCTTATTTCATAAATAAAGGTATTAATAATGTTGTAGTCAATAATTATCCACAAGATGAATTATCGTCCAATAATTGCAAATGGACACATCTCTTCTGTTTGTTTTTACATTCCCGCTTATTGCATTGAATGCGCATCGGGTAAATTATTTGCTTGTACTCAGCATACTCCGGGTTGCCTCTTTGTTGGCGACATGGCCTCGTCGCCGCCAACAAAAAGGCGGCGTGAAGTGTGACAAGTATATTCAGAATCAGGATTAGCAGGAGTTGAGCAATGCGCCATATTTTGAGTTTTCTGGGAATTATTTTTCTGAGCGCCGTATTAAGCGGCTGCTTCTGGCCGCCGCCCTGGCATGATCATGGCGGTTATCATCATGGCGGAGGCGGCCCAGGTTATCATTATCACTAATTGCGACATGATATTAACCTCGTCTTACTTCACGCTGCCTCTTTGTTGGCGGCGGGCGCGGGTCGCCAACAAAGGGGTGACGTCAGGTACGACGAGTTAAGTTAACCCCATTTGAGAGCTGTCCCCCAACTGTGAGTATTCCAGGCTGACATTTGGCGGGATAGTTTTCCCCCCCGTCTGTATATACTTTACTTACTTCAAGTTACATCGCGAGAGACTTCACATACTCCAAGTTGCATCGCGGCGGCACGATAAAATGGAAGGCGCCATTACGTTTTCACTCGGCGCTATCGGCGCCGCTCCTGGCGGCATCTTCTTCGCGCAGTGCATGGGCGCGGCTTTCCAACCCGAGATAAAGCACGATGGCCAGCAGCAGCGGCGCAATGAAATAGACGGCGCGATAAGCCAATAGCGCGGCGATAATCGCGCCGTGCGAGAGATGCTCGCCTCCCAGCATGGTGACGAATACCGCCTCCAGCACACCGATGCCCGCCGGAATATGGATAATCACTCCAGCGATGCTGCTAACCAGCAAGACCCCCAGCACCGCCGGGAAATCGGCCTTGTCGTTCAGCAAAATAAAAATGATCCCGGCCATGGTCATCCAGTTGACACTGGAGGAGGCCAATTGAGCGCCGGCCATACGCAGCGACGGCAATACCAGCCGCCGCCCTCTGAGGGTCCAGCGCCGCCGCCGGGAAAATGCGCAATAACCCAGATAAACAATAATAAACGCCAGTAGGACGCCGCCCGACAACCGCAGGGCCAGGGCGCCGATATGCCAGGATGGCGGCAATTTTATCTCGCCGGTCACGCACACTACGCCGGCCAGCAGAATATACCCCAGCCAATTGGTGGCGAGGCTCAGGCTGAAAATTTGGGTGATGGCGCCCTTTGACAGCCCGAGCCGGGAATACAGCCGGTAGCGCATGCCGATGCCGCCGATCCAGGTGCTTAACGTCAGCGTAAAGGCATAGCAAATAAACGATACCAGCATCACCTTGGATGCCGCCAGCTTATGCCCGCAATAGGCCCGGCCGATCAGATCATATACGCCATAAATAAGATAACTTACCGCCGCCAGTCCGATCACCGCCATGACCGTGCCGGGACGATAGTGGCGGATGGCCTGGACCACATCGCTCCAGTTCACTTTGCGCGCATAAACCACCAATAACACGACGATGATGATAAAAAACGCCACGGTCAGAATGGCCTTCGCCAGCGGCCAGAGACGGCGCGTTTTGGCCGGTTTGCGACGCGGCGCGCCGGGAGAGGGGAACGTCATGGTTTAGCGCCCTGGTTTTCCGGTTCACCGCGATCCTGGGTTTCGATTTCCGGCTGCATCGGCGGCTCAATTAAGGCCAATTTCGGCGTATGGGCCGGCAACCATCCCACCCAGGCCGGGAAATGGCGCAGGAAATGGAATACCAGAACGCTTTTGACCAAATGCCAATATGTCTGCTTCGGGACCTGGCTTTCATCGATCAGTTGGCAATCCTGGGCAATCAGCTTGTCCAATTTATCGCGCAGCAAGCGGGTAAATGCGCTGTCGTGAATCACCACATTGGCCTCGAGATTCAGCGCCAAACTCAGCGGGTCAAGATTGCTGGACCCCACTGTCGCCCAGTAGCCATCCTTGACGGCGACTTTGCCATGCAGCGGACGGCGGCGATATTCATAGATCATGACACCCGCCGGCACCAGATAATGATACAGCATCCGGGCGCCCACTTTGACGATGGGCATGTCCGGCTCGCCCTGCACGATAAGCTTAACCCTTACGCCACGGCGGGCCGCGTCACGCATCTCTTTGAGCAAACGGTAACCGGGGAAAAAATAGGCATTGGCGATAATCACCTCCTGCCTGGCGGTGCGCAGCATCTCCAGGTAGTGGCGTTCAATATCAGTAGCGTGTTCATCGTTATCGCGATAAACGAACAGGGCCTGGGCTTCCCCCGGATGGCGGTTGGCCGCGGGAACGCCCGAACGCCGTCCCCACCAGTTACGCTGATGCGCCTCGCTGGCCATGGCCCGTAAGGTGTAGCCATGGATATCCGCCACGACAGGCCCCCGCAGTTCCACCGCGTAGTCGTGTTTGGCTTCCGGCCCGAAGTCCGTCATATGTTCGGCGGAATAATTGATGCCGCCGATAAAGGCGACGCGCCCATCCACCACCACGGTCTTACGGTGCAAGCGCCGAAACACATTGGTACGCATGCCCAGGAATGCCGGCCGGGGATCGAAGAAACGAAACCTGACGCCGGCCGCCGTCAGGGCGCCAATGAACACATCGGACAGGTTGGCCGACCCATAACCGTCGACCATGACCTCCACCCGCACGCCGCGCCGCGCCGCCGCGATCAGATGCCGTTGCAGCGCCAGCCCAATCTCGTCTTCGAACAAAATAAAGGTTTCCAGTAGCACTTCCTGTAAAGCGTGCTCAATGCGCTCGAATAATCGCGGAAAAAATTCCTCGCCGTTTTCCAGTAGCGTAATCACGTTGCCGTCGCGCCATTCCATGTTCATAGGTGAATCTCCACCGCCAAAGGCGCATGATCGGACAGGCGCGACCAGGGTTGGTTGGCAAGGGATGCGGGCCTGCTTATCCGGGCATTGCGGACATAAATTCTGTCCAGGCGCAACAAGGGAAACCGAGCGGGAAAGGTTCTGGCCGGCCGGCCGTAGGCTTTGGTAAACACCTCCTCCAAGCCTGTTTCATGACCGAGCAACCGGTTGGCCTGCTGCCGCCAGTCATTGAAATCCCCAGCCACCACCAGCGGTTCGTGCCGGGGCAACGTGGCGATATACCGGCTTATACGTGACAGTTGTTCCCGTCGATGCCGTTCTTTCAATCCCAGATGCACGCAAATCAGGTGCAATGGCGCGCGCCGCCCCGGCACATGTACGATGCAGTGCAGCATGCCGCGCTTCTCCGTGCCCGCCACCGAGACATCCAGATTTTGGTAGCTGGCGATGGGGAAGCGGGACAGCAACGCATTGCCGTGATCGCCGTCGGGATAGACGGCGTTACGGCCATAAGCGAAGTCCTTCCACAAGGTATCGGCCAGGAATTCGTATTGCGGCACGATCGGCCAGTTATGGAAACGGCGCGAGTGTTTTTCATGGGCGCCGAGCACTTCTTGCAGGAAAACGATATCCGGCCCAACGGTACGTACCGCTTCGCGCAACTCCGGCAGGATGAAACGACGGTTAAACGCGGCGAATCCCTTGTGGGCGTTGAGGGTCAAGACCTTGAAGGTAAATCCCGGTTCTGTCGATAGCGGGTCCGTTTCATCCCTGTCTGACTGATTTTGGGTGCGCAGCATACGTCAAACTCCCGTGGTGTCCTTCAGCAAAACCCGCCGCTGGGTATGGACTGCGCCATGGTGAGGCAGCCAAAGTGCTTAATGTTAAAATTATGAGCATATTATAATCGTAGCCAGCCAATCCCGACTTTGCCACTGTGTCACGACGCGGCAGGTTACCAGAGAATCGTGCCGCGCTCGGCGAATACCGACCGGGGCGCCGTTATTCAGCGACAAACGCACCTGGGATAAATTGTTTTGTATGGGACAGCGGATCAGGAAACCACCCCGTTATATAAATAATTACCTAGCGGATCATATTTTTTCTTTTTTAAAAATTCCTCTTGTTATTACAAAATTGTCCGAGAGCAATATTCTTTGTTTAATTTTCATTCATCATATCTCCATTAGTTCAGATTGAAACAATTAACACTCTAACAGAGCAAAAGCCTATTTCATCAGGCGTTATTGGCACAGCCAGTTTGGACACGGACAGCGCGCGGCAACCGGCGCCTAAACGGATGACGTGGGGATGTCGGGCGCTGCCAAGGCCAAAATGACAAGAAAATTGCCCTGATGGGAAAGGCTTCAAATCGATAACAGTGGCAAGCGTAGGCCCAAGCCCCTGAACGGAAGGAAAGATAGATGAAAGAAAAAACCCTCTTAACCGCTGTTGGCGAAACCGGCATCAGCCGGCGCAGTCTGGTCAAGGGCGGGATGGCCGCCGGCGGACTGATGCTGGCCGGCAGCGCGCTGGAATTACCGTTCGGCCTGGCCGATGCGGCCACCCCGCCGCAAGCCGGCGCCCCCCGAGACGATAAACTGGTCTGGAGCATGTGCTCGGTCAACTGCGGCAGCCGCTGCGCGCTGCGCCTGCATGTCCGCGATGAGGAAGTCTACTGGGTGGAAACCGACAACACCGGACATGACGTCTATGGCGACCACCAGGTGCGCGCCTGTCTACGCGGGCGTTCGATACGCCGCCGCATGAATCACCCGGATCGGTTGAAATACCCGATGAAACGCGTGGGCGCCCGCGGCGAAGGCAAATTCGAACGTATCAGTTGGGACGAAGCGCTGGATACCATCACGAACAATCTCAAGCGCATTGTCAAAGATTACGGTAACAAAGCGGTCTATATACATTATTCTTCCGGCATCACCGGCGGTAACTTTACCCGGTCCTCCCCTTCGGCGTCGCTGGTGACCCGATTGATGAATTGCTACGGCGGTTCGCTGCAACAGTACGGCACCTACAGCACGTCGGAAATCGCCGCCGCCATGCCGTTCACTTACGGCAGCAACCTCGGCAACAGTACCTCGGATATCATCAATACCAAATTGGTCGTGATGTTCGGTAATAATCCGGCGGAAACCCGTATGAGCGGCGCCGGTATTACTTATCATCTGGAACAAGCAAGGCTGCGTTCCAACGCCCGGATGATTGTTATCGACCCGCGCTACACCGACACCGCGGCCGGACGGGAAGATCAATGGATCCCTATTCGTCCCGGCACCGACGCGGCGCTGGTATCGGCCATCGCCTGGGTGCTTATTACCGAGAATCTGGTCGATCAGCCGTTCCTGGACACCTATTGCATCGGCTACGATGAAAAAACCCTGCCCGCCGACGCGCCGGCCAATGGCCATTACAAGGCGTATATATTGGGCCAGGGCGACGACCATACCGCCAAAACGCCTTTCTGGGCGGAAAAAATCACCGGCATTCCCCGCGATACCATTATCAAACTGGCCCGCGAGATAGGCGGCACCAAACCGGCCTATATCTGCCAAGGCTGGGGGCCGCAGCGCCAGGCCAACGGCGAACAAACGGCGCGCGCCATCGCGATGCTGCCGATCCTCACCGGCAATGTGGGGATCAACGGCGGCAATAGCGGCTGCCGTGAATCGACCTATACCATTACCATTGAGCGCCTGCCGGTACTGGAAAATCCGGTAAAAACCAAGATACCGGTCTTCCTGTGGACCGACGCCATTTATCGCGGCCGGGAAATGACGGCGCTGAAAGACGGCATAAAAGGTAAAGATAAGCTGGACGTCCCCATCAAGTTTATCTGGAACTACGCCGGCAACACCCTGATCAATCAGCACTCGGACATCAATCGAACCCACAAGATTCTCCGCAACGAGAAAGATTGCGAGATGATTGTGGTTATCGAGAACTTTATGACGTCTTCGGCAAAATACGCCGATATCCTTTTGCCCGACCTGATGACGACCGAACAGGAAGATATCGTCCCTAATGATTATGCCGCCAATATGGGATATCTGATTTTCGGCCAGCCGTCCACCAAGGCCAAATTCGAACGTCGATCCATTTATGAAATCACCAGCGCCATCGCCAGGCGTCTGGGACCGGACGTGGAACAGAAATTCACCGAAGGCCGTACCCAGTCGCAATGGCTGCATTATCTCTATGCCAAAATGCTGGACAAAGACCCGGCATTGCCGACCTACGACCAATTAAAACAGCAGGGTATCTACAAACGCCGCGATCCCGCCGGGCACTTCGTCGCCTATAAAGACTTTCGCAACGATCCCCAGGCGCATCCGTTGAAGACACCGTCGGGCAAGATTGAAATTTATTCCTCGGCCCTGGCGAAAATCGCCGCCACCTGGGAATTAAAACCGGACGAGAAAATCACCCCCCTGCCTATCTACACATCCACGTTTGAAGGTTGGGACAGCCCGTTGCGTTCACGCTTTCCGCTGCAATTGCACGGTTTTCATTACAAGGCCCGGACGCACTCCACCTACGGCAATGTGGATGTTTTGCAAGCGGCCTGTCCGCAGGAAGTCTGGATCAACCCGCTGGACGCCGAAGCGCGCCAGATCCGCGACGGCGATACCGTCCGGGTATTTAACGATCGGGGCGAGCTCCGCATTAAAGCCAAAGTGACGCCGCGCATCATCCCCGGCGTCACCGCCATTGGCCAAGGCGCCTGGCATCAGGCGGATATGGCCGGCGACAAGGTCGATCACGGCGGCTGTATCAATACGTTGACCACGCAACGGCCTTCGCCATTGGCTAAAGGCAATCCACAGCATACCAACCTGATCCAGATCGAAAAGGTTTAGGGAGTAGCCAATGAGTACGCAATACGGTTTTTATATCGACTCCAGCCGGTGTACCGGCTGTAAAACTTGCGAGCTGGCTTGCAAGGATTACAAAAATTTGGGGCCTGACGTCAGTTTTCGCCGGATCTATGAATATGCCGGCGGCAGTTGGCAGCAGGACGGTTATGGTTTCCATCAAGATGTCTTCGCCTATTATTTGTCCATATCCTGCAACCATTGCGAGGATCCCGCCTGTACCAAGGTCTGCCCCAGCGGAGCGATGCACAAAGGGGAAGATGGCTTCGTGGTCGTTGATGAGGATGTCTGCATCGGGTGCCGTTACTGCCATATGGCCTGCCCTTACGGCGCGCCGCAATACAATGCCGAAAAAGGCCATATGACCAAATGCGATGGTTGCCATGAACGCGTCGCGGTGGGTCAGAAACCCATCTGTGTGGAATCCTGCCCTCTGCGGGCGCTGGATTTGGCGCCCATCGCCGAACTTCGCGAAAAATACGGCGATTTGGCCGCCGTGGCGCCGTTGCCCGATCCGATGTTCACACAGCCCAACCTGGTGATTAAACCCAATGCCAAAAGCCGGCCCCTCGGGGATACCACCGGTTATCTGGCCAATCCTCTGGAGGTGTAAAATGGGTAACGGATGGTCGGAATGGCCGCTGATGTTGTTTACCGTGGTTAGCCAGTGCGTCATCGGTGCCTATTTGGTGACCGCCGCGGTACTGCTGTTCGGGCGTCTGGCGGCGGATACCGCCCGCCGGCTGAACCTGGCGATGTTTTTCCTTTGGCTATTGATGGGGCTGGGCTTTATCGCTTCCATGATGCATCTTGGGTCGCCGTTGCGCGCCATGAACGCGCTCAATCGACTGGGTCATTCGGCGCTAAGCAATGAAATAGCCAGCGGTTCGCTGTTTTTCGCGCTGGGCGGCCTGTATTGGCTGGTGGCGGCGCTTAAACGGATGCCGCCGGCGCTGGATAAGATCTGGCTGGCGGCGACGGCCGTCGCCGGGTTGGTGTTCCTGTACGCAATGGGCCAGGTCTATATGATCGATACGGTGCCGACGTGGTATACGGTGTTCACCCCGTTGGGCTTTGCGCTGACCATGTTTATCGGCGGTCCGCTGCTTGGGGCGTTGCTGCTGCAAATGGCGGGCATCCGCGGCGATCGCTGGCGTTACTTGCCGTGGGTGAGCGTGGTGGCGGTGCTGGTCAGCATCACCGCCGTCGCCATGCAATCCGCCGATCTGGCGTCCATCAACAGTTCCGTGCAACGGGCCGCCGCCCTGATACCGGATTACAATCTGCTGATGGCCGGCCGGGTGTTTTTGCTCTTGCTCGGCCTGGCTTGCTGGCTGTTGCCCGTGATTCGCGGCAAGAACCCGCCGGTACCCAGCCTGGCCCTGGGCATGTTGCTGGTACTGGGCGGCGAGCTTATCGGCCGAGCGGTCTTCTACGGTCTGCATATGACCGCGGGAATGGCTATCGCCAGTTAGGCACAGGGACAACGATGTGGCCTGAGCGGGGAAAGCCGGTAAAGCGGCGGCCGGGGATTCAACGAGGGTATGGGGCCGTTCCCGAGCGAAGCGGCGTTTCAGACTTGCCGCACCATCAGGCCCTCGATATCCCTGGGTCCCTCGTAGCGCGCCGTTTCATGCAACACCAGAACGCATTGCGGCGCGTCGAAATTGATTTCCCGCAATACCGCGCCGGCGCGCAAAACCACCAGTTGCTTTTCCTCCGGCTCGGCAATCGCGCCCCGCTCAACCTGCTGGGGGGACGCGTCCTTGACGGAACGCAGGATCACCCGGCGGATAAAGGTATTGTCGCCGATAATCAACTGATTGCCTGATGTTTTCAGCAACCCGTCGATACGGGCGTTTTTAATAAAGAAGCGGGATGCGTCATCAACAAAGACATCACCGAGGATATGGCTGCCCCGGCGAAGGTCCACCCGCCCCCCATGTGACTGCACATTTTTGGCCAACACATTGATAAGCGCGATATTGCCGTTTATCGCCCTGATGTTGCGGATATCCCGGATCATTTTGTCCGCGCGATGACTGGTGATGAATTCAGAGTCCTGTTTTATCTTGATGCCGCCATTAAGGGACCAAACGTCGCCTTCCACCGTGACATTCGATAACTTCATTTGTCTGTTGCAGCATTTTACCAGGCTATACTTGTTCGCCATTGATCGCAGCACCCGGGTGTTCCGCAGGTACAGCGCTCCGTCGGTGACTTCTATATTCCCCATGATGAGCTGATTCTCCGTGGAGTAATTCGAACCGATACTCGTAATATCGCCAAGGGTGAGCTTGGGCGGCGAGCGACCTCCGCCCGTCCGGCTGGTTTCAATCGGGTTGTTGTCTAGCGGCAACATAAGGCACCTTGTGGTTGTCGGAACGTGAAGTGCCTTATTTAACATGGGCTAATTAAATGCCGGATAACCCGGCGTCATGTTTTTCTTTATCAAGTAGTTGCCGTTTTCGTTCAACGCCCCAGCGATAACCGGATAACCCGCCATCGCTGCGCACCACCCGATGGCAGGGTATGGCCACGGCCAGTATGTTGGCGGCACAAGCCCCGGCGACGGCCCGCACGGCCTCGGGCGCGCCGATGCGCTGAGCCACCTCGCGGTAGCTCAGTGTTTCGCCGGGGGGAATGGCGAGCAGCGCCAGCCATACCCGTTGCTGAAAGGCGGTGCCGCGGATATCCAATGGCAGATGCAGTCCCAGGCGCGGCGTATCCACGAAACCGACGACTTGGGATATCTGGTTATTGAACACCGGATCATCGCCGGCCAATCGGGCATGGGGAAATTTGTCCTGTAACGCTTCCGTCAGCGCCTGGGGATCGTCCCCCAACAGAATGGCGCAGATCCCCCGCGCGCTGCGCGCCACCAGAATGGCCCCCAGCGAGCACTGGCCGACCGCGAACAGGATGTCCGTGTCCCGTCCGCCGGCCCGGTATGCCCCCGGCGTCATACCGAGCAACGCTTCGGACTGGTGATAGACCTGCCCCGCGGAAGGATAGCCGGCGCTGAGAATGGCGTCGGTCACCGACCCCTGATGTTCCAACGCTTGTCGCAAGCGCCGGTGGCGGCAGGCAGAGGCATAGCGCCGGGGCGTCAAACCGGTCAGATTTTTAAACAGGCGGTGGCAATGATACGGACTCAGTCCGGCTTGTCCGGCGATCTCCGCCAGGGTAGGCGTATGGGCCGCCTGCTCAATGTAGCGACAGGCGAGGGCGATTTTCGCCGCCTGCTCGTCGGCCAGCGACGGCCTCCCTTGGCGGCAGCGTTTGCAGGGCCGGAAGCCGGCTTGCTCGGCGGCGGCGGCGTCGGGAAAATACCGGACATTCTCCGGCCGCGGCCGACGTGAAGGACAAGACGGCGCGCAATAGACGCCGGTGGTTTTCACGCCATACACAAATTGGCCGTCGGCCGCCTTGTCGCGGTTGGCTATTGCCTGCCAGCGCGGGTCTGTTATCGGGCTTGTCATAGGAACGGTTTCAACGTTTCGCATCATCGGTCCTCCTTAGCATATCGCCATGGCCGGCATTCGGCCAGGCAGGCGTTCAGGGTGGCATGACGCGAAACGTTGGAATAGGCCGAACCTTGCTTTTTAATTCGCGGACATCATCCGGCCTGCGGCGGCGCGGCGCCGTCGAGACACCGTTCAATGGTGGCGAGCAGCCGGCCCGTCCCGCAACAGCGGTCATCATAACCGGGCACATGTCGACGATTAATAACCCGATCATGAGGGCAACCGCCGTGACAAATGGAAAACCAGCGACAATCTCGCATTTTCTCCATCGCCCGCCGTTCTTCCTCCAGCGCCATCCGGTTGTGGCCCGAACGCGCGAGCAAGGTGGATAAATCCGTCTCCAATAGCGATCCGTACAGGCTGCCGCTATCGCCCACATATTTGTCGCAAGGGGAAACATAACCGTTGGGCTCCAGGGTTATCACCTCCTGGGAGCAATTACCAGCCCAGTAACAGGCGGAAGGCGGGGTGGCGGGGTCGCCGAGGGCGCGGATAAAGTCGCTGAACAGCCGGATTCGCAGCCGACCACGATATTCCCCCCACCACAGGACAAACGCCTTGGATAAAAAGCCGATGTAGTCGGCATAGCTGATATAACCCGCGCCAACCTCGCCGCCGGCGGGGATCCGGTTGTCAGGAACAATGTTGAGAAACTCAATATCGGTCAAGTCAATGGCGCAGAAGTAGTCGAACATTTCCCGCAAATCCGTCGCATAGACCTCGCTATCCACGACAATCAGCGCGCCGTAAGGGATATCATAGCGACGCAAGCGCCGTATGCCGCGCGCCACCCGTTCCGACGTCCCCCTTCCCCGGTAATCGACCCGCCGCCGGTCATGAATATGCGGCACACCGTCAAGGCTGATGCCCACTGGCATGCCAATGCCTTTAAGGAAGATCAGCCATTCGTCGGAGATATTGACTGCGTTGGACTGCATGGCGTTGGTAATAATCTGATCCGACCGCTTAAATTTCTGCTGTAGCCAGATGAGTTTTTTGAAAAAAGCCGGCTTGAGCAGCGTGACTTCGCCGCCATGCCAGACAAATTCGAAACGGCGGATATTGGGGATGGCCAGGATTCGCCGAACGGCGTGCGCCAGGGTACGGAATGTCAATACCTGGTTGGGGCCTTCCGCCCAGGAGTGGCAATAAGTACAGCGCAAATTGCAATGCCGGGTGGCCTTGAGCACCACGATAAGCTTGCCCGCGTTGACGGACCGCGCGGTAATATCCCGCTCTCGCGCCTCGTGATATCGCCGCAACTCATCCGGTGAGAGGATTTTTTCCGCCGGGATGCAGCCGATGAGATAAGCGCTGATTTGCCCGTAGTCTTGTTGGGCGAGCTGGCGGAAATCCTGCGGTTCGAGATGATCAAAACCGTCATCCGCTATTTGCGTCACGGGTATGAGTCCATTCATTCGCTACCTTCCTGTGTTAATTTCCGTCGAGGCGACCGTCCCTCATGGTCAGAACCCGGCCGGCATAGCTCGATGCCTCCTGGGAGTGTGTCACCATGACCACCGTCGTCCCCTGGCTGTTAATCTGTTTGAGTTGCTCCAGCACCTCCCGGCTATTTTTGCTATCGAGGTTGCCGGTGGGTTCATCGGCCAGAATCAATGCCGGCCGCGAGACCATCGCCCGGGCAATGGCCACCCGCTGTTGCTGACCGCCGGACAACTGCGCCGGATAGTGTTCGGCCCGCCCGGCGATACCGAACGTATCCAGGGTCCTGGCGACCCGCGCCTTGCGCTCCGCTTTCGGCACATTGCGATAAATCAGCGGCAACGCCACGTTTTCCGTTACCGTCATATGCGATATCAAGTTGAATGATTGGAATATATATCCCACCAGCCGGCGCCGCAGCGCAATCTTCTGAGAGTAGCGCAGTGGCTGGACGGCGATGCCATCCAGGGTGAACTGGCCCTCGTCCAGCTTTTCGAACAAGCCCAGGACATTGAGCAGGGTGGATTTACCCGAGCCGGAAGGCCCCATGACCGACAAGAATTCCCCGGCGCCAACCGCCAGGTTGATGTCGTTTAGCGCCAGCGTTTTGATGGTTTTGGTGAGATAGCATTTTGCGGCATGTTCCAGTTTTATCATGTCAATCGAACTCGATAATGTTGGATTTTTCATAGTCATTGTCAGCGAAAGTGACCACTTGCTGCCCCTCGGTCAGCCCGCCGACGATTTCTGTTTCCTGCGCCCCTTGCCGCTTGATTTTCACCGGCGATTTCAGCGCCCGGCGGGATTTTGCATCGTAGATGTACACTTTGGCCTGGCCGTCCTGGAAGAATATCGCTTCCGATGGCGCCAGCAGCGCATGTCGCGATGTCCCCAGGGAAACGTGCAAATCAATGGACTGGCCGCGTTTCAGGGCGATTTGCCGGGGTTCGCTCATTCGTAGCCTGGCTTTGAATTTACCGTTGTCCACCACGGGCGAGACCGATTCGATGATAAGCGGGATCCTGACGCCGCCCGCTTCGGCCATGACGCTCACTTTGGGTTGAATTTTGTCCAGGTAATACTCGCTGAAGGCGGCTTCGAAGTAATAGGAATGCAGGTTGTCGACAATGGTTATCTTTTCGCCGGGTTTGATTTGCTGGCCTATTTTGATATCCAGGGCCGTGAGCGTGCCTTCTATGGGGGAAACGATGGTCAGTTGCTCCAGGCCGCCTTTGATCAGATTAACCAGGTTGCCGAGACGCTTGATGGATTCGTCGATTTCATGGTACTGATGCGGCAGGATACTCTCCTGTTGCGCATTATGTTCCGACAGGATGGCGCAGGTCCGTTGCCAATAGGCCAGTTCGTCCAATCGATCTTCATAGACGGCCTTCTCGATAATGGATTTTTCATAAAGCTTCTTGTTACGGTGAATTTCCCTCTTGGTTTTCAGCAGGTTGTAGCCGGATTTTTCCAGCTCGACCTTGGTGTCGCGGCTGTTCTTTTCCAGTAGCATCCGCATATTGCGCAGGTTGTTGATTTGTTCGGTGGCGTCGGCGATGCGCGAGGTGACCTGCAAAACGAAGTCATAGTTGGACAATCGGGCGATCACCTCGCCCTGGGTAACATAATCCGACGGCGCCTTGAGAATTTCCGTGACCTTGCCGCCGCGCTCGGAAGAAACGATAACGCTTTCGCTGGGTATGGCAACCGCGCGGGTGACCAGCGTGTCGGTATGCGGGCCCCGCTTGACGGTGTGGAATTTGGCGCTCGCCGCCGGAACCCGAAGAAAATCATCGGCGACCGCCAGCCTGTATAACATGACGCACAACGCCAGAAACACCGCCAGCGCGCCCCAGGCCAGCCATTTGGCGCGCAAATGCACAGAGGGCGTTTTTTTCTCCAGTTTGACATCCATTACGCCATCTCCGGCCGGCGGCGTCCCGAACCATACCGGCCCCCGCCTATCAGTAATGACAAGGTCATCACCGCGGCGACGGCCAGCACCAATAGCAACAGGGCGGCCAGCGCATAGGTATAGGTCAGGCCGGTCACCGCATCGTATTGGCCAAGCCAGCGATGTAACAGCCACAGGCCGCATACAAAGGCGGCGGCGGCGGAAACCAGCAGCGGCGGCATATTTTGCCGCAAGAAAAACGCCACGCTGGTATAAACCGAACCCCCGACCGCTTCCATGATTTTCAGGGTTCTGTTCAACCGACCCGCTTCGGAGATACCGATAATCACGGCGCTCGACAGCATCAATAACAGGGAGAGCCCCGCCACCAGCCTGATAATGGCAAGGATCAACAAACTGTTCCGGTAATGGGCCCGATGAAGCTCGTCCACGGAGCGTATCTGCCCGTCAGAAACGCCGTATTCGTTAAGCACCGCCGTTATCTGGGCTCTTTGACGGGTGGAGGGGTATCTCACCGCGCCGTATTTCTCCGGATTGTCGTTGATAAAAACCATCAGCGGCTGCGGGATCCGGCTACGTTCGCCCAGGTAGAAATTATCCACGACCCGCAATACCCGCAGGGACTTTTTCATGCCGTCCAGGTCGATATAAAACGGCGTATTCAGCACTTCGTCATAAGACGATAACCCCATCAGGCCAAGAAAGGCCCGGGTGACGATGACATGGCAGATGGACGGGTCCTGGCTTTCCAATAGGGCGTTTTCCGCGCCGGCCAGCGTATCCAGCCCCCACACTTGCGCAAAATAGCGATCGGCGGAGAACGCGTTAATCGACACGAATTGGTCTTGCGCCTGTTGCCTGGCATGTTGCACCGTCAGCACCGTGCGCGACATGTCGAACGGCCGCCAACTGCTTAGCGCGAAATCGGACGTGCCGGCGCGCTCCTTTAGCCGGTTTTGCAATCCGCGCAGCGTTGCCGGAGATTGAAGTTGTTCGTTGACCACGAAAGTCAGCAGGTTTTTCCGCTCATAGCCGAAATCGGCGTCCAGCAGATAATGGTTTTGCACCATGACCCCCGCCCAAAGGTAAACCATGACGCCGCAAGCCAGCAATTGCAGGGTGAGCGAGAGTTTATTGAGATAAAATGAGGCGGCGGTCTCATAGCGGCGATCGCCCCGCTCGTTCCTGGCTGAAAACACGAAAAAGCGCAGATACGCCCACTGGCAGAAACCGATAATAAGACCGATCATGGCCGCCGCCAGCAGAAACACCGCCAATCGCCGCCAGAAGGAAAACGGATGCAGCATGGCGGCCACCTGTCCGGACGCCATCGCGCCAACGCCCAGAATGACGGCGGCCAGGGCGGCGATACACAGGAATTGGGGCAGCATGATGGCCCGGTATTCGGCGCGTATCTGCCCGTCGGACGCGCCGACGCAGCGTTTGATATGCAGGCTGGGCCGTTTCGCGGCATTGACGATGTTATTGATGCTCATGAAATTCACCGCGACGGTCAGCAGCACGAAAAGCGCCGCGCCGTAGAGGGTATGGAGCAGCGGCCGGGAAATCACCCTGGCCGGTTCATCGGGATAGCCGCCGTCATAATGCATATCCCGGACATCTCTGGCGCTGAAATGCAAGAATTCCCCCGGCGTGAAGGGCGCCCCCGGCAGTTGCGGGGCGTAGCGCTCCACCAGCCGGTCCAGCAGGCGGTTATCAAGGGTTTTACCCGCCGCCGTATGCGCGAAGGCCAGCACATGGGTATCGTACCAATCGTTCCGTTTATCGTTATAGCCCTCCACCAGCCAGGGCGAAAACGCGATCACCGCCGGCAGACTCAGGCTGCTGTCGTCGCGGGGGGCGACCACGGCCTTGATGACATAGCGCCCGTGGGCGCCTAAATCAAGCGTTTTGCCTTGCGGCGATGACAGGCCGAGATACTGGCGGTTGAACTCCGGCGTGATGTAGATTTCATTTGCCGCAAGCGGAGCAAGGGACTGCCGGTAGGGATTGATATGCCGGAGAAAACCCGGACTGACCGCGTAAATCTCCGCGCCCGACGCCACCCGCCCTTCGCTGCGCACGGCGACCGACAGCCGGAAGGCATAATCGACATTGTCGATGCCCGGTTCGTTTTGCAGCGCGGTCACTAAAGGCAGGGGCGCCATAGCCGACCGGACGCGCTCGCCATTGGGCAACCGGAATTGCGATTCCAGTCGATAAAGATGGCGATGATCGGGATAATAGCGATCAGTATTATAGTCTGCAATGAATAATATTAACGACAAAAACGTCGTGGCTAAACCGATAGCGCTAATAATGATCCCAAGTATCATCGCCATGGGATTCAATTTTATGTCATGGCAAAATTCATTAAGCAGCATCGGCGAATTATCCCGATATCCGGTGATGATCATTTCCGAGAAGGAGTTGATACTTGCTATACTTCACGCCGCGTCTTTTTGACCACGATGCAACGTGAAGTATTCAGAGTAATAATAAAAGGTTTTTCAGGTGGCCTTCCGGGACTTACGCCGGTGAAAACTGATCAATTATCGCCGCCGAAGGCTTTCGACCAGTTCCATCCCAGTGCCTGAGGGTTTTCTTGCAGTTGTTTGATCGCGGCAATACTCTCCTTGTCGATCGTTAAATCATATTCTTCAAATGATTGCACAAGATTGGCGAGTTGCGCCCGAAGCCGGGAAACCGATGCGCAGGTCTGATTGGATGATATCTGCATTGAAGCCTCCATGACGTTATTTTATCTCCGTGAAATACGGCGAAGCTGAAGCAATCGCGACACGCCGTACCAATTGATTAAAATATCTGCTTTCAGAATCGTCAATGCCTATTATTCTTTTATCCAAATCATTGAGGGTTTGTTTATACTCGTCAACCTTCAAATTGCCCGTTTGTTGGCTGCGCTCGCTCACTTGCCGCCGCGATGCGACTCGACGTATTTAGAGTTTAGACAATACTATTTCGCGTCGCGTCGCGGCGGCGCGCGAGTATCCGGCCCGCGTTCTTTCGGCCGCGGACCGGCAACGGACTAGACCCGTTTTTTGGTGGCGGTATCCATCCACACCGCCAGCAGTAAAATCGCGCCTTTGACGATATATTGCCAAAACGTCGACACATCCAGCATACTCATGCCGTTATCGAGGGATGCCATGATAAAGGCGCCCATCACCGCGCCGGCCACGCTGCCGACGCCGCCGGCCAGGCTGGTGCCGCCAATGACGCAGGCCGCGATGGCGTCCAGCTCGGCGATATTGCCGGCCGAGGGCGATCCGGCCCCCAGACGCGAGCTGAGGATGAGGCCGGCAACGGCCACCATCAGTCCGTTAATGGCGAATACCGCCATCTTGGTCCGTTCAACGTTGACGCCGGACAAACGGGCGGCATCGATGTTGCCGCCGATAGCGTAGACCCGGCGTCCGAAGGCGGTGCGCGACGCCAGAAACAGCCCCGCCAACATCAATGCCACCAGGATCAATACCGGCGTGGGGACCCCTTGATAATCATTGAGCAGATATACCGCCCCCAGCACCAGCGCCACGGTAATGACCTGCCGAAGGAAATCCGCGCTCAGGCCGGGCACGGACAGCCCCATGCGTTGCCGTTTACCGCGCCGGCGCCATTGCATGAAAATAAATAACGCCAGGGCGATGACGCCGATGCCCATCCCCGCGCCGTCCGGCAAATAACTCTGGCCTATCTGCGACATGGCCGCCGAGGTGGGCGCCACGGTGGTGCCATTGGTGATACCGATCAGGATCCCCCGAAAAGCCAGCATGCCCGACAGCGTAACAATAAACGAGGGGACGCGCCGATAGGCCACCCACCAACCGCTCCAGGCGCCGAGCAGCAACCCCAGCACCAGCGTCGCCGTTATGGTCAGCGCCAGCGGCCATTTAAACCAGACATCAAGGATCGCCGCCACGCCGCCCAGCAGCCCCATCAGCGATCCCACCGACAGATCGATTTCCGCCGCAACAATCACAAATACCATGCCCACCGCCAGAATGCCGGTGATGGATGTTTGCCGCAACAAATTGGAAATGTTGCGGGGACTGATATAGGCCCCTTCGGTGGTAAAGGTAAAGAACAGCATGATGACCACTATCGCGGCCAGCATGACGAAAACCTGCAAGTTTACTGGTTTGCTTTTACCGATGCCCGCGGCGGCATTGCCGGCGGACGAACGGCTAGTTTGTGTCATTTTCAACATGGGAGTCGCTCCTCAGCGCCGCTTCCATTACCTGCTCTTGGGTCAGATTGCGGTTGATTAAATCGGCTTTAATCGCCCCTTGGTGCATGGCCAGTATCCGATCGCTGATACCCAGGACCTCGGGCAGTTCCGACGAAATCACGATGATGGCGATCCCTTGCCGGGCCAATTGGTTTATCAGGCGATAAATTTCCTGCTTGGCGCCGATATCGATACCGCGCGTCGGTTCATCCAGGATCAGGATTTTCGGTTTAAGCAGCAGGCATTTGGCCAAAATGGCTTTCTGCTGATTCCCGCCGCTCAGCCGGCCTATGGCCAGCTCCGGCGAACTGGTTTTCACTTTGAGCCGGTCGATGGCGTCGCGAACGGCCGCCTGCTCTTCGGCTTCATCAAGGACACCCAGCGTCCCGGTAAATTGAGCCAGCGCCGCCAGGGTAATATTGGCGCCCACGCCCATGATCGGGACGATGCCGTCTTTTTTGCGATCCTCCGGGACCATCACCATGCCCGCCGCCAACGCCTGACGGCAATTGGCGAAGCGAACCGGCCGGCCTGACAACGCGATACGACCGTCCCAGCGGCCGGGATAACTGCCGAACAGGCACTGCGCCAGCTCGGTGCGTCCCGATCCCACCAGCCCGGCGACGCCGAGAATTTCGCCTTTATGCAGATTGAATGAGGCGTCGCTGACCCGACGGATATGCTGGTTGACCGGATGCCAGGCCGTTACCCCCTCCACCTGCAGGATCACCTCGCCGACGGTATGCGGATCGCGCGGATAAAGCTCGGTCAGCTCACGTCCCACCATCATAGCGATCAAGTCGCCCTCGCTGAGGCCCTGAGCGGCGCGTGTGGCGATATGCTTTCCATCGCGGATTACGCAGATCATATCGGAGATGGCTTTGACTTCGCTGAGCTTATGGGAGATGTAAATGCAGGCGATATCGTGATTGCGCAAATCATTGACGATATTCAGCAATATTGCGGTTTCATTTTCGGTCAACGACGCGGTGGGTTCGTCGAGAATCAGCAGGCGTACCTGCTTATTCAGGGCCTTGGCGATTTCCACCAACTGCTGCTGACCCAGCCCCAGGTCGCCGACCCGGGTGTTCGGATCGATTTCCAGCTTCACCTGCGCCAGCATACGCTGGCAGCGCAGATACATGGCGTCGTAATCCATGACGCCGTATTTGGCCCATTCAGCGCCCAGAAAGATGTTTTCCAGCACCGTCATGTGTTTCACCAGCGCCAGTTCCTGGTGGATAATGGCAATGCCGCGCCGCTCGGTATCCCGCACGCTGTGCGCCACCAGCGGCTCGCCGTTGAACTGAATGTCCCCCTCGAAGGTGCCATAGGGGTAAACCGCCGACAAAACCTTCATCAGGGTCGACTTTCCCGAGCCGTTTTCTCCGCACAGCGACAACACCTGTCCCGGCTCGATGCTAAGCGAGACGTTATCGACCGCCTTCACCTGCCCGAACTGTTTGGTGATATTTCGCATTTCCAGAAGAGTAGTCGCCATAGTTATTCACCTTTGCAACCGCGCCGCCTTATGCGGCGGCGCGGAGGGTTCACGTCACAAACCATCCTCGGCGCAACGGCGGATCAGTTCAGTTCGGACTTTTTATGGAAACCGTCGGCGATGACGGTGCTGTCAATATTGGATTTGTCCACCGAAATAGGGGTGAGCAGATAAGACGGAACATCCCGCAAACCATTGTTGAGCGTGGCGTTGGATTTCGGTTTTTCGCCCTTGGCCAGTTCGACCGCGATGAGGGCGGCGTCGGTGGCTTCCTGTTTGATGGGCTTATAGACCGTCATGGTCTGGGTTCCCTGCATGATCCGCTTGATGCCGGCCAGATCGGCGTCCTGGCCGGAAATGGCCACTTTGCCGGCCAAGCCCTGCGCCGCCAGCGCCTGGATGGCGCCGCCGGCGGTGGCGTCGTTGGACGCCACTACCGCGTCGATTTTATTGTTGTTGGCGGTCAGCGCGTTTTCCATGATTTTCAACGCATTCTCCGGTAGCCAGCCATCGACCCACTGATCGCCGACAATTTTAATTTTGCCACTGTCAATCAACGGTTGCAGCACTTTCATTTGCCCGGCGCGGAACAGTTTGGCATTACTGTCCACCGGAGAGCCGCCCATCAGGAAATAGCGCCCCTCAGGCACGCGCTTGACGATACTTTGCGCCTGCAACTCGCCGACTTTTTCATTATCGAATGAAATATAGAAATCGACGTTGGCATTATTAATCATCCGATCGTAGGCCAGCACTTTTATGCCCGCCTGTTTTGCCTCGGCGATAACATTACTCAACACATTGCCGTTGTAGGGAATTATTACCAGAACATTGACTCCCCGGTCTATCATATTCTCAATTTGTGACATCTGTGTTTGTTCATTGCCGTTGGAGGATTGGACAAACACTTCGGCGCCCAGGGATTTGGCTTTATCAACAAAAATATCGCGGTCTTTTTGCCAGCGTTCCAGCCGCAAGTCATCCACCGCCATCCCGATTTTAATGGGTTTGGCGAAGCCCGGCAGGGAGGTTAACACCAGTGCCGCGCAAGCGGTTAGCAGGAGGGTTTTCAGTTTCATCTTTCATTCCTTATGTTGCTCTTATTAGAACACCTTCAGCATCTGAGGCTGATGTTTATAGGATAAGAATCAGACCGTTTCGAAAGAACGGCGACGAATTCAGGCCATGGCCGCGGCAATTAACACGGCCGTTATTCATCACACCGCTTCATCGTTAGCCGACGGTGGCCCATATTCGTTCCCGGCGAGGGCGTCGCCCACGGGTCGCCGCGATACAACTCGAATCATTTAGGGTATAGAGTGGAAAAATGTCACGAGCAATTGCAAATTTTCACAATAGCATTACGATATTTAACTGAAATGTGCTTTCTGTGAGCTATAGCTTATTTTCCCCGTCACAAAGCGGGCGCGCTCTTTATTTTTTGACATTCACTTGGCGATGATGGTTTTCGCGCCGTAAACCCTGTGATCAGACGCACAATTAATAATTTAATGAATCCATATGTGAAATAACGTAATTGCTTGTCCCGGGTTCTTATTAACAGAATCTTATACTCTCAATATTTCAAGTCGCATCACGGCGGCCCGTGGGTGACGCCCTCGTCAGGAATGAATGCGAACCGTCAACGGCGGGCGTGAGGCGGGAGACGGACGTTTACCATCATTCCCCCGGTTCGCATCAGCATGTGACGGGATGCGCGGGGAAACCGACACGCCTGCGGCTTGAAGTATGACGAGATAATGATTTTAATCGCCTAATCGTCGGTAAATAACAGGCGCCAAGTCTATTACCGTCCGCTTCGGAACGGACCCGTATTCTTAGGAGCAATTATAATGTCTCATTATTTTGATCAAGTTGAAAAAATCCGTTTTGCAGGGGCGAAAAGCACCCATCCTCTGGCTTTCCGTTATTATAATCCGGATGAAATCATTCTCGGCAAGCGCATGGAGGATCATTTGCGCTTTGCCGTCTGTTATTGGCATACCTTCTGTTGGCCCGGCATCGATATGTTCGGCGTCGGCGCCTTCGATCGCCCCTGGCAGCAACCGGGCGACGCGCTGGGCCAGGCGAAACTCAAGGCCGAGGTGGCTTTCGAATTTTTCAGCAAACTCGGCGCCCCGTTCTACTGTTTCCACGATACCGATGTCATTCCGGAAAGCCATTCGGTGAAAGACTATCTCAACCATATGGCCGCCATGCGGGACGTACTGGCGCACCATCAGCAGCAAACCGGCATTAGACTGCTGGGGCACCGCCAATTGTTTCAGCCATCCCCGTTATGGCGCCGGCGCCGCCACCAATCCCGATCCTGAGGTGTTTGCCTGGGCGGCCACCCAGGTCAATAGCGCCATGGCCGCCACCCAGGCTTTGGGCGGCGAGAATTATGTGCTGTGGGGCGGACGGGAAGGCTACGAAACACTGCTCAATACCGATTTGCGTCAGGAACGGGAGCAAATCGGCCGCTTTATGCAAATGGTCGTGGAACACAAACATAAAATCGGTTTCCAGGGCGCGCTGCTTATCGAACCCAAGCCGCAGGAGCCCACCAAACGCCAGTATGACTATGATGTCGCCACGGTTTATGGTTTCCTTAAACAGTTCGGATTGGAGAAAGAGATCCGAGTCAATGTGGAGGCCAACCACGCCACTCTGGCCGGCCATACGTTCCATCATGAAATCGCCACCGCTATCGCGCTGGGTATTTTCGGGTCGGTGGACGCCAACCGCGGCGACGCGCAATCGGGCTGGGATACCGATCAGTTTCCCAATAGCGTTGAAGAGAACGCCCTGGTGATGTACGAGATTTTAAAAGCCGGCGGTTTCACCACCGGGGGATTAAACTTCGATGCCAAGGTTCGCCGGCAGAGCACCGACAAATATGATTTGTTCCACGGCCATATCGGCGGTATGGACACCATGGCGCTGGCGTTGAAAGTGGCGGCCAAATTGCTGGAAGACGGCCGGCTCGATCAAATGGTCAAGGCCCGCTATGCCGGCTGGAACGGCGATTTGGGGCAGAGGGTGTTGCAAGGCAATCTGTCTTTGGCCGATTTGGCGAAATATGCCGAACAGCACGCGCTGGCGCCGACCCATCGCAGTGGTCAGCAAGAATGGCTGGAAAATATCGTCAACCAGATCATATACGGTTAAACCCGGGGGCGGGGGGATCGTTTTCCGCCCCGGCGAATCCCCGCCATCCCATCTGATAAGGGATACCTTATGTATATCGGGATCGATTTAGGCACGTCGGGCGTCAAAGCCATCTTGACCGACGAGCGGCAGCATATCCTGGCCAGCCATACGGAGCGCCTGGCGGTTTCCCGCCCGCATGCGCTGTGGTCGGAGCAGGATCCGCAACAGTGGTGGCAAGCCGCCGATCGGGCCATGTTGGCACTGGGCGCCCAACACCCTCTCGGCGAAACGCGCGCGCTGGGATTGACCGGGCAGATGCACGGCGCGACCTTGCTTGATGCACGGCACCAGGTACTGCGCCCCGCCATTCTCTGGAACGATGGGCGCAGCTTTGCCCAATGCCGGACCCTTGAAGCCGATGTGCTCCGTTCCCGGCAAATCACCGGCAATGTGATGATGCCCGGCTTTACCGCGCCGAAATTGCGTTGGGTTGCCGAACACGAACCGCGCATTTTCGATCAGGTCGCCAAGGTGTTGCTGCCGAAAGACTATTTACGCTGGCGTATGACCGGCGATTTCGCCAGTGATATGTCCGATGCGGCGGGTACGTTATGGCTGGATGTTGAACGGCGCGATTGGAGCGACGAGTTACTGGCCGCCTGCCGTCTGACCCGGGCTCACATGCCGGCGTTGTTCGAGGGCAATCAATTCACCGGCGTGCTGACCGCGGCGCTGGCCTCCCGCTGGGGGCTGTCGCGGGTACCGGTGGCGGCCGGCGGCGGCGATAACGCCGCCGGCGCCATCGGGGTCGGATTGTATCGCCGCGGACAGGCCATGTTGTCCCTGGGCACCTCGGGCGTGTATTTCGCCGTGAGCGATGGTTTTCTCAGTAATCCGGAAAAGGCCGTACACAGCTTCTGTCACGCGCTGCCGGACACCTGGCATTTGATGTCGGTTATGCTCAGCGCCGCCTCCTGCCTGGATTGGGCAGCGAGGGCCACCGGACTGGGCGATGTGCCGGCATTGCTGGAAGCCGCCGCCCACGGCCGCCAGGACACGCCGCCGGTCTATTTTCTCCCCTATTTGTCCGGCGAGCGGACGCCGCACAACAATCCCAACGCCACCGGCGCCTTCTGGGGGCTTACCCATGAACACGGTCCGGCGGAGCTGGCGCGTGCGGTAGTGGAAGGGGTCAGTTTCGGCCTGGCGGACGGCATGGACGCGCTGCACGACACCGGCCTGCGACCGGACAGTATTACCCTTATCGGCGGCGGCGCCCGCAGCGCCTACTGGCGGCAGCTTTTGGCCGATGTCAGCGGGCAGGCGCTTGATTACCGCACCGGCGGCGACGTCGGGCCGGCGCTCGGCGCGGCCAGACTGGCGCAGATCGCTTGCCACCCCGATGTCTCCTGGTCGGAATTAATGCCCCCGTTGCCATTGGAAGCCCGCTACACCCCCGATGATAAACGCCATGAGGCCTATGGCGAACGACGGCAAGTATTTCAGCGACTCTATCGGCAACTGGCGGATTTAACGGGATAATCCGGTAATCCACACGCTAACGGACCGGACCTGGGCGTCATCGCCATGGTCCGGTTTTTTCATTGGATTTTCTAATGGAATTGCTAGCCAGCGCACACCAAGTCAATTCTTTCCGCTGGTCCCAGGGTATATGCTGGCTACCGGATGATTGCTTCGAGAATACCCGTATGTTTGATAAACGTTATCGCATCACGTTGTTATTCAATGCCAATAAAGTTTATGACCGCCAGGTGATCGAAGGGGTGGGGGAATATCTGCAAGCTTCCCAATGCGACTGGGATATTTTCATTGAAGACGATTTCCGCTGTCGGATCAACCGTATTGAAGAGTGGTTGGGGGATGGCGTCATCGCCGATTACGACGATAAGGAAATCGAGTTGCTGCTCGGGGGCATACCGGTTCCCATCGTCGGCGTCGGTGGTTCTTACCAGAACGCCGAAGAGTATCCGGCGGTGCATTATATCGCGACGGACAACCATGCGCTGGTGTCCAGCGCGTTTTCGCACCTTAAGGAAAAAGGGCTTAATCGCTTCGCGTTCTACGGTCTGCCGCCCAGCAGCGGTAAACGCTGGTCTCACGAACGGGAACAAGCCTTCCGCCAACTTACCGCCCGTGAATATTATCAGCCCATTGTCTATCAGGGCATTGAAACGACGCCGGACAACTGGCAATACGCCCAGAACCGGCTGGCGGACTGGCTGCAATCCCTCCCGCCGCATACCGGCATTATTGCCGTCACCGACGCCCGCGCCCGCCACCTGCTCCAGGTCTGCGAGCATTTGAACATCGCCGTCCCGGAGAAGCTGTGCATTATCGGCATCGATAACGAGGAGCTGGCGCGCTGTCTGTCGCGCGTGGCGCTGTCATCGGTGGCGCAAGGCACCCGGCAAATGGGCTATCAGGCGGCCAAGTTGCTGCATCAGTTATTGAATCGCGCGCAGTTGCCGTTGCAGCGGATTCTGGTGTCACCGCTGAAAGTGGTGGCTCGCCGGTCAACGGATTTCCGGTCCCTGCGTGATCCGGCGGTCATTCAGGCGATGCACTATATCTGCTACCATGCCTGCAAAGGCATTAAGGTGGAACAGGTCCTGGACGTGGTCGGCATGTCCCGATCCAATCTGGAAAAACGCTTCAAGGACGAAACCGGCAAAACCATCCATAACGCCATTCACGAAGAGAAACTGGAAAATGCCCGCAATCTGCTAACCTCTTCCTCGCTGACCATTAACGAAGTGTCGCAGATGTGCGGTTATCCCTCGCTACAATATTTTTATTCGGTTTTCAAAAAAGGCTTTGATATCACGCCGAAAGAATACCGCGACAAGTTCGTCCAGACGACCTATTGAATAAACGCCCGCCGTTTAGCGGGTCGTCCGGTTTTGGGCCTTATCCAGCGACGCCTTCCCGTTTTCCCGCGCCTGCAACATCTGCGGTAGATGAATTTCTATCCAATCGGCCAGCGCCGCGACCCTGGCGCTGGCCTCCCTGCCCAGCCCGCTCAGACTATACTCCACATGTGGCGGCTGCACCGGCAGAGCCCGGCGTACGACCAAACCGTCCTCTTCCAGCCATTGCAGGGTCTGGGCCAGCATTTTTTCGCTGACGCCGCCGACTTTGCGGCGCAGTTCGCCGAAGCGGTGAGTGCCGTGCGACAGGACAATAAGCACCAGTAATCCCCAGCGGCTGGTGAGGTGTTTGAGTATCTCGCGGGAGGGGCAATCGGCGCTGAGCAATTCGCCCCGCCGCAATCTGCCGGCCAGGGAATCCTCCGACATGGCATGATTTATCATCTACTTACCTCAGCGTTAGTACTTACTAAAAGTTAGTATACGCGTTAAAGTAGCTCTTCCATATCCCCATAGGAGAATACGTATGATCGTTGTGACAGGCGCGACCGGCCATCTGGGCCGTCTGGTTGTCAAGGCATTGCTCAAGACCGTACCGGCGGGAGATATTGTGGCCGCGGCGCGCTCCCCGGATAAAGCCGACGATTTGGCTAAAGCGGGCGTCACCGTGCGGCAGGCCGATTATAATCGGCCCGAAACGCTGGATACCGCGTTTGCCGGGGCGGACAAAGTTTTACTGATTTCTTCCAGCGAGGTCGGTCGCCGGGAAGCGCAGCATCGCGCGGTTATTGACGCCGCCAAACGGGCCGGCGTTAGCCTGCTGGCCTATACCAGCCTGTTGCATGCCGATATCAGCCCGCTCGGCATTTTGGCCAAAGAACACCGGGTCACCGAAACGCTGCTGCGGGAGTCCGGTCTGCCCACCGTGCTTTTGCGCAATGGCTGGTATAATGAAAACTACGCCGCCGCCATCTCGCAGGCCCTGGCGCAAAACGCGGTGACCGGCTGCGCCGGCGAGGGGCTTATCTCTTCCGCCGCCCGCGCCGATTATGCCGCTGCGGCCGCCGTCGTGCTGACCGGCGACGGTCATGCCGGCAAAACCTATGAATTGGCTGGCGACGGCGCGTACACCCTTGCCGAGCTGGCGGCGGAAATCAGCCGGCAATCCGGTACGATGGTCAACTATGTCAACCTCACCCAGGCGGGGTATCAGGAATTGCTCAAGCAATCCGGTCTGCCGGAACCCGTGGCGGCCATGCTGGCGGATTCGGGCACCGGGACGTCCCTGGGCGGTTTGTTCGACAATGGCCGGCAATTGAGCGCGCTTATCGGCCGGCCCACCACGCCGATATCGCAGCAAGTGGCCGAGGCGCTGAACGCGGCCTCCTAGCCACGGCCGTTATAAGGGCTTAAGCTCAATCAGAAGCACGATGATGATAAACGCCGTCAGCGTCATGCGGTTGGCATGGCGCAGAAATGGCGGCGCCGTCAGGGATGAGGCGGCCAGGCTGCGCCTGAACGATCCCGATTGCAAGCCGTGCAGCGCCGACAGCGCCAGCACAAACAGCATTTTGACCAGCAAAGAACCGGAGGGCGGCCAGTTGCCCATCAGTAACAGCGCCAGACCGGACAGCCAGCTCAGGATCATGGCGGGCGTCGTCACCCCGCGGTTCCAACGTTGCAGCGCGGCGAAAACCGACAGAGCAGAGGATGATTCGCCCGGCGGTATTTTCTCCCAGGCGTTCATCGCCACGCCCAGAATAAACATGCCCACAAGCCATAGCGTTATCGAGACGAAATGCAGCGACAGCAACAAGAGATAGGTTGTCATAGGTTCCTTAGCTGATATGTACCCGTCGTACCGCCTTAATGAGTAGGGGTATATTAGCGACCCACCCTTAGGTGGGCAAGGCACCCGGGACTTATTTCAGCGGCGCCGCGCGCCGAAGAAGGCGGCCGATACCCCTTGCTCCTGCCGGTCCGGCCATGCCGGCCGCAGCCGTTGGCCCGGCGCTCGGTCGAAAGCGCGTGGCGTCGTAGGCGTAGATCCAACGGTAATCCTGTTCCGCCATTTGGGAATGGAACAACGATTTCACTTTATAACGCGCATCCCGTTTGAATTGCTGCCAGGGCGTGGGCAAGTGCAAACGCTTGCCCCGCGCCCGTGCCGCGAGCAATACCCGTCCGGTGCGCGTCGCCCGTTCCGCATCGTATTGCCGCAACGTTTCCGTCAAATCCGGTGCCGATACCGCCAGCAGGCGGGCCAGAACATAGCCGTCCTCAAGGGCCATGGCCGCGCCCTGTGCCAAAAAAGGCAGCATAGGATGCGCCGCGTCGCCAAGCAGGGTCAACCGGCCTAACGACCAGCGCTCAATCGGGTCGCGATCAAACAGCCCCCATTTGAAGATGTTTTCCGCGCAGGACAACCGGCGAATCACGTCGGGGTGCCAGCCGGCAAACGCGCTCAGCAATTCTTCCCGATGGCTGGGCACATGCCAGGATGTCTGCGTCCATCGCTCGGTTTCACCGACCGCGACGATATTCAGCGCGTCGCCGCCGCTGATGGTATAGGTGACGACATGGCCTCTTGGCCCTTGCCACAGGTCGCAAAACGGGCCGATGAATTCCGGATGGGCCGAGGCGGGCACCAGCGCCCGCCAGCACATATTGCCAGTAAACAAGGGCGCCTGAGGGCCGAACACGTGATCCCGCACAATGGAGTGCGCCCCATCCGCGCCGACAATCAGGTCGGCTTCAAACTCCCGACCGTCGGCGAAACGCGCCACGGCGGTTTCGCCCCGATTGCTGACCGAGACGCAGCGGGCATTGAGCACAACATAACGGGTATCAAGCAGTCCCGCCAACATGGAGAGAAGATCGGCCCGGTGCAGGTGATAATAATCCGTGCCGAACGCTTGCCGACAAGCAGGCATAAGCGGAGTGCGAAAGCATTCCCGTCCGGTGCGCCAGTGATGGCCCACGACGCCTTGGGATACAAACCCGCGCCGGCGCAGCGGTTCGGCCAACCCCAGCGCCAATAGAACCTTGACCGCGTTCGGGGACATTTGCACGCCCGCGCCGACTTCCCTGAACGCCGATGCCCGTTCAAAAAGATGCGCTTCTATGCCACGTTGCCGCAAGGACGCCGACAACGCCACGCCGCCGATACCGCCGCCGATGACGCCTACCCGAAGTTTACGGTTCATTCAGTTGACCCCTTGTGCGCGAATGGCAGTGACTGACGCCGGCATGCAGCCGCACGGTCATTGCCTGGGTCTTGTCAGTGTTGTCGAGCGGCCCGGACGGCGCAATGGCTGTTCGGGCATTGATAATTTGCCCCTTTTTCCGGTATGGACGGCTAAGATCATCTGAATAAACCGCGTCCGCCGGCGGCGGGCGGCGGACGCGGCGCTTGCGGCTTGCCTATGGCGATGGCCGGCGTTAGCGATAAATAGCGCCGGTGAGATAATCGGGCCAGTTTTTTTCGAAAAACAGTCGGTCCGGATCGTCCATGGCGCGCAAGGGCCGCGTCTGGACGGTAAAGGTCCCGTTACGGTAGGTGACCTGTAATTGTTCTTGCCGGTGCCGGGGCTGCTCGGCCAGGAAGCGGTAATCCGTTAACGCGCCGGCGCGGCTTTGCGGCACCGACTCGCCCAAGGGCGAGCAAATGGCGCGGGCGCCGCGGCTACCGCCGCCCTGGCGGATATAATAATCCAGCGCGGTCAGCACCGCCTCCGAAACCAGCGCCATCTGCCGCCATTGATAGCTTGCGGCCGCTTTATTGGGATGCGCGACGGCAATCCCCCGCGCGGCGATTTGCCGATTCAATTCCCGGGCGTCGGCCAACGCCTCGACGACCCCCTCCGGCCGGCAGATGAATCCCGCCTGATCACTCATGCGTTGCTGAACTTCCTTTTTTATCCATCCGGGATCAAGTGCGCGGGGTTCGCGGCCGGCCCGCTCGATCTGCCGGCGGCATTCCTCGAGCGCCGCCTTGAACGCATCCGGACTTTCCGCCGCCGGCGCGGGCGCGGTGGCGGCGATATGCCTGGCCGCCCGCATGGCGAATACCTGTCCGGCATTCAGCGCCGCGCCGCCGGGACGGGTCGCGCCATGGGTGCCCGCCGCTTCGCCGGCGGCATAGCAGCCGTTGAGGGAGGTTTGTCCCCAGATATCCACCGCGATACCGCCATTCATATGTTGATGGTTAACATTGAACGGCAAGGGATCCCGGCTGAGATCATGTCCGTGGTGTTTGTACAATTCGATGGCCAACGGATTCATCCGCCGTAGCCGCTCGATGGGCAGCGCGTCGAGAGCGTCGTTATTGGCCAGATAGCGGCGGACATCCTCGTCAAGGTCGTTTAGGGAAAACGGCCGATCGCCCGGCACCGGGGCGGGATTGCGATTGAAATCCATCATGATGGCGCGCCCGGCCCGGGATTCGATAAAAATCGCCAAATCCAACAAACTGGAGCCGAAATTCAGCATCCGTTCGGCATGGATCGGCCATTGATAGCCTTTACGAAAAATATTGGCGGCCAGTTCCCGGGTGGTGCGGTAATATTCCGCCAGAAAATTCACCTCGCGGCCATGGGCATCCAGCGAATAGATGTAGGGTATGCTTTGCACGTAGGTGCCGGACAGGTTCCAGGGGAATTCATCGCGCCGGGTGCCGATGCCGAACTGGTGTTCGGTCAAATTGACCGCGGCCAGGCCCGCTTCCAGCGCCAGGCCCAGCGAACCGAAGCAGCGCTTGGGGTAAACGCTGTCGCGAAACAGCTCCCCCGGACCGCCCGCCGCCAACACGACCGCCGGGCTGAGCAACAGGCACCAGCCATAGGGATTATTTTCCGACCGCGCGCCGGCGGCCAGCGCGATTGCGCCGGCGACCCGCCGGTCTTTTCCCTCGCCGCACGACAACAGGCGCGTAACGGTGGCATGATCGATAAACGAGACATCCAGCCGTCGGGCTTCTTCCGCCAACATCTTGACCATCAGCCGCGACGTGCGCGGTCCGCAACTGGTGGCCCGGCCGGCCTCATCATGATCGGTCTGGTAGCGCAAAACGGCGCCGTACTTATCCTCCGGCAACGGTAGGCCGATATATTTCAAACCGATAAACGCGTCCACCGACCCCACGGCCTCCACGTAAGCGGTATCGGCGTCCATGGCGCCGCCCGCGCCGAGCGCCGCCGCCATTTGCCGGAAATTATCGCCCCGGTTACCGGTGGATGCGGTATGCAACGTCTGTTTGTCGGATCCGGAACAGGCCGACGTGCCCCAGAACAGCGTTTGGGTCGCCACGGTGACATCCACGCCCCGCCGGGTTAGCTCCACGGCGGCGCGCAGACCTGCGGCGCCGCTGCCCACCACCAGCGCCTGGCTATGATAAACCGGCACCTGACAGCCGGACAGGGACAAGGTATCGTCCGGCGTGCGTCCGCGCATATGCTTCGGCATGGCGACGTCGGTTAAGCTATCCAATATGCGTTGATCGATGCGTGCTGCCATCATGTCGTCATCTTCACTTTCAATGTTCGGCCCGGCGTAGCGCGCCCGGAACCGGTTCGCCGCGCCGAACGGTTTTGCGCACGGGGATAATGAGCACAAAACTCGCCAGCATTATCGCGCCGGCAATGAACCAAACCGGCTGCATGGTGTAGCGGTCAGCGAAATAGCCGGCCAGTACCGGCGAGATCCCGCCGGCGGCCATGCCGACATTCATTACCAGGCCGATGGCCGACCCGCGCACTTTTTCCGGCACCAACTCCGCGGTGAAGGACAACACCAGGGGCGTGACGGGATAGCCGAGAAAGCCCAACAGCAACACCAAAATCACCACCGTAAAGATGGGCAGATCCAATACCATGGCCGCCATCAGCAAGCCGCTCAACACTGTGATGCCCATCAGCACCAGCCGTTTGCGGGCGAAATCGCCGCGATCGCAATACCGGCCCAGAACAAACCCGCCCAAAGCGCCGCTTAAACCCAGCAGACTGGCGATTGTGCCGGCCATGCCGATGGGCAGATGCTTGATGTTCATCAGGAACGTCGGCGCCCATAGCAGCACGATCCACCAGCCGCTCAGCAAGACAAAATAATAGGCAGCCATCAGGATGACCGCGGGCGAGGTAAACAGCAGCCGCAACGGGACCCTTTCCACCGCGACGCCCGGCGCGACTTTAGCGGCCGTCTTGGGCTCGTTTTTCACCAGTACGGCATAAAGCAGCGCCACCAGAATTCCCAGGCTGCCGGCGACATAAAACACCACCCGCCAACCGTAGACCGGACCCAGCATCGCGCCGAGCCAGGTGCCGAAAAAACCGCCGATGGGATAGCCCATCCAATAGAGGGACATGACCGTGGTGCGTTGCCGCTCGGTTGTGACATTGGCCACTTCAAGGGAGGCCGCCGGCCAGAATACCCCCTCGCCGACGCCGGTCAGGATGCGGTAGATAAGCAATGTCGTCAATCCGCCGGCCAGGCCGGTGGCCATGGTGGCCAGGGAAAAAATGCCCAGCCCGAGGATAAGGACCGGTTTACCGCTGAGTTTGTCGGCAATGATTCCGGCGATGAACAAAAAGGCGATGAACCCATAGAAAAAAGAGCTGAGTAGGATACCGGAGCGGGCCTTGTCCAGACCGAAATCGGCGGAGATGAGCCCCACGGCGGAAGAGACCGTCATGCGATCCACGGAATACATCATGTAGCCGAGGCCGCATAAGACGGAAACAAGAATCATTTTTTTGGTATCTGTAGTCATATATTCCTCGACAAGTCTTAGTCAACGACGAGAACATCCGGCTTACGTAAGCACGACCTTTCTGGCCAGGTCGGCCGCCGATGACGTCCGACCCTTTGAGCAACGCCTGTCTGTGGATGACCGCCACAACCGGTCATCGAACGGGCGTAAAGGATTGTCGCGCTGTTTTATCTTGCCGCGTTCAGATACAGCTTTTTTCTGATAACGCTTTGCCTATGATTTCCTCGGCGGCCATGCCTGACGGTATGGCCGCCGATGTCAGGACCGCTTTAGCAACACGCCTGGTGGCGTTCCTTGCAGATGGTTAAGACTTCGTCCGGATCACGCCGCCACCAGTTGTGTTCGGAGAAAATCTCCACTTCGTGAAAGCCGGTATAACCCTGGGCTTCCACCCCCTGGCGCGCGCCCCGTATGTCGATGACGCCGTCGCCCATCATGCCGCGATCCTGTAACAGATCCCGGGTCGGCACCAGCCAGTCGCAGATATGAAAGGCCAATAGCCGTTTCCTGCCCGCCCGTTCTATTTGCGGGAAAAATTCCGGGTCCCACCAGGTATGGTAAAGGTCCACCGCCAGACCCAGTCCGTCGTCTCCCAGCTCATCGCAAAGATCGTTTGCCTGTTTCAGCGTATTGACGCAGGCGCGATCGGCGGCGTACATGGGATGCAGCGGTTCAATGGCCACGGGCATGCCGGCGGGTCGGGCATATTCCAGTAAAGCGGCCAGGCCGTCTCTGACCTGGGCGCGGGCCTGCGGCATATCCCGGGAATGTTCCGGCAGGCCGCCCACCACCAGCACCAGACAGGCGGCGCCCAGCGTCAGAGCCTCGTCCACCGCACGCCGGTTATCCAGCAGCGCCTCGCGGCGTTCCCGTTCCGTGGCGCCGGTAAACATGCCGCCCCGGCAGTAGCCGGTCACCTGTAATTGATGGGCCCGGATGCGCCGGGCGGTCTCTTCAAGGCCCAATTCCCTGGTCTGGTCCCGCCAGGGCGAAATGCCGCGGATATCGTGACGGGCACAGCCATCGATAATCTGATCCAGACGCCACTGACGGCGTAGCGTGGCGGTATTAATGGAAAGCCGTTCGCTGTTGGGTCGTTCAGACATGACATATCTCCTTTACCTGGCGGCGGCCATCAGCGATCCAGCGCGGGGACGTCCACCCAGCGCCGTTCACGCCAACTTTGCAAGGCAAGATCCACCAACTGGACGCCTTTGGCGCCGGCCAGCAGGTTCCATTTGAATTCCCCTTCACCATGGACATGGCGGAGGAAGCATTCCCATTGCACTTTGAAGGCATTGTCGTAAGAGACATTGTCGGGCACCGGCGACCAGTCCTGATAAAAATCATGGTTCTGGCGGACATCGGGGTTCCAAACCGGTTTAGGGGTGTTGACCCGGCTTTGGCTATAGCAGTCGGTTAATCCCGCCACCGCCGAACCGTTGACGCCGTCCACCTGAAACGTCACCAAATCGTCGCGACGCACCCGCACGCACCAGGAACTATTGATCTGGACGATGGCGCCGTTGTGTAACTCGAAAGTGGCGTAAGCCGCGTCATCCGCGGTGGCGTCGTAAGGATGTCCCTGTTCGTCCCAGCGGGTGGCTATATGGGTGGCCCCAAGACAACTGAGGCTTTTGATTTCACCGAACAGGTTGTCTATCACATAGCGCCAATGGCAAATCATATCCAGGATGATGCCGCCGCCGTCCTCTTTGCGATAATTCCAGGACGGACGTTGAGCGGTCTGCCAATCCCCCTCGAACACCCAGTAGCCGAATTCGCCGCGTACCGACAAAATTTTGCCGAAGAACCCGGACTGGCTGAGCGATTGCAATTTCTGCAGCCCCGGCAACCACAATTTGTCTTGCACGACGCCGTGCCGGATACCCCGCTGTTCGGCGAAACGATAAAGATCCATGGCCTCGTCCAAGCTGACCGCCACCGGTTTTTCACAATAGATATGCTTGCCGGCGGCGATAGCGCGTTTCAACAGCGCCGGACGGGCCTGGGTGGTGGCCGCGTCGAAAAATATCGTATCGTCCGGATTACGCAACGCCGCCTCCAGATCGGTGGTCCAACGGGGGATATCGTAAGCTTGCGCCAAAGCCGCGATTTTCTCTTCGTTGCGTCCCACCAGAATCGGATCCGGCATCAGCACATCGCCATTGGCCAGCGCCACGCCGCCCTGCCGGCGGATGGCCACAATGGATCGGATTAAGTGCTGATTCTTGCCCATCCGTCCGGTCACGCCATGCATAATGATACCAACACGAATTTTCGCCATCGGTTGCCTACCTCGGAAATGAAAAGATTACCGCTAGAAATGCGGCTTACTCAGGCCGCCATCCACATCGAGCACCTGGCCGACGGTAAACGGCAGCGCGCCGCCGGCCATGGCGCAAACCGTCCGCGCGATGTCCTCAGGCTGCCCCCAGCGTTTCATCGGCACCAAGCCATCGCTAATGAGTTGATCGTATTTGGGTTTTACCGCCTGGGTCATGTCGGTTTCGATAATACCGGGACGGATTTCATAGACGCCGATACCCTCCTCGGCAAGACGCAAGGCGAACAATTGGGTCGCCATACTGGCCGCCGCTTTGGAAACGCAGTATTCCCCGCGGGAAATGGACAGGATCCGGGCGCTACAAGAGGTGATATTGATGATACTGCGATGCTGCCGCCCCAGTTCCCCTTGGGCGAGCATCTGTTTGGCCGCTTTCTGGCTTAGGAAGAACAGCGAGCGGCTGTTGATGTTCTGGCAATGCTCGTAGCTTTCCAATGTAACGTCAAGCAAATCGCCTCGCTTGAGCGCCGCGGTACCGGCATTGTTCACCAGACAGTCCAACCTGCCCCAACGGCGCGACACCGCGTCCAGTATGTTTTGCTGATTGGCCAAATCGGCCACGTCGCCGGGACAGGACAAGGCGTCGACACCCAGTTGCGTCAGTTCGGCGACCAAAGCGCTCTGCCGGCGGCGCCCTTCTTCGCTGTCACGGCCGTTAATCGCCACGTGAAAACCGGCCCGCGCCAGCGCGATGGCGCAGCTTTTGCCTATTCCCCGCGTGGAGCCGGTCACTAAAGCGACCGGCCGGCTGGCAACACCCATCGTTTACCTCCCATCATAAACAGCATGCGACCCTTATCAACCATTTGGTTGATAAATTGAGTATACCCAGTACTGAAGGAATAAAAGATGATCTGCCTCGCAGAATCAACCAGATGGTTGATTCATAAAAGAGCATAAAGGATTTTTTTGTCGCCCTAAGGGGAATATGTTAGGATGGAAAGATAACTTATTGAAATTAATTTAAATTAATGGTTCAAGGGGAAGACGTGGCAGGTGATATCGACATTAAGCGCAAGCGCGACCCCGAACTCACCCAGTATCGGATCCTGACCGCTGCGCGCGAGGAATTCGCCGAAAAAGGCTTTGACGGCGCCCGGGTAGAGCGTATCGCCGCTAAGGCCCAGGTGAACAAGCAGTTGCTTTATCATTATTTTACCAACAAAGATCATTTATTCATGCTGGTGTTGGAGGACGCCTACCGGGATATCCGCCGGCAAGAGGCCGCCCTCTCGCTGGACGCCTTGCCGGCGGACGAAGCCATCATGCAATTGGTGGATTTCACCTGGCGCTATTACCTGGCCCACCCGGAATTTATTCGGTTATTAAACAGTGAAAACCAGCTCAAGGCACGCCATCTTAAACTGTCCGCCAGTGTCACGGAGATCAACGCCAGTTGGCTAAACATTTCCCGCACCATCCTTGCGCGCGGCCAACGCGAAGGTTCGATCCGGTCTGATATCGACGCCATGCAGCTTAATATCAGTATTTCGGCGTTGGGGTTTTTCTATCTCATCAATTGTTCGACCTTGTCGCTGGTGTATCAGCGCGATTTGGCCAGCCCGGAAGCGCTGGACGCCCGCCTGGCGGTGATGCGCGATACCATTCGCTGCTGGATAAGGCCGCCGGACACTAACGCGGCGCGCGCGTCGGGATAATCGCAAGCCACCGTTGCCGTCACTGTCTTACACTCCGTGACATCGGCACGGGGCTCCGCTGGCGCTTATTCCAGCGTGATGCCATCGTTGATGAGCGAGGCGAACAGACAAGGCGATGTCCCGTCGCGGAAGAACGCGCGTAATCGCGTCAGGTAAATATCATAATCCATAAACCTGAAATAGCGGAAATATAGCGGTGTGCGGCTGCTCAGCGTCAGTGATTTTATGGCCTCGACGATATCGTCTATCATCGGCGAAAGATCCGTCCCCGGCACGGCGGCGGAGATATTCTCCGGTTGTGCGTGGCGCTTTTCCATGACGTCCCGCAACCGGTTATACAGTAAATGGCCATTTTCGTTTTCGCTACAAGCGATCTGGAACCGATTGCTCCAGACGGTGAATTTTGCGGCCGTCCTGAAACAAACGGCATTTTCCGTTAATCTGGGGTTCCTGATATAGTCAATGTAAGACGCCAGTTCCTCCATGTCGCCAAAAAAAACACATATGCTGTTGGTCTCGTGGTCATGACGGGAATAACGCCCCCGCAGCAACAAACCGCCCGAGGCCTGGGTTTGCTCCAGATCGGGCTGTTTGACCAAACCGGGCAAGGCGCCATGAAACGACAAAATGATCGTCGCGCCGGCCAGGCGATCTTCCCCGGCCTGGATGTTGCCGGGAGGCGACATGCCGAAATAGTCCGCGTCGGCCAGCAACAGCGCCGTCGGCGCCAGGGCCTTTTCCCTGAATGCCCGGAAATCCTCCCGGACAGGCAACGGCTGGCGAACGGTGTCGATAAACCGCCAGCGCACATCGGTGAACCCGAACTGGATCAGATACCGATGGATATAATATTCGGTAAGAAAACCTGGCGCGCCATGAGAGATGAGCGTGATGGGCAATTCCCGGAATAATAACATTTCCTTGATACGTTCAAGAACGCGGTTGATGAAACCCACCTTGCTCTCTAAGGTCAGATGATTCGAATCTTCATACCAGAACATGTTATTCGCGTAACGGGCTTTGAGATCACGAAATTGCACTGTATAGGTCGTTCCCAATAAATAATCCACAGTCAGGGGAACCGGCAGATCCGGGCCGAATTCTCGTAAAACCTTTGGCGAAACCGGGAAAATGGGCGTTACACCGGATAAAGAAATAGTATTCATCGTTTATCTTCCTTTATATTATTACCAGACTTTATATTATATCGCCGTCTCGGCCTGGTTGATTTTACTCTTGTTTATCCGCGCCACACGCCGCCATAGGACCAAATTGAGGAAATATTAAATATCCACCCTTTTAATAATTGATATTGCATCGCAGTGTGAAAAACAGAGACCTTTAACGGGTATACTCCCGTCTGGGTACCGAAACGACGGGAATAAAGGAATAGCGAAATGAACGGGCCGGCGGGATAGTCATTGACGGGAAATGACGGCAGATATATAGTTAGCAAACTAAATAATAACTTGCGACTTATCTCATGATGAAAACGGATAATCGTCAACAGGCGTTAATGGCTATCACCGTAACACTGGGTTTATTGCATCGCGCTTATCGGGCCAGGGCGGATAAAGTGGTCGCGCCCATGGGACTGTCCACGGCCATGGCTTGGCCGCTGGTGTTGATCGGCCGGCATCCCGAAGGGATAAGACCAGGCAATTTATCCGGGAAACTGGGCATTGAGGGGCCTTCCCTGGTGCGTTCGTTAAACCAGTTGGTGGATGCCGACCTGGTGCTGCGCCGGGAGGATTTGGCGGATAAACGGGCCAAGGTCCTGTATTTGACGCCAACCGGCGCAGCCATTAGCAGCCAAATCGAATCCTTGCTCAACGCGTTGCGCGCCGAACTGTTCGAAGGATTGTCCGATCGGGATATCCGGACCTGTTTACGGACCTTCAGCCTGCTGGCAAAACGATTGGATCTGGGCGGGACATCCCTCAGCGAAACCGATCAGTCCTATGACCGGCCTGCGTCTTGATACCTTGACGGGCCGGCCTTGGGTTATCGAATGATCTCAATGCCCTGGGGGAGGTTATTGAGCGGACCGCTGATACCGGTATACATGATATTAAGCCACTGCAAAGTGGCCGGTAGCGACGTGGGCAACCGCTCCAATTGATTGTAGGCAATCAACAGCCTTTGCAATCCGTCGGGCAAATTTTCCGGTAGCGCGCGCAGCAGGTTGTGACTGAGAGAAAGGCTGCTAAGTCCTAACGGCAATATAGACGGCAGTTCGGCCAGCATATTGTTGTTGGCATCCAGCACGGCGAGAAACGGCGGCAGTGAATCAGGCAGCGTCAGCAGGTTGTTATAGGCAACATTTAATTCTTTCAACCTTGGCGGAAGGGCCTTTGGCAAATGGGTTAAAAAATTGTTTTCGGCATTCAGTATCAGCAAATTCGGCGGCAGTAATGAAGGCAGCGCTTCCAGCCGGTTTTTCGCAACGTCAAGACGCATCAACTCCCTGGGCATGATGGCCGGTAACGAACTCAAAACATTATTCGTTACGTCAATAAATTGCAGACTGTGCGGCAATGGCTCAGGTAATGCCTGCAGTAAATTGCTCTGCAGCTCAAGCCGATGCAAGCGGCCGGGAAGATTATTCGGCAGCTGGTTTATTGCATTGTTGCTTGCCTTGAAAAAAAGAAGCGCGGGGGGCAAACCGCTTGGCAACAAAGTCAATGTATTACCGCTAATGTCAAGATAGCTTAGGGTTTCCGGCAGGTATTCCGGCAATATGTTCAGATTATTGCGGCTGACATCCATATAGGTCAGCATCGAGGGTAATCGGTTCGGCAAACGGGTTAGCTGGTTATACGCGGCGCTCAGCCAAGTTAACGTCGGCGGCAAATTTTCTGTCAACAGCACAAGCTTATTTATCCTGACATCCAACTGATGCAAGCTGGGGGGCAGGTTGTCGGGCAATCGGCTAAGGAGATTGGCGCTGACGTCCAAAACCCTCAGGTCTTCGGGCAAGCACGGCGGCAGCCGTCTCAGACGCATGCCCGCCAGCAGCATGTTACGGTGCTCGGACGCAAAATAGCCGTTTATCACCGAAAGCACCAACCAACGTTTCTCGGTCGCTACCGCTTCCAGCGCCCAAGCGTTATTCGCCTCGGTCATCCTGTTAATCAGCGCATTCAGCCTTTCTTCCGCCAAATGCCGCAAATTGTCGATACGGATATGGCTTTGCGACAAAGAGGGGAAGGCCAGCATTAAATTATTGAGCGACCGTATATCGAGATGGCGGATAATGATCAACTGGATTTCCGGCGGCAATGTCAATAAACGATTCCAGTCGTTGAAGCCCGCCGTCGCCAATAATATCTCGGCATCCGCCGTCAGCACGCCTGTCGGCGTGACATATCGCGCCAATTGTTCTTCCCTAAGATTGTGCAATTGCAAAAATTGCGATCGACTGACGGGCACGGCCAATCTGCGGTTTTCCAGCCAGCGCAGGAGTACGTCGGGAGGCACTCTGGACACCGCCGCCCGTTCCGCGGTTTGTAGGGCCATTCGGCGCGCCGCCCGTGGCGCCCCGCGACCGCTTAGTCCGTAATCGAGGATGTTTTTTAATCGTTTGGCCAGGGGTTGCGGTATGGCCTTAAGCTCTCCTTGGGGCGAAAGCGTGTATTTTTTGCCAAATACAGCGCCGGTCCGCGGGTCTATCTGCGCATAAATCGACTTGCGGAAATAGGTATCTCCACTCAGGCGCACGATTGACACCGGCTTATCCGTACCCGCCAGCCGGCCTTCTTTGATCAAGCGATGCCCGTCCGTCATCGACGGTTGTAATGACGCCAGTCGGTATTGCCATAAAATTTTTTTCCAGACCGGCACGTTGTTTTTTATCACCTCGGCGGCCTGCACCGCCTGGCGAAGCGCGCCGCGGCTGGCCAACATCAAATACTCCAGCCCGGGATCAAAGGCCTTAAGCGCCTGTACGCCCAATGTGATCAATGCGGCCCGGTTCAACTCCGCCGCCATCGGCAACGCCGCCTGGCGAACCAACTGCCGGTATCCCTGTTGCAGGGCCGCGCGTAGCGTTTCCCGGACGGCCAGCGATCGCGCCATCGACTGATAGGCCATCAGGCTTCCTTTGGCGCCCGCTTGCGTGAATTTTCCACCCAGGGCGATACCTTGCCCCACCAGCGGCACTAATCCGATGAGGTCCATCGCACAGGAAAACACGGCGGCGGTTCTGCCCACGCTAACGCCGGTGACGCAATCGTAAAAAGGGATGAAGGACAAGAGAAAGTCCCGCGCCTTTTCCATGGCGGTCTGATCGTATCCCGATTGATGCAATCGTTGAAAAAACAGGTCCTGGTGTTTTCGCGCCAGCGCGTCCGTCAGGCGAAGTGCCGGTTCCCCGGCTTTTTTCAGCAGGTAGGCATCTTGCGTTTTCGCTGAGACTTTAAGCTTGTAATCGGGATCGCGCCGACACGCCGCCCCGTCGGTCATCAACGCATAATAACGTTCAGTGTGGAAATCCACCCGATCCAACCAATAACCGTCATCGCGCAGACGCAGCGCGTAAACCCGTTTCTGGCCGTCGGATACGGCGTAAAGCAGCTCCACATCCGGGGCCAATGGAATAACATAAGCGTGGTGGGGAATGGCTAAAACGGCAATCTGATGGCTGATGGCGTGAAATGACGAAAATTCGGCAAGAGCGCGATATATGTCGGCTTTTTGCAGAAAAGACTTCTCGCTTGGCGACATCCCTGTAAACACCTGGCTTAGCAGGAGACTGTCCACCAACGCGTACTGTTCGGCTATCCGTTTGTTTTGCCGGTCGAATATCGCGTCAATGCCGTTTTCGCCGGCCTCGAACAGATCATCCTTGAGCCGGGGGGCGCAAAACTTATCGGCATCCCCTTCCTCCTCTTGGGCGGCGGCCGGTATGCCGGTTTCCCTGATCATTTGCGCCAGTTGCAATCGGGAGCGGAAGTTTTCCAGTAACGTGATGAGTTTCTCGTAGGGATTCGCGGCGGTTTTGCGGGCGTCGCCGGCGGCGAAGAAGGCCGCCAGCGCGTTTTTTTTGTCTCCCTCGGTGTTGTCGCCCCCGGCGTCATCATCCGTTTTATCCCAGACCTGTTCAGCCCGCTGCCTGGCGTAGAATAACGCGGCGGGGACATTGAAAAGCGCCAGCAAGGCCGGATCCGCCGCGCCTTCCCGTAATATATCCTCAAGGGATCCGCCCAGAGCGATAAGCTCGTCTGTGGAATAATCGCCGGTCTCCACGCCCGTTAGCCGCATGAACAGCATGGCGGCATGCAAATAACCGCCATCCAGGGTGCCGATGGAAATCGACGATGCCGACAGCGTTTGTTCCGACAGCGCCAGCATGGGCAAACGTTCAAAGATCACCTCATGTAATATATAACGCGCCGAAAGGTTATTCAGATTCAAGGCCGGGGCAAGGGTACCGTTGAGCGATCCCGGCCCGCTTTCAAGCCAATCCGTCAACAGGGTTTTCAACGCCGACAATGGCAATTGCAAAGGACGCCCGGGCCGGCAACGGTTTTGGCCGGTAAGCCGCCGGATGATCCCCGCGACGCACGCGCTCAAGCCTTCCTCGAATACCAGCGCTTCGAGCCAGTGTCCAATGACGGCGAATTGTCTTTCGCGGGTCAGGCTTTCCCGTTTATGCGCGCCATACTCTCCGGAGGGTTTGAGCAATTGCCGGGCGATTTTTTCCAGGCCCCCGGAGGTATGTATAATGAAATGTATGGCGCTGTTAATGACAACCGAGCGATCATACTGATCTTCGGGCGCAATCAATTGGTGCTTAATAAGATAACGCCGTATAGAGGCCGTCAATGACGCTAGCGCCGATGAAGGGTCGCTCGGCGCTATTTCCTCCTGTTCAATTGACCTGTCGATCAGCCCATCGGCTTTTGCCGTGCCCTTCTCCTCCGCGCTTTCAATCCCGCGGACCGGTTGGTCATCGCTGTGGCGCGCCGCTCGCGCGTTGCGGTCCAGGGGTGTTTTTGTCATCACCGACGCGCCGAAGAAAAACGCGCTTTCATCCGAGACGGGGTCTGGAATGTGCGCCGACCGACGCTGTGCGATGCCGGCGAGCCGGCCATGTGCCCCGTGTCGTGGTGAAAATCCCGAGTAAACCGGCGTCGCGGCGTTGATTCCGCCGGTGGCGGCATTGCCGGCCCGCGCCTGATATAAGGTGGTATTGGCATTGGTTATCAATAGCAAGGCGCGCAAAAACAATTCCGCGCGTACCTGTTTCAAGTGATGAACATTTTGGGCGGACGGCCTATGATCGCATTCTGTATAAACCGGTTCGTTAAAACGCATTTGCGGGTAGTGATAACGGGATGGTCGATTTAGGTCGCGAACGCCGGAAGCGTTATGACGGGTAATAGGATTTTCATTGTAATGCGCCAAATAATTTCCGATATTTCTATTATATTGTTCATTGCTTATTGGCATCAGCATCCTCCGGTAAATTAATTGTCGTCTTGATTGTTCGAGTTGCGAGCGGGCGGTAAGGCAGAAAATAATGTATTGGAAATGAATTTTCCCCGCCGGCAGCGGATTAGCATACGATGCGCCTGGGAAGGCATGAGAGACATCCCGTCTCTCACCGGAGGCCCGCCGTCGGCGGTTCAAATGTGTTACCGAAAAATCCGTCTCTCGCTTGCCGCCGCGACGCAACTTGAAGTATTTAGAGGATATGGGCACATCTTACTTTTACGAAAAACCAATGTCATCGTCTATTTTAGGTGGATATTAAGCAATAATTAGTTAAATTTTTCGCTTAATTCTTTATGATACTCTTATTCAGGTTCATGCTTTTTTCACCCCTCTACACACGGCTTGAGTTAGCGGTTGTGCGCCTCGGTAGGGGGCGACGAGACGATTTGCACATCTGTCGGCAGATTATCCGGCCGCGACTGGATATAGGTGGACCGGATATCCAAAACCCGCAGCGTTACCGGCAGCGGCGACGGCAAACATGTCAGTTGGGTATGCGCCACCGAAAGGGTTTGTAGCCCCGCCGGCAAGTTATCCGGCAAATGGGTAAGCACATTATAGCCGGCCCGCAATGACTTGAGGTCCGCCGGCAGGGAAGCCGGCAGCGAGACAAGCATATTATTCGCCACATCCAGTTCGACAATGGATGCCGGCAACACATCGGGTAATGCCGCCAGATTATTGAATGCCACCCGCAATATTTTGAGTTTCCCTGGAAGGGCGGGGGGGAGACGCGACATCAGATTGTTGGTCAACAACAACTCGCGCAAGTCCTGAGGCAAACTGGCCGGCAGGTGTTCCAGACGATTGCTGCTGACTTCCAAAATCTTTAATCGCCGAGGCAATCGTTCCGGCAAGGAATTCAATAGGTTGTGGTACAGGTCTAAAACCTGAAGCGTGCTCGGCAAATGTCCGGGCAGATGCGTCAGCAGGTTGTTTTGCAGTTCCAACCGGCGCAACCCGCGAGGCAGACGCTCAGGCAATAGCGTTAATACATTGGCGTTAGCCTTGAGCTCCAGCAACCCGGCGGGAAGATGTTCCGGGATGCGAACCACTGTGTTACCACTGATATCCAGATGCGTGAGAGCGCCCGGCAGTGCATCCGGCAAGGCGGTAAGCTGGTTATTGTTGAGTTTCAGGTGAGTCAGCGTCGAGGGCATTAGGGCCGGCAAACGGGTCAACCGATTGATGGACGCGTCCAGTCGGGACAGTCGCGATGGCAGCGCCTCGGGCAGAACGGATAGCTTATTGACGCTGACATTTAATTGTTCCAGGTTGCCCGGAAGTTGTTCGAGCAAGGCGCTCAGTTGGTTTGCGCTGACATCCATGCCAAGCAAATCCGACGGCAACTGCGGCGGCAGCGTTTTGAGTCGCAAACCGGCCAGTATAAGCTGCCGATGATACGTAGAGTAATAGGCCGTGATGATATTGAGCGCCAGCCAGCGTCGTTCGCCAAAGGAGGACGACATCATCCACGCGGTATTGTCCCTGGCGATGATATCCAGCAAATTTTGTTTGCGTCTTTCAACGAGATACCGCAGCGACGCCGCCTGGGGAGGCGCGACATCCAGCAGGGGAAAAGCCAGCAGCAGATTTTGCAACGCACGGATATCAAGATAGCGGATGATCATGATTTGCAGTTCCGGCGGCAAACCCAACAGACGGTTCCAGTCATGGAAGCCGGCGAAAGACAGTAGCTGTCCCGCCCGCTCGGTCAGTTCGCCCGAAGGCGCGATATAGTGGGACCAATATTCCGCGTCGAGATTGAATCGGCGCAGGAAATCGTCCCTAATGTCGGCCCCGCCCATTCGCCGGATTTCCAGCCAGCGCAACAACATGTCCACCGTCAGATCAGATGGGCCGGTGGATGACGTCGCCAACTCCTGACCCGCGACCGGCCGCGCTAGCCGGCGGCTGGCGCGGGGCGCGCCGCGACCGCTGAGTCCCTGCTCCAGTATATTCTTCAGTCGTTGAGCCAACGGCAAGGGTATTGCGTGTAATTCCCCATCAGAGGCCAGGGTATATTTTTTACCGAACAGCGTCCCGGTGTCGATATCAATCCGCACATATACCGTCCGCCCCCGGAAAGTGTCGCCGCCCAGTGGGATCATCGGCAAGGGTTTTCCCCAGCCGGCCAGCCGGCCGTACTCTATTGGATAATGATTCGCCGCCATCGGCCGCTGCTGCGCCACATCCCCGGCGAACGGCAGGATTTTTTTCCAGACAGGCACCTGACGCGTCACGGTTCTAGCGGCCGTCAGCACCTGTTCCAACGTGTGATACCCCAGCGAGCCTATCCATTCCACGCCGGGGTCCATGCTCCGCAAACCGGCAATGCCGAATTGAATCAATGTCGCCCGGTTCAATTCCTCCGCCGCCGGCAAAACGGCATAGCGGAACAATCGCCGCCCGCTTTCGCCGACCGCCTGACGTAAGGTTTGCCGAGTGGCCAGCGAACGCAATGCCGCCTGATAGGCTAACATGCCGCCTTTTACGCCATGTTGCATAAACCGCAGCCCCAGGCCCATACCCGCGCCTATCAGCGGCAGAAAACTGATAACATCCAGCGCGCAGGACAGCGCGGCCTCGGACTTTTTCGCTTCAAGGCCAGTGAGACAATCATAAAGCGGGACCAGTGACAGCATGAAATCCTTGACTTTTTCTAGAGATGTACGTTCATAACCTTGATGATGCAAGTGCGTGGCGAACGTCATTCGATGTTGCCGTATCAACTGTTCCGCCAGATGTTCCAGGGAATCGTCCGGGCTTTTAAGCAGGGGAAACACGTCGGAGCGGATAAAAATTTTTAATTGGTAATCCGGATCATGGGCGCATTTGCCGCCGTCGGCCATCAGCGGGTAGTAGCGTTGCGCCTCTTGATCCATCCGGGTCAAGGCATAGGCGCTATCATGGTAACGCAAAGCATAAATTCGCGTTTCCCCGCCGAGCCTGCCCACCAGCAGCTCCACACCGGACGCCAGTCGTACCGTCAGCGCATAGGGCGATATGACATGCGCCGCCATCTGTCGGCGCACGGTATGCGCGGCCGAAAATTCGGCATCGCCCCGGCGCACCTCCGCGCGGCGTAAAAAATCGGCCTCGTCCGATGGTAATGATTCAAACGCGGCGGCCAGCATCAGCATATCCACCACGGCATACCGGGCGGCGATCATGTCGTTTTGCCGCGCGAACAGCGCGTCGGGATCATCCACGGGCAAGGGTTCTTCATCACCAAGGCAATAACGTTCATCGGCGTTATCCGGCGCGGCGTCGGGATCCCCATTGCCGGTGTTGGCGGAAAGCTGCTGGATAAACTGAATCCGGCTACGGTAGTTTTGCAATGCCTCGGATAATTGCCGATAAGGGTTTTCCTCATCCCTGCGTGCATCCAGAGCCGCGAAAAATGCCTCCAGCGCCCGACGGGCATGATCTTGGTCCGTTTCCGTCTGTTCGGTGCCGGCGAGAATGCTTTTATCGGGCTTCGGCGACAACCCATAATAAAGACACGCAGGTAACTCAAAAAGCCGGATTAACGCGGGATCCGCCAGGCCTTCGCGTAAAATATCCTCGATAGAGCCGCCCAATTCGATAAGCTCCCGTACCGTAAGTTTGGCCAGGCCCGGCGCCGCCTGGCGGGTGAAAAGCAGGCCGGCATGCAGCAAGCCCGCGTCCAGCCCGCCGACAAAGACATGGCTTTCAGCCAACTCCCGCTCGGGCAGCGACAAAACCGGCAACGCCGTCTTCACCACCTCTTCCAAAATGTAATGCGCCGCCGTTTGGCTCAGCGCGCCTTCCAACTGCCCAGGACCGGAGTATACCGTCAGATTCCCGCCGGCCAGCCAGTCATTAAGCCTGGTTTGAAGCGCGGAAAAGGGCAGGCGCAACGGACGCCGCGGATGGCAAGCGTATTCCGCCTTCGCCGCCAGCAGGATCTGGCTGGCAAAAGCGCCGATGCCGCCCGGAAACACCCGGGTATCCAGCCACGAATGGACCAAGGCGAATTGCGCCTCTCGCGTCAGGGTTTCCTGGAGATGCCCGCCATAGACGCCGGCGGATCTGGCCAGTTGCCGGGCAATATGCTCCAATCCGTCCGGCTCGCGGATGATGTGGGCGACGACGTTCTCGATTAACACCGTGATTCCCGTCAGTTCCTCGCTGGTGTTGAGGCGTTTTTTTGAAAAAAAGCGCTGAAGCTGCGCTGTCTGATCGCCCAGGGACTTTTCTTCCTCATCGGCGAGTTTCATCACGGGCGCCGGATCGACCATGGCGATGTATTCGTCTGAGCCGCCGGCAGGCGCCTCTTTGAATGAAAGCGCTTCATCGCCCATCTGCCTGCGGGAACGAGGGTGCGCCTCCTTGGTCGATTGTCGCCCTCGGGCGTGGGGTCCCGCCCTGATTACCCACGGCGCGGACGTGATTTCCCCGGGCGGCGCGTCGGACCGGGCGTTCGACCTGCCAAGCGATCCCGCCGCGTTTTGCCCGTCATCGGCCGGGAACAACGCGCGCGCCGACAGGCCCACTTCGCCGGCAATCGGCAAAGCCGTGCTCACCCCTCTCGTAGACAGGCTAACATTGACATTGGTTGCCCATAAAAGCGTCCGCAATAGAAGTTCCGCGCGAATTTTTTTGACGTCACCACGTAATCCCACCGGCATATCGACCATTGATTCCCGCTGAGATATATTTATTGGAATGTCAGCGCCACCGTTGCTGATATTATTTCTGGTGAATTGATGGAAATCAAAATATTTATTTTTTGACAAATTTTGCTTATGCCTTTTGATCTCGTGATAACCCATGCTTTCTCTATATTGGTGATGAATTATTGGCATATTGCCTCCCGCGGTAATAGTGCTTAACGCTAATTCATACTCGACATATTCTACGTTGCCATTTTGTTGGTGGTATTCATTCATCCTGTCATAGAACCGCTCATGTTGCCGGGAATAACCGGAAACACGCGTATTTCACAATGATTACCGGTAACTGACATAAGCAAGTGGCTTAAGTGAACGATAATACCTCCGCCAGCGACGAATCTTAACCCTATTGGCAGCGGCCCATCGGGACGAGGGTTAGGTAGGGGCGGAAAGCGCCAACATACTTGCAACATTGAATCATATAGGATAGACACTCGTCATACTTCACCTTGGCTCTTTGTTGGCGGCGCTCGCCCACCCCAGTCACAGAGTCGGCTATGTTCCTGGGAACGGCGCGAGACATCCGGTCTCTCGCCGGAGGCCCGCCGTTGGCGGTTCAAATCCGTTCCCGACGAAGCTGTCGCTCCCTGGCCGCCGCAATGCAACTCGAAGTATTCAGAGTATATTGTGATAAACTTGACGAATCTCGCTTATTGTTATCTTACCCGGTAAGACGGCCGATGTCATCCTGAAATTGGCGCAGAAATCCCGACAAAAGCTATTTCTTTGCAATATGTATAATCATAATCCGACTTTGGAAAATATCGCGTAATCCGCCGTGTTCTTAGTTACGCCATGTCGACCTTTTCCGGTCTATTCGGGACGGTGAAACAGGTCAATGAGGGGATGATATATATTCATTGCCGGCTATACTGATAGCGATACCCGGCAATGGATATCCTCCTGCCGAATTATTTTTCCCCTCATTCCGCCAATGATAACGCATCCTAGTTTGACCAGAGGATCTTCCCTTGCCTATTGACCGGTTATTTTTATCCCCATGGGAAAATACCCTGTCCGCCGGATGGGACGCGGCGTTTCCACCACGCCGGCAGGAGAGTCGCCGATAGCGCGTGTATAAGCCGCTTCACGGCGATGTGATTTCGATCCCTGCATTTTTACCCTGGGAGGCTATGCTGAAAACAAGCTCTGCCGGGCGGGGATCGTGTTCCATTTTTGCGATATGCCCTAGGGCGGCAAGTCGAAGGTCGACAGTCTCGACAAAGGGGAAGTGACATGCAAACTGCGAAACGCAAATCCGCCGCGCCGCTGCTTTACCTTATCCGTAATGAGCGCCTCACGCCCCCGCCGCATCTGCTGGCCGGCGAACGCGTTATGTTGTTCGACGGCGAGTGTCCGTTATGCCGGCGTCTGATACAAACGCTGATAAACGCCGATCGGCGGCGCAAAATCCATCTTGCCACCGTGCAGTCCCCCCCGGGGCAGGATTTGCTGCGTTGGGCCGGTATGCCCGCCGATGATTTTAAAACCATCGCCTATATCGCCGACGGCCAGGTTTTCGTTCGCTCCGACGCTTTTTTCGCGGCCCTGACGCAGTTGAGCTGGCCATGGCGCGCGTTGAGATTGCTACGTTTTTTCCCCCGCCGGCTACGGGATGGCGTTTACAATGCCATCGCCCGACGCCGCTACCGCTGGTTTGGTAAATTGCCGGCCGGCATGCGGCCCCCGCAAGACGATAGCGGGCGCCGTTATCTGGCAAGGGGGCGCGATTGAACGGCCTTCTTGGCCGCCCCGCCCCACCATCAGCGCAGTTCGCCGAAGCCTATGGGCGTCCAACGGTAGGCCGTGTCACCGTCGGCGCGCAGATAACCGATTCCCGGAAAGGTGATATGCGCGCCGGCGATCAGGGTTTTTTGCCGCGCAACCTGCTTGAGCAGCGTTTCGCGGGTTCTGATCGCCCGCCCGCTGTCCGAATCGTAAGCGATGCCCAATTCAGGATGGGCAAATTGCAATGCCGAATAGTGCACAATATCGCCCCAAAACAGGATACGCTGACCGCCCCGATCCAGCATGAAACCGCTGTGTCCCGGCGTGTGTCCCGGTAAGGACACCGGTTGCAAACCCGGCAGCAGCGCTTTCCCGTAAGTGAAGGCGCGCAACCTTCCCCGGTCCGCATAGGGCGCCAGCGTCCGTTTGACCATTTGGAACGCCGCTTGCTGGTCCGGGGCGGCGTGGGAGGCGTTTTCCGCCGACAGCCAATAATCGATTTCCGGTTGCGATGCGTATACCGTCGCATGCGGGAACGCCGGCTGGCCGTCGTCGCTCACCAGACCGCCGATATGATCGCGGTGCATATGCGTCAGCAAAACCATGTCGACCTGCCCGGGCTGATAGCCCGCCGCCCGCAAGTTGCGCATCACCTGGCCGAACCCCGGCCCCAGCAATGCGCCGCCGCCGCTGTCGATGAGGATAAGGTGTTCGCCGGTATTTATCAGAAAGCTATTTACCGATCCGTTGACCACTTTGGGCGCATCGCCATCCACTTCCGCCACCTCGCGTTGCAACGTCTCGGGCGAGGCATTTTTGAACAGGTTCAGGGGAAAGGTGGAACTGCCGTCGTACAAGGCGGTGACCTGAACATCCCCAACCATCAGTTTGAAATAACCGGGAACCTGGGTCTTGTCTTGCGGCACCGTTTGCGCGTCGGCCACGGGAGCCAGAACCGCCGCCCCCAGCAACAGGGCGGCGCCAGTCAGGGATTTCATCATCATAGGCATGTCTCCAGCGAAGAGGGGGATCCACCGCGCCATAGCGATAACTCGGCATAACGCGACCGGGATCGCGGTTAAGGCCATTTTGCGCTTTTATGACGATGGATCAATAGACTACCGCGCCGCCGTGACAGGTCCTCTCCTTTCTCCGTCCCTCCGCCGATGGGCCATCCGCTTCAGGATGCCGTCGCCGCCGACGGCATATGCCGATGGCTGGAGATAAATTGCCGGAACCGCTCCGATGGGTGTTCATTAAACATCTCCTCCGGCGTCCCCTGCGCCTCAATCAGCCCCTGATGCATGAATACCACCCGGTTCGATACGCCGCGGGCGAATCCCATCTCATGGGTGACCACCAGCATGGTGCGCCCTTCCTCCGCCAGGTCGCGCATCACGTTCAATACTTCGCCCACCCGTTCCGGATCGAGCGCCGAGGTCGGCTCGTCGAACAACATGACCTCCGGCTCCATAGCCAGCGCGCGGGCGATGGCCACCCGTTGCTGCTGGCCGCCGGACAGTTGGGAGGGGTAATAATCGCGCCGCTCGAACAACCCCACTTTGGCCAGCAACCGCTCCCCCTGCTCGATACATTGGCGGCGCGGTTTTTTCAGCACATGCACCGGCCCTTCCATGACATTTTGCAGTACGGTCATATGCGACCAGAGATTGAAGCTTTGGAATACCATGGCCAATCGGGCGCGGATACCGTCGATCTGGCGACGATCGGCGGGACACTGCCGGCCCGAGGATAACCGTTTCATCCGGATGACTTCGCCGCCCAGCGCCACGCTGCCTTCATCCGGCGTTTCCAGCAGATTGATGCAACGCAAAAAGGTGCTTTTGCCGGAACCGCTGGCGCCAAGGATGGAAATGACTTCTCCCTGGCGGGCGTCCAGGGAAATGCCTTTCAAAACCCGTTGGTTGCCGAACGACTTGCGGATGTCAGTCATTGATAGGGTAATGGGCGGTAAAGTGGTCATGTTTTTTCCTTCAGCAGGCGTTTGGTCCACTTAAACGGTGGCGATATCTTAGACAATAACCCGATTGGCGCTTTCGGAATACCTTTGCTTATAGCGATTCCAGGAGGGCGTTAAATTCTGTACATGTATAGACAATAGCAAGCAAGAACAGGGCCAAGATTTTCGTGCGGGGGAAGGATATTCAGGCTCCCCTGATATCAGCGGGTTACACAAAACTCACCTCCGTTGGCGCCGTTCACGGGCCAGCGGAGGTGTCTCTTTTGGTGCAATCCAACGATCGGGCGCCGCTTTGCGGCACAACCGACACGAAGGGGCGCGAAAGCTAGCTCATCTGCCGGTCATCGACGTATCGACGTTGGTCCGGCGGCGGCGGGAAATATTGATAGAGCCAGGTTTCGCTCAGCGCGGTCTGGCCGGTACGCAGAAACATGCGCAATTCCACCGGATCGGTTTTGTCGTTATCCGGCGTCCAGTCGAACAGGATGCGATAGCCATCAAAAGGTTCGACATAGAGGATTTCAATATTGCCTATCTTACCGCTGGACGTATTGATAACCGGTTCGATCCCTTTGGGGGCGGCCGCTTTGAGTTCGCCGCCGACAAAATCCACCGCGAAACGGCGAGCCCAGGTGGCGGGGTAATGTTCTCCCGGCGCCCAACCCTCGGGAAAGCCGCCCATGCCGGTACGGGTCGCCATCACGCGGGCCAGCGGACTGCTTACCGGCGGCTCTCCGCTCCAATACAGGCGATAGCCGTAGCGGTATTCCCGCCCCGCCGTAATGGGTTCGGCCGGCTGCCAGAAACAGACGATATTATCCAGCGTCTCGCCGGTAGTGGGGATCTCCAGCAGACTGACCGTGCCCTTGCCCCACTCACCCTTCGGTTCCACCCATAAACTAGGCCGTTTGTTATACCAGCCGATGACATCCTGGTAATCATCGAAATGATGATCGGTTTGCAACAGGCCGAATCCTTTCGGGTTCTCATCGATAAAGGCATTGAACTGCAACTTCTGCGGATTGTTCAAAGGACGGCAAATCCACTCGCCGTTGCCGCGCCACATCGCCAGGCGATCGGAATCATGAATTTGCGGATGGATGGTATCGCACACGCGCCGCTCGTTGGTACCACAACTGAACATGCTGGTCATGGGCGCAATGCCAAGTTGTTTGATGGCCGTGCGCGGGTGGATATGGGCATCGATATCCATGACGACGCGGTCGGTTTCGCAATTGATGACAAACCGGTAGGCGCCGGTGGCGCTGGGGCTGTCCAGCAACGCATAAACCGTGAACCGGGTATCGGAGGCCTTCGGCCGATCGAACCAAAACGCGACGAAATCGGGGAATTCTTCCCGTCTGTCCGCGAAAGTGTCGATGGCCAGGCCCCGGGCCGACAAACCGTATTGATAAGTATCATCCACCGCCCGGAAATAACTGGCGCCGAGAAAAGAAACCACGTCGCGACGGGTCAGCTCCGGCGCCTTGTTCACTTTAAAACCGGCAAAACCCAGGTTTTCCCGACCCTGGAGCTGCGCCGTATCGACGCCGGCGTTATGGTAATTGAATAATTCCGGCCGAAAGTGGATTTCCCGGGCCTGATGCGTGGCCGAATCGACGGAATACATCCGTACCCGGCGTTTGAACCCCATGCCGACATGGAACAGATACACATCCAGTTGGCGTCCCGGGATATCGTGCCATAGGGAATGGGCGGGATCATATTGGATAGCGTTATACGCCTGCGGCGTCAGGTCGGCCAGGGTCTTGGGCAACTCAGCGGGCGGTCCGCCGTAGGGTTGCAGGGCCTGATCGGCGGCCATGCGCCGCAAGAGGGAAAAATCAAAGGCCGTCGCATTGCCATCGGCCACAACGTCGGCGGCCAGGGCCGAGCGCATGAATAACGTCGATGCGCCGGTAGTGCCGCAATAGGCCGCGAGCGCGAATGATGCTTTGATAAATGATCTTCGTTCCATGCCGGAAAAGATTCCTATAGTGGCAATAAATTGTCCCCGGAGCGCGGTTCGGCCTTTGGCGAAAATCCGTCGGTTTTCCTTGATATCCGGGATGTGTTAATCATCAGCAGCCGGCATACGCCTGCAACGAGAACTATGACGAGTATATACTGCGAAATAGATCACACTTCATCATCATTGAGGTTTTTTCACGTAAAAAGTTCCTTCCGCCGGGCGGAGCCGTATGCCGATATGCCATGCCTTCGCCGAGGGGGCGCCCGGCGTATCGTGCCAGGCGGCGGCCGGACGGGAAAACAGTCGCGATGCGCTTTCCGGTGTAGTGATTTTGTTTTATGCTGGCAACAAATTTATTCGCCGGGGTTCTTGCCGTGTCCGATTCGTCCATTAGCATCATTGATGCCGCCGAAAGCGATATGCGCGCCGTCCAGCAAATTTACGCCTGGCATGTGGAAAACGGCATCGCTTCGTTCGAAACCGAGCCGCCGACCCTTGAGGAAATGTTGAACCGGCGGGCCGCGGTGTTAAGTCAGGGGCTGCCCTGGCTGGCGGCGAAACAGGACGGCCGGCTGGTGGGTTACTGCTATCTGGGGTTATACCGTTCCCGGTATGCCTATCGTTTTACGGTGGAAGATTCCGTGTACGTTCATCCGGATATGGGCGGACACGGCATAGGCCGCCTTTTGCTGAGTGAAGCCATTTCACGGGCGGAGCGCGGCGGTTGGCGCCAGATGCTGGCGGTCATCGGCAATAGCGAAAACCATGCCTCGATCCGCTTGCATGAAAAGCTGGGTTTCAGCCTTATCGGCGCCCTGACCGCGGTGGGCTACAAGCACGACCGTTGGGTGGATACCCTACTGATGCAGCGGCCGCTGGGCGAGGGCCGGACATCGCCGCCGGTTCAGCGCCACTGAGGCTCCGCCGTCCGCGGCGTTGCGATGCCGCGATAAAAACGCAGCACGGCCCGCAGGCGGCAAAGGTCGCCTGGCGCGCGCGGGATAGCTTATTCGCCGCCATCGTCCGGTTTGGGCCGCCCCGCCTGCAGCGGCGTCTGCTCGAAAATCATCTTTTGCGGCATCGACAATACAATACCGGCGGCCCGCAACCGCTTGAGAATGTCGAATAACAAATCACTTTTGGTGTTGGCCACAATCCGCGGGCTACTCACGAACCCCGTAACGCTTAACACAATCCCATTAGGGCTTAATTGACTGAAGGTGACCGACGGCGCCGGCGATTCCTGAATCAATTCATGATCGCGGTAAGTTTCCAGCAAAAGGTTGCGCACCTGTTCAGGATCGATATCCAGCGGGAACGTCAGCGCGATGGTCGCCACTCCCTGGGCATTGCCCATGGTGGCGTTGCGAACGTTTTGCGAGATAAATTGCGAGTTAGGCACAATCACGGTGGAGCGGTCGCCGAGTTGAATCTCGGTGGCGCGGACATTAATGCGGCGGATATCCCCCTCAATCCCGCTGATGGTGATAAGATCACCGACTTTCACCGGCCGTTCAATAAGCAAAATCAGGCCGGAGATAAAATTTTTGACGATCTCCTGCAAGCCGAACCCGATACCGACCGACAAGGCGCTCACTATCCAGGCCAGATTGTTCCATTGAATACCCAGTGTGGACAAGGTCAGCAAGGTGAGGAGCACATAGCCGACGTTGGTGAACAAAATCACCAGGGATGCCCGCATGCCGGTTTCCATCATGGTTTTCGGCAAAAAGTCCTTGTCCAGCCAGCGGCGCGACGCACGCAGGACATACAGGCCGACGACCAGAAAAATCAGGGCGTTCAATACATGGGCGGGCACGATATTCAACTTCTCCAGCCCTTTGCCGCCCCACATATCCATGATCTTATCAAACAGGGCCATCGGGGTTGTGAAACCGGAGGCCCCGTTCAGTAAGGCCACCGCCGCTATGATAATCAACGCGGTTTTACCGATGGCGGAAAGCAGGGTGGCCGCTTGCGCCAGGTGGCGATCGCTGAGGCCCAGAGAATGTTTGATGCGCAACCCCACCACGGTACTGGGCGAAAACAGGCTATCGCAAAGATCCACCACCAGTTGGATCAGCAGATACAGGCAAGACAGCACCAATCCCACCCAAACCAGTTCGTAGCTCAAGAACCGGGCCAGCGCGATATACCCCACCAGCAGAGAGAGCAGAATGGCCAGCGCGGTCACCGTGGTGACCAGAATGATAAGGCCGGTGACCGTGGTGCGCGCCTCCGGCTGTTCGCCTTCGGCCAGCATCCGGCGCCGAACCCGGTTGGTCCGCAACGGCGCAATCAGCGCCGTGACCGCGACCAGCAAAGCGGAGATGCCGTTGCCGAAAATACTGGTGGCCAGACTGGTGCCCACCAGACGGTTCATTTGTTCCACCGCGCCGAACACCAGAATAAAGGCCGCCAACATCGGCGGCAGGGTGCGCATGGCCCGCGCCACAGGATCCGAGATGGCCGGCAACCGCCACGAGGGGCGCTGGATGGATAAAAAAGCTCTTCCCAGACCGGCTATCAGTGCGGAAAGAAGACTCAGCAACAGTAAATCGCCGGCATAATCCTGCACGCGCTGGGACACATCGGGATGACGGGTAAATAACAGATCTACGCATTGCGCCCCAACCCCGACCGACAACACCGTGACCAGCGCGGAGGCGCACGCCATGAAACTGCGGCGCAATCTTCCCTCGGGCAGGACATGGATACTGAACCAGCCCAGCCCTTTATCCAGCAGTCGGGAACCACAAGCCCAGACCGCCAGCGCCAGAATCAGCAACGCGCCGGAACCCAGACGCCAATCCGGCTCCCAAGCCGCCAGCCAGGCATCGGTTATCTCCGAGCTGAAATCCGCCAGGCGTTGGGTATCCTCCGCTTGGGTATCGAATAACGGCGACCAAAAACCGGCGGACAAAATACTGCCGGAGTTGAGCGCCATTTGCGTTCGCAGCGCATTACGGCGAAGATCGGTTATCTGGGCCGATAACGTGACGGCCCCCTGGCTAATGGCCTTGGCCCGCGCTATCTGACTGTCCATCAGGTTTTTGCGATTGTTCAGCGTCACGCGTTGCTGGGCGACCGTCGCGGTTTCAGGCATCGCGCCTTGCGCCGGCGGCGGTCCCAGAATGGCCAATTGCGCCTGAACCTGCGCCTGATCGGGTTGCAACGCGGCCACCAGGGCGTCGGCGTCGGCGCCCACTTTCAGCGTGGCGTCGTCCAGCTCGCTTAACAATGTATCCGAAGGCGTCGCGGAAACTTTCTGCTTAATGCCATCCAGTTGCTTTTGCAGTTTGGCCAGCTCGGCGGCGGCATTGACTTTCGCCGGCGCAGTGGCCGGGCCGGCCGCGGTCGGATCGGCGGCGCGCGCATACACCGAGGGAAACAACGCGATGGCCGCCAATATCAGCATAAACGACAGCCGGGGGAAAATACCTATTTGAACCAGTCTACGCATAGAAGAATCTATTTCCGAAAATCATGCCAATAGGGGACACCGCATCCGACTTTCCCGACCCGCCGACATCCTCGGCAATCAATCAACCTGTCCGCCCGCGATTTAGCGCCGAAGGCGATCGGCTATTATTACACTTAAAACCCAATGATTTCGAGTTGCCGCGCGATTCTGTCCCTCAACATTCTCCGCGCGCGACCGACGATACGAACAAGGCGAATCAACAGCGTCAACAAAAAGGCGATGCGCAACGCGCCATGTAAAGTATGGCGGGTTTATTCCTAATTTGGACGAACCCGGCACATCTTCCTCAAAACCGGCAGGCCGCCACGCTTATAGTGACAAAGGTGATTAACCACTTTCCCAAGAGGATAGGCATATGAACGATTTCATTTTTTCATCTCCTGGCAAATATGTTCAGGGACGGGGAGTCCTGGATGCATTGGGCAAATACCTTTCGCCGCTGGGCGGTAAGGCCCTGCTGATAGCCGACGATATCGTATGGGAAATTACCGGCCAACGCGTTAAGACTTCTCTTGATCACGCGGGCGTGGGCGCCCATCGCGAACGATTCAAGGGCGAAGCCTCCGCCAATGAAATTACCCGTCTGGCGGATATCGCCCGCAGCGACGAATGCGACATCATTGCCGGACTGGGCGGCGGTAAAACGCTGGACACCGCCAAAGCGGTGGCCAACGAACTTAAACAGCCGGTGGTGATCATCCCCACCGTGGCCTCCACGGACGCGCCTTGTAGCGCATTGTCCGTAATCTATTCCGATGAGGGCGTATTCGAGACTTATCGGTTTTATGCCAAGAACCCCGATCTGGTTCTGGTGGATACCGAGGTCTGCGCGCAAGCGCCGGTCAGATTGTTCGCCTCCGGCATCGCCGACGGTCTGGCGACCTATGTCGAAGCCCAGGCGGTCCAGCGGACGCACTCGCTTTCCATGGTGGGCGGGAAACCCACTATCGCCGGGATGGCGATAGCCGAAGCCTGCGAAAAAACACTGCTGACTTATGGTTACAGCGCCTATAAAGCGGTTGAGCGCCATGCCGTCACGCCGGCGGTGGAAGCCGTGGTCGAAGCCAATACCCTACTCTCCGGACTGGGATTCGAGAATGGCGGCCTGGCGGGCGCCCATGCCATCCATAATGGCTTCACCGCCGTTCAAGGCGATATTCATCATCTGACTCACGGCGAGAAAGTCGCCTATGGCACCCTGACGCATATGCTGCTGGAACAGCGGCCGGATGAAGAACTGGCGCGTTACATCCGTTTTTATCGCCTGATCGGCATGCCCACGACGCTCAAAGACATTCACCTGGAAAACGCCTCTTTCGCCGATTTGGTGAAGATAGGCACGCTGGCTTGCGCCGAAGGCGATACCCTGCGCAACGTGAACGCATCGCTGACCGCGGAAGACGTGGCTCATGCGCTGGTCGCCGTGGATGCCTTTAGCCGGGCCGTCGGCGACTAGCGTCGTGCTATTATCCCGGCGTACATTCGACCGGGGGTGAAAATGACCAGACAACAGGCGTTGCGGCAAAGCAAACGGCGGGCGTTGGCGCTATTGTGCGGCGCGGCGGCGGTTTTTGTCATCAGTCTGTTTTGCGCTCCCGGTTATTGGCGCGACGGCATCAAGGCCGTCGCGGAAGCGGCCATGGTGGGCGCCATGGCCGACTGGTTCGCAATCGCGGCATTATTTCGACGGATACCCGTGCCCTTTATCGGTTCCCATACCGCCGTCATTCCCCGTAACCAGGACAAGATTGCCGATAACCTGGCGAAGTTCGTCGAGGAAAAATTTCTCAATAACGCCTCTATCGATGCGCTGCTTAAAAAACAGAATTCAGCCGACATCATTGCCGATTGGCTATCCCGGCCCGCTAACGGCAACACAATCGGCGAAGCGGCGAGGCAGTTGGCGCAGGGATTTCTGACACTGGCGCAAGACAGCCCCATGCAGGAGCTTTTCCGCCGCGTCTTACACGCCTTGCTTGACCGGCTTGATTTGGCGAGGCTGACGGCGAACGTATTGACCGCCCTGACCAGAGACGGCCGCCATCAGGCTCTGCTGGATGTCGCCATAGTCGCCGTCAGCCGGCAGTTGAATAAGCCCTCGGTCCGGCTGGCCATCGCCGAACAACTTAAACTGTGGCTTAAAACAAAACATCCGCGCAAAGAAAAATGGCTGCCCAGCGCCTGGCTGGGCGAGCAAGGAGCCGAATTGGTCTCCGACGCGCTCAAATCATTGCTTGACGAAATCGAAGGGGATAGCGGTCATGCGGTGCGGCGGCGCTTCGATCATTTGGCGCGCCGGCTCATCCATTGGCTTGACAGTCGTGATCCCGCCCTGGGCAAAGTCAACGATATCAAAACGTATCTGCGAAGCGATCCGGCGTTCAACGCCTATGCCGGCCACTTATGGGACGAGTTAATCTGCTGGCTCAGGGACGATCTTTCCCATGCACGACCGTTGATATTCGACAAAGCGGCCGGGGCCGGCCTGTGGCTGGGTCAGATGCTGAAAGGTGATGAACAATTGCAGCGCTCCCTCAATCGCCATCTGAACAACGCGGCGCAGAGACTTACGCCCAATTTTGCGGCATTTCTCACCGGGCATATCAGTGACACGGTGAAAAGCTGGAATACAGCGGACATGTCGCAACAAGTGGAACTGAATATCGGTAAGGATTTACAGTATATTCGCATTAACGGTACGCTGGTCGGCGGCTTTATCGGCTTGATGTTGTATGTTATTTCATTCCTGCCGGAATGGTTGTCGTTACTGTTTAATTCATAGCTATCAATGTTCACTGGCTGTTCTTTTGCCACCACGATGCCAAGCGAATGATTTCCGGCGGGCAACAGTGACGGCGGTTCATAAACATCTTCATCGATCTTCAACTGCATTTCCCGCCGACAAATGGTTAGATAACGATGCGCGGAAGAGAACAGCCCATGCCTTCCAAATAAATAACAGCATGTTAATTATCACTTCCAATATTCACTTCGGAGAAAAACACCCAATAATAAAACTTTTCACGATTCCTGACGAAATTAAATCATAACTCAGTCCATATAAAGGCAACGCGCACTCTACCGACGACCACCGCCCACCTGATCCTGACCAAGCCAGAACAATGAGGAGTAGATATGCCAGCTCATTCTATTTTTTCCATTTCTGGAGAAATTGGCCCGCATTTGCCCGACGGATATTCCGCGTCACAACCGGCGCATAAAATCGCCGGCATAGCCACGCGCTTATCCAACACCCCCCTGGCGCCTCGACAGGGTTGGCGGGCCAATTTATCCGCGCCGCGTAATGAAAGAGGCCAGTACGCCGGCTCTGCGCGCTCCCGACCAATGTCCATGCCCCAGAATAGCGAGGAAAGCCAGGTGGATTATATATACCGCTGTCGTGGAGAACTGCTAAAACATCCCGAATGTCTTGCAACCGCAAACGAATGGAAATATATCCAAGTCGAGTATCAGGCGGCACGCTATCACGTCCCCTGCCGGCGAGTGACGCTACCCAGCGGCAATCGCATTTATACCGGGTATTTCGGTGACAAAATGTTAACAGCCAACGGCACATGCTACCACATCGAGAACCTGGTGGAGCCCAACGGTCCGTCCGTGGCGGCGACAGCCACGCATCTCTTTATCCATCTGCTGGCCCTGATAGGCTATGTCGCCGTCTCACCCCGGGTCTCCAACGCCCTCTATCGCCGCCGCCATGCTCACGTAAGCGCCCTAGCCGAACGCCCCGCCGCCACGGTGGCCGCAAGGGCGATGGGCGCGTTACATCGGCTCAAACAGACCTGCCGCCACTGGCTCTCGGCAGGCCTGTTGCCGACCGCGTCGGCCCATTCCGCCAGCAGGGAACATACCGGCGGCATTCCCGCCCCCCTTGTATGGCGCGTCCCGCGAAAACGGCAAACGCATCCGGAAGCGAAGCCCCATGGCGATTGTATCATGCAAATCCGGCTACCCACCCATGAGGCGCGTCAACTGCATGCGTACAACTTAGCGCAATTCATCAACAGGACCCGTAAAAAGCCTTTCACCCTGGAGTGGTATATAGACTTCGATCTTTACCTGCTGCGTCTGATACAGCAAAATTTCGACCGGGCCTCATTCCTGACCGACAAGCGCCGAACTGTCATGCTCATCCTGGAAAAAAAATACATAGAGAAAATTATGGACAATTGCCAGAAACAAACCAATTTATTAATATTGCCCGAGAAAAAAACCAAGGAGCTTTTTTCCAAACGGGTCTATATCGACATTTTTTTGGAAAATTTACATTGGGATCTGAAAAAAGTCTTTGAAGAGGTCAATCTTAAACTTTTACGCGAAACCATTGACGCGAGTAACGGTCTGACATTCGAATCCGCTAAGATATTGCTTATCGATAAAATTGAAAGCGCCCCCAATCAGTCTGATACAACGCTTTCATCACAATATCATATATTAAGTTTGATGGAAACCGCGCATAAGGAATTTATCGCGAATATGACATACGACCCTCAAACGACAATTATTGAAAAAACTCTTTACTACAACAATATGGACATACTCCAAGCTATTATTGACAACCATGAGGATGATCTAAAAAATACCATTTACAAAAGACTGTTTTATTATATATTTGAGTACAACCGGATTAACGACATCAGTTTACAAAGCGTCACCTATCTGATACCGGGTGAATTCACGGAATATTGGTATATATTCAGCCAAAACATTCAACCGATTAATATTACCGCGTTAAGCCAGGTCTTGGGGGATGAAATAAAACTCTTTTTTGAGAACCAATTCCAACACAGCACACATTTGCTGCGACTACTCAAACTTATTGAATTTTCTCGCAATCGTATCTCCCAGTCCTATGATAAGGACTCCTGGATGGCGAAGAATTTATGGCCATTCATCAAAGCCCAGGAAATCCTTGAGCATTTTATTGAAACCAATCTAAAAAAAATATCTGATCGGGCGCATTGGAATCCACATCAATGGAACTTAGGCATATTCGAGAAGATACACTATGATAGCGAGTGCCTGCTTTTGCTACAATATATGCTCAGATTACAACTACTGATGAATGGCAAGGCCGGCAATTATCTCGAAAACAATATTAATTTGCAAGCGGAAACTGCGGAACAACATCTGATCAAGGCCAAACTTTACGCCACGCGGGAATTAATTGACCCAGAGCAGAACTCAACTCATAACGCTAACATTATAAAACTCCACGACAGTTTGATCTCGGAAGGAAACATAGAATTATCCATAACTTCGGCAACCTACTGGTACTTATCCTCCTCGGGCGCGGGAAAAAACGCTTATGATAGCTTGAACATCTTTCATATTATTAAGGAATACCATAACGCAGAATTGATGTACGCTATAGAAATGAGAAATCGCTTTCAGGAAAAATACACCAGCGTCTTTGAGTTATCCCGATCAGATGAAATGGAAAGCTACAATGCTTTTTTTAACCAATTTGCCGAATATGAACTGCATGATTATTATCTTGAAGCGAAGAACCGCACTTTGTTTTTTTTGCACTACTCTCCGTTTGAGTATATTGATCTTATAGAAAAACCGCAAGAAGTCTTCTCTTTCAAAGTATATTCAAGAAAGTATATTCAAAATACTTTAGTACAAAACCACTGGGTGCTTTCGCCGGCCAACAATATTGGCCATATTACTATTGCCCGATTAAGAAATAAACAGTTGGCGCTTATCTCAACGTTATTAAGCGCACCTTTTATTCAAAATATTACCTTTTTGGAAACAAGTGAGATAGTAAATTTGCTGATAGCGGAGTGGAGAAACTCCCTTTTTTCTTTGGATTTGCGCCACCGAAAGCGCATTGTTGTGTATAAGCGAGATCTGTTGCGACTATTAAATGTTGAAATCGGCACGCCCACCGAATTTCTTGACTTTTTCTTAAAAAAACCAGAAAAAAATCAAATTGAAAATCCCACTGGTGACTATTTATTTATTGCGGATAGTTGCGCTAACCATTTTTCCTCCGTCATTGACGTTATCGATGTTATGAACGAAAAAATGCTATTGGAAATGGCCCAGGAACTGAAAGTTTACTTACGAGATAGAAACTGGTTGGACTATTTGACCTCGCTTATCCCCTTTTATGAGGTTTTCTGGAATTACTGGCATGATATTAATTATCAGATAAAATTCCAGGATTTAATTTTTGATATATTTGATTTGGTTTTCAGTTTGATCACAGTGGGGAATGCCATGGGCAAGTTAACCTACAACAACATATATCGCATTTTACTCAGCGCCAAAGCTTTGAATATACCACGCAACTCCCTTAACAAATTCATCCTGGAAAAAATTCTCGAGGATGTCCCCTCCATGACTGCCGCGGGAACAAAGATCGTGTTCGCGGAGTTAATGAAATTTATTAATCCTGCTTACATGATCATCTCGTTTTCTCGACACTTGAAAAACTTCGTCTTCAAAAATGCGGTGAACGAACTTGATTGGTTCCGTAATCACGTCATTACTGAAAATAATCTCAAAAATAATGTAGCCAGAAAATGGTCCCTTGCCATCGACAGAGGATTATTAACCATTAGTGAAAATGGTATCTTTACACTGGATAAAATTAACAGCAACCAATATCGACTTATTCAAATAGGCAATAAACATTATCAGGTTTTATGGGATAAGGTCTCCGAAGTGTGGCGTATTACCCGGCCGTCAAATGGCACAGACCTGAACTACGCCGTACCTATCGTGAGGACACCCGAAAACCTGTGGATTTCCGCGCCTTTTCAGGACCCCGATCCCATTTCCGCCTTGGAAACCACATTGCATAAGACACAGGGCAGCTTTGCGATATTAGAAACGATCACTTTTGAACCGTCCCGTGAAATCGCCCCAACGGAGCTCATTCGCAATACCCGCCCCAAATTAAACTATCTCTGTCTTACATCATTAACCGAAAATTTAATGGACCAATTAACAGCGCTTTTCCCCCTCGCCGCCAAACCCGATCATCTGGTGAATTTGCTAATCCATTGTCTTAAAGATGAGAGGGCATTCATTACCTCATTGGGACTGTGGCTCGAACCGCCGGAGCGGGATTTCTTATATCATTGCATCAGGGATATCACACGCGGTCGACAACCAATCATATTGTATCGTCTGGTGTATCTGTGGAGAAATGAACATGATCAGTATCCTGTCAGGCAAGTGGTACTGACTCTACGTATAGATGGCTTTATCTTCGTTATCGATCTCAAAACATTGCGCCCGCTTGCGGAAATGCAACAACTTGAGCAGCAGGTATTTTATGAATATCAGTGGATATTACAGTATATCAAAATCGTTCCTAAAAGTTATCAACTTATAAAGTATAAAGATTTCCGGCGACACAATGAAACGCAAATCGCCGATGGACAGGAAAAGTTATCGCCGGGAAAATATCTTAAAAATGGTTATCTACTGCGGGAGCCGACTTGGTATAAATCCCTCGTTGTCAGACACCAACAAATCCATCAGGATTTTCCTTCGCCTTTCACTTATCTGAAATCCCCTTCGGTGCTCATGACAATGCATGCCCTTCCCTCCGACTATAAGACGCAATTACGTAACGCAAGCGTTGGAGATGACGCTAGTCTTCTTCTGTTTCGCCAAATCAAGGAAACAGAATTGCTCGATGGCGACAATTTCAAAAAAATGAAATTCCTATTAAGTTATAGCGTTATTTCAAACCTGGCATTAAACAGATATCTTATTTCGCCAGAACCCATCACCAACAATACCCAGTTGCGTCAGATCCCGGCCGGTAAATCACTAGCAATTGTTTCCGAATCACATCTTTTGAAGCATATTGTGCTCAGCTTGGGCGACGGACGCTTTGCCGGGGTGGGTAATAACTTCTTCGACCCCGCGCTACCGGTGGAACCGTCCATTATCAGTTTTTTAGATATAGGAAAATTACAAGATGGCCATCTTATTTTATCGTCATCAGAACGGTGTAAGCTCTACGCGGGTTATGCCGTCGATTTTCTCAAAAACGGGCCGACTGTTGTCAATCGGATTCCAATTAACATCACTCACACGCACGACGTGAAAAATTCCACGAATGTCGCTTGCAGTACAATTGAATTCATGCGAAAAGAGACACTTCTCACCAGCGAAAAATGGCTTGTTGAATATACCTCCGCCAATCGTTCCGTATTATATGTCACCTTACGAGGAGATTTTTTTTCCTATGCCTTTAATGAAACCGTAGAGATGGCTCATATCATGGAATATCTGATATTTTCAAATAATTTCTTCCCGCCCTCTCATGAAATAGAAAAAATTATACTGTTCTCAAGCTTAAGCGGGTTTGAGCGTAGGACATTGCGCGGTCCTATCCTGGCGGAGGAAATAAAAATTCCCATCATCGCCAAGCCGTTGTTCCAGACAAAGGCCCTGCGCATCCGCCACGCCGACTGGTTTACCACCTTTTCTCCCCACTCTGGCCGCCCCGAGGATACGGCCTCCCCCTGGCGGAGCATCGCGCGCCTTTATCAGGAAACGGATACGCAGGCCCGCCGGCAACGTTTCTATTATTTGGTGTCTTTACTGATAAAATTGAGAAAAAGCCTGGCGCATGGTCGAGTTAAACGGCTGGGCTACCACTTACCCGCGATCTATATTTATCTTGCCCGGCTTATCCTCGACGATATAAGCATTCAGGATCTCAACTACATTTTTCCGATGAGTATAGAGTCGCTTGATCGGCTGTCCGCCATACTGACCGAATATGGCGATCGACCGTCGGCATCAGAAGATGTTTATGTGCAATGCTATCTCGATATCTTGTCCTCTCTCGATGAGTTTAAACATCTGGCCGACTGGGTTGCCCCCTGAATGATCGGCAAAATACCTTCTACAGGTAAATTATTCTGGAGCAAATATGTATACCGAAAGATATCTTGCCGCCAACAGCGCGCCCCTGGGCCAGGCACGGCCTGATCATATCATTCCGTTACCCTATCAAAAACCATTGCCGATCCGCGACGTCCATAATTATGCGTTAAATAGCGTCATTAATGGAAATGCCAAACCACGTAGGCGAACGCGATCAAAGACCGCCTTTCTCGCGGCAGAAGAAAAAAAGATAGACGCCCTCTACCAATGCCGAAACGAGCTATTAGCGCATCGCGGCACAATCATCCCCGGCCAGGAAGTGTTGTTAATGCGCATCGAAGATGAGAGAGGAGAGCGATACGCACCGGTTCGACCCACCACACTGCCGAGCGGCAAGGTTGTGTATCTCGGCGATGTCGATGGCCGGTTATTGGTAACCGATGGCGATTATTATCATATCGAAAATCTCGTCGAGTCGCGCGAAATGCCGCTGTTGGGACAATTTATCTGTCTGGCGGCTCAGGTGTTGGGCGTTGTCGGCCTTGTCGCGTTACATCGGCGCGGACCCTTTCCCGCTTTCGCGGAAACGCGAGAGGCCGCAAGGGGCAATCGTGATTTTTCAGCGCAAGGCATCGCGGGTCTGGGGCGCCGGGCGCTGGATGCGACAATACAATTCGGACGGGCCGCGCTCGGCTTTACCTTCCCTCCCGTAGCCGCCGCCCTGCGGCGCAAAGGCGGCGGCGGACACCCCGTGTGGTGGAAACGACAACGTTCCCCGCGCGAGTCGCACAGGGGAATGACGAAAGAGATCGGTTGCGCCTTATCCATCACATTACCGGACCCGTTTGCGCGGGAAATGCATGAAAAGCACAAGCAGACGTTTAACCTCGCCCGGAGCGATACCCGGCTCTCACTGGAATGGCTTGTTGATTTCGATGGTTATCTTGCAAAAAATCTAACCGATGATTTTGATCAGGCGCTGTTTTTGGGCCATAAACGGGAAACCGTGCATTTGATTCTGGAAAAAAAATACCTGGAAAATGCTATCAACCTTTGCCTGAATGTGCAAAGTTCATGGATTACCCCGAAATCCGCACTGGATGATAAGCTCAAAAAGCGGATATTTATCGATCAACTCTTCGAAGACTTACTAAACACGCTGCGCAAGGCAGTGGAAAAAATTAAATTCAAAACATTAAGAGAAGCCGTGACATTGAAAAATGGACTCAGTTTTGATGAAGCGAAATATCTTTTTATCGAGAACAGTAAAAAAGAGCAAAACATGACTTTATCCTATTGGCTGGACTATCACGACTATATTTTATTAATGCAACAGGCCCATCACGATTATTGCCAACACCTCCAATATGACCAATATGCCACCACACTAGAGCGGGTACTATATCAGAACAATATTGAAAGTTATGATGCCATACTCCGTAGCGACGAAAAAAAATTTACTATCGCTTTTATCAAAAGATTTTTTTACTACATTTTTGAATACAACCATAATAATAATATTAGTATCCATGGCAACATCTTTATGGTTCCTGGCGAATTCACTGAATATTGGCAACTTTTTAGCGAAAGAGAGAATCTGATTGATATCGATACCATCACAAAGATTTGCATAAATGAATTTGATCTCTATTTTTCAGAACAGGAACAGTCAGATACACGCATTCAACGTTTGACCCGATTGATGGATTTTTCTCGCACACGCATCGTCAGTAACTACTCTGAGGAAAGCTGGAATTACAGGAATTTATGGCCAATATTGAAAACTCAGGAAATTCTTGATCATTATATCGAAACCACCATCGACCGGGAAAACGATGAGCGGGTCTGGACGCCAAATCAATGGATTAACAGCCTGGATTCTCTCATTAAATACGATGCGGAGTGTCTCCTCTTGCTACAGTATCTTCTTCGTTTACAACAAATTATGAACGCCAACGCCCAATTATATATGAATGACGCCGATATGATGCAGACGTTAACCGACGATCAGAAAATCATTCAAGCCAAACTCATCGTGGCCAAGCGTGCCTGGCGAGATGCGCAACTCGAGAAAAACAACAATGACTATTTTAACTATTATAACCAACACGTCGGCCAAGGCAATCTTGATTTATATATCGCGGCGGCAACCTACTGGTATCTCGCCCAGCAGAAAAATCTTGAGTATGCATTGAGTCATCTTGATGTGCTCTATGTTATCAAATCTTACAATAAAGCCGAACTGCTACAGTCCATAGATTTTCAAAGTCGTGGAGAATCACAATATACAAGTATTTTTTCCCTGGCCCGCTCCGGTGAGTTCATCCAGCAAGAAGAATATTATCGTCAATTTATAGAGTATAACGTGCACGACAAATTTTTTGAGGCAAGAAACATGACGTGCATGTATATCAGCAAGTCGCCATTCGGTTTCATCGATCTGATATTTAAACCAAAACATATCTATACATTCAAAGTCTATTCTAGGCATTATATCAAAAACCCTATCGCAACGGGACAGTGGGTTAGCTCGCCTGCCAGCAACTTTGGCCATATTACACTTTTATATTTACATGATAACCGTATGGCACTGATTTCCACTCTCTTAAGCGCGCCTTTTATTTTTGATATGAGTTTAAGACGGCATCTACCCGTGTTGCATAAACTTGAAGAGAACTGGCGAAAAACACATATGCATCTGCATATCCGGAACAGAAAAAAAATCGCTATCAACTTCCTAGAAATGTGTAACCTTCTAAATTTTGATGAAAATTATTGTGACGATTATCTTGAGTTCTTAATTAAAAAACCCGAGGACAATCGTATAGAGAATCCGGCGCCGGAATACTATTTTGTCGCGGACCTATGCAAAGGTGAAATGACATCTGTTCTTCTCACCATTGATTGTTTGAATGAAGAGCTACTAGCCGAATTATCCCAGGCAATGAAGGAAAGATTGCGGGATAGAACCTGGGTAAACAATCTCGTGGAGTTGATTCCCTTTTATGAAGTTTTATGGAATTACTGGCACGATGAAGAGTATGAGGTGCAATTTAAGGATATTCTCTTCGATTCTTTTGATCTTATATTTTCTTTGATTTCGATTGGTAAGTCTCTTGGCCGACTGTCCTATAACACTCTCTACCGTATTTTGCTGGGTGCCAAGTCAGCCAATATTCCACGTCACGTGTTGAACACTTATATTTTGCGAAGGCTGGTTGTCTCAGCACCCGGCTTTTTAGCCGATACCGGGAAAATTATCTCCCTCGAGATGATATCCTATATCAATCCCATCCCCGTTTTCCTGCCAACGAGAGCCCACATCGAAGGGTTTTTGAAGAGAAATACTCTCGATAATGTCGACTGGGTTAACAATCATCTTTCTGATAAGATAAAAAAACGTGAAAAAGACGCAAAAAAATGGTCTCTGGAAGTTGATCGTGATCTACTGACTCCAAGCGAATCTGGTATATTTACCGTTGCACATCATGAATTGCACTCACAAAAATACATTGCCATTGATGGTAATTTTTATCAAGTTATCAGAGATGATATGCGCTCTCTTTGGCGTATTATTAAGTCTATGAATGTTAGAGATATTAATTATGCCATACCCGTCCAGCGCAACAAAAAGGGTATTTGGACATCGGCGGCCTTCCGTGACAGCGATCCTGTATCTTTACTGGATTTGTTGACAACAAGTGTCGAAAAGCCCTATATCAATTTGAGAAAAATGAAATTCGAGCCTATGAGAGATATAGAGAAAAACATCACAAGATTGCCTGAACATGGCATCATTCTCTATCGGCTCAGGCTGTTTTCGCAATATTACCAATCCTGGACGGAGACACCTGGAAATACGATATCTGCCCTCTATATCTATTTTTCCCGATTCTTCAAGTGTCTAACAGAAGAAGTGAGTTTTGATTATCTTATCGGCAGGCATATTTCTATCATGGACCGGGACCGCGCCATCCTCTATGTAAATGATTTTTCGAATAAATATTCTCTTTCAGCGAGATACAGGATTATCTGGTCATGGAGTAAAGAATACGATTTTCACCCCATGCAGCGTGTGGTGTTGGTGCTGCATGCCGCGCAACGTGACTATGTGCTGGATTTAGATATCTCCAGTCCATCCCAAAATGTCACGCATGCCAGACAGAGATTATTGTATGAATCACAATGGCTTGTTTATTATCTTCGTTATGTGCCTCAACACCATGAGCTCATTAAATATAAAGATTTTGTAAATCAGAATGAAATGACGTCCTTTGACCCTGCAGATGCTTTTATGCCCGGCAAGTATATGGCTGATACCTATATCATTAAGGAACCGTTTTGGTATAAAGCGGCATCAATAAAATTTCAAATGGCAAACCAACCTATTACTGGCATAACGAATTATAATAAAGATGCGCCTATCCTAATCACGTTAAAGGCAATGGTGATCAGCCAAGATAGACTTCCTCCCCCCACGCAAACCATCGATAATTCCCGTCTTTTTATCACTGACAATGAACTGTCGGATAGGGTGAACTTTCATAAATTACAGCATATGCTTGCCAGGATCGTCAGCCTAAATCTGCCCCTTAGCAGTTATAGCCACTCTTCGGCCGCCATTACCCACATCAGTGAGTTGCTAAGAGTCAGCCAGGGTAAATTTCTGGCGATTCTTTCGGAAAACGGCGTATTGAAACATCTGTTGCTGAGCCTGGGGCTGGGGAGGTATGCCGGGTTGGGCAATAATTTCTTTGCCGCCAATCTTCCCGTGGAGCCTTCCATTATCAGCTGTGATGAGCTGGGCGATTTCAAAGATCAAAGATTGTCGCTTTTCAACAGTAACAGGCGATACAAAGTTTGAACCGCCCCGGTTTTCCGGGAGAGTGTTTTGTCTGTGAACTCAGGCTGCCAGATCACCGTTTCCGATGGAAGCG